>CAWISO010000005.1:0-181717 GCA_963838755.1 uncultured Actinomycetota bacterium | reverse complement strand
GTCGCGGGACACCACCTCCACTGAGCCGGTCACCGAATTGCGGCGGAACAGCATGTTGCTGCCACCGGATAGCTAGCGGGCCTTAACCGAAGTCCCGTCGGGCATAGCGACTTTGGTGCCCGCGGTGACATAGAGCCCGGCTTCGACGATGCAATCGTCGCCCAACGAGATTCCCAGCCCGGAGTTGGCGCCCAGCAGGCAATGCTTGCCGATCGAGATCACTTCGGTGCCACCGCCGGACAGCGTGCCCATGATCGACGCGCCGCCGCCGATGTCAGAGCCGTCGCCGACCACCACGCCGGCCGAGATGCGTCCCTCCACCATCGACGCGCCCAGGGTGCCCGCGTTGTAGTTCACGAAGCCCTCGTGCATCACCGTCGTACCCGACGCCAGATGCGCGCCCAGTCGCACCCGGTCGGCGTCGGCGATGCGAACCCCGGTGGGCACGACGTAGTCGACCATGCGGGGAAACTTGTCCACTCCGTACACCGCGACCGGGGCGCGCCGACGCAGCCGTGCCCGAACCGTCTCGAAATCCTCGACCGCACAGGGCCCGTGGCTGGTCCAGACCACATTGGTCAACACACCGAAGAAGCCGTCGGCGTTGAGGCCGTGCGGCGCGACCAGTCGATGGGAGAGCAAATGCAGTCGCAGATAGGCGTCGTAGGCGTCGGCGGCCTTGTCGTCCAGCGATCCGATTACGGTGCGCACCACGACGGTGTCGGTGCCGCGGTCCTCGTCGCGGCCGGCCAGCGCTGCCAACTCATCGGGGACTTCGGCCACCGATAGCCGCACCGTTCCGCCGTCGCCTGATTCGATCAGTTCTGGTGCGGGGAACCAGGTGTCGAGGACTGAACCGTTGGCGGCTATCGTCGCCAGCCCGATACCCGAAGCTGCAGTCACCTGCCCCACGCTACTCACCCACTACGCTGGGTTCGTGCTGGACCTAGCTGGCGACCCGATCGAGCTGACTGCGGCGTTAGTCGACATACCCAGCGAGTCGCGGCACGAAGAACGCATCGCCGATGAGGTGGAAGCCGCGCTGCGGGCCCAGACCTCCGGTTTCGAGATCATCCGCAACGGCAACGCCGTGCTGGCGCGCACTGCGCTCGGCCGACCGACGCGGGTGCTGCTGGCCGGGCATCTCGACACCGTCCCGGCAGCCGGCAACCTGCCGAGCCGCCGAGACGGCGATTCGCTGCACGGTTGCGGCGCCACCGACATGAAGTCGGGTGACGCGGTCTTCCTTCACCTGGCCGCCACGGTCATAGCACCCGCGCACGACCTGACGCTGGTGTTCTACGACTGCGAGGAAATCGACTCAGCGGCAAACGGTTTGGCGCGAATTGAACGCGAGTTGCCCGACTGGCTGTCGGCCGATGTGGCGATCCTGGGTGAGCCGACCGGCGGCTACATCGAGGCGGGCTGTCAGGGCACGTTGCGGGTTGTCATCCACGCGACCGGAACACGAGCGCATTCGGCGCGATCTTGGTTGGGCGACAACGCTATTCACAAGCTGGGTGCCGTGCTCGACCGGCTGGCGGGTTATCAGGCCCGCAGCGTGGAGATCGACGGGTGCACCTACCGCGAAGGTTTGTCGGCGGTGCGCATCGAGGGCGGGGTTGCCGGCAACGTCATCCCTGACGCCGCGTCGGTGACGGTGAACTTCCGCTTCGCGCCGGACCGTTCGCCGGACGCCGCGCTGCGTCACGTCCACGAGCTGTTCTCTCGCCTCGACGTGCGGATCGAGCAGACCGACCTTGCCGCCGGTGCGTTGCCCGGGCTGTCGAAGCCCGCCGCCAAGGCCCTGGTCGAGGCCGCCGGCGGGCAGGTGCGAGCGAAATACGGGTGGACCGACGTGGCTCGGTTTGCCGCCCGGGGCATCGCGGCGGTGAACTACGGGCCGGGCGACCCCAACTTGGCCCATACCCGCGACGAGCGGGTGCTCGTCGACCAGATCACCGCCGCGGTGGCCATGCTGCGGGGATATCTGAGCGGCTAGACGCGCTGTGCTTGCGCGGCGGCGTCAGCGGATGCCGGGTGCAGGCCGCGATCGGCCAAGTCGCCGGCCACGTCAACCAGCGCTGCGGCGTCGCCATTGGCCAGCGCACGGGCATGAGCCAGCGTCAGCCGTCCGAGTACGCAGTTCACCTCGACTGACAGGCGTTCGGCCCGATACACCGCACGGACGTCTCCCAGCCGCGTCGCGTCCTGCAGCGCGCGCAGTGCGATCGCCGACTGCCCGCCGCGTTCGGCGGCCTGCACCGCCTCACGGGCCGCTTCGATCGCGGCCGTGGTGTCACCACGAGCCGCCTTCGACCACGCCTTGGCCAGTGCCAACTCCGGAGCGAACAGCCTCGATTTCATGCCGTGCCGAGACTCTGCCCGGCTGAAAACCTTTGCGGCTTCGAGTTGTTCACCTTGTTGGCCAAGGGCCTGGGCGAGCAGCGTCAATGACAGCGGACCCCATGAATAGCCTGTTCTCGTCAGCGGCTCGGCGGCCCGGCTCAGCAGTGTCACGGCGGCGTCGAAATCGCCCTGAGCGATCGCTACGTAGCCCACCAACGTCTCGCCGATCGCCCGGCCCGGCTGCTGCAGCTCGGCGAAGTCGGTGTAGCGCTGGGCCAACGCGCGGGCGTCGGCCAGCCGCCCCGCCATCAGCAGCGTGGTGATCCGACCGAAGCCGCTGGTGAATCGCAACAGACCCGGATGGTCAGCAGCCGTGGCGCGTCTGGCCAGCGCCTCGACGTCGTGAGACCGGCCGGTGCGCGCCGAGCTCAGCGCCGCCGTCGACGCCGCCCATCCCATGGCCACCTGGTCGGCGTGCGGTGATGCCAACACCTCGTCGGCGATCCGCAACGCGCGCAGCGGAGTCCCCGCGTTCATCGCAAACGTTGCTGCCAGCGCGTCGACCGTACACAGCGCGGTCGGTGACGAGATCCGGCCCCGCATTGCCTGCAGAAACGCGGTGGCACGTTCCGGCTCGCTGAGCATCCAGAACTGGTTGGCTGCCCGTGGCAGTGCCCAGGCCATCAGCTCGGGCTGCGACAGCTGCTCGGGATCCACCTCGCCCAGCACCGCACCGGCTTCTCGTCCACGGCCCTGCCAGGCCAGCGCGAATGCCAGCGACAGCCGTGCACCCAGCCCGCCCGAACGATCCAGCGCGGCTCGGGCAAGCCGTTCAGCGAGCTCGAGCTCACCGAGCCGCAGCGCGTCTTCGGCGGCGGCCACGACCTCGGCGACTGCACCGGGATCCTCGGTTCCGACGGCCAGCGCGGACCGCCGCAACCGGTCGCCGAGATGCTCGGACGGTTGGCCGGCCAGCCGCTGCACCAGCGATGTCCGCAGCGCCTGT
The DNA here is from genome assembly GCA_963838755.1 of uncultured Actinomycetota bacterium. Taxonomy (GTDB): domain Bacteria; phylum Actinomycetota; class Actinomycetes; order Mycobacteriales; family Mycobacteriaceae; genus Mycobacterium. The sequence goes on along the minus strand of CAWISO010000005.1, from coordinate 178,362 downwards.
GCGGAATCCGCCGCGAGCGCAGCCCGCGCCCGGGCGGTGTAGAGCGGATGGGCCGAATACACCATCGCCCGGTCATCGGACGCGACGGCGCCGACGCTTTCCGCGTCGTCGAGGGCATCCTGGCCGGCCAGCGCCGCCAAGTCGCTGCGGCTCAGTGGTTCGGCAACCGCCAGGAAGTCCAGCGCCGCGCGCGCAGGCGACGGCAGATGCGACAGGTAGCTGTCGATCAGCGCCGGAAGTGTCAGGTCCTTGTCCAAATCGCCACCTTCGACCAAGTGCCGCAGGTACAGCGGGTTGCCCTGACTGCGGCCGAACACCTCGTCGGTGACCGCGGCATCCGGCGGCGGCGCCCAGAGCCGATTCCAGCAGCGCCGCCGTCGCCGCCCTGTCCAGCGGCTCGACTTCGATCCGGGTCAGCAGCTCATCGGTCCACAGCGCCGCGACGGCGTCGGGCAACTCATCGTCGACGCACACCGTGACGATCAGCCGCGCCGAGCGACTCAGCGCCAGCTGGTAGAGCAGCGTGGCCGACAAGTGGTCCAGCTGGTGCGCGTCGTCGACCACAACCAGCAGCTCGCCGCCGTCGCTGGTCAGCGCGTCGAGTGCGGTGCGCAGCAGCTGTGTCGGCCTGCCCGCCTCGGCGATGTTGACCAGCCGGCTGAACGCGCCGAACGGGACCATCCGCTCGGTCGCCGTGCCGACCACCCAGCGGATGACCGCCGACGGCTGGGCCTCGGCGAACCTCTCCGCGGCAGCGCGCGCGAGCAGTGTCTTGCCGACACCGTCGGGTCCGGCCAGCACCAAGCCGGACTTCCCCGGGCCGTCCAAAGCGGCTGCGACCCGATCCAGCATGGCGTCCCCCGGCGCGGCAACCCAAGCAGTCGGCACCGCCGGATTTTATGGCGCGTGGCATTGGCGGCATGCCGATAGGCCCAAATGCGCTCGGCGGCAAGGCTGGTCTACGACTTTGTGGTCTAGGTTTCCAGTGTGCGCTCCAACCGCGATGCACCGCAGGCGTGGGCAGTCTGCGTGTACTGCGCGTCTGGACCAACACACCCGGAGTTGCTGGCGCTGGCCGCCGAACTCGGCGAGGCGATCGCCGACCGAGGCTGGACCTTGGTGTGGGGCGGCGGCAACGTTTCCGCGATGGGCGCGCTGGCCACCGCCGCGCGGGCTCGCGGCGCCTGGACCGTCGGCGTCATCCCCAAAATGCTGGTACGCCGCGAAGTCGCCGACCATGATGCCGACGAGCTGATCGTGACCGACACCATGCGGGAGCGCAAACAAATCATGGAGGACCGCGCCGATGCCTTCATCGCGCTGCCGGGCGGCATCGGCACCCTCGAGGAGCTGTTTGAGGCCTGGACCGGCGGGTACCTCGGCATGCACAACAAACCCGTGGTGCTGCTGGACCCGCGCGGACACTTCGATGGGCTGCGCGCCTGGCTCTACGGGCTGCTCGACAGCGCGTACGTCTCGCAGGCGGCGCTGGACCGGTTGGTGGTCGTCGACGAAGTGAGCGCGGCACTCGCGGCCTGCACACCCCGCTGAGCCTGTCAGCCGCCGGGCTAGGCTGGCCGCCATCTGCCGTTGCGCGAATCGAGGGATGACAGTGTCCGAACACGACTCCGGTGCCCACACGTCGATCGGGCTGATCGATATCGCGACCCGGGTGCCCGGCGTGTTAGCCGACGTTCCGGTGATGATCCGCGGGGCGCTGACCGGTCTGCTGGCCCGGCCGACCTCCAAAACCTCGATCGGCAAAGTCTTCCAGGACCGGGCGGCCCGCTTCGGCGACCGGGTGTTCATCCGATTCGGCGAGCAACAGCTGAGTTACCGCGAGGCCAATGCCACCGTCAACCGGTATGCCGCGGTGCTGGCGGCTCGCGGCGTCGGTCGCGGTGACGTGGTGGGGATCATGCTGCGGAACTCGCCCAACGCGGTGCTGATGATGCTGGCCGTGGTCAAATGCGGTGCGGTCGCCGGGATGCTCAACTACCACCAGCGCGGCGAAGTGCTGGCGCACAGCTTGGGGTTGCTGGACGCCAAGGTGCTCGTCGCCGAATCCGACCTGCTCGACGCGGTGGACGAGTGCGGCGCGCCCGGCGTTACGCCGACGACGATTGAGGAGGTCGAGCGTCTCGCCGCCACCGCGCCAACGGCCAACCCCGCGTCGGCCTCGGCGGTGCTGGCCAAGGACACCGCGTTCTACATCTTCACCTCGGGCACCACCGGTCACCCCAAGGCCAGCGTGATGACGCATCGTCGGTGGCTGGCCGCATTGGCCGCGTTTGGCGGACTGGGACTGCGGCTGAAGGGTTCCGACACGTTGTACAGCTGCCTGCCGCTGTACCACAACAATGCGCTGACGGTCGCGGTCGGATCGGTGATCAACTCAGGATCGACGCTGGCGCTGGGCAAGTCGTTTTCGGCGTCGAAGTTCTGGGACGAGGTGATCGCCACCGAGGCCACCGCGTTCATCTACATCGGCGAGATCTGCCGGTATCTGCTGAACCAGCCGGCCAAGCCGACCGATCGCGCGCACAAAGTTCGGCTGATCGCCGGCAACGGCTTACGTCCGGAGATTTGGGACGAGTTCGTCACGCGGTTCGGCATCGCGCGGGTCTGCGAGTTCTACGCAGCCAGCGAGGGCAACACCGCGTTCATCAACATCTTCAATGTGCCCAAGTCCACCGGTATTGCGCCGATGCCCTTGGCATACGTGGAGTACGACCCGGACACCGGCGCGCCGCTACGCGGCGAGGACGGCCGCGTGCAGCGGGTGCCTGCCGGTGAGCCCGGCCTGCTGCTCAGCCCGGTCAACCGGCTACAACCGTTCGACGGCTATACCGATCCGAAGGCGAGCGAAAAGAAGTTGGTGCGCAACGCTTTTCGTGATGGCGACTGCTGGTTCAACACCGGTGACGTGATGAGCCCGCAGGGCATGGGCCACGCCGCCTTCGTCGACCGCCTCGGCGACACCTTCCGCTGGAAGGGCGAGAACGTTGCCACCACACAGGTGGAACGGGCGCTGGGGTCTGACAAGTCGATCGAGGAGTGCACCGTCTTTGGTGTGGAGATTCCGCGCACCGGCGGTCGCGCCGGCATGGCGGCGGTCAAGCTGCGCGACGGCGCCGAGTTCGACGGCAACGCACTCGCCCAGACGGTTTATGAGCAGCTGCCGGCGTATGCGCTGCCGCTGTTCGTGCGAGTGGTCGAGTCGATGGAGCACACCAGCACGTTCAAGAGCCGCAAGGTGGATCTGCGTGAACAGGCCTACAGCTCTGACATCGAAGACCCGCTGTATGTGTTGGCCGGCCGCGAGGAGGGCTATGTGCCGTTCTACGACGGCTACCCCGACGAGGTCGCGGCCGGTAAGCGGCCGCAGGGCTAGTCGACCGCAAAAGTGAGTGTGCGTTGACGGCGTCGAGCGTGCGCTGAGGGCGACGACACGCCGCGGCGTCGCGCCCTGAGTACACACTCGATCGGACCGAGTGCAGGGTCGGCCCGGATGTCGCGCCACTTGGTGACCAGGCACCATAGACAGGTGCAGTCCACACTGTGTGGTCGTCGGGTCACCGGCGACCGCCCGCTGATCATGGCGATCGTCAACCGCACCCCAGATTCGTTTTATGACCGCGGTGCGAACTTTGCCGACGATGCGGCCATGCTCGCCGCGCATCGGATGATCGCCGATGGTGCCGACGTCATCGACGTGGGCGGTGTCAAGGCGGGCCCGGGGGAGAGCATCGACACCGAGACCGAAATCTCGCGCGTGGTGCCATTCATCGAGTGGTTGCGCGACGTCTACCCCGACCAACTGGTCAGCATTGACACCTGGCGTTCGGCGGTGGCCCGCGCCGCCTGCCGGGCAGGCGCGGACCTGATCAACGACAGTTGGGGCGGTTTCGATCCCGCGATGCCCGAGGTGGCGGCCGAATTCGGAGTCGGCTTGGTGTGCTCGCACACCGGGGGTGCCTCGCCGCGGACCCGGCCATTCCGGGTCAGCTATGGGACGACCACTCGCGGGGTGGTGGATGACGTGATCAGCGAGGTCACCGCCGCGGCCGAACGCGCCGTCGCCGCCGGGGTGGCCCGCGATCGCGTGCTGATCGACCCGACCCATGACTTCGGCAAGAACACCTTCCATGGCCTGGCGCTGTTGCGGCACGTGGAAGATCTTGTTAACACCGGGTGGCCGGTCTTGATGGCATTGAGCAATAAGGATTTCGTCGGGGAGACTCTTGGCGTGGATCTGACCGAACGGCTGGAGGGAACCCTGGCAGCCACCGCGCTCGCGGCCGCCGCGGGTGCGCGTATGTTCCGAGTGCATGAAATAGGCCCGACCCGACGGGTGCTGGAAATGGTGGCGTCGATTCATGGACAACGACGGCCGGCGCGCACCGTGAGAGGACTTGCATGACGGACCTGGTCGACCTCGCCACCGAGCAGGCATTGGCCGCGCTGCCCGGCGACGTCTGGCTGTCTGACCGCAGTTGGACCCGCCCGGACTGGACGGTCGACGAGTTGATCGCGGCGAAGGCCGGCCGGACGATCTCGGTGGTGCTGCCTGCCCTCAACGAAGAAGACACCGTCGAAACGGTGATTGACAGCATTTCGCCGCTGGTCGGCAGGCTTGGTCGAGGAACTGATCGTGCTCGACTCGGGCTCCACCGACGACACCGAGATCCGGGCGATCGCCGCCGGTGCGCGCGTGGTCACCCGGGAGCAAGCGCTGCCCGACATCACGCCGCGGCCCGGCAAGGGCGAGGTGCTGTGGCGTTCACTGGCGGCCACCAGTGGCGACATCGTGGTGTTCGTCGACTCCGACCTGATCGACCCGCACCCGATGTTCGTGCCGCGGCTGGTCGGGCCGCTACTCACCGAGGACGGCATTCACCTGGTAAAGAGCTTCTACCGGCGGCCGCTGAACGTGGGCGACGTCAGCGATGCCAGCGGCCCCGAAGGCGCCACCGGCGGTGGCCGGGTCACCGAGTTGGTGGCGCGCCCGCTGCTCGCGGCGCTGCGACCCGAGCTGGGATGCGTGCTGCAGCCGCTCGGCGGCGAGTATGCGGCCACCCGCGAACTGCTGATGTCGCTACCGTTCGCACCCGGCTACGGCGTCGAGATCGGCCTGCTGATCGACACCTATGACCAATTGGGCCTAGAGGCGATCGCCCAGGTCAACCTTGGTGTGCGGGCACACCGCAACCGGCCGCTGGCCGATCTGGGTCCGATGAGTCGTCAGGTCGTCGCGACCCTGCTCTCGCAGGTGCGGCATTCCCGACTCCGGAGTGGGGTTGACCCAGTTCTTCGTCGACGGAGACGGTTACACACCGCGTACGTCGACGGTGTCGCTGCGCGACCGGCCGCCGATGAAGGCCGTGGCGATCGCCAGCGCGGCGGAGACGGGCGCTGGGGGTCGCTACGGGAGACCACTGCGACCCCGCTAAGACGCCAGGGCCACTACGGCGATAATCGGTGGCGTGGCGTTGGTGTTGCTGTACGTAGTGGTGCTGGTCCTGGTGGCGGTCGTGCTATTCGGGGTGGCCAGTTTGATGTTCGGCCGCGGTGAGCCGCTGCCGCCACTGCCCCGGGGAACGACGCCGACAGTGCTGCCCGCCTCCGGAGTCACCGGCGCGGACGTCGACGCGGTCAAGTTCACCCAGACGCTGCGCGGCTATAAGACCAGCGAGGTCGACTGGGTGCTGGAGCGGCTCGGCCAGGAGCTCGACCTGCTGCGCGGCCAACTCTCGTCAGTGCACGCCGCCCAAGCACTCGTGGCCGTCGACCCCCAACTCGACGAGAACGACGGCGGTGTCGACATTGCCGATGACGAGGAACCGAGATGACCGTGCCGCCCGACGATGGGCTGATCCGGTGCAGCTGGGCAGTGGGGCGCCCTGGACCGGATTTCGCGCTCTACCGCGACTATCACGACAACGAATGGGGCCGGCCGTTGCACGGCCGGGTGCCGCTGTTCGAGCGGATCAGCCTGGAGGCGTTTCAGAGTGGGCTTTCCTGGCTGACCATCCTGCGTAAGCGGGAGAACTTCCGCCGCGCCTTCGCCGGCTTCGACATCGAGAAGGTCGCCGGGTACAGCGATGCCGACGTGGCCAGGCTGATGGCCGACCAGGGAATCGTGCGCAACCGCGCCAAAATCGAGGCGACAATCACCAACGCGCGTGCCGCCGCCGACATCGAAGATCTCTCCGAGTTGCTGTGGTCGTTCGCACCAGCACCGCGGCCAGTCTCTCAAAGGCCGGCAGACCCCTCCGAAGTCCCGCCGGCCACCGCCGAATCCACCGCGATGGCACGCGAATTGAAACGGCGCGGGTTCCGATTCGTTGGCCCCACCACCGCATATGCGCTGATGCAGGCGACCGGGATGGTCGACGATCACCTGCGAACGTGCTGGGTGCCGTCGAGCGGCGTGAGGATCGTGGACGAAACGCCGAGCCGGAGGTCATGTACCCCTGCCGGGTGGGATAGGGAACAATAGAGGGGTGAATTTGCAGTTCAATGCCGGGGATGGGGCGGACCCGACCTCAGCTAGGACCGTGACGGCGGGCCAGCTCGAACCTGGAGGGAGCACTCGATGGCGGCGATGAAGCCCCGGACCGGAGACGGTCCACTGGAAGCGACCAAGGAGGGGCGCGGCATCGTGATGCGGGTACCGCTGGAGGGCGGTGGTCGACTGGTCGTCGAGCTGACACCCGACGAAGCTGCTGCCCTGGGCGACGAACTCAAAGGCGTCACCAGCTAGCCGCTACGCGCACACCTTCCGGTAGATCTCCAGCGTCTGTTCTGCGATACGCGCCCAGGAGAATTCCGCGATGCAGCGGCGCCGTCCCGCTTTGCCGTAGCGTTCCGCCCTTTCAGGATCGGCGATCAGCGCGTTGACTGCCCCGGCGAGGCCGCGCTGATAACCGGCGGGATCGTCGGGGTCGTAGTGCACCAGCGAACCGGTGACCCCGTCGTCGACCACCTCGGGTATGCCTCCGACGTCGGAGGCCACCACCGCCGTGCCGCACGCCATCGCCTCGAGGTTGACGATGCCCAGCGGCTCATACACCGATGGACATACGAAAACTGTTGCAGCCGAGAGTATTTCACGTATCTTGCCGATCGGCAGCATTTCCCTGACCCAGAACACGCCGGTGCGGCCGCGGGCCAGTTCGGCTACCGCTGCGGCCACTTCGGCGGCGATTTCCGGCGTGTCGGGCGCTCCGGCGCACAGCACCAACTGCACGTCGGGGCTGAACTGGTGTGCGGCCCCCAGCAGGTGGGAGACGCCTTTTTGCCGGGTGATCCGGCCGACGAAAGCCACCGTGGGCCGGCCGCGGTCGACTCCGAGGTCGGCCAGCACGGAGTCCCCGGACGCCGAGCCGATCGGGTCGGCCGGGTACCACACCTCGGTGTCGATCCCGTTGCGCACGACATGCACGCGGCCGGGATCCATTGCCTGATAGACCCGAAGCACGTCCTCGCGCATGCCTGAGCTGACAGCGATGACGGCGTCCGCGGCGGTCACCGCGGTCTGTTCTACCCAGGACGAAACCCGGTAGCCGCCGCCGAGTTGCTCGGCCTTCCACGGCCGCATCGGCTCCAGCGAATGCGCGGTCAACACGTGTGGGACGTCGTAGAGCAATGCGGCCAGATGCCCGGCCAAGCCGGTGTACCAAGTATGGCTGTGGACCACGCTGGCCTCCGCGGCGGCGTTGGCCATCGCCAGATCCGACGACAACGTCGAGAGCGCCGGGTTGGCGCCCCGCAGCTGCGGATCGGGCTGATAGGTGAACGCGCCCGCCCGGGGCGCGCCCATGCAGTGCACGTCGACCTGGCACAGCTTGCGTAGTTGCGCGACGAGCTCGGTGACGTGCACCCCCGCGCCCCCGTAGACCTCGGGCGGATACTCCCGAGTCATCATCGCCACCCGCATACTCGGCACCGTAGTAGTCGCCCTCCGACGGCGCTGCGGGTACCACCCGGTCGCCGACCCCAAACCGCGTTCATCGAAATAGGTTGATGGACAGTCCGTCAGCATGGGTATTCAGGAGAATGAGCTAGCAGCGGTTAACGGCGGCCGATAGGTTTGATTCATGAGGGAAGCGCCACACGTGCTGGGCATTGTCCTGGCCGGTGGGGAGGGCAAGCGGTTGTACCCGCTGACCGCCGACCGGGCTAAGCCCGCGGTCCCCTTCGGCGGCGCCTACCGGCTGATCGACTTCGTGCTTTCCAATCTTGTCAACGCCCGCTACCTGAGGATCTGCGTTCTCACCCAATACAAGTCGCATTCGCTGGACCGGCATATCTCGCAAAACTGGCGGTTGTCGGGTTTGGCCGGTGAGTACATCACCCCGGTTCCGGCCCAGCAGCGACTCGGCCCGCGCTGGTACACCGGCTCAGCTGACGCGATCTATCAGTCGCTGAACCTGATCTACGACGAGGATCCGGACTACATCGTGGTTTTCGGCGCCGACCACGTCTACCGGATGGACCCCGAGCAGATGGTTCGGTTCCACATCGACACCGGCGCCGGGGCGACAGTGGCCGGTATCCGGGTGCCCCGTGCCGAGGCGTCCGCGTTCGGCTGCATCGACACCGACGAGTCCGGCCGCATCCGCAGCTTTCTGGAGAAGCCAGCTCAGCCCCCCGGAACTCCCGACGACCCGGACGTCGACGTACGTGTCGATGGGCAACTACATCTTCACCACCAAGGTGCTGATCGATGCGATCCGCGCCGACGCCGACGACGATCATTCTGACCACGACATGGGCGGCGACATCATTCCGCGGCTGGTCTCCGACGGGCTGGCCGCGGTCTACGACTTCTCCGACAACGAGGTGCCCGGCGCCACCGATCGTGACCGGGCCTACTGGCGTGACGTCGGTACGCTGGACGCCTTTTACGACGCCCACATGGATCTGGTGTCGGTGCATCCGGTGTTCAACCTGTACAACAAGCGCTGGCCGATCCGCGGCGAGTCGGAGAACTTGGCGCCGGCGAAGTTCGTCAACGGCGGCTCGGCTCAGGAGTCGGTGGTCGGCGCGGGCAGCATCATCTCGGCTGCCTCGGTGCGCAACTCGGTGTTGTCGTCAAACGTCGTCGTGGACGACGGCGCGATCGTGGAGGGCAGCGTGATCATGCCGGGCGCCCGGGTCGGCCGCGGGGCGGTGGTGCGTCACGCGATCCTGGACAAGAACGTCGTCGTCGGACCGGGTGAGATGGTGGGGGTAGACCTGGAGAAGGACCGCGAACGCTTCGCGATCAGCGCCGGCGGCGTGGTCGCGGTAGGCAAGGGCGTCTGGATCTAGCCGTGTTTGCCCGCGAGCGTGCGTGTTTGTGCACGACACGCCGACGATGCCTGGCATTTTGCGCACCTTCGCGGCAGTAGTTCGTGCGCTCACCACACGTATGGGAACAAGCGGTAATGCACCTGCTGCTCGTATGCGCTGTATCCGCGTAACTCTTGCTCGAGCATGTCTTCCTCATCGCGAATGCGAAAAGCCAACACGACCAGTCCGGGTATGAGGAAGAGCAGTCCCCAGTACGAGCCGAGCGCCGGGGGGATACCGATCATCATGACGACGGTGCCGGTGTACATCGGATGGCGTACCAGCCCGTACATACCTGTCGAAACGAGCGTCTGCCCCGACTCGACAGTGATATTGGCTGCCGCATAGCCGTTTTGGACGACTACCAGCATGGTGACAGTGAGTCCGACCGCAACTAGGACGGCGCCGAGCACCGACACCGGCGCCGGCACCGTCGACCAGCCCATGCGATGGTCGAACGCGCTGAGCACGATGATGGCCACCAGCGACAGGAAGGCAATGAAGCTGATGATCTTTTGCGCCGGTCTGGTCTCCTGCGCCGGTCCTGCATGCATGCGGCGATCGAGCGCAGCCGGGTTCTTCCGCAACAGGTAGACGCTGGGAATCCATGTGGCGAGCGCGAACACGGCGAGGAACACCCAACCCTGCCAGTAGTGCAACGTCCCGGCCGGAAGGAACACCATCAGGCAGAAGGCCGCGATTCCGGCAATCGACGACAGTGCGAATTTGCCAACGGTTTTCATGACAGCCCTCTCAGCTCTGCACGTCGCGGCGGCGAAAGGCCGTGAATCCCAGTGCGATCAGCGCGGCGTCGATCGCCAACAGCCACAGCAGCGGAACAACCGTGAACGCGCCGCCAGTCACCCGCGGGACGTGCGCGAACGGTTCGAGGTCCAGCAGCCACTGCGAGAAGCCCGACAGCGACCCGATCAGGTACAGCGCGACGAATCCGACCAGCACACCCCACGACACCGGGCTGAACCGTGGCGAAAGGCCGAACAACGCGACGGTCACTGCCGCGGAAAGCCACACGCCGGGCAGTTGTACCGCGGCGGTAGCGATGACCATCGGAAACTTGCCGCCGACGTCATGGGCAGCGACCCCATAGGTCAATCCGGCGGCAGATCCGGCGATCAACATCGCGGCGGCAGAACCCATCAGTGCGACCGCCAGATGACCTGCCAGCCATCGACTCCGGCCCACTGCGCCGCCCAGCACGGTCTCGGCCCGCTGGCCGGCCTCCTCCTGGTGCGGGCGCAGGGCCAACGAGATGGCGAATGCGGCCGCCATCATTCCCAGCATGCAGAACGCCACCGCAATGAAGGCCTGCTCCAATGCACCCGTACCGCCCATGCGCTCGACAATGTCTTGCGCCGTGCCGTCGCCCAGCTCGTCGCCGATGCCGTGCACGATGCTGCCGATCAGCAGGCCATAGAGACACAGCCCGACGGTCCACAGCAGCAGCGCCCCCCGATCCAGCCGCCACGCCAGCGCGAGCGAACTGCGCAGCACCGGTGACGCCGCTGCCGGACCCGGACGTTCTGCAATGAGCCCCGCGCCGACGTCGCGCCCGGCAAGCAGCCGATATGACAGCGCGGTCAGCAGCACCGTCGTCCCAAGATGCAGCAGCAGAACCCACCACCGGTCACCGGCGTAGGGACGAACCTGCAGCGACCAGCCCAGCGGCGAAAACCACGACACGGTGCCCGAGCCGGCGTCCCCGACGGCGCGCAAGGTGAATGCGGTTGCCAGCGCGGTGAACGCGGCACCGCGGGCGAACCGGGCACTCGGCGAGAGCTGGGCGGCCACCGCGGCTACTGCGGTGAACACCAGACCGGAGCAGGCCAGCGCGGCGCCGAACGCCAGCGACCCGCCCCACGGCACACTGGTCGTCAGCAGCCCGCCCGCCCCGATCGCGCCGGTGAGCACCGACGCACCGAATGACAGCAGCAGGGCCGCGGTCAGGCTGGCGTACCGGCCCACGGCGGTCGAGTCGAGCAGTTCGGCGCGGCCGGTTTCTTCGTCGGCACGGGTATGGCGGATGACCGTGAGGATGACGGCGACGGCGATCAGCAGATGAAACATCCCGGCTTTCCAGATGCCCGTTGCGCCGAGGCTGTCGTTGTAGATCTGTCCGTAGAGCGCCCGCTGCGCCGGGCTGGCCATGATCGAGGCGGCAAAGGCGGCGCGCGCGGCCTGGTCGGGGTAGACCTTCTCGATGCTGCCGACGTAGACGGTGCTTAGCGGTAGCGAGAGCAGAAACACCCACAGCGGCAAGACGACCCGGTCGCGCCGCAGGTAGAGCCGCAGCATCCCCAGGGTGCCGGTGAACGCCGAATTACGTTGTGGTGCCTGGTGTGCCCGGTCCAGCGTCGCGGTACTCATGCCCGAACCTCTTGACTGCTGAGTTCACGCTGGCCGTCGGTGCCGACGCCGTAGTGACGCAGAAATAGTTCTTCCAGCGTGGGCGGTTGGCTGACCAGGCTACGCACTCCAGCCTCACCAAGCGCCCGGATGAGCTCGCCGAGGCTCTCGCTGTCGACGTGGGCCCGCAGCGTGGTTCCCTCGATGCTGACGTTCTCGACGCCGCGAATTCGGGTGAGATCGCCTGGATCGCTGAGCAACTCGGCCTTGATCGACGTGCGGCTCAGATGACGCATCGAATCCAGCGAGCCGCTCTCGACCGTCTTGCCGGCGCGGATGATCGTCACGCGCTCGCACAGTGCCTCGGTCTCGGCCAGGATGTGACTGGACAGCAGAACCGTCGCGCCCCGGTCGCGTGCCTCTGCAACGCATTGCTGAAAAATGTTTTCCATCAATGGGTCTAGGCCACTGCTCGGCTCGTCGAGCAGCAACAGCCGCGCCCGCGACGAGAACGCCGAAATCAAAGAGACTTTCTGGCGGTTGCCTTTGGAGTAGGTGCGGGCCTTCTTGTGCGGATCCAGCTCGAAACGCTCGATGAGCTCCGTGCGACGTTTGTCGTCGATACCTCCCCGCATGCGTGCCAGCAGATCGATCGTCTCACCGCCGGTGAGATTAGGCCAAAGGGTCACATCGCCCGGCACATAGGCGATTTGGCGGTGCAGTTCGACTGCGTCGGTCCAGGGATCACCGCCAAGCAGCCTCGCAGTGCCGCTGTCGGCCTTCACCACTCCGAGCAGTATCCGTATCGTGGTGGACTTTCCGGCGCCGTTGGGTCCGAGGAAGCCGTGTACCTCGCCCTCGCGCACCGTCAGCTCGAGGCCGTCCAGCGCCCGAACCGCGCCGAAGTTCTTTGTCAAGCCGTGAATTTCGATCGGTGCCTGGTTGGTGTGGTGATCAGCTGGCATGGGAATCTCCTTGTTCGGCTTGAGCGATAAAGGCGTCATACATGTGGCTGTCGGTCATCAGGCCGTCGGTGTAAAGCTCAAGGGCGGGCAGCACCATGTCGCGGGCGTAGTCGCGCAGGACTGCCCGCAGATCTGTGGGTGTTTCGTGCATTTGGATGTACAGCAGGAAGCCCCCGCCGCCGGTGATCGCCAGATACTTCGCCCGGGCAGCCGCATCTCGACTGGCTTTCAGGATGCCGGTGCTGACACCTTCGTCCAGGTAGCTTTCGGCATTGCTGATCATCGTGCGCCACAACGTTTTCGCGAGCTCGCCACCGGTCTGCATACTGCGAACCAGGTAGGCCATCACGGGTGCGTACTCCTCGATCTCGGCCATGGCGGCGAACCAGGTAGCCGGATCGCTGGAGCGCATCGCCTCGGATTTTGCGCCGCGGATCTCTTCGGCGACGTAGTCGTCGCAGGCTTTGCGTAGACCGTCCTTGGAGCCGAAGTGGTGGATGACGAGCGCGGCGCTGACGCCGGCCGCTTCGGCAATCGAGCGCAGCCCGACGCCGAACCCCTGCTCGCCGAACCGCTCGATCGCCGCGTCGCGGATCCGGGCGGCGGCGGTCAGATCGTCGGCTGAACGCATGTTCAGTACACTAAACGTGCGTTCAGTCGACCGTCAAGCCAGCATCCCGTCAGGAATCCGTAAAAAAGGCTGGGTCAGTCGCGGACCGCGGCCAAAAGGCCGTCACCGAGCGGCACCAACGCCGGGGTCAGCGACTCGTTTTCGGCGATCAGCCGCGCCGCTTCGCGGACCGCTGCCACTTCGGCATCGGCAGCCGCCGGATCACCGGCCCGCCCGCCCAGCGCCGCCCCGTGTACGACGATGGCCCCGCCCGGGCGCAGCAGGCGCACCCCCTCGACCACGTAGTCCGGCTGGTCGAGCGGGTCGGCGTCGATGAAGACCAGGTCATAGGACGCGTCAGCCAGCCGGGTCAGCACCTCTTGGGCCCGGCCGCTGATGAACCGGGTCCGTGACTGGCCGATGCCCGCATCGCTCAACGCCTGCTTGGCGAGTCGCTGATGTTCGGGCTCGATGTCGATTGTGGTCAGCACGCCGTCGTCGCTCATCCCCGACAACAGCCATAGGCTGCTGACGCCTGCTCCGGTGCCGACTTCGACAACGGCTTTTCCGCCACTGAGCTTGGCCAGCAGGCTGAGCAGCGCCCCCACCGCGGGGGTTACCGCGCCGACGCCGGTCTCGACGGCGCGGTCACGGGCGGCCAACAGCACGCCGTCTTCAGAGATTGATCCCTCGGCATGTGCGGATAGGGACTCCGCGCGGGTCGTTGCAGCCGGCTGGCCTGGTGTGCGGTCGCTAATGGCCATGCCCGCAGCGTAAGTCCAACCGATGCTGAGCGTGGTCAGGCGCGCCCGACTGCGGACCGTGACACGCCCGAGCCGTGACGCGGTCCAAGGTCACAATTTGATGAATACCAGCAGCGCAATGGGTTTAGCAGGCCCATTCTCAGTCAATGCACAGTGCGATCACATACCGCACATACGCCGATAGGCGACGGTATCTCCCATGGAACGAGGAGGCCGTTGGTCTGGGAATACATCCCGGCGCCTTCGCGTTGCGCGCGGTGATGAACTGTCGATTTTTGACGTCAGTCTGAACCCGGAGGACTTGAACATCACCACACTGATGAGCCCGGCGAGCATGTCGCATCCCGAGCAGTATCGGGAAGCCGAGTGGGTCCAACCTGCGGAGGAACCGTATGGCACCGCGGTCTTCGACGCGACCGGAGACAAGGCGGCGATGCCTTCGTGGGATGAGCTTGTCCGTCAGCACGCCGACCGGGTCTATCGATTGGCATATCGGCTCTCCGGCAATCAGCACGATGCCGAGGATCTGACCCAGGAAACCTTCATCCGGGTTTTCCGGTCGGTGCAGAACTACCAGCCGGGCACCTTCGAAGGCTGGCTGCACCGCATCACGACCAACCTGTTCCTCGACATGGTGCGCAGGCGCGGCCGGGTGCGGATGGAGGCGTTGCCCGACGATTACGACCGGGTGCCCGCCGACGAACCCAACCCCGAGCAGATCTACCACGAGTCGAGGTTGGGCCCCGACCTGCAAGCGGCGCTGGATTCGCTACCGCCTGAGTTCCGCGCCGCCGTGGTGCTGTGCGATATCGAGGGGCTGTCCTACGAGGAGATCGGGGCCACGCTGGGTGTGAAGCTCGGAACTGTGCGCAGCCGCATCCATCGGGGGCGACAAGCGCTGCGTGACTATCTGGCGGCGCACTCCGAGGAGGCCAAGCACTCACCCGCCGGCCTCGCCGACTAAGACACACGCCGCCTGATCGGCTGTTCGTTGGTGTTAAGCATTCGGTGGCGCGCTACATTCGAGGTAGTGCCCGACGTTTGATGGACCGAACGCTGATACCGAGAGGGGCTGGTGATGGTCGAGCGGGGACATGTGTTCCGCCGTGCGTTCTCCTGGCTCCCGTCCCAATTCGCCTCGCAAAGTGATGCACCGGTGGGTGCGCCGCGGCAGTTTGGTTCTACCGAGCATTTGTCGACCGAGGCCATCGCGGCGTTCGTCGACGGTGAGCTGCGGATGAGCGCGCACCTGCGCGCGGCCCATCACATTACCCTTTGCCCCGAGTGCGCTGCCGAAGTAGACGGTCAGCGCCGCGCCCGCGCCGCGCTGCGCGACTCCAATCCGATCCGGATCCCCAGCACGCTGCTGGGATTGCTGTCGCAGATTCCGCACTGCCCGCCCGACGACGATGCGGGCTCCGCTGGGGGTAGCACCCGCTCGCGGGGGGAGAGCGGCCCGTTGGGGTCTGCCCGCAGCCAGGAAAGCGGGCGCGCTCCCGACGGCAGGCCGCGCGACCCGCGCGAGCCTCGGTAGGGTGGGTACCAAAGTTGGCCAGGCCCGGTGCACGGCACCGGGCTCGTGCCTGTAGCGGCGTTTTCTCAAGCGCTCGGAAGAGGATGACGTGAGCTCCGACCAAGACAACAACGGCGCCCCCCGGCTGGCGCCGCGACCCATCTCCCGGCCGCCCGTCGACGCCGCGTCGAGCCAGGCCTTTGGTCGCCCCGACGGCGTGCAGGGGTCATTCGTCGCCGAGGCCGTGCGTCCGCCGAAGTATCGCGATCAGGGAGAGTTCGCGCCCCACAGTCAACCTGCCGACCCGGTTCTCTCGGAGGCCTTCGGTCGTCCGTTCCCGACTGCCGAGTCGTTGCAGCGCCACCCCACCGATGCCGGCGCACTGGATGGCGATCGAGACAAGGACCAGTTGGGAGAGCCCGACGATCCCTGGCGCGACCCTGGGGCAGCCGCTGCTCTGGGCGAGCCGGCGGTGGCGGCCGCGCGGCAGTACGGCGCCGGCGGCGGGCGCGACCGGCTCGGTGTGCGCGATGTGCTGTTCGGCGGGCGGGTGTCCTACCTGGCGCTCGCCGTGCTGGCCGTCCTCGCGTTGCTGATCGGCTTGGTCGGCGGTGTGGTGGGACGCAAAACGGCCGAGGTTGTCGAAGCGTTCACGACGTCCAAGGTGACGTTGTCCACCAACGGCAATAGCGAAGCACCGGCCGGCCGATTCGCCAAAGTGGCCGCGGCAACGGCCGACTCGGTGGTCACGATCCAGTCGGTCAGCGATCAAGAGGGTATGCAGGGCTCCGGTTTCGTCGTCGACGGCCGCGGCTACATCGTCACCAACAACCACGTCATCTCCGAAGCGGCCAACAACCCCAGCCAATTCAAGACCACCGTGGTGTTCAACGACGGCAAGGAAGTGCCCGCCAATCTGGTTGGACGCGATCCCAAGACCGACCTGGCCGTCCTCAAAGTGGACAACGTCAACAACTTGACGGTGGCTCGGCTCGGTGACTCCGACAAGATGCGCGTCGGCGACGAAGTCCTTGCCGCCGGTGCGCCGTTGGGTCTGCGTAGCACCGTGACGCACGGCATCATCAGCGCCGTGCACCGGCCGATCCCGTTGTCGGGGGAGGGTTCTGACACCGATACGGTCATTGACGCCGTGCAGACCGACGCCTCGATCAACCACGGGAACTCCGGCGGCCCACTGATCAATATGGATTCCCAGGTGATCGGCATCAATACCGCCGGTAAGTCGTTGTCCGACAGCGCCAGCGGGCTGGGTTTCGCCATCCCGGTCAACGAAGCGAAAATCGTTGCGCAGACGTTGATTCGGGACGGCAAGATCGTCCACCCGACGTTGGGGGTGAGCACCCGGTCGGTGAGCAATGCGATCGCGCAGGGGGCACAGGTCGCCAACGTCAAGGCCGGCAGCCCCGCGGAAAAGGGCGGCATGCTGGAAAACGACGTGGTGGTCAAGGTCGGCACGCGGTCGGTGGCCGATGCCGACGAGTTCGTTGTCGCCGTGCGCCAGTTGACGATTGGGCAGCCCGCTCCGATCGAGGTGGTCCGCGACGGCCGTCACGTCACGCTCACCGTCACCCCCGGCCCAGATACCAGCAGCTAAATGTTCGCCAACATCGGCTGGGGGGAGATGCTGGTGCTGGTGGTGGTCGGTCTGGTCGTCTTGGGCCCCGAGCGGCTACCCGGCGCGATCCGGTGGAGCGCTGCGGCGCTGCGGCAGGCCCGCGACTACCTCAGCGGGGTGACGACCCAGCTGCGCGAGGACATCGGGCCCGAATTCGACGACCTGCGGGAACCGCTCAGCGAGCTACAGAAGTTGCGGGGCATGACGCCGCGGGCAGCGTTGACCAAACACCTACTCAACGGCGATGACTCGCTGTTCACCGGCAACTTCGACCATTCGACACTCAGCGCACCAGCCCAGCCGGTTGCGCCGTCGTCGTCCAGGCCTGCGGAGCCACCTGTTGGCGGGCCTGTGCCGTTCGACACCGACGCCACCTAGACGGCTCAGCGCCGAGTCGGGTCAAGCCCCAACGACATCCCCGCCAGGCCGCGGCGCCGCGAGGATAAGCCGTCGGCGACGCCGCGCAGTTCCTTGCCCACCGCCGAGTCGGGCGCGCTGAGCACTATCGGCACGCCGGCGTCGCCCGCAGCGACCAGCGCGGGGTCCAACGGAATCTGCCCCAGCAGCGGCACGTCGGCGCCGACCGCGCGCGACAGCCGCTCGGCGACCTGCTGTCCGCCACCCTGGCCGAACACCTGCAACGGCGAACCGTCGGGCAGCACCAGCCAGGACATGTTCTCCACCACCCCGACGATGCGTTGGCGCGTCTGTAGGGCGATGCTGCCCGCACGTTCTGCCACTTCGGCCGCCGCGAGCTGGGGCGTGGTCACTACCAGGATTTCCGCGTTCGGAATCAGCTGGGCCACCGAGATCGCGATGTCGCCGGTGCCCGGCGGCAGGTCGAGCAACAGCACATCGAGGTCGCCCCAGTACACGTCGGCCAGAAATTGTTGCAATGCCCGGTGCAGCATCGGGCCGCGCCACACCACCGGCGTATTGCCCTCGACGAATTGGGCGATCGAGATGACCTTCACCTCGTGCGCGATCGGCGGCAAGATCATCGACTCGACTTGGGTGGGCCGGTCGGTGGTACCCATCATCCGGGGGATGGAGTGGCCGTGGATGTCGGCGTCGAGCACCCCGACCGACACCCCGCGCGCGGCCATCGCGGCGGCCAGGTTGACCGTCACCGTCGACTTACCCACGCCGCCCTTGCCCGAGGCGACCGCGTACACCCGAGTCAGCGACCCCGGCTGGGCGAAGGGGATGACGGGTTCGCGAGCGTCGCCGCGCAACTGCTTACGCAGTTCGGTGCGCTGATCGTCATTCATCACGTCGAGGCTGACCTTCACCGCGCCGGTGCCCGGCACGTCGGCGACGGCCTCCCGCACCCGCTCACTGATCTCGGTCTTCTTCGGGCACGCGGCGGTGGTCAGGTAGATCTCGACGTGCACATCGCCGCCAGGGCCGACCTCGACGCTCTTGACCATCCCGAGTTCGGTGATGGGGCGCCGCAGTTCCGGATCGATCACCTTGGCCAGCGCCGCGCGAACGCGGGCAGCCGGGTCTGCGGCGTCGTAGGTTTCAGACATCATCGCCGAGTGTAGTTCGGCGACGACGCGGGCCGGGACGGCCCGTTGAGGAGCCGGACTATCGGCACTGTCGGCGACGAAGCGGGCTGGTCAGCCGGCTGGACCGGGCGGCGGGCCTGCCGGTGGTCCGCCTGGCACCCCGGCAAAGGGTCGCAGCCGGCCCTGCGACCGCCGGGGCCGGCGGCGGTGGGCCCAGTGGAGCGGCCGGTGGCAGGCCCGGCATCAACGCCGGCGCAGGAGCAGCCGGTGGCAGGCCGGGCATCAGCGCGGGCGCAGGAGCAGCCGGTAGCAGGCCCGGCACCAGGGGCTGTGGCATGCCGGGCACCAGGGCCGGCGCTGCAGGCGTTGCCGCCCCGGTTGGCGGCGCGTTGAGCTGCGGTGCTGTTCCGACGCCTTGGCCGATGCAGATCACCGTGCACGTCGATGCGCGGGGAGCGGTTTGCTGCCACGCCCACATCGGTTGCTGGCTGGTGGCTCCGGAGCCACTGAGATCGATCAGCGGCATCTGGGCCAGCGGGTCGGTAGACGAGAGGCCGTGAACGTTAATCGGCAGGTTCGGGCCGAGCCCCTCCGGGTTCTCCAGGTGCATGTCAGCAATCGGCGGCGGGGCTCCGACAAGCGGCGGCAGGTCGTCCGGGACCACGCCGGTGGCATACGCCGCGGCCCATCCCAGTACGTTCTGCGCGTAGGGCATGGAGTTGTTGTAGCGCAGGATGGCGGCCAGCACCTGTGACTGGTCGCGTAAGTTCAGTCCGCCGCTGCACAGGTATCGAGCGGCGGCAAGCGTGGAGTCGTACAGGTTCTGCGGATCGGCTGCACCGTCGCCGTCGCCGTCGGATGCGTAGCGCGCCCAGGTGCCGGGCAGAAACTGCATCGGACCCATGGCGCGGGCGTAGCTGATGCGCCCACTGGCGCTGCTTTGCGCGATGACCTCGTTGCCGGGCAAGGTGCCATCCAAGGACGGGCCGTAGATGGGTCGCACCGCGGTGCCGTGGGTGTCGGTGGCGCCGCCGTTAGCATGCATCGATTCGATGCGCCCGATACCGGCCAACAGGTTCCAGCTGATGCCGCAGCCGGGGGCGGCTCCGGCCATCATCCGCTCGGCGTTGCGATACGCGCTCAGCGCCATGGTCGGGATGCCCAGCGCGCCCGGTGAGTTCACCACGACGGTCGGCGGGGGAGCCGACACCGTCGCCTCGGCGACGTGAAAGCCCACCTTCGGGTGTTGGACGGCGATCACCATCGGGCCGGTGGGGTCGGTGGATGCCGGTGCGACGGCGGCCACCGGGGTGATGGCGGCGTCGCGCACCGTTGTCTTCGGGCCCGGGAATGGCGGAGCCGCCGCGCCCACGACTCCGGCGAAGATCAGGCAGGCGATTATCGCCACGCCAAAGGCCGGGGTCCGCGCGGCGCGGGTCAGCGACTCCCGCACGGTGTCAGCGGCATTTATGACGGCGCCGGGCATCTTCGGGGCTCGGGGCGCGCGGATCAGCCGCTGCTGCATCTTTGCCAGGGCCGTGCGTGCACCCAAGCGTCCCCCTACGGGCACTCAACCGTCCTCTATTTCGAGTTATCTGGGCTCGCGAAACCACATGGGCCTCGTGACCTACGTCACCATACATAACAGGAGTGATCACGGTGACAACATTGGCAGAAGCGCTGCCTGTGAAGACGCGGACAGAAAAGCGCGTCAGCGCGACTTCGCGGCGCGCCGTCCGCTTTCCACCGCTGCCCGATTGCACCTGGTTCGTCTTGTCCAGCTGTCGGTCCTCCAGCAGGCCCCGCAAATCTTCCAGTTCGCGGCGAAGGTAGTCGCGTGTCTTGGCGACGTCGCCGATTGCCAGCCGCAGCGCAGCGAGCTCGCGGGCCAGGTATTCGGTGTCGGCCTTGGTCTCCTCGGCGCGGCGACGGTCCTCGTCGAGCGCGACGCGGTCGCGGTTCTCCTGGCGATTTTGGGCCAGCAGGATCAGCGGCGCCGCGTAGGCGGCCTGCGTTGAAAAGGCCAGGTTGAGCAGGATGAACGGGTAGGGGTCCCAGCGCAGGCTGACGGCAGAGACGTTCAGGATGATCCACGCGACGACCAGCAAGGTCTGCAGCAGCAGGTAGCGACCCGTGCCGAAGAAGCGGGCAATCGATTCGGTGAACTGACCGACGGCGTCTGGGTCGACCCGCGGCGCGACCACCCGCGAGGTGCGCGGGGTATACAGCCGCGGCCGCGCGGCGCCGACTTGCTCACGACGATCTCCCCGCTGAATCCAGTGCCGGCTCTGCGCTGCTCGCGCGCCAGTCGTGAGGCAGCAGATGGTCGAGCACGTCGTCCACGGTCACCGCGCCCAGCAGGTGGTGCTGCTCGTCGATCACCGGGCCGCAGACCAGGTTGTAGGCGGCCAGATAACGGGTCAGCACAGCTCAGCGGGGTATCCGGTGCCAGGCAGGGCAGATCCGCGTCGACGATCCCACCGACCAGCGTGGCCGGTGACTCGCGCAGCAGTCGCTGCAGGTGCACACATCCCAGGTAATGACCGGTCGGGGTGGCGGTCGGCGGACGGACCACCAGCACCAGCGACGACAACGCCGGGGTGAGGTCGGGATCGCGGACCCGGGCCAGCGCCTCAGCGACCGAGGTGTCTGGGGTCAGTATCACCGGTCTCGAGGTCATCAAGCCGCCCGCGGTGTCGGGTGAATGCTTCAACAGGCGCCGCACCGTGCCGGAATCCTTCGGGTCGCATTCGCTGCAGCAGCCCCTCGGCCTCGATCGGGTTCATTGCGCCGAGCAGGTCGGCGGCATCGTCGGGATCCATCTCCTCGACGACGTCGGCCGCGCGTTCGTCGTCCAGCTGCATCAACAACTCTGCCTGGTCCTCCTCTGGCAGCTCCTGCAAAACATCAGCCAGCCGATCGTTGTCGAGTGCATGGATCACCTCGTTGCGCCGCTTCGGCGGCAGCTCACGCAACGCATCGGCCACCTCGATCGGTCGCCACTTCTCGAACTGCTGCAGCAGCTGCGCTACGGCCTGGCCCGGCATCGCCAGTGCCGATGGGGTAAGTCCCTCGACATGGTGCCAGTCAACGACGTGCACGGTGCTGCGCCGGCCAAGCTTTCGGGGGCTGCGTACCGCGACCCGCGACACCAGCCAGTCACGGGTTCGGGTCTGCTCCAGACCCAGGTCGGTGACAACGACCTCGGTGTCGGCCAGCTGCGGAAGTTGAGGGTCTTTGACCTGCACCCTGGTGTCGAGAATCTGGCCCAGCACCAGCACTTCGCCGGGCCGTTGCTCGAATCGGGTCAACGACACGCTGGCGGTGTTGAGGGTTACCGCGTTGGGCTCGACCGCGGAGACCCGCAAAATTGGTACGAAAATTCTTCGGCGCGAACCCATTTCGACGACAAGTCCGAGGACTCGGGGTTGCTGGCGGACGATGCTGATGCTGACCACGACGTCGCGCACCCGGCCCAGCGACTCACCGAGCGGGCCCAGCACCAGCATTCGCGCCAGCCGCGCGGCGTACACCCTGTTGATCGAGGCCATGGCACAAAGGGTAGGAGTGAATGGTGACCAACGCCTATCGACCCCGTCGCACCTGCCTGTCGGTGCCGGGGAGCAGCCAGAAGATGATCGACAAGGCCAAAGGGCTTCCCGCCGACGAGGTCTTCCTCGATCTGGAGGACGCCGTCGCGCCGGACGCCAAGGCCGAGGCGCGCACCCGGGTGGCCGCCGCACTCGGCGAGCCCGGATGGGCCGGGCAGTTGCGCGGCGTCCGGGTCAACGACTGGACTACGCCATGGACCCACTCCGACATCATCGAGGTGGTTTCCGCCGTGGGCGCCGTGCCCGACGCCAAGCTCGATGTCGTGGTGCTGCCCAAGGTTTCTGACGTCTCCCACGTTCAGGCGCTCGACCTGTTGCTGACGCAGTTGGAGACCATCCATGGGCTACCGGTGGGAGAGATCGGGATCGACGCGCAGATCGAAGACGCCCGCGGCCTGATGAACGTCGATGCGATCGCGGCCGTGGCCCGGGTGCAGGCCCTCGTTCTCGGCCCCGCCGACCTCATGGCAAGCCTCAATACGCGGACGCTCGTCGTCGGCGAGCAGCCCGAGGGTTACGACGTCGGCGACGCCTACCACCACGCGCTGATGACCATCCTGGTGGCAGCGCGTGCACACGGCATCGCCGCTGTCGACGGCCCCTACCTCAAAGTGCGTGACGTAGAGGCGTTTCGGCGGGTGGCAGGCCGATCGGCGGCACTCGGCTATGACGGCAAATGGGTCTTACACCCCGAACAGATCGCTGCCGGCAACGAGATTTTCAGTCCCCGCCAAGAAGAGTACGACCACGCGGAGTTGATTTTGGAAGCCTACGAATGGCACACCTCCGCTGCCGGCGGTGCCCGCGGAGCGGTGATGCTCGGCGACGAGATGATCGACGAAGCCAGCCGCAAGATGGCCTTGGTGGTCACCGCTAAAGGGCGCGCGGCCGGCATGCAGCGCCAGTCCGGTCCCTTCGTGCCACCTGCCCACGTCAACTGACGCGCGCAGTCACCGCAACGCCGGATCGGTTGATAAAGACGGTCATCACCGCGATCGCGATCACCACCAACAGCACCGTCGTCACCGCACCGACCACAATCCCGGCGATGGCAAGCCCGCGACCCTGCTGACTGGTTCGTCTGATCTGACCCAGCGCCACCGCCCCAAGCACGACCCCGACGATGGGGATCAGCGCTCCGATATAGCAGACAAGCGTCAGCGGAATACCTAGCACCACGCCGGCGATGGAGGTGACCAGCGACCCGATGGCCAGTCCATTGGTCGGGCCCATACCAGCTGGATACGACTGGTACGGGTCGTACTGGCCGAGATACCCGGGCGGGGCGCCATAGCCCGGTGGGCCGCCATACCCCGACGGGCTGCCATAGCCCGGCGGCCCGCCGTACGGCGCGGGCGGGTAACCGTATGGCGGCGCCGGAGGCGGTTGCGGAGAATACGGCGGCGGAAATTCCGGATAGTTCACCGGCGTCTGCGGGTCGACCGGCGTGGGCGGATCATCAGGCCACGGGTTTTGCCCAGGGCCGTGAAACGGCGGATCGGGGTAGCTCATGACGGTAAGTGGCCGCGGAAGTGGATTGCGAAAACCACGTAGGTCACTAGGGTTGCGACGGCGATGAGGATGCCGGCCACGGCCAAACCGTAGCCGGATTGACGAGTCTGCTTGATCTTGTTGATTGCGACTAAGCCCAACACGATGCCCACGATGGAGCTGAAGGGAACAAGCAATCCGACGACCGAGGCGATCAATGAGCCGATCGCCATCGCGTTCGTCTCGGGCTGCTGGACGTAGCGGCCTCCGTGATCCGGCAGCGGGTACCGGCGCCCGTATACGACGGTCTGCCGTACACCGGAGTGCCCGGGTATCCGGGTGGGCCGTAGCCGCCGGGCGGTGGACCTGACGGCGGATAGCCCGATGGCGGTGAAGCCTGTTCAGGCGGGCGTATCTCCGCCGACCGTGCAGGGTTTTCTGCGTGGCCGTGGGCATTCCCGCGGGCGTCGCCGCCCTGGATTGTCATGCATTAAACCTAGCGCGACGGCAGCGTCGGCCGCGCGGACCTCGTGCCAGCAGCGCCACCAGAAGGGTGGTTTGCGCTGGTGGCGGGCGCGGTGGCGCGCTGGCCACACCAACCTGGTGGTCGGTCCGATCGGCAGAGGACAATGGGACCATGACCAGCCCCTTCCAGCCCGGACAGGTTCCCGGTGCCACGCCAGGCACCCCGGCCGCGAGCCGGCGTGCTCCCGGATTGCCGACGCCGCCAAAAGGCTGGCCAGTCGGCTCATATCCCACGTACGCGGAAGCGCAGCGAGCGGTCGACTACCTCTCTGAACAAGAATTCCCCGTGCAACAGGTAACGATCGTCGGCGTCGACCTGATGCAGGTTGAGCGGGTAACCGGGCGGCTGACCTGGCCGAAAGTGCTGGGGGGCGGCGTGATCAGCGGCGCCTGGCTTGGTCTTTTCATCGGCTTGGTGCTGGGCTTTTTCAGTCCGAACCCCTGGGCGGCGCTGATGACGGGTCTGATCGCCGGGGTGTTCTTCGGGTTGATCACCTCCGCGGTCCCCTACGCGATGGCGCGCGGTACCCGGGATTTCAGTTCCACGCTGCAATTGGTCGCCGGCCGATACGACGTGCTCTGCGACCCGCAAAACGCGGAGAAGGCCCGGGATCTGCTTGCGCGCTTAGCAATCTGACTTGGGCCGCGGCAGATCGGGTGCTCGTCGACGCCCGGCACTCGACGTGTTGCATCTCACGTGCGGCTGGCTCTACCGTCTGGCGCGGGACAATCCACCACAGGAAGAAAGGGCGGTGTGGTGTCGAGTCGTCGCGGGTCCGCACGTCGGCTGAACGCGGTCGCGCTGGCGGCCCTGTTAGCCGCGTCGGTGGTGTCGGCCTGCGGGCCAGGTGCCAACGGGCGGGTGGTTACCGTCTACACCCCGGCCGTCGAGCGCGTCCCGTTCAGTGTGATTGCCAAGCAGTGCAGCGACCAGTCCGGCGGGCGGTTCACCATCCAGCAGGTCAGTTTGTCCGGCTCCCCTGACGACATGCGCTTGCAACTCGCCCGCCGGCTGACCGGTAATGACCGCACCTTGGACGTGATGGGGCTGGACGTGATCCAGACGGCCGAGTTTGCCGAAGCAGGCTGGGCGTTGCCGCTGTCGGACGACCCGGCCGGTCGTGCGGAGGCCGACGCCACCGCCGACACGCTGCCGGGACCGCTCGCCACGGCGGCTTGGCGACACAAGCTGTATGCCGCACCCGTCACCACCAATACCCAATTACTTTGGTACCGGGCCGATTTGATGGACAAGCCACCGGCGACGTGGAACGCCATGGTGGATGAGGCAACCCGGTTGCATGCCGCCGGCGGTCCCAGCTGGATCGGGGTGCAGGCCAACCAGGACGAGGGGCTGGTGGTGTGGTTCAACACGCTGCTGCAAAGCGCGGGTGGCCAGGTGCTCTCCGACGACGGCCAGCAGGTCACCCTGACCGATACTCCGGCACACCGCGCGGCCACTGTCAGCGCACTGCAGATCCTCAAATCGGTGGCCACCGCCCCTGGCGCCGACCCGTCGATCACCCGGACTAACGAGAGCACCTCGCGGTTGGCGGTCGAGCAGGGAAGGGCCGCATTGGAGGTCAACTGGCCTTACGTGCTGGCATCTATGCTCGGGAACGCGGTGCTGGGCGGTGTGCCATTTTTGCCACTCAACCGGCTTCCCGGCTTGGCCGGCAGCGTCAACAACGCCGGGTGGTTTGTGCCCACCGGCCAGCAGTTCCGCGAAGCCTATGAGGCCAGCAAGAAAGTCTTCGGTTTTGCCCCCTACCCCGGCATGCAGCCGGGCCGCCCGGCCAAGGTGACGATCGGTGGGTTGAATCTGGCCGTGGCCAAGACGACCCGACATCGGGCGGAGGCGTTCGAAGCGATCAGATGCGTGCGCAGCCTGCAAAGCGAGAAGTACATCTCGCTGCAAGGAGGTTTGCCCGCAGTGCGAACCTCGCTGTATTCCGACCCGCAATTCCAAGCGAAGTACCCGATGTACGACATCATTCGCGAACAACTCGTCAACGCCGCGGTGCGGCCGGCCACTCCGCTCTACCAGGCGGTGTCTACCCGGCTATCCGCTGCGCTGGACCCGATCAATGAGATCGACCCGCAGCGGTCTGCCGATTACCTGACCGCGCAGGTGCAGAAGGCCATCGACGGCAAGGGGCTGCTGCCGTGACTGTGACCGTCGAGCCGCCCCCCGCCCAACAGCAGCTGCCCGGCACCCGGGCCAGCGGGAACCGGAGGTCAGAGCGGCGACTGGCGTTTACGTTGGTTGCACCTGCGGCGATTCTGATGCTGGCGGTGACGGCTTATCCGATCGGCTACGCGATCTGGCTGAGCCTGCAGCGCAGTAACTTGGCCACTCCGAACGACACCCGGTTCATCGGGCTGGGCAACTACCAAACGATCTTGGCCGACCGGTACTGGTGGACAGCATTTGCGGTGACGCTGGCGATCACGGTTGTATCGGTGTCGATCGAGTTCGTGCTCGGCTTGGCGCTGGCATTGGTGATGCACCGGACGCTGATTGGTAAGGGCCTGGTGCGTACCGCGGTGCTGATCCCCTACGGCATCGTCACGGTGGTCGCGTCATACAGCTGGTACTACGCCTGGACCCCCGGCACCGGTTACCTTGCCAACCTGCTGCCGCAGGGCAGCGCACCGCTGACTCAGCAGATCCCGTCGCTGGGCATCGTGATCATCGCCGAGGTCTGGAAAACGACCCCGTTCATGGCATTGCTGCTACTGGCCGGGCTGGCGCTGGTGCCCGACGACCTGCTGAAGGCTGCTCAGGTCGACGGCGCCGGCGCCTGGCGACGTTTGATAAAGATCACTTTGCCGCTGATCAAACCGGCGATCCTGGTCGCGCTGCTATTCCGCACGCTGGACGCTTTCCGGATCTTCGACAACATCTATGTGCTTACCGGTGGCTCCGGCAACACCGATTCGGTGTCGATTCTCGGCTACGACAACTTGTTCAAAGGCTTCAATGTCGGTCTCGGCTCGGCCATTTCGGTGCTGATTTTCGGCTGTGTCGGCATCATCGCATTCATCTTCATCAAGGTGTTCGGCGCAGCGGCACCCGGGTTTGACAGCGATGGGCGTTGAACGATGACCGCGAGGCGCGCCATCAGTTGGGTGATCATCGATATCCTGGTGCTCATCTATGCCCTGTTCCCGGTGTTGTGGATCCTTAGCCTGTCGCTCAAGCCGACGTCAACCATCAGAGACGGCAAGCTGATTCCGTCAGCAGTGACTTTCGACAACTACCGTGGGATCTTCCAGGGCAACTTCTTCAGCTCGGCTCTCATCAACTCCGTCGGAATTGGCTTGCTCACCACCGTGATCGCGGTGGTGATCGGCGCGATGGCGGCATATGCGGTAGCGCGTTTGGACTTTCCCGGCAAGCAGCTGTTAATCGGAGTAGTTCTGCTGATTTCGATGTTTCCGGCCATCTCACTGGTCACGCCGCTGTTCAACATCGAACGGCGGATCGGGCTGTTCAACACCTGGCCGGGGTTGATCTTGCCGTACATCACGTTCGGACTGCCGCTGGCGATCTACACGCTCTCGGCGTTTTTCCGGGAGATTCCCTGGGATCTGGAGAAGGCGGCCAAAATGGACGGCGCCACCCCGGGACAGGCGTTCCGCAAGGTCATCGCCCCGCTGGCAGCACCAGGAATCGTGACCGCCGCGATCTTGGTGTTCATCCTCGCCTGGAACGATCTGTTGCTCGCGTTGTCGTTGACCGCAACCAACGCTGCGATCACCGCGCCGGTGGCTATCGTCACCTTCACCGGCACTACGCAATTCGAGGAGCCAACCGGGTCGATCGCGGCCGGTGCGATGGTGATCACAGTCCCGATTATCGTTTTTGTTCTAGTCTTCCAACGGCGGATTGTCGGCGGTTTGACCTCTGGTGCGGTGAAGGGATAGCTCGATGGCCGAGATTGTGTTGGACAGGGTGACCAAGAGTTACCCCGACGGCGCGATGGCCGTGCAGGAACTCAGCATTACCATTGCCGAAGGCGAATTCATCATTCTGGTAGGGCCTTCCGGATGTGGAAAGTCGACAACGCTGAATATGATTGCCGGCCTTGAGGATATCTCGTCCGGAGAGCTACGCATTGGCGGCGTGCGGGTGAATGAGAAGGCGCCGAAAGATCGCGACATCGCAATGGTGTTCCAGTCCTATGCGCTCTACCCGCACATGACGGTGCGGCAGAATATCGCGTTCCCGCTCACCCTGGCGAAGATGAAAAAGGCGGAGATCGCGGAGAAGGTCGAGGAGACCGCGAGAATCCTTGACTTGACCGAGGTCCTCGACCGCAAGCCGTCGCAGCTGTCTGGTGGGCAGCGGCAGCGAGTGGCGATGGGCAGGGCGATTGTGCGCCACCCCAAGGCGTTCCTGATGGACGAGCCGTTGTCCAACCTCGATGCCAAATTGCGGGTTCATATGCGTGGTGAAATTGCCCGGCTGCAGCGACGGCTGGGCACCACCACCGTCTACGTCACCCACGATCAGACCGAGGCGATGACACTCGGTGACCGAGTGGTGGTGATGCGGCATGGTGTTGTCCAGCAAATCGGTACGCCCGACGAGCTTTACGAGTTTCCCGCCAATCTGTTTGTCGCCGGCTTCATCGGCTCGCCGGCAATGAACTTCTTTCCCGCCACACTGACTCCTACCGGCGTGAGTTTGCCATTCGGTGAAGTGACGCTGACGCAGTCGGTTCACGATGTGCTCGCGCTACATCCCACGCCGGACAACGTCATCGTCGGGGTGCGTCCGGAGCATCTGCAAGACGCCGCTTTGATCGACGCCTATCAACGCCTGTCCGCGCTGCAGTTCGAGGTGAAGGTCGACATGGTCGAATCGCTGGGTGCGGACAAATACGTCTACTTCACCAGCGGGGGTTGGGTAGTGCATTCGGACCTCTTGTCCGAGATTGACTCCGAAGTCCGAGAGCGAAGAACACGAGTTTGTGGCCAGGGTTCCCGCCGCGTCGAGCGCGGCAAAAGGTAAGTCGCTCGAATTAGCTTTTGACACCTCGAAACTCGCCGTCTTCGACGCTGACTCCGGTGTCAACTTGACTGTCCCGCCAGCAGACGCTGGATGACCGATACGCTGGCCAAGGTACGCACGCACCTGCGCAGTTTTTTCACCGAGGCGGGTGTCGACGCCGAACCGGCAACGGCAGAAGTGACGTTTCTGGGTGCCGAACCCATCGAAGTGCTGCGATTTGGACCCGGTGCTGACGGGCTGCTGCATTACCTGTCGGTGGGCTGCTCGCGATATCCGATGGTCGATCCGACGTCCGTTATCGCTGATACTTTGCACGGCCCGCGCGCCGAAGTCGTTTTGCGACTACGCGATCCAGGGCCGCTCGTCCGCCTGGCCCGCAGCCTGGCGATCCTGGCGGCAACGCCCGTCGTAGACGGCGTCGTACTGACCGAAGACGCGCTGATCGATCTCGGTTCGCCGCTGTGGGAGACGCGATCGGGTCCGGCGCCTTTCACCGCAACACTTCTGGGCCGCAGCGACATTCCGGACCTCCCGCTGGATCACCCGCGCGAGCCCGTGCGCTTTCTTTCCGTGACGCCGATCACCGCGACCGAGGCGGCCTGGGTACGCCTAAAAGGTGCCGACGCGTTGCGCGAGGCGTGGGAAAGCGACGGCGTCGACATTTTGGATCCGAATCGACCTGCCGCACAGGCTAACTGACTAGTGGCGAGCGTGTCAGAAGCGGGTCAGAGCCAATCTCTGCGCCGGAAGTTGCGATACAGCAGCAGACATACCAACGCCAGGAAGCTCGAGGAACACCGGATAGCCCCATCGCCAACCCAAACCGGGCATGTAGTCGAAGTTCATCCCGTAAATGCCGGCAAACATCGTCGGCACCGCCAAAAGCCCGGCCCAGGCCGAGATCTTGCGCATGTCGACGTTCTGTTGCATCTCGACGCGGGCAAGCGCGGCCTGTACCAATGAGCTGAGATTCTCGTCATAGCTGGCGATCTGCTCGGCGGCGTGCACCTGGTGGTCGGCGACGTCGCGCAGATAGCGCCGGACCTCCTTGGAGATCAGGTCCCGGTGGTCGGACTGCATCCGCTGAAATGGCAGCGACAGCGGGTTGACGCAGCGACGTAGCTCGACCACCTCGCGCTTGAGGTGATAGATCGGTTCGATCTCCGTTCGGTGGCCGGGCGCGAACGCCACTTCCTCGATGGCGTCGATATCGTTCTCCATCAGCAGGGTGACCTCGAGGTAGTTGTCCACCACGTAATCGGCGATGGCGTGCATCACCGCGTAGGGACCCAGCTGCATCTGTTCGGGGTTGGCCTCCATCCGCTTACGGACCTGCGTGAGTCCGCCATGGTCACCATGGCGGACAGTGATGACGAACGAGCTGCCGACGAAGATCGAGATCTCACCCGACTCGACGACCTCGCGGGCCAGCACGATCGAATCGTGTGGCACGTACTTGACCGTCTTGAGAACCAGGAAGAGCGACTCGTCGTAACGCTCCAGCTTGGGCCGTTGGTGGGCGAGCACGGCGTCCTCGACGGCCAGTGGATGTAGTCCGAAAACCTTGGCCAAATCCTTCATCTGGCTCTCGTCGGGCTCGTGCAGACCGATCCAGACGAAGGCCTCCTGGCCGGTCTCCTCCAGCTCGCGCACCTTGGCCCGTGCTTCGGCGTGGGTGTACACGCCGGGCAGCCGCGTCCCGTCCAAGTAGATGCCGCAGTCGATCTGCACACCCCCGACGGGCCGGTGATTGGGTGGTGCGGGTCGGTGGATCGGGGATCTTGGCTCGCGATGCCGTTCGCAGTGATTGGGGCAGGGCGCGGAACGATGGCATCCGGTCTCCCTCCCGTCGCAGCGCAGCACTGTTAGGCCTCGGCTATGGTACGCGCGTTAGCGTCCTGGCTGAACTGGGATGATTGATGCCGGCGTCACGGGATACGTGTCTCCGGCTCGGACCCGGGGTATGCGGCCTGCGTGGGTGCGCTAGTTTCGACCCGACGTGATTGCGCGCTGAGCCGATCTCCAAGGAGCAAATTGACGTGAGCACAACTCCCCTGAAGGTCGCCGTCACCGGCGCAGCCGGCCAGATCGGCTACAGCCTGCTGTTCCGCCTGGCCAGCGGCTCGCTGTTGGGCCCTGACCGCCCAATCGAGCTGCGTTTGCTGGAAATCGAGCCGGCCCTGAAGACGCTTGAGGGCGTCGTGATGGAGCTCGACGACTGCGCGTTCCCGCTGCTGTCCGGGGTTGCGATCGGTGCAGACCCGAACACGATTTTCGATGGCGTGAACTTGGCGCTGCTGGTCGGCGCCAAGCCTCGCGGCCCGGGTATGGAGCGTGGCGACCTGTTGGAGGCCAACGGCGCGATCTTCACCGCGCAGGGCAAGGCGCTCAACTCAGTCGCCGCCGACGACGTCCGCATCGGTGTCACGGGCAACCCGGCCAACACCAATGCACTGATCGCGCTGAGCAACGCCCCCGACATCCCCCGCGAGCGGTTCTCGGCGTTGACCCGCCTCGACCACAACCGGGCCATCTCGCAACTGGCCCACAAGACCGGAGCCGACGTCAGCGACATCAAGAAGATCACGATTTGGGGCAACCACTCGGCCACGCAGTATCCGGACATCTTCCACGCCGAGATCAAGGGCAAGAACGCCGCCGAGGTGGTCAACGACCAGTCCTGGATCGAGAACGACTTCATCCCGACGGTCGCTAAGCGAGGCGCGGCGATCATCGACGCGCGTGGCGCATCGTCGGCCGCCTCGGCTGCATCGGCAACCATCGACGCCGCCCGGGACTGGCTGCTGGGCAGCGCCAAGGACGACTGGGTGTCGATGGCCGTGCTGTCCGACGGCTCCTACGGGGTACCGGAGGGTCTGATCTCGTCGTTCCCGGTCACCACCAAGGACGGCAACTGGAAGATCGTCACCGGCTTGGAGATCGACGAGTTCTCCCGCGGCCGGATCGACAAGTCGACCGCCGAACTGGCCGAGGAGCGGGAAGCCGTCACCGGCCTGGGCCTGATCTGAAAACCCGTGGCGATCGCAAGCGCGGCGAAGCCGACGGCGGGTCGCCACCAGATTAGGGCTACTAATGAGTAGTCAGTACCCTGAGCCCGTGTCCGAATTACTTGAAACGATTCAGACTCACGACGAGGCCGGCGCGATCACCGACGCGGAGATCTTCGAGGCACATCTAGGCGGCAAGCTCTCGGTGGACCCGACGACTCCGCTGGATAACCAGCGCTCGCTGTCGATCGCTTACACGCCTGGGGTCGCCCAGGTCAGCCGCGCGATCGCTGGCGACCACACCCTGGCCTCGCGCTACACCTGGGCGGGCCGTCTGGTCGCGGTGGTCAGCGATGGCAGCGCAGTCCTTGGCCTCGGTGATATCGGACCGGCGGCGTCGTTGCCGGTGATGGAAGGCAAATGCGGCCTGTTCAAGGAGTTCGCCGGGCTGGATGCCATCCCGATCGTGCTGGACACCAAGGATCCCGATGAGATCATCGAAACCCTGGTGCGGCTGCGGCCGACCTTCGGCGCGGTGAACCTCGAGGACATCTCCGCACCGCGCTGCTTCGAGATCGAACACCGGCTCATCGAGGCGCTGGACTGCCCGGTGATGCACGACGACCAGCACGGCACGGCGATCGTTGTGCTGGCCGCGCTGCTGGGCGCAACGCAGCTGCTCGACCGGGACATGGCGGCGCTGCGCGTGGTCATTTCCGGCGCCGGGGCAGCGGGCATCGCGTGCGCCAATCTCCTTCAAGCGAACGGGATTTCCGATGTCACCGTGCTCGACTCACGTGGCATCCTGCACACCGGGCGCGACGACATGAACGACGTCAAAGCGCAGCTGGCGCAGCGCACCAACCCGCGCGAACTTTCCGGCGGCATCGTGGAGGCGCTGGACGGAGCCGACGTGTTCCTCGGTGTGTCCGGCGGGGTGATTCCCGAGGAACTGATCGCGACGATGGCACCCGAGGGCATCGTGTTCGCGCTGTCTAATCCCGACCCGGAGATCCGTCCCGACGCCGCGGCCAGACACGCCGCGGTGGTCGCCACCGGACGAAGCGACTTTCCCAACCAGATCAACAACGTGCTGGCGTTCCCCGGCGTGTTTCGCGGTGCGCTGGACGCCGGCGCCCGCAAGATCACCGAGAAGATGAAGGTGGCCGCCGCCGAGGCGATCGTCTCGGTCGTCGCCGATGACCTCGCGCCAGACCGGATCGTCCCGAGCCCGCTGGACCCGCGGGTTGCGCGGGCGGTCGCCGCCGCCGTGGCTGCCGCGGCAGATCCCGGGGAGTGACCGCACGCGGGTGACCGCGCTCGCCCGGCGACGATACAGAGCCGCGGAGCGCGATGAGGAGCCGGGCAACTTGTCTCACGCTCGCTGCGGCGCTGGCAACGGCCAGCTGCAGCACCACGCAACACCGGGCGAACGAGCTGGTGGTCGGGTCGCGTCCCGGTGCCGAGTCGATGCTGCTGGCCGACATTTACACTGGCGCGCTGCGCTCCTACGGATTCCCGACCCGCACCGAGCAGGCGCCCGACCCGTTGACGAAGCTGGACTCCGGGGCTTTTGTCGTCGTGCCCGGCTTCACCGGCCGGGTGCTGCAGGTTTTTCAGCCCGGCGCCACCGCGCGGTCCGACGGCTCAGGTCTATAAGGCGATGGTCGGCGCATTGCCCGAGGGGATCGCCGCTGGCGACTACACGACCGCCGCCGACGACAAACCCGCGCTGGCGGTGACCAAGTCGACAGCCACAAGCTGGGGCAGCTAACGACTTGAGCGCCTTGCCCCGCCACTGCGACGGCATCGTCATCGGGTCGATCGCTGGTAGGTCGACGCCCCCGGTGCTGGGTGGCTGCCGGCTACCTGCTGCTCACGAATTCCACGACGATGCAAGCCTTTTCACCGCTGCTGCAGGCAGGAAACGTCACCGCGGCGTGGACCACCACCGCCGACCCTGACGTGCCCCTTGGCCTGGTTGTGCTCAACGATGCCCAGCCGGCGTTGGTGCAAGCCGAAAACGTGGTGCCGCTGTACCGTCGCAACGAGCTGACCGACCGCCAACTGCTGGCGGTCAACGAGGTGGCCGGCGTGCTGGACACCGCCGCGTTGGTCGACATGCGTCGGCAGGTGATGGCCGGCGCCGACCCGCAAGCGGTGGCCGATGGGTGGCTAGGCGAACACCCGTTGGGTCGATAGACGCCTCTGGCGCAAGGGCGCTCGACTAGCGCGATGGGGGCTTTATCCGGCTCAGCACCGGGGAGAACAGCCGCTGGTAGCCCGAACCCGTCAGCCGCACGACCAAATCCAATGCAATGGCGTCCGGGCCCACCAGCACGCGCGGCTTGTTTTTTCGCACGCCGTCCAAGATGATCTGCGCCGCCCGTTGCGGAGTGGTGCTGGCCAGTCGCTTGTCGAAGAACTTAGCCTGCCGTTCGACGTTCACCCCTTCCGCTGCGATGCCATTGCGGGCGATCGCGGTCTTGACACCACCGGGGTGCACCGTCGTCACCTTGACCGGATGGCCGTTAAGCACCATCTCCTGACGCAAGGCTTCAGTGAAGCCGCGGACGGCGAATTTTGCCGCGTTGTAGGCGGCCTGCCCGGGCATCGACATGAGGCCGAACAGGCTGGAGACGTTGATGATGTGGCCGTCGCCGGAGGCGATCAGGTGCGGCAGGAAATGCCTTGGTGCCGTTGACGACGCCCCAGAAGTCGACGTCCATCACCCGCTCCATGTCCTTGAACTGGCTGATCTCCACGTCGCCGGTGAACGCGATCCCGGCATTGTTGTAGATCTGGTTCACCTTGCCGAAATGCTCATTGACCTCATCGGCGTAGATCTGGAAGGCCTCGCGTTCGGTGACGTCGAGTCGGTCGGCCTTGACCGGCGCGCCGATGGCTCGCAGCTGTTCTTCGGTGTGCGCGAGCCCCTCGGTGTCGACATCGCTGATCGCCAAGGCGGCACCGGAGCGGGCCAGCTCGAGTGCTAGCGCCTGACCGATGCCCGAACCGGCGCCGGTGATCGCGGCTACCTTCCCGGCAAACCCTTCCATGAACGCTCCTTGCTAGTTGGCTTGCCGCTAAGGCTAGCCGGTACCAGCGGTATCGCGGGCGCGGGGTAGTGGTTAGCGACGACCAGCATTGGACGCAGCGGCTGCCGACGTAACCGAGCCAGATGGGCGCGCCAGCCAACCACGCGCTTATGACGGTCAATCTTAGGCGCTGTGATGGGGCAATAACGCCAACGCTGTTGGCGTTATATGGGGGTTGTTAGGCCCAGCTGGAGCCGACGGCGCTGTCGGTGGAGTTCATGTTGTTGCCCGCCGTTTGCACCTTTTGGCCGTGCGGTTGGCTTGTTCGTAGATGACCTGGAAGTTGCGGCCCAACTGGGTGATGAACTCCTGGCAGGCCACCGAACCCGAGCCACCCCAGAAGTCACCGGCAGCCAGCACATCGCGCACGATGGACTGGTGCTCGGCCTCCAACGAGGCGGCCTGAGCGCGGATCAACGCGCCGTGGGCATCCACGTCGCCGAACTGGTAACTAATCGACATTGCTGTTCTCCTAAAAGTTTCCGGTGGGCGGCTAGCTGGACAGGATCTGCTGGGAGGCCTGCTCTTGGGTTTCGTAGTTGTTGGCATCGCGGATCAGCCCGTCGCGCACCCCGTGCAGCATGTTGACGATGTTGCGGAAGGCCTGATTCATCTGGCCCATGGTGTCATAGGACGTCATCTGGGCCGTGCCGCTCCAGCCGGCACCGGCGATGTTTTGGCTTGATGCCCACATCTTGCGGGCCTCGTCTTCCACCGTTTGGGCGTGCACATCAAAACGGCCCGCCATCGACCGCATCTCGTGCGGGTCAGTCATAAAACGCGTAGGCATATTTCTTTCTCCTTAGTTGAAAACGATTCTGATGGCTGTCAGGGCGTTGTGCGGCAAGGGCATCCCCACCTCTACCCGCCGGCCGGTGAGCGGGGCACCACCTTGGGGGCGGGGATCTTGGAGGCCATGCTGCCGATGCCGCGGGCGCCCATGGCGCCGATCAACGCCTGGGTGAACGGGCTGCTGGCCAGGCCCGGCGAGGACAACGAGGGGGCGGCCACGCTGGTGCCGGGCAATATCGGGGCAGCACGAGTCATCCCGGGTCCGGTCTGCCAGCCGTGCGGCACCGACAACCCGCCCACCTGATGCGCGCCGGACATGTGGGCCATCGCCGAGCCCCATGACCCCAGCTGCCGCGCCACACCGCTCGCCACGCCCTGCATCTTGGTGTCGACCAGCGTGGCGACTTTGTCCAACAGCGCCTCGGGGCTGTTGGCCAGCAACCCCGACGCGGCGCTGCTTCCCGATGAGCTGCCCGAGCTCATGAACATACGCGCGGGCGTGCTGGCCAGCATGCCGGTGTAGTAGGCCTCCTGGAACGGAAGCAGCGCCGCCGACGGGTCCGCGGCACGACAGCGGCCGTTAGGCCGAGATGTCGGTGGCCAGACTGCTCGGTACGCCAAGATCGTCAGCACGGGACCACGGCGCTAGTAAAGTCCCCGCCGAGCAGGGCGTTGCAAAGCGTCTCCAAGTCGCCGGGCAACGAGCTGATCGACGACGCGGCTGCTGGACGCGGTGGATTGGGCGGCGGCGGCCGCGTCGGACGACACGCCGCCGTCGGAGACCTGCGGTGCCGCGCTGACGGTAGGCAGCGCGGCGGCGGCCTGCTGGGAGTTCGCCGAGTAGGTGTCCATCGTCAGGCCGTCTTGGAACCACATGTCCATGTACTGGGTCTCGGCGGCCGCGATCAACGGGGTGTTCTGACCCAGAAGGTTGTTGGCCACCAGCTCGTTGTACAACGTCCGGTTGGCCGTGATCAGCGGCGGGGGAACGATCGAGCTAAACGCGCTCTGATAGGCCGCGGCCGCGGACTTGGCTTGGGCGCCGGTCTGAGCGGCCTGGGCGGCGGTGGACTGCAACCAGGCCACGTACGGTTGCGCCGCGGTGGCCATCGACGTTGACGCCGAACCCAACCACGGGCCGGTGGTCAGATTCGTGATGACCGTTTGATACGAGGTGGCGGTGGACTCCAGATCGGCGGCCAACGTATCCCAGGCCGTGGCGGCCTCCAAGAGCGGTCCCGACCCGGCCCCCAAATACATCAATGCCGAATTGAGCTCCGGCGGAAACAGTACAAAGCTCATCGCACCCCCACCCGCCTAGCCCGCGGCTGCCGCGTTGGCCGCCTCGGCCCACGCATAGGCTCCCGCACCGGAGCGCAACGTGGCCACCAACGACTCGTGCACCTCGGCGGCCTGGGCGGCGAGCTGCTGATACAGCACCCCGTGCTGGCCGAACTGGGCCGCCGTCATCGCCGAGACGATGTCCGAGGCCGCCGGCGCCAACGCCGTCGTCGGCGCGGCCGCGGCCGCATTGCGGGCCGCCATCGAATCACCGATTCCGGCGAGATTTCCTGCAGCCCCCGTCATCACATCCGGCTGCGTAGTAACAAACGACACCTTGCGACCTCCTCCAGACCCCCGCCGACACTAAAGTTACCTCAGGTCGTGCGTTTGGATTGACCTTCCCCAAGAGCTATCGCCACACGTGATGGCGGAGAAATCCTATGCTGTTTTTCCCGCTCGCGGTATATGAATCGACGAAACGATGTCCGCTGGACATAACCAGTTAACAGCCACCGGTGTTTGACGCGCGTTGATTCGTCCGGCCAGCTCGGTGAGCCGGCCGACGTGCCGGTTCGCAGTAACGTATCCCGGGCTTCCGTCCGCCCGCGCGGGTCGTCGCCCCTGCCCGAGTGGTGCCGGCCGGGACGGGTATCGTTGCCGCGTGCCTGGGCGACCGCCAACGCTCTACATTTTTCCGCACGCCGGGGGATCGGCGGAGTTTTACGTGCCCTTTGCCAAAGCGTTTACCAGTGACATCAAACGGATCGCGGTCCGATACCCAGGACGTGGTGGTAACCACGACCTCGGGTCATTCACCAGCATCTCCGATCTCGCCGACAAGGTTTGCCGGATGCTGCCGCCGCCCAGCAGCCCGGACGACAAAGTGGCTTTCTTCGGTCACAGCATGGGCGGGCTGCTGGCCTTTGAGGTTGCCCGTCGGTTCGAGGTGGCGGGGAACCCCATCGCTGCCCTGTTTCTCTCCGCGTGCGGGGCCCCCGGCCGATTCGGCTATGACAACGTGCCCGAGTCCGATCGTGGCTTGCTCGACGCCGTGAGCCAGGTGACCGGCGTGAATCCAGAATTTCTGGAAAACGAGGAATTCGCAGCGAAAATTCTGCCGACACTGCGGGGGCTCAAGGCCATATCGAAGTACGACTGCCCACCTGATGCAAAGGTGTCGTGCCCTATCTCCGCGTTCTTGGGTGATGATGACGACGTCGCCACGTACGAAAAGATGCTGCCCTGGTCGGAGCGCACCACATCGGAGTTCAGCGTCCAGGCGTTTCCCGGTCATCACTTCTATCTCACCGACCACATACCTGAGCTGGTCAGCGAGATCGAGAGCAAAATTTTGGCGCATTGCCGAGGATAACCGCGGCACTTCACGAACGCGGCCTGTCCGGGCAAGCGTCTGGCGAGCCCTGTTGACGGCCGTCAAGACGTTGCGGACGTAGCCGCCGTCCGCGCGGAGGCGGTATGCCGATTGTGACCGGAAGCCGTTGCGCAGCCGGTAAATTGGACTAGGCGACCAATCCATTGGACGCGGCGCCGTCGGCAGAAAAAAGTGTGCGCGAGCTAGCGCGCCGATTGCCTGGGCGGGGCCAGGCCTGGGCGACCGCCGCACACGCGATGCGCAACTCCCGTGTAACCGCCTCTAGCAAACCTGAGCTTAGAGGTGATTGGGCCCCGAGCGCCTACTGCAGCTCGGTCCGGCCGATGCGAGCCAGCAGAATTGGCGGGTGATTTGGCGGGTGATATAGTCGCCCCTGCATCATGCGACCGACAACCAGGGCATCGGCACCCGATACCGGTAGCAAACCTAAGGTCTGGTCAAGGGTGCACAGGGGGCGGCGCCACTGTTTGTCGCCTGTCTTACATTCTTGGGTTTTTGGTCCGAGAGGTGCGACGCCCCTGTTAATCTCCTGCATTGCAAGTGCCCTACGTCCATGTTGTTTGGGGGCTCTGAGTCTAGAGGGGTGGTGTCCCGATGGCAGTTACCGAAGCTTCGCTTCCCGCGATGCTGGCGGAGAGGGCCCGGCAGCAACCGGATGCGTCGGCATACACGTTCATCGACTACGAGCTCGACCCAGCCGGGTATTCCCAAACTTTGACCTGGTCTCAGCTGCGCCGGCGCGCGCAAGTGGTCGCCGGGGAACTGGCGTCATGTGGGTCGCCCGGGGATCGGGTGGCGATTCTCGCGCCCCAGGGCCTGGAATACGTCGTCGGATTCTTCGGTGCTCTGGAGGCTGGCTTCATCGCGGTCCCGCTACCCGTGCCGCAGTTCGGCGCGCACGACGAACGTGCTTCGGCGGCCCTGCAAGACAGCTCGCCGGTGGCGCTTCTGACGACAACGGCGGTTGTCGACGACGTCGTCTCGTGTGCTCGTGCCCTTCCCGGCTCACCGCCAGCAGTAATCGAGATCGACGCGCTTGACCTTGATGGGCCCCCAATCTTGCAGCCCGGCAACCCGCCGCAGACCAAAACTGCTCTGCTGCAATACACCTCCGGCTCGACGCGTTCGCCGGCGGGCGTCGTGGTGACGCACAAGAACATCATCGCGAATATGGACCAGGTGATTGCAGACTATTGCGAGGACACGGGAGGGGTTGCTCCGCCGGACGCCACGCTGGTGTCGTGGCTGCCCATCTACCACGACATGGGCCTGTTACTCGGAGCCACCGGTGCGGTGACGACCGGACTTCCCTCTGTGCTGATGAGCCCGATGGCGTTTCTGCAGAGGCCCGCCCGGTGGGTACAGCTGATGGCCAGCAACACCCGGCCGTTCACCGCGGTGCCGAACTTCGCTTTCGAACTGGCTGCGCGACGGACCTCGGACGCCGACATGGCCGGGCTCGATCTGGGGCACGTGCACACCGTCCTCAGCGGTAGCGAACGAGTACATGCTGCGACGATCCGACGTTTCATCGATCGGTTCTCCCAGTTCAACTTTCCCGCTTCCGCGCTGAAGCCGTCGTACGGTTTGGCCGAGGCGATGGTGTATGTGGCGTCGTCGGGTCCGCAACGGCCTCCGACAGTCGTCAACTTCGACTACGAGAAGCTGTCAGCCGGCCACGCAGAGGCATCTGAGGCCGAAGTCGGTGTCGAACTGGTAGGCGTCGGTGCT
Source organism: uncultured Actinomycetota bacterium (assembly GCA_963838755.1). Classification (GTDB taxonomy): domain Bacteria; phylum Actinomycetota; class Actinomycetes; order Mycobacteriales; family Mycobacteriaceae; genus Mycobacterium. Next base: position 137,707 of record CAWISO010000005.1, on the reverse strand, counting down.
CCGCGCGCCAGCACTATTCGGATCGTCGATCCCGATAACCGGGTCGAGAATCCGGCCGGCATGGTCGGTGAGATCTGGTTGCACGGCGATAACATCGCCGACGGCTACTGGCGAAAGCCGCAACAGTCGCAGCGGACCTTCGGTGGACAGCTCGTCGATCCATCGCCTGGCACACCGCTGGGGCCCTGGCTTCGGACCGGAGATTTGGGCGTCATCTATGACGGCCAGCTGTTCATCATCGGCCGCATCAAGGATCTGCTGATCGTAGATGGGCGTAACCACTATCCCGATGACATCGAGGCGACCACTCAGGAGATCAGCGGAGGCCGCGTCGCGGCCATCTCCGTCCCGGGCGAACGCACCGAGCGGCTGGTGGTAATCGCAGAGATGAAGCACCGGGGCAGCTCCGAGGAGGAGATGCAAAGGCTTCGTGCAGTGAAACAGAAAGTGACATCTGCGATTTCGAAGTCGCACGGACTGCGGGTGGCCGATCTGGTGCTGGTGCCGCCCGGCTCTATTCCGATCACCACCAGCGGCAAGATCCGCCGTGCCTCGTGCGTCGAGGTTTACCGGCAGGATGAGTTCAGCCGTTTAGATTCCACCGCATGACGTCTTTCGGCAATGCCGAGAGGCCTCAATAGTGGCGGCTAGACGGCTTGACACCGCAACGGGAGTAAAGCCAATGTCATCAATCGAATTTTCCATGCCCGCTGTGCTGGGGGAGCGGGCCCGGCAACAGTCGGCCGGCGGCAATGTCCGTCGCTCCACGTCCGCCGAACTGCGTACCTCGCACAAGGTGTAGTAGTGCAACAGCTTTCCGTAAAGTTGGGGGGGCCGCGATGACTGCTGCACCGTCGGATCGTCGGGCGATCATCACCGAGGCGCTGCACAAGATCGATGATTTGAACGCTCGTCTGGAGATCGCCGAAAAGGGTGACACCGAACCGATTGCCGTGGTCGGGATGGGGTGCCGGTTCCCCGGCGGGGTGGACAGTCCCGCTCAGTATTGGCAGTTGTTGCAAGACGGGGCCAGCGGTATCGTGCGGGTGCCCGCGGAGCGCTGGGACGCGGATGCCTTCTATTCCGACGATCACAGCCGGTCGGGCACGATCTGCAGCCGAGCGGGGGGTTTTCTGACCTCCTGGCAGCCGGATGAGTTCGACGCCGATTTCTTCAACATTTCACCGCGCGAGGCGAACGCGATCGATCCGCAGCAGCGGCTGCTGCTTGAAGTCGCTTGGGAGGCATTGGAAAACGCGGGCGTCACCGCGCAGGCGATCCGCGGCACCCAAACCTCGGTCTTCGTCGGTTTGACTACCTATGATTACGGTCTCGCCTGCGGAAAGGTGGCGCCTGAAGAGATCGATCCACACATGGCGTTCGGTAATGCGGCGAATTTCGCTGCTGGGCGGTTGTCGTATTTCCTGGGTGTGCATGGCCCGGCGGTGGTGATCGATACGGCGTGTTCGTCGTCGCTGGTGGCTGTTCATTTGGCGTGTCAGAGTTTGCGTCGGCGGGAGAGCGATCAGGCGTTGGCCGCGGGTGTGAACCTGATTTTGAGTCCGCTAAACAGCATCGCCACCTCGCGGTGGGGGATGTTGGCCCCCGACGGCCGCTGCAAGACCTTTGATGCCGGCGCCGATGGCTATGTGCGCAGTGAGGGCTGCGGGGTGGTGGTGCTCAAGCGGGTCGGGGATGCGCTGCGTGATGGGGATTCGGTGTTAGCTGTGGTGCGTGGTTCGGCGGTCAACCAGGATGGTCCCAGCAGTGGGCAGACGGTGCCCAATGGGCCGGCCCAGCAGGCCGTGTTGCGCCAAGCGTTGGCGGCGGCGCGGTTGGAGCCTTCGGAGGTTGACTACATCGAGGCGCACGGCACTGGGACCGCATTGGGTGATCCGATCGAACTGGGGGCGTTGAGCCAGGTCTTTGGTGAGCGAGACGGGTCGGCGCCGCTGGTGTTGGGGTCAGTGAAGACCAATCTGGGTCATCTGGAGTCGGCGGCCGGGATCGCCGGGTTCATCAAGACCGTGCTCAGCCTGGGCTATGGGCATATTCCCCAGCATTTGCATTTCAGACAGTTGACTCCGCACGCCGTTGAGGGTGCGTCGCGGTTCACGATTCCGGCTCAAGGTATGTCGTGGCCCGCGGTGAAACGGATGCGACGCGCGGGGGTCTCGTCATTTGGGGTCAGTGGCACTAACGCGCATGTCGTGCTCGAGCAGGCGCCCACTCCCGACCCCCTGAAATCCCCTGTGTCGCAACCGGAGCCGGTGGTCAGCACTTTGGTGATCTCGGGGAAGACGCCGGCGCGGATCGCTTCGATAGCGGCGATGTTGGCCGAGTGGATGACCGGGGAGGGCTCCGGCGTGCCCTTGGCCGATGTTGCCCACACCGTCAATCATCATCGCACCCGACACAAGCACTTCGCCACGGTGTGTGCGCGTGATCGTGCCCAGGCGGTGGCCGGGCTGCAGGCGTTGGCGACCGGTGAATCAGCAGTTGGCGTGGTGGGTGCGCATGAGGGGTTGTGTAAGCCGGGCACCGTCTTTGTGTATTCAGGTCAGGGCTCACAGTGGGCGGGCATGGGCCGGCAATTGCTGGCCGATGAGCCGGCGTTCGCCGCGGCGATCGACGAGCTAGAGCCGGTGTTCGTCGAGCAGGTGGGATTTTCCCTGCAGCAAGTGCTCACGGAAGGCCAGCCGGTGGCCGGGGATGCGCGGGTGCAGCCGGTTTTGATGGGGTTGCAGTTGGCGTTGACGGCGTTGTGGCGCTCCTATGGTGTCAAACCCGATGCTGTGATTGGACATTCGATGGGGGAGGTGACCGCGGCGGTGGTTGCCGGGGCGCTGACTCCGCGGGAAGGGCTGCGGGTGATCGCGACCCGGTCGCGGTTGATGTCGCGGCTGGCTGGCCAGGGGGCGGTGGCGCTGCTGGAGCTGGATGCCGGCGCGGCCGAGAAGCTGGTCGCCGACTTTCCTCAGGTAAGCCTGGCGGGATACCTTTCGCCGCGGCAGACCGTGATCGCCGGGTCAGTGGCTCAGGTTGATGCGGTGATCGCCGCCGTGACTGCGCAGGAGCGGTTCGCTAGGCGGGTGAATATGGAAGTCGCCTCGCACACCGCGCTGATGGATCCAATCTTGCCTGAGCTGCGTTCGGCGCTCGCGGATCTGGCGCCCAAGGAGCCGGCGATTCCGTTTATATCCACCGTCGCCGACGGTGATACCGGCGCCGCGGCGCCACTGTTGGATGCTGCCTATTGGGTCGACAATGTGCGCCGGCCGGTGCGGTTATGCCAAGCCATCACCACCGCCGCCGAGCACCACGCCACTTTCATCGAAATCAGCCCCCATCCCACATTGGCGCATGCCGTCAGCGAGACACTGGAATCCACCCACCATCACAGCCTCGCGACGCTGTCGCGCGACGTCGATGACACCGTGAGCTTCCACAGCAACTTCAACAGCACCCACGTCGCCCAACCGCCGCAGCTGCCCCATCCGCCCGAACCGCATCCCGTTCTGCCAAGTGCGCCCTGGCACCACACGCAACACTGGATAAGCGTCGAGGATCGGGTGAGGGCAGCGGAGTCTGCGCCCAGACCCGGAACCCTGCTCGGTGAGCACATCGCGGTCGCCACCACACCGCCCACACATCTATGGCAGGCGCGGCTCGCGCCCTCGACCAAGCCGTATCCGGGTCCCCACCAAAACCACGATGTGGAACTGGTTCCGGTATCGGTTCTGTTGCAGACGCTTTCGGCCGCGGCAACTGAGTGTGATGCATCGATACTGTCGGACGTCCGGTTCGAATATCCGATCGTTGTCGACGAGCCGCGGCTGATCCAGGTGGTCGCCGACGACGAAACCGTCGCCGTGTCGTCGAGTCCTGCGGCCGGAGGCAACACGCATTGGGTGAGGCATGTCAGCGCCCGAATCGCTCGCCCGCAGGAGCACGAAGCGGAAGGTTCGACGGACCCCCGCGACAGCGGTGATGTAGAAGTGCCGGGGCAGGGCACCGATGACACCGAGTTCGCCGACGAGTCGGTCACCTCGTTGTGGCGGGCATGGGGCAGTGAAGGACGGCCGTTCGATTGGTCGATCAGCTCCTGCCGGTCGGCTGGCGACAGATTGCGGGCCGATGTTGAGCTGTCTAACGCGTCGGCGGTCGCCCTGCTCGACGCGGCCGTTCACGTCGCGCGGCTGCTGGACAGCTCGAACCCGCAGCTGATGGTTCCGGCTGCAGTCGCAAGTGTCCGGTTCGAAGCCGAACTCGCCGACCAGCGCGGCCGCGTCGAGGTGCATCGACGCGGAGGCAACGATGACGAGCTCATCGTCGACATCGCGATAAACGCGCCCGATGGAAGTACGTGCATCGATATCCGCGCACTTCGCTACGCAGCGGTGGAGCCAAGTTCGGCGGCTTCCCACAGCGACGACCCTTGCGCGATGGTGCAGGCGTTCGATTGGCAACCCTTCTCACCTTTTGAGGGCCATGCTGACTCACAACACCGGCCCGGTGACCCCGGCCCGGTCGCGGTGCTGGGGGAGAACGTAGGGAAAGACACCGTTGCTGGCGCTCTCCGTGAGGGGCTCGCCGACGCCGGTTACCCGTCGGCCGCCGTCGCCAACGCACGATACGTCCTCTATCTGGCCGAACCCGGGCCCGACGAGGCCGACATCGATTGCGCGGTTCGCTTATCAACCGAGGTGGCCGATCTGGTCCGCCGGCTGGCCGAGCGGGACGAAGACCACCCGGTTACGCTCTGGATCGTCACTCGCGGCGTCCGCGAGGGTAGCTCCGACGCGGCAGTGCGACAGAGTTGTCTATGGGGAACCGCCGGGGTCATCCGAGCCGAGCAGCCACAGTTGTGGGGCGGCCTGATCGACCTGCCGGACGGAGAAGACATCGGTGATTGCATATCGGCGCTGTCCACGGTCATCTGCACACCGGCCAAGTCCATCCTGGCGCTGCGCGACGGCGAATTGCTCGCCCCGGCCCTGGCGCCGGTCTCCGGCGAACCAGCGCGCCAGCCATTCAGGTGCCGCGCGGATGCGGCATACCTAATCACCGGCGGCATGGGTGCGCTCGGTCTGCTGATGGCCGGCTGGCTCGCCGATCGCGGTGCGCGTCGTCTGATACTCGCCGGCCGCACGGCGTTGCCACCTCGGCGCGACTGGGACAGCGACACCAACGACGCCGAGACCAGGCATAAGATCGCGGCCATCCGAGCGCTGGAAATGCGCGGCGTCTCCGTCGATCCCGTGGCACTCGACGTCGGTTCGCGCGACGCGGTGCAGGCGCTGCTGGCGCGGCGCGACGCCGACGCGGGCACACCGATACGGGGTGTCATCCACGCTGCCGGAATTACCGAAGCCCAGCTCCTGACCGAGATGGACGAGGGCCGCCTTCGGCGCACGATGTGGCCCAAAATCGCTGGTGCGCAGGTATTGCACGAGGTCTTCCCGCCCGGCAGCCTCGACTTCTTGTTCCTGACTGCCGCGGCCGGGGCGGTCTTCGGCGTTCCGGGGCAGGGCGCCTACGCGGCGGCCAACGCCTACCTCGACGGCCTGGCCCGGGCGCGGCACCGTCAGGGCTGCCACACCGTAAGCCTGGACTGGGTGGTCTGGAGGGGACTCGGGTTCGCCGCCGACGCGCAAATCGCGCTGCAAGAACTGGAACGGTTGGGCTCACGGCCGGTCACCCCGGAAGAGGCCTTCATAGCCTGGGAGCACCTCGAGCGCTACGACGTCGCCCAAGCCGTGATGGCTCCGCGGCCGGCGTCGGACGTCTCGGCCCTATCCGACGCGCAGGACACATCATCAAGATGGTCGCAGATGGCCGCCGAGGACGTGCGCCGCGAACTCGAGGCTGGGCTGCGAGCCATCCTCGCCCGCGAACTGCGAATGCCAGAAGCCGAGCTGGAGCCAAATCGACCGTTCGCGGAGCTGGGTCTAAACTCCGTCATGGCGATGTCGGTTCGACGAGAGACTGAGCAGTTCCTCGGCGTCGAGCTGTCCGCGACGATGCTTTTCAACCATCCGACGATCGTGTCATTAGCGGCGTACCTCGCCGGAAAGCTTTTGCCACACTCAGACGCGGACGACGAGATCGATGCGCTGGGCGACTCGGCCGACAGTGTGTTGAATGAGTTGTTCGACAGCGTGGAATCGGCTCCGGCCGGTAGTGAGAGGGGTATGTGATGAGGTACTACCGGGGAGGGTGCGCTGTGAGGCATTTGGAAGTCGCGTCATGACATCGGCTTTCGACGAGGGGGCTCTTCGGCACTGGTTGGCTGACTACCTGGTGACGAATGTCGGCTGCAGTCCCTACGACATCGACTTCGACGCCCCGATGAGTGACCTTGGTTTAGGCTCTCGCGACGCGATTGTGCTTTCCGGCGAGCTGTCCGAGTTGCTCGGCCGGCGAGTTTCACCCATCGAATTCTGGCAGCATCCGTCGATTGGTGACCTGGCAGGGTTTCTCAGCGGGTCCGAATCCGAGGTCGAGCCATTGCTCGCGCCCGATCGAGGCAGCATTGACGAGCCGATCGCGGTCATCGGTATGGGATGCCGATTCCCCGGAGGAATCGTCGGCCCAGAACTTTTCTGGCAGTTCCTGTGCGAAGGCCGATCCGCGGTGGGAGAGGTGCCACCGGATCGCTGGGCGCCGTTCGATGACGGTTCCCCTGAAGTCGCCGCGACCCTGGCCCGCACCACACGCTGGGGATCGTTCCTACCCGACATCGACGCCTTTGACGCGGACTTCTTCGACATCTCGACCCGAGAAGCCGTCAAGATGGACCCACAGCAGCGTCTCCTGCTTGAAGTCGCGTGGGAGGCAATAGAGCATGCCGGCATTCCACCAAGTTCGCTGCGCCGCACGCAGACCGGCGTTTTCGCCGGGGCGTGCTACACCGACTACGGATCCTTGGCAGCCCTGGATCTGGCCAATGTGGATGCGTGGACTAACCCTGGTGGTGCGCTGAGCATCATCGCCAATCGGCTGTCGTATTTTCTGGATCTGCGTGGACCCTCGGTCACGGTCGATACCGCGTGTTCGTCATCGATAGTCGCTCTGCATCTGGCCTGTCAGAGCTTACGGATCGGGGATTCGGATGTGGCTCTTGCGGCGGGCGTGAACCTGCTGCTGGCGCCCGGGATCTTTCGTGCTTTCGATCAAACCGGTGCGTTATCGCCGACCGGTGCCTGCCATGCGTTCGACGCGGACGCTGACGGGTTCGTCCGCGGCGAGGGCTGCGGAGTCGTGGTGCTCAAGAGACTCAGTGACGCAGTGCGCGACGGAAACCGCTTGTTGGCAGTGGTGCGGGGTTCAGCGGTCAACCAAGACGGCCGGTCCAACGGCATGTTGGCCCCTAACCCCGCCGCCCAGATGGCAGTGCTGCGGGCGGCCTACGCCAATGCCGGGGTGCCGCCCCATGAGGTGGACTATGTCGAAACCCACGGGACTGGAACTCTGCTCGGGGATCCCATCGAGGCACGTGCCCTCGGCACGGTTTTGGGGCGTGGTCGTCCTGAACAGTCGCCGCTGTTGATCGGCGCGGTCAAGTCTAATCTGGGTCACCTCGAGGCTGCGGCTGGGATGGCGGGTCTCATCAAGACAGTGCTCGCAGTACAGCGGGCAAGCATCCCGGGAAACCTGCACTTTCATAACCCCAATCCGCATATCCCATTCGACCAGATGCGGCTGAAAGTGGTTGCTGAGCAACAGGAGTGGCCACACAACCAGCGGCCGCGACGGGCGGGCGTGTCGTCGTTCGGGTTCGGGGGCACCAATGCACACGCGGTGATCGAGCAGGCTCCTGCTTCCGTTCCCGTGATCCGCGAGCCCGATCCGGCAGTGACCACCTTGGTGGTGTCGGGCAAGACACCCGAGCGGATCGCATCGCTGGCCGGGACCCTCGCCGAGTGGATGGCAGATGCGGGTGCCGCAGTGCGGTTAGCCGATGTGGCTCATACGCTTAACCACCATCGGGAGCATTACGGTCAGTTCGCCACCGTCTGCGCCCGCGACCGCGCCCAGGCGGTGACCCGGCTGCAGGCGCTGGCCGCCGGCCGGCCTACTGAGGGAATAGTGGGCCCGCATGACGGGCCGTGCAACCCCGGCACCGTATTCGTGTACTCGGGGCAGGGTTCGCATTGGGCGGGCATGGGACGACAATTGCTTGATGACGAGCCGGTGTTTGCCGAGGCCATCGCGGATTTGGAGCCGGATTTTGTTGAGCAGGTTGGGTTTTCGCTGCATGACGTGATCGCGACCGGCGAGCCGGTGAGCGGCGACGCCCAGGTCCAGCCGGTGCTGATGGGATTGCAACTGGCGCTGACCGAGTTGTGGCGCTCCTATGGGGTGCTCCCAGACGCGGTGGTCGGTCATTCGATGGGCGAGGTTTCCGCGGCGGTGGTGGCCGGTGCGCTGACCGTAGTCGACGGACTGCAGGTGATCGCTACCCGGTCGCGGCTGATGTCCCAGCTCGCGGGGCAAGGCGCGGTGGGACTCCTCAAACTGGACGCCGAGGTCACTGCGGGGTTGATCGCCGACTTCCCCGAGGTCAGCGTGGCAGGGTATATCTCGCCGCGAGAGACCGTGATCGCAGGCCCGGTGGCGCCGGTTGATGCGGTGATCGCGGCGGTGAGTGCGCAGAACCGTTTTGCCCGGCGGGTCAACATGGAGGTCGCCTCGCATACCGCGTTCATGGATCCGATCCTGCGAGAATTACGCGTGGCACTGGCGGATTTGACTCCGGAGATCCCCACAATCCCGTTCTTTTCCACCGTCACCGAGGGGACTGCAGCGCCATTCCTGGACGCCGAGTACTGGGTGGCCAACGTGCGCCAGCCGGCGCGGCTCAGTCAGGCCGTCACCGCAGCAGCACAAGAGCACGGCATCTTCATCGAGATCAGCGCTCATCCGATCCTGACGCATGCCGTCAGCGACACGCTGGATTCGGTAACCCATCACCACAGTGTGGGGACGCTGTGGCGCGACGGGGATGACGCGGTGAGCTTCCACACCAACCTCAACACCGTTCACACGAGTAATCCGCCACAAACCTCGCATCCGGTGGAACCGCATCCGGTGCTGCCCAGCACCCCCTGGCACCATGGCCACCACTGGGTCAGTATTAGCCAACCGGTTTCGGTCAGAAGTGCTGGATTTATTGCTATTCCGGTTGAGCAATCCGCCGATACGCCGATTCCGCCGCAGTGGTATTGCAAGTTGACCTGGCTGCCTCGGGCGTTGTCCGAAACGGACAAAGACCTCGATAGCTCGTGGCTGGTGATCGCCGACTCCGAACTCGGCGCGGAGATCGGCCATGTGCTCGACGACGACTTTGCCGTCACGGCGGCGCCGTCATCATTGTTGGCCGAAGACGCCGACCCGACGGCGCTCACGGACGCCCTCGCCGGGGTAACCCATGTGCTCTTTGCACCGCAAGTGATTTCCAATCATTTCGATGCCGAATCGGGATATGGCTTATTCAATGCCGCGCGAAGGCTCGCCGCGGCGGTGACCGAAATGGGCGTGGCGCCACGCCTGTTTCTGCTTACTTGCAATGCGCAGCCAATCGCTGAAGGAGATCGGGCCAATCCGCCCCACGCGGTGTTGTGGGGTTTGGGACGCACGCTGGCACTGGAGCATCCGGAAGTCTGGGGCGGCATTGTCGATGTCGACGAATCCGTGCCCGCTGGGTTAGCCGCCCGGTACGTGGTCGAAGAAGCTCACGGTGGCGACGGGGACGATCAGGTCGTTTATCAGGCTGGTATGCGGCGTGTCCCACGACTGCAACGGGGTTACTCGCCATCGGCGTTTCCGCTTGAGCTGGACAAGGACAGCAGCCATCTGGTCATCGGCGCGACCGGCAATATCGGACCGCATCTGATCCGACAGCTCGCCGAGATGGGCGCCGGCACCATCGTCGCGGTGTCGCGCAATCCCGGTTCGCGCCTCGATGAGTTGGCTGTCAGCCTCGCGGCGACCGGAACGACTTTGGTGACGGTGGCCGCCGATGCAGCAGATGCAACCGCGATGGGAGCGCTCTTTGACCGCTTCGGTGCAGACCTTCCACCGCTGGCCGGCATCTATGTGGCGGCGTTCGCCGGCGGGCCGATAACGCTGCGCGACATGACCGATGACGATGTCACCGCGATGTTCCGGCCCAAACTGGATGTGGTGGCGCTCTTGCACCGGCTTTCTCTTCGCCAGCTGTCACTGCGCCAGTTTGTACTGTTCTCGTCAATCTCCGGAGTGACGGGCTCGCGCTGGCTGGCTCACTACGCGGCAACGACCACCTTCCTCGACACATTCGCGTATGCTCGCCGAGCGGCCGGACTTCCAGCCACCGCGATCAACTGGGGGCTCTGGAAGTCGTTGTCCGACGGTCAATCCGACGAGGAACGGCAGGTCACTCTCGACTCCGGTCTTGAGCCTATGCCCGACGAGGTCGCCATCCAGGCGCTGCCGTGGGTCAGTGGTCCCGGCACCCCGGCACGCTCCACCATCGTCGCCGCCGACTGGGCCCGGCTTGCCACCGCCTATCGCACCCGGGCAGCTCTGCACATCGTGGACGAGCTGCTGCAGGCCGGCGCCGACGACGGCAGTTCATCGACGCTGACAACTGAATTCCGGGAAGCGTTGCGCGACTGCGAACCTACGCGGCGTCACGCCGTTCTGGTCGATCACGTCACGGCGCAGGTCGTCGCGGCGATGGGGTTGGCGTCGCCGCAATTGCTGGATCCGTCGGTGGGTTTCTTCCAGTCCGGGATGGACTCACTGATGAGCGTGACGCTTCAGCGCGCTCTTTCCGAGAGCCTCGGCGAGGCACTACCCGCGTCTGTCGTCTTCGACTATCCGACAGTGGAAGCGCTCGCCGACTACCTGGCCACAATTCTTCCAGAACTTCTCGAGGTTGCCGATCAGGAAAGCGTCGACGCCTATCAAGACCTCAGCGACGACGAACTGCTCAAAGAGCTTTCCGAAAGGCTGGGTTGAGCGTGATGACTGCTGCACCGCCGGATCGTCGGGCGATCATTGCCGAGGCGCTGCGCAAGATCGACGATTTGACCGCGCGTCTGGAGATTGCCGAGAAAGGCGACACCGAACCGATCGCAGTGGTGGGGATGGGCTGCCGGTTGCCCGGCGGAGTCGACAACTCCGCACAGTACTGGCAGTTGCTCAAAGACGGCGTCAACGGTGTCGTCCGGGTGCCCGCCAATCGGTGGGACGCTGATGCCTACTACTCCGACGATCACAGCGTGCCGGGCACGATTTGTAGTCGCGAAGGGGGGTTCCTGACCTCCTGGGAGCCGGATGAATTCGACGCCGAATTCTTCAACATCTCCCCGCGTGAGGCGAACGCGATGGATCCTCAGCAGCGGCTGCTGCTCGAAGTCGCCTGGGAGGCACTGGAAAACGCCGGTATCACCGCACCGGCGATCCGTGGCAGCCAGACCTCGGTGTTTGTCGGTGTGACCACTTCCGATTACTTAGTCGCTTACGCAGCAAATGTCGGGCCGAACGATTTCGACCCCTACGTCCCATTCGGTAATGCGGGCAATTTTCTCGCCGGGCGCTTATCGTATTTCCTGGGCGTGCATGGGCCGGCGGTTGCCGTTGACACCGCGTGTTCGTCGTCGCTGGTCACCATTCATCTGGCGTGTCAGAGTCTGCGTCGGCGGGAAAGCGATCAGGCGTTGGCCGCCGGGGTGAACGTGATCTTGAAGCCGGAAAACAGCATCGCCACGTCGCGGTGGGGGATGCTGGCGCCGGATGGCCGGTGCAAGACCTTTGACGCCAGCGCCGACGGCTATGTGCGCAGCGAGGGCTGCGGGGTGGTGGTGCTCAAGCGACTCAGTGACGCACTCCGCGAAGGCAATTCGATCCTGGCGGTGGTGCGCGGGTCGGCGGTCAATCAGGACGGCCCCAGCAGTGGGCAGACGGTGCCCAACGGTCCGGCTCAGCAGGCGGTGCTGCGGCAGGCGTTGGCGGCTTCGCGGCTGGAACCCGCCGATATCGACTACATCGAGGCGCACGGCACCGGTACGGCGTTGGGTGATCCGATCGAACTGGGCGCGCTGGATCAGGTTTTCGGTGAGCGTAACGGTGCTGCGCCGTTGGTGCTGGGATCGATGAAAACCAACCTGGGCCACTTGGAGTCGGCGGCGGGTATCGCCGGATTCATCAAGACGGTCATGGCGGTGCAGCGTGGTTACATTCCGCCGCATCTGCATTTTGAGCGGTTGACTCCGCACGCTGTCGACGGTGCGTCGCGATTTACCATTGCCGCCGATGGGATGGCGTGGCCTTCGGTGCGGCGGGCGCGGCGGGCCGGGGTGTCGTCGTTCGGAGTCAGCGGCACCAATGCTCATGTGGTGATTGAGCAGACGCCGGTCACCGAAGCTATTGCGGCAGAACCGGAGCCGGTGGTCAGCACGCTGGTGGTGTCGGCCAAAACCTCGGAGCGGATCGCCCCGATCGCCGAGATGCTGGCGGAGTGGATGACCGGGGAGGGCTCTGGGGTTTCGCTGGCTGATGTGGCGCACACGCTCAATTACCACCGCACCCAATACAAGCATTTCGCCGCGGTGTGTGCGCGGGATCGCGCTCAGGCGGTGGACGGCCTGCGCGCATTAGCAGCTGGCGAGCTGGCGGCCGGTGTGGTCGAGCCCCGCTTCCGGCCGCATGGGTCGGGCATGGTGTTCGTGTATTCGGGTCAGGGTTCACAGTGGGCAGGCATGGGGCGGCGGTTGCTGGCCGATGAGCCGGTGTTCGCCGCGGCGGTCGACGAGTTGGAGCCGCTGTTCGTCGAGCAAGTGGGGTTCTCGCTGCGGCAGGTGCTCGACGGCGGCGAGCCGGTTTCTGGAGACGCGCAGGTGCAGCCGGTGTTGATGGGGCTGCAGTTGGCGTTGACGACATTGTGGCGTTCGTACGGCGTAAACCCGGATGCGGTGATTGGGCATTCGATGGGGGAGGTGACCGCGGCGGTGGTGGCCGGGGCACTGAGCCCGGCCGACGGGTTACGAGTGATCGCGACCCGGTCACGGCTGATGTCGCGACTGGCCGGCCAGGGCGCGGTGGCACTAGTGCAACTCGATGCCGACGCGGCCGAAACGTTGATCGCCGACTTCTCCGAGGTAAGCCTGGCCGGATACCTCTCACCGCGCCAGACCGTGGTCGCCGGATCGGTGACACAGGTCGATGCGGTGATCGCCGAGGCCCAGGCGCAGGGACACTTCGCGCGCCGGGTCAACATGGAGGTCGCATCCCATACCGCGTTGATGGATTCCATCCTGCCGGAATTGCACTCGGCCCTCTCGGATTTGACACCAAACAGTGCGGCAGTTCCATTCATCTCCACCATCGCCGCCACAGATGGGCCCCCACCGCTACTCGACGCCGAATATTGGGTTAGCAACGTGAGGCAGCCCGTGCGGTTCGCTCACGCGATCGCGGCGGCAGGCCAAAACCACGCCACCTTCATCGAAATCAGCCCGCACCCCCTTCTCACATACGCCATTGCCGACACGCTCGAGTCAACATCGTCGACCGAGTCCGTCATCGTCACCTCGGCGATGAAGCGTGGGGAAGACGAAACCCTGTTCTTCCATACCCAACTCGCCGCCCTCGGTGTGACGGGCCCGAAGCCCGATGGCCGACGGCTCGTCAGTCTTCCTCCGACCCCGTGGCTGCGCTCGAGATACTGGATCGAGGAGAGGTCCGGCGGACAGCGGCTGCCAGATGTCCACCCGTTGCTGGGGGTGCACGTTGAAATGCCCTCCGGCCGTGAGCATGTATGGCAGGCGGACATCGGACCGGAGATGATGCCCTGGTTGGCCGGTGACAAGGTGAACAGCAAGGCTGTTATGCCGGCGGCGGCTTTTGCCGAGATGGCATTGGCTGCCGGCTGCCAAGTTGTTGGCCAGTCTGTTCAGGCCGTAGTGGTCAACCAGCTCGAGATCGAGCAGACGCTTGTCCTGGATCGTCAGACCCGAGTCACGACTCAGCTTGCCCAAGGCGAGCACGGGATCCACGTTGAGATTTATGCGAATTCGGGCGTCGGTGACTGGCGCCGGTACGCGGTGGCCAACATCGACTTGACACAGGCGGGCGCCCCGCTCGGGCAACTCGAGGTCGGCTCGGAGACCGAAATCGCGCTACCTAACACGGTCGTTGATCATCCCAAGTACTGCATTCAGCCCGCAATGATCGACGCGGCCGTCCAGATCCTGACTGCCGCCATCCCGGCTGAATCGCCGGAAAGTCCAATAGAAGCGGGATACCTCCCGGTCTCCGTCGCAACGATCCGGGCGTTCGGACCTGTCGGGCGTCGGGCCCGATGCCGCACGGAGTTGGTGAGCCCCGAGCGGGAGGGCGCCGGTCATCTCGGCCGAATTATCCTCACCGACGCCGCGGGAAATCCGACCGCGGAGCTCACCGACATCGAGCTGCGGCCGGTGGATCCCCGGAGGCTGCCGTTGCCGTTGGACCAGAAGACCTTTGACACCGTCTGGGTCGAGAGTTCGATGGCGGAAATCGATTCGGCGGCACCCACTGGCAGCTGGCTGCTGCTGGCTGACTCCGACCCTGAGACAACCGCTGAGACGACGGCGCTCGCGGCGGAATTCACTTCTGCGTTCGGTTCACCGACTCGCCGAGTAATCAACGAACGGTTGGTGGACGAGTCGGCAGTGCTGGAGGCCGTCGCAAGAACCGCGGCTGATCCCGAGCTTCCCCCCGTGGGCGTGATCGTATTCATCGGAACTTCTTCGTTCGACGGCACGGACTCAGACGGCGCAGTTCGCCGTGCGCACGACCTGATCTATTCGATTTCTGTGGCAGCGCGCGCTGTTGTCGACGGCTGGAAGGGTCAGTCCCCGCGGCTGTGGTTGGTGACCCGTAACGGTCTTGCCTTTCACGGGGACGGACCTGGTCACCCAGCGATCGGGGCCCTGAAAGGTCTCATCCGAACGTGGCGGTTCCCCGGCGAATTGGCACGTGTCCTCGCCGACGAGCCGGATCTAAACGCCACTCTCGTCGATCTGGAGGGAGCGGGCGACCTCGAGAAACTAGTTGCGACGTTGGTGAGGGAACTGGCTGCACCGGCAAGCGATGACCTGGTCGCCTGGCGGGAGGGCCGCCGATATGTTGAACGGCTCTCGCGTGCGACCCCCGCTGTGGGCGAGCCCGCAGCGGTTGTCCGCGCCGATGGTTCATATATCGTCACCGGCGGCTTGGGCGGCTTGGGCATGGTCGTCGTGCGCTGGCTCGTTGAGCGTGGTGCGGGCCGGCTCGTCCTCAACGGTCGAACCGAGCCCTCGGATGATCAGCGGAAAGTGCTTTCCGATCTGGCAAACGACACCGAAATCGTCTTTGTTCCAGGCGATATCGCCTCACCGGAAGTAGCGGAGCAGCTAGTGGGGACTGCCGAGGCGACTGCACGAGAATTGCGGGGTGTCGTGCACGCGGCAGGGGTGATCGATGACGGTCTCGTAGCCGCTCTTACCCGGGAAAGCCTAGAACGGGTGTGGTCGGCCAAGGTGACAGGCGCACTGCGGCTGCACGCAGCGACGGCCAACCGCCAGCTTGACTGGTGGGTTGGGTTCTCGTCGATGGCCTCGCTTCTTGGTTTGCCGGGTCAAATGGCTTACGCCACCGCCAATGCTTGGCTCGATGCCCTGGTGGCCTGGCGACGCGCATCGGGGCTGCCCGCAATCGCGATCAACTGGGGTCAGTGGGCGGACGTCGGGATTGGTCGTTCGTTGACGCTCAGCGTGCTAGATCCGATCACTCCTGACGAAGGTGTCGAGGCGCTGCAGTCGTTGGTGGGTGGCGCACTTACTCGGGTGGGTGTTGGACGACTGCGCCTGGATCGCGCCGTCGTTGCGACCCCCGAGTTCCGCGAACTCAGTTACTTCGCAAAGTTGGTCGCAGAATTCGACAGAGCGCGCGATATATCGAGTGTCGACCACCGATCGGCTGTCGACGATGGAAAGCGGTCGGAAGAAGCCGTTCCGGACTGGTCGCTGTTGTCGGCCGACGACCGGATCAGCGAACTTAAGACCAGGCTGCGAGCCATATTGGCCCGCGAACTGCGTGTCTCGGCATCTGCCGTCGACGTGGATCAGCCATTCCCGGAGCTGGGACTCGACTCGATGATGGCGATGACGGTCCTACGGGAGACGCAGAAGCTCATTGGCATCGACGTGTCGGCGAATATGTTGTTTAATCACCCGACCATCTCATCGGTGGCGGCGTATGTGGCCGAACTGCTTGCACCTCAGGACGTGCCGGAGGATGCCAGCACTGACCTGACGTTCGATTCGGCCGACAGTGTCTTGGATGAGTTGTTCGACAACGTGGAGTCGGCTTCGGCGGGCAGTGAGAGCGGTATTTTTTGATGGGGACGATCTTCGACAGAGTTGCGGCGATGCCCGCCGACAAGCGGGACGCGCTGACGCAGCAGTTCGATAAGGCTTCGCGAATCGCCGCTGCCGAGCCGGTCGCGGTCGTGGGTATCGGCTGCCGTTTCCCCGGCGGTGCGGTGGGTCCGGAGAGATATTGGAACTTCTTGGCAAACGGCGGGGACGGGATCGGTGAAATCCCTACCGACCGTTGGGATGCCGACGAATACTATGATCCCGATCAGTTCGCGCCCGGCCGGATGTCGTCGAAGTGGGGCGGTTTTCTGCCCGACGTGGCCGGCTTTGACGCCGACTACTTCGGGATTTCCCCGCGTGAGGCCGAAGCCATGGACCCCCAGCAGCGGCTCATGCTGGAGGTGGCCTACGAAGCGCTCGAGCACGCCGGGATCGCCACAGACGATCTGTCCGGTGTGCGCGCCGCCGTGATGATGGGTGTGTATTACAGCGAGTATCAAACGATTTCGGCGGCTAACCCGGACAATATCGATGCCTACTCCGCAACCGGTAATGCGCACGCGGTCGCCGTCGGGCGGATCGCGTACCTGTTAGGTCTTCGGGGACCGGCGGTCGCGATTGACTCGGCGTGCTCGTCGTCGCTGGTCACCATTCACCTGGCCTGCCAGAGCCTGCGGTTGCGGGAGAGCGACCTGGCTTTGGCCGGCGGGGTCAGCCTCATCCTGCGCCCGGAGACTCAGATCGCGATGGCCAAATGGGGAATGCTGTCCCCACAGGGCCGGTGTCACTCCTTCGACTCGCGGGCCGATGGGTTCGTCCGCGGCGAAGGTTGTGGAGTCGTGGTGCTCAAGCGGCTCACCGACGCTGTGCGGGACGGGGACAGGGTATTAGCCGTTGTGCGGGGTTCCGCGGTCAACCAGGACGGCCGGTCCAACGGCCTGACCGCACCCAACACCATCGCGCAGAGCGACGTCATATCGCGCGCATTGCGCAGCGCCGACGTCACCGCGGGATCGGTGAATTTCATCGAGGCGCACGGCACCGGAACCGCTTTGGGTGATCCGATCGAGTTCGAAGCGTTGGCCGATCAGTATGGGCGCGGGGAGAGCCGCTGCGCGCTGGGTGCGGTGAAATCCAACTTCGGCCACCTAGAGGCCGCGGCCGGTATCGCCGGGTTCATCAAGGCCGCGTTGTCTGTGCAACGGGCGCAAATACCGCCCAACCTCAACTTCTCGCAATGGAATCCGGCGATCGACCCGTCGCCCACCCGGCTGTTCGTTCCCACCGAACTGAGCCCCTGGCCCGCGGAGGAAGGTCCGCGGCGGGCCGCCGTGTCGTCATTCGGCATCGGCGGGACGAATGCGCACGTGGTGATCGAACAGGGGCCGGAACCGGCGCCGGCGTCGGATCCCGACAATTCGCCGGTGACGACGTTGACGGTCTCCGGTAAGAGCGATCAACGGATCGCATCATGGGCGGGCACATTGGCCGAGTGGATGGACGGCGACGGTGCCGGTGTGCCGCTGGGGGATATCGCTCACACCGTCAACCACTATCGCAGCCGCCATAACAAAATTGCCACGGTGTCCGCGCGTGACCGCGGCCAGGCGGTGGCGGGGCTGCGGGCCCTGGCGGCCGGACAGCCGACGCCGGGAGTGGTCGGTCCGCGTGCGGTGCAGCGCGGATCGGGCACCGTGTTCCTGTATTCGGGTCAGGGTTCGCAGTGGGCCGGCATGGGCCGGCAGTTGCTGGCCGATGAGCCGGCGTTCGCTGCGGCCGTCGACGAGTTGGAGCCCGCTTTCGTTGAGCAAGTCGGGTTTCCGCTGCGGGAGGTGCTGGTAGCCGGGGAGCCGGTGGTGGGGATTGCGCGTATCCAGCCGGTGTTGGTGGGTATGCAGTTGGCGCTAACGTCGTTGTGGCGCTCGTACGGGGTGGAACCCGATGCGGTGATTGGGCATTCGATGGGGGAGGTGACTGCGGCGGTGGTGGCCGGGGCGTTAAGCCCGGCCGATGGTTTGAAGGTGATTGCGACCCGGTCGCGGTTGATGTCGCGGTTGTCGGGACAGGGCGCAATGGCGCTGCTGGAGTCGGAGGCCGACGCGGTCGAGAAGCTGATCGCGGACTATCCGGATATCACCGTGGCGGTGTATGCCGCTCCTCAACAGACGGTAATCGCCGGGCCGCCCGAGCAGGTCGACGCGGTGATCGCAGTGGTGGACGCGCAGGGCCGGCTGGCGCGGCCCATCGACGTGGACGTCGCCTCGCACCATCCCACGGTTGACCCGATCCTGCCCGAATTGCGGACTGCACTGGCGGGTTTGGCGCCGATGACGCCAAAGATCGCGTTGATCAGCACGGTCGGTCAAACCAACGGCGCGGCACCGGCGTTCGATGCTGACTACTGGGTGGTCAATCTGCGCAACCCGGTGCGGTTCAGCCAGGCCGTGACAGCTGCTGCGAAAAACCACGCCACCTTCGTCGAAGTCAGTCCACACCCGCTACTCGCGCACGCCATCACCGGAAGTCTGGAATCGGCTAGGCCGCGCGGCGATGTGCAGGTGAGTGCAACGCTGAACCGGGACAATCCCGAAACGCTCACGTTCCACACGCAGCTGGCGACCGTTCGGCCTCCTTCGGCTGCGCAAACCGCAGATGGCACAAAGCTACTCGTCGATCTGCCACCGACGCCGTGGTTGCATTCCAGGTACTGGGCCGCACCTTTTGCGGCGAGCCGGCAATCCGCCAGCGCCCATCCGCTGCTGGGCATGCACGTCGAGATCCCTTCGGGGCGCGGTCATGTGTGGCAGGCCGAAGTCGGGACCGAAGCCGTTCCCTGGCTGGCCGACCATAAGGTGCACGGCCAGCCGGTCATGCCGGCAACTGGTTACGCCGAAATAGCGTTGGCGGCTGCCAGCGAGGCCCTGGGGCTGCCGGTGCAGTCCGTTGTGGTGAACCGGCTCGAAGTCGAGCAGATGCTGCCGCTGGGTGACCAGACTCAGATAACGACGCAGCTGACTCGAGACAGCCAGGATTCCGGCGACGACATTCGTGTCGAGATCCATTCGCGCTCGGCCACCGGCAATTGGACTCGCCACGCGGTCGCCCGAGTCGAGGCAGCGCAGTCCGAGACACCAACCAAGCCGACGAGTTCCGGCGAGGCCGGAACGGTCGTGTCACCCGCAGATCTGTACGCCGCCTTGCGCAACACCGGTTTGCATCACGGGCCGGCCTTCGCGGCGCTGACCCGGGTCGTTCGCAATCCCAATGGTTCTTCGGAAACCGAGATCGTGCTGCCAGACGAGGCCATCGGGCACCGCAGCTATCGAGTCCACCCGGTAATGCTCGATACCGCGCTGCAGGGCCTGGCCGCCGCGATGCCTGCTGAATCACTGACCGATTCCAGTGAGACCACCTATTTGCCGGTGTCGTTCGAGAGGATTCGGGTGTATGGCGATGTCGGCCGACGGGCTCGATGCCGCGCAGAGCTGGTCAACTCCAACGGGACAGGTATAGAAGGCGTCGGCATCCAGGGCCGCGTGGTGCTGATGGATGACACCGGGACTCCTACCGCCGAAATCACCGGCATCTACCTGCAACGCGTGCAACGCCGCACAGTGCCAATCCCGCTGACGCAAAAACTCTTTGACACCAGCTGGGCGCAAACGCCACCGAGCTCAACATCGCCCGTTGCGCCCGACGGAAGCTGGCTGGTGTTGACGGACGGCGCCGAGACCGAGGCGATTGCAAGCGGTTTCGTCAGCGAATTCGGGTCTGCGACCCGGCGGGTCGTCAGCGCCGACCTGTCACAAGAGTCCGCGGTGCTGGAGGCATTCGCGAAAACCGCGGCAGACCCTGAGTTGCCGCCGGTCGGGCTGATCGTCTTCGCCGGGCAGCGGCCATTCGACGGCACCGACTCCGGGGATTCGCCGGCCCGCGGCCGCGATTTGGCCTGGGCCGTCGCGGCGACCGTGCGGGCGGTCGTCAGCGGCTGGCATGGGAAGGCGCCACGACTGTGGCTGTTATCCCGCAACGGACTTCCGGTCAACGCCGACGAACTGGGCGACCCGTCGGTCGCCGCTCTGACAGGGCTGATTCGGGTCCTTGCTTACGAACACCCCGACCTGCGCACCACGTTGGTTGATCTGGACGGTGACACCCTTGCACCGTTGATCACCGAGTTGGGCTTGGCCACTGGCGATGATGTGGTCGCCTGGCGCGGCGAAACCAGGTATTGCCAACGTCTTTCCCGCGCGACGCTCGGTGCAGGTAAGCAGGACCCGGTGGTTCGACGCGGTGGTGCCTACGTTCTCACCGGCGGTCTCGGCGGTCTCGGTTTGGTCGTCGCCCGTTGGCTCGTCGACTGCGGAGCCGGTCGCGTCGTCCTCAACGGTCGGTCCGAGCCCTCTGACGAACAGCGGGCAGTGCTCGCAGAGCTCGAGCAGCACTCGCAAATCGTTGTCCTGCCTGGCGATATCGCGGCGCCCGGCGTGGCAGAGCGGCTGGTGGAAGCGGCCGAAGAAACCGGGCTGGCTTTGCGGGGCGTTGTGCACGGTGCAGCCGTGATCGACGACCAGATCGTTGCCGCCCTCAGCAGGGACAGCCTGGAACGGGTATGGGCACCTAAGGCCGCGGGCGCGCTGCGACTGCACGTTGCCACCGCCGACCGGGAACTCGACTGGTGGGTGGGATTCTCGTCGACGTCCTCGCTGTTGGGGGCGCCCGGGCAGGGCGCGTACGCCGCCGCCAGTGCATGGCTGGATGGTCTGGTCGCCTGGCGACGCGCATCGGGTTTTCCCGCGGCCACGATCAACTGGGGCCAGTGGTCGGAGATCGGCGTGGCCCGCTCGTTGACGTTCAGTGCTCTGGATCCCATCGCTCCGGTCGAAGGCATTGAGGCTTTGGAGGCGATTCTCGCCAGCGACATCCAACGAGTAGGAGTGGCTCGACTGCGACTGGACCGAGCGGCGGCCGCATTCCCGGAGATTCAGCAGCTCGGATATTTCTCCAGGCTGGCCGAGGAACTCGACATCGACAGCGACGACGACGACTGGGCCGGCTCCGACGCGTTGCGCGAGATGGACGCCGCCGAAGCCCACCGCATCGTCATTGCGCGACTGGGCGGACGCATCCTAGCCATCATGGGCTACCCGAAAGACAGTACGATCGATGCCGATCAGCCGTTGACTGAACTGGGAATGGATTCGCTGATGGCCGTGCGAATCCGGAATACTGTTCGTGGTGACTTCGGGGTGGAACCGCCGGTAGCCCTGCTGCTCCAGGGTGCATCGCTGGCTGAGCTGACAACCGATCTCATCCGTCAGCTGGGCCTTGACACCGAAGAAAAGGCCGAGAGCGCCAACGGGGTTCGTGATCGGGCCAAGCAGCGCGCCGCAGCGCGGCAACGAGCCGCAGCTCGGCGAAAGGTAGGGGATCGAGTGTGACCAGCAGCAGCGAACTGCCGCCCAACGCGATTGCGGTCGTCGGCATGGCGGCCAGGTTTCCTGGCGCGAACACGCTGTCGGCGTTCTGGGACAATCTGCGCCGCGGGAAAGAGTCGATCGTCACCCTGTCCGAGGACGACTTGCTGGCCGAGGGCATCAGCGAAAAGGCGCTGGCGAACCATTCCTATGTGCGGCGCGCGGCATTGCTGGACGGGATTGACGAATTCGACGCTGATTTCTTCGGCTTCACTCCGCTGGCCGCACGCATGACCGATCCGCAACATCGGCTGTTCCTGCAGACTGCGTGGCACGCGCTGGAAGATGCCGGCTACGACCCCGCCCGGATCGAGGGCTCTGTCGGCGTCTACGCGACGAGCACCACCAGCGGGTACCTGCTGCACAACATCATGTCCAACCACGATCCTAACGCGATCATCGGACAAGGCGTCACTTTCGAGATGGTCAACCTGTCGTTGCAGAACGATAAGGATTATCTGGCGACCAAGGTCGCGCACCAGTTCAACCTGCGGGGTCCCGCGCTGTCGGTTCAGACCGCCTGCTCGTCGGCGTTGGTGGCGGTGCATCTGGCTTGCCAGAGCATTTTGAACGGCGAATGCGAAATGGCTTTGGCCGGAGGTGCATCGCTGCGGATTCCGCACCGGGTCGGGTATTGGCATGAACCCGGTTCGATGGTGTCACCGACCGGCCACTGCCGGCCGTTCGACGTCCGCTCAGACGGCACGATCTTCGGCAGCGGAGTAGGTGTCGTGCTGCTGAAGTCGTTGCAGGACGCCGTCGATGACGGGGACCGGATTCACGCCGTGATCCGAGGATCGGCGCTTAACAACGACGGGTCGACGAAGATGACCTACGCCGCCCCCAACGCGGCGGGTCAGGCCGACGTGATCGCCGAGGCGCAGGCGGTCGCGGAAGTCGATGCCTCAACGGTTAGCTACATTGAGACTCACGGAACTGGCACGCCGCTGGGGGATCCGATCGAAATCGAGGGCTTACGAAAAGCGTTCGCCGTTTCCGAAACGGACCGGGCTGGCCCATGTTTCATTGGCTCGGTCAAGTCCAACATCGGTCACCTGGAGTCGGCAGCCGGCATCGCGAGCTTGATCAAGACAATCCTGTGCCTCAAGAATCGCGCAATCCCGGCCACCTTGCACTACACCAGCCCCAACCCGGAACTGCATCTCGACCGCGGACCATTCGTCGTGCGCAGCGAATACGGCCCGTGGGAGTGGGACGGTGTTCGGCGCGCCGGCGTCAGCTCATTCGGTGTCGGTGGCACCAACGCACATCTGGTGCTTGAAGAAGCGCCCATGGTACTGGCGTCAACGCCGCAGCCCGGACCGCAGGTGCTGTTGATGTCGGCTCGCAGCACCGAGGCGCTACAGCAGTCGCGCTCAGCACTGGCCGCCGAATTGTCCGGCGACGAGGTCAGCCTGCCCGACGTCGCATACACGCTGGCGCGCCGCCGCAAAGAAAACATCCGGATGGCGGCGGTCGTCAAAGAGCAACAGGACGCGGCAGCGGTGCTGGAGGCTGCCGAGCACGACAGGGTGTCCATTGGCGAATCCCCCGAGAACACCGACGCTTCGGACAATGTCGTCTTCCTCTTCCCGGGTCAGGGCGCTCAGCACGTCGGGATGGCCCGCGGACTCTACGATTCTGAACCGGTTTTCGCCGAGCACTTCGATCAGTGCGCCGCAGGGTTCGGCGAGGAGCTGGGCATTGACCTACGCGCGGAGACCTTCGAAGGGACAGCCCGCAACCTGGAGCGCACCGACCGCACCCAGCCCGCGCTGTTCACGGTCGAGTATGCGTTGGCAAAGCTGATCGAAAGCTACGGTGTTCGCCCGGCAGCGTTGGCCGGACACAGCATCGGCGAGTATGTCGCGGCCACCATCGCAGGCGTCTTCGACATCGCAACAGCCATCAAGGTGGTATCGATGCGTGCCCGCCTCATGCACGCCGCACCCCGCGGGGTCATGGTCGCGGTGGCACTGAGTCCGGATGCCATCGCCGAGCACTTGTCCGGCGATGTCGACGTCGCCGCGATCAACGAACCGGGCGGTTGCGTCGTTGCCGGATCCGAGGAGAACATCCGCAACTTCAACGAACGGCTCACCGAGCAGGGAATCGTCGCGCGTCGGGTCCGCACATCGCATGCGTTTCACTCGCGATTGATGGACTCGATGATTCCGGAATTCACCGGCTTCTTGTCTCGACAAACACTGCGCCAGCCCCACATCCCGTTGCTGTCCAATGTCACTGGTACCTGGCTGGCCGCCAGCGAAGCCACCAATGCCGCGACGTGGGCGCGCCAGGTCCGGTCAACGGTCCGGTTCTCCGACGAAGTCGACGTGTTACTGGCCGATCCTCATCGCATCGTGGTTGAGGTCGGCCCGGGCGGCACCTTGACCGCGTCGGCGACGCGGCACCCCAAGTGGTCAAGCGGTCACCGCGCCGTCCGGCTGATGCGCCACCACGCGCAGAACCGTGACGACCGGGACGCCTTCCTGCTGGCGCTTGGGCAGCTGTGGTCGGCCGGTGTTGATGTTGACTGGACGCCGCTGCGCGGCGGGCGGCCGCCGCAACTCCTTACGCTTCCCGGCTATTCATTTGAGCGCCAACGACATTGGGTGGATCACCGGCCACACAGCGGGTGGGTCGCGGACGCCGCCTCGACCAATGGGGCAGCGACGGCCGCGGCTGCCGACGCTTCTCGTGCGGCCACCAATGGCAAGTCGCCGATCGAAGCGACCTTGCAACGCATTTGGGGGCAGTGTCTCGGTATCGGTTCGGTCGACCGCAACGCCAACTTCTTCGAACTCGGCGGCGACTCGCTGGTCGCGATCAGCGTTGCGATGACCGCCGGCCACGAAGGGCTGGACCTGACACCGCAAGACCTGTACGAGAACCAAACCGTTGCCGCACTCGCCAAAGCGCTGACGGCGCGCTACGCGGCCGGCGGGCTGGCGCGCCAGTCACCCAGTGACGTCACACATCCCCCTGTTCCGCCGAACGTCGCTTACTTCCTTGAGCACGGAGTTGCAGAACGCGGACAGTGGCGTGTTCCGCTGATCTTGCAGCTGCGGCCCGATGTGCAGGTCGAGGACATCCGTTCGGTGCTCACCGCCGTCACCAACCATCACGATGCGCTGCGTCTGCGAGTCGTGGAACGCGCGGGCACGTGGGAGCAGGTGGTCAGCGAACCGCAGGAATCGGCCGAACTGGCCACCCGGTCGCTTCCGGACGACGTTTCGCCGGGAAGTCCGCCGGAACGCGAGGCGCTGCTTGCCATGCTGAACCAGCAGATCCGCGACCAAGACCTGTCGAGTCCGCCGCTGGCTGCCACCTATGTCCGTGGTGTGCCGGGCGGTTCGTGCTACCTGGCGATCAGCGTGCACGCGACCGCGGCCGACATCGCGTCGCGCGAAACCTTGCTGGCCGACCTCTTCACCGCTTTCGGGCAACGGTTGTCAGGCGAAGAGATTGTGCTCGAGCCGGTCACCACTTCGTGGACCGAGTGGTCGCAGCGCTGCGCCGCGCTGGCGATCCATCCTGCAGTCGTCGAAAGCCGCGATTTCTGGCTCCAGACTGCGATGGCAGCGACCCTGTCGGTGGCCCACCAAGAAGCCACCGAAGCACCGCGGGTGACCGATCTGGTGAGATTGCCCTCGGCACTGACGGTTTCGGAAGCGGCCGAGATTGACGACGCGCGGCGCCGACTTCGGGTGCCGATTGAGGAGTTACTGCTCGCCGCGCTCACCCGGACGGTCGCCGGTGCAATCGGCGACGGGTTGGTCTGCGTCGACCTCGGCGGACCGGGCCGGTCAGTGCTCAAACCAGATGTCGACCTGCGCCGGACGGTTGGCTGGTTCACCACCGTCTATCCGGTCGCCCTCAACTGCACCAGGGACGATGACGCCAGCGCAAAGCAATTGCTTGACGACGTGCACGCCAGGCTAAATGCCGTCCCGCACTATGGAATCGGCTACGGGCTGCTGCGTTACCTTTACGCGCCAACCGCGCGGCTGCTGGGAACTGCCCGGCCGGCCGACATCTACGTGTCTTATGTCGGCACGATTCCCGACCTGCCATCGTTGCCATCCGACGCAGCGCCCGTCCAATTCGACGCCGACACCGCTAGACCGGTGCGGGACGCGATTCCCGGCCTCGGTCACGCCATCGAGTTTCGGGTCTATCGCAGCGGCGGCGTGCTGAATCTGGATTGGTGGTATGACACCCGCAGGGTCGAGTCGGCCACCGCGCAATCGCTTGCGGACGGGTTCACGAAAGCGCTGATGGAGTTGACCCGGCAGGCGCTCGCAGAGGACGAAATGGACTCCGACAGCGATGAACTGGCCTTGGTAGATTTGTCGTCCACCGATACGCCGGGATAGGGAGTTCGAAGTGTTTCCATCCTCGGTCATTCGGAAGCTGGCGCTCAGTGAGGAAATGCTCGCCGAGACACATAATTTCGTGGGCCTGGCCGCAGAGGTCAAAGGTCCGATCGATGTTGATGCCTTGTCGGATGCTTTCGACACGCTACTCGAAGCCCACCCGGTGCTCACCGCCCGCCTGGAACGTGGTCCCGACGGGCGGCATGAGATCGTCGCCGATGACCTTGTGCACGAGGGAATCGAGGTGGTGGAGCTCGATAGCCAAGACGGCGAAGCCCCTCCTCCACACTTCGACCAAAGCGAGTCACTGGTCCACCTCCGGTTGACCGTCCGCGACGGACAGCCGCATCCCACGCTTTACGTCCATCACGCCCTCGCTGACGGTCATCACATGTACGGCCTCATCGAGGAGCTGCTTTCTCACTACACCGACCTGGTTTGCAACGGACGAACAGGGCCGGTCACCGCCCAGCCCGCGCCAGAATCGATCGAGGCCGTGCTGGCCGAACGGGGCATCGAGAAGCAGCAGCGCTCAGGCATCGAGCGGTTCATACCGGCGCTTTTCGCCTACGATCTGCCACCATCCCGGCGAGCTGACACCGGCGTCAAACCGGTCTCGCCCGTACGTGTTCCGATGGTGTCCTGTCGACTGAGCGAGAGCCAGACACGAGACATCGTTGAGCTGTGCCGTTCGCACAAGATCGGTCTGCACGCTGTGCTGTCTGCCATCATCCTGTTGGCGGAGTGGCAGCTGCGGGGCAAGCTGAAAATACCGGTGCCCTTTATCTACACAGTAGATCTGCGGTACGTCCTCTCA
Organism: uncultured Actinomycetota bacterium; assembly: GCA_963838755.1. GTDB lineage: Bacteria > Actinomycetota > Actinomycetes > Mycobacteriales > Mycobacteriaceae > Mycobacterium. The sequence goes on along the minus strand of CAWISO010000005.1, from coordinate 110,643 downwards.
CCGCCGGTGTCTGCGACCGGATGCACTAACCCGGTGGGACTGGGAACGTATCTGGCCGAGATCGACCACAAGACCACAGTGGTTGACCTTGCCCGTGACATCGCCGAGACATTTCGATCAGACCTGGATGACGGTGTGATCCAGCAATCTCGGTTGCACTTCAGCCCACAATATGTCGGTAACGCACCGGGGTTGCCCGATGTCGTTCTGCTATCCGACAACGGACTGGTGCCGCCACTGCGCACACCCCCGGATGTGGAAGTGACTGCCACGCATGGCGAGTTGTACTTCGCCGTTAGCGCGGGAATCGAGATCTACTTCACTCAGATATACGCCGAGCAGCTGAACGTCGAGTACCACTCGCACGGGCCGGCGCCGGAAAAATCGGTCGACGCAATACGTTCGCTGCTCTGCGCCGTCGCCGAGCAGCATGCCGCAAGCGGCGTCAGTTAACCGGCCCAAAGGCGTAGCGGTGGTATTGCAGCATTCGGCGCAGCGGTGGGACCGTGCGTATGAGACTGCTCGCCAACCGGAACCCAGTCGGCACCCGGCTGAACGTGCTGGCGTCGAACAGCGTCGCCGAGGCCAGCAACCGAACGCCGCGAACCCGTTGCAGGATTTCCGCCGGACTGTTGACCGCCCAATGCAGCGTCGCGCCGGACTGCCGCTGCAACCGATGCGCCTTCTGCGACCTGATTCCGAGCCAGTTGTAGAAGTCGATCTGCAGCTCTCCGGAACGGAAACGGTCGACTACTCGCTGCAGCAGCGCAATGCCGTCGTGCTCGGTCAGGTACATGCTGATGCCCTCGGCCAGCAGCAGCACCGGGCGATCGGTGGGAATCTGGTCGAACCAGGACGGGTCGGTCGCAGAAGTGGCGATCAGGTGGTATCCCGGACGGCTGGGAAAAATCCTCTCGCGCAAGGCGATTACGGCGGGGTAGTCGATGTCGTACCATTCCACGCCAGGGCCGGGGCCCAATCGGAACACCCTGCTATCCAGACCGCACCCGAGATGGACCACGCTGGCCTGCTCGTGCACGGTCAAGAACTGACGGGCCCAGATGTCATACTGAGCGGTGCGAACGGTCACCAGCGGGGCCCACATGCCCGTTTCCCCGAGCCCGCGCCAGTCGTAGTCGAGCCGGCCGACAGCCTCCTTGGCGAATCCGTCGCCCAGGACAGGCCGCTCGAAATCAGCGTCCAGCGCCTTAAGATACAGCGTCGTCAGCATAGTCTGCGCGGCGCCGCTGAGGTCGACGGAAACTTTGTCGGTCACGAACCAGAGCCTAATGCCTGCAATCCAAATGAGGAGATGCGATGACGGATACAACCGGTGCCGAACGTGGCGAAAAGCCCCCGCGTGTCTTGCTGCTGTACTACACGTATACGGGCCAGTCGCTGAAGGTGCTCGAGGCCGCCGCAGAAGTCTTCCGCGAACGGGGCTGCCAGGTGGAGAGGGCCGAGATCGAATTCACCGATCAGCGCTATGCCAAGCGGTTCTCGAGTTTTCCGATGCGACATGTGTGGCCGGACATGATGAGCGTGCTGTCGGCGCAAAAACGCGGCGAAACTGGGGAAATCCGAACCCCCGATACCGTAAGAAACGGCGAGTACGACCTGATCTGTATCGGCTCGCCGACCTGGTGGCAGACCGTAAGCATGCCACTGCGCTCCTTTCTGAAGTCAGATGAGGCACGAAAACTCTTCTCCGGCAAGCCGTTTGCAGTGTTTGTTGTATGCCGTCAATACTGGCGGGAAAACCTCGCAGCAGTGCGCGAGCTCGCCGAGCGCCAGGGCGGCCAATTCGTCGACGAAGTTCATTTTACGTATCCGGGCGACCCGCTTCGCTCAATGCTGTCGCTGACCAGCTACTTGGGAAGTGGGCAGTACCGCGAGAAGTACCTAGGTGTGCGAATCCCAAGCACCAACGTCCAGCCGGAGCAATTGGAGCATACGCGCAAGTTCGCCGCTGGCCTGGCGGATCGGTTGTTCGACGAATAGGAGTAGTTGGCTATGTCCCGTTCGTTTCGCTTGTCGTTCGACTTGCCGGCCAGCGTCGAGCAGGTTCATGCGGCGTACAGCGACGAGAGTTATTGGTTGGCCCGGCTGGCGGCCCTCGGCGGGTGTAAAACGCTTGAGTCGTTGCAAGGCAGCGACGATGGCATAGTGCGCGTCGTCGTCACCGAGGATTTGCGGCACGGCAAGCTGCCCGGGATCCTCACCAAGTTTTATCGCGGCGACATCAAGATCGTAAGCACAGAGCAGTGGACGCCTACCGGAGACGGCCAGGTCAACGGGCAGATCACCGTCGCGGTGATCGGCGCGCCGGGATCAGGCCATGGTACGGCCGTGCTGGCACCGTTAGGCAACGGCTCGCGGCTCACCACCGACGCGACGGTGGAGTTCAAAGTTCCTCTGCTAGGGGGCGCGATTGAGAGCTTCCTCGCGCGCGAGTTCGCCCACGGACTTCCGAAGATTGAGCGTTTCACCACGACATGGATCAGCCAATATGCCTGAGATGGCGGCATTGGTCGCTTCGGTGTATGCAACTTAGTGCCGCCGCTGCTTGACATAGGAGCATTAGATGGCCGACACGACGAACTCGTCCGGGGCTGTTCCCACCACAGCCGAAGCGCTGGCTCGCCTCGACATGCCACTGCTCGACGCGATGATGACGCAGCGAGCGGTGCGACGGGTGCTTCCTGACCCGGTCGACGACGCGGTGGTCTTGAAGTGCATCGAACTGGCGCTGCGCGCCCCGACCGGAAACGACGGGCAGAACTGGGAGTTCGTCGTCGTGAAAGACCGCCGCGTCAAAGAGAAGCTGGCCAAACGATACCGCCAGGCCTGGAAGGTTCAATCCGGCGTAGTGATCCGGCGCGCCATTGCCCGCGACGAGTCAATGGCTAAGATCGCGCGTGCGGTGCAGTGGCAGATCGATCACTTCACCGAGATCCCGGTACTGGTGGTCGCGTGTCTAAGACTGGGCGCCCGTGAGGGGCGACTGCCATTCGTGCGGATGCCCCATGCGGCCGAGTCGGCATACTGGGGCTCTATATACCCCAGCGTGCAGAACATGTTGCTCGCTTCCCGCGCCATGGGACTGGGTGCTTCCCTGATTAGTCTGCCGCTTTGGAGCCGGAACTCGTCGCGCAGGACCTTGGGCTTGCCGATGGCGGTAAACCCTTGCTGCATCGTGACCTTGGGGTGGCCGCGCGGCCACTACGGGCCGACGACGCGCAAACCGGTCGACCAGGTAACGCATCTCGACACCTACGGCAACCGCGCTTGGCTCGGCGCCTGACGCCCACCCCCAGAAAAATCTGGTCAAGCGATCGGCACCTCATTTCCGCCCGCCAGCGGTAGTGCCCCGTTTGATTCTGAGTGAATATTATTAGCCGTAGCGTCAAACCATAAGCTTCAACTTAAGTTGATTTCGATCCCAATTGTCGCTTCTCTGCGGTATCGTTGGCCCGTCGGTCTACACCCAAGGGGAGCGCGATGGATGGTGCTGCGCGTCGATACCTGACGGCAGGTACGGCCTTAGCGCTGGGCAGCGTTGTCGCCGTCACTCCGGTCGCACCGCACCTACCCGAGACGCCTGTTCTTAGCCTGACGACGCGGCTAACTGCCGGTGACGCGTCCATATTTAATATCCCTTTCAACCTGTTCCAAGACATCGTCAACGTTCCGGGCAACGAAGTCGGGGCCCTGAACCTGTTCGCGGACTCGCTGTTTCACACCGGCAGCTGGGTGGTCGCAAGCGCCACCAACCTCTGGGGTGAGGACCCGGGAGACCCGGGACGTTTCATGGCGATGACTGACATGTTGGTGCCGTTCTCAGCCATATCAGGGCTAGGTCAACCGGAAATCGATCCGACGGCCGATGCGGCGGGCACAGCGGGCCTGGGCCAGCAGCTGGCCCTGCTCATCGATGCTGAGCTTCCGGTGAGCGCATCGAGCAGCGCCACCTGGACCGATCCCTTGGGTCCGGTGCCCCCAATCACCGGCCTCACCTCAATCGACCGGCCTATCTGGTTCTTGTCGGCCGCGACTGGCTTGCAGCAATATCCGCTGTTCGCCAACTGGTTTAAAGTACCCATCTCGGACCTGACGAGCGGCAACTTCAACTTCGGTAACGTCGTGGACCCCTCTTCGGGCGTGGGCCCAGGCGGAGCAGTACTGGACTCGTTCGGCCTCCCCGGCACGCACGTTGGCACGCTCGCCGACGGGACGACCGCAAACCTCATGCCGTGGTCGAACCTGGACTTCAAGCTGGACTTGGCGGCGCCGTTCCAAAACTTTCTGAACAGCTTGATGGCTTCGCCCAACCTCAACGGTTTCGATATCCCCACCTTCGAGGAGATCGGCCGAACGCTGCAAAGTCTCGTCGCGGGGTCGATCGTCGACTTCGACGCCTATGTTCCCGGGAATGTCCTGTCGTGCCCGGGAGCATGCGCGTTGCCGGAGTTTCTGACCCAAGAAGGCCTCGTCAGGGCTATCGGTGACCTGTGGCCGGGTAACACCACCATTGATACATGGCTACAACTTGCCGACGCGGGCCAAGCAAACGGTCCGACGCAGGCGGGGATCAACTTCGCCAACGAGTTCTTCACCGGAGCCCAACAATGGTTCGACTTCGGCAACCCGCTTCCCAACAGTCCCCTCAACCCGGATCCAGTCCCGGTCGGTCCAGCTCTACAAAGCCTCATTGACTTCATGCAGGCCAGCGGAATCCAGAACTTCATTCATGGGCTGGCGGACGCGTCCGGTTTCACACCGGTCACCTACCCGCTCGACTTGAGCAACTTCACGCCGCCGCCGGACTGGCTCAGCATCTTGCTCGGTGATCTGGGCGTAAGCGGCTTCACCTCGAATTCCCCGTTGACCTTGATCGACTTCGCCAATCCGACCAACGTGCTCACGGATTTGAACACCCTGCTGTCGGGCCTGGGCGTAGGTGACATCAACACCCTCCTAGGGGACTTGGGCTTGGGCCAACTCGCCACCGTTGGCGGACTAGGTGCCGAGATCGGCTCACAACTGCCGGCCCTTAGTACCGAGATCGGCACACAGCTGCCGGCCCTTAGTACCGAGATCGGCGCGCTGCTGCCGGGGCTTGGTACTGACGTCGGCGCACAACTGCCAAGCGATCTGACGTCAATGCTGCTCAGTGTGTTTTGACACCGAAGTCCCGATCGAAGTCCGCCACCACCTCAGGTGACGCCCACCCAAGTAATCGGCTGCTTTCACGGCCGTAAGCCAGCGTCTTTGGAAAACCTTCGGTCGCGAGGCATGCGGGCTCACGCCCTCGACGTCACCGACGAGGCGCTGTGACCCGGCTCGTCGACGAGATTCACATTGCCCACGGCCCGCTGGACGTCCTGGTGAACAACCCGCGTGCGCAGAACCTGTTACTTGCGGCGCGCGCCATGGGGACTGGCTGCGTCCCTGATCACCTGCCGCTGGAGCCGGACTTCGAGGGCGGAGACTCCTTGGTCTGCCGCTGTCCGCAACCCCTTATGCATTGCGACACTCGGCGGGCCGCGGGCCGTTACGGGTCGACGACCCAAGCCGGTCGCCCCGATCGCGCCCGGGCTGGAGGTTCGAACAGGAACGGAGGCTGATGTATCCAATATGTTGGAAGTTCTGCCAGATTACCTTCAGACTGAGAACCTCTTAGTGTAAGTTCAACATCCACTAAGACACATTGCCCGGAAGGGGGGGCTATGAAGGTTGCTGCGCGTCCGTATGTGACGACGGGTGCGGCACTCACGGCGGTGAGTCTCATCGTCATCACTCCGGTGGCGCCGCGGCCAGAACAGCTTCCCATCCGCAGCATCGACACCCGTCTGGTCGACTCCAGCTCCATCCTCAATGTTCCGTTCAACTTGTTCCAGGACATCGTCAACATCCCGTCCAACGAGTTCGGAGCGATAAGCCAGTTCGGGGACTCGCTGCTTTTCACCGGGACGTGGGTGACCGCGGGCGCGACGAACCTTTGGGGTGAGGACCCCGGCGACCCCGGGCATTTCATGTCAGCCATCGACATGGCGATTCCCTTCCCGGGGATCACCGGGCAAGGCCTACCTGAAGTTGGAGCCCCAGGCTGGGATCAAGCAATGATCACCGAAGCGGCCAACGGCACATTGCCGTTGAGCCAGCAGATAACCTTGATGCTGGACGCTGAGATCCCGGTGAGTGCAACCAGCGACGCGGACTGGAGCGACCCGCTTGCACCGACGCCTCCCATTACCGGCGACACGGGTATCGACCATGCCCTTTGGATAGCTGCGATACTCAGCGGCCAGCAGCAGTATCCGCTGCTCGACAACTGGTTCCAAGTACCGCTATCAGAACTGGAATCCGGAACCTACAACTTCGGTAACGTCGTCGACCCCTCCGCGGGCGTAGGTCTGGACGGGTCCGTACCGGGCAATTTCGGCTTCGCGGGCACAGTTCCGCTTATCGACCCTTCGACCGGCCTCCAGGAACTCAACGCCAACGGTAACCCAGTCAACCTCATGCCGTGGTCCAACCTGAACTTCCAAATGAATCTGTTGGAACCCTTCCAAAACTTCTCCAACTCATTGCAGAATCCGATCGACCCAACCACGTACCTCAGTGGCTTCGAGATTCCCACCTTCCAGCAGATCGGCCAATCCCTGGAAACCCTCCTCGCTGGGTCCGTCGTCGCCTTCGATCCGTTCGTTCCGGGCAGCCCCGTCTGCCCGGGCACCTGCGAGGTGCCTAGCTTTATGACTCCTCAGGGGATTCTTGAGGCGATGAACACGTCGTCGCCGGACCCTTCTATCAAGGAGTGGCTCACCCTATTCAACACCCCTTCCACCGGCCCCTATGATCTCGCCAACCCGTTCGGCTCGGCCAACGGCCCGACGCAGACCGGGGTCGACGCCGCCAACGTGTTCACACAACAAGCAGGACAGACGTACGATTTCGGTGTCCCGTCTCCTGCCGACCCGCCGAGTGCCATCTACACGCCCGATCCAATACAAGTCAGTCCGGCGATACAGGACCTCATCACTGCGGCGCAGCAGAACATCATCCCCGGAGTGGATTTCCCAGGGACGACGGGGAGCAGCGTGCAGGACTTCTTCCAGTACATGGCGGACGCCAGCGGTTACACGCCGATTGTCTTTGCCAACAGTGACTGGCTGACCGAGCTGCCGGCTTCGTCGCCGTTCGAGGGGCTCAGCACGCTGCTCGCCGACCTGTCACTAGGCAGCCTGAGCGGCCTGCTCGGGTTGTAAGGCCGCCAGCCACGAGCCGCGGCCGATCCGGATCCCCAACGCAGGCCAGGGGTCCGGCGGCTGTATTCAACTCGACCGCAAGTGCGGGATTCCGGCCGAGCGACGCAACGACGTCGGTATCTCTAGCCGCTGAGGCCCTTCAGCATGACCCACTCCCACATCCGGTCGGTCAGCAGCGTCCGCGCCAACAGCGTCACCTTTCCGGATAACCCAACGACATAGCGCGGTTTGGGGTTTCTGGCCTCTACCGCTCGGATAACCGCGCGGGCGACGGTGTCGGCGCCGATCATCACCCCCGGTGTTTTGGTGAGGTTTCGCGCGGTCTCGGCGTAGCGACGCTTGAACTCGCCGTACGGGTCGTCGTCGGCATACGAATGTGTTGCCTGGAGTTCGGATTCGACGAGTCTCGTCCATACCCCGGTAGGGTCGATCAGCACCACTCGGACACCGAATTGCGCCACCTCCGACCGCAGGGCCAGCGACAACGCTTCGACACCGTACTTCACGATGTGATAGGCGCCAGCGCCCGGGCTGGTGAATCGTCCGCCGGTGCTGCCGATGTTGACGATCCTGCCCGCTCCCCGAGCGCGCATGCTCGGCAAGACCGCCTGTGACAGCCGAAGCATTGCCACCACATTGGTCTCGAAAAGGCTACGCAGATCGCTGAACGCCACCTGTTCGAGAGGCACGGTGAGCGGGAATCCGGCGCTGTTGACGAGGACATCTACCGCCTCGTAATCGGCGTCGATCTCCTCGACGAGCCGGGCCACGGCGGCCTCATCGGTGACATCGAGGGCGCGGGCCTGCAGGCCCTGCGACCGCAGCGCATCGAGAGCCTCGCGATTACGGCCGACCGCGAACACCCGATAACCTCGAGCGTGCAACTGGTGAGCGGTGGCCTGTCCGATGCCGCTGGTCGCGCCCGTCACGAGCGCAACAGGTTTCGTCGTCATCCGAAGGGCTCCTTTGAATACGGCAAACCGCAATCCGCCCGACAGGATGTCAGAACAGTGTGCTGAGGTCCGACAGCAGGGTGGTGATATCGAGGTTTCCGCCCAAATCTCCGAGTAGCGCACCGAACGTCGAGACATCGGCCGCGGAAGAAGCTGCCGTCAGTCCTGTCATGCCGGGGTCGGACATCAGTCCCGACACATCCGGCAGGTACGGGTAGGCATTCGGCAAATCGGACGCTGGCAAAAGCCCCAGGTCGACCTCGGCGGCTGTCCATCCTTGCTGCTGCCCTAGTTCTAGATTCTGGTCGACGGTGGCCCAGTCGATGGACGGCGATGCTTGCCAAGCGGGAGTGGCGACATCTGCCGGATCGGCGCGGTCATAGCCCAAGTCCACCAGCACCCGCAGGTCGGGCTGAATCATGTCAGCCATCGCCGGCCCCAGGCCGGGAATGGCGTGCAGCGGCGCCAACAGCGGCAAGTCCTGGGTGGGAATCAGAAAGTAGTCGGTCGCGCCGCCGTACCCCTGCGATGTCGGCTCCTGCACAGCGTCGGCGAGCGCTGACGTGTCGAAAGAAGTCGGCCAGCCGGGTATCAAAAATGGGTGCAGGAAAACGTAGCCGGCCATGGCATTGGCCACCGCGAGGGGGTTCGTCGGATCATTGGGGAAGTCGGCGACTCCGCCGTACTCGAGGGTGTAGATGTCGGTGGGGTAGGGGCTATCCGCGGGAGTTGCCGGCAGGCTAAGGAATGGGAAGCGCGTGAAGATCCCGCCGTTCGGGTTGTTCAAGTCTTCGGTCAATACGAAGCTCAAATCTGCCGGATTGGGTTGTTGGCCGGCCGGTAATGCGTCGAGGTTTATCATCTCCTGTGTTGCGATCGAGCTGCTTTCCGAGTAGCCGAAAACAACGACGTGTCCGTCTGCGAGGTGCTGGGTGATTCCCTGGTCGAGCTGACCAACGCCTTGGGTGAGCCCCTGGTAGTAGTCATCATCCTCGGTCGTGACCTGGACGACGGGGTCGTACCCGGGAAACGCCGGTTGCCCCGGGAAATTAGCGGTCGCAGGTAGGAAAAGGCTCATGACTTCGTTGACATAGCTTTGTTCCGGATCGGGCGTGCCGGAATAGCCCATGATCAATGCGGTATCGTCCGCGAAAGCCAACGGAGCGTTCAGCATTGAGGTCAGCCCCAACAGACCGGCGCACCCGCTTGCCAACAGACCGACACCCACCCAACGGAACCTACTGTGATTCATGGAACCTCAATTCACATCACGGCACCGACCGTGCTGAGCGTGCCACAAAATGCCGCGCAGTCGTCCGAAAACCCCCGTTAGTCTCACCATCGAAACTGATATACATCTTGCATTCCCAGACGCGGTTGCGTGCGGACTTCGCAAGATTGCCGCGTCGCGATTGCCGCAGTTCGCGACCGGTGCCAAGACAAGCCAAGCCGCGAATTGCACCTGCCGGCGCAGCGCCCGGGGCGGCGGGCCGGCGAACGCGTAGGGCGGAAACTGGTAGCTGAAGAGATTGGCAGAGAAATACCAGAGGTCAGTCGGTTTGCGCTCATCCCGGTGGCAAGCCAGATAAAGTCAGCGCGTGGGGATTCCAATACCGGGGGACGATCGCGCGGCCATCGTCACCGGAGCATCGGCAGGCATCGGGGCGGCCCTGGCATTGGAGCTTGCAAGGCGCGGCTACCAGCTGGTGTTGGTAGCCCGAACCACCGAGCGCCTCGACACGCTCGCCCAAAAGCTAGGTTCTCGAGCGCATGTCCTTTCTGCCGACCTATCCCGCCGAACTGAGCGCGCTGCGCTACCGGACCGGGTCGCGGCCCTGGGTCTGGTCCCAGACATCCTGATTAACAACGCCGGCATTTCGGTCGTCGCTCGTGTCGCGGAATCGCTGACGGAGGAACAACTCAACCTCGTTGAGGTGGATGTCAACGCCGTGGTCGATTTGTGCAGTAGGTTTTTGCCGGGAATGGTAGAGCGTGGCCGCGGCGCCGTGCTGAACGTCTCGTCGTTGGCCGGATTCGGCCCGCTACCCGGGCAAGCGGCCTACGGCGCTGCCAAGGCATTCGTTCTGTCCTACACCGAAAGCCTGCGCAGCGAGCTGCGCGGCACCGGTGTCACAGCCACCGTATTGTGCCCGGGACCGGTCGCCACCGGGTTCGGCGAGGCGGCCGGATTCAGCAAAGGTGAACGTGAAGCCTCGTTGCCCAGCGTGATGTGGAAGTCCGCCGACAAGGTCGCGCGGGCAGGCATTGACGGCCTGGCCGCCGATAGAGGTCTCGTCGTCCCGGGTCGGGTGAATGGTCTGGCTGCAAGGTTTTGTCGAGTTGCACCGCATGAGCCGCTGGCGCGGCTGCTCGCACGACGCACCCCGGTGAGAACCACGACTAACCTACTGTCCGGATAGCCGACCATCACGTCCGGATTCCCGCCGGATGCGCGGTTCGATCGCGCACAGGATAGGCTAACGCCGTGCTCGAGGTGATCGACAAAGGGTGCGTCAGTGAGGGCCATCCCGCTCCGCTGCTCTTTGTCCACGGAGCCTGGCACTCAGCATGGTGTTGGGATGAAAACTTTCTGGGCTTTTTCGCCGACAAGGGATATCGGGCTCTGGCGGTAAGCTTTCGCGGTCATGGAGGCAGCCCCACTTCCAAACCTCTGCGCAGCTGTACGGTCGACGACTACGTCGAGGATGTCTGGTCGGTTGCCGAAGGTCTGCCCACAAGACCGGTGATAATTGGTCACTCAATGGGCGGGCTTATCGTCCAGAAGTATCTGGAGTTGCATGACGCTCCCGCTGGCGTATTGATGGCATCCATTCCTCCGCAAGGAAACCTCGGCAACGGTTTACGGTGGATAAGGGCGCACCCGTGGCATTTTACGAAAATGTCGATTACCGGTAAGGCGCTGCCGTACATCAGCACTCCGCAGCTTGCACGGGAGAAATTTTTCTCTGCGCAGACGCCGGACGACCGAGTCCTTGATTACGCGAGGCGCCTTCAAGAAGAGAGCGTAAGAGTCAGCATTGACTGCTTGGTGCTCCGCTTGCCCCGGCCCAAACGCGTGACCACGCCGCTGCTGGTCTTGGGGGCCTTCGATGACGGCGCGCACACCCGAAAAGAAATACGTGCAACAGCGCGCGCATATGGCACCGAAGCAGAATTCTTCCCTAACATGGGTCACAACATGATGCTCGAGCCCGGATGGGACGCCGTCGCTGAACGTATCCACAGTTGGCTAGGCACTCGCGGGCTGTAGGGGCTCATATTCGGGCGGCCAAACCTGCCGCGCTGATTGAGGTCTGTTGTCGACGGCGTCGGTGTTTCGACTAGTACGCCAGCACCCGGGCACCCGTGCTCGGCACTGTACGATTCCCGCATGCCGCTGCCCGCTCCCAGTCCCGACGCTCGTGCCGTGGTCACCGGCGCCTCCCAAGGCATCGGCGAAGCACTGGCCACTGAGTTGGCTGCACGCGGCCACAGCCTGATTATCACTGCCCGTCGTGAGGAGATGCTCAACAACCTGGCCGCGCGGCTGACCGACAAATACCAGGTCGCGGTCGAGGTGAGACCGGCCGATCTCATCGACTCGGCCCAACGAGCAAAGCTGGCAGACGAATTGGGCACCCGTCACATCTCGATTCTGTGCGCCAACGCTGGCAGCGCCACACTCGGTCCGATTGCGAAGTTGGATCCGGCGGGCGAACGGGCTCTGGTGCAGCTCAATGCTGTCGGCGCGCATGACCTGACGTTGGCCGTGTTGCCGGGAATGATTCAGCGGAGAGCCGGCGGCATCCTGATTTCTGGTTCGACCGCGGGGAATTCGCCGATACCACACAACGCGACATACGCCTCCACCAAAGCGTTCCTGAACACTTTCAGCGAATCGTTGCGCGGGGAACTGCGCGGCTCCGGCGTGCATGTGACGTTGTTGGCGCCCGGTCCAGTGCGCACCGGCATGCTGGAATCGGTCGACACCTCGGCGGCCAACAAGTTGGTACCGGGTTTTGTGTGGGTCTCCCCGGAATACGTCGCGAAGGTCTCGTTGAATGCGCTGGGGCGCAACAAAATGCGGGTTGTTCCCGGCTTCCCCGCGAAGGCGATGTCGGCGGCCAACCAGTACCTGCCGCGCGGCATCGTCGCACCGATGGTGGGCAGAGTCTACAAGAAGCTCGGTGGCGGTTGACGGCTCGTGTACTCCGCCGTACCGGCTACGCTCGAGACAGCCAACTGACGGGAGTGCACGCATGCAGGGGTTCGCCGGGAAGGTCGCCGTCGTCACCGGCGCCGCGTCGGGTATCGGCGAGGCGCTGGCCGTCGAACTGGCCCGCTCAGGGGCCAAGGTTGCGATCACCGACGTCGACACCGATGGGTTGGCGCAGACCGAGGACCGGCTCAAGGCTATCGGCGCCCCGGTCAAGGCCGACCGACTCGACGTTGCCGAGCGGGACGCGTTCATCGCTTACGCCGAGCAGGTCAACGGCTACTTCGGCAAAGTCAACCAGATCTACAACAACGCCGGCGTCGCGTTCGTCGGGGAGATCGAAATCAGTCAGTTCAAAGAGATCGAACGGGTGATGGACGTCAACTTTTGGGGTGTGGTGAACGGCACCAAGGCCTTCTTGCCGCACCTGATAGCTTCCGGCGACGGTCACATAATCAACGTCTCCAGCGCATTCGGGTTGTTCGCGGTCCCCGCCCAAGCCGCCTACAACGCGTCGAAGTTCGCGGTGCGGGGCTTCACCGAGGCGCTGTATCAAGAGATGGTGTTGGCCGGGCACCCAGTAAAGGTGACCACGGTGTACCCCGGCGCTACCGATACCTCCTTCGTCCGCAACATGACCGCGGCCGAGAAATTCGGTGACGTCGAATGGCTGAAGAACGCCAGTTCCCCGTTGTGGAGCACCTCGCCGCAGAAAGCGGCACGAGTCATTCTCAACGGGGTTCGCAAGAACCGGGCCCGGGTTCTGATCGGAGCGGACACCAAGGCCATCGAAGTGTTCCTGCGCATCACCGGGTCCAACTATCAGCGGTGGAATCCCCGGTGGATGGGCCGCTTCACGCGCCCCCAGCGCTGATCGATACCGCCGGTACGACCTACCGTCCAGAAGCCAAGTACGCGGCTATCGCTCAATCCTTGATCAACCAGTATTTGCGGTATTCGATTTCGCCGCGTTCGAGGTCGTTGTAGAACCACGAGCCATCGACTACGGCGAATTCGCGGCCGAAGCGGCGCAAGAAGGCCGGCATATACTGGTTGATCAGTTCCGTCGACCGCGGCGAGTTCAGGTGCAGGCCACGCAGGACCTGTTCGCTAATATTCTTTTCGGAGACGATCCGCATCCGGGGTTTGGCGAGTGCTGTCTCCCATTCGGAAAAGCTGTCGCGGTTACGGAAATCGGCGTGCAGGAAGTGTCCTCCGGGACGCAGCACGCGCGCGACTTCGCCGACGAAACGCTCGAAGTCAGGGTAGATGTGGGAAGCCTCGATGTTGATCACCGCGTCGAAGGATTCGTCGGGGAAGGGCAGGTGTTGTGCGTCGCCCTGCACGAATTCCAGGCCGGGCACATGGTGGCGCCTTCGGCAGAAGGCGACGCCGTCGGCATTGAAGTCCAGTCCGGTGTAGGAGGCGGGATGCAAAGTGCGGGTGAGATAGGAGGCTCCGCCGCCGTGACCGCTGCTGACTTCCAGCACTTTTTTGCCGCTGAGATCGACCTGGGTCGCGGTTTGGTGGTAAAGCTGAATCGAATACCGATTGGGTTCGTCGGCCTCCTCAAGCGGAATGGCCATCGGCGGATCTTCCTCGTAGCCCCAGTTCAGGAAGACGACGTCCTCCTGCTGGACGAGGCGGCGGGTCATCAACGGATAAAAGTACTTGAAGACCCGCTTGTAGAGCGGGGTGGATCCGATGCGGTAGACCAGGCCAACGCCGATGCGGTCCAGGGCTTTAGGCCGAGTGGGGGTGCGCGTCATGCGGGAAAGTATGGCAGGCAGGGTTGTGGGCATCACACCGAGGTCGGTTGGTGCGTGCGCTGCGGCTCGCTGCGATGCCGCGACGGGCGACCGTCGATCTTGCACAGACGCCATACCAGCAGGGCCAAGGGGTTCATCAGCCCCAGCTCATGACACAGCATCCGGACGTCGGCGAACATGTCGCGCATTGCCTGGCGCGAATCGGCCGCAGTGAAATTCGTCTGCCTGCGTACCGATCGCGGGATGCCGAAGGTGATGAAGAAGCCGCGCGGCGGCGCCACCACCGCCTGGCCCATCACGCGCATGATGATCGGCACGTAGAGCGACAGCCACAGCCGGCTGACCCATAGCAGCTGCGGGACACGTTTGCGCAGGTATAGGTGGGCGAAGGAGATGTGGCGAGCCTCCTCGGCGACATGGATCGCTGCCACTTTGCGCACGATCGGATGCACCGCGCCGTCCTCGCGCAAGACGTTGGTCTGGACGTAGTCGAATGGCATCTCACCGGCCAGCACCCCGAAGAAGAACATGTTCGGTAACGGGCCAGCCGCCAGCGGGGCCACGCAAGACAGCCAATGCAGCCACCGCGGCATACCCGGAACGTCCTGACCGGTGCGGTTCACCATTTCCTGAAACATCAGGGTGTGGTTGCACTCTTCGATGGCTTCGTGCATGCAGTAGCGGTATTCAGGTGATCCGTTAGGTGCCCACAACGCGTACTGCATCAGACCGCGGATCAGAATTGTCTCGAAATGTGAACAAACCTTCGCGAGGTTGGCCTGACGCCACATTCCGATGGCGATCTGCTCCTCCAGTGGTTGCCCCCGATACCAGTGGTGGCTTCCCAACGGATCGGTTGTCGACAGCACCCAGCGCGAGTCGTGCTTGGTGACAACGAATTCTTGCGCTTCCCAGTCGATGTCGGTGTAGGGATTGAAGTGACGGCGCACCGAAGCCTCGGACAGGGTCTTAAGGACCGCTGCATACTCGGCGTCGTCGCTGACGTCCATGTTGCGTTTCCACCGCTTGACCAAGCGCAACCCGACCAGCGCCGCCAGCCCGATCACCAACAGCGTGACCCCCAGCAGCCGGCAAATGTCGCCCAGCACGACTGGCATTCAAACCTCCCCTCACCTGCTCACACTCATGCGCTTCGTGGGCGTATGCGCATGACGGGGCACAGATGGGAGCCGAGTCTACCTGGGCAAAGGCCAAAGTTATAGCGCAGCTCGGCATCGATCTGGGAGTCATTTGCCGCGCCTCGGGTTGACGATCCTCGCTATGAGATGCCCCGGCGGCCTCAGGCTGGCTAGACCCGCACCCAATGCTGGCGCGACCTGGACCGCTTGAGGTCGTCGGATCGGATTATCGATCGCATCCAGCCGGTTGCCGGGCTCGAACTGGTGACGGTCGTCGGGGAGATTTCCGGGGAGTACCCGAGCTTGCTGCGCGTGGATGCAACTGCCAGCGAGCCGTCGCCTTTCCGCGCACGCTTGCCCGATGGGTAATCCGCGGGAGCGGCGTTCGCGGCGCTGACTCAGAAGGTAGCGTCTACTGCTTATGGACACCCAGCAATTCGACGTGGTCATCGTGGGAGCGGGGTTCGGCGGAATCGGCGCGGCGATCCAACTCAAACGTTTGGGCTACGACAACGTTCTGATTGTCGATCGCGAGGACGATCTTGGGGGAACGTGGCACGTCAACCACTATCCGGGCCTTTCCGTCGATCAGCCGTCTACCACCTATTCCTACTGGTTTGAGCCGAATCCGTACTGGTCGCGGCTGTTCGCGCCGGGCGCCGAAGTGAAGCGCTATGCCCGGTATGTTGCCGACAAGTACAACGTGCGCCGCTATATGCGGTTCAACACCACGGTCGAAGGCGCCCGGTGGGACGACGATGCACAAAGTTGGCGGATCGCGCTTGCCGGTGGCGAAACGCTGAGCGCGCAGTTTCTGATCGCTGCGACCGGCTTCCTCTGCCAGCCGCGTACCCCGGACATTCCCGGTATCGACACTTTTGGCGGTCGCATCATCCACACCGCCGCCTGGGATGACAGCTATTCGTTGGCGGGACGTCGGGCCGCGGTCATCGGAACCGGCTCAACCGGAATACAGGTCATTCCCGAACTGGCCAAGCAGGTCTCCGAGCTGACGGTGTATCAACGCACGCCCATCCTGGTGCTGCCCAAGTCCGATGTCGTGTTCCCGCCGGCGGTGCAACGGCTTTTCGCCAGGGTGCCGTTTACCCAGCGCATTGTGCGTTGGCTCACCGACACAAGCACGGACTTGATGATGGTTATCACAATGTGGAAATATCGGCGTTTCAAATTGGTCAACAAGGCCATGTCGGGACTGTCTAGACTCCATCGGTTGCTGTCGGTGCGTGACCTAGAAATCTCGCGCCAACTGGACCCGGATTTCGACTTCGGCTGCAAGCGGCCCACAATATCCAATTCCTATTATCCAACGTTTACCAAGCCGCACGTGCATCTGGAAACCAATGGTATCGATAGGATCGAGCCCGATGGCATCGTCGCACACGACGGCACCAAACGGTTCATTGATACCCTGGTCCTGGCCACGGGGTTCGACGTATGGGACGCAAACTTGCCGGCGATCGAGGTGATTGGCCGGGAGGGCAGGAATCTCGGAAAATGGTGGCGAGAGAACAGCTTCCAGGCATACCAAGGTCTTTCCGTGCCCCACTTCCCGAACTTTTTGACCATGGCCAGCCCGTTCGCCTGGGTGGGGCTGTCGTGGTTCAACACGGTGGAATACCAGATGCGGCACATAAATCGGTTGTTCGGCGAACTCCAGCGGCGCGGCGCGCGCAGGTTCGAGGTTACCGAGCAGGCCAACGCCCGCTTCCTGGAACGGATGAACAAGTTGCTCGACAATTCGGTGTTTCGCCTCGGCAACTGCGCTACCTCCCGATCGTATTGGTTCAATCATCACACCGGGGAAGCGCCCCTTTTCCGGCCGACTTCGGTGCATACGGCCGTCAAGGAACAAGACCGATTCCCGTTGTCGGACTACGCGATAGCCTGAGGCGGAAGCAATCCAGACGAAGAGATGCGTGGAGTAGCGGGTCATCGGGACGGTCGGGGCACCGGCATGGGTGCAGGTAGCGCGCTTGGTGGCGACGTACTCATCTCTGAGCAACTAAATTTCTTAGCTACTTAATGGGAAGAAGCAGGTACATTCTTGAACGCGACGTGGTTTACTTCCCCGGTATTGGTCGGGCTCTCGTCGAGCGTGGCCCGCAGATCCGTTGTGGGGCGGTGAAGGGGATGCGGATTGTCACCGCAAACATCGGTTATCTCGATCTCAATTGTGAGCTGGCGCAAGTCGATGCGGCACGTTTGCCAATGTCGTTCGAGGTCGCCACGAGTTCGGCCGCGCTGGCGGGCAATGTCGTCGCGCAGGGCGATAGTGACAGTATTAGCCGCCGCATCGTGGTAGACGCTGTGGTAAATGCCGAGAAGATTCGAGCCAAGTGAACGGCTACACGTTGCCTGGTGAAGGGCGCAGGAGCAGCCGATCGAGCACCGACCGGGCGAAGCAATCATTCGTCGCGGGAATGATCCGTAAATTGTCGGTTCCAGTCATTCTTGGGTGGTTGGCGATCACTTTACTGGTGAGTGTTGGCGTACCACCGCTTGAGCAGGTCGCGAAAGAGCGTCCCGTATCGCTAAGTGCCCAGGATGCGCCGTCGATAAAGGCAATTAGGCGCATCGGTGACGTATTCAAGGAATCAACTACTGACGGTGTCGCGATGATCGTCTTGGAGGGCAAGCAGCCCCTCGGTGACGACGCCCACCGATATTACGACGACTTGATCCGTCAGTTGAGCGCCGACACAACGCATGTGCAGCACATTCAGGATTTCTGGGGAGATCCGCTAACCGCGCCGGGTGTCCAAAGCCCGGATGGCAAAGCTGCGTATGTTCAGTTGAATCTCGCCGGGAACCAAGGCGAAGCGTTGTCGCACGAATCCGTCCAGGCTGTTCGGAATATCGTGCAGCGGACGCCCCCGCCGAATGGTGTCAAGGTCTATGTCACCGGCCCCACGCCACTCTCAGCGGATCTGAACGACAGCGGTAACCACGAAATTTTCAAAATCACAGTGGCAACCGTGGTGGTGATCTCGATCATGTTGCTACTGGTGTACCGATCGATCACCACCGTGCTGCTCGTGCTCGCCACGGTGGGTGTCGAATTAACGTTGGTCCGGGGAATTGTCGCATTTCTAGCCGATATTGGTTTAATTAGAATTTCGGCGTTTGCTATTAGTGTCCTCGTATGCCTGGCGATTGCCGCGGGAACGGACTATGCGATCTTCCTGATCGGGCGCTACCACGAGGCGCGCCGAGCCGGCCAAGACCGGGAGGCGGCTTACTACACCGCCTACCGTGGCGTCGCGCACGTGATCTTGGCCTCCGGTTTGACCATCGCCGGTGCGACGTATTGCCTCAGTTTCACCCGGTTGCCGATTTTCCAAACCATGGGCGCCCCCTGCGCAGTGAGCATGCTCGTTGCGGTTGCGGTCGCGCTCACCCTGATTCCCGCCGTTGTTACCCTAGCCAGCCGCGTCGGTCTGCTCGAACCGAAGCGCACGATGTCGGTTCGCGGCTGGCGACGGGTGGGAACCGCAATCGTGCGCTGGCCCGCGCCGATCTTTGTGGCTTCGATTGCGGTGGCTCTGATTGGCCTACTGGCTCTGCCGGGATACCGGGTCAACTACGAAGACCGGCCGTACATGCCTCAGAACACTCCTGCCAATATTGGATGGGCGGCCGCTGATCGCCACTTCTCCGAGTCGAGGATGAGGCCCGAAGTCCTGATGATCGAATCCAATCACGATATGCGTAATTCGGCGGACTTTCTGGTGTTGAACAAGCTGGCCAAAGCTATCTTCGGCGTTCAAGGCGTTGCACTAGTGCAAGGGGTAACACGACCCGAGGGCACGCCTCTTCAGCACACATCCTTGCCATTCTTGTTGGGCATTCAAAACGCCAGCCAGCTACAAAATCTCAAATTCGTGAAGGACCGCGTCGGTGAGATGAACGCGGAGGCCGACAAGCTTGCCGGGACCATCGCGATGATGGAGCGCGGATATGCGCTCATGCAACAGCTTGCCGACACTACTCACCATATGGTTGGCGTCACAAAAGAAACGGTGACAATCACCAGAGAAATACGGGACAATATTGCCAACTTCGATGATACCTTCAGACCGTACCGCAGTTACTTCTATGCGGAGAAAAATTGTTATAACATCCCCGTCTGCTGGGCAATGAGATCTGCGTACGAGTCAATGGATGGCATCGACAAGATCAGCGAAAAACTGGACCAACTCGGGCCAGATTTAAACAATATCGACACGGTCATGCCGCAGTTGCTCGCGCTGTTGCCGCCACAGATCGCCGCCATGAAAAGTGTGCGGACCATGATGCTGACCATGCACAGCACCATGTCCGGGATCATTGACGAAATGGAGAAACTGGGCGGTGATGCCAGTGCCATGGGGCAGGATTTTGACGCCGCCCAAAGCGACGACTCCTTCTACTTGCCTCGAGAGGCATTCGACAACCCAGATTTCCAGCATGTCGTCAACCTTTTCCTCTCGCCAGACGGAAAGGCGGCCCGCTTCATCATTACGCATAGGGGGAATCCAGCGTCCGAAGAGGGCATCGCGCGGATCAACCCGATCAAGACGGCTGCCGAAGAGGCCCTCAAGGGGACGCCGCTGGCCAACGCCAGGATCTACCTGGCTGGCACTGCGACGGTCTTGAAAGACCTGCAAGAGGGTTCGAAGTACGACCTGTTGATCGCCGGGACCGCATCGCTGTGCATCATCTTCAGCATTATGTTGCTGATCACCCGAAGCGTCGTGGCAGCGATGGTGATCGTGGGCACGGTGGCGCTTTCGTTGGGGGCTTCGTTCGGGCTGTCCGTACTGGTCTGGCAGTACCTTGTCGGCTTGAGCCTGCACTGGATGGTGCTGCTGATGTCGGTGATCGTTCTTCTGGCTGTCGGAGCTGACTACAACTTGCTCCTGGTCGCACGGTTCCGGGAGGAAATAAACGCAGGACTTAAGACGGGCATCATCCGCGCGATGGGCGGTACCGGCAAGGTCGTGACGACCGCGGGCTTGGTATTCGCTCTGACGATGGCCGCGATGATCGTGAGCGACGTGCGCGTTGTCGGTCAAGTAGGGACCACAATCGGTCTTGGTCTACTGTTTGACACGCTGGTCGTACGTTCGTTCATGACGCCGTCTATCGCCGCGCTGCTGGGTCGCTGGTTCTGGTGGCCACTAAACGTTCGCCCGCGCCCGGCCAGCGCTAAATACCGATCTGCTCCGCTCGACCTGACGCCTGCGGCATCGGCGATGAACAGTCCCGCCGCTCCCGCGGAAAACAGTCAGCCAAATGGTCCTCACGCCGGGGTTGCGAACGGTTCCCACGAGACAGCGACGAACGGCTCAACCCGTCACTGGATCGTGCAGGAGTAATTCGTAACCCGACAGATTGCAGCACCGTTCGCGAGCGAGTTCCGGTGCCACCAGCTGGCCCACCGCGACGCTAGCGGTTCAGCTGAATGCCTCGTCGAGGATCTCCTGCTGTTCGACGGCGTGCACCTTCGACGAGCCCGACGAGGGTGCCGACATGGCGCGCCGCGAAATACGTCTGATGCCTGTGAGTTTGGTCGGAAACAGCTCGGGTAGCTCCAGGCCGAGCCGTGGCCAGGCGCCCTGGTTGGCGGGCTCCTCCTGCACCCAGAAGTACTCGCTGACGCCTGGGTAGCTGTCCAGTGTTTCGCGGAGTCGGCGCCGTGGCAGCGGGGCAAGCTGTTCGATACGCACGATAGCGACGTCGTCGCGATTGTCCTTGAGCTTGCGCGCCGCCAGCTCGTAGTAGATCTTGCCGCTGGTCAGCAGCATTCGCGTGACCTTGCTACGGTCACCAATTCCGTCCTGGTAGGTGGATTCCTCGAGCACGGAGTGGAACTTGGCCTCGGTGAAGTCTCTGATGTCACTGACTGCAATTTTATTGCGCAGCATGGATTTCGGCGTGAACACGATGAGCGGGCGCTGCACACCGTCGAGGGCGTGCCGACGCAGTAAATGGAAGTAATTGGCCGGAGTCGAGGGCACCGCGATCGTCATCGAGCCCTCCGCCCATAGCTGCAGGAAGCGTTCGATGCGGCCGGAGGTGTGATCAGGACCCTGGCCTTCGTGTCCATGCGGCAGCAGCAACACGACACTGGACAGTTGCCCCCATTTCGCCTCGCCTGAGCTGATGAATTCGTCGATGATCGATTGGGCGCCGTTGACGAAGTCGCCGAATTGCCCCTCCCACAGGACCAGCGCGTCCGGATTGCCGACGGTGTAGCCGTACTCGAACCCGACGGCGGCGTACTCCGACAGCGGCGAGTCATAGACCATGAATTTGCCGCCGGACGGGTTGCCGTCCCGATCGGCCATCAGCAGCCGCAGCGGGGTGAACTCTTCGCCGGTGTGGCGGTCGATGATCACCGAATGCCGCTGGGAGAACGTACCGCGGCGAGTGTCCTGCCCGGACAGCCGCACCAACTTGCCTTCGGCAACCAGCGAACCCAACGCCAGCAACTCGCCGAACGCCCAGTCGATCTTGCCTTCGTAGGCCATCTCCCGGCGCTTCTCCAGGACCGGCGTGACCCGCGGATGCGCGGTGAACCCCTCGGGGAGGGCTAAAAACGCGTCGCCGATGCGAGCCAGCAGTGCCTTGTCGACCGCGGTGTCCAGGCCCGCGGCGATCATCTGGTTGGACTCCACCGATGCGCTCGGTTGCACCCCGTGCTTCTCCAGTTCCCGGACGTCGTTGAAAACCCGCTCCAGTTGGCCCTGGTAGTCGCGCAGTGCGTCCTCGGCTTCCTTCATCGAGATGTCGCCACGGCCGATCAACGCTTCGGTGTACGTTTTGCGGACCCCACGCTTGGTGTCGACGACGTCATACATTGCCGGGTTCGTCATCGAGGGGTCGTCGCCCTCGTTGTGCCCGCGCCGGCGGTAGCACAGCATGTCGATGACGACGTCCTTCTTGAACTTCTGCCGGAAGTCCACCGCCAGGCGCGCGACCCAGACGCACGCCTCGGGGTCGTCGCCGTTGACGTGGAAGATGGGCGCGCCGATCATCTTCGCGACGTCGGTGCAGTATTCGCTGGACTTTGAGTATTCCGGCGAGGTGGTGAAGCCGATCTGGTTATTGACGATGATGTGGATGGTGCCGCCGACGCGGTAGCCGGGCAGCGTGGCCAGATTCAGCGTTTCGGCCACCACGCCCTGGCCGGCGAAGGCGGCGTCGCCGTGCAGCATCAGCGGCATCACCGAGAAGCCGTCTTCGCCGTCGCCCTTGTCCAGTAGGTCCTGCTTGGCCCGAACCAGACCTTCCAGCACCGGGTCCACGGCTTCCAGGTGCGACGGGTTGGCGGTTAGCGACACTTGAATGTCGTTGTCGCCGAACATCTGTAGATACAGGCCGGTTGCCCCGAGGTGATATTTCACGTCACCCGAGCCGTGTGCCTGTGCGGGGTTCAGATTGCCTTCGAACTCCGAGAAAATCTGGGAATATGGCTTGCCGACGATGTTGGCCAGCACATTGAGCCGACCCCGGTGCGGCATCGCGATGACAACCTCGTCGAGCTCGTGCTCAGCGCACTGGTCGATCGTGGCGTCCATCATCGGGATGACGCTTTCCGCGCCTTCCAGCGAGAAGCGCTTCTGCCCAACGTACTTCGTCTGCAAGAAGGTCTCGAAGGCCTCTGCGGCGTTGAGCTTGCTCAAAATGTATTTTTGTTGAGCCACAGTCGGTTTGACATGCTTGGTCTCAACGCGCCGTTCCAGCCACTCCTGCTGTTCGGGATCGAGTATGTGGGTGTATTCGACGCCGATGTGCCGGCAGTAGGCGTCGCGAAGCAGGCCCAGAATGTCGCGCAGCTTTTTGTATTCGGCACCGGCGAAGCCGTTGACTTTGAACACCCGGTCGAGATCCCACAGCGTCAGCCTGTGAGTCAGCACCTCGAGATCGGGATGGCTGCGGAACCTGGTGTTGTCCAAGCGAAGCGGATCGATGTCGGCCATCAAATGGCCGCGGTTGCGGTATGCCGCGATCAACTCGATGACGCGGGCGTTCTTGTCGACGATCGAGTCCGGGTTGTCGGTACTCCACCGGATCGGTAGATACGGGATGCTCAGCTCACGAAAGACCTCGTCCCAGAACCCGTCCGAGAGCAGCATTTCGTGGATGGTGCGCAGAAAGTCACCCGATTCTGCGCCCTGGATGATGCGGTGGTCATAAGTCGAGGTCAGCGTGATCAGCTTGCCGATGCCCAGTTCGGCGATACGTTCTTCGCTGGCGCCCTGCAATTCGGCCGGGTACTCCATCGCTCCCACGCCAATGATGGCACCTTGGCCGGCCATCAGGCGGGGCACCGAGTGCACGGTGCCGATGGTGCCGGGGTTGGTCAGCGAAATCGTCACGCCGGCAAAGTCTTCGGCGGTGAGCTTGCCGTCGCGGGCTCGGCGGACGATATCTTCATATGCGGTGACGAATTGCGCGAATCGCATTGTCTCGCACCGCTTGATGCCTGCGACCACCAACGAACGCTTGCCTTCCCTGCCCTGCAAGTCGATGGCCAAGCCAAGATTGATGTGAGCTGGCGTGATCGAGGTGGGCTTGCCGTCGACCTCGGCGTAGTGCCGGTTCATGTTCGGGAACGTCTTGAGCGCCTGCACCAACGCGAAACCCAACAGGTGGGTGAAGGAGATCTTGCCGCCGCGGGTGCGCTTGAGCTGGTTGTTGATGACAATGCGGTTGTCGATCATCAGCTTGGCCGGGACAGCGCGAACGCTGGTGGCCGTTGGCAGGTCCAACGACATGGACATGTTCTTGACGACGGCGGCGGCTGCGCCACGAAGTACCTGGACTTCGTCCCCTTCGGCCGGTGCCGGGCCGGCCGGTTTGGCAGGGGTCACCGGAGCCGCAGGGCCGTTGACTGCGCCGTTGCCGGTCGCAGTGGTGGTGGGGGCGGGCGCGGGGCTGGGCGGTTCCGGGGCGGGGTCGGTGTGCCCGTCACCGGTCGTCGAGCCGTCGCCCGTTGATTCGGGGTTGTAGTCGACCAAAAATTCGTGCCAACTCGGGTCGACCGAGGAGGGGTCTTCCCGAAATTTGCGGTACATCTCCTCGACCAGCCATTCGTTCTGTCCGAATGGTGAACTCGTACTGCTCACGGCAGCTGCTCGCCTCGATCCCTCTGTCCAGCAAGCGCTACGCGACGCTTGCCACTTCCTGCCCGGTTGTCGGCCCACTCACGGCGGCTCGACACCGCCCCATAAAGGCTAACCCTTTGCCGACAATCCGCCACGTGTGTCGAAAACCCGCCTGGACCCGCACGGAAGGGCCGCTCCGAACCGCTGGCGAAGATTAGTTCGCGTTGGGAATTGTGGGCAGCAGGTGCAGCGTCACCGGCCACCGAGCCGGCGGCGCGCCGAAGGCATTGCGAGCGTTACGCATGATCTTCTTGCCCATCAACCGGTTGCCGATGGCGCCGATAACGGCCCCGATGCCGATCGGCAGCATCTTGCCGAACAGCAGCGCACTGCGTCGCAGTGTGAACCGCCTGACCGCGCGCTTGAGCAACCGCGCATTCAACTCTGCCAACGCGGGCATCGGCAGCGATGCCGCGCCCTCCGCCAGCCAAGCACCCTTCGTGCGGCCCGAGCCGAGCAATTCGGCCACGGGATGCTTGCTGTCCTCGCCGGCCAGCACGGCCAGTACCAGGGCGCGGCGCAGCTCCCGGTTTCCGGCCGGGACGCCGTGCACCGACGCGACCGCCAGCGCGAAGAAGGCGGTGGCCTCGAGGAACACCGCGGTCTCCCCGGCGGCCGCAGACAACGCCGCCAGTGTGCCAACTCCCGGCAGCAATGCGGCCGAACCCACCGCCGCGCCGCTGGCCGTGACAGCGCCCAGATACCGCTTCTCCAGCTTGGAGACGATTACGGCAGGGGCGGCATCCGGGTTGGCCCGACGCAGTCGTTCGACATAGGCCGTCGCCGCCGGCCCCTGAATCCGCGAGCTGCGTTCGATGATGTTTGCCAAAGCGCGCGCGGACGCCTTGGGCTTGCCGTTGCCGGTGGCGGGCAGCTGATCGTCCGTCGACCGATTCCGTCGGGCGCTCATGGGTGCCTCCCAGGTCATCGCCAGGCCGGGCGTTAGGAGTGGCCTGTCTTCAGGCTAGCGCCGGCGCCATGAAGGTGGGGCAGCCGTCGGCGCGATTTCTCCACCAGGAATAATCCGCTGCGGACGTTTGGCGATGTGGAGGAGCTCGCTGACGATGCGGGGCCGTGCCGAGCCCACCGAGGAGCCGGCCAGGCCCGCCAAGCTGGACGGATGGTCGATGACCTACCACCTGACGTCGTTGGGTATTCGGTGTTGTCCCTGCTCAGGGACCGCCGAATGCACGGCTATGCGGATCGCGTCGTCAAAGTCCGGCCGGAGGAGAAACTGATCCGGCGGCCAGCGCAGCGCCGGGATGGGGCCAGCTTGCTGCGATCGGGTCAGCCGAAGTGGCGACAGGCGGCACCCGATAGCAAGATGCGGAGCGACAACGAGGTGGGGATATGACCACGGCGACTACTCGCGGGCGAACGGGCAGGAGCCCACGACGTGTGAGCGCTTCGACGGCCACGAAGCGCGGGAACGTCGTGAATCCCTGGAGCGCTCTCTGGGCGATGATGGTGGGTTTCTTCATGATCCTGCTGGACTCGACCATCGTCGCGGTCGCCAATCCCAGCATCATGACCAAGCTGGGTACCGGTTACGAAACGGTCATCTGGGTGACCAGCGCCTACCTGCTCGCCTATACGGTTCCGTTGCTGGTAGCAGGCCGGCTCGGCGACCGGTTCGGTCCGACCAACCTCTACCTGGTCGGCCTCGCCGTATTCACCGCGGCCTCATTGTGGTGCGGCCTATCCGGAACGATCGGGATGCTGATCGCTGCCCGCGTGCTGCAGGGCATCGGTGCCGGGGTGCTGACTCCGCAGACGCTGTCGATGATCACCCGCATCTTCCCGCCGGAACGTCGCGGGATGGCGATGAGCGTGTGGGGGGCGACCGCAGGGGTTGCCACACTGGTTGGACCGTTGGCCGGGGGTGTGTTGGTCGACACGCTGGGCTGGGCATGGATTTTCTTCGTCAACGTCCCGATCGGCATCATCGGTCTCGGCCTGGCGGTCTGGCTGATGCCGGCCTTGCCCACCGGTAAACACCCGTTCGACCTGATTGGGGTGGGACTTTCCGGGGTGGGCATGTTTCTGATCGTCTTCGCTCTGCAGGAGGGCCAGTCCCATGGCTGGGCGCCGTGGATTTGGGCGGTGATCGTCGCCGGGGTCGGGTTCATTACCGCGTTCGTCTACTGGCAGTCGATCAACACCGACGAGCCGCTGATTCCGCTGAAGATCTTCCGTGACCGCGATTTCAGCCTCGCCAACCTGGCGGGCGCGGTCATCGGGTTCGCGGCCACCGCGATGGTGCTGCCGCTGATGTTCTACGCACAGGTGGTGTGCGGACTGTCGCCGACCCGGTCGGCCCTGCTGACGGCGCCGATGGCGATCACCAGCGGTCTGCTCGCGCCGACCGTCGGCAAAATCGTCGACCGGGCTCACCCTCGGTCGGTGGTCGGCTTCGGTTTTTCGGTTCTGGCGATCGGACTGACCTGGCTTTCGATCGCGATGACCCCGTCCGCCCCCATCTGGCAGTTGGTTCTGCCATTCATTGCGTTAGGTGTAGGGATGGCGTTTATCTGGGCGCCGCTGGCTGCCACCGCCACCCGCAACCTGCCGGCGCGCCTGGCCGGCGCCAGTTCCGGTGTGTACAACGCGACTCGTCAGGTCGGCGCCGTGCTGGGGAGCGCGGCGATGGCGTCCTTCATGACGTCGCGGATCACCTCGCATATGCCGCCGATGCCCGGCGATGGGTCCCTCGGGCCCGAGGGTGGCAGAGCCACCACCCTGCAGTTGCCGGAATTCCTGCGCGAACCGTTCTCGGCCGCGATGTCGCAGTCGATGCTGTTGCCGGCCTTTATCGCGTTGTTCGGGATCGCGGCCGCGCTATTCATGCTCGGCTTCGCTGGAGATCAGCGGGTGCACGGCGCTATCGATGATGAAACTGGCGAGGACAGCTCCGACGCGCTAACTCGGCGGGTTCGGATCCGACCCAGTACGTCGGAAAGCTTCTCGAATGACGCGGGTGGTTTTCCTACCGGCCACGACGAGGGCTTCCAGGGTGGCTTCGATGATGACGACGACTACGTCGAATACACGTTGCCGCCTGTGTCGAGTGTGGCATCGTGGTCGTCGCTCGACGTCGAGCCGACTCACGCCTATGCCGATGAGGACGATACCGGACCGGTGCTCATGCACACCGAGCATCCGCGACCCGCGCCCGAGGCGTGGCACACCCTGCTCGACGAACCCCTCGCGGACTCGGATGTCGAACCAAATGCGTTTGCCCACAACGGCTTCCATGTGGACGACGAGCAGCGCTTCGGCCCGATCGAGGAGTTTTCGCCGCTGGACGAGGCGGGCAAGTCCGGCGATGTCGGGGAAGAGTTTCTCGATGACATCGACACCTATGGCGGTCGTCACCGGTCAGGTGAGGCAGAGGCGCGCCGCAGCAGGCACTATCGGGTCGATCCAGACGACGACACCGCCGACTACGGACAAAACTTCTTCCGCGATATCTAAGGCACAATGTGCCGATTGCCAGCAGCCGTCAACGCCAAGAACGCACCAAGCTCCACCAGACCCGCGGGCGCCGCGGGCAGGTACTGCGTCAACGCCTCCGCTCGCACGATCACCGCCGCATACTGTGCGCGGCTAATCGCCACGTTCAACCGGTTTCGATTGAGCAGGAATGGAATTCCGCGTGGAATGTCCTCGACGGATGAGGCTGTCATCGAAATAACTGCCACCGGTGCCTCCGCGCCCTGAAACTTGTCGACGGTCCCGACTCGGACATCGCCTAGCCCGGCGCCTGCCAGCCGCTGCCGCAGCAGCAGCACCTGGGCGTTGTAGGGCGCCAAAACAAGCACATCGGCAGCCGCCAACGGCCGGGTGCCGTGCTCGGTGGTCCACGACGAGCCGAGCAGCAGCCGGATGTGGGCCACGATAGCCTCGGCTTCCTGTGGGCTCTCGGTTGAGTTGCTCTCGTGGTCGACCCGAAGGACGTGTACGCCGGGTGGATATCCGTCGAGGTGACGTGTGGCGGTGATATCGATGGACGACTGCAACCTGCCTTCGTATGCCAACGCCGACACCGGCGTGCAAACCGCGGGATGCATGCGATGGGTGCAGTCCAGGAAGTAGCCACGCTCGGCGGGTAGGGTGCGGTGATCTTCGACAAGCCAACCGAGCGCGGACCCGTCGACCGGTTCGGGATGCGTGCCTTGGCTGACCTGAGGTAACTGTTGCGGGTCGCCGAGCAACAGCAGGCTTGCGGCAGCCGGTGCCACAGCGATCGTGTTGGCCAAACAGAATTGGCCGGCCTCGTCGATCACCAGTAAATCCAGGCTGCCCGGCGGAACGCGGGCGCCATTGGCGAAATCCCATGCCGTACCGCCGATCGCGCAGCCGCCGGTTGCCCCAGTGCGCGCGATAAATCCGGCGTACTCGTTCTCGCCGATCTGCTCCCAGCGGACATCTTGATTGTCGTACCGCTTTTTTGCAACGCGTGAGGTATCGATGCCTGCGTCGATCGCGCAGTTCAACAGATTCTCCACCACGGCATGCGATTGTGCGACAACGCCGATGCGCCAGCCGTGCTCGGCGACGAGCCGCACGATGACTCGCGCGGCGGTGTGCGTTTTGCCGGTTCCGGGCGGTCCGTGTACTGCCACGTATGAAGAATCCAAGTCGAGCAGGGCGGAAACAATGTCGTCGACGATAACCCCGCTGCTCGGTAGCCTTGCGCCGCTGCGAGTTCGAGGTTGGCGACGTAGCAAGATATCGAACAGAGCAGAGCAGGGTAGCTGCGGTAACTCTGCCCCGAGGCGGACGGCGGTTGATTCGATCGAGTCCCTAAGCGGCGTCGTCGAAATGGGCGGACCGGGAGTCAGGGCGAACGGAAGTTGATGAAAGCTACTGCCGTCCTTAGGGGTTCGTTCGGCGACGATCACCTTAGTCGGCACGGTCCAGTCGTCGGCTTCCACGACGGTGGCCCGGCCGGCCGCCCGTCGGTCGGGGTTGTCGGTCAGGCCGGAGGGGGCGGGCGCCTCGTAGAGCGCGAACACTTCGGAATGTAGTGCGCCACGAGCTAGTTCGCCAGCCAGCTGCACCCGTCGCTGTAGTTTGCGCGCACGTGGCGGCGTGCACCAGTCGACCGTGGTTGTTGCCTCGCTGACAATGAAGACGTCGGTGTCATCGGCCCATTCATCGATCGGATAGTTCAGGCGGTCGAAATGCGCCCACCAGAAGGGCTTGTCTTCGCGGCGATGATAGCCGCGCGCCGCAGCGACCAGGGCGACCGCCGTCTGCTCAGCAGTGCGGTCATCGACCGCGGCGGCGCCGGCGAATGCCGCCAAGGTCGTCGCCAGCGGATCATGTCCCTCGATGCTGGCGTCATCCGAAACCGGTTGAGCACCAATCGGTGTGATGCCGAATTCAAACGCCCGCATCAGCAACCACTCACGCAGGGCGCGCGTGGATCGGCAGTCGTAGTGGTTGTAGTCCTCGATCTCCTTAAGCACGGTCGCGGCCTCGTCGGCTTGGCCGTTGCTGCGGAGCTGGCAGTATCGGGCGTATTGGGTGATCGAGTCGGTGGCTGTGGTCACATCGCCGGAACGGAGCTGCGACCCCATGTACAGCGGCTCCAGCGCCTTGAGCCCGATTGATTCGCTTCCGGTTCGGATGCTCTTGCGCACAATCGGATACAAGTCCACTAGCGTCCCGCTGCGCAGCAGCTCGTCGACTTCGTCCTCCCCGACGCCGTGGCGTCCGGCGAGCCGCAGCAGCGCCGTCTTCTCGTAGGCCGCGTAGTGGTAGATGTGCATGTTGGGGAAGCGCTTGCGTCGCTTGGCGACCAGCGCAAGGAAGTCGATCAATGCCCTCCGCTCGTCGCGGCGGTCATGTGCCCACAGCGGATGGAATGCGCGTGAGCGTCCGCCCTCCAAAACGCCGAACAGATACTCCAGTCCCCAGTCGGTGCCGTCGGCGGTCCACAACGGGTCACCCTCGAAGTCGAAGAACAGGTCCCCGTCGTCAGGGTTGGGCAAAAGTGCCAGCGGCGCCGCGTCGGCTACCTCGAACAGCGGTATGCCGGTATCGCGCTGGCGTACTTGCAATTTGGCCTGTGCGGCCAGCCTGTCCAGCGCGCGCGCGGGTAGTCCGGCAACCGGTCCGGTGTGGTCAGCCAACGCCGCGAGGGTACCAATGCCTGCGTCGAGCAGCTTGGCCCGCTGGCTTACCCGCAAGCCGGCGACCAGCAGCAGATCGTCGGTTGCGCGCACCTGCTCCTCGCAGGCCGGGCATCGGAAACATGCCCGTACTCGCTCGTCTTCCCAGCGCACTGGGACGCCGCCGGCATAGTGCTCGTCGAGCAGCTGCTGCAATCGCGCGCGCTGCTCGGAGTACACCGGGATCAGCTCGTCGACGCGGTAGCGCAGCGCAACGCCGTTGCCCAATATCAATTCGGCCTCGGCGGATACCGGGATACCGGAGCGGCGCAGAGTATCGGCGTAGGCAGCGATCTGGAGCAGTGCGGTGACCTTGGCCGAGCGGGCTAGCTTGGTGTCGGAAACCCGGTAGTGCTGGCCATCTCGCGCCAGGAAGTCGGCGAAGCCGACGAAGCGGCCGTCGAACATAGTGGCCTGGTACACCACCGGCGCGGCGTCGGCGATGGCTCGCTGCGTGGCTGCGGCGGCCGCGCTGAGACCGGCGACTGTGTATGCGGGGCGGCCTATCACCGCCACCGCGTCGCCGAACTGCTCGCGCAGCGCCTCGAGCCGGCGTCGTTCGTGCTCGTCACCCAGAGCGGCGGTGCGGGCCAGCATGTCGTCCTCGACGGTGATGCCCGGACCCCGGCCGAGCCGCGCGTCGAAATCCCGCAGCAGGGCGTACTCACAGCGGGCGGCGGCCGCGAGGTCCGACGCGCTGTAGATGATGGTGTCGCCTGCCATGAACACAGCCGCAACTGTAGGCGGGCTCACCGACAGGATTGGGCAGCTTCGCCGCCTGTCGGTCGGCTTCAGCGCCCGATGTTGCTGATCAACTCGACCCCGTTGCCGTTCCAACGGAACTTCACCACACTCGGCAAGCCGATGCCGCCGGAGTAGACCAATGCCACCGTGTCACCGGTGCACTGCGCGGTGTCGATCCCATTGAATCCGTAAGTTTCAGGCGCTCCCTGCGGCGGTATCAACTTGCCAAGATGAAACAGCACCGCCCTGGTGTTGGGACTCTGGGCGTTGGTATTGGCCCTGACGATCACCGCGGAGAGCTGGGCGCATTCGTTGTAATTGCCGGCCACCGGTTCGGGGTTCCACGGCTGCTGGCTGCGCGGGTCTCGGGGCAGCTCCGAGACCGCTCTGGCGATCGCAGGTGCGGCGAGATTGATCGCGCACGGGTCGGCCGGTGCGGAGCTGGTGCTGGGCGCGCCACCTTTCGCCGCCGGCGGGGCTGGTGAGCGGGCCGCGGTCGGATGAGTCGTGGGCTGCGGCGTCTTGGCGACGGTCGAGTCACCCGACCCGCAACCGCTTAGCGCCGCGGCGATCAGTGCAGCAGCGGCAAGCCCCGTCAACCGCCGGACACCGCAGTGTCGTGACCACACAAGGCTGCACCGTACCTTGACCAGGTCTGTCGACGCGGCAGGCATGGCCGAACGCTGGTTGACCACTAGACTTCCGATGCAAATGACCTCTCCGGAGAATGCCACTGTCACCTTCGCCGACCTGCAAATTCACCCCGCGGTGCTGCAGGCGGTTGTCGACGTTGGATATGAGTCGCCGTCGGCGATTCAGGCGGCGACGATTCCGGCATTGATGGCAGGCTCGGACGTGGTCGGTTTGGCGCAGACCGGTACCGGTAAGACGGCTGCTTTCGCGGTCCCGATCCTGTCCAAGATCGACACCGACAGCAGAGCGACTCAGGCGCTGGTGCTGGCGCCAACGCGCGAGCTGGCCTTACAGGTGGCCGAGGCGTTCAGTCGATACGGCGCCCACTTGCCGCACATCAACGTGTTACCGATTTACGGTGGGTCGTCGTATGGGGTGCAACTGGCCGGGCTTAAACGCGGTGCGCAGGTAGTGGTCGGCACCCCGGGTCGCGTTATCGACCACCTTGAACGCGGGACATTGGATCTGTCCCGAGTGGACTACCTAGTGCTCGACGAAGCCGACGAAATGCTCAACATGGGCTTCGCCGAGGACGTCGAGCGAATCCTGTCTGAGACTCCGGAATACAAACAGGTCGCACTGTTCTCCGCGACGATGCCGCCGACGATCCGCAAACTGACCACCAAATATCTGCACGATCCGACCGAGGTCAGCGTCGAGGCGAAAACAGCTACCGCCGAGAATATTTCGCAGCGCTACATCCAGGTCGCCGGTCCCCGCAAGATGGACGCGCTGACCCGCGTTCTGGAGGTGGAACCGTTTGAGGCAATGATTGTCTTCGTTCGCACCAAGCAGGCCACCGAAGAGGTGGCCGAAAGGCTGCGCGCCCGAGGGTTTTCTGCCGCA
This sequence comes from uncultured Actinomycetota bacterium, assembly GCA_963838755.1. Lineage (GTDB taxonomy): Bacteria > Actinomycetota > Actinomycetes > Mycobacteriales > Mycobacteriaceae > Mycobacterium. The sequence continues at coordinate 77,660 of CAWISO010000005.1, read as the reverse complement.
GCCATCAACGGCGACATCCCGCAGAGCCAGCGTGAGCGGACCATCAGCGCGCTGCGTGACGGCGGCGCAGGCGGAATAGACATCCTGGTCGCCACCGATGTCGCCGCCCGAGGGTTGGACGTCGAGCGCATATCGCATGTGCTCAACTACGACATCCCGCACGACACCGAGTCGTATGTGCACCGGATCGGGCGCACGGGCAGAGCGGGGCGATCGGGTGCCGCGCTGCTCTTCGTCTCGCCGCGAGAGCGTCATCTGCTCAAGTCGATCGAGAAGGCGACGCGTCAGAAGCTGACTGAAGCGCAGTTGCCCAGCGTCGAAGATGTCAATGCGCAGCGGGTGGCGAAATTTGCCGACTCCATCACCGACAGTCTCGGCGCATCGGGTATCGAGCTGTTCCGCAGCCTGGTCGAGAGCTACGAGCGTGAGCACGACGTTCCGATGGCCGATATCGCGGCCGCCCTGGCGCTGCAATCGCGCGACGGCGAAGCCTTCCTGATGTCGCCGGAGCCGCCGCCCGACCGTCGTCCCACACAGCGTTCAGACCGGCCTGCCAAGTCCGCCCGCAAACCGGGCGAGGCCCCGAAGAAGGGATTCGCCACTTACCGCATCGCGGTCGGCAAGCGACACAGGATCGGTCCGGGCGCGATCGTGGGCGCCATCGCGAACGAAGGAGGCTTGCACCGTAGCGATTTCGGCCACATCACCATCGGGCCGGACTTCTCGTTGGTGGAATTACCCGCGAAATTATCCCGCGAAACGCTCAAAGCTCTGCAGCGGACTCGTATTTCCGGCGTACTGATCAACCTCCAACCTGACCGAGGTCCAGACAACACCCGCCGCCGTGATGGCGGCGCGAAGCGGCGGGAACGCACGGGATGACCCGAGCCGACACCGACGCCACGGCCCAGGGCGGACTCGAACAGGTCTCCGGGCCGGACCGGGTCGCGTCGCTCACCGGAATCCGCGCCGTTGCCGCCCTTCTGGTGGTCGGGACCCACGCGGCCTATACCACTGGCAAATACATACAGGGCTATTTCGGGCTGGTCTGCTCCCGGATGGAGATCGGTGTCCCGATTTTCTTTGTGCTGTCAGGGTTTCTGTTGTTTCAGCCATGGGTGAAATCGGCTGCTACCGACGGCCCGGCGCCGTCGGTCCGCCGCTACGCCCGGCACCGGGTCCGACGCATCATGCCGGCCTACCTCGTCACCGTGCTGATCGCATACATCATCTATCACTTCCGAACGGCTGGGCCGAATTACGGCCACACCTGGATCGGGCTGTTGCGCAATCTCACGTTGACGCAGATCTACACCAGTAATTACCTGAAAGGGTATCTGCACCAAGGCTTGACCCAGATGTGGAGCCTGGCGGTGGAAGTCGCCTTCTACGTGGCGCTTCCGCTGCTTGCCTACTTTCTGTTGGTGGTGGTCTGCCAGCGGCAATGGCGGCCTAGGTTGCTGCTGTTGGGCCTCGGTGCGCTGGCGCTGATAACCCCGACATGGCTGATCTTGGTGCACCTGACGACCTCGGTGCCGAACGGAATGCGGCTATGGCTGCCCACTTACCTGATCTGGTTTTTGGCCGGCATGAGCCTGACGGTCCTGCAGGCGATGGGGGTGCGCTGTTACGCCGGTATCGCGCTGCCGCTCGCCGCCATCTGCTACTTCATCGGTTCTACGCCGATCGCCGGGGATCCGACGACATCGCCGCTTGGCCTATCGCAAGCGCTGTACAAAGCGGTGTTCTATGCGGCGATCGGCGCGCTGGCCGTGGCGCCTCTGGTGCTGGGCAACCAGGGCTGGTACTGCCGGTTGCTCGCCTCGCGGCCGATGATGTGGCTCGGGGAGATCTCCTACGAGATCTTCCTAATCCACTTGGTCACGATGGAAATCGCGATGGTCTACGTGATGCAGGATCACGTTTACACCGGTTCGATGCTTGGGTTGTTCGTGGCGACGATGGCGCTCACCGTCCCGCTCGCCTGGTTGCTGCATCGCTTCACCCGGGTGCGCAGCTGAGCGGTACCACGATCGGGACGACGAACTCCTCAACCATCGCCTGCTCGTCGGCCAAGTCGCGGCCCGGGAACATCAGCAGCGACGTGATCACCCGTACTAGCCAGCGACCCCGGCTTTCGACCGTGGCCGGGTGGTCGGTGCCAAGCGAGTTGACGAAGGCGGCAGCCAAAGCGGCGATCACGTCGGACTGTTCGGCCAGCTCACCGCCGATCGGTGGCCGTGTTATGGCGAACCACCCGGCGAGTGCTGGGCTTTCGCGAACCAGACGCAGCGTGGTCGTGATACCTGCGACTAGCCGCTGCCGTGGGTCCTCGACGGCTGCGATCTGGTCTTTGATCGTCTCCGAGAGCCGACGTGTCTCGCGGTGCACATATGCGGTGCGCAACGCATCGCGGTTGTCGAAATAGCGATACAGCGTGGCCCGGGAACAGCCTGCGGCCTTGGCGATTTCGTTCATTCCGATTGACGCGGGATCATGGCGGGTGAATAGCTCCTCGGCGGCGTCGAGGATCCGGTCGGCGGCGACTTCGGTGCGCCGCTCCGACAGCCAATCGTTGGCCGCCATCAGCCGGTGATCCGGAACGGGACCGACAGCGGACGCCGCACGTAGCTTCCGCCGGCCCAGACGACACCTGACTCGTCGACCTCGAAATCCGGGCAGCGGGCCAGCAATTCGGTCAACGCGACCCGTGACTGCATGCGAGCGGCGGCAGCGCCCAGGCAGTGGTGCGCGCCGTGGCTGAATGTCAGGATGTTTCGGGGGCAACGCGTGACGTCGAGTTCCCCGGCATCGGGGCCGTATTGGCGCTCGTCGCGATTCGCCGATCCGTAGACAAGCAGCACCCTGCGCCCGGCGGGCACATTTGTGTCGCCGATAGCGACATCGCGGGTGGCGGTCCTGGCCAGCGCCTGCACCGGTGACGTCAGCCGCAGGAGCTCGTCGACCGCGTCCGGAATCAGGTCTGGTGTCTCCGCCAGGAGCTGACGCTGGTCGGGACGCTGGTGCAACAGTTGCACCGAACCGCCCAACATGCCTGTCGTGGTGTCGTTGCCGCCGGTGACCATCGTGAAGGTGAACGCGAGCACGGACAGCGTGCCCGCGATGTCGCCGTCGGTGCCCACCCCGGCGGCGACCAAATGCGAAATGGTGTCGTCTTGGGGGTCGGTACGGCGGCGTTCGATCAGTTCGGTGAAGTAAGCCATCATCGACCCGACCGCGTCGCCGACGGTTTCGAGTGCACCGGTAACACCGCCTTCTGTGGTGTTGGCCGCGACGATCGCCTGAGTCCAGTCGTCGAACTGGTCGCGGTCTTTTTCCGGCACACCTAGGTAGTGCGCGACGACCATGGACGGCAGCGGTTTGAACAGCTCGGCCACGATATCGCCGCCACCGGCGGACCGGAGCCGCTCGATTCGCTCGACGACGAACTCACGCACCTTGGGCTCCACTGCCTCGACCTGGCGCGGCGTGAACCCGCGGGCCACCAGCTTGCGGAACTCGGTGTGCACCGGCGGGTCCTGCATCACCATCGGCGGATTGTCTTGAAGCCCGATCAGTTGCAGATCGTTGTAGTTGACCGTGAGGCCTTGGGCCGACGAGAACGTCTCGTGGTCGCGGGCCGCCGCCCAGATGTCGGCGTGGCGGGTCAGTACGTAGTAGTCCTCCTTGGGCCGGCTGCGCGGCACGACGTGGTGCACCGGGTCATGGTCGCGCAGGGCGCGATACATCGGCCACGGGCTGGCCCAGGTATCGGCGTTGCACAGCTCGAATCGCGCCTGGTGAGACAATGACGTCGTCATGTCTTATTAGTACGACAGATAATGACTGATGTCAACTACGGGCTTTCACATCTGTCGCATTCGACGCATAGGTTTCTGCGGGAGTCGGCATGCTTCTGCCCGCCTCATAGCGACAACTAATGCGTTTCCCGATTAGTCGCTCTGAGGCGGGCACAATACGTCCCGTCTCCGCCGGAGACTGGTGTGGCAGATGTGACTAATGCGTAATCAGATACCCGCGCCGGGGTTGAGGATGCCCTGCGGGTCTAAAGCGTCTTTGATGCGGCGGTTCAGCGCCAGCGCTTCGGGACCGAGATAGCCGGCCAGCCACGGGCGCTTCAGCCGTCCGACACCGTGTTCGCCGGTGATCGTGCCGCCGAGGCGCAAGGCGAGATCCATGATCTCTCCGTATGCCAGCTCGGCTCGCTCCGTCATTGCCGTGTCGGTGGGGTCGTGCACGATCAGCGGATGGGTGTTGCCGTCGCCGGCGTGAGCGATCACCGAGATCATCAGCTCGCGTTCGGCGGCGATCGCAGCGATCCCGCCGACCAGGTCGGCCAAAGCGAACACTGGCACGCCGACATCTTCCAGGAGCAGCGTCCCCTTCTCTTCGACAGCGGGGATCGCGAACCGCCGGGCGGCGATGAACGCCTCGCTCTCGTCGGGGTCGTCGGTCGAAAACACTTCGGTCGCAGCGTATTCGGTGAACACACCGGCCATGAATTCGGCGTCTTCGCTGCCGGCTTTACCGCGTTCGTCGGATGTGGCCAGCAGCATCGCGGCCGCGCCGCGGTCCAGGCCCATCCGCAGCTTGTCTTCGACGGCGTTGATGGCCACCGAGTCCATGAATTCCAGCATCGCCGGTCGTAGCTGTGCGCTCACCGCCAACACCGCCTTGGCGGCGGCCTCCACCGACGCGAAACTGGCGACCACCGTGCTCGACGGCTGCTGCGGCGGCACCAACCGCAAAGTGACCTCGGTGATCACCCCCAGCGTGCCTTCGCTGCCGACGAACAACTTGGTCAGGCTCAGTCCGGCCACGTCTTTGAGCAGCGGACCGCCCAGTCGCACCGCGGTGCCGTCGGCCAACACCACCTGGACGCCCAATACGTAGTCGGTGGTGACGCCGTATTTCACGCAGCACAGCCCGCCGGCGTTGGTCGCGATGTTGCCGCCGATGCTGCAGATTTCGTAGGACGATGGGTCGGGCGGATACCAGAGTCCATATTCGGCGACGGTCTTTTTCACCTCGGCGTTGAGCAGCCCGGGCTGGCACACCACGGTGCGGGTGACCGGGTCGACGACGATGTCACGCATTTTCTCCGTCGACAGCACGATCCCGCCGTCCACTGCGGTGGCGCCGCCGGACAGGCCGGTACCCGCACCTCGCGTCACCACCGGCACCTCGTTGGCGCTGGCCCACCGCATGATGGTTTGCACGTCCTCGGTACGTCGCGGGCGCACCACGGCCACCGGCTTTCCGGCCGAGGGATCGAAGGCCCGGTCTTGCCGGTAGGACTCTGTGATTGCGGGGTCGGCGACCACCATCCCCTCGGGCAGCTCGGCGATCAGGTCGTCCAGCATATCGGCGCCCATAAGCGCGATCCTACGGACTATTTGACCCCGGGGAGCCGGCGCAACATCCGCAGGCCGGTTGTCATGACGCGGGCATAAACGTCGCCGCGCACCCCGCGGGGTGCTCCGACCGGCAGTAGGCGTTCGGTCGCGATGGTTTGCGATTCGGTGTATTTGAGGATGCCGTGCTCACCGTGGCGGCGCCCGAGGCCGGAATCTTTCATGCCGCCCATCGGCGCGTCGACGGAAGCCCAAGCCGCGGCGTAGGCGCCGTTGACGTTGACGGTGCCGGCTTGCAGCTGCTGGGCGACTCGTCGACCGCGGGCCGGGTCGCTTGTCCAGACGGCAAAGTTCAATCCGTAGGCGCTGTCGTTGGCCTTCTCGATGGCTTCTCGCTCATTCTCGACGGGGTACAGCGACACCACGGGTCCGAACGTTTCGTCGGCGAACGCGGTCATGCCTTCGCGCACGTCGGTCAGGATTGTGGGCTCGTAGAAATGCGGACCGATCTCCGGGCGCCCCCGCCCACCGGCCAGCACTGTGGCGCCCTTGGCCACCGCGTCGTCGACGTGCTCGGTGACCGTTTGCAGCTGGGTCTGGCTGATCAGCGAGCCCATGTCTGCGGAGTAGTCCAGCGCAGCCGACAGCGTCATCGATTTGGTTGCCGCGACGAACCGGTCGACGAACGCATCCCACAACGACCTCGGCACGTAGATGCGTTCGATCGAAATGCACAACTGGCCGGTGTTGGAGAACGCCGCGCGCAGTGCGCCCGACGCCGCCTTGGCGGGGTCGGCGTCATCGAGGACCAGTAGCGCATTCTTGCCGCCCAGCTCCATGGAGCAGTCGATGAGGCGCTCAGCGGCCTGCTTGGCCACATTACGGCCCACGCCGGTAGAGCCGGTGAACATCAAAAAGTCGGACTGTTCGATGATCGGCGTGCCGAGCTCTGATCCGGGTCCGGTGACCACTTGGACCAAGCCCGCCGGCAGGCCGGCCTCTTCGAGCAGCGCAACCGCCCAGAGCGCCGAAAATGGTGTGCGGTCATCGGGTTTGGTCAGCACGGCGTTGCCGGCGACCAGCGCCGGAATCGCATCGCTGATGCCGAGCGTCAACGGATAGTTCCAGGGCGAGATGATGCCCACCAATCCTTTGGGGTGGTGGTGTTCCCAGACTTCGGTGAGCGCGAGCTGTACGCCCTGGCGCCGCTTAGGACGCAGGTACTGCTGCGCGGTGTGCGCGTAGTAGCGCGCCGTAATGCAGACGTCGAGAATTTCCTCGAACGCGTGACGACGCGCCTTGCCGTTCTCCAGCTGGATGAGATCCAGCACTTCGTCCTGGCGCCGCAACACGAGGTCGTGGAAACGCAGCAGCACTGCTGCCCGCTCGGCTGTCGGGCGCGCCGCCCACGCGGCTTGGACGGCGCGGGCGCGACCGGCCGCGGCCACCACATCGGCCGGCGAGCAGTGCGGCACTTGGCCGAGCGGTTCGCCGGTCATCGCGTTGGTGACCTCCCGATGCCCAGTGGGCTCGGCGGCGTCGACGCGGCCGGCCAGGGTCTTGAGCAGCTGGTCGATATTGGAGGTGGTCGTTGCTGATGGCATCCTGGGTGACTAGCCCCGAGCGGGTGTGCGCAAACACGGTTGCTGCACAGTAGAGCGGTGAGCCTTGCCCAACTCGCCCACCCACGGACCGGTGCTTTGTTCGATTCCCCGGTGCCGCCCGGTGCTGGTTGGCCCGGCGATCCCGCGACCGCCGGTACGGCGGTGGCATCGGCGCAGGCACAGGTAGCCGCGATGGCACAGGCCGTCGAGTCGACGGCGCAGCTCGACGCCGAGGTCTCGGTGTGCCGAGCCTGCCCGCGATTGGTCGAATGGCGCGAGCACATCGCGCTCACCAAACGGCGATCGTTTGTCGAACAGCCTTACTGGGGTCGGCCGGTGCCGGGCTGGGGTGCGCAGCGTCCGCGGCTGATGATCGTCGGGCTGGCCCCGGCCGCCAACGGCGCCAACCGGACCGGTCGGATTTTCACCGGCGATCGGTCCGGAGATGTGCTGTACGCGGCGCTGCACCGGGCCGGCTTGGCGAATTCGCCGATCAGCGTGGACGCCGCCGACGGCCTGGCGTTGATCGGTACCCGCGTGGTGGCCGCGGTGCGGTGCGCGCCGCCGGACAATGCGCCGACCCCGGCTGAGCGTTCGACCTGCGCCCGATGGTTGACCGCCGAGTGGCGGCTGACCGGCGGCGACGTACGCGTGGTGGTGGCGCTGGGCGGATTCGGCTGGCGCTCGGCACTGGACATGGTCCGCTCGGGTGGTGGTCAGGTTCCCCGACCGCAGCCGAAATTCGGCCACGGCGCCACCGCGACCGTGCACGCCGCCCACGGCGACGTGGTGCTGCTGGGTTGCTATCACCCCAGCCAGCAGAACACGTTCACCGGCAAGCTGACCACGGAGATGCTCGACGATGTCTTCGGCCGGGCCGCGGCGATCGCAGGACTATCCGGGTGACCCCCGGCGTTGAGGCGGTCATGCGGCTTTCCGTGCTTGATCTCGTCCCAGTACGCACCGACCAGACCACCTCGGATGCGCTGGCGGCGACCGTGCGGCTGGCGCAGACCGCCGACCGTCTGGGCTTTACCCGCTACTGGGTGGCCGAGCACCACAACATGCCGTCGGTGGGCGCCACGAGCCCGCCGGTGTTGATTGCCTATCTGGCCGCCCAGACTTCGCAGCTGCGACTGGGGTCCGGTGGTGTGATGCTGCCCAATCACGCGCCGCTTGCGGTGGCCGAGCAGTTCGCGTTGCTGGAAGCAGCCGCCCCGGGCCGCATCGACCTCGGCATCGGCCGCGCGCCGGGTTCGGATCCGGTGACGTCAATCTTGTTGCGCGGCGCCGCGGGACGAGACGACCGCGATATCGACCAGTTCCCGAATTACCTCGACCACGTGCGGGCGATGATGAGTGCCCGCGGCGTGCCGGTCCAGTTGCGCGACGGGGATTACATTCTCAAGGCCACCCCGGCCGCAGCTTCCGAGCCGCGGCTGTGGTTGCTGGGTTCGTCGCTGTATTCTGCGCGCCTGGCCGCGGCCAAGGGACTGCCCTATGTGTTCGCCCATCACTTCTCGGGCAAAGGGACCGAAGAGGCGCTTGGGCTTTACCGGTCGGAGTTCGTGCCAAGCGAGCTGGCGGCCGAGCCGGTCACATTCTTGACCGTCAATGCCGCGGTGGCCGAAACCCGCGAAGAGGCAATTGCGTTGATGCTGCCGAACCTGCACATGATGGCCCGGTTGCGCACCGGGCAGCCGCTGGGGCCGCTGGAACTCGTCGAGGACGCTCGCGGCGCTGAGCTGACTCAGGAGCAGCAGCGCATCGTCGACAGCGGGCTGCACCGCGCGGTGGTGGGAACACCCGCCCAGGCTGCCGACCAGCTACGCGCGCTGGCGCAACGGTTCGGTGTTGACGAGGTGATGGTTCATCCGGTCGCATCGGCGCATCGCGGCACGGACCCGGCGACCGCTCCCGGTCGCCAGACGACGGTGGAGCTGCTGGCGAAGGAGCTGTTCTAGCGAGGGGCCAGCACCACGACGGGGATCGGCCGTGACGTCTTTTTCTGGTAGGCCTCATACCGATTGCCGTTGTTCTTGTTGACGATCTGCCACAGCCGGGCGTAGTCCGGGTCGTCGGGTAGTACCGGTTTGGCTATGACGCCCAAACGCTTTCGGCCGACGTTGATTTCGACGTTCGGGCCAGCCTTGAGGTTGTGATACCAGCCGGGGGCCTTCGGGTCGCCGCCCTTCGAGGCGACGATCAGGTAGTCACCGCCGTCGCGGGCATAGGTCAGCGACGTGGTTCGGGCCTTGCCGGTCTTGGCTCCCACGGTATGCAGTAGCAGGCTGGGAATCCCCAGCGTCCGATGACCGATCCAGCCATTGGTGTTGCGATATACGGCGTCGTGAACGCGCAGCACCGTTGGCAGCAAACTTTGTTCGAGCCAGGATCGAAGAGGCATGCGCCCAGTATTACTGCTCGGCGTCGATCTGCGCCAACGCCTCCCGCAGGATCTGACCGGTGGCCTCCCGGTCGGGATCGCGGCGCAGCAGCATCCCCTTGGCCACCGACAGTTTGTCGCCATTGCGTCGCGGCAGCACATGCAGGTGGATGTGGAGCACCGACTGGAAGGCCGGCCGGCCGTCGTTGATCGCAATGTTGGTGGCGTCGGCCAGCTCCGTCGCGCGGGCGGCCTTGGCGATGCGCTGTCCTATCGTCACCATGTCAGCCAGTGTCTGCGGCGGGGTGTCGGTGAGATCTACCGTGTGCCGTTTCGGAACCACCAGGGTGTGGCCGCGGGTGAACGGGCGGACGTCGAGGAGGGCCAGGTAGCCGTCGTCTTCGTAGATGCGGATGGCCGGGGCCTCGCCGGCGACGATCGCACAGAACACACACGACATGGGAGTCACGGTAGCGCGGCGGCGATCGCGTGGATGGCGCGGTCGAGGATTGCACGGGTGGTGGCGAAGTTCAGCCGCGCGAAACCGGAGGACACCCTCTCCCCGAATGGGATGCCGGGGCTCAGCGCCACCTTGGCCTTTGACAGCAGGTGTTCGGCGGGTTCGGTCGGCAGGTTCAGTGCCCGAAAATCGACCCACGACATGTAGGTGGCCTCCGGGGTGTTGATCTTCAGGCCCGGGCTGCGTTCGGGCAAGGTTGCAGCTAAGTGGTCGCGGTTTGCCTGAAGGTAGACGAGTAGTTCGTCGAGCCAGCCGGCGCCGTGGTTGTAGGCGGCGATGTTGGCGCGGATACCAACGGTGGAGATCCCCATCTGGTGCAGCTTGTTGATCCGGGCCCAGGCGTGGACGTCGCGGTCGTTGGACAGGATCACCTGAGCGCAGATCAGGCCGGGCAGGTTCCACCCTTTGGACGCCGACATCAGCGTGACGACCGTGTCGGCGGCGATGTCGGACACCGAGGCGGCGGCGACGTGTGCCCGTCCGTAGACCAGCGGTCCATGGATCTCGTCAGCGATCACCCGGGCGTCGTAGCCGGCGGCGATGTCGACAATGGCGCGCAGCTCGTCCTCGCGAAACGCAGTGCCCAGCGGGTTGTTCGGGTTGCACAGGATGAGCGACCCGGCCCCGCCGGCGAATGCGGCGTCCAGCGCTTCCAGATCCATCACGTATCGGCCGGAATCCTGCTGCAGCATCGGGATTTCCACGCGCTGGCGCCCGGTGACCTGCAGCAGGTCGAAGAACGGCATATACGCCGGGACCGGGAGCACGACCGGACTCTCGGGTCTGGTCAGGAAATCGATGACGACTTCCAATCCCTTGAGGACATCGGGCACCACGCGGACCCGCTCGGGCGACACCCGCCAGCCGTAGCGGCGCCGGCACCACTCGGCGGTCGCGTCCGGCAAATCGCGTTCTCCGGTCGGCGGATAGCCGAACTCCTCGTTGGCGACGCACGTTCGGATGCCGTCGAGCACCGCCGGTGCGGTGGGGAAGTCCATCTCGGCGATCCACAGCGGCAACACGTCGGCCCCGAAGAGGTTCCACTTGATGGTCTTGCGCCGCCGCAGGTGCGCTGGAGTCAAATGATCGAACGCCGTGGGATCCATCCAAGTAGTCTGCCTCGACGTGGACGTGAGAGATCTGGCCTTCGCGGGCGCGGCCGAACAGGCGCAGATGTTGGTCTCCGGCGAGATCACCGCACCTGCGCTGCTCGAGGTGTACCTGGACCGGATCGCGCGGTTGGATCCACAGCTGCGGTGCTATCGGGTGGTCCTCGCCGAGTCTGCGCGTCGGGAGGCCGAGGCCGCGCAGCGTCGCCTCGACGCGGGCGAGCGGCTGGCTCTACTCGGCGTTCCAGTCGCGATCAAAGACGATGTCGACGTCGCCGGTGAGTTGACGACCTATGGCACCAGCGCCGTCTCAACGCCGGCAAGCCGCGACGCAGACGTAGTCAAAGCGCTGCGCGCCGCGGGCGCGGTGATCATCGGCAAAACCGCTGTGCCCGAGTTGATGATGCTGCCGTACACCGAATCGCTGACGTTCGGTGCCACCCGCAACCCGTGGGACACCGCGCTGTCGCCGGGTGGCAGCAGCGGCGGCAGCGGTGCCGCGGTGGCCGCCGGGCTCGCACCGCTGGCACTGGGCTCCGACGGCGGGGGGTCGATCCGTATCCCGTCGGGCTGGTGCGGTTTGTTCGGGATCAAGCCGCAACGGGATCGGGTCTCGTTGGCTCCACACGACGACGCCTGGTGCGGGCTAAGTGTCAACGGCCCGATCGCGCGGTCGGTCAAAGACGCGGCGTTGTTCTTGGATGTGACGACGACGATGCCGGCCCCGGCCGGCGGATTCGCCGCAGCTGCCGGCCGAGATCCGGGCCGGCTGCGAATTGCGTTGAGCACCAAGGCCCCGCCGCCAATGGTCGTCAATGTCGGCAAGGAGCAACGAACGGCAGTCGGTCAAGTCGGTGCGCTGCTGCGCGACCTCGGCCATCACGTCATCAGCCGCGACCCCGACTACCCGCTGGCGGCGATCTCCGGCAATTACCTGCCGCGCTTTTTCCGCGGCATTTACAACGACGTGCGCTCGCTGCCGCATCAGGATCGGCTGGAGAAACGGACCCGCAACATGGCGCGCGTCGGCGCACTGCTGTCCGATCGAAGGATGGCGGCCGTACGCGCGGGGGAGTCCGCACTGGCTGCCCGGATTCAGTCGATCTTCGACGATGTCGACGTCGTCATCACGCCCGGCAACGCCACCGGACCGCCGCGCATCGGCGCCTACCAACGCCGCGGCGCCGTGTCGAGCCTGCTGCTGGTGGCGCGGCGGGTGCCGTTTTTCGAGATCTGGAATCTCACCGGTCAGCCTGCCGCCGCCGTTCCATGGGGGCTTGACCACAACGGCGTTCCGCTGTCGGTTCAGCTGGTTGGCCGCCCGCGCGACGAGGCGACACTGCTGGCGCTGGCCACACAAATCGAGGCAGTCAGGCCGTGGGCGCACCGCCGACCGCCGGTGTCATGACGACGCGATCGTCCGCCAGGCGTCCAGCTTCTGGCCTGCCGGCATGGCTCGCGCCGGGCTGGTGGATGGCAGCACGCGGTAGCTGACCGGCACGTCGACGTGGATGAGTCGGCGAAACAACGTGTCCGCGGTGCGCCCGTTGAAGTACACCCGCGTGATACCTCCGTAGGTGGTGAATAGTCGACCAAAGTCGTTGGCCATGAGGCTTTTCGGGTCTATCTTTGCGTCTGAGCTGCCGATGCGCCGGCACTTGTGCAGCACATCCCACAGCGCCACGCCAGCCGATTGCAGTGCGGCCAGCCGGATTTCGTAGGGTGCGCGCACGTCGAAGCCGAAGAGCGTACTGGTGATCGGCCAAAACGCGTTTCGCGGATTGCCGTAGTACTGACGAGTCGCCAGTGACTGCACACTGGGGAACGATCCCAGGACGAGCACGTGTGCGGCGGCGTCGACGACGGGCGCAAACCCTTCCAGAAGCGGCGTGACCATCGATTCACATGATGCCCCGCGGCGTTATACGTTGGCGACGTGGACGCTCACGTCGACCCAGATATCGATGAGCTGCTCGGCGATCTGGAAGGCAAGGCACGCGCCGAGCGCGCCGAGCTGATCGAGTTGCTGCTCGAGCAGGACATTAGCGCTGACGAGATTCGAGCCGCGCCAGTCCCCATGCTGGCAGCATCGCGCCGGCTGATGGGCGACGACGGCAACTACGTCTCCACTAGGGAGATCAGCGAGGCATTCGGTATCGACCTAGAGTTCCTGCAGCGGGTGCAACGTGCCATCGGCTTGGTGCGAGTGGACGATCCCGACGCGGTTGTGCATCTGCGCGCCGACGGCGCAGCGGCCGCCCATGCGAAGGAATTCCTCGAGGTCGGCATCGATTCTGATCAGGTGGTGCAGGTCGTTCGCGTTCTGGCCGAAGGACTGTCGCATGCCGCCGAGGTGATGCGATACACCGCGCTGTCGACCATCCTGCAGCCCGGTGCGAGCGAGCTGGAGATTGCGAAGGCGTCCCACGCCTTGTCGACCCGGATCGCACCGCTGCTCGGACCGATGATCGAAGACATGCTGTTCATGCAGCTGCGGCACATGATGGAAACCGAAGCCGTCAACGCCAGCGAGCGGGCAGCGGGTAAGCCGCTGGCGGGCGCGCGGCAGGTCACTGTCGGCTTCGCCGATCTGGTCGGCTTCACCCGGCTGGGTGAAGCGGTACCGCCCGAGGAGCTGGGGCAGCTGGCCAACCGGCTGGCCGACCTCGCACGCGATGTGGCGGTCCCACCTGTGCGTTTCATCAAGACGATCGGCGACGCGGTGATGTTTGTTTCCACGGATCCCGCGCCGCTGCTCGACGCGATGCTCAAGCTTGTCGAGATCACCGATAGCGACAACGACTTCCCGCGGCTGCGGGCCGGCGTCGCGTCAGGCTCTGCAGTGTGCCGGGCGGGCGACTGGTTCGGCAGCCCGGTGAACACGGCGAGCCGGATGTCGGGGGTTGCGCGGCCGGGCACCGTGCTGGCCGCTGAATCGATGCAGCAGGAACTCGGCGACGGCGCTGGGTTCAGCTGGTCGTTCGCCGGCTCGCGCCATCTCAAGGGCATCAAGGGCGAGCTGAAGCTTTTCCGCGCACGACGCGGCGAGGGCGCCGAAGAGTGATCGCATTAGGGCAGGCCCGGTGGACATTGGGAGGCGTCTTTTATTTCCTGCGCGGCCGGTTTTCACTCCGTAGACCGGCTCTTTGGAACTCGTCACTTCCGGGCCTGCTTCGCCCCTAAAGCTACAACTCGGCACGCGTCATATCAACGGTTTTCGGCACATCAAGTGGCACTCGAACCAGCCCCGCGGCTGGCCTTGGCGTTCGCTGCGGGCGAAACCATCCCTGCTATTTGTGTAATGGTGTAATTATGTAAGTATGAAACACCACCATCATGTACATGGGCGGCGGTACGGTCGACCCGGCGGCTGGCAGCAGGCTGGCCAACCCGATGCCAGCGACGCCGCGGACTGGTTCGCCGGACGCTTGCCGGACGCCTGGTTCGACGGGGACCCGACCGTGGTCGTCGACCGCGAGGAGATCACGGTCATCGGCAAGTTGCCCGTTCCGGGAGACGCGGAGGAAGCAGCCAAAGAAGAAAGCGAAGCCCGCGCGTCGGGCCGGGTCTCGCGCTTTCGCGAGGAGACTCGATCGGAGCGGATGAACATTGCCGACGAGGCGCAGGATCGCTACGGTCGCAAGGTTTCCTGGGGGGTCGAAGTCGGTGGCGAGCGGATCCTGTTCACCCACATCGCGGTTCCGGTCATGACCCGCTTGAAGCAACCGGAACGGCAGGTGCTTGACACCCTCGTCGATGCCGGCGTGGCCCGGTCCCGCTCCGATGCGCTGGCCTGGTCGGTCAAGCTGGTTGGCGAGCATACCGAAGAGTGGCTGGCCAAGCTGCGCGACGCGATGTCCGCCGTCGACGATCTGCGAGCCGAGGGTCCCGAGCTGTAACAGCCGCGTTATTGCTCTGCCGTGAAACGACCTGCGAGAGCGCGAATCTGGCTTTCCAGCTTGTCGAGGCTGGCTTCGGTGGAGCGCTCGTTCGGACTGCAAAGGGCACCGAGCAGCGCAAAGACGGCCGGGTAACGATCGGCGACTTGCTCGAGGAGCTGCCGCTCAGTGAGGTCTGTGCCGTTGCCATCGACGGACCTGTCGCCCGTGTTCGGCCGAGCGACGGCCCCTCCGAAGGTCGCGGCGATGCGGGCGCGGTAATCGCTTGTGCCGCCGAGCTTCTCGGAGACTGCCCGGCCACCCCTGGAAGCTGTGCCGCCAATGGTGCCGCCAGCCATACCCGCCAGCCCCATCTGACTGAACAAGCTTCCAGAGCCACCCGGCCAGACTTGCGGGGCGGCGCCCACACCGGTGGCCGGCAACACCATCGCGACAGGACGTATCGCCGGGGCCGCCACGGCCCAGCCCGGCGGCACCGACAACCCCCCGAGTGAGGCCGCCCGACCCAGACCCGCCGACACATCCGGGACGTCCGCCGCGCTCAGCGCGGTCGCCGGTCCGGTCATCGCGCTCTGGGCGGCACCTAGGGGCGCAAGGGGCACCAGGGACACACCGGTGGGGTCCATCTCTTCGTCGACGACAATATCCTGGTTGTCGACGCCGATGTCAGCAAAGTCAGTGGCGAAGTCGACGGGCTCGAGCCCGGCCATCCCGGCTGCACCAAGGCCCGGAAGGAATCCCACGACGCCCGCCAGGCTTGCAAGCGTCGTCAGCGGGTCGGTTGCCAAAGCAGGGTCGGCTGAGGCCGTTGATGTGAGCCCCTGCAGTGCCGTGGAGGCCAGCGCCGACACCGCCGGCTGCGTGCTCGTCGCTGGCGACGCCCCACTGGTGGTCTGCGGCGCCGAGCCAAACGTGGGCAACCCCGAAGTGACCGTCGCCGTAGAGCCGGCGTAGCCGTACATCGCGGCGGCGTCTTGGGCCCACATCTCGGCGTACTGGGTCTCGGTGGCCGCGATCGCCGGGGTGTTCTGGCCGAATAAATTCGTGGCTACCAGCGCCATCAGCAGGGACCGATTGGCTGCGATCACCGGCGGGGGCACCGTTGCCGCGAACGCCACCTCGTAGGCCGCCGCAGTGGCCTGGGCCTGGGCGGCGGTCTGCGCAGCCTGCGCCGCCGTAGTGCTCATCCACCCCACGTAGGGGGCGGCCGCAGCGGCCATCGACACCGACGCCGGCCCCAGCCACGATCCGCCGGTCAGCCCCGTGATCACCGACCGATACGAGCTGGCCGCCGACTCCAACTGGGCGGCCAACCCATTCCAGGCGGCGGCGGCAGCCAGCATCGGTCCTGAGCCTGGGCCCCCATACATACGTCCGGAATTGATCTCCGGCGGCAACAACGCGAAATCCATTGTCATGCACCCGCTTAGCTAACTGCCGACGCGTTGGCGGCCTCGGCGGCCGCATATGACCCGGCGCTGGTTCCCAGGTTGCTCACAAACAGTTCGTGAATCGCCGCCGCCTGCGCGCTGATCGCCTGATACGTCTGGGCATGCGCGGCGAATTGCGCCGCGGCTTGCGCAGACACCTCATCGGCGGCGGCGGGAACCACCCCGGTCGTGGGGCCCGCCGCTGCTGCATTCCCGGCGCTCAGCGCCGAGCCGATAGCCTGTAGGTCGCTAGCCGCCGCCATCATGGGTTCGGGCTGTGTCATGACAAAAGACATCGGACTTTTCCTTCCTTGTCGCTACGGCAACCGAACCAGTGCTCGATTGGCCCCCGCTTTGTGTCGAGAGGATATCGCTCGCGGAGCGGCGGGGCGTGCAGATCGACGAGGTGCTCGCCGGTGGGGAAGATCGCCTCGCGGCGATCGAGCGAGTCGCCTTGAGTTCGGGGCCTCGTCTCCCAAGCTCACATGGTCGAATTCCGCCCGCCTGGTTGGCCCTTCGCCCTCGGGCGAGGGGAGGTCCGGACACGCCTGCGTGCCAATTGCCGCTGGGGGCTGTTGCCTCCATTGAGCTTTCAGCGCGCCCAGCCGAACTTGATCGCCGGGCCCGCTGCTTCAAAATGTGACACGCTAAGCGGATGGTGGGCGCAACCGGAAGCTCTCGATGGACGGACGAGCTGCTGGACGGCATGCGACAGTTGGGTGATCCGGTGGCCGACATGCGGGTCGCCGCCGTACTGGAGCGCGGCGGCGTCGAGGCGGTCAACGCGATCATGCGCACGCTGGTGCGCCTCGAGCAGCCGGTGCCAGAGCAGTTGCCCGAAGAGCTCAAGGACTACCTGGACGAGACGCGGTCTCTGCCCGAGTGGGCCGACCTGCGAAAGATCACGCGGGCGCAGCAGATATTCGAGACATGGGGCTTCCTGATCGTGCTCTGCCTGTTCTGCGCGTCGCTCCCGTCGTCGTACGCCGCTGCGAAGGGTGTGAAGGTTCTGCACCTGACTGCACGTTTTGATACCGACGCGCGCAGGCGCGCTATGGAGACCGGCCAGTTTCTGATGGACGCGCTCACTCTGGGCGGCCTCGGCGTACACGGTAAGGGTCGGCGCACGATCCAGCGGGTGCGGTTGATGCATGCCGCTGTGCGCCACCTGATCGCGGCCCGCAATGAGCAGCAACCCGGCCTGTGGGATCCCGACTGGGGGATGCCGATCAACCAGGAGGACCTGGCCGGGACCCTGATTGCCTTCTCCGGTGTTGTCGTGGATCCGATGGTTCGCCTCGGTGTCCAGTTGTCCGACGAGGACATCGACGCCTACCTGCATGTGTGGAACGTGATCGGCCATCTACTCGGCGTGCGCGACGACCTACTCGTGCGCGACGCCGAAGATGCCGCCGCGCTGTTCGAAGCTATCCGGCGTCGGCATTTCCAAGCGTCACCGGAAGGGCAGGACCTGACCCGCGCGTTGCTCGAGCTGCTCGACGAGCTGACGCCCCTCCACCGGTTCGACGACACGATCCCGCCGCTGATCCGCCACCTGATAGGCGACGAGACCGCCGACCTGCTGGGCGTACCGCCGGCGGACCTCGTCGATCGCCACGGTTGGCCTGAGCGGAGCGCGAGCTGGTTCGTCGCCCACCTTGTGGGCCCGATCGAGCACGAACTTACCGCGCCACCAACTGGTTTCGCGCATGGCCCATTCGTTCGGGCGCCACGTGGTGCGCGGACTGTTCGAGCTGGAGCGGGGCGGCGAGCGAGCGCCGTTCAACATGCCCGACCACCTCGCCCGCGGCTGGGAGCTTTCGGCGCTAAACAGTGCTAGCGAATGAAGGCGGTTATGGCATCGCCTCGGACCACGCGATATGTCCTTGGAAGCCAAGCGTTCTCGCCATCTCACGGTAGCGATCCCGGAACTGCGCATAAGCTGCGCCATCGCCGTGCGCCCGCGCCAGCAGTGCTTGCAGCCGCAGCAGCCAGATGTCGTGCTCGATGACGCCATCCGCAGGCAGCCGCGCCAGGCGGTCGATCGCAGCCTCGGCTTCGATCACGTCGCCGTCGGCACCGCGATCGAGCAGTGTCTCCACCAGAGCACCCGTGGCGGGAACGCCCCAGCCCAACAGCTGTCTTTCGCGGACCAGATGGTCGACGGCGGCGCGTATCACCGGTATCGCTTTGTCGCGGTCTCCGCGCCCGGCACTCTCGCGTGCCAAGTACACATCGACGATCGGTAGATCGCCCAGGCCGTATCCTCCGTGCTCGAACGCCTCTCTGACGTGGACCATTAGTTGCTGTCCGCGCTCCCGCTCCGACGCCGATTGGCGGTACGTCAGCGCAGCGCCCAAGGTCACCTCGATGGCAGCCAATGCGAGATCATCACCGGCTCGTTCGGCGATCTGTTGGGCATTCTCGATCTCCTGCACCGCCGAATCGTCAGGTGTCAGCACGCCGAAACTGATCCCGGGGAAGTACACGAAACTGACGACCGTGGCGTAGGACAGGGGGTCGGCATTGCGGGCCAGGGCAAGGCCTTCCTGCATATCCTCGCGCCATCCCGGACGGCTGAGGCAATAGCGAGCAACAGCCCGGTGCGCCAGGGCCACCGCCAATGGAGAACCGAGAAGGAAGTTGCCTCTGGCGGGGTCGCCGCCGGCCAACTCGATGACCCTTTCCGACCACCGCAGCACGTCGGGGAACTCCGCGCTTTGCAACTTCGCGTAGATGGGCGCAAACGACAGCCCCAGCGTCAAGGTCGGATCGCCGAGTGACTCGATGAGCGCCATTGCCTCAGACGCCAGCTGCGACGCATCGCGGATCCGGCCCTGATACGTGTGATCCACCACCGGGCCTGCCATAGCGATGGCCAGCGACGCCTTGTCCCCGGCGGCGGCGCACAACTCCCGCAATTCATCAAAGACCGCTCCGGCCACATGTGCATGGACCCGCCAGGCGATCCCACACAGCATGGTGCGCGGGGCGATGCGCATGGCTGCCCGGTTGGGGTCATCGGCGGGCAAAGCATCGGCGATCTTTCGGGCGCGCTCCCAACTCAGTTGCGCCGCAGCGATGTCGCGGTTGGTCGCCCACGTTGCAGCACGCATGTGCCAGCCGTAAGCGGCGTGCAGATCACCGGCAGCCTCTATGTGTTCGGCAATCAGGGCGGCGTGCTGGTCGGCCGCTGCCGGGTCACGTGACTCGATTGCATTCGCGACGCGCCGGTGCAGCTCGGCGCGATCCGATTTAAGCAGCGATTCGTAGGCCACCGCGCGGATCAGCGCATGATGGAACACGTACTCGGCTTGTCGGGTGAATTTGATCTGATCGATGAACTCGCCCCTGACCAGGTCCTCAAGGGCAGGATCGATTCCCAGCGTTTCGAGTAGACCCTGGCTGAACCGCGAGCCGATGACCGCCGCCGCGCTCAATGTGCGTTTGGCGCACGGATCGAGGCGGTCGATGCGCGCGGAAATGGTCGCCTGCAAGGTAGCTGGAACGCTGACCTCGACGGCATCGGCCGTCGACACATATGCGCCGCGGTTACCGCGCAGCACACCACGCTCGGCCAGGTCCCGCGCGATCTCCTGGGCAAAGAACGGATTCCCGGCGGACCTTTCGGCAATCGTCTGGCCCAGGACAACCACCGAGGGATCTGAGCCAAGTAGCTCCGAGACCAAAGTTGCGGTCTCCGAATCAGTCAGCGGCGCAAGGGCTATGGTCTGAGCACCAGCAAGCCGGCTCAACGCGCCCCGGTATTCCGGGCGGTAGGTGACCAGTACCAGCGCGGGAGTCTGCGGAATCACCGTGAGGAACTCGGCCAGCATCGACTCGCTGACCTCATCGATCCAATGGGCATCCTCGATGATGTAGAGCACGGGGGTTTCGCGGGCCAATAAGGCGGCGCTCACCAGCGCGGTCAGCCGCCGCCGCCGGGCATCCGGATCGATTGTCGGCAGAGCAACATCGGGATCAGCAATGCCCAGCAGGTCGTCAATGAGCACCAAATCCTCGGGGTCTGCCTCAGGAACTCGTCCCCGCACCTGATCCCGCGCAGCCGCCCCTTGAAGATCGCCCACACCGGTGGCTGACCGCCCCAGCTGCGCGACGACATGAAAGGAGATCTCGCTGGTGTGCGACTCAGAAAAGGTGCTGAAGACTTCCACCTCACGATGACGTGCCACCGCGGCCAATTCGCCCACCAGACGGCTCTTACCAATGCCCGGTGACCCCACCACGCCCACCACGGCGCCGTGGCCTTCGATTGCGCGGTCTAACAAAGCCTCAACGGCCGACATCTCCCAGCGCCGACCGACCAGATGCGACTCGGCGAGCCGGGCGGCATGATGCCCCTCGGCCATGCCCAGCAACCGCCGGGCGGCTATCGGCGCGTCGGCACCTTTGATATGAACCAACTCAGATTCGCCGAGTGTCGCGACCCCATCGACAAGCCGCGCTGTCGACGCGCTGAGCATCACTCCGCCCGGCGGAGCCACCGACTCCATCCGCTGCGCGAGGCCGACTTGCTCACCGATTGTGGTGTAGCCAAAAGGCCCTGACCCGATATCGCCGGCTATCACCTGACCAGAGTTGAGCCCCACGCGTACCTGGAGGATCACACCGTCGCGCTCTCGGACGTCGACGGCAAGCTGTTTGGCCCCCTCCTGCAGCCCCAAGGCCGCCAAACAGGCACGAACGGCGTGGTCTTCCAGCGCCACCGGCGCCCCGAATACCGCCATGATGCCGTCACCGGTGAACTTGTCCACTGTGCCGCCGTACCGCTGCACAACTGCCGCGCACCGGCCGGCGACGTCGGCCATGATCTCGCGGAGCCGCTCAGCCCCAACGGTCGCGGCGATACTCATTGACCGAACGACGTCCGCGAACAGCACCGTCACCTGCTTGTATTCGGCAGACTTTGGCGACGACGCCACCGGCGCACCACACTCGCTGCAGAACTTGGCCGTTGCGCTCAACTGAGCAGCGCACGCCTTACAGGAGAGTTCCGCGACGGTCACTCCGTCGCGGCCGTCCTGACTGTCGTTCACATCAGCAGAATATGGTCATAGCAGCCCGGCGGTCGGCTTTAAGCGGTATTTACGAAGGCGAAACTCGCTGGCGACCTAAAGTCTGACCATCTCCCAGTAGGCGCCCCGGCGGGCCAGCAGCTCGGCGTGGGTACCCTGCTCGACGATGGTGCCGGACTCCATCACCAGGATGACGTCGGCGTTCTGGATCGTCGAAAGACGGTGGGCAATAATGAAACTCGTCCGGTCACGCCGTAGCTCATGGGTTGCTTTGGCGATCAGCAGCTCGGTGCGAGTGTCCACCGAGCTGGTCGCCTCGTCGAGAATCAATAACTGCGGTCGGGCCAGAAATGCCCGTGCGATGGTGATCAGCTGCTTCTCGCCGGCGCTGATATTGCCGCCCGCATCGTTCATCCGCGTCTGGTATCCGCTAGGCAACGTGTGCACGAAGCGGTCGACATGCGCCGCCTTGGCCGCTTCGACGACCTCCTCGGCGCTGGCATCGGGTCGTCCGTAGGCGATGTTCTCCGCGATCGTCCCGCCGAAGAGCCAGGTGTCTTGCAGCACCATGCCGATGCGGGATCGCAGCGAATGCCGGCTCACCGTCGCGATGTCGACACCGTCGACGAGGATCCGGCCGGAGTCCACATCGTAAAAGCGCATCAACAGGTTTACCAGGGTGGTCTTGCCCACCCCGGTCGGCCCGACGATTGCCACGGTACTGCCCGGTTCGGCGATGAAGGACAGGTCGTCGATCACCGGGGTGCCGCGGTGATAGCTGAAGCTGACGTGGTCGAATTCCACGTGCCCCGTTGGACCCTCGCCGCTGGGTGCGGGCAGCGCCGACTCGCGGTCCGCAGACTCTTCACGTTCATCGAGCAGGTCGAAAACCCGTTCGGCACTGGCTACCCCGGATTGCAGTGTGTTGTACATCGAGGCCACCTGGTTCACCGGCGCGTTGAACAGACGGATGTACTGGATGAACGCCTGGATGCTGCCCACCGTGATCTGTCCGGTGGCTACCTGCAATCCGCCCATCACCGCCACCGCGACGTAGCTGAGATTGCCGATGAAACCGGTCGCCGGCGATACCAAGCCAGAGATGAATTGCGCTCCGAAACTGGCGTGGTACAGCTGGTCGTTGAGCCGGTGGAACTCGTCTTCGCTCGCAGCGCCCTGCCCGTAAGTCTTGACCAGGGTGAAACCGGTGTAGGTCTCTTCGACATGGGCGTTGAGCCGACCGGTGGTGGTCCATTGGGAGACGAACAGCCGCTGCGAGCGGTGCGCAATCGCGCGGGTCGCCAGCAGCGACAGCGGCACGGTCAATAGCGTGATCCCGGTCAGCAGCGGCGAGATGGTCAGCATCATCGCCAGCACGGTCACCACCGTTAGCATCGCGGTCAGCAGCTGGCTGACCGTCATCGACAGCGACGTCTGGAGGTTGTCGATGTCGTTGGTGACCCGGCTGAGCACCTCGCCGCGCTGCCGTGTGTCGAAGTAGGCCAGCGGCAGCCGGTTCACCTTCTCCTCGACATCGCACCGCAACGCCTGTAGCGTGCGCTGCACGGTGACGTTCAGCAGCCGGACCTGCGCCCAAACCAGCAACGCTGCAATTACATACATGACAAGCGCAAGCGCCAGGGTTCGGGCGACGGCGGCGAAGTCGACGCCGCGACCCGGGACGACATTCATCCCCGACAACAGGTCAGCAAAGGTGTTGTTACCACGGGCCCGCGCACCCGCGACGGCCTGCGCCTTGGTGATGCCCGCCGGCAGCTGGCGGCCGATCACGCCATTGAACAGCAGATCGGTGCCATGGCCCAGGATGCGCGGAACCACCACGCCGATAACGGTGCCGGCGACGCCCATGATGATCACCGCGACGGCCGTCCGACGTTGCGGCGCCAGGCGTTTCACTAGGCGAACCGCGCTTCCGCGGAAGTCGCGGGAGCGCTGGTTGGGCTGCTGAGCACCCCGCGACGTCGTGGTCGTCGGCGGGGTCACCGCTGGCCTCCGACGGAGGAGTCCAGCGACTGCGACTCGGCGAATTCGCGGTATGTGGGGCAATCGACGAGCAGCGATTCGTGGGTGCCGGCGCCGACCACCCGGCCGTCATCGACGACGATCACCTGGTCGGCCTGGGTGACTGTCGAAATGCGTTGCGCGACAGTGATAACCGTTGCATCAGCGGCGATCTCAGCCAACGAGGCGCGGACCTGTGCATCGGTTTGTACATCGAGGGCGGAAAAGGAGTCGTCGAACAAGTAAATCGCCGGACGGCGGATCACCGCCCGCGCGATGGCCAATCGCTGCCGCTGCCCGCCGGAGAAGTTGATGCCGCCCTGGGCCACACGCATCTGCAAGCCGTCATCGTGAGCACGCACGAATCCGTCGGCGGCCGCAACCCGCAGCGCCTCCCACATCTGTTCCTCGGTCACTTCCTGTCCTGGGGCCGCGCCGTAGCGCAGGTTGGCCGCGACGGTGCCGGAGAACAGGTAGCCGCGCTGAGGTACCAGCCCGATGCCTGACCACAGCTCTTCGATGTCGTGATCGCGCACGTCGACCCCGTCGACGAGGACGGCGCCGTCGGTCACGTCGTACAGCCGGCAGATCAGCGACACCAATGTCGATTTCCCCGAACCGGTGCTGCCGACGATGGCGGTGGTGGTGCCGGGCAGTGCGGTCAACGAAACATCGTGCAGCACTGCGCGATCCGCGCCGGGATAAGAGAACGTCGCACCGTCGAGTCGAACCACACCCCGCATCCCCGAGGCTGGCCGTACCGGGTTCTCCGGATTGCTGATCGCCGAAGTTACCGACAACACCTCGGTGATGCGTTCCGCGCATACCGACGCCCGCGGCAACACCATCAAGGTCATCGTCGCCAACAACACCGCCATCAGGATCTGGGTGAAGTAGACGAGAAATGCGACCAGCGATCCCACCTGCATCCGACCGCTGTCGATGCGCAGGCCGCCGAACCAGATCAGCGCGACGCTGGAGCAGTTGATGGTCAAGGTCGTCACGGGCAGCATCAACGCTTGCCAATTACCGATCGCCAGAGCGGTGTTGGACAGTGAGCGGTTGGCCTGAGCGAACCGCTCACGTTCGAACGGCTCGCGCGCGAATGCCCGGACCACTCGCACGCCGGACAGCTGCTCGCGCATCACCCGGTTGATGTTGTCGATCAGCCTCTGCATGGTGCGGAAGATCGGCAGCGTATGCGAAAGGATCCAGCAATTGGCCACGATCAGTATCGGGACGCTGACCACCAGCAACCAGGACAGCCCGGCGTCTTGGTGGATGGCCATGAAGATTCCACCGACGCACATGATCGGAGCAGTGACCAGCACCGTGCATGTCATCTGCACCAAAAATTGGATCTGGCGGACGTCGTTGGTGGTGCGCGTCAGCAGCGATGGCGCGCCGAACAGGGCGGTCTCGTGTTCGGAGAACGTGACGACGTGACGAAACATCGCCGAGCGCAGATCACGGCCGAACCCCATCCCGGTCCGGGAGCCGAAGTACACCGCGCCGACCGCGCAGATTGCCTGCAGCGCGGTGACCGCGAGCATCACCCCGCCGAGTCGAACGATGGTAGGGCCGTCTCCCTTGGCGATGCCGTCATCGATGATCGTGGCATTTACCGTCGGCAGGTACAGCGAGGCCAGGGTGCTCACCAGCTGCAACGTCATCACCGCCGCGACCAGCCGCCGATACGGCCGCACGTACTGGCGCACCAGAGCCAGGAGCATGGGGTAACTGTCGCACACCGCCAGACGTCTAGTCGTGACGATCAGCGGGCGTTCGGGCGAGCTGGTGAACAAGAAAGTACAGGTCACCGCGTGTGAAATGGTTGCTCCAAGGTGCTGCAGCTACAGTGCATCCTGTGATCAGCAGTAGGTGCGCGTAGCGGTGCGGCGCAACGTGGCGGTGCTGGCCCTAGCGGCGGCGACCTTGATCCCGACGGTGGGCGCTTGTTCGGGATCCGACTCTGACCAATCCAAGTCGCCTGAGTCCTCCGCGCCGGCGTCGCAGCAGGGCAAGCATGGCCCGTTCTTCCCGCAGTGCGGTGGCATCAGCGACGAGACCGTGACGAACCTGACGCACGCTAGTGGGCTGGTCAACACCGCGCGGAACTCCGTTGGCTGCCAGTGGCTGGCCGGCGGCGGAATCCTCGGCCCGCACTTCTCCTTCTCCTGGTACCGCGGCAGCCCGATCGGCCGGGAACGCAAGACCGAGGAGCTATCGCGGGCGAGCGTTGAGCCCATCGATATCAGCGGCCATGACGGCTTCATCGCCATCGGTAACGAGCCAAATTTGGGTGACTCGCTATGCGAGGTTGGAATCGGGTTCTCCGATGACTTCATCGAGTGGTCGGTGAGCTTCAATCAAAAGCCGTTTCCCGATCCGTGCAACGTAGCCAAAGAATTGACGCGGCAATCGATTGCGAACTCGAAATGACCGCCACGTTGCGTCATCGGGCACTGGTCGGTGTGGCCGTGGTAGCCACCGGCCTGTCCGTATTGACCGGGTGCACCAGGTCGGTGGCTGGCACCCCGGTCAGAGCCGGCGCGGGCGACGTTCCGCGCAACAACAATTCCGAGCAGCAGTATCCCAACCTGCAAAAGGAATGTGAGGTGCTCACCACGGATGTCCTGGCCAAGACGGTGGGCGCCGATCCCCAAGACATCCAGAGCACGTTCGTCGGTGCGATCTGCCGTTGGCAGGCGGCCAACCCGAATGGCCTCATCGACATCACCCGGTTCTGGTTCGAGCAGGGCAGCCTCGACAACGAGCGCAAGGTTGCCGAGCAACTGAAGTATCAGATCGAAAGCCGAGCGATCTCAGGTGTGCAGTCGATCGTGATGCGGCCGAATGACCCCAATGGGTCGTGCGGTGTCGCCAGTGACGCTGCTGGTGTGGTCGGCTGGTGGGTCAACCCGCAGGCGCCCGGTATCGACGCCTGCGCGCAGGCGATCAAGCTCATGGAGCTGACACTTTCCACGAACTCTTAGCTGCTGGTGTTTTCTGGCAGGTGATCGACTAGGGCCACAAGCAGCGCACGAGCGCTGCTCGGTGGTTTGCCAGCACCGATCTTCGCTCGTTCCTTCGGTTCGTCCCGCCTAGCGGAGACGGGTCTGCGACCAAGCCCCGAGCTACGCGCTATACCATCGACCAATGTCTGACACGTTCCACACAGAGTCTTCTTCCGCAGCGGATGCTGAATCTCATGCTCAATTGTTGTCGGAGCCTGAGGCCGCAAGGCCGGCCGCCTCGCATTCCGCTCCCGCTTCGCGGTTCTCGGGACTGTCACGCTGGACCTCGTTAGCGGCCTTGGTGATTGCCGTCAGCGCCGCGACGCTTGCCATTGTGGGGTGGTTTTTCCCGCACAAGAGCGCATCGTCGTCGTCCGCGCCCACTTACAGCGACCAACAAATCAAAGACGCGAAGACGCACATTTGCACCGCGTTCATGCTCGTCGATCGAGCCGTAGTCAAAAATACTCATCTGAAAAATCCACCCGAGGGCGGTCCGGTCGGGCAGTTTTCGGTGGCAACAAGTGCGCGTCTGGCCCTCTATGGCGGCGGTGCGTATCTACGAGACCAGCTGAACATAAATCCCGCGGCCCCTGCCGACCTGGCGAAACCGGCCAATGCTCTTTCCACCACGCTCCAAGAACTCGGCATTGGCTACCTTGCCAGCGCACCAGAGTTCACTCAAACGTCGTTGCGGCAAAATCTCGACGCGCAGGTCAAGGCAACGGCCCAGCAATGTAAGTGATCCGCGCAAGAGCAGCCTCTATTAGCGCGGCACGTGGAAATCGACCAACTCGGCAGAACCCAGTTCGAGGTCTTGCCAGCTGCGCGCGAGGCGCAACACCGCCATCGCTGATGTCGGAAATTTCGTCGAGATGCGTTCGGCGGCAGCGGTGTTGGCGCTATCGCTCTCTGCCAAACCCAGAGTCACCTGGGACATCGTTGGCTCATGTGCGATGAGGAGTAGCGCCGCAACGTCGTCGCCGACCCGGGTTATCTCTTCGACCACGCTTGCAGGGGTCGCGCCATATAGCCCATCGACGTAGCGGACCGGGGCGTCGATGCCGGTGTGCGCCAAGGTTTCGCGAGCGCGGATTGCCGTCGAGCACAGCACCGCGTCGATCGCAGGCAGGTTCGCCCGCAGCCATTTCCCGGCCAGCCCGGCTTCCCGCCGCCCGCGGGGCGCCAGGGGCCGATCATGGTCTGCCACCCCCTCGGGATAGGCCGACTTGGCGTGCCGCAATAACACCAGAGTGCGGTTTTCCTCGCTCACTCGATCCAGGTTACGGCAGTGGGATTGAAAGAGGCTGAGCCAGCTTCGGTTTCACTGCCCGCGTCGCCGCTACGGTGGCCCACGCAGTTGTCGCGCTGTGGGGGCACCACCCGCACGCGGAGGACCGGGCACAACCGGTTCCGCCGCACCAGAAACTGATGTGACTGATGTGACTCCTGCGACAGGAGGCGGGAATTCAGTACGGATAAACCTCAGACCTGCCGAACGAGTTCCCCGGGCTTGTCGGGGCCCCGTCCTACACTCACGGTGCCCGGTCGCAGACTGGCCGGAACCACGCAGAAGGGACGGGATCGCAATGCGATTCGTGCATACCGCCGACTGGCAACTCGGCATGACCCGTCACTTCCTCGCGGGCGAAGCGCAGCCGCGATATTCGGCGGCCCGTCGTGACGCCGTGGCCGGGCTGGGCGAACTGGCAGCCGAGGTTGGCGCCGAGTTCGTCGTGGTAGCCGGCGACGTCTTTGAACACAACCAGCTCGCGCCGCAGGTGATCAGCCAATCGCTGGAAGCCATGCGCTCCATCGGAATTCCGGTCTACTTGTTGCCCGGCAATCACGACCCGCTGGATGCATCGTCGGTTTACACCAGCGCACTGTTCGCCGCCGAATGCCCGTCCAACGTGCGCGTCCTCGATCAGACCGGGATGCACGAGGTTAGACCCGGTCTACAGATCGTCGCGGCGCCGTGGCGGTCCAAGGCGCCGACGACCGATCTGGTTGCCGACGTGCTCAAAGATCTTGACGACCAGCGCTCCGACGAGGTCACCCGGGTGCTGGTGGCCCACGGCGGCGTCGATGTCCTCGACCCCGATTCCACGAAGCCCTCGTTGATCCGGCTGGCCGGCCTAGAGGACGCGTTGGCCCGCGGCGCGGTGCACTATGTGGCGCTGGGCGACAAGCATTCGGTGACCGACGTCGGCAGCAGCGGTCGGGTGTGGTACTCCGGCTCGTCGGAGGTCACCAACTACGACGATGTCGAACCCGATCCAGGCCATGTTCTGGTCGTCGATCTCGACGAGACGGACCCGCAGCGCCCGATCTCTGTCGAGGCGCGACGAGTGGGTCGCTGGCGGTTTGTCACTCTGCGCCGTCAGGTGGATAGCCGCCGCGACGTCGCCGATTTGGACGTGAACCTGGATCTGATGGCCGACAAGGACCGAACGGTGTTGCGGCTGGCGTTGATTGGCTCGTTGACGGTCACCGACCGCGCTGCTCTGGACGCCTGCTTGGACAAATATTCGCGGCTGTTCGCATCGCTGCGAGTGTGGGACAGTCACAGCGATTTGGCGGTCATACCGGCTGACGGTGAGTTCAGCGACCTTGGCATCGGCGGGTTCGCCGCCGCGGCGGTCGATGAGTTGGTCGAGGCGGCACGCGCCGGAGATGCCGAGACTTCCGACGACGCTCAGGCAGCGCTGGCGCTGTTGCTACGGCTGACCGACAAAAGCCACCGGGGCCGAGGTGCGGCATGAAGTTGCACCGGTTGGTCCTGACGAATTACCGCGGCATCGAGCACCGAGAGATTGACTTCCCCGACCACGGCGTGGTCGTGGTGTCCGGCGCCAACGAAATCGGCAAGTCTTCGATGATCGAGGCGCTGGACCTGCTGCTGGAATCCAAGGACCGCTCGACGAAAAAAGAAGTCAAAGAGGTCAAGCCGACAAACGCTGACGTCGGATCGGAGGTCACCGCCGAGATCACCACCGGCGCTTATCGTTTCATCTATCACAAGCGCTTCCATAAAAGATGCGAGACGCAGCTGACGGTCCTGGAACCGCGGCGCGAACAGCTCAGCGGCGACGAGGCCCACGACCGCGTGGAAGCCATGCTGGCCGAGACAGTGGACACCGACCTCTGGCATGCCCAACGGGTACTGCAGGCAGCATCGACCGCGGCAGTGAATCTGTCGGGTTGCGACGCCCTGACCCGGGCACTCGATGTCGCGGCCGGGGACGCCGCAGCGCTGTCCGGCAACGAGCCATTGCTCATCGAGCGGATCGACGCCGAATACGCCCGGTACTTCACCCCGACCGGCCGTGCCACCGCGGAGTGGGCGGCGGCCATCGCTGCGCTGCGCGAAGCCCAGGACGAGGTGCAGCGATGCGCCGCTGCCGTCGCCGAGGTCGACGACCGGGTAAACCGGCACGCTGCATTGACTGCCGGACTGGCTGAGCTATCAAGGCAGCAGCAGGCCGCCGAGGTTCGCCAGACCGCCGCGCAAGCGGGCGCCAAAATCGTCGCGCAGCTCACCGAACAACAGCGCGAAGCGAGCCTGATCGCCACCGCCGCGACCGCGACCAGCATCTCCTCGACGGCGGCACACACCGAGCGGCAGCGCCTGCGCGCCGAAACCGATACCCGCGCTGCCACGGTCGCCACCCTGGAAGCCGAGGCCCAGGCAGCCGCCGACGAGCGGGAGACGGCGCGCGAAGTCACCGGGGCCGCTGACGCTGCCGTCGAGGAGGCCGACCAACTTTTCGCCGCCGCCGAGAAGCGAGCCGATTCAGCCCGCCGCGTCGTCGACGCACTGGCTCGCCGCGCCGAGGCCGAGCGGCTGAGCACCCGGCTCACCAAGATCGACGCCGCGCTGCGTGAACGTAACCGCGTCTGCGAGCAGCTTTCCGCGATTGCTCTGACCGACGATCTGTTTCAGCGGATCGAGCAAGCCGCTGCAGCCGTCGAGCGGGCCGCGGGTCAACTCGCATTGGTATCGGCGACGGTGGAATTCGCTGCGGTCACGGACATCGAACTCGTGGTTGGTGGCCGACGGGTGTCGCTGCAAGCCGGCCAGAGCTGGTCGACGACCGCCGGTGGCACAACCGAGGTCGAGGTTCCCGGAATCTTGACCGCGCGGTTCACCCCGGGCACCACAGCGCTCGACGTCCAGACGCAATACGCTTCGGCCCAGCGTGATTTGGCAGTCGCGCTGGCGGCAGCCCAGGTGGCTGACCAGGCCGCGGCGCGGCACACCGATCAGCGGCGCCGCGAATTGCACAACAGCCGCGTCCAGTTGACCGCAACCCTGGTCGGGCTGTACGGCGACGACGAGGTCGAGGAGCTGCGCTCGAGGCTGGCGGAGCTGCTAGTCGGGCCGGACACCAACGATATCGTGCTGGATGCCGCTGCCGCCCGTGTCGAACTCGATGAGGCCGAAGCGGCCCGTGTCAAAGCAGCCGCGGACCGCGAAATGCACCGCCGAGTCGCCGCGCTGGCTGCCACTCGGCTTACCGAGAAGTCCACGCAGGCAATGCTTTTGCATGACAAGGTAGCCACTCAACGTGCGGAGCTCGCTGCGGCGACTGACCGGCTTACCCAGCAGCGCGCAGAGATCCCCGACGAGAAACTACAGGCCAACGCTGACACCGACCTGCACGCGGCGCAGACGGCTGAGCGACGAGTCGCCGAGCTGTCCGAACAGCTGGCCCCCGCAGCACCCGACGCCGTTGCTGCCGAACTTGCTGAAGCCAACGAGGCCGCGGTGGCGTTGCGCACCCATCATGACCAGATCGCCCGCACACTGCACGAGATCAGGGTAGAGCTGACGGTATTCGGCACTGAGGGCCGTCAGGGCAAGCTCGACGCTGCCGAGACCAGATGTGAGCACGCCCGAAGCGAGCACGCCCGAGTTGATCGCCGGGCCCGCGCCGTGCAATTGCTGCGGTCGGTGATGGTACGCCACCGAGACACCACTCGGCTGCGTTACGTCGAACCGTTCCGCGCCGAATTGCAGCGACTCGGGCGTCCAGTGTTCGGGCCCACGTTTGAGGTCGACGTCGACAGCGACCTCTGTATCCGCAACCGCACTCTGGACGGTTGCACCGTGCCGTATCAATCACTGTCCGGCGGAGCTAAGGAGCAACTCGGCATCCTCGCGCGGCTTGCGGGGGCGACGCTGGTCGCCAAGGAAGACGTCGTCCCGATTCTCATCGACGACGCACTGGGTTTCACCGATCCCGACCGGTTAACCAAGATGGCCGCGGTGTTTGACACGTTGGGCGCGCGCGGGCAGGTGATCGTATTGACCTGCACACCTACTCGATACGACGGCGTCAAGAGCGCACGACGTATCGAGCTGTGCGCCTAGCGGGTGAATCCGATCGCCGTGTAGATCGCGCTGGCCAGTCCAAACGCGCCATAGTTAGCAAGATCATTGCGCACCGCGATGTCGCCGGGCGACTGGAACAGCGGCAGGTTGAAGCCTTCCTGCCAGAGCATAATGTCGACCTGGTTAGCGAGTGCACGTGCTGCGTCCTGATCCAGCTCGGAGAGTGTCTGATCGATCTTGGCATCTATGCTGGCATTGCCGATCCGGCCGAAGTTGCCGTCGCCGTCCGAGGTGTAAATCTGGGGTAGCGCGGACAGCGGGAAAGCATCACCTACCCAACCGAATTGCACCATGTCGAAGTCCCCGACGCTCACGTACTGGTTGAAGAATCCGGTGCCTGCTTTGACGTCGAGCACCAACTTGACACCGATTTGCGCCAGATTCTGCTGGGCGACCAGGGCGATCTGTCGGGCAGCGGGCGAGTCGTAGAGCACGTCGCGGACGACGAGCGGTTTACCGTCCTTTTCCCGCACCGATCCGTTGAGCTTCCAGCCCAGCGCATCCAAGTCTCGGCGGGCTTGGTCGGGGTTGTAAGCAACTGGTGCACTGTTGTTCTGGTAACCCTTCTGGCCGACAACGTAAATGTGATTGTCCAGTGGCGCTGGATGATCGGTCAGGCCGTGTTGGACGACGTTGACGATGGCCTGGCGGTCAATACCTCGACAGATTGCCAGGCGCAGCTTCTCGTCGGCGAGGATGGATCCCGCTGCGCCATTGAAGGTGAAGTGATACCAGGTGGGCGCCGGTGCGCTGCGGATCACGACTCCCGAGGTGCGCTGGGCGGTGACCATATCGTCGAGTGTGCCCACACCCGCGGCATCAATCGCGTTGTTCTGCAAGGCAGGGATCACCGCGGCAGAGTCGAGTACCAGAAAGGTGATGGAGTTCAGTCGCGGCTTTACACCCCACCATCGGGGATTACGGGTCAGCACAATGCGCTGTGCGCTGTGGTCGATCCTAGACACGATGAACGGTCCCGCTGACGGGCCGGGCGCGTTGAGTTGGCCCTTGTTGAAGACATCGGGATTAGCCGTCATGCTGCGGGGTTGCATTCCGCCGGCGAACATCCCGCGCCACTCCGAGTACGGCTGAGCGAAGGTGATCACCGCCTGGCGATCGTCAACACCCTTGGTCACCGATTTCACCCGCTCGAACCCGGCTCTGCTGGCAGTCAAGAACCGCTTGTCGCGGCCGCTGCACGCGTCGACCTCCGCTTTGAGGTCTTCCCAGGTGAGCGGGGTCCCGTCGCTCCACACCGCTTTCGGGTTGATGGTGAACGTAACGACCTGCGGGCTGGCATTGGTCAGCTCGACAGCGGTGAAGTAGTCGGTGTTGAGTTTCAACGACCCGTCGGCCTGGGTCAGAAACGCCCCCGGCAGCGTCGGGTTCACGACTAAAGCCACGTCTGCGGTATTGCCGTCGATGTTCATCACGTTGAAGTTCGGCGGAAACGAGGTGATCGCGAGCCGCAGGTTACCGCCGTCACGCAACGTCGTCGGATCCTTGGCGTTGATGTCGCTGGTAGTGCCGACTTGCACCGCCCGCCGCCCCACGACGTCCTGGTAACCGTCCGAGCAGCCCGTGATGACCAAACAAACCACCACACTCGCGAGCACCGCAAGCCTGCGAAACTTCCGCGGATGCGTCACCCGACCGATGCTAACCACCGGCGACATCGGGGTGGGCTCGCGGGACTGCGGCCAACAGTCGCTTGGTGTACTCGTGCTGCGGATTGGCGAACACCTGTTCGCCGTCACCCTGTTCGACGATCTCTCCGCGATACATCACCGCAACCCGGTGAGCCAGGTGTTTGACCACCGAAAGATCATGCGACACAAAGAGATAGGACAACCCGAATTGTCGCTGCAGGTCGAGTAGCAGGTTGATGATGCCTGCCTGAATCGAGACGTCGAGCGCCGACACCGGCTCGTCGAGGGCGAGGATCTTGGGCTGCAGTGCCAGCGCCCGCGCGATTCCGATCCGTTGTTTCTGCCCGCCGGAGAACTCGGCCGGATAGCGGCTGGCGTCGGCGTTGTTCAGTCCGACGATTTTCAGCAGCTCGGCGACCCGTTCCTCGCATCGACGCCGGTCGAATCCGTTGGTGACCAACGGTTCAGCGATCACGTCGAACACCGGTAGCCGGGGGTCCAGTGACGCCACCGGGTCCTGAAACACCACCTGCAGTTCGGTTCGCAGCTTACGACGGGCTGCTGCGTCGAGGGTTGCGACGTCCGCGCCGAGGATCTCGATAGCACCGGCCTCGGGTGTGGCGAGCTCGAGAATTTGACTCAGCGTCGTCGATTTGCCGGAACCAGATTCGCCGACGATGCCCAGCGTGCGGCCCTGTTGCAGGCTGAAACTGACGCGAGCGACCGCACGTACCTCACCCACCCGCCTGCGGAAAACCACGCCCTTGGTCAATGGGTAGGTCTTGGCGAGGTCACTGACTTCCAGTACTACCGGCGGTTCGCCCCCGGCGGTAGCAAGGGACGCCGGCTGCGTTGACACGTGATAGATTTCGGCCGCACTGCGTCCCGCGACGTCGCCAGTGCGGATGCACGCTGCCGAATGACCGTCGCGGATGGTGATGAGATCGGGTTCTGCCGAACGACATTCGCTGATCGCCAGCGGACAGCGCGGGGCGAACTGACAAGCATCGGGAGACAGCGACGTCATCGTCGGCGGCGAGCCCGGGATCGGGACCAGCCGGGTGCCCTGCGCCGAGTCCAGTCGCGGCACCGAACCCAGCAGCCCGGCCGTATAGGGCATTCGACGATCACGGTATAGCTCTTCGACTCGCGCGATCTCGACCGGACGTCCGGCGTACATGACCAGCGCACGATCGGCGAACTCCGACACCACACCGAGGTCGTGGGTAATGATCAGCACCCCGGCACCGGTGACATCGCGGGCGGTTCGCAGCACGTCGAGAATTTGCGCCTGCACCGTCACGTCCAACGCAGTGGTCGGCTCATCGCAGACAAGCAGGTCCGGATCATTGGCGATCGCGATCGCGATCACCACCCGCTGCCGCTCGCCGCCGGACAATTCGTGCGGGAAAGCCCTGGCCCGGGTTTGCGGCTGCACGATGCCGACCAGCTCGAGCAGCTCGACGGCACGCTTACGGGCGTCCGCTCGGGTGATCTGGCGGTTGTGGACCTTGATGGCTTCGGCTATTTGGTCGCCAATGGTGTAAACGGGCGTCAGCGCGGACATCGGATCTTGAAACACGGTGCCGATCGACTTGCCGCGAATCCGCGACATGGCTTGGTCGGAGCGACCCAGTAGCTCTTCGCCATGTAAGCGCACCGACCCCGACACGTCGGTGTTATCGGGCAGCAATCCGACGACGGCCATCGCGGCAGTGGTTTTCCCCGAACCGGATTCGCCGACGATGGCGACCACTTCACCGGGGTTGATGTGGTAACTCGTGCCGCGTACCGCGGTCACGCGCACGTCACCGGTATCAAAGGTGACGTTGAGATCCGTCACCTCGAGCAGGGTTGTCACTTGGGGCGCCGCCTCCTGCGTTGTGATGCCCGGCTGCGTGGATCCAACGCATCCCGCAGGCCATCTCCGGTGAGGTTGGCGCACAACACAATCAGCACCAGTGTTCCGGCCGGAAACAGGAACACCCAGGGGAACGTGGTGGTTGACGCGGTGCCGTCGGCTATCAGCGTACCCAGCGACACATCAGGCGGTTGAATGCCGAATCCCAAAAAACTCAGCCCGGTTTCGGCCAAGACC
Source organism: uncultured Actinomycetota bacterium (assembly GCA_963838755.1). Taxonomy (GTDB): domain Bacteria; phylum Actinomycetota; class Actinomycetes; order Mycobacteriales; family Mycobacteriaceae; genus Mycobacterium. The sequence goes on along the minus strand of CAWISO010000005.1, from coordinate 42,117 downwards.
GCGTAGCCGACGTTGAGGGTGGCGTCGATGATAAGGATCGAGGCGACGTTCGGCACGATGTGCTGCAAAATCACCCGGCGGTCCGGCACGCCCATAAACCTTGCCGCACGGACGAATTCGCGTTCCCGCAGACTCATCGTCAAGCCGCGTACCATCCTTGAGCTGACCATCCAACCGAAGATGGCCAGCAACACGATGAGCCACAGCACGCTGCTCGAGTTTTTGATCCGCGGAGTGATGATTGCGATGATCAGGAAGCCCGGCACCACCATCAGTAGGTCTACCAGCCACATCAGCGCCCGGTCCCGCCAGCCGCCGAAGTAACCGGCGACCGAGCCGACGGTGGCGGCGATACTGGTCGATATCAGTGCCACGCAAAAACCGATCAGCATCGATTTCTGCATGCCGCGCAGGGTCCGCGCCAACAGGTCCTGGCCCAGCGCGTTGGTGCCGAACCAGTGCCTGACTGACGGCGGCTGCAGCAACGCGTGGTAGTCGAGTGCGTTGTAGTCGGAGGGAAGTAGCGGCGGCAGGCCGTAGCAGCCGACGAACAGCAGCACCAGCAGAATCAGCGCCACTACCGCGGGCCTGTTGCGGACGAACCGCCGTCTCACCAAGCTTCGTCGCGACGTGAACGTGGCCGGCTTGATGCCCACCCGAAGCGGAGTGGTGTCCGTGGCGGGCTCTTGCGTCATCAGCGCATCGTCGGCGGGAGGGGTCATGACACCCGCACTCTCGGATCCAGCGCCGCATAGAAGACATCGGACAACAACCCGGCGAATAGCAGCGCTGCGCCGGTGAACAACGTGATCGTCGCCACGACGTGGGTGTCCTGGCTCATGATGGCCTGCACCACCCACTCGCCCATGCCGTGCCAGCCGAAGATCTTTTCGACGAACACTGCGCCGACAACCAGGCCGCTGACGCCGTAGGCGAACAAGGTGGCAAGCGGGATGAGTGCAGTGCGCAAGCCGTGTTTGAACAGTGCACGCCGACGGGTCAGGCCCTTGGCGCGAGCAGTCCGGATGAAATCCTCGCCCAGCACGTCCAGCATCGCGTTGCGCTGGTAGCGGCTAAAGCTCGCAGCCGCGCCGAGGGCGAGCGTGAGCGTCGGCAAGACGATGTGTCGAATGCGGTCGACGAACTGGTCCCAGATCCCATTGGGCGGACTGGGCGAGGTCTCCCCGGTATAGGAAAAGATCCGCACACCGGTGAGGTGGTTGGCCCGCAGCGCGCCCAGAATCAGCAGGCCGGCGAGGACGAACGACGGAATGCTCAGCACGATCAGCGACAACACGGTGATCACACGGTCGCTCAGCCGATATTGACGCACTGCTCCCCAGGCTCCCAGCACCACGCCGGTCACCGTGCCTACCAACGAACCAATCGCTACCAGCCGCAGACTGACCGCGACTCGGGGCCACAACTCCTGCGAGACGGGGTGACCGGTTACCGTGTTGCCGAAATCGCCGCTAACCACGCCAGACGCCCATTCCGCGTAACGGATGGGTATGGGTTTGTTCAATCCGAGCTCAACGGCTTTGGCGTGGATAGCCTCGGCCGGCGGCTGCGGGTGACGTTCGATGAAAGTGTCCAGCGGATGAAACGTCAGAGAAGCCAGGTAGAAGGCCAAAAACGAGGCCAGCAGCAGCAGCACTAGGTAATTTAGCAAGCGACGCGTCAGGTAGCGGATCATCGCTGTCGGCCCTCCCGGTGTCGCATGGGCACAGGGTAAAAGATATGACCCGGCACGTCGCGCGCACGGCCTCTCACCAGTGCTGCGGCTGACGCGGGTCGCCTCCGGCGCTGGCGGAGTTGTTCTGATCGGGCTGATCCGGAACGGTGAAAATCTGCCGGTCGATTGTTAAGATCGAGCACTTGGGTCGGGTGTGCAGCAAACGATACTGCGACACAAGGAGATTGGCGTGACGGTCACCGATGACTACTTAGCCCACAACGCCGAGTACGCCGGCTCTTTTAAGGGGCCGTTACCGCTGCCGCCGAGCAAACATGTAGCGATCGTGGCGTGCATGGATGCCCGGCTGGACGTTTACCGGCTGTTAGGGATCAAAGAAGGCGAAGCGCACGTCATCCGAAATGCCGGCGGGGTGGTCACTGACGATGCCATCCGTTCGCTCGCCATCAGTCAGCGGTTGCTGGGAACGCAGGAGATCATCCTAATTCACCACACCGACTGCGGGATGCTGACCTTCAGCGACGACGACTTCAAGCGCGCCATCCAGGAGGAAACCGGGGTCAAACCGCCGTGGGCGGCCGAGGCGTTCCCCGATCTTGCCGAGGACGTCCGGCAGTCGTTGCACCGCATCGAAAACAGTCCGTTCGTCACCAAGCACACGTCGCTGCGCGGCTTCATCTTCGACGTCGCCACCGGCAAGCTCGAAGAAGTCACTCTTTAGCGTTGCGGGGAGAGCTTGCTGCTGGTTAGCAGCCGCGAATCTGGCAACAGACCCTGCCCGAAGGATCTACACAAGCCGACCGAGCGATTCAATTGACAGCGGCAAGCCGGGCTGGTTTCATACGTGGTAATGCTTGTAAACATGACCAATACTACCAACTTTACCTGAATTAGGGGGTTTGATGACCAGCCAGGTGACGACGGCCGGCCCGGCGGCGGGGCAGTACGAATTGAGCCATCTGCGATTGCTGGAGGCCGAGGCAATCCACATCATCCGTGAGGTGGCCGCCGAGTTCGAGCGCCCGGTTCTGCTGTTCTCCGGCGGGAAGGACTCGATCGTGATGCTGCACCTGGCGCTCAAGGCGTTCCGCCCTGGCCGGCTGCCGTTTCCGGTGATGCACGTCGATACCGGTCACAACTTCGACGAAGTCATCGCTACCCGCGACGAGCTGGTCGCCGAGACCGGCGTGCGGTTAGTCGTGGCAGCGGTGCAAGACGACATCGACGCGGGCCGGGTAGTTGAGACCATCCCGTCGCGCAACCCGATCCAGACCGTGACGCTACTGCGCGCGATTCGGGAGAATAAGTTCGACGCGGCCTTCGGCGGTGCCCGGCGCGACGAGGAGAAGGCACGCGCGAAAGAGCGGGTGTTCAGCTTCCGCGACGAGTTCGGTCAATGGGACCCGAAGGCTCAGCGGCCCGAGCTGTGGAACATCTACAACGGTCGACACCACAAGGGTGAGCACATCCGGGTGTTCCCGCTGTCCAATTGGACCGAGTTCGATATTTGGTCGTACATCGGTGCCGAGAAGATCAAGTTGCCGCCGATCTATTACGCCCACCGGCGAAAAGTCTTTCAGCGCGACGGGATGCTGCTGGCGGTCGACCGCCACCTGCAGCCGCGTGCCGACGAGGAGGTGTTCGAGGCGACCGTGCGATTCCGCACCGTCGGCGACGTGACCTGCACCGGCTGCGTGGAATCGACCGCGGCCACCGTAGCGGAAGTCGTCGCGGAGACGGCCGTGTCACGGCTGACTGAACGAGGCGCAACTAGAGCAGACGACCGGATCTCCGAGGCCGGGATGGAAGACCGCAAACGGCAGGGGTACTTCTGATGGCAACGCTGTTACGCATCGCAACGGCCGGCTCGGTCGACGACGGCAAGTCCACGCTGATCGGGCGGCTGCTCTATGACTCCAAGGCGGTCATGGAAGACCAGTGGGCCTCGGTGCAAGCCACCTCCAAGGAACGCGGCCACGACTACACCGACCTGGCCCTGGTGACCGACGGGCTGCGCGCCGAACGAGAGCAAGGCATCACGATCGATGTGGCCTACCGCTATTTCGCAACTCCCAAGCGCAAGTTCATCATCGCCGACACCCCGGGTCACATCCAGTACACCCGCAACATGGTGACCGGAGCTTCCACCGCGCAGTTGGCCATCGTGCTCGTCGACGCCCGCCACGGTCTGCTCGAGCAGTCCCGTCGGCACACGTTCCTGGCGTCACTACTGGGCATCGAGCACATTGTGCTCGCGGTTAACAAGATGGACCTGATCGACTGGGACAAAGGGGCTTTCGAGGCGATTCGTGATGAGTTTCACGCCTTCGCTACCCGCCTTGATGTGCAAGACGTGCTCACCATCCCGATGTCGGCACTGCACGGCGACAACGTGGTCACCAAGTCCGACAACACCCCGTGGTATGACGGGTCGGCGCTGCTGTCGCACCTCGAAGAGGTCTATATCGGAGCTGACCGGAATCTCGTCGACGTCCGGTTCCCCGTCCAGTACGTCATTCGGCCGCAGACCCGCGATCACCAGGACCACCGCAGCTACGCCGGCACGGTTGCCAGCGGTGTCATGCGTCCGGGTGACGATGTGATCGTGCTGCCGACCGGCAAGCCCAGCCGGATCACCGCGATAGACGGCCCTACCGGGCCGGTGTCAGAAGCGTTTCCGCCAATGGCCGTGTCGGTCAGCCTCGCCGACGACATCGACATCTCGCGCGGCGACATGATCGCCCGGCCTACCAACAAGCCGAGGGTCACCCAGGAGTTCGAAGCTACCGTATGCTGGATGGCCGATGGTTCGGCGCTGGAACCCGGCCGCGACTATCTGATCAAGCACACCACCCAAACCACACGGGTCAGGATCGCCGCGCTGGACTACCGGCTCGACGTCAACACTTTGCACCGCGACAAGTCCGCGCATGCGCTGAAGCTCAACGAACTTGGTCGCGTGTCGCTGCGCACTCAGGTGCCGTTGCTGCTCGACGAGTACACCCGCAACCCCAGCACCGGGTCGTTCATCCTGATCGATCCCGACACCAACGGGACCGTGGCCGCGGGCATGGTGTTGCGCGAAGTCGCGACCAGCTCATCGAGCCCTAACACCGTCCGACACAAGTCGCTGGTGACCGCCGAGGACCGGATGGCGCGCGGTCGCACCCTGTGGTTCACCGGGCTCTCGGGTTCGGGAAAGTCGTCGGTGGCGATGCTTGTCGAGCAGAAGCTGCTCGAAAAAGGTGTTCCCGCTTATGTTCTCGACGGCGACAACCTGCGGCACGGTTTGAACGCCGATCTGGGGTTCAGCATGGCCGACCGGGCGGAAAACCTCCGACGGCTGGCACACGTCGCGGCACTGATCGCGGATTCCGGGCACACCGTGTTGGTGCCGGCGATCAGCCCCCTCGTCGAGCATCGCGAACTGGCGCGCCGGGTGCATGCCGACGCCGGGCTGGACTTCGCCGAGGTGTTCTGCGACACCCCGCTCGAAGACTGTGAGCGGCGGGATCCCAAGGGCCTCTACGCCAAAGCGCGTGCGGGCGAGATCACTCATTTCACCGGCATCGACAGCCCGTACCAGCGGCCAAAGAATCCCGACTTGCGGCTCACCCCGGACCGCAGCCTCGACGAGCTGGCGCAGCAAGTCATCGACCTGATCGAGTCGCGAGGTTGAGCGATCACGAAGTGGCCGCACGGCTGGCCACCGAAGCCGGCAGGCTGCTGCTCGCAGTGCGCGACGAGCTGGCCGGAGAGACTGAAACTGAGCGAAAGGCGGCGGGGGACAAGCGCTCTCATGATTACTTGATGGAGGCGCTGACCCGCGAACGTTCGGGTGACACAGTGCTCTCTGAAGAGGGTGCCGACAACCCGGTGCGATTGCGCGCCGAGCGAGTTTGGATCGTCGACCCGCTGGACGGCACCCGGGAATTCTCCGAACTCGGCCGTCACGACTGGGCCGTCCACGTCGCGCTGTGGCAATCCGGCGACCTCGTCGCGGGAGCGATTGCGCTGCCGGCCCAGGGCGTCACGTTGGCCACACCCGACGCTGCACCGCCGCCGGCCCACGCGGGACCGCCCCGGATAGTGGTCTCCCGCACCCGACCGCCGGCGATCGCGCTTGCTGTCCGCGACCACCTGGACGGCACGCTGGTCGAGATGGGATCCGCCGGAGCCAAAGTCGCCGCAGTGATCCAGGGATCGGCCGATGTGTACGTGCACGGCGGCGGGCAGTACGAATGGGATTCTGCGGCGCCGGTCGCGGTGGCCCGCTCGGCGGGTTTGCACACCTCCCGCCTGGATGGTTCGCCGCTGAAGTACAACCGGCCTGATCCACTTTTACCGGACCTGGTGGTGTGCCGCCGCGAATATGCCGACGCGGTACTGGCCGTGACCGGCTGAGCGGCCGGGTCCTCGAGCTCATGGTGGGAGAATCGTGTCCATGCGGATGTCGGCAAAGGCGGAGTACGCAGTGCGGGCGATGATCCAGCTGGCCACAGTTGACGACGGCGCCCGGGTCAAGACTGAGGAACTAGCGCACGCTCAAGGCATCCCGCCGCAGTTTCTCGTCGACATCTTGTCCGACCTGCGCACCGATCGCTTGGTGCGCAGCCACCGCGGTCGCGAGGGCGGGTACGAACTGGCTCGTCCGGGTAGCGAAATCAGCATCGCTGACGTGTTGCGCTGCATCGATGGGCCACTGGCCAGCGTCCGCGACATCGGGCTGGGCGACTTGCCCTATTCCGGTCCGACAGCCGCGCTGACCGACGTGTGGCGGGCGCTGCGGGCCAGCATGCGCTCGGTGTTGGAGCAAACGACCGTGGCCGACGTTGCGGAAGGCGCCTTACCAACACATGTCGGTCAGCTTGCCGACGACTACCGCGCCCAGGAGAGCAGGCGGCACGGCCCCCGCAGCGCGGAGTAGCCGTCCTCAGCTGCCTGAGCCGTAGGGGCGGGTCAGGATCTCCATGAAGTGCCCGGCCGGATCGGGGAAGTACACCCCGCGGCCGCCATCTCTGGTATTGATCTCGCCCGGTCGTTGGCGGCCCGGATCGGCAAAGTGCTGCAGGCCGCGCGATTGGATTTTGCCGTAAATCGCGTCGAAGTCCTCTTCGGTGACCAGGAACGCGTAATGCTGCGGACGGATCGACTCACCGTCGGCTACGTCGGCGTAATCCAAGCTCGCACCGTGCTCCAACATGACGGTCAGGAAGTGGCCGAACGGCGTCGGACTGGGCAGCCCGAACAGCTCGGAGAGGAACTCCGCGGATTCCTGCTTATCGTGGGCGGCGACGATGGTGTGGTTGAAAGCGATAGGCATTGTGATTGTCAGTCAACCACTCTGGGCGCGCCGCGACAACGTTGGAACGGCTACTTCGGCGCGGTCAATTCCAAGGCGATGTTGTCCGGATCGCGAAACTGCAGGATGTAGGACGGCCCGATGTCTTTGACCGGCTCGTGCTCGACGCCTAACTCATCGAGATGCTCTGCAGCAGAATCTAATTCGGTTTTACTCGCCGCCCTGAACGCGATGTGGTCCAGACCGGCCCGGTCCTCGTGGAAGCGATCGGTGGCCACCGTCCGCAGCCCGATCAGCGCGCCGCCCAGGTCGTAGATGACGCCACCGAACAGGAACCCCAGCTGGCTCCGAGTCGCCGCGTTGGCGTTGTCCGGGATCTCGAGCAGAACGGGCCAACCGAAGACACTCTCGTAGAACCGTCGGGAGCGCTCGATATCGGTGACGGTGAGCCGCACATGCGCGATGGAATTAGCGGTGATGCCCACCCGACCCATGCTGCCACGCGACGACGCGCGGGCATCGACCAGTCCGCATGCCAGAATCGCCGTCGTGCAGATAGCGATGACCATGCCGGTGATGGAACCGGGCTTGGATGCAGCCCTGCTGCGGAACTGGGCCCGAGCGGTCGACGACGGCCCCTTTGCGTCGCTTTGCTGGGGCGAGCGGATGGCCTTCGACAATCCGGAAACCCTGACACTGATGGGTGCGCTGGCCGCGTGGACCGATCGGGTCCGGCTGGTAACGACAGTGATCGTGCCCCAGCTGCACGACCCGGTGATGCTCGCCAAGGCGCTGGCGACGGGGGACATGCTGTGCGACGGGCGCCTGACTGTGGGCATCGGCGTAGGCGGCAGGACTGAGGACTATCAGGCGGTCGGCGCCGATCCGACGACGCAGACAATGCGGGGCATGGCCGAACGAGTGGCCGTCATGAAACGAGTATGGGCGCGCGAGAAACTAACCGAATCGGTGCTGCCGGTCGGGCCGCCGCCAGTGCAGGAGGGCGGACCGCCGCTGCTGGTCGGAAGCATCGGGCCGAAGACCGTCCGCAGCGCTGCGGCTTGGGCCGATGGCCTGGCCGGAACCACGTTGGACCTCGACGTTGCCAAGCAGAACGAGTTGTTCGACGTGGCGCGGACGGCATGGGCCGAGGCCGGCAAGCCCAAACCCCATTTGGCCTCATCGTTTTGGTTCGCGCTCGGTGCCGTCAACGAAGCCCGTCAGCAGATGCACCGGCATTTACGGCGCTACATGAATTGGATACCACCCGAGTACATCGATGCGATGGCACCGACGACCGGATTTGCCGGCAGCGATGAAGAACTGATCGCGACACTGCACCAGTTCGAAGCGGTCGGCACCGACGAAATTCAGCTCATCCCAACGAGTTCGGACCTCGGCCAACTCCGGCGAGTTGCCGAGGTGGTCGGCGCGATCTAGGGGCAGCGTCGTGCTCACGGATAACGGCTCGCATTCGCATGGTCGAGCGAGATACTGGGCCGATGTCTGAGCGCAACGTGTTGGGCGGTCCGCTGGAACCATGCGGCACCGACCCGCTCACCGGCTTCTACCGCGACGGCTGTTGTTCGACCGGCCCGGAGGATTTGGGGCTGCACACAATTTGTGCGGTGGTGACCGCCGAGTTCCTGGCGCACCAGCGATCGATAGGCAATGATCTCTCAACGCCGATGCCGCAGTTCCGCTTCCCCGGACTGGTACCCGGAGACCGCTGGTGCGTCACCGCCGGGAACTGGCTGATAGCCCACCGCGATGGCTGCGCGGCACCGGTGGTGCTGGCGTCCACGCACGAGCGCACCCTGCGCGTCGTGCCCCTGGAGACACTGCGCGCGCACGCCGTCGACGTGCCCGACGACCTCGGCAGTCTCTAAGGAGTTAGGTCTTTGGCGGACAAGGGTGCGCGATCAGCTGCGCGGCATGATCCTGCTCGTCCGGGCGCACCCTGCCAGGCGCGGCGGACTGTAGCTGCCAGGTAGTGACGTGGCCATCAGGCCCAGTCGACTGTCCGCCAGCGAGCGCCTCGGTAATCAGGGAGCGCACCCGCTGCTCGTTGGTCGGCTCCGTGGCGAAGAGCACTCGCAGCGTGACGATTTCACTGGATGGAAAGTTGCTAGTGTGGTGGGGCGCAAGTGGGCACGGAGGTGGATGATCCCAGTGTCCGCATAAGGCGATCGTGATTGCGCCGCCGGGGCCGTTGGGGCTGCCCCCGGGTTGCAGCGCTACGACGGCGTCGTGTGCGTAGGCGCGTCGGACCACAACACACAATGCTAGCGACGGTGCTAGGGCTTAAATCCCAGATCGTGCAAGGCGTCCATGCAGCCGAGCAGCCAGTCCTCCTCACTGGGCGGTTGGGCCCCTCCAGTGATTTCCAGTTGGCAGACTCGCTCCGTGGTGTAGCCGTACTGTTTCATCTGATTTTTGAGGAAGCTGCCATTGCGCGGGATCGCGTAATAGTCGTGTTCGCTGTTGTAGCCATCCTGATACGACGGGCTGTGGGCCGGGGCCAGGGCGCAGTGGTCAGCAGGGCAGATCGGCTCGGCCCTGGCCGGTGCTGGCACGCCGATCGAAGCCGCGGCGACAGCTGCCGCGACGAGAGCTGCCCGTAAGAGCATGCGCCCCACCCCCTTGTTCGACGCCTAGTGGCAGGAAATGGCTTTTAACCACGCACTATACCGTTAGCTACCGGCTGGATTCGGACCAACAAACCTTCTGATCAGCAGGCTGGCTCGGCGTGATTGCTGTGGTGTTACGCCATGGCCGCGCCGCCCCAGTCAGGTGAGTCGTGCCGAGGCTGAGGGCAGCTCCTCAGTTGAGTCGCTCAGTCGGGCGTAGACGATAGCGAGGGCGCTGTAGCGGCCTTCGACGTCAGCGCGGTCGGATTCTTCGGGCACCGACTCGAGGTTGGCTCGCTGAATCATCGCTGCTTGGTCCATCAGTACCCGGGCCTGGTCAGGGTCGGTGGTCTGCTCCATGATCGCTGTGAGCGCTTCGAGTTGGCGCATCAGCAATGCCGGCATGTCGCGGCTGGCCTGGCGGATCTTATTAAATGACCGCTGCACCAACTTTTCGAAGGTGACCTGCTCGCAGATGACGCGGACGGCGCCGGCGCGGTCCCGGTACACCCCTTCTGGGGTCCACACTCGCCCTAGCTTGCACAGCACGTTGCCGAGCCAGTCGACGCACGACAGCGCCGTGAATGTGTCGTTGACCGCAGGGGAGAGCGCCCGGATGGCAATCTCAACGAGCTGGTCGATGCCGAAGGCGGGGTCTTGGGCGAGGGTGCGGACCGGCCCGGTCACCTGAGCGCGTTTCAGGGAGCGGGAGAGTTTGTGCGCGGCCTCGGGTGGCCACACGGCGGCCAGTTCACGGCCCTCCACCAAGAAATGCCCGGGCGGTAGGGGACATGCACCACCGCATCGGCCGCCGCGGCGGCACGAACCAACACGTCGTAGCGGATGGCCTGCAGGTAGCCACCGCTCGGGTTGCGGATCATCGCACCCGAAGACTCGATCCTATCGATTAACGCGGCGAGCTGGTCAGGGTCATGTTGCTGGTCGGCGGAACTTTGTAATTCGAAAAAGTGCGTTAAGTCGTTGGCGATGCTCGCGATTACGAATGGAAGTTGAATCTGGATGGCGATGTGGTGGAGGAAATAGATGAGTACGGCCAGATCAACGAGAACCAGCAAGAACACGACTGAGACCGACACGTGTGGCACGAACACGCCATGCTCTGCGGGCCCGATCGCAATCAGTACCAGCACGCAGTAGACGGCTGTCGCCACGAACGTGCCCAGCGTCAGCTGAGTACCGCGATCGCGGATGAAGTTGCGCAGCATTCGGGGCCCGAATTGGGTCGATGCCAGCGTCAGAGTGACGATCGTGACCGAGAAATTGATCCCAATCACCGTCATGATCGCTGCGGCGACCGCGAGGAGAATCTCCCGTGCCGTGTCGGCGCTACCGTTTTCGACCCACGCGGGCAAGCTGAGGGCGCCGTGGTAGACGGCGCGATCTACCTCCAGCGTGGCCCAAAACAGGGCGATCGATGCGACCACCTCCAAGGAGGGGACTAGCCAGAAGTTGGTCCGTAGCGTTTCGCGCCGCCACTGGGACAGCGACATCCCCGATATCGAAGGCATAAAGCCACGCTAGAGCACGGCTTTCAGTCGGCGCGCGGCGCGGTGAACTGAGCGGGTTAACACGCCGAGACTTTGGACACACCGTGCGTTTTCATTGTGCAAAGCACGCCGAAGTCCTTCGGTAGGCAGCAAGATGCCGATCATGAAGCACGTGATGACCCTGGGGCTGATCGCCATCGCCGCCATGCTGACCACGCCAGCCGGCCATGCGGATCCTGATCCGCACAGACCCGACTTCGGTGCCAATTACTGCCCTGGTGGCGGCGGGTCGTCCCCCGAGCCCTTTTGCGACGGCGTGCCCTACCCGGACGGCTCGTACTGGCACGCCATCCAGCGCGGCACGTCAGGGACGAGCTTCGTGGTCGTGCAGTGCGTCGTGCCCGCTCCTCCGCCAGGTCCGTTCTCGGGTCTGCTGCCGCAGCCGCAACTGACCGGGCCGATACCCGCGCCGGCTGGCAGCTGCCAGTAGGAACGCGCAGCGCGCAAGCCAAGGATCGTCCATTCCGTCATCAATCGGCGCCCAGCAAGCTAGCGTTCAGCATTAATCGGCCTGACATGTAGGGAGCGTCCGATGGGATTCCGCTCTTCGATCCCAGTAATGCTGATGCCGGTCGTTGGACTTTTTGCCGCAGGCATCGTGGCGTCGACTTGCGCCACTAAAGCTCTCGCCGACAGCGGGGACCGGCTCGGGTGTAACACGTTTTGCCAGAATGCCGGCGGCTATGGCGCCGCCGGCGGAACTGTCCCTCATCCCGCGGTCACAGTTGTTCCCGGCGGAAACGTCACCGCCGACCCGGACGGCTATGTCCCCGTGCCTTTGACCTGCCATCTGTCGGTGCAGTGCGTAGGAGCCCTCTTGGTCAGCGGTCCTGCCGGCGCCGGCCGGTCGGACCTGCTGGTGAATGCGGGCGCGACGCGGACCATCGCGGTCCCGTTGGGGGCCTCAGCAGTTGGCTTCCTTCAATCCAATGGCCCGACCACTATGCACGTGACCACCGACGCCAGTGCGTCGCCAGGGATGGTCAACGGAAGCGAAGGTGGGTTTGATGCCATCGGCCTAGACGGCCAGCTGACGGTGGCAGCCCCGGGATGACGTGAAACTGTCGTGGCCTCGGCTCAGCCGCCGCGACATGCTGGTCGCGGCGGTCGCGGTCTTCGTCGGGCTGCTCGTGCTGGTTATTTACGCCGCAGGGGTCCTGAATAACGTCGAGCGGCAAAGTGTCGATGAGCGATTCTCGTGGCGGGGAGCCCAATCGCCCGGCAGTGACATCGTGATCGTCGCGATCGATCAGACGACGCTGCAGACGCTGGGCACTCGGCCGCCGCTGCCCCGTGCCGATTACGCCCAAGTGCTCGACCGCGTGCGCGCCGGCTCGCCACGCATGATTGGCATCGACACGCAGTTCATCGGGCGCTCGGATCCCACCGACGACAATGCCCTGCTGGCCGCCATTGCCCGCGACGGACCGGTTTTGCTGGCCACCCATGACGGGCCGCGGGGACCGATCACCGTGCCGGCCGACGTGGCCAACGCGCCGGGAGCGGTATTCGGCAGCGCAGCCATCGACAAGGACCCGGACGGTGTACTGCGCAGGATGCTCTACGCGCCGGTGGCGCTGGAAACGCTGGCCGTTCGCGCCGCCTCGATGGTCCGCGACCAACCGGTGAACGCAGCAGACTTTCCCGACAACCATGCCTGGATCGATTTCCGCGGACCCCCGGGCACGTTCCTGCGCTACTCGTTCGCCGACGTGATGGCGGGCAAGGTCCCGGCGAGCGCCTTCATCGGCAAGGCAGTGCTCATCGGCGTCACCGATCCCGTCGGCGAGGATTTGTTCGTAACGTCGATCTCGTCGGTGCCGATGCCCGGGGTCGAGGTCCACGCCAACGCACTGTGGACCGTCCTCGCCGGCCTACCGCTCAAGTCAGCTGGCGTCGTGGTAGATGTCGCGTTGATCCTCGCTTTGATCGCGATCCCGGCGGTCATCGGCGCTCGCAAATCGGGACTGTTCACGCTGATCGGATCCGTTGCGCTGCTGATCATATTCGTCGGTGCTGTGCAACTGGCCTTCAACATTGGCTGGGTCGTGACACCCGTCTATCCAATCGTTGGCCTGGTCATAACCGCGGCGGGCATGATCGGCGTCGACGCCTATATGGAACGGCGGCAGCGGGCGGCGCTCGAACAGGTGCTGGGCGACCTGCTGCCGCCGCAGAAGCCTTCTGCCTTCTTCATCAGCTACCGGCGCAGTCACAACACGTCGCAGGCGCGGGAGATCCGCCGAGAGCTCGCGCGACGATACGGAGACGCCAGCGTGTTCCTGGACACCTCGTCGATCGACTATGGCGAATCCTTTCCCGACCGGATCGCCAGCGCCATCAGAGGCTGCAGCATGATGCTCGTGTTGATCGGACCACGTTGGCTCGAAGCCGTCGCCGGCGCTCGTCGAATTGACGACCCCGACGACTGGGTGCGTCGCGAGGTCGAAGCTGGCCTGCAACGTCGAGAAGCCGTCGTCGTCCCGGTATTGCTTGATGGCACACCCGCCCCAACCGATGCCGAGCTACCCGAATCGATCAAGGGTTTAGCGTCTCTGCACGCCTTCGCGATCATCGGTGGCAAGCTCGCCGCCGACATCGACAAAATGATCCGATCCGTCGAGCGGGGCCGGCGACGAGCCGCGACCTCGGACAGCGGTTCGCCGGCCAGCGTCGTCACCATCGCCTGCGCGGCCACTGGGAGGACGAGGAGGCAACGTTCCCACTGATTTGTCGTGCTCGGCGACTTCGGCGGCGCGGGCCAACCCGGCCTCCACGCGCAGCATCAACACGTGGCTGCCACGCAAGTGGTTCTCGAGCTGGCAAGTATGTATCGGCGTACCGCGCCTGGCCGGCCAGACTTCAGGTCATCCCGGAGTGTCAGCGTTCAGCTTGGCCTCGTTGAGCCCTTTGGTCTTCCCCTCCAGCGGCGGAATCATCAAGTTAAGAGTTGTCGGGCCCTGGATCTCAAGCTGGCGATCGCCGGGGCGACCACCGGGACACCGATTGTCCGCGTCGCGCCCGCGTTCACCACAAGGTCCGATCGACCGGTGACCCAAGGCAATCTATCGTCCGGGTTGGAAAACCCAGCCAACTCGAGCACGACGGAACCCACGCATTGGGTTGCATATTGACATGCAATGTGACCGGTACATAGCCATCCGCGTCGGCGGCGACGGTTCCGGCTGGAAACGATCGTGACTGCCGGCGGCGGTCCGTTGCGTTGCCCGGGGCACCGTAGCCGACCCGCGTTCTGGCAGACGTTCCACAACCGAGCCGATCCCCGCTGCCCGCTTTCGGCGCGGCCCATGGCGGCGCCAGCGCCACGTGATCAGTCCGCCAAGAACGACGAGAACTCGGTGAAAACTCCACATGACCGACTCCAACCGCCGATGCACCAGAGCTGATTGGAGTGTAGAGGCTGCAGATCGGGTGCCCGCAAATCTGACAAACGTTCAGGACGTCGGACGAAGAACTACTGTCCCGACGTACTGAACGCTAGCGCGCTCGGCGCGCCGGCCTAACGAGGGGTGAACTCACATGCCTCGCGACAGCGGCGGCTCTCACTTGCCGAGCCTGGTCGCCACCAGATGGCCAGAGGCTCCGGATGTACCTCAGAGCACCTTCTGAGCTGCAACATGCCTGTGCCCCCGGCAGGATTCGAACCTGCGGCCTTCTGCTCCGGAGGCAGACGCTCTATCCCCTGAGCTACGGGGGCGCATGTGCGAAATGCTGCGCCAACGGGCCACGACAGACTAACGCATCAGAACGACCTGCTGAGCACTGGAATGGATTCGGGGCCTGACCGTCCCAGCCCATAGGATGGCCTGCGTGAACCCCGCCGACCTGGCCGAGCTGCTCAGGGCCACCGCGACCGCGGTGCTTGCCCAGCACGCGCTCGACACCGCCGCACTGCCGGCCACGGTCACCGTCGAGCGGCCGCGTAACCCCGCGCACGGCGACTACGCGAGCAACCTGGCGCTGCAGCTTGCCAAGAAGGTCGGGGTCAACCCGCACGAATTGGCCGGATGGCTCGCTGAAGCGCTGGCCCAGGCTGACGGCATCGCCTCGGCAGAGGTGGCCGGACCTGGCTTCATCAACCTGCGTCTGGACGCGTCGGCGCAGGGACTGATCCTCAACAACGTCATCGACGCCGGCCACACCTACGGCAACTCCGAGACGCAGGCCAGTCACAAGATCAACCTGGAGTTCGTCTCGGCCAACCCAACCGGACCGATCCACATCGGCGGCACCCGCTGGGCCGCAGTCGGCGACGCCCTGGGCCGATTGCTGTCGACGCAGGGCGCTGACGTGGTACGCGAGTATTACTTCAACGATCACGGCGCCCAAATCGACCGGTTCACCAACTCGCTGATCGCCGCAGCCAAAGGCGAGTCCACGCCGGAAGACGGCTACGCGGGCAGCTACATCGGCGATATCGCCGCGCAAGTCTTGAACGAAGCGCCCGATGCGCTGGGCCTGCCCAACACCGAGCAGCATGAGACTTTCCGCAGGATCGGCGTCGACTTGATGTTCACCCACATCAAGAAATCGCTGCACGAATTCGGCACCGACTTCGACGTCTATACCCACGAAGAGTCGATGCACAGCAGCGGTCGTGTCGAGCAGGCGATCGCGCGGCTTCGCGAAAACGGCAACGTTTACGAGAAGGACGGCGCAACCTGGTTGCGCACCAGTGCTTTTGGTGACGACAAGGACCGTGTCGTGATCAAGAGCGACGGCAAACCGGCCTACATCGCCGGCGATCTGGCCTACTACCTGGACAAGCGGCAACGCGGCTTCGACCTGTGCATCTACATGCTCGGCGCCGACCACCACGGCTACATCTCCCGCCTGAAGGCAGCGGCGGCGGCGTTCGGCGACGACCCGGCAGGAGTCGAGGTGCTGATCGGCCAGATGGTCAGCCTGGTTCGCGACGGTCAGCCGATCCGGATGAGTAAGCGGGCCGGCACCGTGATCACGCTGGATGACCTGGTCGAGGCCATCGGCGTGGATGCGGCGCGCTACAGCCTGATTCGGTCGTCGGTAGACACTCCGATCGACATCGACTTGGCGCTGTGGTCATCGGCTTCCAATGAAAACCCGGTCTACTACGTGCAATACGCGCATGCCCGGCTATCCGCGCTGGCCCGTAACGCCGCCGAACTCGGCCTGATTCCCGACACCGGCCGCCTCGAGCTACTCACCCATGACAAAGAGGGCACGTTGGTCCGTAATCTCGGCGAGTTCCCGCGGGTGCTGAAAACCGCGGCCTCACTGCGCGAACCGCATCGAGTATGTCGCTACCTGGAAGACCTGGCCGGCGATTACCACCGGTTCTACGACTCGTGCCGAGTGCTGCCGCAGGGCGACGAAGAGCCTAACGAGCTACACACCGCACGTCTGGCGCTGTGTCAGGCGACGCGCCAGGTCATCGCCAACGGGTTGGCCATCCTCGGTGTCCGCGCTCCGGAGCGGATGTGAACGCCCACCCGGCCGGCCCGCGGCACGCCGAGGAATTGCATCACGGCGATATTCCGCCGCGACCGCAAACTGCACAGGAGCTCTTGGAGCTGGCGTCGAATGTTTGGCCGCACACCACAGTTCGCGGTGACAATGGGATGGTCAGCATCGCCGGCGTCGCACTCGACTCGCTGGCGCAGCAGTACGGCACGCCGCTGTTCGTCGTCGACGAAGACGATTTCCGGTCCCGGTGCCGCGAGATTGCGACGGCATTCGGCGGCGGCGCCAACGTGCACTATGCCGGCAAGGCCTTCCTGTGCAGCGAAATAGCGCGCTGGATCGACCAGGAAGGTCTCTCGCTGGATGTCTGCAGCGGCGGCGAGCTGGCTGTTGCACTGGATGCGGACTTCCCGCCTGAGCGGATCTCGCTGCACGGCAACAACAAATCGGTCACCGAGTTGAGCGCGGCGGTCAAGGCCGGAGTCGGCCACGTTGTGGTCGACTCGATGACTGAGATCGAGCGCCTCGACGTCATCGCGGGCGAGGCCGGTGTCGTGCAGGATGTGTTGGTCCGCGTGACTGTCGGGGTCGAAGCCCACACCCACGAGTTCATCTCCACCGCCCACGAGGACCAGAAATTCGGCCTGTCGCTGGCCAACGGCGCGGCGATGGCCGCGGTCCGCCGAGTATTCGCTGCCGAGCACCTGCGATTGGTGGGCCTGCACAGTCACATCGGATCTCAGATCTTCGATGTCGCCGGCTTCGATCTTGCCGCGCACCGGGTGATCGGCCTGCTACGCGACATCGTGGCCGAGTTCGGGGTCGACAAGACTGCGCAGATCTCCACCGTCGATCTGGGCGGTGGCCTGGGCATTTCGTATCTACCCGACGACGATCCACCGCCGGTGGGAGAACTCGCAGACAAGCTCGGCTCCATCGTGCGCAGCGAGTCTGCGGCGGTGGGCTTGGCCACGCCCAGGCTGGTCGTCGAGCCCGGTCGCGCCATCGCCGGGCCGGGGACGATCACCCTGTACGAGGTCGGTACCGTCAAAGACGTCGGCGTGAGCGCCACTGCGCACCGCTGCTACGTCAGCGTCGACGGCGGGATGAGCGACAACATCCGCACTGCGCTCTACGGCGCGACATACGACGTGCGGCTGGTCTCCCGGGCCACCGGTGCGGCGCCGACCCTGGCCCGTGTCGTCGGAAAGCACTGCGAGAGCGGCGACGTCGTGGTGCGGGATACTTGGCTGCCCAGTGACATCGCGCCAGGCGACCTGATTGCGGTGGCTGCCACGGGTGCCTACTGCTACTCGCTGTCAAGCCGCTACAACTTGATCGGCCGCCCCGCGGTGGTGGCCGTGCGCGACGGGCAGGCCCGGTTGATCCTGCGCAGAGAGACCGTCGACGACCTGCTGAGTTTGGAAGTGAGGAGTGGGGCACATGAACGGTGACGAAAAGCCGGTCGGCGTAGCGGTATTGGGGCTGGGCAATGTGGGCAGCGAAGTCGTTCGCATCATCGAGGAGAGTGCCGACGACCTCGCCGCCCGTATCGGCGCGCCACTGGTCCTGCGGGGGATTGGCGTCCGCCGGGTCGCCGAAGGCCGGGGTGTGCCGGTCGATCTGCTCACCGACAACATCGAAGAACTGGTCGCTCGCGAGGATGTCGACATCGTCATAGAGGTGATGGGCCCGGTCGAACCGTCGCGTAAGGCGATCCTGTCCGCACTGGAGCACGGCAAGTCGGTCGTCACGGCGAACAAGGCGCTGCTCTCAGTCGCCACCGGTGAGCTGGCGCAGGCAGCCGAAAGCGCCCATGTCGACCTGTATTTCGAAGCAGCCGTGGCGGGTGCCATCCCGGTGATCCGGCCACTGACCCAGTCGCTGGCCGGCGACACGGTGCAGCGAGTGGCCGGCATTGTCAACGGCACCACCAACTACATCCTGTCCGAAATGGACAGCACCGGAGCCGACTACGACAGCGCGCTGGACGACGCGAGCGCGCTCGGCTACGCCGAGGCCGACCCCACCGCTGACGTGGAAGGCTATGACGCCGCGGCCAAGGCAGCGATCCTGGCGTCCATCGCCTTCCACACCCGGGTGACCGCTGACGACGTCTACCGTGAGGGCATCACCGCGATCACTCCAGACGACTTCGTGTCCGCGCGGGGATTGGGCTGCACGATCAAGCTGCTGTCAATCTGCGAGCGGATCACCACAGACGATGGCCAGCAGCGGGTGTCGGCGCGCGTTTACCCCGCGCTGGTGCCGTTGGTGCATCCGCTCGCCACGGTCAACGGCGCATTCAACGCCGTGGTGGTCGAGGCCGAGGCCGCGGGGCGGCTGATGTTCTACGGTCAGGGCGCCGGCGGAGCACCGACCGCCTCAGCGGTGACCGGTGATCTGGTCATGGCGGCTCGCAACCGAGTGCTGGGCAGCCGCGGGCCGCGGGAGTCCAAATACGCTCAGCTGCCCGTCGCCGCGATGGGATTGATCTCGACTCGTTATTACGTGAGCATGAATGTCGCCGACAAACCGGGCGTATTGTCCGCGGTCGCAGCAGAATTCGCCAACCGCGAGGTCAGCATCGCCGAAGTCCGCCAGGAAGGCGTCGCCAACGAGGCCGGCCGACGCGTCGGCGCTCGCATTGTGGTGGTCACCCACAGCGCCACCGACGCCGCATTGTCCGAAACGGTCGACGCGCTGGCCGACCTCGACGTGGTGGAGGGTGTGGCCAGCGTGCTGCGACTGGAAGGAACCAGCGAATGAGCCCGCCCAGCGCCGCCAAGACCGGCGTCCATCAGCCGTGGCCGGGTGTCATCGCGGCGTACCGAGACCGGCTGCCGGTCGGCGACAACTGGGCTCCGGTCACCTTGTTCGAGGGCGGCACCCCGCTGATACCGGCAACCCGGCTTTCCGCAGTAACCGGCTGCACGGTTCATCTCAAAGTCGAAGGCCTCAATCCCACCGGCTCCTTTAAAGACCGCGGCATGACGATGGCCGTCACCGATGCGGTGGCCCGCGGCCAGCAGGCCGTGCTGTGCGCATCGACCGGGAACACGTCTGCCTCGGCGGCGGCCTACGCTGCCCGCGCGGGCATCACCTGTGCGGTGCTGATCCCGCAGGGAAAGATCGCGATGGGCAAGCTGGCGCAGGCCGTGATGCATGGCGCCAAGGTCATCCAGATCGACGGGAACTTCGACGACTGCCTGGAACTCGCCCGCAAGATCGTCGCTGACTTCCCCACGATCTCGTTGGTCAACTCGGTCAACCCGGTGCGCATCCAGGGCCAGAAGACCGCGGCATTCGAGATCGTCGACGCGCTGGGCGCCGCCCCGGACGTGCATGCCCTGCCGGTCGGCAACGCGGGCAACATCACGGCCTACTGGAAGGGTTACACCGAGTACCACGCTGACGGAGTAATCGACCGGTTGCCGCGCATGCTGGGCACCCAGGCGGCCGGCGCGGCGCCGTTAGTGCTCGGCGAGCCGGTAAGTCAGCCGGAGACGATCGCCACCGCGATCCGCATCGGCTCGCCGGCATCGTGGTCGTCGGCCGTTGAGGCGCAGCAACAGTCCAACGGACGATTTCTGGCCGCCACCGACGAGGAGATCCTCGCCGCGTATCACCTGGTGGCCGGCAGCGAAGGCGTCTTCGTGGAACCGGCGTCGGCAGCAAGCATCGCCGGTTTACTCAAAGCCGTCGAGGACGGATGGGTGGCACCGGGATCGACCGTGGTGTGCACGGTGACCGGCAATGGCCTCAAGGATCCGGACACCGCGCTGCGGGACATGCCGACCGTGTCGCCGGTGCCTGTCGATCCCGTCGCCGTGGTCGCTAAATTGGGACTGGTCTAGTGGCGATCGCAAGCGCGGCGCAGCCGGGCGAAGCGGGTCGCCGCTCATCAGGCCTGAGCACCCAGATGCTGCCATCCGGGCTGCTCGCCAGTTCGGTCGTCGCGGCGTCCAGTGCGAACCTGGGCCCGGGCTTCGACAGCATCGGATTGGCATTGAGTCTTTACGACGAGACTATCGTCGAGACAACCGATTCCGGATTGGTCGTTGAGGTTGAGGGCGAGGGCGCCGGGGAATTGGCCCTGGATTCTGGCCATTTGGTTGTTAGGGCCATCCAGTGCGGACTGCGGGCGGCCGGTGTCAGCGCGCCGGGTCTGAAAGTCCGATGTCGCAACGCCATCCCGCATTCCCGTGGACTCGGATCGTCGGCGGCAGCGGTTGTCGGAGGGCTCGCGGCGGTCAATGGGCTTGTCGCACAAGCTGGTTGGACACCCTTGAGCCAGACCGAAATGATCCAGTTGTCATCCG
This sequence comes from uncultured Actinomycetota bacterium, assembly GCA_963838755.1. Classification (GTDB taxonomy): domain Bacteria; phylum Actinomycetota; class Actinomycetes; order Mycobacteriales; family Mycobacteriaceae; genus Mycobacterium. The sequence continues at coordinate 21,136 of CAWISO010000005.1, read as the reverse complement.
AATTCGAAGGACATCCCGATAACGCCGCGGCGTCCGTGCTAGGCGGCGCGGTGGTTTCGTGGACTGACCGCAGCGTTGATCCGCCTGGGTTCTCGGCGGTGCCGCTGCGGTTACATCCCGACATCCACCTGTTCCCGGCCATTCCCGAGCAGCGCGCGTCGACGGCCGAGGCGCGGATCCTGCTCCCCGCGGAGGTCAGCCACGTTGCCGCCCGCTTCAATTTGAGCCGCGCAGCGCTGCTGGTGGTGGCGCTCACCGAGCGCCCCGATCTGCTGATGGCCGCCACCGAGGACGTACTACATCAGCCACAGCGCGCGGCGGCTATGCCGGCGTCGGCGGAATACCTTCGAGTGATGCGGCGTTACAACTTGGCAGCTGTGCTTTCCGGTGCCGGTCCGGCGGTGATCGCGCTGAGTACAGCGTCCGAGTTGCCCGCCGAGGTCGTGGAGTACGGTGCGGCAAACGGGTTCACCGTCAGCGAGATGAGGGCCGGTGACAGCGTGCGCTGGAGTTCCGGAGTGGCCGTTCCTAGCTAACATCGACAGGCACGGCAAGGGGGCTTCTTGCTTCCGGCATCGAAGCAGGTTATCCTCGGAGCCGTCCAGCAATCGCAGCATCTGCATCTGCGTTGACACTGGGACTACCACCAAATTCTTCTCGTGGACGATGGTTCGCCATTTAAAACGCCAATCCTGGCGATCACCGTTGCAGAGTCGATTGTTGGCAGCACTCGGCGATTTGGCTGAATGCAACAAACCCCTGGCTTGATTCGATCAGCGAGGGAGAGAAAGGAAATCCGTGACAGATACGGACCTCGTTACGGCTGGCGACGGCACTGAAAACCACAAGCTGTCCGAATCCGTGACCACAGATACATCCGGCGGCCCCGACGCATCCGGGTCGTCGCCGGAGACCAATACCAATGCGGGCGACGGCTCGTTGTCCACCATGGTGCTTCCGGAACTGCGCGCGCTGGCCAATCGGGCCGGCGTCAAAGGCACATCGGGGATGCGTAAGAACGAACTGATTGCAGCGATCCGGGAAAGCCGCCAACGGCACGCCAACGGGGCACCCGCTGATGGCTCATCATCTGAACCCGGCGGCGAATCTCACAACCCCGGCACCGACGCTCCGGCCAACCACGCCGAGACAAGCCGTGTGGACACCATCGAAGGTGATTCTTCGGTCGACCGAACCGCCGAGCAGAACCACCGGTCGGAGAAGGTCGATCAGATCGACCAGCGCCCGCGCGACCGCAATCAACAGGACACCCAGTCCGATCAGGAAAAAGCCAGCCCCGACAAGGGCGGCGATCAACAGGGCTCCGGTGGGCAACAGAACCGTGGCGGTTCGCCCCAGCAAGACGACGACGGCGACGGACGGGGCGGCCGGCGCGGCCGCCGGTTCCGCGAACGCCGGCGCCGCGGTGAACGCTCGGGCGAGGGCGGCGGTGAGGCCGAACTTCGCGAAGACGACGTCGTCCAGCCGGTGGCCGGCATCCTCGACGTTCTGGACAACTACGCGTTCGTCCGCACTTCCGGCTACCTCGCCGGGCCGCACGATGTTTACGTGTCGATGAACATGGTGCGCAAGAACGGCTTACGCCGAGGCGACGCGGTGACCGGCGCGGTGCGGATACCCAAGGACGGTGAACAGCCCAACCAGCGGCAGAAGTTCAACCCGTTGGTGCGCTTGGACACCGTCAACGGTGGAGCGGTCGACGACGCCAAGAAGCGCCCCGATTTCTCCAAACTGACTCCGCTCTACCCCAACCAGCGGCTGCGCCTGGAGACCACCCCCGACCGGCTCACCACGCGGGTCATCGACCTGATCATGCCGATCGGCAAAGGCCAGCGGGCGCTGATCGTGTCGCCGCCTAAGGCCGGTAAGACGACGATCCTGCAAGACATCGCCAACGCGATCACCAAGAACAACCCGGAATGCCACCTCATGGTCGTGCTCGTCGACGAGCGGCCGGAAGAGGTCACCGATATGACGCGCTCGGTCAAGGGAGAGGTCATCGCCTCCACATTCGACCGGCCGCCGTCAGACCACACCTCGGTTGCGGAGCTGGCGATCGAGCGCGCCAAGCGACTAGTCGAACAAGGCAAAGACGTCGTGGTGCTGCTGGACTCGATCACCCGGCTGGGCCGCGCCTATAACAACGCGTCGCCCGCCTCGGGCCGCATCCTGTCCGGTGGTGTCGACTCGACGGCGCTGTACCCGCCGAAACGCTTCCTCGGCGCGGCGCGCAACATCGAGGGGGGCGGCTCGCTGACGATCATCGCCACGGCGATGGTGGAGACCGGATCCACCGGTGACACGGTGATCTTCGAGGAGTTCAAGGGCACCGGTAACGCCGAACTCAAACTCGACCGCAAGATCTCGGAGCGCCGGGTGTTCCCCGCCGTCGACGTGAACCCATCGGGTACGCGCAAGGACGAATTGCTGCTCTCACCCGACGAGTTCGGCATCGTGCACAAGTTGCGTCGTGTGCTGTCGGGGTTGGATTCGCACCAAGCGATCGACCTGTTGATGTCGCAGCTACGCAAGACCAAGACCAATTACGAGTTCCTAATTCAGGTGTCCAAGACAACGCCGGGCATGGACAACGACTGACCGATTAGCACATCGCCGCGGTCGACCAGCACCGCCCTTCCCGTTCGCCGGCTGCTGATGCGCGCGTAACGTGCGAGCCTGTCGGAGTCGACGGGAAAGTGGTGAGCCGTGGCGGACACACTTCAGCAGCTGCTTCGCAGCCGTGTCGACGACTCCGCGCCGGCGATGAAATACCGCGACCGGGTGTGGACCTGGCGCGAGCATCTGGCCGACGCGTCGGCTGCCGCCGCCGCACTGATCGGCATCGCCGACCCCAAGCGGCCACTGCACGTCGGCGCGCTGCTCGGCAACACCCCTGAAATGCTCACCGCAATGGCGGGAGCCGCACTCGGCGGATACGTGCTGTGCGGCATCAACGACACCCGTCGCGGCGTGGCGCTGGCCACGGACATCCTGCGTGCCGACTGCCAGATACTGCTGACCGACTCGGCGCACCGCGCGCTGCTCGACGGCCTGGACTTGCCCGGCGTCCGCGTCCTAGACACCTCCACCGCCGAGTGGTTTGGATTGCTTGCGGCCGCAGGCCCGTTGGTGGCACATCGCGAAGTCGCCCCCACCGACACCTTCATGATGATCTTCACGTCGGGCACCAGCGGCGAGCCCAAGGCAGTCCAGGTGATGCACCTGACCGTTCTCTTCGCCGGCGCCAACCTCATCGAACGGTTCGAAGTCGATTCATCGGGTGTCTGCTACCTGTCGATGCCGTTGTTCCACTCCAACGCGTTACTGGCTGGCTGGAGCGTAGCCGTCGGATCCGGTGCGGCGATGGTGCCCGCGACGTTCTCGGCGTCCGGTTTGCTGCCCGATTTACGCCGCTACGGTGCGACCTACATGAACTACGTCGGCAAGCCGCTGGCTTACGTGCTGGCCACCCCCGAGCAGCCCGACGATGGGGACAACCCGCTGCGGGTCGCGTTCGGCAACGAGGCCAGCGACCGCGACATCGCGGAGTTCAGCCGGCGTTTCGATTGCATAGTGTGGGACGGCTTTGGGTCCAGCGAAGGTGCGATCATCATCACCCGCGAAGACGGCTGCCCACCCGGATCGCTGGGCCGGGGCTTTCCCGGTGTAAGCATCTATAACCCCGACACGCTCGCCGAATGTCCGGTGGCCAGCTTCGATGCCGACGGCGCGCTGACCAACGCCGACGAAGCCGTCGGCGAACTGGTCAACACGTCAGGCGCCGGCCTGTTCGCCGGCTACTACAACGACCAAAACGCCACCGACGCCCGATTGCGCAATGGCATGTTCTGGTCGGGTGACCTGGCCTACCGCGACGCGGACGGCTGGATTTACTTCGCCGGGCGCAGCGGAGACTGGCTACGGGTCGACGGCGAAAACATGACGACGGCGCCCATCGAGCGGATCCTGCAGCGTTTGCCCGCCATCAGCCAGGTCGCGGTGTACGCGGTGCCTGACGAGCAGGTGGGAGACCAGGTGATGGCGGCGTTGGTGCTGGTGGACAACGCCGAGCTGACGCCGGGGGAGTTCGGCGAGTTTTTGGCCGGTCAGAGCGACCTGTCACCCAAGGGCTGGCCACGTCAGGTGTGGATTACCGACAGCCTGCCCACTACTGCCACCAACAAAATCCTTAAGCGCGAACTGAGCGCACGCGGCCCCACTCCGGAGGGTGGCCTGCTGTGGACCCGGACCGGGCGCGGCAACACCTATGTCGTCGTCGATCGGGCCGCCGAGGCTCAACCAAATCACCAGCTCAGCCCCAGTTAGTGCCGGCGCACACCGCCAGGCGCATGACACCCCGACGCGGGAATGCCCGCGCTCATTGAGGCGTTTAGGGGGATGGTAGCTGACCTGGCATAATCAACTGCCGAAGCTCAGGTTCCGGTTCACGTCCGTTTCCGTTGTTGATGTGGGCGACCCGGCGACCAACGATCGAAGAGGACATCATGAAATCTGGTATTCATCCGACGTACCGCGAAACGACCGTGCTCTGTGGCTGTGGCAACACCTTCCAGACGCGCAGCACCAAGGAAAGCGGCCACATCGTGGTCGAGGTCTGCTCGCAGTGCCACCCGTTTTACACCGGCAAGCAGAAGATTCTTGACAGCGGCGGTCGGGTGGCGCGTTTCGAGAGGCGCTACGGCAAGCGCAAGGCCGGCGCCGAGGGCGAGACCGGAAAGTCTCAAGACGCCCACTAGTAGCAGCGACGCCCGAACTGTTGCGGAAACCGCGCAGGCCGGGCGTCGTTTTGCGTTCGGATCCCTCCGCTGCGCACGAGAAAGGAGAAGCATGACGCAGGGCGTGCAGGCGATTGACGCGCTGCTGGCCGAACACGCCGAGCTCGAGCGTCAGCTGGCCGATCCCGATCTGCACAGCAATCCCGCCAACGCTCGCAAAGTCGGCCGTCGGTTTGCTCAGTTGGCGCCGATCGTTGCCGCTCACCGCAAGCTGGAGACAGTGCGCGGAGACTTGGACACCGCACGCGAATTGGCCGCCGATGACGAGTCATTCGCCGTGGACGTCGCCGAACTGGAGGTGCGGGCCGCCGAACTGGACACCCAGCTCACCGACATGCTCGCGCCTCGCGACCCACACGACCCCGATGACGTCGTGCTCGAGGTCAAGTCGGGTGAAGGTGGTGAGGAATCGGCACTGTTTGCAGCCGATTTGGCGAGGATGTACATCCGCTATGCCGAGCGGCATGGGTGGACGGTGACGGTGCTGGACGAAACCACCTCGGATCTGGGCGGCTACAAGGATGCGACGCTCACCATCGCCAGTAAAGGCGCCGCGGCCGACGGGGTGTGGTCGCGAATGAAGTTCGAGGGTGGTGTGCACCGGGTGCAACGGGTTCCGGTAACGGAATCCCAAGGCCGCGTGCATACTTCGGCCGCGGGTGTACTGGTTTATCCGGAGCCCGAGGAAGTGGGCGAGGTTCAGATCGACGAATCGGACTTGCGCATCGATGTCTACCGGTCTTCCGGCAAGGGCGGACAGGGCGTCAACACCACCGACTCCGCGGTGCGGATCACCCACCTGCCTACCGGGATTGTCGTCACCTGCCAAAACGAACGGTCGCAGCTACAGAACAAGACCCGTGCGTTGCAAGTGCTTGCGGCTCGCCTGCAGGCAATGGCCGAAGAGCAGGCACTGGCCGACGCATCGGCGGATCGCGCCAGCCAGATCCGCAGCGTGGACCGCAGCGAACGTATCCGCACTTACAATTTCCCGGAGAACCGAGTCACCGACCATCGCATCGGCTTCAAGGCCCACAATCTCGATCAGATTCTCGACGGCGATCTTGACGCACTGTTTGACGCGCTGAGCGCCGCTGACAAGCAATCTCGGCTACAGCAAGCATGACCCGCCTGCGGCGCGCAATCGACTCGGCTACGGCGCTGCTCGCAGACGCCGGCATCGACTCCGCGCGCTACGACGCCGAGGAGTTGGCTGCTCACCTAGCAGGCACCGAGCGCGGCCGCTTGCCGGTGATCGATATGCCCGACGAGGAGTTCTTCACGCGGTATAACGCCGCCATCACTGAGCGATCGCATCGCATCCCGCTGCAGCATCTCACCGGCACGGTGACCTTCGGGCCGGTGACGTTGGTCGTCGGAGACGGTGTGTTCATCCCGCGTCCAGAAACCGAAGCCATGCTGGAATGGGCTAGAGCGCAGTGTCTTCCGGGACCTTCCAAGCAACCGGTCATTGTCGATCTGTGTACCGGCTCCGGTGCGTTGGCGGTCGCGCTCGCACACCACTGGCCGGCAGCGCGCGTGATAGGCATCGACGACTGTCAGGCGGCACTTGACTATGCCCGCAGGAACTCGGCGGGTACCGCGGTGGAGCTGGTCTGCGCTGACGTCGGAGACCCGGGCTTGCTTGCCGAGCTTGACCGGCGGGTCGACCTCGTGGTGGCCAACCCGCCCTACGTGCCTGATGCTGCTGAGGTTGAACCGGAAGTTTCTCGGCATGATCCGCCTCATGCGGTGTTCGGCGGCCCGGACGGCATGACGGTGATCGCCGCCGTTACTCGGCTCGCTGGGCGCTGGTTGCGTCCGGGCGGCTTATTCGCGGTCGAGCACGACGACACCACGTCTTGGCTGACATCCGAACTGATCTGCCGCACAGGGCTTTTCAATGACATCATCGCCCACACAGATCTGACCGGGCGGCCCCGGTTCGTGACGGCCCGCAGGGGTGACTAGTGACTCGCGCCGTGACGATGCAGAACGAAGTGATGAGGAGCGGCGCTCGTGACTGACGTTTTCGACTGCGCTGATCCCGACCAACGTTCCCGGGGAATCGCGTTGGCATCCGGAGCCGTCAAAAACGGCCGACTGGTGGTGCTCCCGACCGACACGGTTTACGGTGTCGGCGCCGACGCTTTCGATAGCGCGGCGGTGGCTGCCTTGCTGTCGGCGAAGGGTCGCGGGCGCGATATGCCGGTGCCGGTGCTGGTCGGGTCCTGGCACACCATCGATGGCCTTGCCCTGACGGTTCCGCAGGCAACCCGTGATCTCATCCGCGCGTTCTGGCCGGGCGCCCTAAGCCTGGTGATCCGGCAAGCGCCGTCGCTGCAGTGGGACCTAGGCGATGCCCGCGGCACGGTGATGCTGCGGATGCCGCTGCACCCGGTCGCCATCGAATTGCTGCGTGAAGTCGGGCCGATGGCGGTATCGAGTGCCAACGTGTCCGGGCATCCGCCCGCCGTCGACGCGAAGGATGCGCACAGGCAGCTCGGCGAGCTCGTCGAGGTATATCTCGACGCCGGTCCGTCAGCCCAGCAGGCGGCCTCAACGATCCTGGATCTGACCGGGCCCGAGCCCCGCATCCTGCGGTCTGGACCGGTGCGCGCCGAGAGTATCGCCGAGGTGCTCGGCGTGGACGCCGCGAGTTTGACCAGCTGATCTGCCCAGGGGCAACTGAATTCGGTCTCAGGTTGGTGCAGTACGGTCTCGGGGTGGTTAGCGGTGCCGACAGCCTCGCCGGCGGTCTGCTCGCCCTGCCCGACCGTGGCGCCGGTGTCCCGTTACGCGAACTGGCGCTCGTCGGGCTGACGGCTGCGATCATCACCTACTTCGCGACCGGTCCAGTGCGCGTGTTGGCGACCCGGCTCGGCGCGGTGGCCTATCCACGCGAACGCGATGTTCACGTGGCGCCGACGCCACGGATGGGCGGTCTGGCGATGTTTCTTGGCGTCGTCGGAGCGGTCTTTCTGGCATCGCAGCTTCCGGCGCTCACGCGTGGTTTCGTCTACTCGACGGGTATGCCGGCGGTGCTCGTTGCAGGCGCGGTGATCATGGGCATTGGCCTCATCGATGATCGGTGGGGGCTGGACGCGCTGACGAAGTTCGCCGGTCAAATCACCGCCGCCAGTGTTCTCGTCACGATGGGCGTCGCCTGGAGTGTTCTTTACATCCCGCTGGGCGGAGTCGGCACGATCGTGCTGGACCAGGCCTCCTCGATTCTGCTGACCCTGGCGTTGACCGTCTCGATCGTCAACGCGATGAACTTCGTCGACGGTCTCGACGGGCTGGCCGCCGGGCTGGGCCTGATTACCGCATTTGCCATTTGTATGTTCTCGGTCGGCCTGCTTCGCGACCACGGCGGTGATGTGCTGTTCTACCCTCCCGCGGTCATTTCGGTGGTGCTGGCCGGGGCCTGTCTGGGATTCTTGCCGCACAATTTCCACCCGGCCAAGATTTTCATGGGCGATTCCGGTTCGATGCTGATCGGCCTGATGTTGGCCGCCGCGTCGACAACCGCTGCGGGACCGATTTCGCAGAATGCGTACGGCGCCCGCGACGTCTTTGTTCTGCTATCACCGTTCCTGTTGGTTGTGGCCGTGATGTGGTTGCCGATGCTGGATCTTTTGCTGGCGATCGTGCGCCGCACCAGGGCGGGTCGTAGCGCATTTAGCCCCGACAAGATGCATTTGCATCATCGGCTGCTGCAGATTGGTCATTCGCATCGCCGCGTGGTGCTGCTGATCTATTTGTGGGGTGGCATCGTCGCTTTCGGCACCGCCAGCACAATCTTTTTCAACCCGCGCGACACCGCAGCGGTGATGCTCGGCGCGATTGCGATCGCGGTTATTGTCACGTTGATCCCGCTGCTTCGTCGGCGCGACGAGAGCTACGACGGGGAGTAGTAGATACGCTCACGATGTGGTACGGTGCTGGTAGAACCCGAATTAACCTCGCGGGTTGCCGGCCATCGGCCATCGGAGTCAGCTCCGATTGCGCCGACGTACGACCGACAAAGGGGAGCTGCTCCTTGGGTGATGCGAGTGCGGTGATTGCCCTCCGATACGCTCAACGGGCCACGCAACGATCAACCCGGTAACTCCCCCCTAGCGAGGACTGAGGTGCAGCAGTGACAACACCAGCGCAAAACGCGCCGTTGGTGTTTCCCTCCGTTGCATTCCGCCCGGTTCGTCTGCTTGCCATCTCCCTTGCTCTGACCGTCGTCGCGATGCTTGTCGCGGGATGGCTCCACCACGTGATGGTCGGTGTTTTCTTCGGCGTGGGGCTCCTCTTGGGTTTGCTCAACGCCGTCGGCGTGCAGCGGTCGGTAGCGGCGATCACCGCCGAAGCGCATCCGCTGAAGAAGAGGATGGCGATGAATTCGGCGAGCCGGCTGATGATCATCACTGTGATAGGGCTCGCCGTTGCCTTCGTCTTCCGGCCGGCCGGGCTGGGCGTTTTGTTTGGGCTCGCGCTGTTCCAGGTATTGCTAGTGGTATCGACCGCGCTGCCGGTTTGGAAGAAGTTGCGCACCCAGACCGCCGACGGCGGTTGGGACGGCACACACGACATTGCGGCCGAGGGAAGGGAAGGGAACGGCAACAGCGATGACTGAGATGTTCCTGGCGGAGGGCGCCATCGAGGTCGGCAAGCACGAGACCGAGAAAATATTCGGTCTGACCATCAATGTCGACACCGTGGCGTCTGCGGCACTTGCGGCCGTCATCGTCATCGCGCTGGCGTTCTTCCTCCGCGCCAAGGTCACCTCCAGCGGCGTACCAGGTGGCGTGCAGCTGTTCTTTGAGGCGATCACCATCCAGATGCGCAATCAGATCGAATCAGCTATCGGGATGCGGATAGCGCCCTTTGTGTTGCCGCTGGCCGTCACGCTCTTCGTCTACATCCTGATCTCGAACTGGCTGGCGGTACTGCCCGTGCAGTACAGCCATGGAGCTGGCGGGACTCCCAAAGAGTTGTTTGCCGCGCCGGCGTCGGATATCAACTACGTACTGGCATTGGCACTGTTTGTGTTCCTCTGCTACCACCTGGCCGGCATGTGGCGCAGCGGCCCGATCGGGTATCCGCTCAAGATTGTCAAGGGGCACGTGTGGGACACCCTGCCGAAAATCGTCGGGGTGATCTTCTCGCCGATCAACGTGGTTGAAGAGCTCGCCAAGCCGATCTCGCTGTCGCTCCGACTTTTCGGCAACATCTTCGCTGGTGGCATCCTGGTTGCGCTGATCGCGCTTTTCCCGCCATATATCTTGTGGGCGCCGAACGCGATTTGGAAGGCGTTCGACCTATTTATCGGTGCGATCCAGGCATTTATCTTCGCGCTGCTGACCGTCTTGTACTTCAGTCAATCAATGGAGCTGGAAGGGGAAGAGCATTAGGACGGCCTCAAGATCCCGGCTTCCACACCCAGAGACTCGACCGACCCTTACCAAATATCAAGGAGGATAAGCAATGAACCCCACACTCGCGGCCGGCGCCCTCATCGGCGGGGGATTGATCATGGCCGGAGGCGCGATCGGCGCCGGGATCGGTGACGGTGTCGCCGGTAACGCGCTGATCGCCGGTATCGCCCGGCAACCCGAGGCGCAGGGCCGGCTGTTTGTTCCGTTCTTCATCACCGTAGGTCTGGTTGAGGCCGCCTACTTCATCAACCTGGCCTTCATGGCATTGTTCGTCTTCGCCACCCCGGTCAAGTAATAGTCGAGATGGGTGGTATGAGCGCTGTCATCCTGGCTGCCGACAGCCAGGCTGGGGGGAACTTCCTCATCCCTAACGGCACCTTCTTCGTCGTGCTGATCATTTTCTTGATCGTGCTCGGCGTGATCGGCACCTTCGTCGTGCCGCCGATCATGAGGGTGCTGCATGAGCGCGAGGACATGGTCAACAAGACGCAGGCCGACAACAAACGATCGGCCGAGCAGTTCGCCGCGGCCCGGGAAGACTACGAGAAGGTGATGTCTGAAGCTCGGGCCAAGGCTTCTGCTGCCCGCGACGATGCCCGCACGGAGGGTCGCAAGATTCTCGGTGAAATGCGCTCCCGCGCCGAGGAACAAGTCTCCTCGACCCTGCAAGACGCCTCCGACCAACTCAAGCAGGAGGGGGACGCGGTCGCGGCGGATCTGCGCGCTCGGGTGGACAGCATGTCCAACACTCTGGCCAGCCGCATCCTCGGCGTCGAGATCACGACCTCGGTGACAGCCAGCGGGTCAGGCCGGTAGCGACGATGTCGACATTTATCGGGCAGCTGGCCGGGTTCGCCGTCATCGTCTTGTTGGTATGGCGTTATGCCGTGCCGCCGGTGCGCAGAATGATGGTCGATCGGCAGAAGCTAGTGCGCCAACAACTGGACGACGCCGCGGCAGCCGCCAAGCGGCTCGAGGAAGCCAGCCAAGCCCACCAGCAAGCACGTGAAGACGCCAAGGCCGAGGGCAAGCGGATTACCGAGGAGGCCCGCGCGGACGCCGAACGCATTGCCGAACAAATGCGCGCTCAGGCTGACGTCGAGGTCGAGCGCGTCAAAACGCAGGGCGCCAAGCAGGTTGAGCTGCTGCGCGCGCAGCTCGTCCGCCAGCTGCGCCAGGATTTCGGTACCGAATCCGTACGGCGGGCAGGCGAATTGGTGCGCGGTTACGTTGCCGATTCGGCGCAGCAGTCGGCCACTGTCGACCGCTTGCTCGACGAGCTTGACGCGATGGCAACCTCCAAGGTCGAGGTCGACTACCCCGTACAAGCGAAGATGCGTTCGGCCAGCCGACTGGCGCTCGACACGGTGATGAAGCGATTCAACGAGCTAGCGAAAGACCTCGACGACCGAGGGCTGTCCACCCTCGCCGACGAACTGACATCGGTCGCGGCGCTGTTGGATCGCGAGACCGTCGTCAGGCGTTATCTGACCTTGCCGGCCGAGGATGCGTCGCCCAGAGTCCGGCTGGTCGAGCGGCTGGTGGCCGACAAAGTCGGGGAGCCCGCGCTGGAGATTCTGAAGTCGGGCGTTTCGCAACGCTGGTCGGCCGACAGCGATCTGATCGACGCAGTTGAGTTGGTATCGCGACAGGCATTGTTGACGCGCGCCGAACAGGACGGCTCGGTTGACGAGGTCGAAGATCAGTTGTTCTGGTTCAGCCGCATCCTGGATGCTCAGCCGCGCCTGTCCATCATGTTGGGTGACTTCGAATCGCCCGCCGACAACCGGGTTACGTTGCTGCGCAACGTGCTGAAAAGTGCAAACACCAATGTCAACCCCATCGCGGTGGAACTGCTCTCCAAGACAGTCGAATTGTTGCGAGGCCAACCGGCCGAGGACGCGGTGCTACGGCTCGCCGAAGTGGCGGTGGCTCGCCGCGGCGAAGTTGTCGCACGTGTGCGGGCGGCTGCTGAACTCAACGACGAGCAGCGGGAGCGCTTGACCCAAGTGCTGAGCCGGGTCTACGGCCACCCGGTCACAGTGCAGATGCAAACCGACCCTGAGCTGCTCGGCGGGCTCGCAATCTCGGTCGGCGACGAGGTCATCGACGCTACGCTTTCGTCTCGTCTCGCCGCGGCCCACACCCAATTGCCAGACTGAAACACGACCTAGCCAACCCAATCAACAAGCAGGAAGAACGAAAAGCCATGGCAGAGTTGACAATCTCCGCTGAAGATATCGAAGGCGCGATCGAAGAATACGTTAGCTCCTTTACTTCCGACACCGCGCGGAAGGAGGTTGGCACCGTCGTCGACGCCGGTGACGGTATCGCCCATGTGGAGGGCTTGCCGTCGGTGATGTTCCAGGAGCTGCTGGAATTCCCCGGCGGAGTGTTGGGCGTGGCGCTCAGCCTCGACGAGCACAGGGTCGGCGCGGTGATCTTGGGCGATTACGAGAAACTCGAAGAGGGCCAGCAGGTCAAGCGCACCGGCGATGTGCTTTCGGTTGCGGTCGGCGATGGGTTTCTCGGCAGGGTCATCAATCCGCTCGGCCACCCGATCGACGGAGGCGGCGACATCGAGTCTGACGAGCGTAGGGCGTTGGAGATTCAGGCTCCCTCGGTGGTGCAGCGTCAGGGCGTCAAAGAGCCACTCCAGACTGGCATCAAGGCCATCGATGCGATGACGCCGATCGGTCGCGGCCAGCGCCAGCTGATCATCGGGGACCGCAAGACCGGCAAGACCGCCCTCTGCGTCGACACCATCCTCAACCAGCGGAAGAACTGGGAGAGTGACGATGAGGAAAAGCAGGTCCGGTGTGTTTATGTAGCTATCGGGCAGAAGGGCACCACCATCGCCTCCGTGCAGCACACGCTGGAAGAGGGGGGCGCCATGGACTACACGACGATCGTAGCCGCACCCGCATCTGACTCTGCTGGCTTCAAATGGCTTGCGCCATACACCGGTTCGGCAATCGCGCAGCACTGGATGTATCAGGGCAAGCATGTCCTGATCGTGTTCGACGACCTCAGCAAGCAGGCGGAGGCATACCGGGCGATCTCCCTGCTGTTGCGTCGCCCACCCGGCCGCGAAGCCTACCCAGGCGACGTGTTCTATTTGCATTCGCGCCTTTGGAGCGTTGCGCAAAGCTTTCCGACGATCTTGGTGGTGGGTCGCTGACGGGCTTGCCGATTATCGAGACCAAAGCCAACGACATCTCGGCGTACATCCCGACCAATGTCATTTCAATCACCGACGGGCAGTGTTTCCTGGAGTCCGACCTGTTCAATCAGGGTGTGCGCCCGGCGATCAACGTCGGTGTGTCGGTGTCCCGAGTTGGTGGCGCGGCGCAGATCAAGGCCATGAAGGAAGTAGCCGGATCGCTGCGACTGGACCTGTCGCAGTATCGCGAGCTGGAATCCTTTGCGGCGTTTGCTTCTGACCTTGACTCCACGTCCAAATCCCAACTGGAGCGCGGTGAGCGGTTGGTCGAATTACTCAAGCAACAGCAAAACCAGCCGATGCCGGTCGAGGAGCAGGTGGTCTCAATCTTCCTCGGCACTAAGGGCCACCTGGACTCGGTCCCAGTCGAAGACGTGCGGCGCTTCGAAAACGAGTTCCTCGATCATGTTCGCGCGTCCGAAGAGGGCATCCTGTCCGAGATTCGGGACTCCCAGAAGCTCAGCGACGAAGGGGAAAATAAGCTGACCGACTCGGTCAACGAGTTCAAGAAGGGTTTCTCGGCAACCGGTGGCGGATCGGTGGTACCCGACGAGCATGTCGATGCCCTCGACGAAGAAGATTTAGCCAAGGAATCAGTGCAGGTTCACAAGCCCGCGCCGCCAGAGCAGAAGAAGAAGAAGAAGTAACCGAGTATGCCTGCCACACTTCGCGAGCTGCGGGGTCGGATCCGATCTGCTCAGTCGATTAAAAAGATCACCAAAGCACAGGAAATGATCGCGGCCTCGCGCATCGGCAAGGCGCAGGATCGGCTGGAGGCTGCCAAACCCTACGCCGACGAGATCACCAACATGCTCACCACGCTGGCCGAGGAAGCGGCTTTGGATCATCCGTTGCTGGTCGAGCGCTCCGACCCGAAACGGGCGGGCGTGCTGGTGGTCTCGTCTGATCGTGGCCTATGTGGCGCATACAACTCCAGCGCCTTCCGTCGGGCTGAGGAGCTTTTCTCGCTGCTGCGGCAAGAGAGCAAAACGCCAGTACTCTTTACCGTCGGCCGGAAAGCGCAGGGCTACTACTCATTCCGGAATTGGGACATCGTCGAGTCGTGGACGGGCTTCTCGGAGCGGCCCACCTACGAGGATGCGTTGAAGGTAGCTGAGACGCTGGTGAAAGCCTTCATGGCTGGTGTTGCCGACGACGACGACTCCGACGAGGACGCTCCTGAACCCGTTGACGAGTTGCACATCGTTTACACCGAGTTCAAGTCAATGATGTCGCAGTCCCCCGAGGCGCACCGCATCGCCCCAATGGTCGTCGAGTACGTCGAAGAGAAAAACGATGAACCGCATACGCTGTACTCGTTCGAGCCCGATGCGACGACATTGTTCGATGCACTGTTGCCGCGCTACCTGACGACCCGCGTCTACGCGGCGCTGCTGGATTCCGCTGCATCGGAGCTGGGATCGCGGCAACGGGCGATGAAATCGGCAAGCGACAACGCCGACGACCTCGTCAAGGACCTCACACTGCAGGCCAACCGTGAGCGGCAATCAGAAATAACTCAGGAAATCAGCGAAATCGTAGGCGGCGCCAACGCCCTCGCCGACGCTGAGTAAGTAAGACCCATCAGGAAGCGAAGAAGATATGGCTGCCACCAAACAGACACAGAAGTCGAAGAACTCTAGGAACTCCAAGAACTCCAACACCAAGGGCAGGGTGGTGCGGGTTGCCGGACCAGTCGTCGACGTCGAGTTTCCTCGTGGTTCGATACCGGCGCTATTCAACGCTCTGCAGACTGAGATCACGTTCAAAGCACTCGCGAAAACGTTGACGTTGGAGGTCGCGCAGCACCTCGGGGACAACCTGGTGCGCACGATCGCGCTGCAGCCGACCGACGGGCTGGTGCGCGGCGTCGAGGTCACCGACACAGGTGACTCGATCTCGGTGCCGGTCGGCGAGGGAGTCAAGGGCCACGTGTTCAACGCGCTGGGTGACTGCCTGGATGAAGACAACTACGGAAAAGACTTCGATCACTGGCCGATTCACCGCAAGCCGCCGGCGTTCGATGAGCTGGAACCGCGTACCGAGATGCTCGAGACGGGGTTGAAGGTTGTCGACTTGCTGACACCGTACGTGCGCGGCGGCAAGATCGCGCTGTTCGGTGGTGCGGGTGTGGGTAAAACGGTTCTGATTCAGGAGATGATCAACCGTATTGCCCGAAACTTTGGCGGCACCTCGGTGTTCGCTGGTGTGGGGGAACGTACCCGCGAGGGCAACGACCTGTGGGTCGAGCTCGGCGAGGCCGACGTGCTCAAGGACACCGCGCTCGTGTTCGGTCAGATGGACGAGCCGCCCGGCACCCGTATGCGGGTGGCGCTGTCAGCGTTGACGATGGCCGAGTACTTCCGCGATGAGGAGGGCCAGGACGTGTTGTTGTTCATCGACAACATCTTCCGGTTCACCCAGGCCGGATCCGAGGTCTCCACGTTGCTTGGGCGGATGCCCTCGGCGGTGGGCTATCAACCGACGCTGGCTGACGAGATGGGGGAGCTCCAAGAGCGGATCACCTCGACGCGGGGTAAGTCCATCACCTCGATGCAAGCCGTGTACGTGCCCGCCGACGACTACACCGACCCCGCGCCCGCAACGACGTTCGCGCACCTGGACGCGACAACTGAGCTGTCCCGAAATGTGTTCTCCAAGGGCATCTTCCCCGCCGTGGACCCGCTGGCGTCCAGCTCCACCATCCTGGACCCCGGGGTGGTCGGCGACGAGCACTACCGGGTAGCGCAGGAAGTCATTCGGATCCTGCAGCGCTACAAGGACCTCCAAGACATCATCGCGATTCTGGGTATCGACGAGCTCTCCGAAGAGGACAAGCAACAGGTCAACCGGGCGCGACGCATCGAGCGCTTCCTCTCGCAGAACATGATGGCCGCCGAGCAGTTCACCGGTTCGCCAGGTTCCACCGTGCCGCTGAAGGAAACCATCGAGGCATTTGACAAGCTCGCCAAGGGCGACTTCGACCATGTGCCCGAGCAGGCATTCTTCTTGATCGGCGGCCTCGAGGACCTGGCCAAGAAGGCTGAAAGCTTCGGCGCCAAGCTGTGACGCGTTTTTGCCAGCGGCGAAAGGTGGCTTGACATGGCCGAGATGAAAGTGGAGATCGTTGCCGTAGACCGGAAGATTTGGTCGGGCGAGGCGACGTTCATCTTCACCCGCACCACCGTTGGGGAGATCGGTGTTATGCCAAGGCATATCCCGCTTGTGGCGCAGTTGATCGACGATGCCATGGTGCGCGTCGAACGTGAGAATGAGGAAGACTTGCGCATCGCGGTGGATGGCGGCTTTATGTCGGTGACCGAGGAGGGTGTCACCATCCTTGCAGAATCCGCAGAATTCGACTCGGAGATCAACGAGACTGCGGCTAAAGAGGATTCGGAGTCAGACGATTCCCGCACCGCCGCCAGGGGTCGCGCCAGGCTGCGCGCTATCGGCGCGCTCGATTAGTAGGCCCGCGGCCGATGAGCGCGCTCATGACTTCCCATGGTCGTGCTCGTCGCGGTGTTGGGAATTGCTGTCGTCGCGTTGCTTTATCGACTGTGGAAGCTGCGTCAGGGCGGGACGGCGGCAATCATGCGCGACATCCCCGCCGTCGGCGGCCACGGTTGGCGTCATGGCGTGATCCGTTACCGGGGTGGGGATGCCGCGTTCTACCGACTGTCCAGTGTTCGCTTATGGCCTGATCGGCGACTCAATCGGCGGGGTGTGGAGGTCGTTTCCCGGCGTCCTCCACGCGGCGACGAGTTCGACATCATGACTGAAGAGATCATTGTGTTGGAACTGCGTGACACCACGCAGGACCGCCGATGGGGCTATGAAATCGCGCTGGACCGAGGCGCATTGACCGCTTTCCAGTCGTGGTTGGAGTCTCGTCCTTCGCCGCGTGCGCGGCGCCGCAGCGTCTGATCCTGTCTATTTTTCCGGCCGGTCGGACCGTCCGCCACCCGGTTGCCAAAGCACGTCACCATCGGGGTTGGCCACCCGGCACAAGATGAACAACAAGTCAGACAGTCGATTCAGATACTTTGCGGGCAGCTCACTGACATCCGATGGGTGCAACTCGATTGCGGCCCAGGCCGAACGTTCAGCGCGACGTGCCACCGTGCGAGCAATGTGGAGCAGTGCCGACAGCGGTGAACCACCAGGAAGCACAAAGGAGTTGAGCGCCGACAGACCTTCGTTGAACTCGTCACACCACGCCTCGAGTCGATCCACGTAGGACTGCGTGATGCGGAGCGGCGGGTACTTTGGATTCGGTACAACCGGGGTCGAGAGATCCGCGCCGGCATCGAACAGATCGTTCTGGATCTGTTTGAGGACGTCGGTGATGCGCAGCGTGGGGTTTCCGAGCGCGATTGCCGCGCCGATCGCCGCATTCGCTTCGTCGCAGTCCGCGTATGCCACCAACCGCGCATCGTTCTTGGAGACCCGCGAAAAATCGCTCAACCCAGTTGTTCCGTCATCGCCGGTCCGGGTATAGATGCGGGTCAGGTGCACTGCCATGACTTAAAACCGTACCGCCCGGACTGGCGCGCTCGACTGACAGGTCGATACCGCTTCACTAAACTAACCCGGGTGGCCGAGCGATTCGTGGTGACCGGTGGAAGTCGGTTGTCCGGCGAAGTCGCCGTCGGCGGCGCTAAGAACAGCGTTCTCAAGTTGATGGCTGCGACGTTGTTGGCCGAGGGCACCAGCACGATCACTAACTGCCCGGACATCCTCGATGTCCCGTTGATGGCAGAAGTGCTGAGGGGCCTGGGCGCCACCGTCGAACTGGCCGGCGCTACGGTGCGCATCACCTCGCCGGACGAGCCGAAGTACGACGCCGACTTCGCCGCAGTCCGTCAGTTCCGAGCTTCGGTCTGCGTACTTGGCCCCCTGGTCGGGCGGTGTAAGCGGGCCAAGGTCGCGCTGCCGGGCGGCGACGCCATCGGGTCACGTCCGCTGGATATGCATCAAGCCGGGCTGCGGCAGTTGGGCGCCGTATGCAATATCGAGCACGGCTGCGTCGTCGCACAAGCAGATGCCTTGCGGGGCGCCGAAATTCAGCTGGAGTTCCCTTCGGTAGGAGCTACCGAGAACATCTTGATGGCCGCGGTGTTAGCCGAAGGCGTCACGACGATTCACAATGCGGCGCGCGAGCCCGACGTGGTGGACCTGTGCACGATGCTCAACCAGATGGGTGCGCAGGTCGACGGGGCCGGATCGCCGACGATGACGATTACCGGTGTGCCGCGGCTGTACCCGACTGAGCATCGCGTGATCGGTGATCGGATCGTGGCCGCCACGTGGGGCATCGCGGCAGCGATGACCCGCGGTGACATTACGGTGACCGGGATCGATCCGGGCCACCTTCAAGTTGTCCTGCACAAACTGCACGATGCCGGCGCCACCGTCACCCAGACCGATGACAGTTTCCGAGTCACGCAGTACGAGCGCCCGAAGGCCATCAACGTCGCCACGTTGCCGTTCCCTGGGTTTCCGACGGACCTGCAGCCGATGGCGATTGGGCTGGCGTCGATCGCCGACGGCACATCGATGATCACCGAGAACGTGTTCGAGGCCCGGTTCCGATTCGTCGAGGAGATGATCCGTCTTGGTGCCGACGCCCGCACCGATGGGCACCATGCCGTCGTCCGAGGTCTCCCACAGCTGTCGAGTGCACCGGTGTGGTCGTCGGATATCCGGGCCGGCGCAGGCCTAGTGCTCGCCGGGTTGGTGGCCGACGGTGACACAGAGGTCCATGATGTCTTTCACATCGACCGCGGCTATCCGCTGTTTGTGGAAAATCTGGTCAGTCTCGGAGCCGAGATCGAGCGCGTAGAATAGGTGCGGCGTAACGACTCACAGCGCCCAAGCGGGTCTGTTTGTGCAGTTGACGGTGCCTGTGCCCCAGAGTAGAGTGGCAGGGTTGCCTGTTGATGGGTGTTGTTTGAGAACTCAATAGTGTGTTTGGTGGTTTTGTTTTTGTTGTTGTTTTTTGCCATGTTCTGATGCCTCGTGTCAGGGTGTGGTTTTGTTTTGTTTTGTCAGGTTTCTCTGATTGGATTCTGCCTGCACTGTGGTGTGGGGGTTTTTGTTTGGAGAGTTTGATCCTGGCTCAGGACGAACGCTGGCGGCGTGCTTAACACATGCAAGTCGAACGGAAAGGCCCTGCTTGCAGGGTGCTCGAGTGGCGAACGGGTGAGTAACACGTGGGTGATCTGCCCTGCACTTCGGGATAAGCTTGGGAAACTGGGTCTAATACCGGATAGGACTACAAGGCGCATGTTTTGTGGTGGAAAGTTTTTAATGGTGTGGGATGGGCCCGCGGCCTATCAGCTTGTTGGTGGGGTGATGGCCTACCAAGGCGACGACGGGTAGCCGGCCTGAGAGGGTGTCCGGCCACACTGGGACTGAGATACGGCCCAGACTCCTACGGGAGGCAGCAGTGGGGAATATTGCACAATGGGCGCAAGCCTGATGCAGCGACGCCGCGTGGGGGATGACGGCCTTCGGGTTGTAAACCTCTTTCACCATCGGCGAAGCCGGGAGCTTTTGTTTCTGGTGACGGTAGGTGGAGAAGAAGCACCGGCCAACTACGTGCCAGCAGCCGCGGTAATACGTAGGGTGCGAGCGTTGTCCGGAATTACTGGGCGTAAAGAGCTCGTAGGTGGTTTGTCGCGTTGTTCGTGAAATTCCCTGGCTTAACTGGGGGCGTGCGGGCGATACGGGCAGACTGGAGTACTGCAGGGGAGACTGGAATTCCTGGTGTAGCGGTGGAATGCGCAGATATCAGGAGGAACACCGGTGGCGAAGGCGGGTCTCTGGGCAGTAACTGACGCTGAGGAGCGAAAGCGTGGGGAGCGAACAGGATTAGATACCCTGGTAGTCCACGCCGTAAACGGTGGGTACTAGGTGTGGGTTTCCTTCCTTGGGATCCGTGCCGTAGCTAACGCATTAAGTACCCCGCCTGGGGAGTACGGCCGCAAGGCTAAAACTCAAAGGAATTGACGGGGGCCCGCACAAGCGGCGGAGCATGTGGATTAATTCGATGCAACGCGAAGAACCTTACCTGGGTTTGACATGCACAGGACGGCACTAGAGATGGTGCTTCCCTTGTGGTCTGTGTGCAGGTGGTGCATGGCTGTCGTCAGCTCGTGTCGTGAGATGTTGGGTTAAGTCCCGCAACGAGCGCAACCCTTGTCTCATGTTGCCAGCACGTGATGGTGGGGACTCGTGAGAGACTGCCGGGGTCAACTCGGAGGAAGGTGGGGATGACGTCAAGTCATCATGCCCCTTATGTCCAGGGCTTCACACATGCTACAATGGCCGGTACAAAGGGCTGCGATGCCGTGAGGTTAAGCGAATCCTTTAAAGCCGGTCTCAGTTCGGATCGGGGTCTGCAACTCGACCCCGTGAAGTCGGAGTCGCTAGTAATCGCAGATCAGCAACGCTGCGGTGAATACGTTCCCGGGCCTTGTACACACCGCCCGTCACGTCATGAAAGTCGGTAACACCCGAAGCCAGTGGCCTAACCCTTGTGGGGGGAGCTGTCGAAGGTGGGATCGGCGATTGGGACGAAGTCGTAACAAGGTAGCCGTACCGGAAGGTGCGGCTGGATCACCTCCTTTCTAAGGAGCACCACGATAAACACTCCGCGATCA
>CAWISO010000004.1:0-262128 GCA_963838755.1 uncultured Actinomycetota bacterium | reverse complement strand
ACGGCGACCGCCACGGCCAGGCCGAGCCACTTGGCAAGCTGCCGCCCCGCGGGCGGCACCACGATCACCACCAACGCGCCGGCCAACGGCAGCAGCCACAGTACGGAAAGCCACGGGACGCTCACCACAGCTGCACCGCCAGGAGCGCCGCGGCAACCAGGACCGCGCCCACGAACATCGACAACGCGTAGTTGCGTGCGAACCCGGTCTGCAGTCCGCGCAGCCGATCCGAGGTCCGGCTCACCAGCGCCGCGAGCGCGTTGACTGAGCCGTCCACGCCCTGGTCGTCGACCTCGACCAGCTCGTGGGTCAATCGCGCACCCGGTCGCATGAACACCTCCTCGTTGAAGGCGTCGCCGTAGAGGTCCCTGCGGGCGGCGACGGTGAGCACTGACACGTCAGTGGGTGCCGTCTCCGGCACTGGACGGCGGCCGTAGAGCTGGTAAGCGACGACGATTCCGACGGCGACGACGCCCAGGGCCACAGCGCTGGTCACCCAGGTCGGCAAGATGTGCGGGCCTTCCTCGACGAGGACGACCGGTTCCAGCCAGTGCTGTAGTGTGCCGCCGATGGCCAGCAGGCCGCCGGAGAACACCGATCCGACCGCGAGCAAGATCATCGGCCAGGTCATCACTGCCGGTGCCTCATGCGGATGCGTGTCGTCGGCCCAACGCTTTTCACCGAAGAACGTCATCAGCATCACCCGTGTCATGTAGAAGGCGGTGATGCCAGCACCCAGCAGTGCTGCGCCGCCCAGGATCGAGCCGCGCACACCGCCGGCGCCCAGCGCGGCCTCGATGATGGCGTCTTTGGAGAAGAAGCCGGCGAACGGCCAAACTCCGATGATCGCCAGGTAGCCCAGCCCGAACGTGGCGAAGGTGATCGGTAACGCCTTACGCAGCCCGCCGTAGCGGCGCATGTCCTGCTCTTCGTGCATTGCGTGGATCACCGCGCCGGAGCCGAGGAACAAGCCGGCTTTGAAGAAGCCGTGGGTGAGCAGGTGCATGATCGCGAACGCGTAGCCGGCCGGGCCCAGGCCCGCGGCCAGCACCATGTAGCCGATCTGGCTCATCGTCGACGCCGCCAGCGCACGTTTGATGTCATCTTTGGCGCAGCCGATGAACGCCCCGAACAGCAGTGTGACCGCGCCGACGATGATGACGCCCAGCCGGGCGTCCGGCGAGAGGGTGTACAGAGGGTTGGACCGCACGATCAGATACACCCCGGCGGTCACCATGGTGGCGGCGTGGATCAGTGCGGACACCGGGGTGGGGCCCTCCATCGCGTCACCCAGCCAGGCCTGCAGGGGAACCTGGGCGGATTTCGCGCAGGCGCCCAATAGCAGCAGTAACCCGATCGCGGTCATCGCGCCGCGACTCGCGCCGGGGGCAGCGGCGAACACCCCCGAGTAGGACAGCGTGCCGAAGTTGCTGAAAATCAAGAAGATGGCCAGTGCGAGCCCGGCGTCACCGACCCGGTTCATCACGAACGCCTTCTTGGCCGCGGTGGCCGCGGTGGGCTTGTGGTACCAGAACCCGATCAGCAGGTAGGACGCCAGACCCACGCCTTCCCAACCGGCGTACAGGGCCAGGTAGTTGTCGGCCACCACCAGCAAAAGCATCGCCGCCAGGAACAGGTTCAGGTAGGCGAAAAACCTTCTCCGGTCGGGGTCTTCGGCCATGTAGCCGACCGAATAGATGTGGATCAGCGATCCGACACCGGTGATCAGCAGCACGAAACAGATTGACAATTGGTCGATCTGCAACCCGATGTCGACCTGCAGACCACCGACGGGCACCCAGCTGTAGAGATGCTGGCTGATAGTGCGGGCGTCCGCGGTCCGGCCGAGCATGTCGCTCAGCAGTGCCAGGCCAACGCCGAACGATGCCAGTGCGGTGGCACAGCCGAGCAGGTGCCCCCACCCGTCGGTGCGTCGACCGCCCAGCAGCAGAACCAAGGCGCCGGCCGCGGGCAAGGCCACGACCAGCCAGGTGAATTGTGTCATCAGCTCAGCCCTTGAGCAGGTTGGCGTCGTCGACCGAAGCCGATCTGCGGGCACGGAAAATCGTCATGATGATGGCCAGGCCGACCACGACTTCGCACGCGGCGACGACCATGGTGAAGAACGCCACCATCTGGCCGTCGAGTTGGCCGTGCATCCGGGCGAAGGTGACAAACGCCAGGTTGACCGCGTTGAGCATCAACTCGACGCACATGAACATGACGATCGCGTTGCGCCGCAACAACACACCCGCGGCGCCGATGGTGAACAGCAGCGCCGACAGGTAAAGGTAGTTCTGCGGATTCATGACTCACCGTTCTCCAGAACCGTTGCCGGAGTGCACTTCCACCCCTTCGACCGTGCGCAGCTCCAGCACCTCCGGCACCGACAACCGGGAAAAGGAGCCGTCAGGCAGCAGCGCAGCCGTGTCGACCGCGTTGTGGCGGGCGTAGACGCCCGGGCCGGGCATTGGTGTGGGATGGCCACCCGGGCGGAACCGTTCGATCGACAGCTCGCGCTGTGTTTTGCGGCGCTCGAAGCGCTCCCGGTGCGCCAGCAGCATCGCTCCGAGGGCTGCGGTGATCAGCAGTGCGCTGGTCAGCTCGAACGCCCACAGATACCGAGAGAAGATTAGCGTCGCCAGGCCTTCGACGTTGCCGCCGGCGTTGGCCCGTGTCATGCCGACGAAGCCGCCGGTGGTCACGCTGCCGATGGTGGCGATCAGCACAATCCCGAATCCGATACCGACGACCACCGCCGCCACTCGTTGCCCGTGCAGCGTCTCCACCAGCGACTCCGCCGAGTCCACGCCGATCAGCATCAGCACGAACAGGAACAGCATCATCACCGCGCCGGTGTAGACCACGATCTGAACCACGCCGAGGAACACGGCGTCTTGGATCATGTAGAACACCGCCAGGATGATCATCGTGATCGCCAAAAACATCGCGGAGTAGACGGCGTTGGCGGCCATCACCACACCCAGCGCGCCGATCAGGGCCACCGTGCCCAGCACCCAGAATGTCACGGCCTCACCGGTGGAGGTGCGGGTGAGGATGTCGGCGGCCAGCAGTGTGGTCATGGTGTGGCGTCCGGATTCTGCTTGTCCCGCAAACCTTCTGCGGTGACATTGCCGCGGTAGTAGTCGGCGTCGGTGGCACCTTCGGCCCGTGGATGCGGTGCCGGGGTCATGTCGGGCAGCAGCGGCGCCAGCAGCCGGTCCTTTTCGTAGATCAGGTCAGCGCGGTTGTCGTCGGCCATCTCGTAGTCGTTGGTCATTGTCAACGCGCGGGTGGGGCAGGCCTCGACACACAGCCCGCACCCGATGCAACGCAAGTAGTTGATTTGATACACCCGGCCATAGCGTTCACCCGGCGAAAAGCGCTCCTCCTCGCTGTTGTCGGCGCCCTCGACGTAGATCGCGTCGGCCGGGCATGCCCATGCGCACAGCTCGCAGCCGATGCACTTCTCCAAGCCGTCCGCGTAGCGGTTCAGCTGATGGCGGCCGTGATAGCGCGGCGCCACCGGGCCGGGTTTCTCCGGATACTCCTCGGTGACCGGGCGTTTGAACATCGTCCCGAAGGTGACGCCGAATCCGGCGATCGAGCTGAAGAGTTTAGCCATCGGTACCCTCCTGAGTCGTTGGCACCAGCACCTGGCCTGGGAGCGGCGGCGTGGGGAAAGCCGGTTCGGAGGGCTGCGCCTCCACCGGCTGGTCGCGGCGTTGTTTCTTACGGTTCCGCTTGCCGCCGAATGGTTCTCGCAGCAAAGCCAGAAGTACCACGGTGACGGCGATGCTGGAGACGACCAGCAGCAGTGTCCAATGCGGGTACCCCTGGTTACGCAACGTGCGGATCGCCGCGGCGATCAGCGCCCAGACCAGCGACACCGGAATGAGGATCTTCCACCCGAGCGCCATGAACTGGTCGTAACGCAGCCGCGGCAGCGTGCCCCGCAGCCAGAAGTAGATGAACAAGAACAACCACACCTTGGCGGTGAACCACAGCACCGGCCACCAGCCGCTGTTGGCGCCGGCCCACATGTTCAGCGGCCATGGCGCGTGCCAGCCGCCCATGAACAGCGTGGCGGCCAGCGCCGACACCGTGGTCATGTTGATGTATTCGGCCAGGTAGAACATCGCGAAGCTGAGCGACGAGTACTCGGTGTGGAAACCGGCGACCAGTTCGCCCTCGGCTTCGGGCAGGTCGAACGGCGCCCGGTTGGTCTCGCCGACCATCGACACCAGATAGACCGAGAACGACGGCAGCAGCAGAAAGACGTACCACACCCGGTCTTGGGCCTACACGATCTGCGACGTCGACATCGTTCCGGCGTAAAGGAACACCGTCGCGAACGACAGCCCCATCGCGACCTCGTAGGAGATCACCTGTGCGGTGGAGCGCACCCCGCCCAGCAGCGGATAGGTCGAGCCCGACGACCACCCCGCCAGCACGATGCCGTAGACCCCGATCGAGGAGAGCGCCAGGATGAACAACACCGCCACTGGCAGATCGGTCACTTGCAGCGCGGTCCAGTGGCCGAAAACCGAGACCTGCGGTCCGAACGGGATGAACGCAAACGCTGTGATCGCCGGAATCGTCGAAATGGCCGGCGCCAGCAGGAAAATCGGCTTTTCGACGCCGAACGGGGTGATCGGCTCCTTGAGCGCCAGCTTGATGCCGTCGGCCAGGCTTTGCAGATACCCGCGCGGGCCGACCCGGTTGGGTCCCCATCGCAGCTGCATCCGGCCCAGGATCTTGCGTTCGGCAAGGATCGCTATCAGCACCGTCAGCACCAAGAACACGAACACTGCGAGCGCTTTGGCCGCGACCAGCCACCAGGTGTCGTGCCCGAAGCCGGGAATCATTTGGCCACCCCTCACTGGGGTATCTTCACCACGGCACCGGCTGTCACGCCCAATTGCCGGTGTACCGCCGAGCCCGGCGAGTTCAGCGGCAGCCACACCACTTGCTCGGGCATCTCGGTGATGGTCAGCGGCAGCGTGACTTCACCGCGCGCGGTGCTGACCGTGACCCGGTCGCCGTCGGCGGCGCCGATCTCGTCGGCCGTCTCGGCCGACAGCCGCACCACCGGGGCGCGCGCGGTGCCGGCCAGGTGCGGCTCGCCGTCCTGTAGCCGCCCCTGGTCGAGCAGCATCCGCCACCCGGCCAACACGGCTTCTCCGGCACCGGGTTTCGACGCCTCGGCAGCGGCGACGTCCGGCGCGGCGCCGTGTGTGCCGTCCCAGCTGCCCAGCGCGCTGAGCTCGACGAGCGCGGCCTGCACCGTGGGCAGACCCAGGTCGATACCCATTTCGTCGGCCAGTGTGTCGAGTACTCGCAGATCGGGTGTCGCGTCGGCGGGCAGCGCGGCCGAGAAGCTGCGGCGTCGGCCTTCCCAGTTGACATAGGTTCCCGACTTCTCCGCCGCCGGTGCGATGGGGAAAACCACGTCGGCGCGCTCGGTCACCGCGCTGTGCCGCAGCTCCAGGCTCACCACGAAGCCCACGGCGTCCAGAGCGGCCAGCACCGCATCGGGATCGGCGAAGTCGTCGGGGTCCACACCGCCGACCAGCAGCGCGCCCAGCGTGCCGTCGGTGGCCGCGGCCAGGATGCCGTCGACGTCACGTCCCGTCGGCAGCAGGCAACTCGGAGACATGCCAGGCCTCGGCCACCTGCGAGCGGGCGGCCTCGTCGCTGACCGGACGGCCGCCGGGCAACAGTCCCGGCAGCGCGCCGGCTTCCAGCGCGCCGCGTTCCCCGGCGCGGCGAGGCACCCACGCCAGTCGAGCCCCGGTGGTGTCGGCAAGCCGGGCCGCGGCGGACAATCCGCCGGGCACGCCGGCCAGCCGTTCGCCGACGATATGATCGCCCCGGGCTTAGACAGCAGCTCGCCGAGTTCACCGGTGGCCAGCCCGTCCAGCGCTGTGGCCTCGGCACCGGGCACGGTCTGGATCAGCTTGCCGGACAACTTCTTCAGCCCGTTGCTGGCGAATGGCGCGATGGCGTGGACTGGCAAGCCGTGTTTGCGGGCGGCTTTGCGCAACCGCAGGTAGACGATCGGCGACTCTTCCTCGGGTTCGAATCCGGCCAGCAGCACCACCGGCGCCGACTCCAGATCGGAGTAGCTGATCGTGATCGACGTGCCGGCGACCCGGGTCGCCAGGAATTGCGTCTCCTCGCTGGAGTGTGGGCGGGCACGGAAGTCGATGTCGTTGGTGTTCAACACGATCCGGGCGAACTTGGAATACGCGTAGGCATCTTCCACGGTCAGCCGGCCGCCGGTAGCACCCCCGTGCCGCCGGCCGCCGAGTTGAGCCCGTCGACGGCAACGGCCAGCGCGTGCGGCCACGAGGCGGGCGCCAGTGAGCCGTCAGCGTCCCGCACCAGGGGAGTGGTGATCCGGTCAGGCTGGGTGGCGTAGGTGAACGCCCACCGCCCCTTGTCGCAGTTCCACTCCTCGTTGACCTCGGGCTCGTCGCCGGCCAGCCGGCGCAGCACCTTGTTGCGGCGATGGTCGGTGCGCTGTGCACACCCCGACGCGCAGTGCTCACACACACTCGGGCTGGAGACCAGGTCATAGGGGCGGGCCCGAAACCGGTAGGCGGTTCCGGTCAGCGCGCCGACCGGGCAGATCTGCACGGTGTTGCCGGAAAAGTACGACTCGAACGGCTCGTTGGCGTAGATGCCGACCTGTTGCAGCGCGCCGCGCTCCAGCATCTCGATGAACATGTCGCCGGCGATCTGCTCGGAGAACCGGGTGCAGCGGGCGCACAGGATGCAGCGCTCACGGTCCAGCAATACCTGTTGCGAAATGTTGATCGGCTTGGCAAACGTGCGTTTGACGTCGGTAAACCGGGAATCGGCGCGGCCGTTCGACATCGCCTGGTTCTGCAGCGGGCACTCGCCGCCCTTGTCGCACATCGGGCAGTCCAGCGGATGGTTGATCAGCAGCAGCTCCATCACCCCGTGCTGGGCCTTGTCGGCGGCCTCAGAGCTGAACTGGGTGCGCACCACCATGTCATCGGTCACCGGAATGGTGCACGACGCCATCGGTTTGCGCTGTCCCTCGATCTCGACCAGGCATTGGCGGCACGCGCCGACCGGATCGAGCAGCGGGTGGTCGCAGAACCGGGGGATTTGCACGCCAATCAACTCGGCGGCCCGGATCACCAAAGTGCCTTTGGGGACACTGATCTCGGTGCCGTCGATGGTCAACGTCACCAGCTCCGGCTCGGAAACCTTCTCTCCGGTGTCAGCCGTTTGGGTCATGGCGCCGCTCCTTCCCCCGAGTAGTCCGCGAGCGTGCGCAGAACGCCGCCCGCGGCCGCGTGTCGCGGTGCAAACACGCACGCTCGCGCCGAGGAATTGGCAGCGGTTCGGCGCGTGTCACGCGTGGTCTCCGTTCACCGCGAGCATGGATTCCCGTGGGTCGAACGGGCACCCGCCGCCCTCGATATGCGCGACATATTCGTCGCGGAAGTATTTGATCGACGACGTTACCGGGCTGGCGGCGCCATCGCCCAAGGCGCAGAACGACTTACCGAAAATGGCGTCGGCGATGTCGAGCAGCTTGTCCAGGTCCTCCGGTGTGCCGTGGCCGGTCTCCAACCGCTCGTAGATCTGATCCAGCCAGAAGGTGCCTTCCCGGCACGGCGTGCATTTGCCACACGATTCGTGCGCGTAGAAC
This sequence comes from uncultured Actinomycetota bacterium, assembly GCA_963838755.1. Classification (GTDB taxonomy): domain Bacteria; phylum Actinomycetota; class Actinomycetes; order Mycobacteriales; family Mycobacteriaceae; genus Mycobacterium. Next base: position 254,438 of record CAWISO010000004.1, on the reverse strand, counting down.
TCGGTCCAGCGCCACACGGCGCGCACCACACACGTCGTCTCGTCGAAAATCTCCAACGCCTTGGTGCCCAGCATCGAACCGGCCGCGCCCACGCCTTCGTAGTCCAGCGGCACGTCGAGGTGCTCGTCGGTGAGGATCGGTGTCGACGACCCGCCGGGTGTCCAGAATTTCAGCTTGTGCCCCGCCCGTACGCCGCCGGCGTAGTCGAGCAATTCCCGCAACGTGATGCCCAGTGGCGCTTCATACTGGCCCGGCCGCGTGACGTGACCAGACAGCGAGTACAGGGTGAAGCCAGGCGATTTCTCGCTGCCCATCGACCGGAACCAGTCGACGCCGTTGAGGATGATCGGCGGGACACTGGCGATGGTCTCGACATTGTTGATCACCGTGGGGCACGCGTAGAGACCTGACACCGCCGGGAACGGCGGACGCAGGCGCGGTTGGCCGCGACGGCCTTCCAGCGAATCCAGCAGCGCGGTCTCCTCGCCGCAGATGTAGGCGCCGGCTCCGGCGTGTACCACCAGCTCCAGGTCGTAGCCGGAGCCGGCGATGTCGCGGCCCAGGAAACCCGCCTCATACGCTTCGGCCACCGCGTGTCGCACTCGGCGCAGTACCGGAACCACTTCGCCGCGCACGTAGATGAACGCGTGGCTGGCCCGGATCGCATAGGCGGCGATGATGCTGCCTTCGATCAAGAAGTGCGGTGTGGCGAACATGAGTGGGATGTCCTTGCACGTGCCGGGCTCGGACTCGTCGGCGTTGACGACCAGGTAGTGCGGCTTGGCGGCCGGGCCCTCGTCGCCTTGCGGGATGAACCCCCATTTCGTCCCTGTTCCAAAGCCCGCGCCGCCGCGTCCACGCAGCCCGGAATCCTTGACCGCCTGCAGCACCTCGTCGGGCTCCATCTTGAGCGCCTTCTGCAGCGCCTTATAGCCGTCGTTGCGGCGATAGGTTGCCATCGTCCACGACTCGGGGTCGTCCCAAAAGCGGGTCAGTACCGGAGCCAACGGTGTTTGCGACCCCATTACTGGCCTTCCCCTGCGCCGGCTGCCGGCGGGGCGGTGATGCGCCGTCCCCCGCGAGTGGCAGGTGCCCCCACCTCAGCATCGCTACGCTCTGCTTGTCGCCGGCGCCATGCCGCGTTCCTTGGCAACCCGCAGACCGGCCAAGGTGGCCGCGCCGGCGCCGCCTTGGCCCTCGTCGGGACGTTGATCGGGAAAACCCGCCAAGATTCGGCCGGTCTGACGGAACGAGCACAGCGGAGCGATGCCGCGGCTCGGCGCCGGGGGTTGGCCGCTCCGCAGCCCTCGACGAGTTCCCGCGCCGACTCGCGAGTCTGGTTGTCGAAGAACTCCCAGTTGACCATCACGACCGGGGCGTAGTCGCAGGCCGCGTTGCATTCGACGTGCTGCAGTGTGATGCTGCCATCCTCGGTCGTTTGATCGTTTTCGATACCGAGATGTTCTTTGAGCGAGTCGAATATGGCGTCACCGCCCATCACGGCGCACAGCGTGTTCGTGCACACACCGACCAGATATTCCCCGGTGGGTCCGCGACGGTACATGCTGTAGAAACTCGCCACGGCGGCCACCTCGGCGCCGGTCAGGCCAAGCTGTTCGCCGCAGAACTCCAAACCCGCCGGCGTGAAATAGGAGTCCTCGGCCTGCACCAGATGCAGCAGCGGCAACAGCGCCGACCGCGGGCTGGGTAGCGGCCCACGATCTCCTTGGCGTCGACTTCCAGCCGCGCCTGAACATCCGGCGGATACGACTCCGGAGCGCCTTCGGTGACGAACTGCCCCGGCTCTTCGGGCGGCGGGCCCAGTTGGATGAAGATCCGCTCCCCGCTGGCCCCAACGCCGGGGGTGTATGGCCCGGTCAACGGTCCACCCCACCCATGACGGGATCGATGCTGGCCACCGCGGTGATCACGTCGGCGACCATGCCGCCCTCACACATCGCGGCGACGGCCTGCAGGTTGGTGAATGACGGGTCCCGATAGTGCACGCGGTAGGGCCGGGTGCCGCCGTCGCTGACCATGTGGACGCCGAGCTCCCCGCGCGGCGACTCGACTGCGACATACACCTGGCCGGCCGGCACCCGCATGCCTTCGGTGACCAGCTTGAAGTGGTGGATCAGCGCCTCCATTGAGCTGCCCATGATCTTGGCGATGTGCTCCGGCGAGTTGCCCAGACCGTCCGGGCCGACTTTGAGGTCGGCGGGCCAGGCGATCTTGCGGTCGTCGACCATGATCGGGCCGGGCTTCAACTTATCCAGGCACTGTTCGACGATCTTCAGCGACTCCCTCATCTCCTTGACGCGAATGATGTAGCGCCCATATGCATCGCACGAGTCGTCGGTGATCACATCGAACTCGTAGTTCTCGTAACCGCAGTACGGATCGCTGCGACGCAGGTCGTACGGCAACCCGGTGGCCCGCAGGCACGGCCCGGTCAGCCCGAGGGCCATACACCCGGTGAGGTCCAGATACCCGACATTCTGGGTGCGGGCTTTCCAGATGTAGTTCTCGTTCAGCAGGTTTTCGATGTCGTTGAGCCGACGGCTCATTTTCTTGAGGAGTTCTCTGATCTCGGGGACGGCATCGGGCGGCAGATCCTGGGCAAGTCCACCGGGCCGGATGTAGGCATGGTTCATCCGCAGGCCGGTCACCTTCTCGAACATGGACAGGATCGGCTCGCGTTCCCGGAAACCGATGAACATTGCCGACATCGCACCCAATTCCATGCCGCCGGTGGCAAGCGCGACGAGGTGCGAGGTGATCCGGTTGAACTCCATCATCATCACCCGGATGACGTTGACGCGTTCGGGAATCTCTTCGGTGATCCCGAGCAGCTTCTCCACACCCAGGCAGTAGACGGCTTCGTTGAAAAACGGTGACAGGTAATCCATTCGGGTCACGAACGTCACACCCTGGGCCCAGTACCGGTACTCCAGGTTCTTTTCGATCCCGGTGTGCAGGTAGCCGATTCCGCACCGGGCATCGGTGACCGTCTCGCCTTCGATCTCCAGGATCAGCCGCAGCACTCCGTGCGTGGACGGGTGCTGGGGTCCCATGTTGACGACGATGCGTTCCCCGGGTTCACCTTTGCGTGCCGCCTCGACGACTTCTCGCCAATCTTGGCCGCCGGCCATCAAAACCCGGTGTCGCGTTGGTTTGCTCATCAGTTGTAAGCCCTCCGCTGATCGGGCGGGGGAATCTGCGCGCCCTTGTACTCCACTGGGACGCCGCCAAGCGGGTAGTCCTTGCGTTGCGGGTGTCCCTGCCAGTCGTCGGGCATCTCGATGCGGGTCAATGACGGGTGGCCGTCGAAGATGATGCCGAAGAAGTCATAGGTCTCGCGCTCGTGCCAGTCGTTGGTCGGGTAGATGCCGAACAGCGACGGGATGTGCGGATCACTGTCTGGTGCAGCAACTTCCAGCCGGACACGGCGGCCGTGGGTGATCGACTTCAGCGGATACACCGCATGCAGCTCGCGTCCGCTGTCCTGCGGATAGTGCGCGCCATTAACACCGAGGCACAGCTCGAAGCGCAGCTGCGGGTCGTCGCGGAGTTGGCGGGCGACCTGCGGCAGCAGCTCGCGGCTCACATGCAGGGTCAGCTCGTCGCGGTAGACCACGACTTTCTCTATGGCGGTCTCGAATTCGACGCCGTCGGCCTTCAGTGCCTCGGTCAGTCGATCGACGACCTCGTCGAAGTATCCGCCGTAGGGCCGGGGACTGCCGTCGTCGATGGTGACCTGGCGTACCAGGCGCCCGTATCCGGAGGTGTCGCCGGTGCCGTGGACGCCGAACATGCCTCGGCGAACCTCGATCACCTCTTTATCGGATGTTTCGGTGGGCACGGGTGTTCCGCCCACCTCGGTGGCTGCTCGCTTCGGGTCGTGCTCCGGTGAACTCATCGCAACAGCCCGCGCATCTCGATCGTCGGCCGGACAGCCAGCGCCGCCTGTTCGGCTTCGGCGATGGCCTGCTCGCGGTTGACGCCCAACGGCATCTCCTGAATCTTGTCGTGCAGCTTGAGGATTGCGTACAACAGCATCTCCGGACGAGGCGGACAGCCGGGTAGGTAGATGTCTACCGGCACTACGTGATCCACACCCTGAACGATCGCGTAGTTGTTGAACATCCCGCCCGACGACGCGCACACCCCCATGGACAGCACCCATTTGGGTTCGGCCATCTGGTCGTAGATCTGACGCAGCACCGGCGCCATCTTCTGGCTGACCCGTCCGGCTACGATCATCAGATCGGCCTGCCGGGGTGTCGCCGAAAACCTCTCCATGCCAAAGCGTGCGATGTCGTATCGCGGCCCGGCGGTGGCCATCATCTCGATCGCGCAACAGGCCAATCCGAATGTCGCCGGCCACAACGAGTTCTTGCGGAAATATCCCGCTAGTTGTTCGACGGTCGTCAGCAAGAAACCGCTTGGCAGTTTCTCCTCTATGCCCACGTCTTACCTCAATCCCAGGTCAGGCCGCCGCGGCGCCATACATAGGCGTAAGCCACGAGGACCGTGAGCACGAACACAAACATCTCGATCAACGCGAACAGTCCCAGCTTGTCGTAGCTGACCGCCCACGGGTAAAGGAACACGATTTCGATGTCGAACACGATGAACAACATCGCCGTCAGGTAGTACTTCACCGGGAACCGCTGCCCGCTGCCCGCGTGCGGCGCGTTGGCCGGCTGGTCGCTGGGCTCGATCCCGCACTCGTATGCCTCCAGCTTCGCCCGGTTGAACCGTGACGGCCCGGTGATCTGGGCGAGCACGACCGACCCGAGAGCGAACGCGGCGGCGATTCCCCCGAGCACCAGGATGGGTATGTAAAGATTCATCCCGCGAAGACGCTTCCTCACTGTTGTTCATGGGCTGGCTGTGAGCGCAACCACAGCCTAGCGATCGTGCGTAGCCCCCCGCTCAGCAGTCTAGATGTGACCTCAACCACAGCAGGGCGGTGGTGTCCCCGTCGAAGCACGCAGCGTTTCGGTGGCGATTAACGATCCACGAGACATCCACAGTGCGTAGGTATTTCGAACATCCACAACGCACGGTGGGATCGCGACGTTATCGGGCTGCGTTTGGGCCGCGTGCTGTCTGGGGCTGGCTAATCGACTATTGGACCGGAGCGCGCAGCAACTCGAGCACGGTTCGGCTCAGCTGGATCGGATCGATCGGGTGGGGGACCGCAGCCTCGGCGCGTGACCAGCTGGCCAGCCAGGCGTCGTCGCGCCGTCCGGTCAGCACCACGATCGGCGGACCCTGCGCAACCTCGTCCTTCAGCTGCTTGGCGATGCCCATCCCACCTTCCGGGGTCGCCTCTCCGTCGAGAATGGCCAGATCGATTCCGCCGGCGTCCACCTGCTGGATGACGACGGGTCCGGTGGCCACTTCGACGTAGCTCAGCTCGGGCAGATCCGGATGCACCCGTTTGCCCAACGCCAGCATGACGTCCTGTCGGGTCTTGGCGTTGTTGCTGTATACGAGGATCCGCAGCGGGCTGGTGGCAGGCACGGTGCAGATGGTACTGCCCGGCGACGATGCGGGCTGCTTGCAGGCTCGCTGCGGATCTACCGGGTCTACCCTGGCGTTCGCACGAAGCACGTGTCGGCGCTAGCTGTCGCCGTCTTGCCGATCATCCCGAGCCGGTTCCAGTCCAGGCCGAACTGCGCCCGGTCGATCTCGGTTTTTGCCGATACCCGCACCGAGCCGTCATCGTGCACGGTGACTTTGACCGGCAGCGGTATCGGCGCAGTAACCCCTTTGATGCTGAAGTTGGCCCGCAGATCGGCGGCGTTGCCGGTGGTCGGCTGCACGGCGGTCACCACGACGCTGATTTCCGGGAACCGTTCGACGTCGAAGAAATCGGCCGATTGCAAGTGCTCGTCGCGTTTGCGGATGCCCGTACGCAGCGAGGCCGTCCGGATGTCGAGGCGGCCGAAGATGGCGCCCTTGCCGGTGACCTGACCGTCGCCGGTGAAGTCGGTGAACCGGCCTTTGACGTTGATCAGGCCCCACATGTTTTTGATCTTGAAGGTGATCCTTGATCGATCGGGAACGAGGTTCCATACCCCGGCGGTGTCAGGATCATTTAGCAGTGTTTCCACGGTTGTCATAAGCGCCGCTCCTCTTAGCTCATTAGCGGGGCGAGTTCGGCTGGGTCGAAGTACTCATCAATACGGCTGATCAGGGCTTGATTCGAGGCATTGACACCCAACTTAATCACGATGCACACCCGCAGCGCGATCGATCCGCCGTTGCGGCCGGTGGCGTGCAGGATGTGCTGCTGGACGAAACCGTCGGGGAACAGCTGGCGGTCCAGGATCTCGTAGCGACGCTGCGTGGTGACATCGATGAACCAGTGCAGGACTTTCAGCGCCCGGTCTTTGTCGTTGTCGCGGCGCGCGCCGACCCGCCACACCGCGATGTCGTCGCTGAAAAGCCGGTTCAGCGTCGCCTCGTCGCTTCGCTCGATCGCCGCGAACAGCTGGTCGGCCAGATCGACGATGACGTGTTGACCGTGGTCGGCGTCGGTAGCGGACATCCTGTGTCTCCCTATCCGTCCTGGTAGCCGGGGTGCGCGACTGAGAGCCGGTGATTCACCAACGCACGCAGAGCCGCCTGCAGCGCGTCGCTGCGCGCGTCCAGCTGCCCGGCCCGGATAGCGGCAGCCAGCTGGGCTTCGTCTTCGTAGCCGATGCCGGCCAGGGCATGGGTGACGTCGTCGGCGGTGTCCACTTGCAGTTCGCGCTCGACGATGCGCAGTGCGTTGGCCGCGACCCGGGCATGGAAATTTACCGGGCCGGCGGTCGCCTCCCGCACATCGGTCTCGAGGAACTCGGCGACCGCTGCGACAAGTTCGGCCGCGGTGGGGCGGCCGTAACGCCCACTCACGGCGCTGCCTTATCGAGCAGGTCGAGCAGGTCCCACTCGGTCTCGCAGACCCGACGGCCGATCGTCGCCAGCTCCACTGACGGGGTCTGGCCGCTCAGGTGGCGCTCTGCCTGGTAGCGGCAGATGACGCCCCAGCGCAGGGTGGCCAGCACCAGCCACCAATGAAACGCCACCCGATCGACCGTAGTCTCGCTGGCCTGCTCGTAGGCTCCCAGGAATTCCTCGACGCTGCCCAGGCCGCCAGCATCGCGGGCCGCCGGCGCACCGAACCGCCAGGCCCGGATGCAGAACCAGGCCAGGTCTTCATAGACCTCGCCGATGTGCACCAGCTCCCAGTCGAGCACGGCCGCCAGCTTTGATCCGTCGACGATAAGGTTGCCCATCCGAAAATCGCCGTGCACCAGGTGTGGGGGAGACGACGCCGGCCGGTGGGCGGCCAGCCACCGGAACGCCCATTCGAAGGTGGCGGTGGTGTCGCCCATCGCGTCCAGCCGGCCGCGCCACTCGGCGAGTTGATCCTGTGTGCCGAGTTCGGGATCGCGCGTGTCGGCGCGGTGGATCGCGGCCAGCGCCTTGGCGCACTGGCTCAGCAGCCGGCTCCGGCCGATATCGTCGAGCTGACGCTCGATGCGCCGGACAATCGTCTCGCCTTTGATCTCTTCGCAGATCAGGAACGGATTGCCAAGAGCAGCAGCGGAATTGTCGGCGACCAGCACGCGGGGGACGGGCGCCCCTGCTGCCGCCGCTACGGCCTGGACGCGGGCTTCCAACTCCATATCCGCGTGCACATCGTCAGGCGGCCCGATACGCAGGATCAGCGGCCACCGTTCATCGGAGGTGACGGCATCGAACGCCAGCGTGCTGCGACTGGCCCCGCCGGTGAGTGCACGCAGGTTCTCGATCGCAACGTCGGTGCCGACCGCGGTTGCGACTACCCGTGCCAGGGCGGGCGACAGCTGGTGAACGAGGGTCACTTCTTGCCGAATTTGAGCAGTCGCTGCGCTACTCGGCGGATCTGGATTTCCTCGGCGCCTTCGGTGATCCGGTACCGGCGGTGATGGCGGTAGATGTGCTCAAAGGGCTCGTGACGGCTGTAACCGAGACCACCGAAGATCTGCATCGCGCGGTCGGCGGCGTCGCAGACCAGTCGGTTCGCGCGATAGTTGGCCATCGAGACCTTGTCCGACACCTCCATATGATGGTTGCGGTCCAAATGCCAGGCCGCGTACTGCACGAGCAGTCGGACCATCTGGGCCTCGGTATGCAGCTCGGCCAGCGGCCATTGCACGGCCTGGTTGACCGCCAGCGGCTTGCCGAACACCGTGCGTTTGCCGGCGTATTCGGCGGCCCGATCGATGCAGTATTGCGCTGCGCCCAGACTGCTGGCTGCCTGCCGAATCCGGTTCTCGTGCAGAAATGTTTGTGCAACCTCAAGGCCGCGGTCGACTTCGCCGAGTACCGCGTCGGACGGTACCCGCACATCGGTCAACTCGACTTCGCCGTGATCGGTGGGCATATTGAACGTCCACCAGTAGTACGGGACGGTGAATCCGGGTGCGTCGCTGGGCACCATGAATGCAGTGATGCCCTGGGCCTGCCCCGGCTCGCCGGACGTGCGGGCGAAGATCAAGTCATGCGTGGCGCGGTGTACGCCGGTGTTGAACCGCTTGGAGCCGTTGATCACCCAGTCGCCGCCGTCCGGCTTGGCGTGGGTTTCCAGCCAGGTCGCGTCGGAGCCGTGCTGCGGCTCGGTGAGCCCGAAGGCCATCGAGCGCTCCCCGGTGATCAGCGCCTCCGACCACGCCGCACGCTGCGCATCGGTGCCGAAGCGTTCCATCATGATCACTTGCGGGAAGTTCCCGACGATCGATGACTCGTTCTGCAAGTCGTTGTGCAGGCCAAGGCCCTTGTGTGCCAGATGCTCTCGAATCACGGCCATGTCGAGGTTGGTGCCGTCGCGGCCACCCAGCGACGCCGGCAACCCGTAGCGCAGCCAGCCCGCCTTATCGGCCCGCCGACGCATCTCGGTGAGCAGATCTTCCCACTCCCGCGTCGGGATGCCATCTTGGTCCCAATCCGTACGGGCATGCTCGCGGCGCTGGTCGAAGTACTGCATGTTGTCGGCCTGCAGCGGCGCGATCTCGCGCTCGATGAACGCGTCCATGTCGGCGAGCAGCCCCGGAAGGTGTTCTGGCAAGGTGAAATCCACAATTATCTCCTAAGATCTCGTTACACTGCCATAAAGGGTTTTTTGCCAAACTGTCGACAAGGTTGCGATGGCGTCCTCGTCACTGATTTCCAGACCCAGGCTCCCAGCGCCGGATGGGCCGACAAAAACGGTGGTGAAGTTCTCGAACAACAAGGCGATGGCAGCCGCGATGTGTTGGGGATCGAGTTCGGATGCGTACCCGTGCTCTTGGGCGCGCGCCACGGACGCGGCAACAATGTCCATGCCGAAGCGCCGGAACTCGTTCTGGACGAACGCGAACCGCTGCTGGGTAGCAGCCAGCTGCGCTACGGCGATCATGATGCCGATGTTTTGTTTGAACATGTTCCAATAGCCGGTGACCACCGAAGTGAAGAACGCGTCATCGTCGGGCGAGTTCGGCAGATGCAGGCTCAAACCCGACGGTGTCACGACGTCGTGCAGGAATGACTTTGCCAACGCGGCCAGAAGGTCCTCTTTGTCGGCGAAATACCGGTAGAACACTGCCGGTGATTTCCCGGCGGCTGACGTGATATCGGCCAGCGTGGTGCCGTGAAAGCCACGTTCGGCGAACAGCTTACGGGCAGCCTGCTCGATGGCTGCCCGGGTCTGGCGGCCCTTGGCGGTCAAGACTTCGGCTGGCATCAGTTCCGGATCCGGTCGCCGGCACGCCGCAACGCGCTCGGCAAATCATGGCCGACAACCGATTCTGCTACTTCTGCTGCAGCGATGGCGGCCTGCAAGTCGATGTCGACGTCGATACCGCTGTCTTGCAGCAGATACACCAGGTCCTCGGTGGCGATGTTGCCGGTCGCGCCCGGCGCGAACAGGCAGCCGCCCAAACCTCCGGCCGAGGCGTCCAGGCGGGTGACTCCAGAGCTGACCGCAGCGTAGGCGCTGGCCAGCCCGGAACCGCGGGTGTTGTGAAAATGTCCGCCAAGAGGGAGCTCACCGATCACCGGACGCAGTTGTGCGATCAGCGAACTCACCCGTCCCGGGGTGGTGGTGCCGATGGTATCGGCGATCGAGAAGCGGTCGACGCCGCGATCGCGTGCGGTTGCGGCGATATCAAGGACCCGCTGCGGCGGCGTGGGCCCTTCGAACGGGCAGTCCCAGGCGGTGGCGACGATGACCTCGACGGTGACGTCGCTGTGGTGGGCGATCGCGACGATCTCGCTGATCTGATCAGTGGCCTCTGCACTGCTGCGTCCCACATTGGCCTTGCTGAACGCGTCGCTGGTCGACACCACGTACTCGATCGAGCGCAGGCCCGCAGCGACGGCCCGCTTGGCGCCATTGGGGCTGGCCACCAACGCGGAAAACTCGATGTCGGGGTAGTTGCGCAGCTCCTCTGCAAGTTCGGCGGCGTCGGCCATCGCCGGCACCTTGGACGGGGACACGAACGCGGTGGCCTCCACCTCGCGTACCCCGGTCGCGGCCACTGCAGCCAGCAATTCCAGCTTGGCCGACAACGGGATCGGCGACTCGATCTGCAACCCGTCGCGCAGCGACACTTCGCGAATATCGACGTGGGTCATAGCACCTCCTCCGCGTGCAACTCGTCGAGCTCCTCGGCGGTTTTGCCAAGCAGCCCGATGTAGACGTCGTCGTTATGTTGTCCCGGATGCGCCGGGCCGGCGTTGCGAACAGTGCCCGGCGATTCCGAAAGCATCGGCACGATCCCCGGTCCCAACACTGGTCGCGCGAGTCCTTCGTCGTAGTGCTCGACCAGCATTCCGCGGGCCCGCAGCTGCGGGTCGTTGACCACCTCGGCGACCGTGTTGATCGGCCCAGCGATCACACCTGCCGCGCTGAGGGTTTCGATGATCTCGCCGGGTTGCCGCTCGGCGGCCCACGCGCCGATGATCTTGTCCAGCTCGTCCTGGTTGCGGCCGCGGGCGCCGTGTGAGGCGAACCGGTCGTCGGTGGCCAGTTCCGGGCGTCCCATCGCGGCGCACAACCGCGCGAACACGGTGTCTTGGTTGGCGGCGATCACCACCCAGGAGCCGTCGGCGCTGCGGTAGATGTTCGACGGCGCGATGCCCTCCAGCCGGGTGCCCGACGGACCGCGCACCACCCCGCCGGCGTCGTAATCCGGAATCGTGGATTCCTGGACCGCCAAGCATGATTCGTTAAGGGCGACGTCGACGACTTGGCCGTGCCCGGTGATGCCGCGGCGATATAGCGCGGCCAACGCGCCCTGAGCGCCGAACATGCCGGCCAGGCTGTCACCCAAAGACAGCGCCAATCGGGGCGGTGGTCCGCCGGGGAAACCGTTGAGATGCCGCAGCCCGCTGGCAGCTTCGGCCACCGAGGCGTAACCAGCCTTGTGTGCGTCGGGACCGGTCTGCCCGTAGCCCGACACCCGAACCAGGATGATGCCCGAATTACGTTGGCTGAGCACGTCATAGCCCAGGTTCCACTTCTCCAGCGTGCCTGGACGAAAGTTCTCCACCACGATGTCGGATTTCTCGACGAGATCAAGGAACAACTCGCGTCCGCGCGGACGACGCAGGTCCAATGTGATGACCCTTTTATTGCGCGCGTGCACCGTCCAGAACACGTGGCGGCCCTCGACTTCGGCCTGACCCCAGGTTCGCAACGGGTCCGGTGCACCCGGCGGTTCCACCTTGATGACGTCGGCTCCCATGTCGCCGAGCAGTCGACCCGCGAACGGCCCGGCGATCAGGGTGCCCAGCTCGAGCACCCGAACACCGTCCAGCGGGCCGGTAGTAGGTGTCATTCCTTGTCCGCGAAGTCGTGGCGAACCAGCCAGTCGGTGACGATGTCGACGGCCTGACGCAATTTGTCGCGCTGATCCTGCCCCGCGTAATAGTGTGTGGCACCGTGGATTTCGTGCATCTCCTTGTCGGGATGGCCGATCGCCTCGAAGAGCCGCCGGGTGTGGCTAGGCGTACAGGCGTCGTCGGCCAGGTTGCCGATCACCAGCGCCGGGATCGCGATGTCTGGCCCGCAGCTCACCGCATCGCCACGAGCGTCGTCATAGCTCCATTGCGAAAGCCAGCCGCGCAGGGTCGAGAAGCGGGCCAGCCCCACCGGGCTCATGTTCACCACTTGAGGATCACCCAGATAGCACGTCCCCGGAACCCTTTCATTGGGATCGACCGTCGGGTCCAGCCAGCGGGGGTCGGCCATGGTGCCGTGCACGACGAACCCGAACTCGTCATCGGGGCGACCCTGAGCCTTCAGGTCGGTCAGTTTGTCCCGGACCCAAGCGGTGATGCGGCGGTTGCGGTCGGCCTGAGCCTGCCGGTAGCGGGCCAGGAACTCTGGACTGTAGGGCGGCTGGTTGGGGTTGTCCGGGTTGTACAGGTCTAGTTCCGGGTCCCGTTTGGCGGGGTCGGATTCGTCGAGAATCGATGCGTCCAGCCATTCGGTCAGCGTGCCGTGCCGGCTGATGTGTGCGGCCAGCAGCATGATGCCTTCAGCGGCAGGCAGATCCAGCTGGGTAAGGTCGGGCCCGTCGCCCGACGGGCTCGACGTGATAGTCGGATGCTGAGCCTGCTGTTGGTAGAACACCGACAGCGACCCGCCGCCACTCCAGCCGGCCAGCACCACCTTCTGATAGCCAAGGCGTTCCTTGGCGTCCTTGATCGCCGCCCCGAGGTCCTCGACCACCTTTTCCATCAGCAGCGCCGAATCGGTACCGCGAAAGCGGCTGTTGCAGTAAATGACATGGTGACCGGCGCGAGCCAGCGCGTTGATCATGGGCAGGTAAGCGCCGCCGCCGATCGGGTGCATGAACACCAGCACGGTGTCTGACGGCTTGTCTTTCGGTTTGAGCAGATAGCTTTCCAGGACGGTGATTTCGGCCAGCCCGCCGTAGACATCCCGGACGCCGGAATTGTTCTCGAAGGCAACGAGATACGGGATCCGGTCGTACTCGTGACGCACTCGTGTGTTTTGCGTCATAGCGCCACTCCTGCACATCGCTTCCTCCCCCTCGCCGTCCCCCGCAAGCGGGCGGTACCCCCAGCGCGGCTGGGGGTACCCCCACTGCATCGTCGCAGGCGCGGGGTCATCAGCGCTGTCCTAGGTCGTGCGCCAGCACCTCGGCTGACGGGGTGAGTCGTCGGCGGGTGTCCACGGCGATCACCTGCCAGTCCACCCGGGAGTGTTCGTCGAACTTGCGGCGCGCCCGCTCGCGTGCCTTCTCCGGTGCGCCGTGGTGGACACCTTGTGGCGCATGGGAAATCAGACCCGGTGGCATCGGGATGCCGTAGAGCGACCCGCCGTGGAAGAAAGCGATCTCGTCGTAGTCGACGTTGCGGTGATACCACGGGGTTCGCTCGGTGCCCGGCACGCCTTCGGCCGGCCTGGGCAGCAAGTTCATCACGTAGACGCCGGTGGCCTGCATGAACAGGTGCACCGTCGGTGGTAGGTGGACGCTGTCGGAGGTGATCACGTTGTAGTCGGCGATGTTGAAGGTGAACGCGAAGTTGTCACCGCGCCAACCTTCGACGTCAAGCGGATTATGTTGATAGAACAGCGTTGTCGGGCCGCCCTCGTGCACCAGCCGGACCTCGTACTCGTCGCGGCCATCATCTTCTACCGGAACGGGCTCGGGGATGGTGGCTTGCGAGGGGTCGAATGGGAAATGCCGGCCAAGCGAGCCTGGCGGCGGGACACGAAACTCGTCGCTGGCCTCGATCATCAGCAACGCCGTCTCGACATCAGGTATCTGGCGCCAGGTACAGGCTTTCGGGATGTACACCCAGTCGCCCTCGCGGTAAGGCAGCGGCCCGAACTCGGTCTCCAGCAGACCGGTGCCCTGGTGTACGAAGCAGAGCAGGTCACCGTCAACGTGGCGGGTACAGAACGGCATCGGCGCCTGCCGGCGGGAAAGCGAGATGCGGCAGTCGGGGTTGGTGAACATCACCAACGGTCCACCGTTGGCGTCGGTGGCATCGCTGGGTTTTAGCTCGGTGGACAGCACATCGATGGGGCGCAGCGGGCCCTCCGCCCGGTACGCGGTCGGGTCGTTGCGGCGGTACATATTGGCGGTTCGTCCGGTGAATCCGCCCCGACCCAGTTCGTCGTCCTTCAGGCCGTCGAGATCGGCGTGCAGACGACGCGGCGTCTTCCCTTTTCGCAGGTGGACAAAGGATTCCATGGTGGCTCCAAAGTGGGCGGCAGCATCGGCGACGAGTAAACTGAAAGTGACTTTACTTTCTCTTTACCGGCGGCACAAGGTCTTGCGGGCGCGACGTCGTTCGCCGACGGAAACCAGCGCGATACGCCCCCGCGTGTCGTGTGCGTAGATTCCGAGTCGCGGATCAGTCCCGGATGTGTACGACGACTTTTCCTTTGGCGGTGCGGTTCTCCAGCGACGCGATCGCGGCGGCGGCCTCGTCCAGCGGGTAAACCTCCGGCTCTGGAGGGGACAGGTGGCCCGAGGAAAGCAGCTGCTCGAGTGCGGCCCACTGCTCGCCCAGCGCCCCTGGATGGGTGCCTGCCCAGGCGCCCCAGCCGACACCGACCACGTCAATGTTGTTGAGCAGCAACCGGTTGACTTTGACCGTGGGTATCTCGCCACCGGTGAAGCCGATTACCAGCAGACGTCCGCCGGGAGCCAGCGAGCGCAGCGAGTCGGTGAATCGATCGCCGCCGACGGGATCAACCACCAGGTCGACCCCGCGGCCGTTGGTCAATTCCTTTACCGTGTCCTTGAACCCGTCGGCCAGCACGATGTCAGTCGCGCCCGCTGCCGTCGCGATCTCGCCCTTATCCTGCGAGCTGACCACCGCGATGACGCGGGACGCGCCGAGCACCGGCGCCAATCTCAGCGTGGACGTACCGATTCCGCCGGCTGCTCCATGCACCAGCACCGTCTCGCCCGATTGCAGCCGGCCGCGCACGCTTAGCGCGAAGTACACGGTGAGGTCGTTGAACAGCAGGCCGGCGCCTGCGGTGAAGCTGACATTGTCCGGCAGCTTGAAGACCCGGTCGGGCGCCAGCAGCGCGACTTCGGCCATGCCCCCGGTGAGCATGGTCAGGCCGACAACTCTGTCTCCGGGCCGCACCGCAGCGTCGTCGGGCGCCGATCGAACGACCCCGGCGATCTCGGCGCCGAGCACGAACGGCGGATCCGGCTTGTACTGGTAGAGGCCGCGGGTGAGCAGCGCATCCGGGAATGCCGCTCCCGCGGCGTGGACCTCGACCACCACGCCGTCGCCCGCGGGTTCGTCGACTTCACCGACCTCGACTGCGTCTGGACCCTCGAGTCGAGTCAACTGTGCTGCGCGCATGCCACCTCCGTTGTAACCGGCGGCCGGAGCACCTCCGACCAGAGGCTGAACAGCCTACTTGCGGCCGTCACTGGGTCAGCATCCGCTGGGCGGGGACCACGGCTGATAGGCCGAGGCTTTTCTGGTTCAATCTTTGCTGGCCGTGGCTTCGCGTTATGCTTTGTGCGCTGCCTGGCCAACCCCGGCGGGGGCGTGGGAAGGGTGTCATGGCGCTGTTTATCAGTTATTCCAGCCAGGACAAGGGGACGATCGAACCCCTCAGGAGCGCTTTGCGTCGCGCCCACCAGCAGGTGTGGATGGACGAGGAGCTAGGCGGCGGTGAGGCGTGGTGGCGGACGATCCTCGAGGAGATCCGAAACTGCGAGGTGTTCATCGTTGCGTTGTCGGACAACCAGCTTGCGTCCAAACCCTGTCAGGCCGAGTTGCGCTATGCCCGGGCTTTGAACCGCCCGATCCTTCCCGTTCAGATCGGCCCGGTCACCAACGTACGGTTAAACCCCCTGGCCGAAACGCAAATGGTCGACTTTCGAAACCCGACCGCCGACGCCGGCATCCAGCTGATGGGGGCGGTGCAGGCACAGCTGGCGCAGCTTCAGCCGCTTCCCGCGCAGCTACCCGACGAGCCGCCGGTGCCGTTCGCTTATCTGATGCGGCTGGCCCACAACATCGCGGAGCCGCAGCTGAGCGCGCGCCAGCAATCAGATTTGGTGTCGGAGCTCAAACATGGACTGGAAGAAGACGGCGACGATCCGGCTGCGCGCCACGACATCAAGCAGCTTCTGTGCATGCTGCGGGATCGCAATGATGTCGCCTGGCGCGTCCGGACCGAAATTGAGAGCCTGCTGGCCGAGATCGATGCCCAACCCTCGACCGGTCACCACAACCAGGACTTTCACAGCCCATCGAGCCGGCTCTCCGCGCCCCCGCCGGGTCAGCCGTGGCCCAATTCTGGCCCCCAGCCGTACCCGTCGGTGACTACCCCGACTAATCAGCCCCCGCCGGGCACCGGGCCGCAGCCGTTTATGGGACCGCCCCCGGTCGGTCCCTATGGCAGCCCCTACACCGATGGTGGAGGGCGTAAGGGTGGCGGGTCCCGCTTGAAATGGGTGATCGGCGCCGGTGTGGGCGTAGCGGTTGTGGCGATCGTCGCGGTCGTGGCCATCAAACTTTGGCCGCATCCGACTCCGGCGGCCCCCTTGGTGACACCCGAACGCCTGGAGTCCGTTCTGCTCACCGCCGCGCAGGTCAATACCATTATGGGTGCCTCAGCTATGGAGGGCGGAAAAGTCGGCCAGGCACCGGCCAACGCCTCAGCGCAGTTGTCGATACCGGCATGCAATGGGGCGCTTTATCCCGGGGAGACGCCGACGTATAACGGCAGCGGATACACCAAGCTCAACTATGTGGTGGTAGCCGAGCCGGGCGACCACAACGATCACTTTGTCGACCAAGACGTGGCAACGTTTCCGTCCGCTGATGCAGCGAAGGCCTTTGTGAAAACGTCGGCGGATCAATGGAAGTCCTGCGCGGGGCAAGTTGTTACCGGCAGCTATGACAACGGCAACACTTTCCGGTGGACCTTCGGCAACGTTGTCGGCGACCCCCCGAAGATCAGCCAGCTCGACACCCAGGAAGATGGGGGTGGCTGGGCCTGCCAGCATGTGCTGCGCGCGGTTTCCAACGTGGTGATCGACGTCAGAGCCTGTGGGTACGCGATCACCGATCAAGCTAGCCGCATCGCCGACGAAATCGCAACCAACGCGTCCAGGTAGGCGAGGCCGGGTAATCCCTCGACGCTAACCTCGTCAAATGGATGCTTTCCCGCTTGGTCGTTATTCCGTTGGGCGCATTGGCTTCGGCGCAATCCAACTGTCCGGTCCGGGCGCGTTCGGGCCGCCCCGCGACCGCGACCAGGCACTGGCGGTGCTGCGCCGCGCGGTCGAACTCGGGGTCGATTACATTGACACTGCTCAGTTCTACGGCCCGAACGTGTCCAATGAGCTCATCCGCGAGGCGCTGCATCCATACCCGGAAAACCTCGCGTTGGTCAGCAAGGTCGGAGCCCGCCGCGACGATGCCGGCGGCTGGGTGCCGCTCACCGATCCCGCCGCGTTCCGCTCGGATATCGAGGCCAACCTGCGAACGCTCGGTGTCGATCAGCTAGCGGTGGTCAACCTGAGGCTGATGGACAGCGATCGTCCCGACGAGCGATTCGACGAATTGCTTTCGGTCATGGTCGCTGCCCGCGCCGAGGGATTGATCGGCGAAATCGGGCTGAGCAATATTACCCGTGAACACT
This sequence comes from uncultured Actinomycetota bacterium, assembly GCA_963838755.1. Lineage (GTDB taxonomy): Bacteria > Actinomycetota > Actinomycetes > Mycobacteriales > Mycobacteriaceae > Mycobacterium. The sequence continues at coordinate 236,752 of CAWISO010000004.1, read as the reverse complement.
TGCTGCGTGCTTTGGAGCACACCGAGATCGCCTGCGTGCAAAACGCTTTCAATCCCGTCGACCGGTCTGCGGCGCCGGTCCTGAATGAGTGCACGGCGCGCGGAATAGCGTTCGTCCCGTTCTTTAGCTTGAGGTCGCCGTTTGCGCCGCCCGGTCAGGTCCTCGGACACCAAGTCGTGCAGCGCGCCGCCGCGCGCGTCGGCTGCACCCCGGCTCAGATCGCATTGGCGTGGGCGCTGAGCGTGGCACCCAACGTGCTGGTGATACCGGGCACGTCGTCGGTGCCACACCTGGAGGAGAACTTGGCCGTCGCCGAGGTCGAGCTCGACGATGAGACCCGCGAGCAGCTGAACGCACTCGGCGCTTAGCGCCTGCACCGCTTCGGTTTTTGTTTGCCGGGATAGCGCGCAAGCGCCTGACTCAGCCCATCGACGATCAATTCAAGTCCGAACGCGAATTCGTCGCCCAAGGGAACCGGAAGGTGATCCGCCACCGCGACGGTAGCGGGGAACATGTGCGGGTCCAGGTCGTGAAAGACCTGCGCCAGCCTGGCGTCGTCGAGGTCGTCGCGGCTGCCGGCGAGCTGGATGGCAAAACCCAAGATGTAGCGGGCCAGCGTTGCATAAGACTGCGCCGCAAGCGACGGCGGGAATCCGTGATCGAGCAGGATCGCGATCAAAGCCTCTCGGGTGGCCAGTGCATGCGGCCCGATCGGCACACCCTTGGCCAGTAGCGGCGCAACATTGGGATGGCGACGCAGCGCGTCAAACATACTGTAGGCCGCTGCTTTACTGGCATCCTGCCAGGTCATCACGCGCAGCTTCGCGGCGTCCATCTCGACGGTGCCGAACACCAGGTCGACGACGCGGGCGATCACGTCCGCTCGGTTGGCGAAGTGGCGGTACAAGGTGGCGGTGCCGGAATCCAGGCGCTGCGCGAGGGTTCGCATGGACAGTGCCTCGACCCCGTCGTCATCGACGATCTGCAGGGCCGTCGCGACGATTCGATCGACCGGGACAGCCGGGCGTCCGGGCGAGCGTCGGTTCTCCTGCTGATGGCCTGCCATCCGTTGATCCCGAGGGGTCACTGGGCAAGTATGGCGGCGTTTGACAGGGGGCCGCAATAGCGGCAACATTGTATCCATTATTACTGTTAAGGACGATTCCATGCTGCTTCCATTGGCAACCGACCCATTCACGGCCCCCACCGACCGCGACATGCTTCCTTCGGAGCGGCGGACCTTCGTGCGCACCCACCGCACCTGCGTGTTCGGCTACCGCCGCATACATGACGGGCCGGCGATGTCGATCGTGTACTACGTCCCCACCGAAGATAACGAGCTGCTGGTGTCCACGATGGCGGCGCGCAGCAAAACCAAAGCCGTTGAGCGCGATGGCAAAGTGAGTCTTTGCGTGCTCGACGAGCGGTGGCCTTTCGCGTACTTGCAGGTGTACGCCGACGCCACCGTGGAGCGGGATCGCGACCTCGTCGTCGATGTCATGATGGCCGTCGCCGGACGGATGTCCGGCCAACCGCTCGGTGAAGAGGGCCGCCCGTTCGTCGAGGCCATGGCTGAGCAGGAGGACCGCGTCGTGGTGCGCTGTAAGCCGTACGTCACCTTCGCCCAGCCGCCACGGCACCTCTACCGCAACGATCAAGAAGAGGAGATCACGCACTGGGTGTCGGGCAGCGTGCCATGGGACGCGCCGGACCCGGAGTGAGGGTGGCTACGTCGTGCTCGTCAGCCGGGCGACTCCGCGCAGGACCGCGCGGCTGACGGTGTGGCCGATCCGTTGAGCGACTGACTGCGGGACGGGTTGCGGCGCCGCGCCGAGCCGGGGGAACAGTGTCAAGGCGTTGCTGCGCTCGATCGCGGCACGGGTGTCGGCGTCAAGCGCCGGGTAGGTTTCCAGCCCTGCCGCGAACAGCTTTCCGGCGGCGACGGGAGCGAAGCGCCAGTCGGAACCGAAGGTGATATGGCCCGGCTTAGCGAAGGCGAGCAGGGTGGGCAACGCGGCCGCGCTCGAGGACAGCGCGGTGTCGAAGTAGAAGCTAGAGAAGTCATCCAGTACGTCAGCCCAGCTGCGGCCGGTGTCGGCGGTGATGGCCACTGCCATCCGGTAACTCGCATAGGGCACGAACCCGCCAGCGTGGCTCAGGATGAAACGGATGTTGGGATAGCGGGTTCGAATGCCGTTGCGCACCAATAGGTAGGCGGCTCGGGCGGTATCGAGCAAGAAGTCAGCCGCGAACGGCGGGACGCCGGGCACGGCCGGCATCGGCAATTCGGCCGGGTGGATGAACACCACTGCCGACCGATCGTCGAGGGTAGTGAACAGCGCGTCCTGTCCTTCCTCACCGAGGTATGTTCCAGCGTTGTTTGCCAACAGCACGACCCCGTCGGCCCTCAGTTCATCAAGTGAGCGAACGATTTCGGCAATCGAGTCGTCGATGTTGGGTAGCGGTACGGTCGCGAAAAAACCGAACCTGTTCGGCTGGACTGCTGCCAATGCGGCGGTGTAGTCGTTGAGGTCACGCGCGAGCGCTGCCGCATCGGCCGGGTTGGGCGAAAAAGCCGTGCCGGGAGTGGACACCGACAGAATTGCGGTGCCGATGCCGAGCTCGGCCATGGTCTGCAGCGACGCCTCGGGACTCCAATCGGGCATAGCCCGTCCACCGGCTTCGTCAAGACCCGCCTTCTGCAAAGCTTTTCGGTAATCGGGTGGGATCAGGTGGTGATGGGTGTCGATGCGCAGCATCAACGGCTCCTTGAATTAGTTGTCGGGGATACCGGCACCGGCTAGCGCGGGGACCGTGTCTTCGCGGTGCAGCAACGACTGCGCCGCGGTCTTGAACTGAGTGAGCTTATCGATGATCGTCTGTCCCTCCGGGGTATGGCCCCAGATGCTGATGCCTTGATATGTGGTTGGTTCCCAGATCATTTCATCGACAACGATCGGGTTCCAGCCGACCTCCCATTCGAAGCCCGACGGCGTCATCGCATAGTAGGACAACTCGCGATCGTTGGTGTGCTGACCGACCGCCAGCGCCATGTGGAAGCCGAATTCTTTGACCCGCTGATACGAGGCGGTCATGTCGTCGAGTTCGGCAACCTGGACGTTGAGGTGTTGGACTCTGGTGCGAATAGGGTTGACCGGCAGCCGTTACACCGCGGCGATTGCCACTGAGTGGTGGCGCTCGTTGACCCGCAGGAACCGGATCTTGAGCTTGACGCCGCTGATGGTCTCGTCGATGTAATCGGATAGCCGGGCGTCGAAGACCCTGTTGAAGTAGCCGCGTACCTGGTGTGGCTTCTTGGTGGTGACGGCGACGTGACCGATACCGCCGTCGCCGGTGACGAATCCGCCGCCGACCCCCGTGGCTAGGGGATGTCGCTGCTGCGGGCGCGGGTGAAGATCTCCTGGGCCAGGCCGTTGGGGCCGGGAAACCGCACCAGGCGCTCGACGCCTCGCAGCGCGGCTTCTTCCGCGCTGCCTTCGGTCATCGGCACGTCACACCCGATGACTCGGGCGATGACGTCGTCGAAAGTGCGATGGTCGTCAATCTGCCAGCCCAGCGCGGTGACGTCTTCGGCCGGGCCGCGCTGCAACAAAAAGCGACATTCGTTGTCGTCGAGTCGGAACCGCATGATGTCGGGAAGTGTCTCGTCGAGATGCATCCCGATGGCGTCGCGGCCGAAGCGGCGCCAATCGGCGAACCTGCCGGTCTCGATGACGATATAGCCTAGGTGAACGTTGCCGAAGATATTCATTGGTCGAAAAATCGATGGAGTGCTCAAGAATTCGGTGACGATGTGATTGAACAGCTCGGACCGCTCCCACTGCATCCAGTGGCCGGTCCGAGAGGTCATGACCAACTCGGCGTTGAGCATCAGCCGCGTCAACATCGGCCCGCCCGCGGGCCGGTTGACCTTGTCGTCGCGGCCCCACAACACCAATGTCGGTGTCTGCAAATGCTTGAGCCGGCTGTCGCGGTCAGGTCCATCCGCCACAAAGTACGTAGCGCCAAGAGGCCCGACGGGCGTTGCAGCGGGGGATTCGCCACCACGGCGGGTTCGATGGAGGCCGCATAGCGCAGGTCGATCAGGACATCGGGGACTGAGGCGCCGTCGTATACCAGATAGGTACGGATGAAGGCTTCCAGCTTCGCGCGGCTGGGGCCGCCACCGCCGTAGTACGACAGCAGGTTTTTCAGCCCGGCCGTGGGGATACCGCGGGTGGTTCCGATGCCGCCCGGACCCAACAGGATCAGCTTGCCGACCCGCCACGGCGTATCGAGTGCAAGCCGCAGTGCGGCCGCGCCCCCGTAGGAATTGCCGATCAGATGTGCGGTTTCGATGCCGAGTTCGTCGAGCAGCCCACGGATCATGTCGGCCAGGTAGCCGAATGGGTCGTCTTGGTCGACACCTTTCGCAGAGCGGCCATAGCCGGGCATATCGGGCACGATCACCCGCAGCCGCTGTGCGAGCGCGTCGATGTTGCGTGAATAGTTGGACACGCCTGAGGCGCCGGGTCCACCGCCATGCAGCATCACCGCGGCTGGGCCGGTGCCGGTTTCGGCGACGAAGATCGGTTTTCCGGCGACAGTGACGGTGTGCTCGGTCAATTCGGTGGTGGTCATGCAGTTGCCCCAGTTCTGGTCGAAGCGCAGAAGGTGTACCCATCTGGGGGTGGGGGCAGCGACTGCCCGGATTTGGCTGCCGCGTAGATGAATCCGTCGGGACGGAGCACAACCGCTGCGGCTTTCCTGCGCCGCAACCACCCGACAAGCGTGGGCTCGCTGACCCGAAGCGTCGGTATGCCTTGTTTGGTCCAGGCCCGGGCGTCGGCGGGAGATTCGCAGCTGTGCACGATGGTCCATTGCCCGCCGAGAAGATCGTCGAGTCGAACCCGCGCGCCATTGACGTCGTTCACCCACGGTTGTGGAATCTGCCAACCGACAGCACGGTGGCCGGTCGTCGTGAAGAAGCCGTCGGCGTATCGGGCGTCGGGAATCCAGGTCAATCTCTGGAGGCGGCCCTCCATGGCGCGCAGGCGCGAAAGCGTCCGAAAAACGCGATTGCGCGCGGCGGCGATGATTCGATTGCGCTCGGTGATGATGCGCCCGGCCAAACACGCGCGGCGGGTGACCTCGGTGACGTGCGGTTTACGTTCAGCCTGATAGGAATCGAGCAGTGAATTGGGCGCCTGCCCCCTTACGACGGCGGCAAGCTTCCAGCACAGGTTGGCCGCGTCGCGAACGCCAGCCGACATGCCCTGCCCGATCCACGGCGGCATCGCGTGCGCGGCGTCGCCGGCCAGAAAGACCCGGCCAGCCCTCCAGCGGTCGGCAACGCGGACGTGATGGCTGTAGATGACAGCCCGCAGAATCTTCACATGCTCGGACGTGATGCCCTGATCGCCCAGCACCTGCCAAATCGCTTCATCGCGTAGCAACTCTTGGTCGTCCTCGCATTCGCGTGCGGGGTACTCCCAGCGGTGGTGGCCAAGGGGGGTCGGACAGTCGACCGTGGGTCGGGCCGGATTGCAGTGGAACCGCAACCGGTCATGGGCGTCCCACTCCTTAAGCACCTTGGTGTCGATGACAACCCACCGTTCGGTGTAAGTGCGTCCGCTGTAACCGACTCCCAGCTGACCGCGAGTCGGTGACGAGCCGCCGTCGGCCGCAATGACATACGACGCGTGCAACCGCTTGAACGTGTCGGTACGCAGGTCGGCCAGCATCAGCTCGACCTGATCGCCATCCGGCAGCACACGCAGGCATTCGTGTCCCAGCAACACATTGACGTTCGCAAATCGCTGTACCCCCTCACGCAAGACGTGATCGACCGCCGGCTGATACAGGAATTGTTGCGGTGGGTGGCCGCACCCACGCGGCGTGATTCTCAGGTCGATGAACGGCACACCGCTGGCGTCCACGAAGTTCAGCGGACGATCGGGCAGCATGTCCTGCTGCAGCCGCTCGGCCAAGCCAACGGACTGCCAGATGCGCATGACTTCCTCGTCGGTGGAGATCGCCCTTGCGCGGCCGTAAACATCGGAATCACGCTCAACCACAAGCACGTTTAGGCCACGTTGACCCAACAGGTTGGCGGCGGTGGCACCAGTGGGGCCGTAGCCGATCACTGCCACGTCATAGCGATCTGGAGTGGTCACGATTCTCACATCGTCGAGGGGACTTGTTCTGTAGTGATCATTACGGTAATGTAGCGATCACTACAGAGTCAAGACCCCGGGCACAGAGAGTAAAGATGGCAGCGAAAAACCAGCCAAATCGGCGCAAGCGTGCTGATGGCGAGCTGTCGCGCGAACGCATCCTTGACGCCGCCACCGAGGTCGCCGCGGAGCGCGGCTACGAGGGAGCCAGTATCGCCCTGGTGAGCAAGAAGTGTGGTTTGCCGGCCAGTTCGATCTACTGGCACTTCAAAGACAAGGACGACCTGATCGCGGCGGTGATCGAGCGCAGCTTCGCCGGCTGGCGGGTGGCGTGGCAAGTCCCCGTCGAGGGCACCGCGCGTGACCGCCTGGTCGCCGTGGCGATGCAGATCGCCAAGGCACTATTGGACTCGCCGGACTTCATCCGTCTCGGGCTGATGTTGGCGCTGGAACGCCGCCCGGTCGAGCCGCGCGCGCGTGCCATGTTCATCCAATCCCGAGCACAAACCTACGACGAACTGACCAACGCTCTGGGAGGATTCACACCAGGGCTCACCGGCGCTCAGATACACCAGTTGGTCACCTACGCGATCGCCGGCGCCGACGGATTATTCATCGCCAAGGAGATCGGCGGCGACGCCGTAGACCTCATCGAGCTGTTCGAGTTACACGCTCGAGCGCTCTACGACACCGCGCTGCGGCTGCTATCGGAAAACGCTGATTAATGACACTCACGCGCAGCCGAAAAGAAGTACACCCGGGGCGGTCGCGAAACCCGGTGATCAAAGTCGAAGACCTGGCTTGGCTGGAGTTCGAAAAGCCGAATCTCGTTCGCGCCGAGGCCTTCGCGCATGCGTTCGGCTTCACCACGGTGTGGCGCACCGATGACGAGCTGCAACTGCGCGGCACCGACACCGGCGGGCCCTGCGTGCTGATCCGCCGCGGACCGACCTCGCGATTCGTCGGCACGGCGTTCAAGGCGGCCGACGCTGCTGACGTGCGGCGGCTGGCCAAGGTCAGCGGTGCACCCATTCGGGCGTTGCCCGAGACCATTGGCGGCATCACGGTTGACCTCATCGATCCAACCGGCATTCCGGTCCATGTCGTTGCCGATAACCACCAGCTCGAAGCGCTTGCCTCCCAGTCGCTGCACACTTTCAACTTCGGGCATGACCTGCACCGCGTGAATGCCACGCAGCGACCGAGCCGGGAGCCCGCGAGGGTGCAGCGACTCGGTCACGTAGTGGTGCAGACGACCAAGTATCTCCAGGCGCTGAATTGGTACCTCGATCACCTGGGGATGATTGTCAGCGACTTCCTCTACTTTCCCGGCCAGCACGATCGCGGACCGGCGATGAGCTTCATCCGCTGCGACCGCGGCCAGACTCCTGCTGACCATCACACCCTTGCCATGGCGCTGGGGCCAACCAACCGCTATGTGCACTCGGCCTATCAAGTCTGCGACCTGGACGCGCTGGCTGCCGGCGGTGAGCATTTGAAAGAGCTTGGCTATCAACGATCCTGGGGCATCGGTCGCCACATTCAGGGCAGTCAAATTTTCGACTACTGGCGCGACCCTGACGGGTTTCTGGTGGAGCACTTCAGCGACGGTGACATGTTCGACTGCACGCTCGATCCGGGTTGGGCGCCGTTCACTGCGTCCGGACTGGCCCAGTGGGGACCTCCGGTCAGCAAGGACTTCCTTGGCATCAATCCCAAAGCCCTGCCACGCGAAGCGCGCTCGATGATCGGTGCGCTTCGGGCGAACAACGAGTTCGACTTCCGCCGCTTGGTCGGCCTGATGAAAGTAGCCAGCTCATGAGCATCTCGGTCCTACGCACCGCCGATGACTGGTGGGTCGCCACCGCGTCCGGTGCGGCCAAGGTCGACACCGATGCGGCCACTACCGGCCAACTGCTGGCCGATCGAGCGGCCATTGAGGCGGCCGCGTCTAACTCCGACACCGTGCCGGTTGATACCTTGCAGCTGGTGTCCCCGGTCACCGCACCGTGTCGAGTGGTGGCGCAGATGACCAACTTCGCATCACATGTCAAAGACGCCGGGATGGACCCCAAGACGATCCCACTGACCTTCTTCCGCAAGGCTTCCGGCTCGATCGCGGGCCCGTCGGACGACATCGTCAAACCAGCCCATGTCCGCTTCCTCGACTACGAGGTCGAAATCGGTTTGGTTATCGGTCGCGAGCTGCCGGTGGGCAGCGCGGTTACCGATGCGAGTTGGGCGGATTACGTCGCCGGCCTGGTGGTCACCAACGACGTCTCTGCCCGTGATGTTCAGCTCCCGAAAACCCAGTTCTACGAATCGAAGTCGTATCCGACGTTCACCCCGGCGGGTCCCGTGCTGGCGCTGCTGGACGCCGACGAGCTCAAACGCTTCGGCGACCTGCGTCTTCGCCTGAAGGTCAACGGTGAGATCCGCCAGAACATGATTGTCGACGGCGACATGATCTACCCGCCGGCGCGGGCACTACAGGCGCTGGCCCGATTCCAACGCCTCGACCCGGGCGATCTGGTGTTGACCGGCACCCCAGCCGGCACCGCGCTGAGTGCCCCGCCCAAGCCGGTCGAGATCATCGGGGCGCTGCTACCACCGGCGGTGAAATGGAAGGCGTTCTTCAACCGGCAAGCCAAAAACCCGAAGTACCTGCACAACGGTGACGTCGTCGACACCGCCATCGCGACCGACGACCGCGCAATCGATCTGGGCACACAACGCAATGTCGTGAGGGATGCCTGAGCCGACAGCGGAGGAGCGCACTAGTTTGCTAGTTTCGCCGTGGGTCGGCCGCCAAAAACAGTACGCTGAGCCGGGTACGGGTGTTTTGTCGACGGGTCTAGTCGACGGGGGCAGCACTGCGGACTCGGAACCCGATGCGGCGTTGGGGGAAAGATGTCAGAAGCGACCCGGCCCATGAAATCCCCTGCGCCAGCCCAGGGAAAGCCGCTGGAGTACGACGCATTTTTGTCGTATACGCATCGGGATCGGCCGGTGGTGTCGGGGCTCCAGAAGGGGTTGCACCGTATTGGGCGGCGGTTGGGTCAGTTGCGCGCGTTGCGGGTGTTTCGTGACGACACCGATTTAACGGCCAGCCCGGATCTATGGGGCCGCATCACCGACGCGCTGGATCGCTCCCGATTTTTCATCGTGACGCTCTCGCCGGGGGCGGCCGCCTCGTACTGGGTTAACCAGGAGATCGCCTATTGGCTTGAGCACCGGGGCTTGGATTACCTGATGCTGGTGCAGGCCGCCGGAACGCTGCAGTGGGACAAAGCCAACGGCTGTTTTGATCCGCGGGTTTCGGATGCCGCGCCGCCGGCGTTGACCACGCCGGGGGTGTTGCCGTTCGAGCCGCTGTACATCGATGTCAGCGCCGATGCGCCGTGGGATTACCGCGGGCCGGTATTTCGGGAGAAGGTCACCGCGCTGGCCGCCCCGGTTCACGGCAAGCCCAAAGACCAGTTGGCCAGCGATGATCTGCGCGAGCAGCGGCGGTTCCGCCGGTTGCGCGCCGCGGCGATCGGCGGACTGGTGGTGCTGACCGTCGTCGCGGTTGTGGCAGCGGTCATCGCCATCGGGCAGCGGCAGGAAGCCCTCCGGCAGCGAAACGCCGCCATCGCCCTGACGTTGACATCGCAGGGACCGGCCATGCTTGCCGGAGCCGAGGGCGGAGGTGATGTGCGGGCAATTCAGCAGATCCTTGCGGCACCTCGAGTCTCGCCGACTGCTAACACCGGTGCCCAATTCACCGGGGTGATCGCGCGACGGGACACGGCCAAGATCGTCCAAACACCCGCTCCGGTCCGCACGGTGGCGGTCAGCCCTGACGGGCACCGCGTCGTGTCCGGCGGCGAGGACGGTTCGCTGCGGTTGTGGGACGCGGCCACCGGCCAACCCGTCGGGCAGCCGATAACCGGGCACACCGGCGCAGTAGTCAGCGTGGCGTTTAGTCCCGACGGGCATCGCGTCGTCTCCGGCGGCGAAGACAAGACGCTGCGATTGTGGGATGCCGATACCGGCCGACCCGTCGGGCCGCCATTTACCGGCCACACTGACGCGGTGAACGGTGTGGCGTTTAGTCCCGACGGGCGTCGCATCGTCTCCGGCAGCCAAGACAAGACGCTGCGGTTGTGGGATGCCGATACCGGCCAACCCATCGGGCAACCGCTGATTGGCCACCAAAGCGCGGTGTACGGTGTGGCGTTTAGCCCCGACGGGCATCGCATCGCCTCTGGCGGTTACGACAACATAGTGGGTTTGTGGAATGCCGACACTGGCCGGCCGATCACCGGGCTCGCCGGACACCAAGGTTCGGTGTTCAGTGTGGCCTTTAGTCCCGACGGTCAGCGCATCCTTTCCGCGAGCTTCGACCGCACTCTGCGATTGTGGGACGCCGGTACCGGTCAACCAATCGGTGCACCGCTAACCGGGCACACCGCTGCGGTGTATTTCGCGGCATTTAGCCCCGATGGTCAGCACATCGTCTCCGGCAGCGCCGACCGCATGGTGCGGGTGTGGGACGCCGGTACCGGTCAACCCATCGGGCAACCCCTGACCGGCCATTCGAGCTTTGTGTGGAGTGTGGCGTTCAGCCCCGATGGGCATCACATTTACTCCGGCAGCGACGACAACACGCTGCGTGTGTGGGGCCCCGACGCCGTCGCGCCGCTGAGGGGTCACACGGGTGCGGTTTTGGGCGTGGCGTTTAGCCCCGACGGGCACCGCATCGTGTCCGGCAGCGACGACGGCTCGCTTCGGTTGTGGGACCCTGGCACCGGCCAACCCATCGGGCAGCCTCTTACTGGCTCCGCCGTTCAGGTGTATAGCGTCGCGTTCAGTCCCGACGGGCATCGCATCGTCTCGGGCAATTCCGATGGCTCGCTTCGGTTGTGGGACACCGACACCGGCCAACCCATCGGGCCGCCCCTCACCGGCCACACTTTCGTGGTCAGAAGCGTGGCGTTCAGCCCCGACGGGCATTGCATCGTCTCCGGTAGTTGGGACGACACGGTACGGCTGTGGAACGCGGACACCGGCCAACCCATCGGCTCCCCACTCAACAGCGGGGACGGCGGGGTCCAGAGTGTGGCATTCAGCCCTGACGGGCATCGCATCGTCGCCGGCAATGACAAAGCGGTGCGATTGTGGAATGTCGACACCGGCCAGCTGATTGGCAAGCCGCTCGACGTCGGCAACAACGTAGTGTGGGCGGTCGCGTTCAGCCCCGACGGGCAGCGCATAGTGTCCGGTGGCAACGACGACACGGTGCGGTTGTGGAACGTCGACACCGGCCAACCCATCGGCAAGCCGCTCGACGGGCATAACGCTGCGGTGCTTGATGTGGCTTTCAGCCCTGACGGGCACCGTATCGCCTCCAGCAGCATGGACAACACCGTGCGGTTGTGGGACGTCGACACCGCCCAACCCATCGGCGAACCACTTACCGGTCACCAGGCGCAGGTGAATAGTGTGGCATTTAGCCCCGACGGGGCCCGCATGGTCTCCGCCAGCGGCGACCAGACTTTGCTGTTGTGGCCGGCACCGGCCCCAACGGTGTGGCCAGACCTGTTGTGCGACAAGCTCACTGCCAACATGAGCCACCGGCAATGGAACGACTGGGTGTCACCGAGCATCGACTACATCCAGCTGTGCCCCGGTCTTCCGATTGCACCAGACCCTCACAGCTGAATACGCGGCGCTCGATCTCGCTACTTCAGTTCGGACGACGACAGCCCGAGCAGCCGGCGGGCCACCACCAGCTGCTGAATCTGCTGGGTGCCCTCGAAAATGTCCATGATCTTGGAGTCACGGGCCCACTTTTCCAGCAGAGTTTCCTCGGAATACCCGATGGTGCCGGTCATTTCGACTGCTTTGAGGGTGATATCGCTGCCGACGCGACCGGATTTGGCCTTGGCCATCGATGCTTCTTTGGAATTGGGGATGTTGTTGTCGGCTTGCCACGCCGCGCGCAGGGTCAGCTGGTATGCGGCCTCCCAGTCGGCCTCCATCCGCAAAAATTCGGCGGCGGCGGCACTTTGGGCGTGCGACGGTTTGTCGTAGGAGATCTCTACGCCGGCGTCGGTCAGAATCTTGCGCAGTTCTTCGAGGGTGGCGCGGGCGATCCCGACGGCCATGGCCGCCACGACCGGACGGGTGTTGTCGAAGGTCTCCATGACCCCTGCGAACCCTTTGCCGGGTTGGATGTCGGGATTGCCCAGCAGGTTGTCCTTGGGGATGCGGGCGTTGTCGAACCGGATGACGGCGGTGTCGGAGCCTTTGATCCCGAGCTTGTCCTCCAGCCGCTCAACGGTCACACCGGGGTGTTCGCGCGGCACGATGAATGACTTGATTGCCGGGCGCCCCTTCGACTTGTCCAGCGTCGCCCACACCACGATGTGCGTAGCGCGCGAACCCGCGGTGACGAAGATTTTCTCGCCATTGATCACGTACTCGTCGCCGTCCAGCTTGGCGGTGGTGGACACCGCCGCGGAATCGGACCCGAATCCCGGTTCGGTGATGGCCATGGCCGCCCAGACCCGGCCCAGACGCTGCAGCTGTTCGTCGGTGGCCACGCCGGAGATCGCCGCGTTGCCCAAACCCTGGTAGGGAATCGACAACATCATCGCCGCGTCGCCCCAGCTGGCCTCCAGCGTCTGCAACACCGCTGCCATGTTGGCGCCGTTGCGATTTTCTTCCTTGCTTTCGGTGCTGCGGAACGCTTCGGCCCCGGCCATGCCCAGGGCATTGGATTCGGAAGCTCCGGCGAACAGGTCGGCCAGCGTGTCGAGTTCGACCGGATAGGCGTGTTCGTGGATGTCGTATTTGCGCGCGATCGGCCGCATCATCTCCGCGGCACCCTGGTGCGCCTTGTCGATCACCGCGTGCAACTTGCGGGGGAGTTCCAAATTGATTGCCATGATTCGTCTTTCGTTGCGAAGTAGATGACGACTAGATAACTACCTAGATGACTACAATGCCCTCGGCTATTCCGATCGCCCGAAGGTCGCGGTACCAGCGTTCGACGGGGTGCTCTTTGGTGTAGCCGTGGCCGCCGAGCAGTTGCACGCCGTCCAGGCCGATCTGCATGCCCTTGTCGGCGCCGAGACGCTTGGCCAGCGCCGCTTCGCGGATGAACGAGAGGCCTTGCTCGGCGCGGGCTGCGCCACGCCAGGTGATCAGCCGCAGCCCGTCGAGTTCGATGGCGATGTTGGCGCACATGAACGCTACCGACTGCCGGTGGGCGACGGGCTCGCCGAAGGCTTCGCGTTCCTTCACGTAGGGGACGACGTAGTCGAGCACCGCGTGGGACGTGCCCACCGCCAGCGCCGCCCAGCCCAGCCGGGACAGCGCGATGGCTTCGGAGTAGTCGGTGGCACTTGCTGGGCTGTCTGGGTCCTCGCCCAGCCGCGCGCCGACCGGCACCGAGACGTTATCGAGCTCGACTCGGCCGAGAGCGGCGGCGCGCAGGCCCATGCTCGGTTCGGCCTTGACTGTCAGGCCGGTGCTGGAGGATTCGACGATGAACAGTGCGGGCTTGCCGTTGAGTTGCGCTGCGACGATGAACAACTCGGCGTCGCCGGCTGCCGGGACCAGTGATTTGACTCCGTCGAGCCGGTAGCCGCTGGGTGTGCGCACCGCTGTGGTCTTCAGCGCGGTGGGATCGAACAAGGGCTGCGGCTCGGCGATGGCCACACAGGCCTGCGGCACGTTCTCACCGGCGAATTCCTTGAGGTAGGTGGCCTGCTGATCGGCGCTGCCCCAGTGGGTGAGCGCGGCAGCGACCCCGGCGGGTGCCAAAATCGGCAGGGCCAAGCCCATGTCGCCGTAGGCCAGCGCCTCGGCGACCAGCACGTTGGTCACCGTGGATCGCTGCGCGGCGATGCCGTCGAAATCCTCCGGCACATTGACCGCAGTGATCCCCAATTCCGCGGCCTTGGCGACCAGATCTGGGGGATAGGTGGTCGCTTCGTCGGCGTCGTGCGCCGCCGGACGCAAAATCTCCTCGGCGAACTGCTCGACGGTCTCGACGATGAGTTTCTGGTCTTCGTCGGGAGTGAGATCGTAGAAGTCCTTGCCGCTGGTCTTCAGCCGGGTCGGTCCGCCGCGAAGACCCTGGACGCGCTTGAACTGACGGCTGGTGGCCCCGGCCGTGGAGAAAATCGTCTTGACGCCGTAGCGCAGGCTCCGGTTGAGCGGATCCCGCAGGTTGTATTTGTCCAGGAATTCCTGGCCGACGATCGGTGTCAGCAGGCCCAGCGCCACGTCGATACCGGTCCGCTTGTGCTTGTACTCGCCGACGGCGCTTTTGCGACCAGAGCGTTTCGGGCGCGGTTTCGAGCCGTTGGTGTGGGCGACAGTGTTTGGCATGTCAGCAGCCTCGGTTGTTGGGGCAGTGCAGTAACCCCGATCTTACTCCAGAGTAAGGTAGCGGTGGCTGTTAACTACTTCACAACTTCGACAGGTCGCGGATGGGAAACCGTCGTCGGCCCCATTGCTCGGCCGGCCCGTCGTAGACGCCGGCAACCTGCCAGCCGCACTCCTGGCAGCGGCCGTCATCGGTCAGCGCGTAATGCCGCATCGCATACCAGTCCCGGATGATGACGGCCGACCCGCAGCGCGGACAAAACGTGCTGTCGCCCTCGGTGTCGTGGACGTTTCCGGTATAGACGTATCGCAAGCCTTCCCCGATGCCGATCTTTCGGGCGCGGACGAGCGTGGCCGGCGGGGTCGGCGGCGTTTCCCTCATTTTGTAGTCGGGGTGGAATCCGGTGAAGTGCACTGGCACGTCGGCGCCGAGGTTGTCGCGGATCCACGCGCATTCTGCGGCGATTTCGGTGTCGCTGTCGTTGCGTCCGGGAATCAGTAGCGTGGTGATTTCCAGCCACACGTCCGTTTGGTGGCGTAGGTAGACCAGGGTGTCCAGTACGTCGTCCAGGTGGCTGGCGCAGACTTTGCGGTAGAAGTCTTCGGTGAACGCCTTCAGGTCGACGTTGGCCGCGTCGATGTGCCGATAGAACTCTGTGCGGGGCTGGGGGCACATGTAGCCGGCCGTCACCGCGATCGCCTTGATCCCCCTGTCGTGACAGGCATCGGCGACGTCGGCAGCATACTCCCAGAAAATAGTCGGGTCGTTGTACGTGAAAGCCACACTGCGGCAACCTAATTCGTCGGCAGCGCACGCGATTTCCTCGGGGCTGGCTTCGCTGGCGAGGGTGTCGATCTCGCGAGACTTGGAAATGTCCCAGTTCTGGCAGAACTTACAGGCGAGGTTGCAGCCTGCGGTGCCGAACGACAGCACGGCCGAACCCGGCAAGAAGTGGTTCAGCGGCTTCTTCTCGACGGGGTCCACGCAAAAGCCGCTAGAGCGCCCGTAACTGGTGAGTGCTATCTGGTCGTCGATCCGGGCGCGGACGAAGCATAGGCCGCGCTGGCCCTCGTGCAGCTTGCATGCCCGCGGACACACGTCGCACTGAAGCCGGCCATCGTCGAGACGATGCCAATGCTTCGTAGCGATAGTGAACGGATCACCCATGACGCACTCCAGAACCGCAGGTTACTCCGCCGAGAGATGGTGCAAGACGTGATCGTGAAGGAGGCCGTTGGTCGCCACCGCGCTGCCGCCGTGCGGGCCCGCGGTGCCGTCCAGGCTGGTGAACGTCCCGCCTGCCTCGCGCACCAGGATGTCCAGCGGCGCCAAATCCCACACCGACACCGCCGGCTCGGCGGCGATGTCGACGGCCCCCTCGGCCACCAGGCAGTAAGACAGGAAGTCGCCGTAAGCGCGCACCCGCCACACCGCGTCGGTCAGCTCGACAAAGCGGTCACGCAGGCCCAGCTGCGCCCATCCGGATAGGCTGGAGAAAGACAAGCTGGCCGAATTCAGTTGCGCTACTGAGGAAACCGACAGCCGCCGGGCCGCTGAGTCGCCGACCGTTGCGAAAGCGCCCACACCGCTGGCGGCCCACCAGCGACGCTGCAATGCGGGCGCGCTGATCACGCCGACCCGAGGGACGCCGTCGTCGAGCAGCGCGATCAGACTGGCCCACACCGGTACGCCCCGCACGAAGTTCTTGGTGCCATCGATCGGGTCGATGATCCACTGCCGGCCGGCCACAGAGGTTGACCCGCCGAACTCTTCACCAAGAATGCTGTCGTCGGGCCGGGCTTGGCCGAGCGCCTCACGCAATGCGGTTTCGACTGCGCGATCGGCGTCGCTCACCGGCGTGAGGTCTGGTTTGGTGTCGACCTGAAGATCCAGCGCCCCGAAGCGGGCCAGCGTCACCGCGTCGGCGTGGTTGGCCAGGGCCAACGCCACCGCGAGATCGTCCTGGTTCATCTCAGCAGTCCTACCATGGCGTCGTGTGGGAATTCGGAATGCTGCTGTTGCTGGTCGGGATCCTGGCGATGTTTTTGGTTCCACGGCTGATACGTCACGGCCCCCGCGGGGATTCGCTGAACGGCACGCTGCTGGTCACTGGTGTCAGCCCCCGGCCCGACGCCACCGGTGAGCAATACGTCACGATCAGCGGTGTCATCGACGGACCGACGGTCAACGAGCACGCCGTCTATCAGCGAATGGCCGTCAATGTCGACAACTGGCCGACCATGGGCGAATTGATGCCGGTGGTGTACTCGCAGCGCAATCCCGACAATTGGGCTTTCGCACCGCTCGGCGAGTAAAGGCTCCGCCGATTCAGCCGTGGCTGATATGCAGCAGTTTGGCCAGGCTGGGCAGCTTGACGCGGGGCCGGCCGTGCGGTTGCCCGGCCGTTCGCTCGTGTTCGTCGATCAGCTTCCAGTGCGCGGAGGTGACTAGCTTGGGCTGACGGGATTCCAGCCAGTCGGCGAGTTTGTCGGCGTGGTCGTCGGGGAAATCCGCCAACTCTGTCGCACCGGTCAAATCCGCGATCAGCGTGTCGACCGTCTCCTGGGAATCCTTTTTGTTGGTACCGATCACGCCGCTTGGTCCGCGCTTGATCCAGCCGACGACATACTCGTTGCGACGGCCCTCCACCCGGCCGCCGGCGTGCGGAATCGTTGCGCTCTTGTCGTCGAACGGTAGCCCCGGAGTGGGCACACCGCGATACCCGACCGATCGCACGACCAGCTGAACCGGCAGCTCCTCGCGGTCGCCGGTGTCCTTGGCCGATACCCGTCCGTTCTCGTCGCTGACCAGCTCGTTGCGGCCGAGCACGATGCTTTCCACTCTTTCCCCGCCCTTGATCTCGATTGGGCTGGTCAGGAATCGGAACACCATCCGTCGATGTCCCGGCCGCGGCTCGCGATCGGCATAGCCGCGCAAAACCTTGATGTTCTGCCTAGTCGTTTTGTCCGCCGCCTCGAGGTCCTCGTCGGTGATGCCTTCCAGCTGGGCGGGATCAACGATCACGTCGACGCCTTCGAGGTCTGCCAGTTCACGCAGTTCGAGCGTGGTGAACGCGGATTGCAGCGGGCCACGACGACCGATGATCACCACTTCCTCCACGCCGCAGGGACGCAGCGATTCCAGAGCATGGTCGGCAATGTCGGTTTCTGCCAGCACATCAGGATCGGTGACGAGAATGCGTGCGACGTCGAGTGCGACATTGCCGTTGCCGACGACCACGGCTCGGGCACCCGACAGGTCAGGCGTCGTCTCCTCAAAGTGTGGGTGGGCGTTGTACCAGCCGACGAAGTCGACGGCGGCGACGCTGCCCTGCAGTTCTTCGCCGGGAATGTTCAATGACCGATCCGACTGAGTGCCGATCGCGTAGATCACCGCGTCGTACCGTTCGGCGAGTTCTGCGGCTTCGATGTGCTCGCCGACTACGACGTTGCCGAAGAAGCGGAAGCGCGGGTCTTCGGCGGTCTTCTCGAACTGCTTGCTGATCGACTTGATCTTGGGATGGTCAGGGGCAACGCCGGAGCGCACCAGACCCCAGGGTGTCGGCAGCATCTCCAGTATGTCGACGCGCGCGTCGATGTCCTCAGCCGCATCGGCGGCCTTGAGCAGCGACGCTGCCGCGAAGAATCCGGATGGACCAGAGCCGACGATTGCGACATGGTACGGACGCATAATCCCCGATGCTAAACGTCCGCCCCGCTTAGCCGCTGCCAGTCGCGCGTTCAACCTGCGATGTCGGCAAAGCGGGCCTCGCCGGTAACGTGATCAGCTGTGGACCCCGACCGCCAGGCCGACATCGCCGCCCTCGACTCCACCCTGACCACGGTGGAGCGGGTGCTCGACGTCGACGGCCTGCGCAGCCGTATCGACAAACTCGAACATGAGGCGTCCGATCCCAACTTGTGGGATGACCAGGCCCGCGCGCAGCGGGTGACCAGTGAGCTTTCCCACACTCAGGGCGAGTTGCGCCGTGTCGAAGAGCTTCGCCAACGCCTCGACGATCTGCCGGTGCTCTACGAGCTGGCGGACGAGGAGAACGCCGACGACGCCAGGGCCGAGGCGGACGCGGAGCTCAGGACTCTGCACGCCGATATCGAGGCCATGGAGGTCCGGACCCTGCTGTCCGGCGAATACGACGAGCGGGAGGCGTTGGTCACCATCCGCTCCGGTGCGGGCGGCGTGGATGCCGCCGACTGGGCCGAGATGCTGATGCGGATGTACATCCGGTGGGCCGAGGCCCACAAGTATCCCGTCGAAGTGTTCGACACGTCTTATGCCGAAGAGGCGGGCATCAAAAGCGCGACCTTCACCGTGCGTGCGCCGTTCGCCTACGGCACCCTCTCGGTCGAACAGGGCACCCACCGACTGGTGCGAATCAGCCCGTTCGACAACCAGAGTCGACGGCAGACTTCGTTCGCCGAAGTCGAGGTGCTGCCGGTGGTGGAAACCACTGACCACATCGACATTCCCGAGGGCGACGTGCGCGTCGACGTGTACCGCTCCAGCGGTCCGGGCGGTCAGTCGGTCAACACCACCGACTCGGCGGTTCGACTAACCCACATCCCAACCGGTATCGTCGTCACCTGTCAGAATGAGAAGTCGCAGCTACAGAACAAAGTGGCCGCGATGCGCGTTCTTCAGGCAAAGTTGTTGGAACGCAAGCGCTTAGAAGAACGTGCTGAACTTGACGCATTGAAGGGGGACGGCGGCAGCTCCTGGGGTAACCAGATGCGGTCCTACGTACTTCACCCGTACCAGATGGTCAAAGACCTGCGTACGGACTACGAGGTGGGCAATCCGGCTGCTGTTCTCGACGGAGACATCGATGGGTTCCTGGAAGCAGGGATTCGGTGGCGCAACACAAAAGATGACGACTGATAATCACATTCTCTCGATAGCAACCGCCCTACCGTGGTGGGATCCCTGGCGCGGAGATGTCCGCGACTGGCTGCTGACCAGCGGTCTGCATATCATCCTGCTGCTGATTGGGGCGATACTCGCGGCGCGCTGCGTCAACTGGCTTGGGCAAAAGGTGACCGAGCGGCTCGACGAGGTCTTCGTTGAGAGCGACGCGCTGGTGCGTTCGGAAGCAACCAAGCATCGCCAGACCGTTGCGTCGCTGATCTCGTGGGTGTCGGTGGTGCTGATCGCCATCGTGGTCGCCGTACAACTGGCCGACATCCTCAACTTCTCGGTGCGCGGTTTTGTGGCGCCGGCGACGGTGGTCGGGGCTGCGCTGGGTTTCGGCGCTCAACAGTTGGTGAAAGACCTGCTGTCCGGGTTTTTCATCATCCTCGAGAAGCAATACGGTTTCGGCGATCTA
Source organism: uncultured Actinomycetota bacterium (assembly GCA_963838755.1). GTDB lineage: Bacteria > Actinomycetota > Actinomycetes > Mycobacteriales > Mycobacteriaceae > Mycobacterium. The sequence continues at coordinate 216,852 of CAWISO010000004.1, read as the reverse complement.
GTCACCCTCACGATCGTCTCAACGACCGAAGCCAGCGGGACCGTCGAGAATGTGACGCTACGAGTAACTCGGCTGCGCTCGAACACTGGCGAGTTGTTGACCATCCCCAACGGGCAGATCGTCCAATCGGTGAACCTGTCCAAAGATTGGGCGCGCGCCGTCGTCGATATCCCGGTGCCGACCGGCGCCGACCTGGGCATGATCAACGACCTGCTGCACAAGGAATGCGAGCATGCGCTCGACGACAAATTGCTGGGGGAGTTGCTGCGGGAAGAGCCCACCGTGATGGGAGTGGAAAGCATCGGAGTCGACGCCGTCACCCTGCGACTCGTCGCGCGCACGCAGCCCGGTAAGCAATTCGAGGCCGGCCGGCGACTGCGGTCGCTGGTGGTCCGCGCCCTGGCCCGCGCCGGTGTCAACACTCCGAGTGAGACACCCGCGACAGTAGGGGCCATTGTGCACCCCGCGACGTCCAGCGGCGCCGAGGACGAATCGCAGGGGTCGAGTCGTTGAAGAATTTCCTGCTGCGCCGGCTGAGAAGAGCCGACGGCGTGGAACACGGCTGGCCAGGCTACGTGTTCGGCGGGCGGATGCGGACCTCGACGCTGGTGCTCTTGATCGCGTTTGTTGCGCTGTGGTGGGTCTACAACGACCACGGCGAGTCCACCCGATCGTCGACGCCCACGACACAGGTCCCGGCTACCCAGGTGGTGCCGCCCGGCTTCGTGCCCGACCCGAACTACACCTGGGTGCCGCGCACCCGCGTGCAGCTACCGCCAACCACTCCGACGCCGACGCGGACGCCAACGCCCACGCCGACTCCGACACCGATGACAACCACCACACCGCCGCCGCTGCTGCCGCCGTTGCCGACGCTGCCGCCGTTGCCGACGCTGCCGCCGCCGTTCGGTGCGCCGGCGACTACGACCGCACCGCCCGGTCCGGCACCGGCGGCCCCGAATCCGCTGCCGCTGCCCTGACAGTTGAGCAAAACTCACCGTTACACTGGCCAGTCGTGATGATCACCCTCGACCATGTCACCAAGCAGTACAAATCGTCGGCACGTCCAGCGCTGGACAACGTCGACGTCAAGATCGACAAGGGTGAATTCGTCTTCCTGATCGGCCCGTCTGGCTCGGGTAAGTCGACCTTCATGCGACTGCTGTTGGGCGCCGAGACCCCAACCAAGGGCGATGTCCGGGTCTCCAAGTTTCACGTCAACACGCTGCCCGGACGCCACATCCCCAAACTCCGGCAGGTACTCGGCTGCGTCTTTCAGGATTTTCGGCTGCTACAGCAGAAGACGGTGTTCGAGAACGTCGCATTCGCGCTGGAGGTCATCGGCAAACGGCCCGACGTGATCAACCGGGTGGTGCCTGACGTGCTGGAGATGGTCGGGCTGTCCGGCAAGGCCGCCCGACTTCCGCACGAGCTGTCCGGCGGCGAGCAGCAGCGAGTAGCCATCGCCCGGGCCTTCGTGAACCGGCCGCTGGTGCTGCTGGCCGACGAGCCCACCGGCAACCTCGACCCGGAGACCAGTAACGACATCATGGATCTGCTGGAGCGGATCAACCGCACCGGAACCACTGTGCTGATGGCCACCCACGACTACCACATCGTCGATTCGATGCGGCAGCGCGTGGTCGAGCTGTCGCTGGGCAGGCTGGTGCGAGACGAGCAGCGCGGCGTCTACGGGATGGACCGCTAAGTGCGCTTCAGCTTCCTGTTCAACGAGGTCTTGACGGGTCTTCGTCGCAATATCACGATGACCGTCGCGATGATCCTGACCACCGCGATTTCGATCGGCCTCTTCGGCGGCGGCTTGTTGGTGGTCCGGTTAGCCGACCACTCCCGCAACATCTACCTCAATCGGGTCGAGACGCAGGTCTTCCTCGACAACGACATTTCGGCCAACGACCCGACCTGCGGCAGCCCGCCTTGCAAGGCGGTGCGGGAGAAAATCGAGTCGCTGGGTAGCCAGGTCACCTCGGTGCGCTTCCTCGACCGCCAGCAAGCCTACGACGACGCGATCCGCAAGATGCCACAGTTCAAGGACTTGGCGAGCAAGGATGCGTTCCCGGCGTCATTCATCGTCAAGCTGGCGAATCCCGAGCAGCACGCCGATTTCGACCGGGTCATGCTGGGGCAACCTGGCGTCGACCATGTGCTCAATCAGAAGGATCTGATCGACCGGCTGTTCGCTGTGCTCAACGGACTTTCCAACGCCGCTTTCGCTGTCGCCTTGGTTCAGGCTATCGGCGCGATCTTGTTGATCGCCAACATGGTCCAAGTCGCGGCGTACACCCGTCGCACCGAGGTCGGCATCATGCGGCTGGTCGGCGCGACCCGCTGGTATACCCAGCTGCCCTTCCTGGTCGAGGCCATGGTGGCGGCCACCGCCGGTGTCATCATCGCCGTCGTCGGTCTGATCGTGGTGCGCGCGCTGTTCCTGGAAAACGCGCTGAGGCAGTTCTATCAAGCGCACCTGATAGCCCCGGTCGACTATGCCGACATCCTCTATATCTCGCCGATGCTGCTGTTGGTAGGCGTCGCGATGGCCGGGGCTACCGCATACTTCACGTTGCGCCTCTACGTGCGGCGTTAGTTGTGGCCAAAAAGGGGCCCGGTAAATCAGGGTCGGCAAGACAGGTCCTGGCCACCAACCGCAAGGCGCGACATAACTACTCGATCTTGGAGACGTTTGAGGCCGGGGCGGTTTTGCTCGGCACTGAAGTAAAAAGCCTCAGAGAGGGCAAGGCGTCGTTAGCAGACGCATACGCAACCGTCGACGACGGCGAAGTTTGGTTGCGTAACCTGCACATTCCGGAGTATCACCACGGCAGTTGGACCAATCATGATCCGCGGCGGACGCGAAAGCTGTTGCTCCACAGGCGCCAAATCGACGTGCTCATCGGCAAGATACGTGATGGTAACCTCGCGCTGGTGCCGTTGGCGCTGTACTTCAGCGAAGGAAAAGTCAAGGTGGAACTGGCATTAGCGCGCGGTAAACGCGCGCACGACAAACGTCAGGACATGGCACGCCGCGATGCGCAGCGCGAAGTGGTGCGGGCATTGGGTAGGCGAATCAAGGGCATGGATTGATCGGCGCGGCCTACGCCCAGCTGTCCGCGATCAGCTACGGCGTCAGTGACTTCGTCGGGGGTGTCGCCTCCCGGCGGGCGGCTGCGCTCCGGGTCATGCTGGTGACCTACCCGATCGCGACGGTGTTGTTGGGCGTGGTGGCCGCCGCGGCCGGCGGCCCGGTGCACCCAGGTGCTCTGCTGTGGGGCTCGCTGTACGGGATCAGCCAGGCGGTCGGCGTTTACTGGTTCTACGCCGCGGTCAGCGCCGGGCCGATCTCGGTGGTCTCACCGCTGGCGGCGGTGCTGAACGCTGCCGTACCGGTGGCCGTCGGGTTGGCGCTCGGCGAGCGGCCCGGGGGGATCGCGTCGGTGGGCGTGGTGCTGGCGATGTTCGCGGTGATCCTGGTGAGCCGGGAGTCGCCGGCCGATCTGGATGTCCGCACCCACCGCTTCACCAGCAAAGTGGCCTGGCTGACGGTGGGCTGCGGGGTGGCGTTCGGGCTCGACTTTGTGCTGCTGCACCAGGCTCCGGTGGAGTGCCGGCTCTGGCCGCTGTTCTTCGCGCGGGCGGCGGCCACCGTGCTGGTATTCACCGTGGCGGGGATGAGCAATAATCTGCAGCTTCCGTCGAGGACGCCGCTGCGGCTGGCGGTCGCCGCGGCGCTGTTGGATACCTGCGCCAACGTCACGATGCTGCTGGCGATCCAGGAGTGGTTGCTGTCGTTGGCCAGCATCTTGATATCGCTCTACCCGGCGACCACCGTCATCCTGGCCGTCATTGTGCTGCGCGAGCGAGTGACGCGCTGGCAGGCGCTTGGCATGACCCTGGCGGCGGTGTCGGTAAGTATGATCGCCGCCGCCTGACGGCGGTCTACCATCAGGCGGCATGAGCAGCCCCGCGCGCCCGGTCACCGAACTCGACAAACCCGACGTCTTGTCGGGTCTGTTTGCCACCTGGGACAGCCTGGATCGGTTGCTGACCGGACTCTCCGAGCGGCAGTGGCAGACGCCGACGCCGCTGCCCGGTTGGTGTGTGCACGACGTCGTCGCTCACATCATCGGCACCGAGTCGGTGCTGCACGGGATCAACACACCGGACGCCGACATCGACGTCACGACGTTAGGTCACGTGCGCAACGACGTGGGGGTGGCCAACGAGTGCTGGGTACGTCATCTGAGCCGAGAATCGGCCGCCGAGGTCCACCAGCGGTTCCGCGCGGTGACTGCCGATCGCCGCAAACGCCTGACCCACATGTCCGCCGATGAGTGGAACGCTGTGACGCCGACCCCAGTAGGCCCGGACAGCTACGGACGATTCATGCGGATACGGGTTTTCGACTGTTGGATGCACGAGCAAGACATCCGCGTGGCGTTGCAGAAGCCGTCATCGGACGCCGAGCTCAACGGACCCGCGTCTCAGCTATCCCTCGACGAGATCGCGGCCACCATGGGTTTCGTTGTCGGCAAGCTCGCCAAGGCACCCGACGGCTCACGTGTCGCGTTCGATCTGACCGGTCCGCTCGCGCGCAGCATCAACGTAGCTGTCGACGGCCGGGCTCAGGTGGTTGACGGCTTCGGCGGCCAGGACCCAACCGCGACGATTAGGCTCGACGCGCTGCAATTCACCCGGCTGGCGGGTGGGCGTCCGCTGTGCCCGGCGCGGACGCAGGACGTCGAGCTCGGCGGCGACGAAAACCTCGCCGCGCACATCGTCGAGCATCTGAACTTCGTCATCTGACCGACGAGGCAGATGGCCCGAGCCAAACCTGCTTTATTAAAGCGACATTCGTCACAGTGCGTCGGTATACGCATGGCTGGGCGGCCATTGGGTAGCCGGTTTGTACAGGCGCTACTCGGCTTTGCGCCGAAGCGATAGTCAAACGCCAGGAGGCAAATTCTTCATGACCGCACCGGATACAACCAGGTTGTTAGCTCAACTGCGCACGCTGCTGGATCTGACCAATACCGAGGTCCAGATCGCCGAAACCCGAGTCGCGCAGGCCCGCACCGAGGCCGTGCGCCGCGAGCTGTCACAGAACGCCGCGAACGGCCGCAAACGGGCCGACGCCATCGAGGCCTCAATAAGGAAGCTTGGCGGGTATCCCGACGTGATCGGCCCGTTCCTGGGTCGTGCCGCCGCAGCTGTCAAGGCACTGACCGAGCAGGCGGAACCTTTTGAAGAGGCGTTGCTGGGTGACCTTGCGTTGGAGGACCAGCTTTTGGACCGTGCCCGCTATACCAAGGCTCTGGCGGTCGCCGCGAAGCGTCAGGACATCGAGAACCTGGCAGAGCGCCTGATCACCGCCCATTCCGCGACGGTGGACTGGCTGACCACAGTGTTGGCCGAAGATGCGCTCGGCGGCCCGGCCGCGCTTCGCCGCACACCGCTGCAGGCGGCTGCCGGCACCGCGGTCAAGCTCGTCAACCTGCCGGTATCGTGGTCGGCCCGCGGACTGGACCGCGCCGTCGATACGTTGCGCTCCACCGGTCCGGCGCTCAACGACCTGGTTAAGCGCGGCGGCAATGCCGGTGAAATCGCCGCAAAGGCGATGTCCGCCTCGCAGAACGCTGCGTTGAAGGCCGCCGAGCGGGTCACTCGCTCCGAAGGCGCAGAAGGCGCCGCCGATGCGTTGCACTCGGGTCGTGCCGCGGTCGGCGTGCTGGACGCCAAGGAGCTGCCGATCCGCAACTACGACGGCCTGAACATCAACGACTCGGTGGCAGCGATCAAGAAATTGACCGTTGCCGACGACGTTCGCGTGATCATCGCTTACGAAGAGGCGCACAAGAATCGGCAACGTATTGTTTCTGCGGCGCAGACGCGCGTCGCCGCCATTGCGCAGGAAGTTGTCGGGATCAACTAGTAATCGGACTCCGCCGTCGAGTGCCCCCGGTCTTTGTGGCCGGGGGCACTTAACATTTGGGTCAACGGTTTGTGATCCGACCGTGTCCCCGAGGCTGGAAGAAATCCTGGTGGCCGCCTGTTGATTCCGGCGTATTATTGACAGTCCTGCCGAAAGTCGGCGGGGATGCGAGGGGCTGAACGGTTTCGACTTCGCGCATCGAATCAAGGGAAGCGTGCCGGTGCAGGCAAGAGACCACCGTAAGCGTCGTTGCAACCATATAAGCGCCGATTCACATCAGCGCGACTACGCTCTCGCTGCCTAAGCGACAGCTAGTCTGTCAGACCGGGAAAGCCCTCGGCCCGGACCCTGGCATCAGCTAGAGGGATCAACCGATTAGTTCGGTCGCGGGACTAATCGGGACACTCACAGCGACTGGGATCGTCATCTCGGCTAGTTCGTGTGACCGGGAGATCCGAGTAGAGGCATAGCGAACTGCGCACGGAGAAGCCTTGAGGGAATGCCGTAGGACCCGGGTTCGATTCCCGGCAGCTCCACAAAGAACGTGCTGGTCAGGGCATCAACGTCCTGGCCGGTTTTCTTTTTCATTAACATCTCATCAACATCTGGGCGTTAAGCTCGCGTCGTGGCATCGCTCCGTCTTCTCGGCGAACACGGTGACGGTACTCAAGGGGCGCTGCATCACGGTGACGTCGTCGATGAGACCGTCCTGACGGGTATGCGGTAAATCACAACCCCGGATTTGCAGCTCGCCGATGTTGGCGCTGAACACAAGCGCGGCGTCGGCGGCTCGGTCGGTGCCGATTTCGCGGTGACAGCCGAAGCTCTCGAACACTTTTGACGCGGCGCCGACGATCATCGTGACCGTATCGCGGCCGTGATACGGCGCGTGCGCGATGGGATGTGCAACACGACGTCATCGGCCAGCACGCCGCGAAGCCGATCGAAATCACGACCCTCAATTGCGGCTCGCAACGGATCCATTTTCAATGACCTTCCTTGGTTAGTGCGAATACTCCATGAGCCCTTTCACTGCCTGATTCGAGCACCCCACGACGATGAACGCGCCGGCGCGGTCAGCAACACTCGGTGTCATGGCCCTGAGCGCCTTCGCATTCGGTCGTGCGACGACAAGTCGGGGTGCCCATCGTCATCATTAAGATCACGCCGAAAGCCCTCGCGAGGATCGGGATATTCAGGGTGCCAACGCAACTCGGCGCGGACCTTGGCGTTGGAAGCGCCGCGCAGGGTGGTGGAAAAGTGCGTCGGGATCGCTCCGGTCGAGGTCCGCGCCAGCCAGGTCGGGATTCGCCGCGGCTGCTTGGCGCCGAGCGCCGCAGCGTAGTTGGGCAGCCACTCACGCACGGGCAGGGGGGTGTCATCGACCACGTTGTAGGCACCGGCCGTCCCGGCTTCGGCGGCCAGCACGGTTGCGCGGGCGGCGTCGGCAACATGGATGAACGAGTAGACACCGCCGCCGGCGCCAACGATCGGATATCGCCGTCGACGAACATCGGCGGCCTGGCTGCCACCGCGCCCCAAATGCGTTCCGGGCCCATAGAAAAAGCCGTATCGCAGCACGATTCCGCTCAGCATTTCCGTCTCCAGTATTCGGCGTTCCGCCTCTACAAACGGGGGAATCGCTTCGTCCCACGGCTTGGGCGGATCGCGCCACAGCGGATCGTGCTCGACATGGAGGTCCTGTCCTGCGTTGGGGTCGTAGCAAAAGGCGACGCTTTGCATGATGTGACAGCGCGCGCCCACCTCGAGCGCCGTCTCCAGAAGAGCCTTGGGCGCCACGCGTTTCAGCGGGTTCTGTCGGGCGTAAAAGCGGCCGAACCGAAACGGGTTCACCTTCTGCGGCAGATCAGTCAGTTCGTCGATGACCACCTCGGGCTCGGCCGCGTGCACCGCGGCGTGAATCGCGGGCACGTTGAGCGCGTCGCAGATCACGGCGTCGGCGCCGACTTCCCGAAGCCAGGCCGCCTTCTGGGGGGTGCGCGTCATGCCGGTCACCTGATGGCCGGCCGCCAGCAGCTGGTGCACCAGCGGCTGGCCGATCGCCCCAGTGGCTCCCGCCACGAAGATTTTCATCGCCGCCCCACAGGGGCGAGGAACCAGAGCAATACGAACAGCAGCAAGCCGGCGTCGAGCGCGACGGTGGTAACAGCTAGCCAGCGCGGATAGCTGTCACTCACGTCGGCGAGGTGTCTGAGGTTGTGGCTGAGCAACTGCAGGCCTATCACCAGCATCGCTGCGGCTGCGATGAATAACCGCATGATCTTCCTCCCGCTCTTTCGTGCTGGACCACGCCCCCGCGCCCAGCAGCAACGTGCCAAGCGCCAGGCCGGCGAATTCGAGCAAACCGACGATCCGGCCATCGGCGTGACCGGTATCAAACAGGTGGCTTAGCGCATGCAATGCCCAATGCGTCACTGCGAACACCAACGCCGGCACTCGCCAGCTTGGCCGCCGCAGCGCGGCCAACAGCAGCAGACCCAGCGGCAACTCGAATGACGCGTTATCGAAGATGTAGTGATCGTTGCGGGTTCCGAACGCGCCGAGCGTGGAAAAGAAAGCCCCCGGCGCCACCATCATGAAAAGGCCCAGTAGCACCGAGTAGGCGCCGAAGGTAATCAAGACAACGTCGACGAACCCTGCCCGGGGCGTCCTTGGCGTCGCGATCATAGGATGATGCTATCGGCGAACTGGGTCACGGATAGGGTCCAATTCAGTGATGGAATCAGGTACCAGTTTTGTTCCGGAGCCACCGATCGCTTCTAGGTGCGATCGGCTCACCGCGGCACAGCCAACCTGGCGACGAAGCGCGCGAGGCGTATGGCGGCGGCCATTGATCGGCGGTGAGCAGTATCAACGCCTACGGGACGTAGCCAGTCCCGGTGCGGTTGTGGCGGCACCTCGCTCCAGCAGGTACGGCGCAACTCGGCGGTGCAACGGGCCAACGACGGCCCAGACGATACGGGCCAGGGCGCGGCGGCGATAGTAGACGAACGTGGTCAATACCACCCGACTTGGGCCAGCCCTGCGCACCATGATGACGCCGCGCATGAGCGGTCCATCAGCCTCCAAATGGATCAGGTCGGCCCCCGAGGAGACGATTCGCCAACCGAGGATACGGTCGGGCTGCGAGGAGGTTCTGAGTCGAAATCTCAGCAGATGTCGATGCACGATCGGCACCATCCAGCGCACCCACCGGGCGCGTTCGAAAGCGGCACCAAACAGCTGCGCTGGCGAACGCCCATCGGCCTGGTCGAGTTGAATCTCGAAGGCGTCCGTGTAGTCATACCGGGCGCCACCGATTAGCGGCTCACGGGTAACCACCGCGCATCGGTGAGCGTGCGGGCGTTCGGGATTGCTCATGTCACACCTTTCCTTCGCGGCGTTGCCGCCGCAGCCCGCTCATGGCTTTATGCTATCGGGCAAGTGGGTTACAGATAGGGTCCAACCTGATGATGGAAGCGGGTACCACTTCTGGTCCGGAGCTACTGCTCACGCTGGATCGTGAGCGGCCCGAACCGCTGCACCGGCAACTCGCCGATGAGCTGCGCGCCGCGATTCGCAGCGGGCGGTTGTCGCCGCACGCGCGGATGCCGTCGACCCGGGTGCTCGCGGCGGATCTGGGCCTGTCGCGGCGCCTGGTGGTCGATGTATATGACCAGTTGATCGCCGAGGGGTTTCTGGTCAGCCGGAGCGGATCGGGTACGCGGGTCGCGCGGGTCGATGCGGCGGCGGAATTGCCGGCGGCGGATCCCGGTAACGCGCCAGGATACGACATCGACTTCCGCGCAGGTGTCCCGGATTTAGGCAGCTTTCCGCGGACCCTGTGGATGCGGGCGCTGCGCCAACGGTTGGCGGTGGCGCCGTCGGATTGGTTGGGTTATGACGTTCAGGGGCTGTTCGCAACGCGCGAGGCCTTATCGAGCTATCTGCGCCGCACCCGCGCGGTGGTTGCCGATCCTGATCGTATGGTGTTGTGCTCGGGCGTCACCCAGGGTATTGGTCTGATCACACGGGCGCTGCGGCAGATCGGCCGGTTGCCGATCGCAATCGAAGATCCAGCATTTTTCCTGCACCGTAATGTGCTGCGGCACAACAGGGCACAGCCGATTGCGGTCCCGGTCGACGACGGCGGTCTGGATGTCGCGGCCCTTGTAGACAGCCGGGCCAAAGCAGTGCTGACCACACCGGCTCATCAGTCGGCGACCGGCGTGGTTCTGACCGCGGAGCGACGTGCGGAGCTGGCGGAATGGGCTCGAGGCGGAAACATTGTCATCGAAGATGATTACGATGCCGAATACCGCTACGACCGCGCGCCCGTCGGCGCTCTGCAGGGCATCATGCCAAATCGAGCCGTGTACCTGGGATCGGTCAGCAAAACGCTGGCGCCGGGGTTGCGGATGGGCTGGATGGTGCTGCCGCACAGTCTTGTTGAGCCTGTCACCGAACTTAAGGGCCTAGCCGACATGGGCAACTCGGTGATGGACCAGCTGGCATTGGCTCAGCTGTTGACATCGGGTGATTACGATCGGCACCTGCGCCAGATGCGGCGGCGCTATCTTCGTCGCCGCAACGCGTTGTTGAGCGCTCTGCAGCAGTACCTGCCGCATGCCGAGGTGCTGGGTGCGGCGGCGGGAGTGCAACTGACGGTGCGGTTCCCGCCCGGATACGACGTTGATCACTTGGTTGAGAACGCCGCGAAGATGCGGGTGAAGGTCGAGCCGCTCGCACCGTGCTACGACGAATCCTCCTGTGCCCCACCCGAGCTTATACTGGGCTACGCCAACCTGACCGAATCGCAGATTGCGGCGGGCATCCAAGCGCTCGCCGCCGCCGAGAAACCGGACAACAGGAAACGGCGGCGGCCATTACCGCGGTGATCGATTGCACCTGGTCGAGAAGGGATGCACCCGGCAAGCGGGCCACTAGCTCCATCTCGGATGGTCAATAGCTGTACATCAACCGGGCTAGAGTATCCCGCGCGATATGAGCCGTAGCGCGTATGGGTCATTATGCAGCCGTGATTTAACGGCAGCGTCGGTGATGTTCAGGTCCCTTATCGAGGATGTCATCATCGGTGGATTTGGGGATGTAACGCCGTCACACAACGACAACAACGAGGAGTCTTGGGGTGTGGTGCACCAGTCGGCGAGGATGTGCGCCAGGGATTTAGGCGGTGGTAGCCGGGCTCGGCAGGTGTGTGCGCTGTGGCTCGCCACGATATCGCGATGGTTGGCCGTTGATTTTGCAGACGCGCCACAGCAACCGCGCGAGGGGGTTGATTAGCCCCACATCGTCGCAGAGCATCCGAACGTCCCATACATGTCACACAACGACTTACGCGAGTCGGGGGCGCCGAAGAACAACTCCTTACGCACCGAGCGTGGGATGTCGAATTGCTCGAAAAAGCCCCGCGTCGGTACGACGATCGCCTGGCACAGCGCCCGCATGGCGATGGGCACGTACAGCGACAGCACGAAGCGGCTCCGCCGCGCCATATGCGGGACGCGCTTGCTGAGGAATTGGTCGGCAAAGGAGATGTGGCGGGCCTCCTCGGCGACGTGGATCCCAATTACCTTTTCCATAATTGGATGCAGCGACCGGTTTTCCCGCAACATGTTCTTCTGCATGTGGTGAATCGGCAGCTCACCCGCCAAGACTCCAAAGAAGAACGTGCCCGGCAGCGGGCCAGCGTATAGCGGGATCACCGCCGATATCCATCGCAGCCATCGCGGCATGCCTGAAACATTTACCCCGATGCGATTCACCATCTCTTGAAACATCATCGCGTGGTTTGCACTCTTCGATGGATTCGTGCAGGCAGTAGCGGTACTCGGGTGACCCGTTGGGCACCCAGAACGTGTAATGCATCAATCCGCGCGCCTACATCGTCGGCGCCTCCGAATCGCGCATCGTCTTCGCGGAGGACGCGGCACAGGTCGAGAAGCGCACTGCCCACCGCGACGAACTCGTCGAGCGCGGTGAGCTCATGCCGTCGCTGAAGGTGACGCGCAACGTGGTCGCCGACCAGAACAAGGAGATGCTGGACTCGTTCTACAGCATGTCCCGTGGGTAGTAGCATGGAAGGGCGATAGTTGCGCCCCACATAAATCACATGTCCACGCCGAAATGCGAAACCAGCCGGCGCCATACACATGGCCAACATGTGCTTTGAAGCCATGACGAGTTGTGAGTTGCATCCGGTACCCAAGTACAGGTTTACCGTGAAGTCATGGGTGATTCCGAGATTGACCGAGGCGGAGTCTGCGGACCGCAGGCGTGCGCCCTCCCCACGGTGGAACGGCCGGTGCGCGCAGCCGAGTTCGATCGGTTTTTCGCCGAAGCAGTACGTAGCGCAGATCGTCGATCAGCCACACAGCTAGCCTTGGTTCTCGAACCCAGCGCCGACACTGCCTCGCGCGCGGTCGGGCTGATGGTGCGCGAGGCGTCATGCTGCTCGTTTTTCACCTTCGCCCTCACCGCGGCGGCGGGTTCGGTCGAATTATGCGTAACAGTGCCCGATGCCTATACCGACGTGCTTGACGCATTTGCCAGACGGGCAACCAGCAAGGGCAGTGGCTTGGAGTAATGGGAGGGCTGCGCAGTGGGCAGGTCGCCGAGGCGGCCGGGGTCAGTCGGCAGACGCTTCGTTACTACGAACGGCGCGGTTTGCTCAGCCAACCACAACGCAGTCCGGGTGGACATCGGCTCTATCCCGCCGAAACGGTGACCCTGCTACGAGTAATCAAGGCCGCGCAACGATTAGGGTTCACTCTTCAGGAGATCAGTGAGCTCATCGACGTCGGCCAGCACCGGCACCGACGCCGACCGGCCGGCGGCCTGAACGCGCGGGCGCGCCAGAAACTGGCCGAAATCGAAGCGAAGATCACCGATTTGACCATTATTCGCGACACCCTGCGCTCCGCAGTCGAGGTCGGTTGCGACGACCTGATGACGTGTGCCGGGGAGCCGCAATGTCCGCTGCCGTTCGAAGAGTCTCCCCGGTCTGCCGGTTCGGCACGCCAGCGCGCCTAAGGATGTAGTCGTCGGTATCAAACCTAACTGATTTATGGATTTGCTCGGTCGAGATGCTGTGCTCAGTCTCGGTTCCATGTCGAATTGCAGATTTAAGTCCGTATGAGGAAGCTCGAACTGCTTGCCAATGTGGAGACCACTGCCACACGGGGGTTGCATACGCGTTCGATCCAATCACCGAAGCTCGACGACGATCGCCGACCTGGTGGCCGCGCGGGCACTCTGGCGGTCATCTGCCTCACCTCCGGCTGGCCGAGAGGCAGGCGGCGTTGTGTGATCGCCGCGGCAATGTCGATGAGCAGCCTCAGGTGCCGTACTGCGGTGTGACGATGCCGTGGTCGTATGCGTACACGATGGCCGCCGCGCGGTCGCGCAAATCGAGCTTGAGGAAGATGCGTCTGATGTGGCTCTTAACGGTCACCTCGGAAATGCAAAGCGCGTCGGAGATTTCAGTGTTCGATCGGCCCTGCCCCATCAGCGTGAGCACGTCGCACTCACGTGCGGTCAGCTCGGCAACGGTGTCGGAGCGATGTTCACCGGCGACCCGGCGGTAGGTGCTCAGCACACGCGAGGTAACCACCGGATCGAGGTAGCTGTCGCCGTGGGCGACCGCGCGCACCGCCCGGATCAGCTCCTCGGCCGATGAGTCCTTGAGCACGAATCCTGAGGCACCCGCACGCAGCGCCCCGGACAGCAGCACGTCGTCATTGAAGGTGGTCAGCGCCAATACCGGCGGTGAACCCGCGGCAGCGAGTCTGCGCGTGGCTTCAATCCCGTCGACCCGCTTCATTCGCAGATCCATCACCACCACATCGGGGTGGTGCTCGGCGACCGCATCGCAAACCTCGTCGCCGTCGCAACATTCGGCGACGATGACGAAGCCGTCCTTGCGGCGCAGTATCCGGCGCAGGCCCGAGCGGACCAGGTCCTGGTCGTCGACCAGTAACACGGAAATCTCTGGGCTGCCCATCTCAGCGTGAACACCACCGCGACCGTGGGCTCACTTCGTCGCCGGTCAACGGAATCTCGGCGCGCACCGACCACCCGGCGCGGCAAGGACCGGCGTCGATCGTCCCGCCAAGCAGTTCGACCCGCTGACGCATCCCCGATAGGCCGCGGCCGGCCGGCGACGCCGCGGCGACGCACACGCCAACGGGCACCCCGTTGACGATCGACAGCAAAGCCGCGGATGGCGAAATCATCAGGTGCACAGACACTTTCGACGCCGGAGCATGTTTTGCGACGTTGGCAAGTGATTCCTGGGTGATCCGGTAAAGCGCCAACCCCACCGCGGCGGAAACCCACCCCGTTGGGCCTTGCATTCGCAAGCTAGCGGTGAGCCCGGCCTGGACGAAGTCGTCGATCAGGTCGGGGATATCGGCAATACCCGGTTCCGGCGAGATCTTCGGCGAAGAACCGCCAGTCGGACCCGAGTCGAGAAGCCCGACCGTGCGCCGGATATCGGTCATCGCTTGACGGCCCAGCCGCTCAGCATCGGTCAACGCGTCGACCGCATCGTCGATATCGGCGTCCTGCTGCAACGCGCGGCGCGCACCGGTTAGGTGCAGCATCGTGACGGACAGCGAATGCGCGATGACGTCGTGCACCTCGCGGGCGATCCGGCGCCGCTCGTCGGCGGCGGCGTGCGCGGCCAGATCTGCCTGCATCTCCTGCTGCTTGACCAGCAACTCTGCCTGGGTGCGCATCAGGTACCCGACCAGCCAACCGATGGCGACGAAGCTCAGGTACAGCGCGAGCGCGTCGAGCCGGTGAGCTGTCGAAGCCGCCACCAACAGCCCCACGGCCGAGCCGAACGCGAGCGACGCCCACGCCATCCGGGCCAGGGCCGTAACGCAACCCACCATCATCACCAGCAGCAGTGGAGCGAAGTCGCTGGCGACGGGTGTCGACGTCGCAAAAAGCAAGATGACGGTCGCAGCCCCGGACGTCCCCCAGACCAGCCCCGGGCTGTATTTAACCCCCGACAGAAACAACAGCACCATCGGCGAGACGCCCACCAGCGCCGCAATCCCGGCCGCCGGTAGGTCAGCGCTGGTGCGCTGCAGGGTCGCCCCGATCAAGATCAACACCGTGATGGCGTCGATGATGAGGCCGAACGACGAGGAAAACCCAGGCGGTATTAGCTCATCGCGCTGCCGGAGCCGATCACGTACATACTCGCTGACCCGCATCATCGGCCCATCGTAGAAGGGTTGGACGCCGCGCACATCGTGCCGTGGGCGGAGCAGTTCTCCTACCGCGGTAGGAGGCGAAAAACCAAACCCTGGCACGACGCGAGCCATGCCGAACTTGCCTAGCGTCACTGACATGACATGTCCACAATTGCGCGAGCGGACGGCAGTTTTGGCGCGCCTGATCGAGCCGGCCCGCGAAAACCCTGATGCAGCACTTAATCTCAACGGCAACATGCCAGACGTCGAGCGGCTTTTCGGTGGCGAAGAACGGCTGCTGTTAACGCTGCAGCAGCGCTGGCTCACGGCGCTGACGGCAACGTTGGATCAGGCCGACCACGACTGCGTCTCCGCAGAACATGTCAGGACCGCGCCCGCCGCCGCAGATGATCAACCAGACCGGTTCTACCAGAGCCGGTCGCCGGGATGCAGGTCATCGACATCGCCGGGGGTGCATGTGGGCCGCTTGGCCGGTCGATGCGGTTCCCAGAGACCACCCCACTACCTCACGACCAGCGCCGCCGCCCCGAGCTAACAACCAGCCATAGCTGCGAATCGACCGATCAAGGAGGCACCCCAATGTCTGTAATACCAGCCACACCAATCAACACATCCGAGGAAGAAGTGGTTTCCGAACCGGTTGCATCACTCTTCGACGTTGGGCCGGCACGGGCGCTGGACGTCATCGCCGAACAGCACCGCAATCGAAGCCCAGCCGCCGTCCAGCTACGGCCCAACCCGTCGAGGAACGGCGCGACCCCCGCGGTGGCCGCCGCGCGGCCAATGGTGAGGATCTCGCCCCTAGATCTCCGCCCGCCGCGACACTATCCACCGCGATTGGACTTCCTCGACACCTCCGAGACGGGACGAGCAATGGATCCGAGTTCCCGGCTTGTAGGCGAAAACTCAGCGACGCCGATAACGACCGCTGCGGCGAAGAGGTCCAATCGACGCTTACTGATCCTCGCCGTTGGCGTTTTGCTGCTGATCGGCGGTCTGTTCGCACTTCGGTTCCCCGTGTTCCTCGGCGACTTCGACCAGTTGGGCTTCCAAATCAATTGCGGCAGCGGGCTGCACAGTGATATGAGCCAGGCCATGATGGCGGACTCGGCTGGAACCCATTTCGTCGATCGATGCGGCAATGCCATAGCGGTGCGTCGCGCCTGGAGTATCCCCCTAGCGGTGACCGGAGGGCTATTCCTCAGTGCATTGCTAATTAGCCTGTCGCGCTGCCTTCCGGCGAACGTGCAAAACGCCGGCACCGCCCTTCGCCGGCAATCACGCGGTGCCGCAGACTCGAGATGTCACACGCGGACTGAATACTTGCATCCATGACAGAAGACACCTGGACCAAAACCAGGCAAGTTATGCGTGGAGTGTTGTTATTGGCTTGTGCGGATACTCGTCACGGATCGTCGATGAGTACGTGAGTCTGGCCCTTGCCGCGGCTGAGGGCTTCCCTCGCCCGAGCGTCGTTACAGGAAGTGAAACCGGGAACGGTGCCGCCGAAAGGATTGGTGCGCAAGGCCGACTACCTTCGCTACCTCCCGCTGGCTGAAGATTGGGCAGCAGACCCCGCATGGCAGCAACCATCAGACGTAGTTGAATACGGCCTATTTCTTATGTGACGCTTCAGTATTCGGCCCGGAGCACCTCGCGGGCCAGCTCGCATGACGCGCCGCGGTCCGCATGAATACCCAAAAGCTGTCTGCGAAGACGCTGACAATGTGAGCGCCTACGGTCTTGATGTCCCACCCGGAGCACAGGCTCGGTGTGGCCAGCTGTTCATCGCTGAGCCCATCGAGCACCGCGGCGATATAGCGGCGCTGCTCGGCCACGGCCGCGAAAACAACGTCACGTTCAACGCGCATCTCGTCCTGTTTTCGGTCACCGTAAGAGCGTTTCCCGGTAGCTGCGTCGCCCAGCGGTAAGCGTCAGCATGGCCAGTGAACCAAATATCTGTTCCGGTGTTCAAGGCTTGGCGAAAAGCGTCGAAGACTCTGAGCCTGGGCGAATACTAACAATGCAGTTCACCACTTGAACGGTCTGATCCGGACCGAGTCCGCTGACCGATGCCATGATCGACCATGCGATGGCCCAGACGATCGCAGAGACAGACGACCTCGACTGGAAGTCGCTTTGAGATCGGCTTGCGGGAATCAGATAGGTAGTCGAGGTCAAGACTCTCGGCGTCCAAGTATCGCGAGAGCGGGAAATCATCAACTGCAGCAAGTTCGCGAGGTTTGGGGCCAAAGAACGATGCGTTAGATGCCATTCGAGCGGCGGAAAACTCCGACGGCTGATTTAATCCAATGTCCTGACAGTTGAACACGGCTCTGGAGAACAAACTCATCAATATCCTACGAGGATGGTGCGATCGCGGTGGTGGTTACGACGATGGCACCCTCCGATCAAGTCGGCCTCAGAATCGGCTCCAGCGCCGCTTGTCGATGGCGTAAAGCCAGGGCAATGTCAGGAATGGCGTCATGTACCAGATGTCGAACACCCACCAGCCGGTGACGCCGAAGGCGGTAGATCCGAAGCGCTCAGGGAAGTTCACCACCATATTCACGATGTAGCCGAGCCAACACATCATGTAGCCCCAGCTGGTGATGATCATCCACCGGTATCCCCACCGCTTCAACTTGATGAAGCCGTACGCCGCCACCAACCGGGCCGGGAACAGGCCGAGGATGCAGAAGAACTCCCAACTCTTTTCGCCGGCAGCGGCCGCCCCGCCCGCCCACAGGCTGTTGTAGTCGAGGTAATAGGCGCCGTCGAACAGGCGGCCCCAACCAGTCAACCCCCATTCGACGATGCGGGCATTGTGGGCCCAGAGGTCCAACGACCACCCGACGAAGTTGGCCGCGGCGTCGACCATCGCGAACATCCCGAACAGCGTGACTGCGGCCGCGACGAATTCGCGGGAACTCTTCGCCCGCCATTATGCGAATCCGATGCGCTTACGACATCGCACGGGCTCGGATGAGACAGCGGCCGCCCCTCCGGTGATTATCCACGGTCGGCGGCCGTGACGACTGGGCCATCCTTGTCGGGAACAACTCGGTAGACCGTCTGGGCAGTCAATTGCCCTTGCGCACTGGTTTTCTCGATGCTGCTCATAGGACCCACCCATAACGAATCGCAACCAACGGGAGGACGGCCGAGGCGCCGACAACGATGCCGACCACACAGGAAATCGCAACGACTATCAAGAATTTGGTCAACGCGGGCACCTCCACCACGTACCAAGACGCGCCGTCGCGTAGATCGACATCGCCGTCGTCGGGCGCGACCGGATCGTCGGTGCTCGGGTTCTCCATTCGGCTCGCCGCGAAATACCAGACGAGCAGAATGATCACGTCGATGGCTACCGCTCCGGCGAGCTCCAAGTCGCCCCAGAACCGGTGCCTGCTGCGCCGTAGCGCTAAGCAGTTCTCGCCGGTCCCTCCGTGCCGTAGCCTTCCAGGCCCCGCGACTAGCAGGCTGAGACGATGACCAGGAAAAACGCCACGCACACCCCTGCGAGCACATAGATGCCCCGTTTGCGCTGGCGACTAGCACGCGCGTAACGATCCGAACGCACATGATCGGCGTGCCCCGCTCCTGGGTGACCGTTGGCACCGCCCCGCGCCGATATGTCACTTGCTCGGTGAGTTCGCATTGACATGTTGCCAACTCCTGTCGTCACCTCGATGATGTCCGAACGATTCGGAGCCGATCGCCGTCTCGCCACCGACAGATGGTCGTTGAGTTACCGCACGATCACTCGACCAAACCCGTTTGGACCATATATTTGGTTCCAATAGGAGAATCCACTGATACAGTCATGCTGTGAGCAGGAAGTTTGTATTCAATCTCACAGATACGGAACAAATAGTGGGTAGTTCCGCGGGGTCGCCGAAGCCTCACCCCTACAGTGCTGATCGGCTGCGCCCATTGGCGTGATCGAGTCGATTTCACGAGTCGGTATTCCGGGTTGATTCCGCCTCAAGGGCCTCATCCATGCGCTTCCTGACCGGGAGCGCCGGGCAACCTCACACCGTCGACCAGCACCTGCACGAACCAAGGCTGGTCGACGTAGTCCCGAACCTCGTCCCACCACCGCTCGATCTCGTAGACGATGGACCAGTCGAATGGCGGGAGCCACGAGTACTGGTCCGTGGTGCCTCAGCGGTGGTCGACGAACTGCATTGTCACTGCCCACTCTCCGCTGGAGTGATTGTTCGACCATGACACTGGAAATGAGAACCTACACGGACCATCGCCCATCGTGCCAGGCGCTCCGTTCGCCTGACATGGGTGACCGGCCTCGGTGAGAGTCGATTGGAGTTGACTGGTTGAACACCGTCTGACCCCCCGCGCAGTAAGTGAATATCGCTCCTCGTACGGGCTTAGTACGGCTAGAACGTTGCGGCTTTCGAGACGCGCGTGGTAAGTTCCCCGAAGGAACGTTGTTAATGGAGGGCGATGTTGGTACGAAACTCAACAGCCGACCATAGATCTCATACATTGCGTGCCGACCCTGCCGCTGTCACTCGACTGCTCGGACTGATAGCGCTCGCCGTGCTCATATATGGTGTGGCGACCGGAATCCTATCGATCACAAGGATTCTCGACCTGCACCCTGGAGGCGTCTCTTTGCCGTTATTCGCGTGCATGGCGATTCCGATCATCGCGTTCGCCATCACCTACCGCCGATCGGCGGCCTTCCGCGAGCTGGCGCTGTCCATCGATCTGCGTCTAGTGGCCCTGTTTCAGTTCGTGCGGGTGGCCGGTCTGGTGTTTCTGGTCCAGTACAACAATCACAAGCTGCCGGCCGCCGCCGCACTTGTCCCCGGTGTACTCGACCTGCTGATCGCTTACTCGGCGCTAGTCATTGCCTTCTACCTGCTTGATCGCCGGCCGTTCCCCCGCCGAATCTTTATCGCGTGGAACGTGATCGGCATCGGCGACTTCGTCGCAACCGCCGTCATCTTCTTCCTCATCCGCTGGAACGTGCTCTACCCCGCTGAACCTGACTGGGCGGGCCTGTGCGTGCTGACCGACTTTCCGTTGGCCCTGATCCCCGCCTTCATGGTCCCGCTGGCCACGATCATGCACGTGGTCGCGATCCTGCAGACACGGCGTAAGCGCTGGCGCTCGGTCGCACCACTGATCGCCGCAGAGCCAGCCGATATCACGCGCTAACCTTTCCATCGTCGCGTCAGCGGCAGCGCGCAAGACGCAGTTGACGGCATGCCCCCGGGGGTGTATCGCCGCGTCGGGACTGCTGGTGCCGCGACGCTTTCCAAGGGCGCCACACGGGAAGTAGACGCAAATCCGAATGGTTGACATCTGCCTTTACCCCAGCAACGACTTGATCGGGACACCGATGCTGGCAAGGATCGTCGCGGCGACGAGTTCGGGGTCATCGATCATGGGCGCATAGCCCGCATTCGCCAGGATAGTGAATGTTGCCTGCGGAATGCGCTCGCGGGCAGTGCTGCCGTGAATGTTGACCGGGAAGATTCTGTCGTGTTCGGACCAGGCACGCGTCATCGGGCACGGCAGTGGGTCAAGCGGCGCAGCCGCGCCGGTCCAGTTCGATGGAGATCCAGCCGCCCATCGAATCGCCGGCAAGATGCGGTTGGTAGAGGCCCTGATCATCTAGTTACGCTCGGCGGCATCTACCAGATCGCGGATTGTGGCGGGATGTCTGCGCACGGGCCGGCCGCCGCGATGTCCTGGCGCAGTCGGGGTGAAGACGCGGTGATAGCGCGAGAGTATGGGCTCGACGTGGCGCCGCACGTCACCCGACAATGTGACGCCGTGAAGCAGCACCAAAGGGCTGAGGCCTGATGTCATTGCACTTTCCTGTTTGTCGTTCGCGCTGACGAGCG
This sequence comes from uncultured Actinomycetota bacterium, assembly GCA_963838755.1. Lineage (GTDB taxonomy): Bacteria > Actinomycetota > Actinomycetes > Mycobacteriales > Mycobacteriaceae > Mycobacterium. The sequence continues at coordinate 195,778 of CAWISO010000004.1, read as the reverse complement.
GGTCAGTCTGCCCAGAACTCGCGCGCCATCGCGCGCCGCTGCTGCCACAGTTGGCCTTTCTCAACGAAGTTCATCACCCCTTGTCCCTGATCGGCGTCGTTGACCTGCCAGCCGCCGTTGACCGCGCCGGTCAATCCAGCGGAGAGTTCCTCGAAGCCTTGGGCGGTGTGCAAATCGGCTTCGGCGCCACGGTTGATGATGAACTTCAGCTGTCGCATGGCCTGTTGGTTCTTGCTCAGCAGGACCTCAACGAGTCGATCGAGTGCGACCTGCAGCTGGTCGTCGGGCACCACCCGGTTCCACAAGTTCCATCGCACTGCCCGCGACGCGTTGTGCAGGGCGCCAAGCAGGTTGATCTCCTTGGTGCGGCGCCGGCCGATCAAGCGGGTCATGCGCGTCGTGCCACCCCAGCCGGGTGTGATGCCGACGTCAATCTCGGGCATTCCCCATTTGGCGCTCACGGTGGCGATGACGAAGTCGCAGGCCATGGTGATCTCCAAGCCGCCCCCCACGGCGTAACCTTCCACGGCCGAGACAGTCACCTTGTCCATCTCTTCGAGCAAATCGGCCATTTCCTGATAGAAGCGCACCCGGCGCATCACCCGGTTGGCGTCGCCCCAGTCACGCATCTCGGTGATATCATCTCCGGCGCAGAAGGTCCCCCCGGCGCCCTGAATCACCAACACCCTGGTTTCTTCCGAGCGCCGAACCAAACGAAGCGCGCGCACCAGCTCGTCGGAGAGCTTCAGCGACAGCGCATTTCGCTTGTTGGGACGGTTCAAGGTAATCCGGGTAACCGGGCCCTGGTGGTCGAAATGCAGCTCATCGAACCACGTTCCCAGCGCCGCGGCCCCAGTGTCGGGCACATCGTATTCAGAGGAGGGCTTGGTCGTCATCTATCTACTCCGATCGTTGTGGTGTGGGGATCACTTCACGCGATACGCACGCACGGTCATATGTTTGGCGCCGCTCATAGCGCGATGTCACACTACGAACCGCTGAGCAACGACGGCGCGTCGGTCCGCGCCATTCTCAACGCCAACGCGACCACCGACAACAAGGGACGCATGCTCACGGTGATTTTGCGGACCAAGCCTTTCTCGTCGAGTTTCAGGTGATCCACTCCCTCGATCTGGTGACTGTCAACCATCACCGTGAACACAATCGCCCGGGTTCGGTCACCGACGAGTTCATCAATGATCTGCGGCTGCTCAAAAACCGTAGCCAGCACACCGAAAAGCCTGAGGACTCGATCGCGGCCCTCGATCGGAGCGTCGAAGACCGGCGTCTCAAAAACCACGTCGGGATGCAGACTGGCGGCCAACTTACCGGCGTCCTGCTGTTCGAGGGCAAGCCGATACGGATGGGAAGGAGCCATCGCACTCACCGTGGGAGAGCTGGATTTACCCGATGTCATGTCTTTACGATAGCAATGTTAGTTCCCTAACGGAACCATCCCAAATGGCATTAGTTCCTTTAGGCAACTAGGCTGTCGACATGCAAAGAACCTCGTTTTCGACGATGGCGTGCTCGATCGCGCGCAGCCTGGACGTCGTCGGAGAGCCGTGGACACCGCTGATCTTGCGTGATCTGTGGTTGGGGCGAAACAAGTTCGAGGACATCCAGCGCAACCTCGACATCTCGCGGAAGGTTCTCACCGAGCGTCTGAAGACGCTGGTCGAGCAAGGAGTCGTCGAGCGCAGGCCGTATCAGCGAGACCCCCAGCGATACGAGTACCTGCTGACCGACAAGGGCGAGGAGCTCGTTAGCATCCTGTTGGCTTTGATGGCTTGGGGGGATCGCTGGACCACCAAAGACGAAGGGGCGCCGATGCTGCTGCGGCACACGTTGTGCGGCAAGCGCACCCACGCGGCGGTCACCTGTTCCTGCTGTGGTGAACGCCTCCTCATCGGTGACGTCAAGATCGCGCCGGGGCCCGGAGCGCGCCACGGGTGGGGAACACCCTGGGATAAGCTTCCGCCCCGAAAGCCTGGGTCGAAACCAACCACCCGCAGCACGGTAGACGCTCGGGTGTCAGCTGGTCGCGCGCGTCGGAAATGACCCAGCCCGGTAACGCTGCGAGCGACCAGCTGACATCCAAGCGTCAACCAGCGCGCGTCGAAACTCGAAGGTTTGCGCGCATCCCGAGTGCAGGGAACTACCGGAGCATCTGTGACAGAGTTCCTTTAAGGAACCATTTATTAGCCTGAGCAAGGCCGGTGATCGGATGACCGCGTCGACCGGGATAACCGGCTACGTACGGGATCAGACCAGGCCCGCATCGACGCGGTCGGCGGCTTCGCCCGGATGTGCGCGCTGACGGGGCAAGGCTCTGATGCGCCCGTTTAGGAAGAATCGTCAAGACTTGTGGATCGGGTGTGTTCGGGGGCGTTTCTGGCGCCGGTTTGGGCCGTGGCTTGCTCGTTGTTCCTGGCAGATCGATGCAAGGGTCGTTAATCCATTGCGGATCGCAGCCTCGTCGATAGAACCGTAGCCCAGCACCAATGCCGGTGGCGCCGAGCGTGGGACGGACCAATGCCAGCTGGCTCCCTCGATGAGAAGGCCTCGTTTGTAGGCAGTGTCAATGAGGTCCAACTCGTCGCACCAACTCGGTAGTTGCACATATAGGTGGAGACCCGCGGCGACGCGCTTGGGCACGGCATCGGGCAGCAATGTCGCGACCGCTTCCAGGGCCGCGTCGAGTCGGCGACGGTAGATCGGACGCACGCGACGAAGATGCCGAGTCAGTGCACCGGCATCGATGAATCGCGCCAGCGTGAGCTGTTCGAGCATGGTGGTTCCCATATCATCAAGCAGCTTCTGCCGGACCACGTCCTGGACAAGCTGGGCGGGCAGGGCGATCCAACCGAGTCGTAGTGCGGGCGTAAGGGTCTTACTCGCGCACCCCGCGTAGGCAACCCGCTCCGGTGCAAGTCCTTGGAGGGCACCAATGGGTGCCCGGTCGTACCGGAACTCGGCATCATAGTCGTCCTCGATGACCAGCGCGTCGTTGTCTTGCGCCCATTCGATGAGCGCCGTTCGCCGCGCTGGGCTGAGAACTGCGCCGGTCGGATAGGAGTGCGCCGGCGCGACGAGCACGGCGGCGACGTTGTGTTCAGCCAGCCTGACGACGTCAAGGCCGTCGTTGTCCACCGGGATCGGCACCACTCCCAGACCGGTGTTGGCGATAGCCTCGCGATGAAACCCGAAACCCGGGTCTTCGACCGCGACTGTTTCGGCACCGCGACCCCGCAAGGCTCGACACAGCAGCGTGATGGCCTGCGTCAAGCCAGAAGTGATCAGCACGCGGTCGGGTCGGACGCACCACCCCACGTACGCGAGCGATATAGTTGGTGAGCGCTTCACGCAACGCCAGCGCGCCGAGCGGTCCCGGGTAACTCAACTGCTGATTGGGCACAATGTTGAGCGCCGAGCGGTAGTGGCGAAGCCATTCGGCTCGTGGGAAAAGGGCGGGGTCGGGCAATCCGCCGACGAGACGAACCGTCTGCACGGGTTCTGTGTCGACCGTGGGTTGGGTGGGGACCGGGTCAGCGGTCCGCAAGACGCGGGTTCCAGACCCTTGTCGTGAGCCCAGATACCCGTCAGCCGCGAGCTGTTCATATGCGTCGACGACCACGCTCCGCGCGACACCGAGTTCGGTTGCCAGCGTTCGTGACGGCGGAAGCAACGCCGCGGCCGGTAATCGCCCCTGCTGGATCGCCTGCCGTAATTGCTGCTGCAGCTGCTCGCGCAGCCCACGTCGCCCCGACCGATCCAGCGTGAGCAAGATGTCCGGAAACCCCGGGACACTCGAATTGGTCCGTTCAGAAATATCTGAATTGGATCCTGACACGAGCCAATCGTAAGGCCACGCTGGATGGGTGCAACCGACGAAGACCACCGCCGCGGCGTTCGCGGTCCCTCTACTGACCCCGTGGATGCCTGGGCCGGTCAACCCGCTCGACAGACCTGTCGTTGTCAGTGTCACCGAATTCGTCGCCGATCATCGCCGTGATCTGCCCGGGGTGGTGCTCAAGGGTTTACGCATGCGCATGGGCTGGTACGCCATGCCCGGAGCTGTCGGGCTGTGGCTATGGTCGCTGCCCGTAAGCGCAGTTGGAGGGTCGATATCGGTCTGGGCCAGTGAGGACGACCTACAGCGGTTCATCGGCTTGCCCCACCACGTCGACATCATGCAGCGCTATGGCACCAGCGGCACAGTTCGATCCACGAAATGGCACGCGGACAAATTCGAACCCAATCTTGTCGTTGAACGCGCGCGCATCTGGATCACCGGGCGGTCGACGTGAACCCGCTGACCCTCTACGCGACCGGCCGCATCCTTTTCGGCGTGGCCACGCTGGCTGCTCCCGGGACCGCAGGCCGAATACTCGCAGGGGACGGTGGTGCCGCACCCGACGCACAAGCATTCCTGCGCGGGATGGGCGGCCGTGAAATCGGCCTCGGCCTCGGCCTTTTCGCCATGATCCGCGCCCACGGTCCCGTCAAGCCGTGGCTCGTCGCCGCGCTACTCGCCGACAGCAGTGACATCACCGGCATCGCGGGCGCGTGGCGGCACATGGCGCCATCGAAACGCTTGGTCGGCTTAGGGACCGCCGGCGGCGCCGCGGCAATCGGCGCCACAGTGCTTGCAACGCTGCCCCGAGATCAATGATCTCCGCATGATCGTCCGTCGGCGACGGTTTCAAGCCACCTCGGTTTCGCCGGATTCGGCTGGCGCGGGGGATGATGTCGGCGGGGGGTTCGAGCAGTTTGCCATGGTCAAGGCGCAGGTGCTGGCGCAGCGGGAGGCATCAGATCGAACCCGGGCGCGGTCGCAGCACAGTGCCGCGCCTGCGGATGGCTCGGACAACAGTGGTGGGGGAGATGCCACCGAACTGGTCGGCGATCCAGGCAAGTGAGCGGCCGAATTTGTAGAGATCGACAGCTTCTGGCCTGCTTGTCGGTGAGTCCTTGGCGGCGTAGTGACATGCATCCGCGATGCCGTGACGCATGGGGACGACGCGGCCAGCCTCCTGGCGAAATCGGACGCCTGCCACTTCAGCATGCAGAAGCCATCGCAGCGGGAGATCGCCGAAGCGACCAAGCAGCTGAACCAGGAAATCGAAGAAGATCTCAGAGCGGGGCGGGACGGCAATAAGCCATCGATCAAGCCGAAGCGGCCCAGCATACGGGGCACGGAAAAGCTCCCATCTGGGCAGTGGTTATGCCAGTACAACCGAGAGTGCCCGAGGTATTGCTCGCACGGGGGCCCGTGCCGGACATCGTCGAGTGGGCCAGGCGTCGAGACGACCTTCGCACCATGAAGCCGTTGGAGATCGAGGGCAAGGTGATTCGACGCGCGAAGGAGTACGCGCTCTGGACGTCGTGCTCGGCTGCGGCCATTTCTATCAGGAACGCACCGACCCCGATTGGAAGCCCGAAGACGGTATCGGGCACAAGAAGCCGTCCAAGAAGTGGCGACGCCGTGATAGGTCAGGATCGAGACAACGCGGGTTTTTGAGATGCCGTAGCGCTTGCCGACCTGTTGGGTGGTTTGAAGCCTCCGGACATCGACGGCAAGACATTCCGCGGTGCCCGACAATGCGCCGTCTGGGATGTCGTATTGAGCTGTGGTCGTTTCAGCAGGAACACACCGAGCGTGGATGGAAGCCGGAGGACGGCCCTGCTCGGCCGAGCTGCGGGCGCGCCTGGTGTCCGAGCTGGGTGACGACTACACGCCCTCGACGAAGCAGATCGGCCGCATGCAGGAGATGGTCCGCGGCGCGCCCGGGGTGGGGCAGCGGCGCAACAGCCAAGCGGTGGTTCCCGTCTGTCCAGTCGATACGCCAGCTCGGCATGGTCGAGCGCATGTGCGCGACCCCGGGGATGCTTCCTCGCGGGCATTGATGACCAGGGTGGGCGTGGAGAGCGTCGGCAGAACCCGCCGCACGTCGATCGGAGGCTCGATTCCATTGTCGCTCGCACATTCGTCGATAAAGTCTCGATAAGCCACGGAATGCCACGGCAGCAGTCACCTCATTTCAACGCCAGCAACACTCGCAAGCAGGAAATGCGCCACATATCAGAAACGACCGGCACAGGCGCTTACTGTGTCACACGTACGGATAAGAAGATCGCTTGGGAGAAAGCACCAGCGGATAGGCGATACGACAGCACAGATCAGCCAGACAGACAAGAGCATAAGCCGCTGCGACCAAGAATATCCACCCAGCGGGAGAGGCGATAGTGTAATGGCAAAAAACCGACAACCGATCACTCAGCCGTCGATTGCACCCACCACGAAGGTCGCCGCAGGGGGCGTCGCCGGCGCATTTACCGTCCTGGTGGTGTGGATCCTCGGTCTGCTCCACGTGACCTTGCCCCCTGAGGTTGCCTCAGCCGTCACGGTCTTAATCCCATTCATCTCCAGCTACCTTGTAAAGCAACGTATTCCGGCCGCTGCCATAAATCCCAGCACAAATGACGGCTGAGCAGCCGACCATACGGGCCAGGCAATAACGTGTCGGTGACATTCGAGCTGGGCGGGGCGTATGGCCCAGACACATGTGCTCAAGGCTTCGTATGGCGGGAAGCCGCACCGACTGACCACGTCTGACACACTGTTCGGTATCGCGGAGTACAGCTATGGCGACGGCAATTTGTGGCCGCGGCTGTTCACTGCCAACCGGGACAGGATCAGCGACCCCAACCTGATCGAGGTCGGCCAAGTCCTGCGAATCCCGTTCGAGGGACCGTGACACCGTTACGGAACGGGGTCGCCACCATGAGGCCGCCGGATGGAGGCGCAACGGAAGGGGTAGGCCAAAATACCTGTCGCAATCGCTGGCGCACCGTTGGCCTGGCGCGTATGTGGCTCGGCAGGTTTTGTAGAGACCTTTTAGACGCTGAGAACATTAGTTCTGACACAGAGCTCGCGGAGGTGTGCGGCTGGCTGGGCTCAGCGTCGAACGTCGCACGCTCTGCCCGGTCTGATCGGCGCGCTTACCTGCCCGACACGCAACGATCGCTGCCTAATGTTCATTTGTTCATCGTCACTTGCCACAGCCGCGTTTAATTGATCAGTCATACGAAGGACAAGGAGTCAGACATGGCCGAACTTTTCTGGGAGTTCCAGCAATACGAGCTGTCGGAGGCTTCAGAGGGCATTGGTGAGGTGTACAGCGGGCTCGCCAATGAGATGCAGAAGCAAGGCTGGAAAGGGGTCCAGCATCAGCAGGATTTGCACGGCTATAAGCAGGGCGTTGACTTGTTTGCTGCCGTGGTCTTCCTACCGATCGCCGGACGCAAGTTTTGGCAGGGCGTCGCCGTCGGTGGCGGAACCGCTACCCAGCAACAAGCACAGCAAGAGCTCAATGCGCTGAAGACCTTCATTGCCAACTTGAAGTTCTTATAGGACATCAGGATCGAAGCGCCATTCCTATTCGCTCGATCGTGCGCCGGCGGGTCCGTACCCTCAGGTCGTTTGGCGTACTTTCGCGTCGGTTCGAGTAGCCAAATTCAGCATTTGCCCATTTCAACGCCGCTTTTGTGTCGGGTTCGATTCCCGGCAGCTCCACTGTTTTACCAGCGCAACAATGCTTAATACGAACCCACCCCGGCGATGTCCTCGCGTGTGAGAGCCGGAGTGGTTTCTCCTCAACTAGTAACTCACCCACGGAGGTGGCTGTTGTCTTGAAATAGACGACATCCGAGGGTCTCAAAACTTCGTGTTAGAGATACCACGGCGATCTGACGGACACCGTTGATCAGCAGTGAAACGATACTGACGTGGAGCCCAGCGGGGACGGTGGCGGTGGACTGACCGCGACGGGGCTGTTCTGCGGTTCCTGCGGCGCGCAGTCAAGCCCGACGGCCAAGTTCTGCGGCGAGTGCGGTACACGACTCACGCAGGCCACCCAGTCGGCTGAGTACAAGCAGGTGACGGTCCTGTTCGCCGACGTGGTGCACTCGATGGACATCGCGGCGGCAGTCGGCGCCGAGCGGCTGCACGAAATCATGACCGACCTTGTCAACCGCTGCGCGTCGGTTGTGCAGCATTTCGGCGGCACCGTGGACAAGTTCACCGGTGACGGCATCATGGCGGTCTTCGGCGCTCCGATGGCGATGGAACATCACGCTGTCCGCGGGTGTCTTGCGGCGCTGGGCATCCAGGAGGAGACCGCACGGTTGGCCGCTGAGGTCAAAGACCGCGACGGTATCGACCTGCGGTTGCGTATTGGTCTCAATTCCGGTCAGGTGATAGCCGGTGACATCGGTTCAGGGCCGTTCGGGTACACCGCCGTCGGTGAGCAGGTGGGGATGGCGCAGCGGATGGAGGCGGCTGCTCCGCCGGGTGAGGTGATGCTCAGCACGTCGACCGCGCGACTCGTTGATGGCGTGGCGAGCCTGGGTAAGTCGGAGTTGGTTCGGATCAAGGGTGCCGACGACTTGGTCCCCGCTCGCCGACTGTTGGGCATGGCAGAACACCATGTCGCGCGGCGTGCCGAGTCGAACCTGGTCGGTCGGCGCTGGGAGATGTCGGCGGTTGAGGCTTTGTTGGCCAGGGCAATTGACGGTTACGGCGCTGTGGTAGGACTGGTGGGTCCGGCGGGCATCGGCAAGAGCCGTCTCGTGCGTGAAATCTCTGCGATGGCAGCCGCCCGTGGTGTCGAGCGGTTCACCGCCTTCTGCGAGTCGCACACCAGCCAGGTCCCCTTCTATGTCGTGGCACGGCTGCTGCGTGCCACCACCGGTGTGAACGACCTTGACGGGCAGGTCGCTCGCGATCGGATACGGGCACAGGCCTCTGACGCAGAGCCGGAGGACTTGCTGCTGTTTGATGACCTGCTGGGCATCGCTGACCCTGCTGTTCCTTTGCCCAGAATCGACCCCGATGCCCGCCGTCGGCGGCTGACCGCCCTGGTAAACAGGGCATTGTTGTCCCGCGACACCCCGGCGGTCTACGTCGTTGAGGACGCCCACTGGATCGATGAAGTTAGCGAGTCCATGCTGGCCGAATTCCTCGCGGTGATCGCAAAGACGCCGTCGCTGGTGCTGGTCACCTACCGACCGGAATATCGGGGCGCGTTGACCCACGTGGTGGGTGCGCAGGCCATAACCCTTGCACCCCTGAGTGATTCAGAAAACGCAGCGCTGGTCGAAGGCCTGCTTGGGCTCGAGCCATCGGTTGGCGCGTTGGGTGAGACGATCGCCGAACGAGCCGCCGGTAATCCGTTCTTCGCCGAGGAGATCGTGCGTGAATTGGCAGAGCGAGGTGTGCTGCGAGGGGAGCGCGGCGCATACATGTCGACGGTAGAGAGCGCTGAGGTGAGTGTTCCTGCCACCTTGCAGGCGACCATCGCCTCGCGCATCGATCGGCTCGACCCGAAGGCAAAACGGACCTTGAGTGCTGCGGCGGTGATTGGGTCGCGCTTCGACCCTGGGCTGCTCAGCGGGTTGGGGGTCGAACCTGTTCTTGATGAGCTGGTGACGGCGGAGCTGATCGACGAGGTGGAACTCACTCCCGACGCAGAGTATGCGTTCCGACATCCCCTCATCCGCGCGGTGGTCTACGAATCGCAGCTCAAGTCGGGTCGCGCCGACTTGCATCGCCGGGTCGCCGCCGCTATCGAAGCTCGCGAGGCGGAATCGGTGGACCAGAACGCTGCGTTGGTTGCCGATCATCTGGAGGCTGCAGGCGACCTGCAGGCAGCGTTTGAATGGCATATGCGAGCCGGAAATTGGTTGACGCACCGCGACATTGCCGGTGCGCGGATGAGTTGGGAGCGAGCGCGTCAGGTGGCTGACCGGTTGCCCGCCGACCACGCCGGTCGCATGACCATGCGCATCGCCCCGCGAACTCTATTGTGCGCAACGATCTGGCGGGTCAGCGCAAGTCTGGACGACACCGGCTTCGAGGAATTGCGGGTATTGGCGACTGCTGCGGGCGATAAGCGGTCTTTGGTCATCGGCATGACGGGGCTTGTTCAACTGATGCAGTTCTACGGCGAGTACACAGAGGCCTCGCGTTTGGCTTCGCGCCATGCGGAACTCCTCGAGTCGATTGGTGATCCCGAGCTGACTGTCGGCCTGTTGATCACACCGGTGATTGTCAAGTGGGCTGCGGGCGAAGTGACCCAAGCCATGGAACTGAGCCAGCGTGCAATCGACGCATCCGGGGGCGATCCCACCATCGGTAACTTGATGGTGGGGTCACCATTGGCGCTCGCGTTGGTGATGCGTGCATCAGCACGGTGTTGCTTGGGCATTCCCGGTTGGCGAGAGGACTTTGACAACGCCATCGCGCTCGCCCGCAGAATCGACAAGTTTACGTTCTGCGCTGTCGTCATGTTCAAGTACATCGCCACGCAGAGCTGGGCGCTTCTGCCGGAGGACGATGCATTGCGAGACACTGCCGAGGCGTTGGAAATCGCCAAACAGTTCGGCGACGACTTCACCCTCACCAACGCGGAGTTCACCCGCGGGCTCATTTTGGTTCGCCGCGAGGATGCCGACCGGAAGTTGGGTTTCGAACTGCTGGACAGCGCTCGTCGAGTGGCTCTCGAGCACCGGAACCTCATCGTTGCCGCTTGGTGCGCCGAAATCGATTTCGCAGCGGAGAAGAACCGAATTGGTGACTACGACGGCGCTATCAGCTTGTGTCGTGCGGTGTTGGAGAGCGAAATCCGGGGCGGTGAAATGACAAATCGCGGATGGTGCACCACCGTTCTGGTCGAGGCGCTGCTCAACCGAGGTAACGATGGTGATCTTGATGAGGCGCAGAATGCCATCGACAACCTCGCGGCAACGCCGACCGAGCCGGGGTTCGTGTACCACGAGCTTCCCCTGCTGCGGTTGAACGCGCTGCTTTCTCGTGCACGTGGTAAGGAAGACGACTACCGCGATTTTCGAAATCGCTATCGGATACTGGCGAACGAGCTCGGCTTCGAAGGCCACATTGCCATGGCCCAGGCGATGCCATAACAGCGGTCCGATCGCGGGCCAGACCAATCTTGAAATAGACCAGATGTGAGGCTCTCAAAACTCTGTCTCCAAATCACCCACTGTCAAGCCAACAGCGCCTCGCGGACTGTCCGACCGCCTATCCTGGAAGAGCCGGGGGACCGGATTGGTCGATTTCGTCGGGGCGGCGGGAACCGGGTTCTTGGCATCTGAAGCCATTGGCGTGGTGCATACCGATCCACCGACGTCGGTATTCACTCAATGGCCGATGGTTCTCTTCCCGGCCTATATGGTGCCGTTCTCATCATCCTGCACATCACCACGATCCGCGTACTGCTGGCAAACCGCAGATGCGATGTCGCCGATCAGAAGTGATCAGTCGTTGTGAGAACGCCACGGGTTAAGGCGTTGGAGCAGCGACCGCTGTGGGTCCTTCTCGCGTTCGTCGAACAGAAAGTCGAGCGCACCCTCGATCGAGGCGGCTGTGCGGGCCCTCAGCTCCCGTGCATTGTCTTCGCTTGCGACACCGTCGTATTCGAGCGTGGAAATCGGTTCACCGAACCAGAAGTACAGCCGCTCTGGCCGGGGGAGGGGTGTCAGTCCGATGCCCCGCACGATGGGCAGCGGTTCAACCTTCAGCACCTTTTCGAAAAGTTTGCGGACCGGGGCCATCAGCGGATTATCGGTGTCGAGGATGATATCCAACGCGTCTTCAATGCCCAACGAGGCAAACGGGACGATGGGGTAACGGCCTTCGATTGCCATCTTTGCGAACCCCAGCCGGTTCTTCCAGATCAACTGGTAGCGTTCGCCTTTGCGTTTGGCCACCTCGCGAGCCCCGCCCGGAAAAACCAAGATCAAGTCGCCACGGCGCATAAGCTCGCGCATGTTGTCTCGCGTCCCCGGGACGATACCGCAGGCTTTCATCAGTTCACTGCTGACCGGCATCCGGAAGAGGACGTGCTCTCCGAGTCCGCGCACCATCATTCCCCGGTCAATCAACTCCGCAGTCCAAAAGATCACGTCGAACGCCCCGTACAAGGTGTGGTTGCCCACCAGCAGCGCGCCGCCTTTGGGCACATGTTCGATGCCGTAGACCTTGGGCTTGATAACGCGGCGCAACGGCGTCAGGGCTTTGACGACCGGCGCCAGTGACTTGGCCGACGGCGCCGCGGGCACCGCCTCGCGAGGGTTTGCGGCTTTCGCCACCTGTCGAGTTTACCGCTGGCCACCAGAGGAACACCGCTCATAAACGGGTATGCAGGTGGCGATGAGTTTGGCAGGCAAGGTACTCAATACGCTCGTGAGCCCGCCGCGAGTGTCGGATCAAGGCCGTCTGCGCAGTGCAGTGTCCGGCAAGACCGTGCTGGTGACCGGCGCCTCCTACGGCCTTGGTGAGGCTACTGCCCGCAAACTCGCCGCCGCTGGGGCAACCGTCTTGCTTGTTGCTCGCTCGGCGGACAAGCTCGACGAGGTTACCGTCTCGATTTCTGAGGCTGGTGGACACGCAATCGCCTATCCGACCGATTTGACCGATGAAGCGCAGATGACCGCGCTGACAAATCGACTGGCCGAGCAGCACGGGCCGGTGGACATCGTTGTCAGCAACGCCGCCAAGTCGATTCGCCGATCGTTGCGGCTGCAGTACGACCGGCCGCACGACTTTCAGCGCACGATCGACACAAACTATCTCGGGCCGATTCGGCTACTGCTCGGGCTACTCCCGGCAATGCAGGAGCGGGGCAGCGGACACATCGTGAATGTTTCCAGCATCGGTGTCCGGATGCTGCCAACGCCGCGGTGGGGCACGTACCTGGCGTCCAAGGGCGCATTCGACATGTGGTTGCGCAGCGTCACGCCCGAGCTCCGCGCCGACGGCATCGATGTGACCTCGGTGTACATGGGCTTGATCCACACCCGGATGAGCGAGCCCACCCCCAGCCTGCGCAGAATGCCCGGCATGCAGCCAGACGAGGCTGCAGACGTCGTCGCGAAAGCGATAATTGACCGGCCGCGCAAGGTTCAGCCGCGCTGGACGTTGCCCGGTGAACTCGCCTCGGTGTTACTGGCCCCGGTGCTGGAACGCGGGGCAGGGCTCGTCTACCGGCACTCAGAAGACTCCGATCGGGCGCGGGATGTGTAGCCATGGCTGACGACACCGTAAGTTTGACCGATATCACTGCCGGACTGCCCGGTCTACTGATGGATGCCCCGATCATGCTGCGCGGCGCGCTCACCGGCTTTATCGCCCGCCGGTCGGCCAAGACCTCGATCGGCAAGGTCTTCCAGGACCGTGCGGCACGTTACGGCGATCACGTCTTCATCCGGTTCGACGATGAAACCTGGACCTATCGGCAGGCCAACGAGACGGTCAACCGCTACGCGGCCGTGCTCGTGGAACGCGGCGTCGGACGCGGCGACGTGGTGGGCATCATGCTGAAGAATTCGCCGCGCATGGTGCTGCTGATGCTGGCGGCGGTGAAGCTGGGCGCGATCGCCGGCATGCTGAACTACCACCAGCGCGACCAGGTGCTCGCGCACAGCGTCGGCTTGCTGAACGCCAAGGTCTTAGTTGGCAGCGATGACTTGCTCACTGCCGTCGATGAATCCAGGGCACAGGTGTCAGACCCGATTAGCGTCGACGAACTGGACCGGCTGGCCGCCGACGTGCCCACCGACAATCCGGCAGCGACGTCGTCGGTGCAAGCCAGGGACAAGGCTTTCTACATCTTCACGTCTGGAACCACCGGCGCGCCCAAAGCCAGTGTGATGACGCATTTCCGGTGGCTGTGGGCATTGGGTGGGTCCGGCGCGTTCGGCCTGCGGTTGACAAGCAGCGACACGCTGTACTGCTGCCTTCCGCTGTATCACAATAACGCTTTGACGGTGGCGTTGTCGGCGGTGGTGGGTGCCGGTGCCACGTTCGCCCTGGGCAAGTCATTTTCGGCGTCGCGGTTTTGGGATGAGGTGATCGGCTACGACGCCACGGCGTTTGTCTACATCGGTGAGATCTGCCGCTACCTGCTCAACCAACCGGAGAAGGACACCGATCGCAAACACAAGGTGCGCGTGATCGCCGGAAACGGGCTACGCGCCGACATCTGGGACGAGTTCACCACCCGATTCAATATTCCGCGGGTCTTCGAGTTCTACGGATCCAGCGAGGGCAACACTGGGTTCGTCAACGTGTTCAACATTCCCAAGACGGCCGGCATGTGCCCAACGCCAGTGGCCTTCGTCGAGTACGACACCGAAACCGGTGCCCCGGTTCGTGATTCCAACGGTCGGGTCCGCAAGGTGCGCGACGGCAAGCCGGGGCTGTTGCTGAGCAAGGTCACCAGCGTTCAGCCGTTCGAGGGCTACACCGACGACGAAGCCAGCGAAAAGAAGTTGGTGCGCAATGCTTTCCGGAAGGGCGACGTGTGGTTCAACACCGGAGACCTGATGCGGCCACAGGGCTGGCGGCATGCCGCGTTTGTCGACCGGCTCGGTGACACCTTCCGGTGGAAGGGTGAAAATGTCGCGACCACCGACGTCGAGGCTGCCGTGTTGGCGGACCCGAACATCGAAACCGCGACGGTGTTTGGAGTCGAGGTCCCCGGCACCGAGGGGCGCGTCGGGATGGCCGCGGTGGTGCTGCACGAAGGCAAGCAGTTCGACGGTGTGTCGTTGGCCAACACGGTATCCGAGCGCTTGCCCAGCTACGCGCGCCCGTTGTTTGTGCGGGTCGTCGATTCGCTGGAGCACACCTCGACGTTCAAGAGCAAGAAAGGCGACCTGCGCGAGCAGGGCTATGGACCCGACATCCCCGATCCGCTGTACGTCCTGGAAAGTCGCGAACAAGGCTACGTGCCGTACTACGACGAGTACACCGGTCAGGTGGCGGCCGGCTCCCATCCAGCGGACTAACAGCACAAGCGCGGGTTGGCGTGCTGTAATGGCGATATGGCCGGCCATCGCCGCGTGCTCGGCTTTCCGTTGCAACCGCCTTGGCTGCCCGGGTTCGCTCGGGTCGGCCGGGTGCCAAGCGGCCGCACCGTGGAGCTGCCGGGCCGCGGTAGCACCTACGTCGTCGATTCCGGGCCGGTCGCCGGCGCACCGACATTCATGCTTCTGCATGGGCTCGCCTGCACCGGACTGATGATGTGGTACCCAGCCCTGGAGATGATGCGCGGCTTTGGCCGCGTCGTGGTATTCGATCAGCGCTGGCATGGTCAGGGCATTTCCGCGCCGCGGTTTTTGCTCGAGGACTGCGCCGACGACGTCGCCGCCCTCGCAGATGCGCTGGAGGTGGAAACGTTCGTCCCGGTGGGTTATTCGATGGGCTCGGCTGTCGCACAGCTGGTTTGGCGGCGACACCCAGATCGGCTCGACGGGCTGGTGCTGGGCGCAGCGCCGACCGGCTGGTGGAATGGTGTGCTGTGGGAACGGGTGGGCGCCGGCGTGCTGGCGGCGTTGATTGAGGCGTTCAGCCCGCGTCCCGGGTGTCCGCGGCCAGCGGCGGCCGACGGCGAATTCGACGTCCGCAATGACTTGCTGTGGGTGCTGAGCCAGCTGCAAAGCACGAGCCCCGGCGGAATCGCCCGAGCGATCGCCGCGACCACCCGGTTCGACTCAACTTCGTGGGTGGGGCAGATCGATGTGCCGACGTCGGTGCTGATTCCACTGCGCGACAGGGCAATTCCGCCGCGACAGCAGTTCTGGCTGGCAAATCAGATATCCCGGGCGCACGTCGTGACCGTCGATGCCGGTCACACGTGCAGCATGTTGCAGCCCGAGCAGTTCGTAGCTGCGCTGCGCGAGGCCGTCGATTCGGTGCAGCAAAGACTCATCGGCGTCTAGATTCCGGCGGTGGACGCCGTCGACTCTAATAGCGCTTTGTGGGGTGTTCGATTCGATGTGCCAGCTCCGATCCCGGTTATCCCCGCCTCGGTCGGGACCGATCCAGTTATGGCCTGCTGCCCGCAGCTCGTCGATCAACCTGACGACCCGGCTCAGGCTCGCCGCGACGGCGGCCCGCCGTAGGGAGCGGAGCTTGTCGATGTCACGCGGGAGGTAGTTGCGGATGTGGTCTTCGTTGGTGAAGCCATCGAAGGCGAGGGCGGCCTATCCCACCAGCTCCCGACTCCCGCCAAGCAGTAGTCGATGAAGTCAACTCGTCCGAGCCGTGCCGCGTCTGCGTCCGCGGCGTGGATCGCATCGGCGACCCGGTTCGGGGGCGGCCACAGGACCATCGTGTCGAGGGCTCCCTTCATCAGCTCGCGCCGGTGCGCAGTCAGCCGCTGATCGGACCCCACCCGCTTGGTGATGTCGTCGAGGTTGAAGGCGTTCAGCGTCAGGGCAACGGGTGGCCACCAGTGGCGGGCGATGCCCGCGTCGATCTCCTGGTCACGCTGCGCGGCTGACTTCGGGCCCGCGGACGCGACGTCGGGCTTGGCCGCAGGCTTCGGTTGCGGCTTGCTGCCGGGAGACGGCGGGTTGATCCACTGGCGGCGGTACTCGGGTCGCTCAGGCCCATGCTGGACAAATGCCCCGCCTGGGCGTAGGCACGGAGCGCCGCCTCCTGGCTCTCGGCATAGGTGACCTCGACCCCGCCGTAGCGAGCGCCCGGCTGAATTAGGCTGAACGACGGCACGTCGGCCCGGATCCACGTGCATGTGACCAGGGCACCAAGCCACGGCTCGCGCGTGAGGGTGTCGACGATCGAAGGCTTCGTGCTTCCCAGTCCCGTTCCGCGTCGCGGCGCTGGATCTCATCGCCGATCGCGTTGAGAATGCTGTTGACGGCGATGAAGGCGAAAATGCCGGCATCCGGGACAGATCGGAATTTAGCGCTCCCTTACGTACCGTGCAGTCCGCTGATCCGGACGGCCCCGTCACCTCGGCGAACGCTGGTTAGAAGCACGGCACCTGGCTATTCTCGGTTTGTCATGACACATCGAGCGGACGTATCAGGCGATGGAGAAGCACGTCCACCGACGCGCGGGCCCCGGCATCGGCTGCACGCCAACCATTCGATTGTGCTCGGCGCCAAGGTCATCATCGCGCTGCTATCGGCGGTGGTGGTTGTCGCCACCGGCGTTGTATGGATCACCTACCGCACTGCCTCGGCTGGCATTACGACATCTCAGGCGTTGGCCGGTGAACCCGCCTCGATCGGAAGCGACCAAAACATCCTGATCATGGGGCTGGATAGCCGTCGCGACCAGCGGGGCCGGCCCCTGCCGCCAGACATCTATGACGCGCTGCATGCAGGCGATGAAGATTCCGGCGACGGTACGGCCGACGCGCTGATCGTTTTGCACTTGCCCGCCGGGGGTGCTCCGGCCACGGCGATCTCCATCCCCCGCGACGACTATGTCGATCTGCCCGGATGCCCGACCTCGGATTGCCGCGGCAAAATCAAAGAGGCATACCACCTCGCCTACCAGCACGTAATGGACCGCGATGGCTCCGCCAATCTGCAATCCAATACAGCCTCGTCTGATGGGCAAGACTCCGCGGCCAAAGAACAGAAGGCCCGTGAGGCGGGCCGCAAAGCCGAGATCAGCACGGTCAGGCGTCTGCTGCAAATCCCGATCGACCACTTCATCGAGGTCACCTTGGTTGGGTTCTTTCAGATCGCCCGGGTGGTCCAACCCCTCACTGTGTGCCTGAACGAGGACACCTCGGATCGCTACTACTCGGGGGCGGATTTTCGTAAAGGCCTGCAGCAGATCAGTGCGGCCCAGGCAATCGCGTTCGTCCGGCAACGCCGCGACGCCGACGACGCGTGGTTCAGCGACCTTGATAGAACCCGCCGCCAGCAAGCCTTCATCGGCTCGCTAGTCAGCGGGCTGCGCCGCAGGAACGCGTTGTCTAGCCCGAGCGGGCTGCGGAACTTGCTGGACGTCGCCAAGCAAAACGTCGCGGTTGACGCTGGTTTCGACCTGGACGACTTTGTGCGTAACGCGACGGCGTTCCCCAACAGACCGGTCGTGCTATACACGCTGCCGGTCACCAATTTCGACGAAATCTCAGACGGTGAAGACGTCAATATCATCGACGTATCCACCATCCGCTCTATCGTGCACAATCTGTTGGTCACCGATTCGTCCGCAGCAGCCGATTCGACAAGCAGCATCAGGGCAGCAACGGAAACACGCGACGGCGCGCGGCCGACCGCAGGCAGCGCCGCGCTCGACGTAGTCAATGCCTCGGGCAAGCAAGGCGAGGCCGCGGAGCTCGAAAAGTCCCTAGCGACAGGGCCCTTCACTGAGGGGGCGGTCAGCACCGCCGGCTCCACCAGCCCGACAAGCACTATCGCCTACGGGCCCGGCGCAAAGACAGCCGCCGCCGAGCTCGCCGATGAATTAGGCATAAGTGCTACCACATCCGACAGCGTCGCCCCCAACACGGTGCGACTGACCGTGGGGACCGATTTCTCCAGCTTCGACTACCTCGATCACCCATCAGCATCGCCTACCACCACCGCCGCGGCGCCCGTCACCACGGTGCCGGCCACCGCCACCGGCACGCAAGAACCGACACCTGCCAACCTCACGCGCATGACCGCCGACGGCATCCCCTGCGTGAAATGACAAGGTGCTCCTGCAAGATTCACTGCTCCGACAACCAACCAGGAAGCGCCAGCCATCAGGGCGTAAGGCCTACTCCTACAGGCTCGACGGTCTTGACGCCGTCAAGACTCGAGAGTGAACCCGCAGGTAACGAGCGGGACTGAACCGGAACGAGACGTAACGAACCTGCAGTTCAGAAGGCAAAAGCCCTGGTAGAGCGGCGGGTTCGATTCCTGGCAGCTCCACCGAATAGACGCTACGTATCGAAGGCGATGGGCAGGCTCGTTGGCCCGCTCAGGCCAAGAAATGCCTTCCACGGCGCTGGGCCGTTCCGGCGAGGGAATGGTATCCGCCGAGTGACGGTCGTAAGCGCTTCGGCGATTTCCAGGCGGGCCAGGTTGGCTCCGAGACAGTAGTGCACGCCGGCGCCGAAGGTCAGGATCGGCGGCAATCCCTCACGGGTGGTGTCGAAGCGGTCCGGGTCATCGTAGATCCCCGGATCACGGTTGGCCGCAGCGGTATTGGCCATGACCATCGTGCCGGCGGGAAAGAGGACGCCTGCGAGTTCGACATCCTCGGTGGCGGTGCGTAATAAGGAGTTGGAGATGGGGGAGTGGCGCATGGTTTCGTTGACGGCGGCCTGTGCCAGGGCTGGCTTGTCTCGCAACAGCTCCCACTGATCAGGGTGATCGCAAAGGACGTCGATCGAGGCGGCGACCTGGTTGCGCGTGGTGTCGGTACCGGCCATTAACAGGGCGGCGGCGAGCCCGCGTAGCTCCTCGCCGTTGAGCCGGTTACCGTCGTGCTCGGCGCGGATGAGGCCAGAAAGCAAGTCTTCGGTCAGCGTGTGGCGACGCCGGGCGACCATGTCGTCGATGTAGGCGTCGAGTTCGCCCCAAGCGCGCATCACCGCGGGCACGCCGTCGACGGTGAACGGAAAGCTGAAGGCTTTGAAAATCTGGTCAGTCCACAGTGAAAACTGTTGCCAGTCTTCGCGAGGCGCACCGAGCAATGCGCAAATGACAGGCACGGGGTAAGGAACCCCAATGTCGCTGACAACGTCGCAGTGGCCTTGGCGGCTGATCGGCTCGACGATTTCGTCGATGACATCAACGATGGTGGTGTGCAGGCGCTCGACCGCGCGAGGGGTAAATGCCTTCGACACCACGCTGCGGACGCGCTGGTGCTCAACGCCCTCCATGCCCAATACCGAGTTGACGACCTTGTCCCAGAGGGGCCCGGAGGTGATGCCTTGGACGGCGAGGATGTAGCCGGGTGGCATCTGGAAGCGGCTGTCTCGAAGGACAGTTCGCACCAACTCGTATGAAAGCACCTCGGGCCCAAGTGGTCCCAGTGCGATCGGTGCCTGCCGTTGCGCCTCGAGAAGCTGGGGACGGACCTGCTGCGGTGTCGCGGTGACCTCGTAATCGAGGGTGGGCAAGCCGGCGTCGAACACACTCGGGATTGCGGTGCCGACGCTCATTTGTCCTCCAATTTTAGGTCCGAGATGTGAGCGTAACCGACAGCAGAACTGTCACTTCAGGCCAACTCTAGGTCCGGCAGTAGTGACAGTCAAGCTGACACTTAGTACGCTCGGGGGATGGCGACGTTCACCGATCGGCGGCTACGCGCGGATGCTGCGCGTAACGCTGAACGCATCGTGGCCGCCGCCCGGAAGGTCTACGCCGACGTCGGCCCCGACGCGTCACCCGACGCCATCGCGCGGTGCGCGGGCGTGGGCGAACGCACGCTCTACCGCCGATTTCCCACCAAGGCAGACCTGCTCCGAGCCGCGCTCGAGAGCGTCGCCGATGAGCTCTCACCGCCGATTGAAAACGCCCGCGAGGACGACGATCCAGTGCGCGGCATCGCCAACTTGCTTGACGCCGCGATCTCGCTCGCTGCTCGCGAACACAACATCCTGGCCGCGGCCCGACGGTTGGGACCGCTGACCGATGACTTCCCGGCGCCGCTTTATCAGACACTCCACGAACTGACCCGCCGCGCACAAAATTCTGGACGCATCAATGCGGACATCGTCGCGGAGGACCTACCGCGGATCATCGCCATGCTCCACAGCGTCCTGCCGACGATGGATACCGCAAGCGATGGATGGCGCCGCTATGTCACCTTCATTCTCAATGCGATGTCCACGGCCGAACCGAGCAAGCTGCCCCCAGCGAGCCCGATCGTCTACACGCCGCAGCCCGATACCTGGCCCAGATAACGAAGCCGGGCGAGCGGTCACCCGGTCTTGGGTTGTCGCCGCGCATGGAGACGAACAACTCGAGGCGATCGAGGTGATCGATCGAAGGGCCGGCATGACATCTCGACGGGATGCGAGGGTGCTCTTCGTGCTCATTGGCGCCGAAGCGGCGACTGATTGGCTTCCCTCGGAGATCTCGCGCGACGAGCACGGCTTCGTGTTGACGGGGACCGACGCGATGAAGGCGGGACAGTGGAAGGTTCTTCGATAGTGAACATAACTGCCTCCCAACCTCTTTCGCAGGAAACCGCTAATTCACAAGAGTGGCTTCGCGGGCGGTGTCGAAAGTTTCGATGCAGGAATCGTCCACCGAACACTTAAGGCGGCACATGAGGCATCCGCCGCAAAAAATGTTGGGGATGGAATCCGGCTGGCGCACGTTCAGCTCGTGTAGCAGTAGGAGTCGCTGGAAGCGTCGCCGCCTTGCAGCCGGGAGGCGGTTGTGGCGGCGGCGGCGGTCGCGGGTTTGCGATTTGGGGCAAACGCCTCATGCGACCGCAGAACCGGTGGACCGATGATTACTCATGACAAGGTACATCGAGGAAGCACGGAGATCAGTTCATGACCGAATCAGCCTGCAACGCAGCGATCATTGAGCGACTCGGTAGTCAACGACCAGATCACGAAGCTGAAGCACCGGGCGGCGGGCGGGTCGATGCAATCGACGTCAGCCGGCGCGTCGGTGCGCGGCAGATCCTGCACGCACTGTCGCTTTCAGTGGAACCGGGTGAATTGGTCGCCATCGCCGGCGGCAGTGGCGCAGGGAAGACCACATTGCTCGAGATCCTCGCGGGACTGCAACTGCCGTCCGCCGGGGAGCTTCGGCACGACGGCGTCGCTCGCCGTGCCCGTGTCAGCGCCGAGTCCGTAGTGGGCTACGTGCCCCAGGACGACATCATTCATGTCGAGATGCCCCTGCGCCGCACGCTGCGCTACGCGGCGCTGCTCCGACTTCCCGCCGGCACATCTGCGGTTGAAGTGGAACGGATCGTTGACGAGACCCTTCAGGACCTCGACTTGGCTGATCGGGCCGATGTGCCGGTGCGCGCCCTGTCTGGCGGTCAACGCAAGCGGGCCAGCATCGCCGTAGAGCTGCTGACCCGGCCACGCCTTTTCTTCCTCGACGAACCCACCTCCGGGCTCGATCCCTCAACTGCGGCCGACGTGATGCGCCTTTTGCGCCGGCTCAGCCGACGTGGGGTCACCGTCGTCCTCACAACGCATGAGCCAGCCGGCATTGACCGGTGCGATCGGGTGGTCTTCCTGGCTCGCGACGGCCACTTGGCCTTCACCGGCAGCCCCGCGGCGGCGCGGCGTTACTTCGGCGTGGAAGACCTCGCCGAAGTGTACGAGCTCCTAGCCGGGGAGCACACGCCCCAGATCTGGGGGGAGCGATTCGCTGAAAGCCGCGTGAAGTCAAAAACGCGGCCCAGCTCAACTCGACAGCGGGTCCCTCCCAGCCGGTCCGAAGTCAAGCGCACGGGCATGGTCCGGCAGTGGTGGCTACTCACACGCCGCAATGTGGATGTTCTTTCCCGTAACCGGCTGACTCTTGCGATCCTGCTCGGCTCGCCGGTGCTTGTGACGGCGATGATGGCCACATTGTTCAAGCGCGGCGCGTTCGATCCGGGTAACACATCCGACGTCGGGCCGGCCCAGATCGTGTTCTGGATTGCTTTCGATGGCTTCTTCTTCGGCCTGACCTACGGCCTGCTGCAGATCGTTGGCGAAATGGCCGTCTTCCGGCGCGAACGCCTGGCCGGCCTCAGCGTCGGCGCCTACGTGGCATCAAAGGTGACAGCGCTGCTTCCGGTTCTGGCGGGAGTGAGCGCGGTGTTGCTGGTTGTGCTGCGCGCGCTCGGTCGGCTGCCCGCCGTCGGATGGCACGTGTACTCCTTACTGTTCGCG
Source organism: uncultured Actinomycetota bacterium (assembly GCA_963838755.1). Lineage (GTDB taxonomy): Bacteria > Actinomycetota > Actinomycetes > Mycobacteriales > Mycobacteriaceae > Mycobacterium. Next base: position 173,081 of record CAWISO010000004.1, on the reverse strand, counting down.
ACGATTGTGATCGAAGCGACCTCGGCGCTTGCCCTGGGCCTTCTTGCCTCGGCCGCTGTCTCCAACGCCGCCCAGGCAGCCCTCGCCCTGCCCATGCTGTGCTTCCCTCAGGTTCTGTTCGGTGGTGCCATCGTCCCCGTCGACCAGATGGCCACCCCGGGACGCCTGATGAGCCTGGTCCTGGCCAACCGCCACGCTTTCGATGCTTTGGGTCGCGACCTAGAGCTCGACCGCTACACCACCACGGTGCCGGCCATGTCCGCCTACCGCGACACCTTCCAGGGGGGCACCGCCGCCAGCCTCACCGCGCTTGCCTCGTTCGCCGTTGCCCTCACGTTGGCAACTGCCTGGGTACTGAACCGCCGATCCCGGCCCGGTGTATCCCTGCGATGACCGCCCCACGCCGGGCCCGCGATCCTCGCGTGTATTAGTGGAGCGCGTTGCCGGTCAGGCCGTGCCGCGTTGCGAACAAGCTTGCCCCGATCCGGTTGGAGACTCCGATCTTGGCATAAATGTGCTCAACGTGATTACGCACCGTCTTCTCGGAAATCCAAAGGGCCGAGGCGATCTCCCGGTTGGATAACCCCCGCGCGACGTGCAGCAGTACCTCGGCTTCGCGCCGAGTCAACCCCGCTGGCCTAGCGGCTTTGCGCGACGGGCGGTGGCCCGCGGCCTCCAGCACGGCTTCAACCACGTTGCCGTCCAGGCGGCCGCGGGTCGCTTCGCTTCGTAGTTGCCCGGCCGCGGCGGCCGCGTCCAGCGCATCGCGATACGGTCGTGGCTCCATAGCGGCGCAATAGCTTTCGGAGGCGGCCAGTACCCGCTCGCAAACAGACAGGTCATCACCCCGCAGACCATTCGGATAACCCGACCCGTCCAGTCGTTCGTGATGGTTTACCGCGACCTCCCGGACGGCCTTCAGGCCGCCAACCCGGGCCAAAATCCTGCCGGTCAGATACGGATGTAAATGCACACGCTCGCGTTCGGCGTGGGTTAGTTCACCCGGCTTTTCCCAAATCCGGTTAGACACACCAATCCGGCCGAGATCGTGAACGTAGCCTGCGCGGCGCAGAATGTCGATCTCGTCCTGGGGCAGCCCGGCGCACTCGCCCGCGTTCTCTGCCAGCTCGGCCACGGCGCGGGAATGGCCAAGGGTGAAAGGGCATTTCAGGTCCACGACGTCACCCATCGCACACAGGAGCCGGTCCAGCGCGGGACCACTCAGCGCTTCCCCCGGATCCGGCGCCAAGCCGGCTGCGGTCGACCACACATCTTCGTTCTCGCGCAGCAGGTCGTCGGCGACCGCGGTGAACACCGCGACCATATTCGGGTCGAACTGTGTGCCGCTGCGCCGGCGAACCTCCGCGACGGCGGCTTCGGCGCCGTAAGCGCGATGGTGCACTTCGGCGATGTCGACAAGCTGCGCCACCCGCATCGCCACGGGGATTTGGCATCCCGCGGCGCCGGCGGGAAGGCCGCTGCCATCCCATCGTTCGTACGCGTAGGGGAGGGCCTCGCATACATCCACTCCCAACCCGATCTCCTCGGCGAGCAACGCGGCCGACAGGCAATGGGACTGCACCAAAGCGCCTAGATTCCCGCGTGCGTCCAAGAACAGTCTGGCCGCCAACTGGGCTCGTTTCGGCAACGTCGACCCACGGCCCAGGTTGCCAATGAGAAATCGCCGGTACGGTAAGCCGGACCAGTCGATGAAGTGGCTGTCATGTCGCATCGCGATGTCGTCGCCAAACCAGCGCGTGTACTCGTGCGAGTCGGCATGACACCCGATCCACATCACCAGACCCGTGTAGAAAACAGTCCCGCGCTCACCCTCGCTGAGCCCAAGCTGCTCGGCAAGCCTCGTGCCCATCGCCGCAGAGCGCAGCATATGATCCATCGGCTGCCCGAGCCCAAGGTCGATCGCCAAAGACAACGCCGCCAGAACCTCAGTCCGCGACACAGCTCCGCCGAAGGGCATGAAACCTGCCCCCTTCTCGAGCTGGTCACATCCGCGGCGTCGGGTGATAGTCACACAAAAGCCCGATGCCCGATAACCCTATGCCAACAGCGTCGCTCCCAGATCGAGAAACGACAGACCTGGCTGTGGAAGTCGGCAGCCTCGACCAGTTCCTTGACAGCGGCAGACCGACGTCACTCTGCGATCGACATGACGGGTAGCTGCCCAGGCGCGGTCGCGGGGCTGTCGTTCTAACCTTCGGGCCGTGTTGAGGTCAACAACACCTGAGGCGTGTCCGCAGGTCCTTTGGCGTCGTTTCGCGTTGTTTCGCGTACTAAGGTTCCGCGTTTCCACAGGTCAACGCCATTTCTGGGCTGGGTTCGATTCCCGGCAGCTCCACCAAAAGGGCCGCAGATATGCGGCCCTTTTCGCTCGTTATGGACTGTCACCCCTTAATCTCCCGGCATGGACCGCATTTGGCAGTGGACGTGGGAACGGTACGGGCCGAGGTACTACGTGCGGGCGCTCTGCGCGGCTGCGTTTCTCGTTTCGCTGCCGATTTATTTCACCTTGGTATCGCTGCCAATTGTCGCTTTGAGAAATCAGGCCGCTACCTTGACGCGACGGCCATCACCTTTGTCGCCGTGGTGGCGCTGGTGTGCATCATGGTTCTTCCAAGTCTTCGATGGGCACTCCTTCTGGAGCAGTGGGCAGCGGACCACGACGTCGATCGAGCGACAGCCCTGGAAGCCACCTACACCTATGCCCGTACGGCACCTTCACGAGTGGTGTGGGCCACCGGCGTCTGGGCCGCTGTGCTCTCGGTCGTTATCGGTGCAATCGTCGGGGCTCCTTGGTCGCGGTTGATCCAATACGGGATCCGCGGCGCCGTCATCGGAACAGCCGTGCAACTGGTCGCTTATCACAGCATCATCGAGGGAATGATGCGGCCCGTTCGTATCGCCCTCGTCGGTGATACGGGGATCGGCGATTCACTGCCGCGGTCACGCCCCACTTTTGCCGCAAGGTCCAACGTGTCCATGGTCGCCGTCGCGCTCGGATACGCCGTCGGAGGCGCGATGCTTGCGACCGCGTTCAACTCGGTTAGCGATGCACCGATCCTGTCCGTCGTGATCGGTTGCATTTTGACAGTCGCTTTCGCGGTCCCGGTCACCGTCGGACTTGGATTCTCTCAATCCCTTCAGCCCATTCGCGACCTCGCCGCAGGCGCCGAACGTGTTGCGATGGGCGACTATAGCCAGCGCTTGCCGGTGGTGCAGGATGACGACTTGGGCGCGCTGGCGGGGTCGTTCAATCGTATGCAAGCGGGATTGGCTGAGCGACAACGACTTCAGGGCGCGTTCGGGACCTACGTCGACCCGACGCTCGCTGCGCGACTGCTTGAGCAGGGCGATGACGTGTTCACCGGTGAGCGCCGTGAGGTCACCGTGATGTTCGTCGACATTCGTGATTTCACCCCGTTCGCTGAGGCGAATACCGCCGAGGAAACGATCGCGCGCCTCAATGCTCTGTTCGAGATTGTCGTGCCCGCCGTCGTCGATGCCGGTGGGCACGTCAACAAGTTCCTCGGCGATGGAGCGTTGGCCGTCTTCGGCGCGCCCAACGACCTTGCCGATCATGCCGACCAAGCCGTGTCCGTCGCCCGCTTGATTCTGCGCCGCGTTGACGAGCGATTCGGCGGCGCACTTCGGATCGGCATCGGGATCAACACCGGTCTTGTGATCGCAGGCACCATCGGTGGCGGAGCCAAGCTTGAGTTCACGCTGATCGGTGACACCGTCAACGTCGCAGCTCGGGTAGAGCAGCTCACCAAGGTCACGGGCGACGCGCTCCTGCTCACCCAATCGTGCATCGACGCACTTGCTTCCCGACCGCCTGGTCTCATTAATCGGGGATCCCACGCCTTGAAGGGAAAGTCGGCCGCGGTGCAGGTCTTCACTCTCGATCCAGAGATCCCTGCGTCAACCTGATGGCACTTAACTGGCGCCGCCGCAGCGCCACGGTCTCGGAACCTGCAAACACATCAGCTGGTGAAGATTCCGCCGAGGGTTCCGAAAAGACCGAGGATCGGGTTGAGAATGTCTTGTTGAACGCCGGTCAGGTCAAGCAGATTTTGGATGTCCTGATCCAGCGGTCCCTCGAGTGCCGTGAATGTAGTAAACGGATCGAAGGCGGTGTTGAGCTCGGTCACGGCTTGGTCGTAGGGCACGCCGATTGCTTGCTCGGACCAGGCTTCGGCAGAAGCGAAAGAGCTTTCTAGTTCATTGAATCCAGGCAGCTGTGTACCAATGAGCTCGAAGGCGTTGTCGACTCCCTGAACGACGCCGTTGTTGAACTCAAGCAGGAAGGTGACCGGGTCGATGGAGGGAATCAATTCGGCCGGCGTCGGGTCTCCGAACGGAATCGAGCGGTCGTAGCCGGCTTCGACGATTGCCTGCAGCGCCGGCTGGAAGATATTGAGGACTGATTCGGGCACGCCGAGGCTGCGTAACGGATCCAGCAGCGGCAGCTCGGTGGTTGGAACGAAATAGAATGTGGTGTCGCCGGTGACCTGTTTGACGATCTCGGTGGAACCGAGCACGTACTCGTCTGCGTAGGGAGGCGCCAGCGGCGCGGAGTCAGGCCATATCGCCGGAATCTGTTCGGGAAGTGGGCCGTGCCCGTAGGCAGCGTGCGCGTAGATGATGCCAAACACGGCGTTGAGGTCCGCCACGGGGTCGATCGGGTACTGCGGGAAATCCGCGAAGAAGTCGTATTGATTGGCGATGTCGATGGTAGGGATGCCGGCATCGGTCGGCTCGGCGCCGTTGAAGGTAAAGAACCCACCTGTGCCTGGAACAACTAGTCCGGGGAACCGTTCGAAGATTCCCCTGTCAGGGCGGTTCAGGGAGCCGAGCAGCAGGAAAGTGACATCCGGGTGCTGCCCGGATTCAAGTAGCTGAAGTTCTCATCGATGGTAATCGCCGCGCTCTGTGAATACCCTTCCACGAGATAGTGCTGGCCGGGGTCAACCATTTCCTGGTGGGCCATGGCGGCCTGCAGGTCCGCCAGACCAACCGCATTCGAGTCGTGGCAAAGACTCGGGGGTGGGGACCAGAACCGGGGTGTAGTTGCCGTGGGTCGCGGGGTCGATGTAGTCGGCAATGACGGTGTTTTGCCAGAATTCGCTGGGCGTCGGCATGCCCGACCCGCCCATCATTCAACGCATCCTCCGGGGAGTCTGCTCTCGAAATCGCGACCGAAGATGCCGACGTCAGTGCCAGGGCTACAGGGCCCGCGAACAAAGCGCCAATGAGGGAACTGACTCGTCGCTTATGTCTCACGACAAACTCCTCAAGGATGATCTGCCGATGTGTGCGTGTTGACGCCATCAACATCGTTGACGTATCCGCAGGTCGTTTCACGGCGGTGGCGACCTCAAGCCACAGTCGGCGCAATCAGTCAAGTGGCAGGTCACGAAATCGTTTGGAGCGAAGCCGAAAGTCAAGGCGTTCAGTTTATTGTTACACCGGCATCGACCTTGAACTGCAGTCCAGTGACGTAACGCGACTCGTCAGAGATCAAGAACAGCACCGCGTTGCTGACATCGATAGGTTCGACGGCTGGGGTGGGCATCGCGTTGACGAAGATGGGGATGAGATCGCGGCGTTCCTCGGCGAGGGTGACTTGAATGGAAGTCGGGATCATGCCGCTTGGGACTCCGGTCGGATGCACGGAGTTCACCCGAATATTCTGAGCTGCTAATTCGTTAGCCAAGCCCAGAGTCAACCCGACTACACCGTACTTGGCCGCTGTGTAAGGCGTCTGCAGAGGAAAGCCTTTGATCGCGCCCGCCGAGCTGATGTTGACCAAACTGCCACCCCCTTGAGCTAGGAGGTGCGGGATGGCGGCTGCGCAAGTGTTCCACACGCCTATCAGGTTCACGTCGACCACTGTGCGCCACTGTTCGCTAGTAGTCCTATTCCATGGCGCGACTGTCAGTACACCGGCGTTGGCCACCGCACCATCTAGACCGCCTAACTCCTCAACACCGTCGTTGAGTGCGTAACGCAACGCCGACTCGTCGCGGACATCAACGGCGTGGCTCACGCAACGGCCCCCGGCTTGAGTGATCAATCGCGCGGTCTCGGCAAGGTCCTCCTCTGTGCCGAGCGGGTACTCAATCTCCGGCAAAGATCGGCAGATGTCGATGAGGATGAGTTCGGCGCCTTCCTCGGCAAGCCTTAGGGCATGGCTCCGGCCCAAGCCGCGGGCGGCGCCTGTGACCAGCACGCGTTTGCCCGCGACACGCCCCGTTGTGGATGACTTCACGCTCGTGCCGCCGGGCCTGCGCCATTGAAGTCGAGCTGAAGTCGGTTTGGCCCGCTCATGCCAAGAAGAGGTCTCCATGAGGGGGTTTCGACGCAACGGGCGTTTGGTAGACGCTGGGCAAGAATTTTAAGCGCCTCGGAGAGTTCGCGTCGGGCCAGATTTGCGCCCAAACAGTAGTGCGCCCCTCCCCCGAAGGTCAAGATCGGCGGGGGATCGTCGCGGGTGATGTCGAACCGGGTGGGATCGTCATAGATCACCGGATCACGGTTTGCGGCATAGGTATTGATCAAGATGAAGGTTCCTGCGGGAAAAGTGTAATCACCGACCGTGACGTCATCGGTGACGCTGCGAAGGGTGCTGCACATCGACGGCGAGTGACGCATTGTTTCCTCGACGGCGCGCATCGCAAGCTCGGAGCGATCCCGAAGTAGCACCAATTGGTCGGGGTGTTCGCACAGGGCTTGCATTGATGCACCGAGTTGCGTTCGAGTGGTGTCGGTTCCGGCTAGCAGGATGCTGAACGCCAGCATGCGAACTTCGCCGGCGTCTAGGCGATCGCCGCGGTCTTCTGCCCGAATGAGTTCGGAAAGCAGGTCTTCTGTCAGGGCTTTGCGCCGATCGGCGATCATCCCGTCGATGTAATCGTCGAATGCGTCCCACGCCTTGAGGACGGTGCGTTCTTCCTCGGCGAGGTTGCAGTCGAAGCTGACGACTTTGAAGATGTCCTCGGCCCACTTGGAGAACAGCTGCCAGTCGCGACGCGGAGCGCCGAGTAAGGCGCAGATGACTGGGATCGGGTAGGGGCGCGCGATCTCCTCGACGAATTCGCAACGTCCTTTCGCGGTAACTGCATCGACGAGTTCGTTGATCACGGCATGGATCGTGTCGTCCATGCGAGCGGTCGCCCGAGGGGTAAATGCCTTCGAAACCAGGCTGCGCAATCGACGGTGTTCGGCGCCCTCCATGCAAAGGATGCTGCGCACCACCCGGTCCCAGAGCTCACCCGACGTCACGCCGTGGGCAGTGAGGTGAATGCCGGGGGGTATCCCAAACCGCGGGTCGCCGAGCACAGTTCGAGCCAAATCGTAGGAGAGGACTTCCGGCCCGACGGGTCCCAGCGCGATCGGGGCTACCTGCTGGGCAGCCCGGAACTGTGGATAGATCTGTTGAGGTGTGTCGGTAACGTCGTAGGTCAACACCGGGAGATCGGCGTCGAAGACACTTGGCTTTGCCGCGTTGAGGGACATGGTATCTCCTTGCTGTGGCTCTTTCGCATTGCGCGCCGTTCTGCGAATAGCGTGCATTCACAAGTCGTTTGGGGGATTCTGGACCACCATTTCAACTCGCTTGGTAGGGCTTCAGTACAGCGCCCATCTCGCTGCCCCGGTGGGCCCAGGTGGTAATTCGCCCGGGTCGGGCATCATCGTCGCCGTACTCTTGTCCACGATCGTCGCGAGGTTGTCACGCACTTTCTCGATGGTGAGATTGGTGTCGGTGTAACCCGCAGTCTGGCCAAAAACGCGTAGGCCGACATTGCCTGCGCCCGCTTCAAGACTGGCGCCCGAGAGCTCACAACTCTCGTGCGCCAGGTATGCGACCGCCGGCGATACCAGAGCGACCGGGAAATGGGCCTCCATCATGTCGGTGAACGGCGACGGCTCGTTGAAGTGCCGGATAGCGGTGGTGTTGGCGGCCGGGCCCAACGCGTTGACCTTGATTCCCAGTTGGGCTCCCTCGACGGCCAAACTGCGGGTCAATCCGAAAATACCGCTTTTGGCAGCGCCGTAGATGGACAGGTTCTCAATTCCGAACATCGCACCTGATGTTGTGTTGACGATCCGTCCGTATCCCGCCTTGCGCATGTAAGGCCACGCCGCCCGGCACATCCAGACCGCCCCCATTAGATGAACGTTGATGATGTTGCTGATATCGCCGTCGGAGATTTCGTCGAAATGCACCATGAAGCAGACGCCAGCGTTGTTTACCAATATGTCGACCCGTCCCCACGTGTCGAGCGCCGTCGCCACAACGCCGCGTGCGCCTGCTTCGTCGGCGACGCTGTTGAGGTCGGCGACCGCATCGCCGCCAGCAGCGCGTATGTGTTCGGCGACCTGCTCGGCGTTCGCCTGCACGACGCCTCGTCCGTCGGGGCCGACGCCGAGATCGTTGACAACCACCTTGGCGCCCCGTTCGGCGAGCAGCCCGGCATGGGACCGGCCGAGGCTCGGATCCCGACCGCCCGCCCCGGTGACGATGGCGACCCGTCCGTCGAACCGAAGTTCACTCATTGGCCTCCTTCAGCGATCGGAACGAGAACGAATCGACATGGGCTGACAGGGCTTCTCATGGAACGTTGGTGGACAGGAATGTGAGCGGTAATCCGAGCACAGACAAGTCGATCTCTTCGAGATAACTGCCGTCGCCCTCGAAGCCTTGCCGGAAGCGTGTGGTCGACTCATAGCGCTTGGCGATGTCCTCTGACTTCGACGCGTCAGGGACCTGGACCACTACTGTGAATACGCCATCACCGCGACTCGCCAGGAACTCGGTAACCGAAATCGCTACCTCGGCAGTGGATCCTGGGTTCGGGCTGATCAGCTCGATGCCCCGATTCCAATCCAATAACACCCGAATCCCAAGTTCATCCAAGTCAATGGGTTCAAAACTGAAGCCCAACTCCGTAAACAGTTGCCCCACAGTTTCGTGCCGCTCGCGTGTCACGGCGAAGACGACGTGATGCAACCGCGATGATGTGTCGTTCATGTGAGACCTCCGAGTTGGAGCGGGACTGGGGTAGGCCGACGGCTGTGATAGACAGCGTTGATTTGCGGTCGTACGACGGTGATGATCGGTAACTGCGTAGACAGTTCGCCCGCTGACCGCTTCGGAAGGCTGACGACGATCCCGCCTCCAATCAGGCCAAGACCGATGACGCCCGCACGCAGCATAGGCCGCGTCATCGGTGACCAAACTCCAGGATCAGACTGTTCGGCCCGCTCATGCCGAGCATGGGTTTCCACGGAGCCGCTCCGACGCGGCGAGCGTCGGGGATGCGGCACGACAAGATTTTCAGCGCATGGGCCAACTCCAGCCTGGCCAGGTTCGCGCCGAGGCAGTAATGCACGCCACCACCGAAGGTCAGTACGGCCGGTGCCCCTTCGCGTCTGATGTCGAAGCGATCGGGATGGGTGTAGACGCTGGAATCACGGTTGGCTGCAAAGGAATTTACTAGGATGAACGTCCCACTGGGGAATACGTACCCGCCGAACGTGACATCCTCGTCCACGGTGCGAACTGTGTTACACACGGCGGGTGAGTGGCGCATACTCTCCTCGACCGCGGCATAGGCGAGTTCAGGATGTGCCCGAAGCAGCGCCCACTGCTCGGGGTGATCTATCAGGACCTGCAGCGAAGCCGCAAGCTGATTGCGGGTGGTATCTGTTCCTGCAAGCAACAAACTGGCGACCGTCATACGCAGTTCATCGGCACTGAGCCGATCGCCGTCGTCCTCGGCCCGGATGAGATTCGAGAGTAGATCGTCCGTCAGATGCTGACGTCGTTCGGCGATCATCCCGTCGACATATGCGTCGAGTTCAGCCCAACCACGAACGATCGCTGGCGTTTCGTCGGCAAGATCAACTGAGAAGTTGACCATCTTGAAGATGGCTTCAGCCCAATGTGAAAACTGGGCCCAATCCCCGCGCGGTGCACCGAGCAGCGCGCAGATGACCGGAATCGGATAATGCCGCGCGATGTCGGTGACCACATCGCATCGACCGGCCCCAGCGACGCGATCGATCAAGTCGTTGATCACGGCGCTAATCGTGTCTCGCATAAGGGCGGTAGCACGCGGCGTAAAGGCTCTCGACACGAGGCTCCTCAGCCGGTGATGCTCGGCGCCTTCCGCGCAGATGATGCTGCCGACGACCCTGTCCCAGAGCGGACCCGATGTCACCCCTTGCGCGCTGAGCTGAAGACCCGGGGGGATCACGAATCGGGTGTCGCGAAGGATTGCGCGGGCGAGGTCGTAGGAGAGGACTTCGGGACCGAACGGGCCGATGGCGATCGGTCCCGCCTGTTGCGCCGCTCGGATCCGAGCGTACACATCGTGCGGAGATTCGGTGATCTCGTAGTCGAGCGTGGGAAGTCCAGCGTCGAAAACATCGGGCGCACTGGTTGTTACGGTCATTTACCTACCAGCCCTCGACCAGCGATTTCACCCGCGTCCTTGCCTGCCTTCTCCCGGGTGTGGACGAGGACCGCGACCAGATCAAATACGGGGTTCTCAACGAAATGCCGAACTGCGATCTGTCCGTCGTCTCCGGTCATCCACTGGATGACGCGGTGGGTCTGCTGAGGCATTGAGCCCCTCCGATCATCCGGTTCTGAGCACGCCGCGTGGGAGTAACAGCGGCAGATCGTTGTAGGTGGCGATGCCGGGACGCGCCGAGACGACCGCCGGTATTGCGGTGATAGCGGGCATGGCCACAATGGACAGGCCGAGCATGATGTAGTCGTCGAGTGTCTCGCCCTGAAAGCCGGGCGGTGGAGAGAAACTCAGTGTTGTCTTGATCGTCGGCGTTCCCACGACCTCGATGGTGTATCCCATGTCGAGTTGCCAGTCCGGGTCGAGTGACTGGCCTTTGCGCCAGCGGCCGCCGATTTCGATGACCTCAGTGTCGGCGACGATTCCCTTCCACCGGACCTCAACCCCAGCAACGCATCCCTTCGCGATCATCCAGTCACCTGGCAGGGACAGATCCGCTGTGGTTTCGGCGTATTCGACGTCACACCGAACGTCGTCCAGTTCCACGCCGAGTGCATCGGCGAGCAGCAGCACGCCATCACGGAAAATGGCGGACCCCTTCCTCGTGATGTCTGGAAGGTCAGGCTGGCCGATGGGGTAGCCGAAACCCATTGGCTTTTCGGTCGCGGGCGAGTTGTAGATCGTGGTGTCGATGGCTTCGACGATGGAGATTTTGTTCACTCTCTCCGAGAGGCCAGCTGACACGATGCCCAAGAGCTGAATAAATCCGGGGTTGATGCCGCTGCCGAAGATCGTCGCACCACCTGACTCGCAAGCATCGACGATGCGGTCGCGACCCGCACCTAGGAAGTGACCGGTGATGAACTCGGATGTAGTAACCACGTTGATGCCCGCGCTGAGGATGCGGACCAGCTCGTCGACATTGGCGAACATCGGGTTGTAGACGACGCAATTGGGCTTGAGCGCAAGCAGCGCTTCGACGTCGTTCGTGGCTGTCACACCCAGCGGCTCAATTCCGCACAATTCACCGACGTCACGGCCGACCTTCTCCGGAGACCACGCATAGCACCCGACGAGCTGCATTGTCGGATTGGCGGTAACCGCTCGAACCGAGCGTTTGCCAACGTTGCCGGTGGTCCACTGAACAACGCGATAGGTCATTACTTTGGGGCTTGTTGTTGGGTCTGGCGGGCCAGCCGTTCGTCGTGGATTTTGACCAGCTCGCGGAATCCGAGTCGGTGGTACTTCGGGATGGGCTGGATGCCCCACACGTCTTGTGCAGTGTCCTTGCCCTCAGCGCCTTCGGGCGGCCCAAACGGCGGGTACGGATATTTGCATTCCAGGGCGTCGTCGGAGTAGCGAACCTTGAGCAGCTCGCTACAGATTTCGGTGAGGCTCAGTGTCGGGTAGCCGTAGTAGACAGCCATGAAAGGCAAAGTGAAGGCGCCTTCGATGACTAGCGCGATGAGACAAACGAGGACAGCCCGCTTGATCCATTTGTGCATATTCGCGTAGTAGGGAGTGGTACCCGGGGGTAGGTCTTCGGCCTTTGTCTGTTCCTGCGCGGGCGACGAAGTAGTCATAGCTGTGCTCCTTCAGGATGATTCAATCGGAGAATATTTCACGGTTGACCGTGTGCAAGTACGGGATCGCGAGGAACGGGGTGATGTAGAAGATGTCGTAGAGCCACCAGCCGATGACCGGGAAGACCACACCGGCGTAGCGCACATCAGCGAACATCGTCATGTTGAACACGTAGGCACACCAGATCACCACGCCCATCCAGCAGGTGATGATCATCCACTGATGGCCCCAGCGCTTCATCTGCAAGAAGCCAATCGCCGCGGCAACCCGCATCGAGAACACAGTGAGGATCAGTCCGGCCACGTAAGCCTTCTCACCTGGCCCGGCGGCACCGCCGACCCAAAGCTCGTTGTAATGCCAGAAGTAACCTGCGTCAAACATGTTGCCCCAGCCGACCATGAGCACCCGGTTGATCAACGTGTGGTTGGCGACAAGGTCGAGTGCCCAGCCGAGACTGTTCAGCATGCCGTCGATCAAGACCAGGTAGCCGATCAGGGTCACAATCATGGGCCGAACCGACAGTCCAGCGCGAAGAGCCTGACGCTGTAGCCAGACACCTCGCATAAAAATTGGGAATCCGATGAGACCGGGAGCCCACATGCCCATCAAGGCGGCGCCAACGATCATCCACTTGTCGGCTCGACGCTGCGCAAGTCGTGATTCGTCCTCGTGCGCGTCGAGACTCCGTGCGCCATCGCCCAAATCAAGTGGCGACGAACCTGAATTGCGCTTCAGCCGCGGCTGGTTCACAGGTCCCACCAGCCCCGGGCAAACGACATGTATAGCTGTATCAAGAACATGATCAGCAGATAGCCGTAGATGACGATCTGCAGCACGATAAGAGCTCTCTTGCGCTTGCGTTCTTTCTGATCCACGTGGTGTTGTCCTTCCTAGTGCGGGTTCTGACTGTCGGCCAGGCTGGCGACGGCGACTTCGCGCAGTCCCTCGGCAATCGCTCCATCTGTGGTCAGCGGGGCCAGTACACACGCTTCGGCAGCGTCCAATTCTGTTGCGCCGGCAGCGACCAACTGGGCGGCAGTCACCAACACCCTGGTGGACGGCGGTTCGAAGTGAAAGGCATCGTCGGCCGTGCGGATCGCGACTGCGCACCTCACCAGACGTTGAGCGGTGGCGAGCGGAATGCCGGCCTCGGCGACGATCACCTCGGCCTCGCGGTCCGGCGGCAGATAATGCATCGGCAGCGTCACGAACCGTTGGCGGAACGACGGTTTGAGTTCCTTGAGCGAGCTGCGGTACGCAGGATTGTACGAACACACCAGCATGAAGGTGTCCGGCGCGTGCACGACCTCGTCTGCTCGGTCGAGATAAAGGGTGCGGCGATGATCGGTCAGCGAGTGCAGGATGGCCAGTGAGTCATGGCGTGCTTCGACGACCTCATCGAGATAGCAGATCGCGCCGGCCTTTACGGCTCGGGTGAGCGGACCGTCGGTCCACACGACGTCGCCGCCGGTGACCATGAAGCGGCCGATGAGATCCGAGCTCGTCAGGTCGTCGTGGCAACTAATTGTCACGACGGGTCGCTGCAGGAGCGAGCCCATGTGCTCGACGAAGCGCGTCTTGCCGCAGCCGGTGGGCCCCGTCAGCATAACCGGGAGCCGGCGCTGATGCGCCTGCTCGAAGAGCTGGACTTCGTTGCCGTTCGCGAAGTAGGTATCGGTGGTCATATCTTCCCCCTGAATGCGGTCATGCGGCGACGAGCTCTCGGTGCACGTGGGCCAAGCACGCGTGGGAGTTCCTCCACCCGCTTGATGCGTTGGGAACGCCGCGGCCCGAACACCTCTGGGAGCGGATCGACCCGCGTTGGCCCGACACCGACGTAGTACACCGAGACGCCGGCGTCGTTGGCCTCCTCAACTGCGTGCGCGGTGTCCGCCCATGCGTACCGGCCTTCGTAACCCTCGTCTGAGATCAGCCCGTCGCCGATGACAATCAGCATCCGCCGCTCCGAAGGCTGCGCCAGCAGCCGACTCGTCAAATGACGAAGCGGGGCACCGAGTCGCGTATAGCCGCCGGTGGACAGGCCCTGTGTGCTCAGCGGTAGAAACCGGCGATCTTCGAAGTCCTTGAGGCACCGAACTTCCACGTGGTGTCTAGTGTTTCCGGTGAACACGAAAACCCCATGCCGTTCACCAGCGAGCGTCATCGCGCGCGACAGCGCATCGGCGCAGGCCAACTCCAGCCGGAAGATCCTGCCGCCGTGCACACCCAGCGACGAGCTTCCGTCCAGCAGCAGCGCTGTCGCGACATCACGATAGCTGGGCAGCAGATCTCGAAAGATGCGCGGCTCGGCTGCTTCCCCGGTCGCCACGTCGACGTAATGACTCACGTACCGCTCGATGTCGAGATCCGAGCCGTCTTCGAGCCTTCCGGTCATGGCTCGATGGGTGTGCTCCTCGAACCACTTGCGCAAATCAGCCGCGACCGGAGTCGATTGCCGTGCTCTGCCATGGTCGGTGCGCTCAAGCACCGCGACGTGGTCGGCCATGAAACTCTTCGACCACATGTTCCATTCGGGATACGGGATGCCGGGCCTGTGTGACGGTGTGATGTCCAGGTCATTGTCCTGTGGACGACTCGGCGGCGGCAGATTGGGATTGCGGACACCACCGTCGCCGCCGACGGGCACCGAGTAGGGCCGCGGCAGCCGCTTCTGCATTGTGGTCCAAGGCATTCGGCCGAAGCTTCGTCGCAGCTTGTCGGACAAATTTTGGGGTGCCGTGTAAGCCAGCGGCAGTGTGCCCAGCAACGGGTCGATGCGCAATGGCTGGCCGCTGGCCGCCATCTTGACTGCGCGGTTGACCATCTCCTCGCCCGTCATGTCCTCGGGCGCCGGATTGATATCCGGCAGCACTCGCTGCACCTCGGAGAGCAGGCCAGGCCAGCACGAGGCGATCCATCCGATGGAGACGGCGGACTCGACGAGCGTCAGCGCATGGAGCTCGCGAACGGTCAATTCATTCAGCTGAAATGAGGTCACTCGCTCCTTGGAAGGCGAACACTGCAGGGCGATACCGCATGTCAGCGTTCTACGATTCCAATCGCTCATTGCGGGGTAGGGAACGTGAACGAATGTCAGCGCAGCATTGAGCCCGAATGCGCGGTTTCGACCGGTCACCAAACGCGCGCCCTCGCGACGCCGGTCGCTCAACGCGACAGCAGTAACGGCAGATGTCCGCTCGATGGCCAGCGCGCACGAACCGAAGAGCTCCGGCATTCAGAATGTGCCGATGTTGGAGAACATCCAGTACCAGAACCAGATGATCAGAAGAGTGCCACCCCACGCACCGACATAGCGCAGGATCTCCCAGACGTAGCCCATTGCTGACCTCCTATTGATAAATCAGTGACCGTCGTCAGTCGGTAAATAGCTCGCGGTTGACCGTGTGCAAGTACGGGATCGCGAGGAACGGGGTGATGTAGAAGATGTCGTAGAGCCACCAGCCGATTACCGGCAGAACGACGCCCGCGAAACGCACGTCGGCGAACATCGTCATGTTGAACACGTAGGCGCACCAGATCACCACGCCCATCCAGCAGGTGATGATCATCCACTGGTGGCCCCACCGCTTCATCTGGAGAAACCCGATCCCCGCGGCGATACGCATGGTGAACACGGTGAGGATCAACCCGACTTCAAGCGCCTTCTCGCCGGGTCCGGCTGCGCCGCCGAGCCAGAGCTCGTTGTAGTGCCAGAAGTAACCGGCGTCGAACATGTTGCCCCAGCCGTTGAGCAGGACACGGGCCAGAATGGTGTGGTTGGCCACTAGGTCCAGAGCCCAACCGACAGTATTAATGGCGGCGTCGATGATGACCAGGTAACCGATCAGCGTGACAAGCATCGGCCGCACCGACAAGCCGTCTCGTTGTGCGCGGCGTAGCAGCCACACTCCCCGCAGGAACAGCGGCAGTCCGAAGATTCCGAGCGCGGCGGTGCCGATCAGCAGGCTGCCCGAAATGAGCCACTTGTCCGCCTGGCGCTCGGCGAGCCTTGACTGCTCGTCGTGCACATCGAGGGACAGACCGTCCGCGTCACTCACCTTCGGCGGATTCACCGCACCTCCTCTCGGAGTATCAGGGCTGTTAACATAACAATAAAACTGACTTAAGTCATCAAGAGTCGAGCTTATCGCTGAATGACGTGGCCTCAACTCGAGCGGGGCTGCATACTGCGGAGTGTCCTGGTGACGTAGTCGTCGAGCAACTGGTCGCGGTTCGGCCAAGTGTTTGTAGTGATCAACAGCGCGTAGAGGCCGAGAAGGAAGAACACCGCACTGTTGATCGGGTTGACGCCGGCGTCCACCTCCTTGCTTTCACGTGCATGCTCGATGTGCTCGGCGACAAGGACGATTAACGGGTGATCGGTGACATTCTCGGCTGGTGGACGCGTACGAGAGAAGTGCAGTGCCAAAAAGTCATTGAAGAGCGAATCGCCAAGTCGCCGTTCCAGTCCCGTTATCACTCGCACACCTTCTTTAAGGGCGGAGGCGAGACTGCGCTTCGCCTTCAAAAACTCGGCGAAGTGTTTGGCCATGCGTTCTTCTTCACGACGTTCCAACTCGAGCAAGACATGTTCCTTGGTCGGAAAGTGGAAGAAGAACGTGCCATGCGCGACACCTGCGGCGGTCACAATTGCGCGGACATCTGCCTCGGCCATCCCAGCCCTCTTGAACTCCGCGACAGCGGCTCCTAGGAGCCGCTCCCTGGTCTGCATACGCTTTGCATCTCGCGCCGAAAGGCGGTCTACCACAGCCATTGCTGACCCTTCATATTGACTTGGCTCATCGTCGTCCCCAGTGCTTGGTGAAAAGATCGTCGCCTCAGTTGACTGAAACATTCTTAGAGGAGGGTATTAGCGCAGGCATCTTCGATGCAAGCGTAGCGGTCCGCAGACTAATCGTTGACTTAAGTCAGCTCGGGTCGTTAGATGGGGCGTGAAGTCTCGAGACAAGGAGCGTGCATGGCGTTGGAACAGTTCAATCTGGACGGCCAGGTCGCAATCGTCACGGGCGCGGGGAAGGGAGTTGGCCAAGGCATTGCGCGTGTTCTGGCAGAAGCAGGCGCTACGGTCGTTGGCACCGCACGCACAGAGTCGGACATTGCCAGCACCATCAGCGGCATAGAGGAAGAGGGCGGCAAGGGGCTCGCGGTGGTCGCCGATGCGATGAACCGCCAAGACGGCGAGCGTGTCGTCGGCTCAGCGATGGAGCAGTTCGGCCGCATCGACATCCTCATCAACAACGTCGGCGGGTCCACATATGCGAGGTTCCTCGACATCACGGACGAGGACTTCCGGCACACGTTTGATTGGTGCGTGACGTCCGCGTTCATCATGAGCCAGCTCGCCGCACCGCACATGCTCAACGCCGGCCACGGCTCGATCGTCAACATCTCGTCCGGCGCGGGACGCTTCGGCATCCGAGCGTTGACCGCCTACTGCGTCGCCAAAGGTGCGCTCGAGTCGCTCACCAGGGCCATGGCGCAGGAGTTAGCACCGAAGATCCGCGTCAACGCAATCGCACTCGGTTCATTCGCCACCGACGGACTGCAATCGAGCCTCGACCTGATGCCCGGGTCTCTGGACAAGATGAACGAGGCCACGCCGCTACATCGTCTCGGCGACGTCGAGGACCTGGGGCGGCTGTGCGTGTATCTGTCGACGCGCGATTGCTACGCCACGAATGCGATCTTCCACGTGGACGGCGGTATCGACTCGAACAACTCCCCACTTCCGATTCCCGACTACTAAGGGCGATGATGCGCAGAGTCATCCAGTTCTCTACGGGCAATGTCGGTCGCCATTCGCTGCGCGCGATCATCGGGCGGCCCGACCTCGAACTGGTTGGGGTGCACGCCGCAAGCCGAGAGAAGATCGGCCGGGATGCGGCTGAACTCTGCGGACTGAGCGAACCCGCCGGCGTGATCGCCACCGACGACGTCGACGCTTTGATCGCCCTGAAGCCCGACTGCGTGGTGTACACCGCACAAGGCGAGACACGGCCGATGGAAGCCCTCGAACAGATGTCGAAGTTCCTCGCCGCGGGTATCAACGTCGCGGCCACATCGATGGTGTGGCTGGTGGCGCCCCGTCAGGCTGATGATTGGCTGCGAGCGCCACTGGAACAGGCCTGCGAGGTCGGCAATAGCTCGCTCTACGTCAACGGCATCGATCCCGGGTATTCGGGTGATACCGAAGTGCACAGCGCGCTGAGCTTGGTCACACGCGCCACGTCCATCACGGTGCAGGAGATCTTCGACTACGGCAACTACGACGACTACGAGTTCACCGGTAAGTCAATGGGATTCGGTATGACTGCAGAAGACGAGACCCCGATGCTTTTCCTGCCCGGTGTCATCACCACCATGTGGGGCGGTCCTGTTCGCAATCTCGCAGATCAGCTTGGCGTGGAACTGCACGAAGTTCGTCAACGCACCGAACCGTGGTACACCGACCGGCGTATCGATTGCAAGATGACCACAGTCGAACCGGGGCAGATGGCAGCGGCGCGATTCGCGGTAGAGGGCATGCGAGACGGCGTCGCTGTGATCACCATGGAGCACATCAATAGGCTCACCACCGCGGCCGCACCCGACTGGGAATACCCGCCCGATAATAAGACCGGCGTTCATCGGGTTGTCATCGAAGGCGAACCTCGCGTCGAGCTGAATACGCACGTGTCCCACCCGATACTCGATGCGACCGACGCGGGATGCGTCTCGACCGCGGCTCGAGTGGTCAACGCGATCGACTGGATCTGCGGTGCGCCTACAGGACTGATCGCAGTCGAGGACATCCCACAGGCCGCGGTGATCCGTGGGTTGATGTGGTGAACACTCGGTCCTTCATCGTAGAGGAGTAGGTGTGACAGAAGCGGCTACGGAAAAGAGATACCGAGTTATTCAGTGGGGCATCGGGAACGTTGGTAGCCTGGCGCTCCGCCATTTCGCCCACAACCCCGACTACGAAGTTGTCGGAGTTCTTTGCAATCGTCCAGAAAAAGTAGGCAAGGACGCCGGAGAACTCGTCGGCGTCGACCCGATCGGTGTCCGCGCGACCAACGACAAGGAGGCTCTGGAGGCGCTTGATGCCGATTGCGTCTTCTACGCGCCGCTTTGGTCGGACATCGATGAAATCTGCCGCCTGCTGCGCGGCGGCAAGAACGTCGTCGCCTCGGGTGGCGCGTGGTGGTATCGGACCGAAGCCAACGCCGCGGACATCGACAAGATCGAGGCAGCCTGCCAAGAGGGCGGTGCGTCATTTCACGCCGGCGGCGTCCATCCCGGCTTCGCGGCAGACCTCCTAGTGCTGACGCTTGCCAGAATCGCCAGCAGAACCGACCACATCCACATCTACGAGGCGGTGAACTTCAATAAGGACACCTTGAAGTATTTGGACGAGATGGGAT
The DNA here is from genome assembly GCA_963838755.1 of uncultured Actinomycetota bacterium. GTDB lineage: Bacteria > Actinomycetota > Actinomycetes > Mycobacteriales > Mycobacteriaceae > Mycobacterium. Next base: position 153,517 of record CAWISO010000004.1, on the reverse strand, counting down.
TCGGAAAAGACCCGGCCGAGTTCGCGAAGGGCAACCTGTTCGAAGCCGCGCTGCCGTTGTTCGCACAGTCGTTGGCCATGGTCGTGGAGGGCATCGGCAAGACCGTCGACAAGTTCACTACGGAGGTCGAAGTAGGGACGGCCACGCGCGACATCCCCTACGAAGGAACCGAGGACATGGACATGCCGGGTCTGAAGGGAGTGATCAAGAAAGGCACCGTCGCGTCCCAACAGCACCATTGGACAGCATGGGTGGACGGCAGGCCGTTCATCACGTTGCACGAGATGTATGCCTTCGTCGAACACGACGCCATAGAGCCAAAGCCCGATTGGGACGCCTACTACCATTACCGGATCGTGATCGAAGGTGACGTAGGAACCGAGGTGATCCTTCGAGGTGTGGCGGATGCGCAAGGCGACCACGGGAACCCGGGCTACACGTGGACCGCGATGGGACCGGTGAACGCGATACCGGCCGTCTGTGACGGGCCGGCGGGTTTCATGTCTCACCGCGAGCTCGGTCTGATGCCGCTGCGCGGTGTCGTGCGCTAGTACTGCGACAGCCCGAGGTTGATCGTCAACTCGAAGGTGCAAATGCAGCGGCGATGCGGTCCTCTAGCGACCTGAGGTCGTAATAATCCCGCCAGCGCGTGATCCGGGTTATTGCTGTCAACTTCGATCACCGCCCCGACTTCCAAACCGAACTATTTGCCTTGGATTCGAAAGTGTCCACTCGTTCAGTCATCACCGTGCCACCGCTCGCGACGAGCACCTTCACTTCGACACTGAAACTGGAAAACATCTCCATCGATTGCATTTCTTTCCTAATCGCATCGATACCCCAAGGTGGTGGCGTGGGGCGGAAGACGTTCGCACCATGGGCCACAGTGTGTTTTGTCGTCACCGCGAATAATCGAGGGCTACGGTATGGCACTCTTGCGTTCTGGGAGAACGGGGTCCGGGGACTCGAGTCACCCCGCGGGACTGAAGGGAACCGTTGTCGGGAAATCGGCGCCGGGCGGTAGGACCAGTTGACCGTCCGTATTGATGTAGCCGGAATGCTTCGTCGGCATCGGCAGGACAGGGTTTGGGCACGGCTGATGGGTCCGATCTCCGCAAATCCCGCCATTGAAGTAGGACCGGTGCTGGACATCCTCGGGCCACCGGTCGGCATGCATGGCGACCCACTGCGCCGGCAAGTTGTAGAAGAAGAAGAAACAACCACTGACCGCGGCAAAGATAGCCAGGAAGCGGACAAGTTGTGTTCTAGCGAAACCGCCTCGTACACGGTCAAGTCCACGTTCCACAACGGTCCGGCCGCGATCATCGGTGAAGTACCGCAGACAACACAGCCCGGTCAGCACGCCACCCCACATCAATCCTTCGTAGAGGGGCCATTGGTAGTACGTGCCGGCATTGATCGACACTGCTCGGATCGCACCGGGGTACACGTAGAACCCGATGGGAAGCATGACTAATCCTTCCATGATGAAGTCGATGACGATGTTGGCGGCGTAAACCACACCGATCAACATCAAGTTGCTGGCGTTGGGCCAGCGCGCCTTCGCTTTTCGCATGATCCAACAACCCGCGATGATGAACAGAAGGTTTAGGGCATAGCCCGGTGTGTTCGTCAGAAGTGGTTCGGCGGTCTGATGGCCTGGCACCTCGGGCGACACCCATCCCGGAATTTCCGACGACCATGCGCCCAGGTTGAAATTCCAGGTGTTGTAGGTGCACCACGTGTTCAAATAGTTCAGGAGTGGGTCCTGAAAGAACATCAGACCGCACGACACCAGCAGCATTCCGTCGAGTGTGAACCGGCGCTCCCGTCGCCACGGCCGAACGATGAACCACCACACAGCCAGTGGCAAGCCGATGCCGGCCATGACGGCGTTCGCGACTAGGGGCACTTTCATATACATCGGTGGATCGCCCGGACCCGAAGGTACTCGTTGAAAGTAGGGCCCGGTGATCCATCGGATCCATACGTATCCTTGTAGCACCAGGAGGGCACCGCCGATACTGGCCCACACCGTCACTGCCTTGACCGCAGAATCGTTCTGCGCGTGCAGGGCGGCTGCACCGTCGAGTGACTCCCTGGTTGAATGCGACTTGGCTCTATTAGTCAGTTCGCTCATTGCATCGGCTCCAGCTGAATCTAATTCGGGAAGCAGATGCCCGACAGCCCCTGGCTACAGGGAAGTGGAGAGCGCACCCGAAAGTACCCGTCAGTCGGCAATATACCCGATGGTATGTAGCATTCGGAAGGGTGGCCCCGCGCGGAGCGGCTAGCTTCGGCTGGTTGGCTGCTCCTAGCCGGGGTCGGGCATCTTGATGGCCGACATATACATCTCCAAGGCCGGGCGGAACAGGTCGACACCGTCGAGTTCACTGCCCAGTGCCACCGCATCTGTTGTCGCGATGAGCATCTGAGCGAAGATGGAGGCTGGGATTGTGAGAGTTGCGCCAAGCTGCTCGATGCCCTTGACGATGAATTTGACGAAGTCCGCCACCACTTCTGACCTCTTGGCGGCAACCGCCTGCCGGGCTTCGGGGTTGCGAATGAGGTAGAGAGTGAACTCGTGTCCGAGCGCCGCGTGCTCGGCACCGCGGCTGCGACTGAGCTGACGCCAGCGCTCAGCGATCTCATCTAATTCGTGGGGCCCGATCTGCGTCGAAGTCTGCATAATCTCAGCGAAATTTTCGAAATAGCGACGCCAGTACCGATCGGTGACAGCTAGGAAAAGCTCCTCCTTGGTCGAGAAGTGCTGATATATCGCGCCTTTGGTGTATCCAGCCGCCCGGGCGATGTCATCGAGTGAAGCCGCCATGAAGCCGCGCTCGGCGAACACCTCCTCGGCGGCATCCAGCAGAAGTGAACGCGTGCGCTCAAGACGTCGCTCTCGTGTCCACCGCTCGACCATGCCGCGATTCTGCCACAGATTTTCGCATCCCTCTTGGCCGGACAGATACCAGCTGGTATGTTAATGCCGGGGTGCGGGCGCACAACGATCAGACCCCGCGGCGTCGAACCCGAGTTTCCAAAGAGGTCCAGCGCCCACCAGTGCCCTGAGCGCACGGATCCTGAAGGAGTCAGCGAAATGACCGAACTGTCAAACCAGAAGAGCATTTCCGAGTCACTGCGCGGTACAACATCGTTGGGCACACAACCGCAGACGTCGCAGAAAACCATCAAGATCTGGGCAGCCGTCGGCGGGGTCATACTCGCCTTCCAGCTCTACGTTTGGATCCGGTGGATCACCGGCCCCAACTTTGAGCGGGTCCCGCCGGGGGTGTCCGATCCACCCACCTTCATGAAGGTCATTCTGGTGACCTGGACCGCCGTAATCATCGTGGGATATCCGGCCGCCATCTACTACTTCATCATTAGACCGTGGCGGCGTGAGCGTCGAATCACGATGGACGGCATGCTCTTTGCGGCCTGCGGCCTGCTGTTCTTCCAGGACCCGCTGCTGAACTACTTCAACACCTGGAGCACATACAACACCTGGATGTGGAACCGCGGCTCATGGGTGCAAGACATCCCAGGCTGGGTATCTTTCGGGAAGCCAGGCGCCATGATGGCCGAGCCGTTCCTGATGAATGCCCCTGGTTACTCGTTTGTCTTGCTGTGCACAATGCTTGGTTGCTGGATCATGCGCAAAGCCAAGCAGCGCTGGCCCAACATCAACACACTCGGTCTGATCGCTGTGGTGATCGTCTGGACATTCTTCTTCGATTTGGTCATCGAAGGCCTATTCCTCATGCCCATGGGACTATTCACCTATCCCGGGGCCATACGATCCCTTTCCATCAACGCCGGCACCTATTATCAATGGCCCGTCTATGAAGGGCTGATGTGGGGCGGAGTTCAAGCGGGCCTGTGCTGCCTGCGCTATTTCACCGATGATCGCGGTCGCACCTTCGTTGAACGCGGGCTCGACAATGTCCGTGGAGGATTCGCGGCCCAGCAATTCACCCGTTTCTTGGCTATCTTCGCCGCCTGCAGCGCGTTCTTCTTCGTGCTTTACAACCTGCCTGCGCAATGGTTCGCCATGCACCAAGACCCCTGGCCGAACGACGTGCTGAAGCGTTCGTATTTCCTGATGGGCATCTGCGGTCAGGACACTGACCGGCCGTGCCCGGACCCTTCACTGCCGGTACCCTTCCGGAACTCCGGCTACATCAATCACGACGGCCAACTGGTGCTGCCCAGCGGTGTCAAACTCCCGACCAAGGTCCCGCTGGACCGAGGAAACTGACAGTGGACAACCAGACCAATGCCGGGTCCACCGACATGGCCTTAAACGGCCGCCTCATCGATGACACCGCGAATTCACCGACGCCTTTCTACCGCCCATTGGGCGACGAGGTACAGGTCTTCCGAGCTGCTGCTCGGCGAGGCCTGCCGGTGCTGCTCAAAGGGCCGACAGGGTGCGGCAAGACCCGCTTTGTCGAGGCTATGGCGCACCAACTCGGCCGAGAACTCATCACGGTCGGCGGCCATGAGGACATGACCTCGGCCGACCTGGTCGGACGGTTCCTGCTCAAGGGGGGTGAGACCGTATGGGTGGACGGGCCGCTGACCCGGGCAGTACGCGAGGGAGCCATCTGCTACCTAGATGAGATCGTTGAGGCACGGCAGGACACCACGGTGGTGATTCACCCACTCGCCGATCACCGCCGCGAACTTCCAGTTGACCGCCTCGGCGTGACATTGGCTGCAGCCCCGGGCTTTCAGTTGGTCATTTCTTACAATCCCGGATACCAAAGCGTGCTGAAGAACATAAAGGAATCCACCCGTCAGCGCTTCGTAGCCATCGAGCTCGACTTCCCCCCACCCGAGGTCGAGACAGACGTGATCGCCCACGAAGCTGGGGTTGATATCGAGACAGCACGCTCCTTGGTCAAGCTGGGCAATGCCATACGCAATCTAGATGGGTCCCCGCTACGAGAAGCATCGTCCACCAGGATGCTCATTCTGGCCGGCGGTCTAGTGGCCGAGGGTCTGACCCTGCGGAGCGCGGTCCAGTCGGCGGTCGTGCAGGTCCTCACGGATGATCGCGATACCGAGCGTGCTCTCGGTGAACTTGTCGATGCCGTACTGCCACAGAAGTGAATTCGCCGTCAGACCTCGGCAGCCTTGATCGGTTCCGGTTCCTTGCAACCTTTATCGCCGGCCAGGCTGTTGATATAGCCCAGTCGGCCCCGGGGCAATCCGCCTACACCACCGGCCAGACGATCTTTGTCGCCGAAGGCCGTTCCGACGTTGACCAACGGCGCGAGATCGTAGTTCAAAGCGCATTGATCGGCGCCGGGAGTCTAGAGGCTCAGTGGGTAAGGGCGTTGCGAGCCCGTCCTGCCATTGCGCGACGCTATCTGGCACTGGAGGTCACTCGAGCTCTGTCTGAACTCGCCGACGGCCTGCCTCTGGCGGCCGAACTGACGTCCGGGCTGACACCGGCTTCAGCACAAATCAGCGCGGGACCCGGACACTCTCTCGAAATTGCCCGAAGTCGAGCTCCAGTAATCGAGCCGCCGGAGTGGTTCGGCGTCATCAAGCCCTCGCGGCTCACGACTACTGCTGGCGCCGGTACTCAGGCGGGGGCTAAAGATCGTCGGCTCCAGTTCAATCCCGCCGATCTGCCCGACTCAGATGAGGACGACGACTCCGAAACCGAAGGCGAGAGCAAGATCCTCAAATTGTTTGAAAATCCACTCTTCAGTTCGCGGGCACTCTCAGACTTTTTCCGGAAGGCCTTTGGCAGCTCGAAGTCGCCAGGAGAAGGTTCGGCCGGCAGTGAAATGCAAGTGAGATCCCTTCGGCGGGTACAGCAAGTCGGGCCCGATGCCCGGCCCGTACCGACACATATCCGCTTCACCGACGATCGCCAGCCTGGGGCAGCCCTAGGGGTCAACGGCGCTCTTCATCCCGAATGGGACGTCCACAACGATCGGTACCGCCCGGATTGGTGCAGGGTCATCGATTTTCCTGTCAAGCCTGATATGGGGATCACCGGCACTCCAGTGCACCGTGACGACGTACTGCGGCGACGCCTGTCGCGTATCGGACTGGGGCCCAAGGTTCTTCGCGGCCGTCCCGATGGCGACGAGCTTGACATCGAGGCACTGATCGATCTGTTCGTGGATCTGCGTTCTGGATTCTCACCGCCCGAACACGTCTACCAAGAACACCGCAAGATCGCGCGCAACCTTGGCGTGCTGATCTTGCTGGACGCCTCAGGCTCGGCCAACGACTCGGACACCACAGGTCTTGCCGTGCATGATCATCAGCGGCAGGCAGCAGCAACGATGGCGGCGACCCTTGAGGAGCTCGGCGACCGCGTCGCCCTGTATGCGTTTCGTTCGCAGGGCCGCCATGCCGTGCACCTGATGGCGATCAAATCATTCGATCAACGCTTCGGCGCCGCAGCGCGTGCCGGGCTCAGCCAGCTCCAACCATTTGGCTACACCAGACTTGGTGCGGGCATACGCGGAGCGGGGGAGATTTTGAAGAACCAGGCGGGTACCCCTAACCGGCTGCTCGTTGTGCTGTCGGACGGTTTCCCGTATGACGACGGCTACGAGGGCCGCTATGCAGAAGCCGACGCCCACAAAGCTCTCGAGGAGCTTCGCTTGGACGGCGTCGCATGCCTATGTCTTTCGATCGGGTCCGTTGTGACCACTGAGGCCCTGTTGCGCGTGTTTGGCTCGGCGGGTTGCGCGAACGCTCCGAGGCTGGCAGACCTGAGCCCGCAAATGGACGAACTGTTTATGACATCGTTGCGGGAACTCGCTGCGCCACGGTCTCGATGAGCTTGACCGCTAAGTGAGATTTTGCATATCCGCTTCGGAACTCCACCAGCAGATGAATCTGGGCACACTGGCGCAAAGTTGGGATTGGGGCCAGGGCTGCTGCTCAATGACCACGGTTGGCCGTCCACCGACTCACTGACGCAGAATCCGCTGATCGACCTCGGTTGATCCCTGACACCTGAGCGAGAACAGCCACTCAGCCGTCTGAGCGCGCGCCTCGGTGGCAGCTGGTTGGACCGCCGCCACCGAAGACCGGGGCACAATGTTGTTGATTGCCATCAACACTTCGACGTACCCGCAGGTCGTTCGACGTACTTTCGCGTCGTTTCAGGTAGCCTAATCCGGTATTTGCGCAGCTCAGACGAATATTTGGGGCGGGTCCGATTCCCGGGCAGCTCCGCTAGAAATCGGCCGAGTACCGGCCGCAGGACGCAGTCATTACCGCGGTCGTTTTATCAGGAAAGAATCTTACGCAGCCGCCCGCAGTGTGATCTCGGAGATTGACGTCCGGCTCTCGCCATTGGTGGTGCCCAAGGTGGAAATCCACACCAGCACATTGGAGGTCTTAGTCGGGTTATGCACCGCTATGCGGTTGTGCCCCGGCTGCAGTGACGTGGTTGGGGTCAGCTCGGCGGTGTCGGCGAATTTGGCTGGCGTTTCGGTGGGCGAAGAGCGGATCTGCACCTGGGTTCCGGTGCTGGACACGTCGATCGTCACGGCGCTCAGTGCGGTCGGTTCGGACAGGTGCAGCAACAGACCCATTCCTTCGATGAATTTCGGGAAGGGGACGGCGTCCTTGTAGGTAACGGTGGACCACGCCGTGTTTGGGTTGCCGTCGATTGCCAACTTGGCGTCCTGCGGATTGTCGGGTGCGCCGTCGGGAGAAAACACCGTTGCGCTCACCGGCTTGACCATTGGTCCGGGGCGAGTCCAACGACCGAAGCCGTCGGTGAACCACACAACCGCAGCCGCGGTCAACGCGATCACACCCATGGCGGCAACGACAGCAACGATCCGGACCTTTTTGCCTTTCGGTGTCTTGTCCTGCGGCGATTCGGCGCGGGCTTGAGACCGGCGACGCTTCGGAGGTGCTTCGGTCGAATAGTTGATGATTTTGTCGGCATCGAGAGTGCCACCGTCCCAGAAGCCGCTGACCTCAACCTCATCCCCGTCTGCGAGCTGACCCGCTACGAGATCCGTCTGTATTTCGACCGGAACCAGAGCAGGCAGGTTGTCTAGTGGGTCATACGGGACCACCTGAAACGACAAGATCCCGACCTGATTTTGAGCGCCGACCGCGCTTTGCTGTACGCCGCGTGCTATCCCATTGACGACCAGACGTTCGAGACGTTCCGTGGCTGGACGTTCGCCTGAACCGAGGTCCTGCGGATGCGGTGCAGCGGCCTCGCGGCCGGGACCCTGGGTGAGGGCTCGGGCGAAGTCGACGCAATTCTGGTACCGCCCGCTCGGGTCTTTGGCCAGCGCCCTTGCCAGCACGGCGTCCAGGTGCGCGAGATCGGGTCGGCGCTGCGATATCCGCGGTGGTGGCGTATTGAGATGGTGGCTGACCACGACAGCGCGATTTGAGTTTTGAAAAGGCGGGGAGCCGGTTAGTAGGTGAAAGGTCGTGGCAGCCAGCGCATATTGATCCGCTCGGCCGTCAAGCGGCTTGCCCAAAAGTTGCTCGGGGGCCACGTAACTGATAGTTCCTATGGCGACGTTGGCCTCGGTGAGGTTGCTGACGTCATCGATTCTGCGAGCGATGCCGAAGTCGGTTAACAACACCCTGCGGCGGTGGCCATCGGCCGCGGTCACAAGGATGTTCTCGGGCTTGACGTCGCGATGCAGCAGACGGCGCTCATGACCGAAGTCAAGCGCATCAGCCACCGCTGTGATGATTTCCCAGACGTCTTGTTCTGCCATGCCGCGCGGATAGCTCTCGCGAACCAATCGACCTGCGTCAGTGCCGTCGACGTAGTCCATCGAGATCCAGAGCCGGCCGTTGAACTCACCACGATCCAGAACGCCGACGATATGTGGGTGCCACAGCGTCGCTGCTAATTCGGCTTCGCGGTTGAATCTCGCCCGAAACTCCTCGTCGGCTGTGGAGGTCAATGACAAGATCTTCAACGCGTCGTGACGAGGCAGACGAGGATGCTGGGCGAGGTAAACCTCACCCATGCCACCAGTGCCGAGCAAGCGCTGAATAACGTAGCCAGCGAAGACTTCACCGTTATTGAACGGCATGTCCGAAGCCTACAAACCGGCACGGCCAAGGAGCGAATTGCGGGGACGAGGGGTAGAACGGCCGCGTCAGGCTCTTGACGCCGGCAAGACCCGAAGCGAAACCACAGGTAACGAGACGCACTGATCCGATCGAAACGGAACGAACCCGCACCTAAGAGCCATTTTGCCTGGTAGAGCATCGGTTTCGGTGCCCGGCAGCTCCACTGAGAAAACGCTGGTCAAGACGTGTAAGTCTTGGCCAGCTTTCTGCGTACACCAAACGGTCGTTACGGGCTCGATGGCGACGCGGTCTGGTAGCCGTTGGCCTCGGCCGCGCCTTCGAGCGCATCGGCAGCGGCTTGTGCCGCCTGAGCCGCATCGGCGGCAGCGTGCGCTGCCAGGTCGTCGGAGGAGGCTTCGCGGGTGGCCGATGACCTGGGCAGCGCCTGACTGAAGGCGCGGGACACGTCTTGCAGGGCGGAGGTGACCTCGCTTGGAATTACCCAGAACGTGTTTCCCGGGCCCTGGGCCAGCTGCGGCAGCATCTGGAGATACTGATAGGCGAGCAGTTTGGGGTCGGGGTCGTTGCGGTGCACGGACTGAAACACCTCGTCGATAGCGCGAGCCTGGCCCTCGGCCTTGAGGATCGCTGCGGTCCGGTTGCCCTCGGCGCGCAGGACGGCGGCCTGCTTGTCACCCTCGGCGGTGAGGATCTGCGACTGGCGTTGGCCTTCGGCCCCCAGGATTGCGGCACGCTTGTCGCGCTCGGCCCGCATCTGCTTCTCCATCGCGTCCTTGATGGATTGCGGCGGGTCGATGGCCTTGATCTCTACCCGGTTGACCCGCAGCCCCCACTTGCCGGTGGCCTCGTCCAGCACGCCTCTGAGTTGGCTGTTGATGGTGTCGCGGGAGGTGAGTGTGCGCTCCAAGTCCATGGACCCGACGACATTGCGCAGTGTGGTGACCGTGAGCTGTTCGACGGCTTGCAGGAAGTTGGCGATCTCATAGGCGGCCGCGCGCGCGTCGGTCACCTGGAAATAGAGCACAGTATCGATCTCGACGACCAAATTGTCCTCGGTAATCACCGGTTGCGGGCGGAACGAGACTACCTGTTCCCGTAGGTCAATCATCGGATAGACCCGGTCGAAGTACGGAATGACGAAATTGAGGCCGGGCTGCAACGTGCGGTCGTAGCGGCCGAGCCGTTCGACGTTGCGGGCACGGGCCTGTGGCACGATGCGCACCGCCCGCAGCACGGTGAAGGCTACGAACAGCGCGATGACCAATCCTGGGATAAGAGAGAGTGCGGTTTCCATGAGTTACTCCCGGGGGTACACGAGCGCGGTAGTGCCGCTGATCTCCAGCACGTCGACGGTCGCTCCGGCGGGTATCACCAGGGTTTGGTCGTAGGCGCGCGCCGTCCACTCCTCGCCGCGGATACCGCCGATGCGAACCCTGCCGTCCAGCCGGGACACCTCTGACACGACATAGGCGGGCCTACCGACTAAGGCTTCGACGCCGAAACGCTCGAGCTGAGGCCGGAGCATGTGCCGACGGACGATGGGACGGATGAGCAGCACCCCGATCGTGGCGGTGACTGTGAACGCAAGGAGTTGGACAGGAACGGCTAGTCCGAGTGCGGCGAAGCCCGCGGTGATCAGTGCAGCGACACCGAGCATCCCGACCGCTGCGGTGATCGTGAGCATCTCGACGACCAGCAACACTACGGCGATGATCAACCAGATCAGCCATGCATCCATGCGGCGATCCTCCTTGAACACTCGACGGATGCGCGGGCGGGATGACTGTCACTTCCTCCATTGTGTGCGGTAGGGCACACCCTTACATTATGTCCCCCAAGATGTCCCCCAAGCCATGCCGGCGCCGCAAGTCGTTTCACGTCTTCTGGCGTCGTTTCGCGCGGACTAATTCCGCATCTCCCAAGATCAGGCTATTTTTAGCCTGGTTCGATTCCCGGCAGCTCCACCGAAGAACTGCTGGTTAGATGTGCAAGCCTTGCCGATTTTCATTTCCACATCGCCAGGCTTGCCTCATGGCATCGCTCGGCCGTGATCTCAGCGTTTTCTCAGTGCGGTTGTCGTAAGCATGGAGCCGACATCGACAGCTTGTCGGTGTCGTGGAACGACAGGCGATGTTAATGAGACCGGGGATCACTCGCTGATGAACGACGTCACGAAACATGCGTTGACCAAGGTGCCGGCGATCACTCTGGGTTTCTGGACCATCAAGATCTTGGCGACGACGCTAGGCGAGACCGGCGGCGACACCGTAACGATGACGCTGAATTGGGGCTACGCGGCCGGGGTCGCGCTTTTCGGCTTGGCGCTGTTGGCGCTGGTTGCCGTACAGATCGTCGCCAAGCGTTTCCACGCGACCCTGTACTGGGCGACGATCGTATCCTCGACGACGTTCGGCACGACGTTGGCCGATTTCGCCGACCGATCGCTGGGGATTGGCTACACGGGCGGATCGATTCTCCTTTTGTGTTGCCTGTTGGCCACCTTGGGTCTTTGGCGTTGGTCCGAAGGGACGGTGTCGGTAAACACCGTTTCGACGCCGAAGGTGGAGGCGTTTTACTGGCAACCATCACGTTTTCTCAGACATTGGGTACCGCACTTGGCGATTGGCTCGCCGACACTCGCGGATTTGGTTACGAACGCGGCGCTCTGGTGTTCATGGCCGCCTTAGGCGCGGTCGTTGCACTGTATTTCTGGACGGGCGTCTCGCGCGTCGTCTTGTTTTGGGTCGCTTTTATCCTGACGCGTCCCTTGGGGGCGACCGTCGGGGACTTCATCGATAAGCCAATTGCCGATGGCGGCTTGGCCCTCAGCCGCCCGTTGGCCTCAGCTGTCATCGCCGCCGCCGTCGTCGTGTTGGTCGTTGTCTTGCCGCAACGCCCCGGACGTCACCCCGGGCAGCAGTCAAGTCAAACAGCGCCAGGGGCGCAATTAGTGGGCGCCGATGGGGCGCATGACGCACCGGAGCGGCAATCCAAACCCGTGTCTCGATCGTGTGCTTCGCGTACGCGGCGGACAAAGTAGCGTGCGGACATGAGGGTTTTGCTCGTCGAAGACGAGCCACGGTTGTCGGCGACTCTCAGTTGATAGAGAGGACGAACTATGCCTGGTGGAAACCCAAACATTTTGGTCATTTGGGGCGACGACATCGGGATTTCGAACTTGAGTTGTTATAGCCACGGAATGATGGGGTATCGCACCCCCAACATCGACCGCATCGCCGATCAGGGGATGCTGTTCACCGACTCCTACGGCGAACAAAGCTGCACTGCGGGTCGCTCATCGTTCATCACTGGACAAAGTGTGTATCGCACCGGACTGAGCAAGGTCGGCATGCCCGGGGTCGACATCGGGCTGTCGGCAGAGGATCCCACCATCGCCGAGCTGCTCAAGCCGCTCGGCTATGCGACCGGGCAATTCGGCAAAAACCACCTCGGCGACCTCAACAAGTACCTACCCACGGTGCACGGCTTTGATGAGTTTTTCGGCAACCTGTATCACCTCAACGCTGAGGAGGAACCCGAACACCCTGACTACCCCACGGAAGAAGAAGCACCGCTGCTCTACCGGGCGTTGTTGCCGCGCGGCGTGCTCCACTGCTGGGCCACCGAGCAGGACAGCGGCGATGTCGATGAGCGCTTCGGGCCGGTGGGTAAGCAGCGCATCGAAGACACGGGCCCGCTGACCAGAAAGCGGATGGAAACTATCGACGATGACATCGCCGCCGCCTGCATCGATTTCGTCAAACGTCAGCACCGCTCCGACACGCCGTTTTTCGTCTGGCTGAACTTCACCCACATGCATCTGTTCACCCACACCAAACCGGAGAGCGTGGGCCAGGCCGGGCGCTGGCAATCCCGGTATCACGACACGATGGTCGACCACGACAAAAACGTCGGCCAAGTGCTTGACGCGCTCGACGATTTGGGTATCGCCGAGGACACCATGGTCATCTACAGCACCGACAATGGCCCACACGCCAATTCCTGGCCTGACGGAGCAACAACTCCATTCCGTAGCGAGAAGAACACTTGTTGGGAAGGCGCCTACCGGGTGCCGGAGATGATCCGCTGGCCCGGGAAGATCCCCGCCGGTGTGGTGTCCAACGAGATCGTCCAGCACCATGATTGGCTGCCGACCTTTTTGGCCGCTGCCGGCGAGCCGAACATCGTCGAGAAGCTCAAAGGTGGTTACAAAACCGGTAACAGTGAGTTCAAGGTCCACATCGATGGCTACAATCTGCTGCCCTACCTCACCGGTGAGGTGGATGAGAGTCCGCGCCGCGGGATGGTCTATTTCTCCGATGACGGCGACGTGCTGGCCATCCGCGCCGACAACTGGAAGCTGGTCTTCTTGGAGCAGCGTTGCCCGGGCACATTGCAGGTGTGGGCTGAGCCTTTCACGCGGTTGCGGGTGCCGAAAATGTTCAATCTGCGCATTGATCCCTACGAGCGCGCCGACATCACTTCGAACAGCTACTGGCAGTGGATGATTGAGCGCGTCTTCCTCCTGATCTATGGCCAAGCGGTCGCCACCCGATTCCTCGACACCTTCCGAGAGTTCCCGCCGCGCCAGAAGGCGGCGTCATTCACCATCGACCATGCGGTCGAGTCGCTCAACGCCTTCCTCGCCCAAGATTGACGCCGCACTCTGACATCGCACGGCAGCGACCACGACCGTTGGAGCGGTCGACGGTCCATGGTCTTAGGCACTGCACGTATTACTTCTTCCTGGAAGTGACGACTCTTGATGCCGTCAAGATTGGAAACGAAACCGCAGGTAACGAACGGGAATGACCGGGAACGAGACGTAACGAATCGGCAGTTTAGAAGGCGACAGCCCTGGTAGAGCGGCGGGTCGATTGCCGGCAGCTCCGGGTTGCCGTCATCGCCGCTGGCAGCGTGGTGGCAGTCGACTCGCCACAAAGCTTGATCGGGCACGTGAGCACGGCTGCGACGGTGCGGTGGAAGCAGGGAGACAAGATTCACGTGGAGGAAACAGATCGAACAGGCTAGCCGCAATGCAGCGGGCCCGAAGGTGCATCCCGCTTGTCGGCGCGCCCTCTACGGTGCGCGAGTGCCATTGTCTAGCCGGGTGGTTCGGGCGGCGGTGGCCCTCCCAACACGATCGGCGGCAGCCCAGGGATCTGAATGACCATTGGGCCTCCCTGCGGGGGCGGCTCTGGGTTGTTAGGACCATCAACCGCGATAGTCGGCGCGCGCTGCACCGGAGCCGGCGGCGGGGCCGGTGCAATCCCGTTGCTGACGGTGATTGTGACGATCGATCCGGGGATCAGTTGACCGCTCGGGCTAGTTCCCACCACGGCACCGGAAGGCTCGTAGCTGTTGACCCAATTGGGCTGATCGGCGACTTTGAAACCGGCGTCTTTGAGACGCTTACGTGCCGCGTCCACATTCAGGCCGGACACATCGGGTACCCGGCCGCCCGACGCGCCGTCGACGTAGCGTGGATCGGTTGGCGGCAGACGCACGTCGCCGAAAACGGTGGCGAGAGGCTTCATCGCCTCGAACCAGGTGCGAGCGGGCTCGTTACCGCCATACAGGTCACCGGTGCCGCACCTGCGCAGTGGGAATGAACATATGCCCGAGGGCGCGCCGCTGTCGTCGAAGATGTAGTTCGCCGCCGCGTACTGGTTGGTGAAGCCGACGAACCCCGATGATCGATGCGACTCCGTGGTGCCGGTCTTGCTTGACAGCGGCAGGGTCCAACCCACCGTGCCGGCTGAGCCCGCTGCGGTGCCGGCGCCCTGGTCGTCCTTGCTCAAGGCGTTCGCGAGGGTGTTCGCCAGTCCTTCCGGCACGACCTGGTCACAGGCCTCGGTGCTCACGGACACCTGGTTGCCCCTGCGGTCGAGGATCTTCTCGATCGGGCTCGGCGGGCACCACATGCCGCCGGACGCGAGCGTCGCCGCCACATTGGCGAGCTCGAGGTCGCTGAGTTGGAATGGGCCCAAAGTGAACGAGCCCATGTTCTGTTGTTTGATCAAATCGGCCAAGCTTTCACTGCCTGCCGGGTCGTAGGCGCGCGCCGTTCCCGGAATCGCGTAGGAGCGCAGCCCAAGCCGGACCGCCATGTCGACCGCCCGCGGCACCCCGACGAGCTGAATCAGCCGCGCGAACGCGGTATTAGGCGAGGTGGCCAGCGCATCGGTGACATTCATCGAACCGCGGTAGCGGCCGGCGTTCGCCACGCACCAAGTCTCCTTCGGACAGCCGGGCGTATCGCTGCTGCCCATGCCTTTGGCTGAAAAGTAGCCCGGCACCTGCAGCTGTTGGTTAATACCCATGCCCATGTCTAGCGCCGCCGCAGTGGTGAAGATCTTGAAGATGGAGCCCGCCCCATCACCGACGAGCGAAAAGGGCTGCGGCTGTACCGTTTCGTGCGCGTCGCTGTTGAGGCCGTAAGTGCGGTTGCTGGCCATCGCCATCACCCGATGGGCGTTCTTGCCGGGCTTGATCACGCTCATTACGCTGGCGATGCCGTCGAGTGTCGGCGTGGCGAACTTGTCGATGGCCTCCTTGACCGACATCTGCACCTTCGGGTCCAGCGTCGTGCGGATCAGATAACCACCGCGGGCAACCTGCTCCTTGCTGATGCCAACCCGCGCGAGGTAGTCCAGCACATAGTCACAAAAGAAGCCCCGATCGCCGGCGGCGACGCAGCCGCCGGGCAGCACATTCGGCTGCGGTAGTACGCCCAGTGGCTCGGCTTTGGCGGCAAGCAGTTCGTCGGAGTACTGGGGGAGATTGTCGATCATGGTGTCCAGCACCACGTTTCGCCGCTGCAGTGCCCCCTCGGGGTTGGTGTACGGGTCGAGCGCACTCGTTGACTTCAGCGTCCCGGCCAGCAGCGCGGCCTGCTGCCAGTTCAGCTGCGAGGCGTTGACGCCGAAGTAGGTCTGAGCGGCATCCTGCACACCGAACGCGCCGTTGCCGAACGACACTAAGTTGAGGTAGCGGGTGAGGATCTCTGCTTTGGAAAGTTTCTCGTCGAGCGTCAGCGCTATCCGGATCTCGCGCAGTTTGCGCGCCGGTGTGATTTCCACAGCGGCTCGCCTCTCGGCGTCGGTCCGCGCGGTCACCAGCAACTGGTAGTTCTTGACGTACTGCTGTTCGATGGTCGAGCCGCCGCGGGTGTCGAGGTTGCCGGACAAGTAGCCGGACAGGCCGGTCAGCGTGCCCGGCCAGTCCACCCCCTTGTGCTCAACGAACCGCTTGTCCTCGATTGACACGATGGCCAGCTTCATTGTGTTGGCGATCTGCTCGGTGGGGACCTCGAACCGCCGCTGGGAATACAGCCAGGCAATCGGGTTTCCCGCGGCGTCAACCATCGTCGAGACCTGCGGGACGTCACCGTGGAGGATTTGTGCGGACTCGTCGGCGACAACTTCGAAGGCGCGGTTGAACAACAGCCCGATACCGCCCGCGACTGGAAACATCAATGCCGCCACCAGCAGCGCGGCCAACAGGCAGCACCCCGCGAGCCTGGTAACCGTTGCCGAAGTCGGCGCACGCTCCGACATATGTGAATTATCCGCCACCCGGCCCCGAGATTGCCGCAAATGCCACAACGGATGGCCTTTGATGTTGCGGTTGTTATCAAATTGGCCCCCACCCGTGCTAACAGATTATTTCGACCTGCCAAGGGTGTGACCGTTTTGGTTCCCTGATGTCCTGCGGCTGGGATGTTGGGCAGGTCTATAGTCAGGCGGCTTGGCAAGCCGTCAACGATTCCGGCCTGGTAAGTGGGAGGGAATTGAATTTAGCCGCCGTGGCGTGGGCTTGCTTGCCTGTGGGCTCGTCATGGTCCTGATCGCAGCGGTGTCGTGCGGCTCCCATCGACCCGACCCTGCCACCGCCACGGTCACCGTCGATGCCTTGGGCGACGAAGCGACGACCCCTGCTCAATCGCTCCTGCGCACGCAGAAGTTTTCCGCGTCGCTCTGTCCGACGTTATAGACCCTTAGCTTCGGGCCGAGTTCTCACTGATGATGTCGCACGCGGTCTCGTAGAACGCGCTGATCAACGTGGAGAACGAAAGCTGAAAAGGATGAATCATGTACACATCGATCCGCTCAAGGCTCCAATCCGGCAACACCGGCACAATGCTTCCTTCGCGCAGTTCGGTCGTGACGATGATCTGGTTGGGCATCGCACCGATACCGAGGCCGTGCAGGATGTATTGCTTGCACACCTGAAAGTTGTTGGCGCGCGCCCGGACCACGGGTGAAAGCTCGTGTCGCCGCTTGTTCTTCGCGACCGAGAGCTTGCGTGGTCCCTCGCAGATGCCGCAATCGATGAACGGCAGGGTATCCAATTGCGCCGGAGCGTTGATGGGCGCGGCTAGTTGGCGGATGAAGTGAGGCGATGCGCAGAGAAAAAGCTCGAGGCTGAATACCTTCCGCGCGATCAGCGTCGAGTCCTGCAGCGGCCCGGTTCCAAAGACCACGTCGAACCCGTCCTTGACTGGGTGAACGACGTTGTCCACCAAGCGAATATCCAGCCGAGAATTCGGATAACGCTGTAGGAACGTAGCGCCTACCCTTGATGCGTAGTCGATACCGACAAAGACGGGGATCGCGACCCGCAGCTCACCCTGTGGCTCGTGCTTGCTTCCCTCCACCAGCGCGCGCACGCCGTTTGCCTCGGCCAAGATGTTCACGCCGTGGCTATAGATCTTCTCGCCCAGGTCTGTGACGGTGAGCTGATGTGTGTTCTTGCGCAGCAGCTTGATGCCCAGGTCCGATTCCAGCTTGCTGAGCTTGCGGCTGACGGTTGACTTGGGCATGCCCAGCAGCGTCGCCGCTTTCGACAGGCTGCGGCACTCGACCACCTTGCCGAATACCAGCAGGGCATCGAGGTCGAACGGCAGGTTCTGTTCCATATGGTGTTCCAGAAATGCAACAGGGTGTTGCAATTGAAGACCTATTTGCGTATCTGGTCAAGTGCTACGTTCGGCCGATACAGGGACCGGGGCCGAGGCGGAGGAGGGCCCGATGAGCCAGGACGTCCTGGTGAGTAAGCCGTCAAGCGGGCACTGGACCGATGCTTACCCCGAATTGGGTCGCGGCCAAGTGTCACTCGAGGACTGTGTCTCAGTGGAGTTCTACGAAAAGGAACGCGAGCACGTCTTCAAAAAGACGTGGCTCTACGTGGGACGGGTCGAGCGGGTGCCGCGGTCTGGCAGCTACTTCACTCGCGAGCTGAAGGTCCTGAACACGTCGATCATCATCGTGCGTGGCAAGGACGACGTGATCCGCGCCTTCCACAACATCTGCCCCCACCGCGGCAACAAAATACTGTGGCAGGACGATCCTTTCGCGGAGGTAGAGGGCCGGGCGCCGGTGCTCTACTGCCGCTTCCACGGCTGGCGCTACAACCTGGATGGCTCGCTGCACGCAGCAACTCGCAAGGATTTGCTGCTCGACTTCGATGCCGAGACTTGTCGCGTGCCCGCCATTCAGTGTGAAGTCTGGGAAGGTTTCATTTTCATCAACCTGGACCCCCGCAACGCTGAGCCGCTGCGTTCTTACCTCGGCGAGCTGGCGCACGGGATCGAGGGCTATCCCTTCGCGGGGCCCCATCAGGTGTACCGGTTCAAAGTTGAATTGCAGTGCAACTGGAAAATTTTCGTCGACGGCTTCGCCGAGAGCTACCACGGCCCGTATCTGCACGCATCCTCGTTCGGCGCTCTCACCGCAGAGGCCCGAGATGCATTCGACCAGCCGAACCCGTTTACCGACGCGTTGGCCTACCAGCTCAAGGGTCCGCACCGGATGTTTTCCTTCTCCGGCGAACCGTCGCAAAAGACCCCGTACTCCAAGCCCATTGAATGTGTGATGGAAGCCAGTGCGGCCGGCCCTTGGAACAAGCGCAACGATCGCGGCCCAATGCCGCCGGGGCTCAATCCAACGCGCTCGGAAAAATACGGGTTCGACTCGTTCCAGTTCTTCCCCAACTTCGTGGTGATTTTTGGTTCATCCGGTTTCAGCACACACACGCATTGGCCGACGGGCCCGCACTCTCACATCTTCGAAGTGGAGATGTTTTATCAGCCGCCCAAGACGCATAAAGAGCGGCTGGGACAAGAGCTGACCGTGACCTTCCTCAACGACATCATCCTGGAAGACGCCAGTCCGTCTGAAGGATTACAAGCAATGCTGAACAGTGGCGCGCTCACGCATTTCACGATGAATGACGAGGAGATCCTGTTGCGTCATCTGCACAAGGTAGTGGACGACTACGTCGAGGCCGGCGAGAAGGCGAAGACAGGCCAGTGAAGGGCCTACTGCCGCAAGAGTTCTCACAACTAGAGCACTTGGTCGCCGAGTGGGCCATCGAGGACGGGCACGAGCGCTATGTAAAGCGCGTGAACAGCTCTATGACCGAGATACAGGCCTTCTACGACCAGTTGTTCCCCCACGCCGAGGAAGCGGTCGCCTACATCGACAAGTTCGACTATTCCGAACGGTTGCCGGAGGACGTCGCGAACCTACGCAACCTGCTGTACTCGTTGATCACAATCTCGCTGGCAGTTGAGCTTTGGAAGCAGCCACGGGTAAAGCAATCGGCGAACACCATCCTCACCAGGTTGAGCTGAGTCATGGGACTTTCCACCACACGATTCGAAGTCATCGACCGCACACCGTTGATCGGCAGCGAGATAAGCACCGATCTCGACACCCTCCTCGGTGGCCGCGAAGCGTCGACCATCCGGGCAACGCTGGAACAGCGCGGAGTGATCTTCTTTCGCGGATTGCAGATCAGTGACGAGCGCCAAGTCGCCATCGCCAAAACCCTTGGCAGCATTGTGCAGAACGAGGGAGAGGGTGGAATCTACAAGATCTCGCTCGACAAGAACGTGAATCAGCGAGCCGAGTACTTGAAAGGGTCGATGTTCTGGCATTTCGACGGCTCGCTGCAGCCCTATCCGAATCTCGCGACCCTGCTACGTGCCATGAAGCTGTCGGACTCCGGGGGACAGACCGAGTTCTGCAACACCTACGCGGCCTATGAGGACTTGCCTGATGCCGACAAGGAGGCAATCGCCGACCTTCGGGTGGTCCACAGTGCGGAGCGCTCGCAGTATTACGTGAGGCCCGAGATGAGCTACGACGAGATCGCCTTCTGGCAGAAGTCGCCCACGAAGTCGTGCCCGATGGTGTGGACACACAAATCCGGGCGCAAGTCGTTGCTTCTCGGTGCGACGGCGGATTACGTGATCGGACTGCCGGTCGAGGAAAGCCGGGCGTTGCTTGCGCGCCTTCGTGACTGGGCTACTCAACCGCGGTACGTCTACCGGCACGAGTGGCAACTCGGCGACTTGCTCATCTGGGACAACACCGGGACCATGCACCGAGCGCTACCGTATGCCGTCGATAGCGGTCGTCTCATGCACCGCACGGTTCTTGCCGGCGAAGAGCCCCTGCATTGAAACTTGGCATTGCGACGCCTGTCGTCACCAACGTCGCCGGCGCTGCCTTGACGTGGGAGAAGAATGCCACGATCGAAGACATCGGTCGCGTCGCCGAGACGGCAGACAGGCTTGGCTATCACCACCTCACCTGCAGCGAGCACATCGGCATACCCTCGACGGAGGCTCCGCGGCGCGGCTCGCGGTACTGGGACCCCCTCGCCACGTTCGGCTATGTGTCAGCTCGCACTCGGCAGATCCGACTCGTAACGATGACCCTGGTCCTCGGTTATCACCACCCGCTTGCGATCATAAAGCGGTATGGCACATTGGATCACGTCAGTAGCGGCAGAGTAATTCTGGGTGTCGGCGTCGGCACCCTGAAGGAGGAGTTCGACCTCCTGGGCGTGCCATTCGACGACCGTGGCGCTCGTGCCGACGACGCTTTGAAGGCGCTGCGAGCAGCGTTGTCGACTAACGAGCCGGTGTATGACGGCGACTATTACTCGTTCGGCGGGATCACCGTTGACCCCTGTGCGCTGCAGCCACACATGCCGATCTGGATTGGTGGCCGCACCAGGCGATCATTGCGGCGTGCGGTCACGCTCGCCGAGGGGTGGTGCCCGTTCAATGTGTCTGTTGCCACCGCCGCCGAGTGGTTGCAGGCGCGCGAGTTGCCCGCCGGATTCGAAGTCGTCTTGCCCGCTGATCAACCGCTGGACCCGGTACAGGAGTCGGCGTCGACCGAGGACACGCTGCACGCCATTGCCGCTGCCGGCGCCACCACTTTGTCGTCCAGGTTCATTCATCACTCGCTTGAGCACTACCTGGAGCAGATCCACGCGCTTGCTGAGTTGCACGGCAAGACATTCGGTCGGGGTGCCGGGTTTGCCGCAAGCTAGCAAAGCCATGCGCCACTCCTGACCCGACGGGACATCGGCCCCACGATCACGCATAGGAAGCCGATTCCGGGGCTGGTCGGCGGGTACCGTGCTCCACATGACTCGACAGTTGGATGCAGCGGCCATCACGCAATCACCCGAGGCCCGCGTTCAAGCGTGGCTGGCCGACTTCGAGTCCGCACTGGCGGTGCGCGACATCGAGCGCGTGGTGGCTAAGTTCGTCCCGGACAGCTTCTGGCGCGACCTGGTGACGTTCACTTGGAATATCAAGACGATCGAGGGCCGCGAAGGCATCGCCGAGATGTTGCGCGCACGACTCGCCGATACCGCCCCTTCGGGATTCCGCACCCGGGAAGCACCGACCGATGATGGCGGTGGTGTGACATCAGCGTTCGTCGAATTTCAAACCGCCGTCGGCCGAGGTGTCGGTCATCTGCGGCTCAAGGGCGATCTCGGTTGGACGCTGCTGACCGCGTTGGACGAGCTCAAGGGCCACGAGGAGCCGGTGGGTTCTCGCCGCGTACTTGGCGCTGTGCACGGCCGCGATCCGGACAGCCGGTCGTGGGCGGAGAAGCGTGCGGAACAGGAGGCGTCGTTGGGCTATTCGCAGCAGCCCTACGTCGTGGTTGTCGGCGGCAGCCAAGGCGGAATCGCGTTGGGTGCCCGGCTACGCCAGCTGGGGGTGCCGGCCATCGTCATCGACAAGCACGCGCGCCCGGGCGACCAGTGGCGCAAACGGTATAAGACGTTGTGCCTTCATGATCCGGTGTGGTACGACCACTTTCCTTATCTGCCGTTCCCGCCGAACTGGCCGGTGTTTTCCCCAAAGGACAAAATCGCCGACTGGCTGGAGTTCTACACCCGGGTGATGGAGATCCCGTACTGGACCTCGACAACATGCGTGTCGGCGGCGTTCGATGCCCAGGCAAAGCGGTGGACGATCGAGGTCGACCGTGACGGCGAACGCCTCACGCTGCTGCCCACCCACCTGGTCTTAGCGACAGGAATGGCGGGCAAGCCAAACGTTCCGAAGCTGCCGGGCCAGACCGTTTTTGGTGGAGACCAGCATCATTCGAGCCAGCATCCCGGCCCGGACGGCTACGTGGGTAAACGCGCCGTGGTGATCGGCTCTGGGACCTCCGCGCACGACATCTGTAAGGCCCTGTACGACAACGGGGTTGACGTCACGATGGTGCAGCGCGCCTCCACCCTCGTCGTTACATCGGACGCGGTGCTGGAAATCGCGCTCGGCGGCCTTTACTCCGAGCAGGCGGCAGCCGGCGGTATCACCACCGACAAGGCTGACCTGACGGTCGCATCGCTGCCGTACCGGATCATCGCGGACTTCCAGAGACCGATCTCGGACGCAATGCGGCTGCGGGACAAGGATTTATACGACCGATTGGAAAAGTCCGGCTTCCGGCTGGACTTCGGCGACGACGATTCCGGCCAGTTCATGAAGTACCTGCGACGTGGCGGCGGTTTCTACATCGATGTTGGCGCCTCCGACCTGATCTGCGACGGCAGCATCAAGCTGTGCCACGGCGGGGTCGAGCGGCTGACCGAGGACTCGGTAATTCTGGACGACGGCACGGAACTGCCGGCAGATCTAGTTGTGTACGCCACCGGCTTCAGGTCGATGAACAGCTTTGTGGCCGACATCATCGGTCAAGACGTGGCCGACAAAGTCGGCAAGGTATGGGGCCTCGGCTCGGGCACCACACAAGACCCGGGGCCGTGGGAAGGCGAGCTGCGCAACATGTGGAAGCCGACCCAGCAGGAGAATCTATGGTTCCACGGCGGCAACCTGCACCAGTCGCGGCACTACTCTCTCTTTCTCGCCCTGCAGCTAAAGGCCCGCTATGAAGGCATCCCCACGCCGGTATACGGCTTACAGAAGGTGCACCACACGAGCTAGTCACCTCTACCAACGCGGTTAGTCGAGGTAGCGGCGGGCGCCCCAATAGTCTGTGTCCAGTCGAACCGGGGTGGTGCGCACCGGTGTCGTCGAGCTGAATGCCTCAATCATCTCGCCGTTCCCGGAATACATGGCCACGTGGTAAATCGCGCCGGGATTGTCGGGGTCCTTGCTGCCGTGCGAATAGAAGAGCAGATCGCCGGGCAGCAGCGCGGATGTCTCGACGGGGCGCCCCTGGCTGTCGGCGGCTTGCGCGTCGGCGTCGCGCGGGAGGGTGACGCCGTGCACTTGGTAGACGGTGGAGGTGAAACCCGAGCAGTCGAACCCGAACCCGGCACGACCGCCCCACAGGTAGGGGACATTGATGAACACGGCGGCGTACCGGACCAGATCGGCTCCAGTGGGATGCGGTATGTCGGTGGGCTTTTCGTAGACCGCCACGGTTCGGGCATCCAGCCACCTCGGGCCGCGATCGGGGGTGGCCACCCGAACCGCCCTGCCGGTGCGGTTCAGCACGGGAAGCCCGGTGTTGGTACTGATCTCGAGGTCGTGATCGGAAAGCCCGGAATCGCGGTACAGCCAGGTGGTGACCCCGCGATCGGCGAGCGCGAATGAAGCGTGGCCCTTCAGTGCGCCGTAGCTTGCGTCGGTCGTCAACTGGGCCTTGGGAATCCAGCCGGGATAGCCCAGCGCGTTCTTCGGTGTGGGCTGGCCAGGGACTAATACCTCGTCCCAGTCGCCCTGTTGCCCCACCACGAAGACACGGTCGCCGAAGAGGGCCTGCGTTTGGGTGAGATTGTCCGCGGTGAGCGCTTGCTGCTGGGCCGGCGTCATATCCGACAGCCAGCGGCGAATATCCACCGGATTTGTCAGGGCGGGATGGTCGACCGGACGCGGGCTCTGCGGCGTGGTCCACACTGTGGCCACCGAAACGGCGACAAAGGCGCTGGGGGGCGTCTGACCGGGTGCCGTCATCCCACCCGAGCCCCTCGCGCCGCCGCGCTCCGTTATCGCGGGTCCAGCGTGGTTGTAGCCGCCCGACCGGATGCCCAGATTCCAGCCAGAAAAGAAGATCACAACCGCGACCAACACGACTCCGGCGACGATGCCCACCGAGGATGCAACCCGGGTGAGCCCGCTGGGCCGTTGCCCCTCCGGCGATTTCGGCGCCCGATCACCGACCACGCGGCATATCCTATGTCGAGGACGGCGCGATTGCCGGGCCATTGCATAGGTATCAAAAGTCGCTGCTCAGCGCAGGGCCAGGGCTGTCGCCGTAGCCACATCACCTCGCAGATATGCGATCGGTGGGTTTTCTCGCGGATCGATCGCGCTCGTGAGCAGAATGACGTAGGTATCCGAGCGTGGGTCTATCCACAGCGAGGTTCCGGTAAAGCCGGTGTGGCCGAAGCTGCCGATGGGAAAGATCATGCCTCGGGTGCCGGAATAGGCGGTATCGATATCCCAGCCGAAGCCACGCAGGTTTAGTCCCCTGATTGCCGGATAGCGCGGAGCGAGCAGCGGATCTTCTGTGTTTGGTGTCTTCGCGATGGCTTCCTGCGCGGCGTTGTTGGCTTCCTCGACTTGCTGCTCGGTATGTCCGGGCTGCTGAGGAGTCGTCATCAACTCCAGCGTCGCCTGCTTCAGCGGAAACTTGCTCGGGCGGCCCGCGAGTCGATCAAGCAGCGCCTGCGCATAGAGGCTGACATCGTGCGCCGTCGAGAACACACCGGCATGCCCGGCCACCCCACCCATACGTCGCGTCGTCGGGTCAAACACAACGCCCCGAAGCAGGAAATCAAAATCGGGATTCTTGCCCGGATCGCTTCTGCTTTCGTCGTCATGTGCCGTCGGTGCGATGCGCGACAACAGACTCGTGCTCCACCTACTGGGAGGACAATCGCCCGGCATACCCTCTTTTGGCCTAGGCGCCCAGCCAATCGCAGCTCCTCGCATCACATGTGGACCACATGCCTTGGCTGGCGGCAGGTAGCGAGTTTCTGTCATGCCAAGTGGCGCAAAGACATTCTGCAGAACGTAAACATCCTCCGGCTCGCCGGTGACTTTCTCGATCAGCGTGCCAAGCAGAATGAAGTTGATGTCCCCGTAGCTGAAAAATTCACCGGGAGGCGACTGCAGCGGCGTGGTGAGGGCACGGAGAATGCCTTCTCGTTTATCGGCTCCGTCCAGTCCCCACGGATCATCGAGGCTTACGTCTTCCGGTTCGCCTGAAGTGTGCGTCAGCAACATGCGAACCGTCACCTTCGCACGCTGAGGATCGTTGCCCCTGTTGAAGTCAGGCAAATACTTCTGCACGGGATCGTCGAATGCAACCTTGCCGTGTTCGTAAAGCTGCATGACCGCGGTCGCCGTTGCGAGGGACTTCGTCAACGACGCCATGTCGAAGATCGTGTCCTCGGTCATCGGCTCCGCAGGTGCAGGCAATCCATCTAGCCCCGGCTCGCCGGCCAGCTTGCGCGAGCCATAAGCCTGATGGAAGACGACCTTGCCACCATGCCCGATCGCCACCACGCCACCTGGCACCGTACCTGCCTTGATCGCCTCGTTCATCAGCTTGGAGACCGTTGCGAAGTCAGGTGCGGGGGCCGCGGCGGGCGCCGACGACCCAAGCGCCGGAGCCGAATCTGGCGCCGGCGTGGTCGGGGGAACCGCAACTGGCGCCGGCGTTGCCTGCGCGCTGTCTCTTACCGCCGTGTGCGCTGCATGGCCACACGAGGAAGCCGCCGTGAGGGTAAGCAAGACAATTCCAACAGCAATTGCTTTTCGCACCGATGGCACCGTCACCTGCTTGTACTCCGCCGATCGGCTGACCTGTTTGACCGGTGCACCGCTACAGAACCTGGCGTTGCGCGGCAGTTCCCTGCCCCACGACACCAGTCCCGCCGCTGACAGCGCACCGCGACCGGTCTTATCCACGTCAGTATCGTGTCACCGCCCGTCAGCGGTGTTCGTCATATCGCGATGCCAAATCCGACACGGCAGCTCCGCCAGGAAGGGCCGCAGGGCTGCGGTCCTTTTTCGCTCATCCCAGCCGGCGGGCCTTCAATCTCCGGGCATGGATCGTATCTGGCAGTGGGCGTGAAATCGGCAGCACCGGTGGTTTGGTTTTTCGGTCCGTCGCCTCGCGCATGTATGTGCCAATCTGGCGCAACGACCTGGTCCCCTCCCGGACCATCGGCGCGGCGATCTGGAACACGTGCATCTGGCCAGGCCACACTTGCAGGTGGACGGGTACTCCCGCTATGGCCAATCTCCGCGCGGCCAGCCGAGCATCGTGCAACAGGACCTCGTGACCGGACACATGAATCAACGTGCGAGGCAGACCCGGCGTAATGTGGTCGAGCGGTTCATAGATTTCTTCGGACCGCCCGTTACGGTGGGCTGCCCTGAGAACCATGTCGACGAACGCGTCAAACACCTTGGCCGAGAACATCGCATCGCTGCGGATGTTGGGGTGGGATTGCTTTGGCGTCTTCGCGATCTGCATCAGCGGTGACATGCACACGATGGCCGCGGGTTGCTCGCCGGCGGCGAGCAGCCGTTCGGCTAGCGCGAGCGATAGGTAACCTCCGGCGGAGTCGCCGGCCAACACGATCTGGTCGGGACGATAACCCCGAGCGCGCAGCCATCTGTAACCGTCATAGCAATCGTCGACCGCGTCACCGATCGAATGCTTGGGAATCATCCGGTATTTCATCACCAGCACCGGGGCATCCGCATACTTCGACAACATGGTGACGAGCCGGTGATGCGTGTTTGCTCCGCAGGTCACGAAAGCGCCACCGTGCATGTACAACGCGACGCCGCGGCTGCCGTCGGCTGGCAGGACACCAGCAGCGCGGACCAACCGGGCGGTGCAACGCGGCAACCGAATCGTGGCGCAAACGCTGTCCGGTCGCCGCGTCACAGCCTTGGCAGCGAAGTCGACGAGTCCCCACGGCCACGGCACGTTCGGTAGATAGCTGCCAACAGTTAAGGCTGGTCGGATTGTGAGCCGGGCGCCGATCCGGACAAGTCGGCCAACGATGCTCGGATCATCCTCAACGACCTCCCGAACGATCGGCGTTACCCGGTGGCGGGGCGGCGCATCGGCACGGACCACAGCCCGGCGACCAGAGAGGCCCATGGCGTACAACGGCGCGCTGTTCTCATTGCCTTGGCTAGCGGCCGGTGCGATCGTCATGGTCAGTTGCCGTCCGTGCTAGGAACCGCTGGGAAGTGACGGCCCGATGCCGGCGTAGATCGCTGGCTGCGAAAAACGGCTAGCAGCGCCATATCGATCATCCTCCTGTGAGTAGTATTACATACTTCAAGAATGATAACCACAATATTTGATGGCTTATAGTCTCCCAAGTCGTACACCGACGGCACCACACCGGATCGAGCGACCGTGATGGCCGTGATCGAAGTCGAGCCTTTACCTCAGCGTGTTCTGGATGTGATTGAAGTAAATCACCGTTGCTGACGTGACTTGAGTGCTGCAAGCGCACCCCAACAGGTGAGGAGGGGGATGCGGGCGCCGGAAGATCGTCTTGGCTGGATACCGCGGGCGCCGAT
Organism: uncultured Actinomycetota bacterium; assembly: GCA_963838755.1. Classification (GTDB taxonomy): domain Bacteria; phylum Actinomycetota; class Actinomycetes; order Mycobacteriales; family Mycobacteriaceae; genus Mycobacterium. The sequence goes on along the minus strand of CAWISO010000004.1, from coordinate 125,604 downwards.
GCGGCGGCGCGTGCTTGTCGCCGCGGGCGTGTGCGTGCTTGCCGCGGGGAGCATGTGCGTGGCGCGCGCTGCTCCGTCCGCGGTCCTGCTCGTCGGCAGCTATCAAGGGATTGCCGGGCAATTCTCGAGCATCCAGGCGGCGGTCGACGCCGCCCGGCCCGGGGACTGGGTGCTGGTCGGGCCGGGCGACTACCACGAAACCGGCAATCGTGTTCCGCCCGGGGTGGGCGCCGGCGACCTCACCGCCGGGGCCGCGGTGCTCGTCACCACACCCAACATCTGGATCCGCGGCATGGACCGCAACGCGGTCGTACTCGACGGCACTAAGCCGGGGGCGTCTCAGTGCAGCTCCGCGCCGGCCGACCAGAACCTCGGCCCGCTCGACTCCAACGGACTTCCGACCGGGCGAAACGGCCTGGTCGTGTTCAAGTCCTCCGGCGTCAGCGTCGAGAACCTGACCGCCTGCAACTTCATCGCGGGCGACCTACCCCCGCCGATGAGATCTGGTTCGACGGCGGGGGCTCGACCGGCGTCCAGCAGATCGGAAGCTGGCGCGGCGCGTACCTGTCGGCGAGCTCGACCTACAACGGTGGCCCGAACCAGTCCACCCAGTACGGGATCTACGCATCCAACACCGTCGGGCCGGGGCTGTTCACACAGGTGTACGCGAACAACATAGCCGACGCCGCGTTCTACATCGGCGCCTGCCCGGACTGCAACACTGTCCTCGACCACGCCCACGGCCAGAACTCGGCGCAGGGATATTCGGGGACCAACTCCGGTGGCCGCCTGATCATTCAGAACTCCGAGTTCGACCACAACAACACCGGGTTTGCGACCAACAGCCAGAATAACGACGACCAGCCGTCCCCGCAGTCCGGCCACTGCCGCCTCAACGGGACCGGTCCGACCGGGACCCACTCGTGCTGGGTGCTCACGCACAACTCGATCCACGACAACAACAACCCAAACACGCCCTACAACTCAGGCATCGCCGCAGACAGTCCGATCGGAACCGGAGTCCTGATCTCCGGCGGCAGGTTCGACACCGTCGATCACAACGACATTCACGACAACGGCGCGTGGGGCGTGCTGCTGGTCCCCGACGTCGACACCGAGAAGCCGCCGCCGATCGCCCACTGCAAGGGCGGCTTCGGCCTGTCGGCGTTGTCGTTCTGCTACTTCGACGACTGGGGCAACGAGATCGAGAACAACACGCTGAGCCACAACGGTTTCTTTGGCAACCCGAGTAACGTCGACCTCGCGGAGATGTCAAACCTCGAGTTCCCCGGTAACTGCTGGCACGGCAATGTCGATGCGTCCGGAAAGGCCATTCGCCACAAGCACTTTCAGCTCGGCAGTCAAAGAGTCACGAGCGACCCGCTCTTCATCCAGTACTTCCCCCACAACACCTGCGGTATCCCGGACGCGGGCCAGGGGGTCATTAGCATCCTGGGTCTGCAGCTCGTCTGCAACACGCAGGTGTTCGGACCCTGCCCGGACAGCACCTCGTACGCGAACTACCCACGCCGGACAGGTGTGCAAATGCTACCGCTGCCCCCGCAGCCGGGCATGCCTAATCCCTGTCTGGGTGTGCCCCGCAACCCGTGGTGCCCCGGCAACCCGATTAGCCAACCCCCGTATCCCGTGCCGGGGTACACCATCTACTAGGACGCACGAGTGAATTAACGTGTACGGCGGCCAGTTTGGAGGACCTCGCCTGTATGGAGACCACACAGCTAATTGAGCACGTTACCTTTCAGTGACCGGTGAACGTCGGAGCGCGGCGCTGAGCCGCTGCCGTCACGCCCTCGCGAAAGTCGGCGGTCGCCTGTAGTCGGGTTTGTTCTTCGAGCTCGCGTGCGGTTGCCGTGACGACGGCATCGGCGAGTCCGGCGCGCATGGTGGCACGGATGCTGGTCAGCGCCAAGGGAGCCGAGGCGGCGATGCGCTCGGCGAATCGAATCGCCGCCGGGCGAACATCACCGTCAGTGGCCAATTCATCGACCAGCCCTGCTGCGTGGGCGAGTTCACCACCGAAACGCTCACCGGTGAGCATCCACTCAAGTGCTTTTTGTTGGCCAACGACACGCGGCAACGTGGCGGTTATCCCGAAGCCGGGATGAAACCCAAGCTGGCTGAAATTTGCCGCAAATCTCGAGGAGGGTGCGGCCACCCGGAAGTCGGTGCTGAGGGCAAGCCCGAGTCCGCCGCCGATCGCGGCGCCGTGTACCGCGGCGACAACCGGCTTGCTGGTGCGGAACAACCGGATGGCCTGATCGTAGAGTTCCTTGGGCGACACGCGATCCCCGGCGGGCCCGGAGAAGTCGGCGCCGGCGCAAAAGTGTTTTCCCTCCGCACACAACACGATCGTCCGGCATTCGACGTCGTGGTCCAGTCGCTCGTAGGCGTCGGCGATCCCCTTGATCAAGGCGGTGTCAAAGAAGTTGTTGGGGGGTCGATGCATCTCCACCACGGCCACGTGGCCCGCGGATTCGATGGTCACATCCGGTGCGGTCATAGCTGCTCCAGAAAATCGCGCACAGCGGTATTGAACGTCTCGGGCTGGTCCATATTCGCCGCATGCCCCGCGTTGTCGATGACAACCTTGCGGGAATTGGTGATGTGGCGGTGCATGTAGTCGGCCCCGGCCAGGAAGTCGGTGTCTTGGGCACCGACCATAACCAACGTCGGCACTGTGATGCCGTCCAGCGATGTGATCACACGAGCGTCCTTTTGAGCCATGACACCGCGGGCGGCGCGAGGCAGTCCCTCGGGGTGCTGATGTACCGCCTGCGCGAGTTCCGCCGAGATCTCGGCCGGCGTTTCGCCCCGCTCAAGTTGTCGGGCACGTCGTTCGACCCATGCGTTCCATTTGTCGCGGGCTGCGTCGTTGCGGTAGCCCGGACCCGTGTCGATCAGTATCAGCGCGGCCACTCGCTGCGGATAGACGAGGTTGAAGGCCAGAGATAAATAGCCGCCCAACGACATTCCGCCGAGCACCGCTCTGTCAGCACCCGCGGCGTCGAGACCGGCCGCCATGTCGGCGACGCTAATCTGCTCGCTGTAGAGGTCCATGTCGTCGGGCGCGTCGCTGCTGCCGTGGCCGCGCTGGTCCCAGACGATCACCGGTCGGTCGGCGCTCAAGGCATCGACGTTTGGGTCCCACATCCCCGCGGTGGCGCCGAATCCGTGGGTGAGCAGAAGCGGCACACCCGACGCCTGCGGATTGTGTACTTGGAAGGCCAGCGTGACCCCGTCTGGGCGCTGCAGTCGGTTCACTGCACCACCTCCGAACCGGACTGGATGGCTGGGTAAAGGGCGTCGGGACCGCAGGCGACTAGGGCCGCCCCGAGCCGGTCCGCCCAGCGATGATGCCCTCCGGCTTCGTCTCGCCAGGCCCAGAGTCGACGGGTCAGATAGTGCAACGGATACTCCTTCGTCATGCCGATAGCGCCGTGCGTCTGATGGGCCGCCGCCGTCACCAGGTGCGCCGCTCGGTCGGCAAGCATTTTGGCGCAAGCAATTTCAAAGCTACCCCGGCCGAGTTGGACCGCTTCCACCGCACCGTCGAGCGCCGATGCGACGACGGCGGCCTGCTGGTGGATGGTGACCAAGTGGGCTTGCACGGCCTGGAAACGGCCGATGGGACGCCCGAATTGCTCACGTTCGCCGCTGTAGCGCAGTGTCATCGCCGCGACGGCGCTTACCGCTCCGGCCATCAACGCGGCGCGTCCCAGGGCGCTGCGCTCCCAGAGCGCTTGTTCGGAGACCTCGTCCGGTGCGTCGGCCCGCGCGGTTACCGGCACACCATCGAAAATCACTGTGTCGCGGGGCTCATCGGCGAGGTTGGCTCCACGGCTGACGGCCGGGCCGCCTGATGGTGCAGCCGGTCCGGGCGCGAGCACGACGACGCCGTCGACGAGTCCGATGACATGCTCAGCGCGGTGACCCCACGCCACGGCAGGGACCGTACCGAACAGCCGGTCGCCGTCGAGGCGGAGCGCGCCAGCGGGCGGCAGTATCGTACGAACACCCTTGGGCAGCGGGAGATCTGCACACTCCAGTAGCCACCCACCGACGAGGCCGGCCTCGGCCAGGGGGATCGGCGCCGCGTGTGCTCCCGCGACACGGAGCAGCTGGACCGCATCGGTGACGCTGCCCCCTGCGCCGCCCAACTTCTCCGGAACGGGAACGTCACTGAAACCACTCTGCTGCAATACTTTCCATAGTTGTGGTGCCCAACCGGTAGCTTCGGCCTCGCCGACATCCTGCCAGCGGCTATGCGCGGCAAACAATTTGACCGCCGCGCTATACAGTTCGTTGTCACTCATGACAGTCCTTTGGCGGCAACCGAGCGCAGCACCTCGGTGGTGCCGCCCCGGATGGTGAATGACGGCGCGTCCAGCGCAGCGCGACGTAACAACCGTTCGAACAACGACGGCGCCGGTTCCGGGCCGCACACGAGCTCGCGGTCCAGCAATTCCCGCAGCGCGCTCACGACGTCTTGTTCGAAACGGGTGCCCATCTCTTTGATGAGCGCGGCCTCGGCCGCGGGCGTGCTGCCGGCGTCGATCGCCCTGGCCACGGTCAGCGAGAGCCGGCGTAGCACCCAGTACTGGGCCGCGAGCTCGCCGATCAGCCGGCTCCCTTCGGGACTGGCGGCCGAGTCTGGGTGCTCGCGGATGAACTCCTGAACGAGCAGGAAGGTCGAGATCCAACGGTCGGGACCGCTGCGCTCAAAGGCCAACTCGTCGGCGTTCTGCGCCCAACCCTGCCCGATTTCACCGATCACCATCTCGTCCGGCACCACCGCACCGTCAAGGACTACCTCGGCAAAGTGGTCGGTGCTGCCGTTGAGGAAAGGGATCGGCTTGACCGTCACCTCGGGGCTGCGCATATTGATCAGAAATCGGCTTAGACCCGCATGGCGAGCGCCTTCCCCGGTTCGGCACAGCGCGATCATGAAGTCGGCGCGCATAGCGTTGCTTGTCCACACCTTGACGCCCGACACCCGCCAGGCATCCCCGTCGCGCACACCGCGCGTGCGCACCGACGCGAGGTCGCTTCCGGCGTCCGGCTCGCTCATGCCGATGCAAAAACACAACTCGCCCCGGCAGATTCGCGGCAACAGCCATTGCTTCTGTTTCTCGGTTCCATAGCGCAGGAGTACCGGGGCGATCTGTCGGTCGGCCACCCAGTGATGCCCAACCGGGGCGCCCCAGCGCAGCAGCTCCTCGACGACGACAAAGCGGTCGACCGCGGAGGCGTCGCGACCGCCGTAGCGCGCTGGAACCGCCATGCCGATCCAGCCACGTTCGGCCAACGCGGCAGAGAACTGCGGATTGACCTCGGCGCTCATCCCCAGGCCGGGCTCGAAGGTCCCCCAGGGCAGCGTCTCGGCCAGGAATGCGCGAACCTGCTCCCGCAATTCCAGCTCTGGAGCGGTGAGCGCGGCGGGCGACGTGAGCATACTTGGCAGGCTAACCACAACCTTGAAGCCCAGGTACGGTGGTCGTACGTCGCTGCCATGGGAGGGTACTTATGCCAAACCCATTGCCCGGTCCTCGTCTACGCCAGGTGGCGCTGGTCGCCCACGACTGCGAAAAGACCTCGACCGCTCTCCAGGAGACGTTTGGCTGGCCGGATCCGTTCCATGATCCGGGGGTCGGAGAGTTCGGGCTGATCAACGCCGTATTCCCGGTGGGCGACACCTTCGTGGAGGTGGTCTCTCCGGTAAAGCCCGGTACCACCGCCGGGCGCTATCTCGCTCGTCGCGGATCAGACAGCGGCTACATGGCCATATTCCAGATGCCATCCCTCGAAGAGGCCCGCCGGCGGGTGACCGATCTGGGAGTGCGCGTGGCGTGGAAGGTCGACCTCGACGACATCGCCGGCACACACTTGCACCCCAAGGACATCCCGGGGGCCATCGTGTCCCTCGACTGGGCCTCACCGACCAACTCGTGGCGATGGGCGGGGCCGGCATGGACCGGAACGGCGCCCGATCACCCGACGGGGGGCATCGCGGGCATAACGGTCGAGGTGAAAGACGCGGCCGTGGCGGCCCAGCGGTGGGCCCGCGTTCTTGGTCTCGACGCCGAGGTGGACGATGGGCAAGCCCTGGTTCGCCTGGACCCGGCCGGCCAATGCCTCAAATTCGTCTCGGCGGTCGACGACCGGGCCGAGGGCATTACCGAACTCTGGTTGACGCCCGGCTTGCCGGGTCTACCAAACCTCGACGGGCTGGTCGCCGAGATCGGCGGAGTGCGGTTCGTAGTGCGTGCGCCATGACGGCCCTCGACACCGGCACCGAAGATCTCTTGGCCGAGGTGGCCGACGGCGTCGCTGTAATCACCATGAATCGGCCGTCTAGGCGCAACGCCTTCTCGAACGACATGGTCGAGGCGTTGGGACGTGTCTTGGCCGAGGTCGAACTCAACGACGAGGTTGGGTGCGTGGTGCTAACTGGAGCGGGTGACGCCTTCTCAGCGGGCGGCGACGTGAAGGCCATGGCCGACCGGGGATCGTCAGGCGGGTCGTCGGTGCCTGTCGACGTGGCTATCCACCGGCAGCGGCTGAACCAGCAGGCGACCAGCGGAAAGCTGTGGGGGATGCCGAAACCGACCATCGCGCAGGTTCCCGGCCCGGTGGCCGGTGCCGGCCTGGGACTCGCCTTGGCCTGCGATCTCAGGTACGCGGCCGAAACCGCCATCTTCACCACTGCCTTCGCTCGCGTTGCCTTCGCCGGCGACTACGGCGGAACCTGGTTTTTGACCAGACTTGTCGGCCCGGCGAAGGCCAAGGAGCTGTACTACTTCTCGGAGCGGCTTACCGCCGATCAGGCCGAGAAGCTGGGTCTGGTCAACGCCGTCTTCCCGGCCGGCGAACTCGAGAAAGAGGTGATGGACCGGGCCCGGAGGTTGGCCGAGGGTCCGTCGATTGCCTACCGCTACATGAAAGAGAACCTTAACCGGGCGGTCCTCGGCAACCTCGAGGAATGCATGGACCTCGAGGTCACACACCACATCCATTCGGGCCTAACAGAAGACCACAGGGAAGCGGCGCAGGCGTTCGTGGAGAAGCGGGAACCTCGATTTCGCGGCCGCTGACGCACGCGGCGATGCGGAGCCCCCGGCGTCATTTGCGCCGCCGGATTACCCTCCGCTACAAGGAGATAACGATAATTCCCGGACCAATCAGCAGGAGGTGCAACAGAACCGGGCAGGGCGATAGGTCATCTCCAGCCCAGCATGATCGAATGAACTTGGGCGCGGGAGCCCCTGGCCTGCGCTTTGATACGCATATCGGGTGCGTAAAAGGTTCCTACGTAGTGGCCACACTCGAAATCAAGCCGGATCACGGATCCGTCGATGTGGCGAATATGCCCGGTGCGACCGAATATCACCCCGAGCCTCCGTAGAGAAGTGCGGATGTAATCCATCGTGCATTCAGAGCTGCGGCGGTCTGGACCCGCCGACATCCGGCGAGTGACAGCGTGAAAGGGTCGCACCACTGCGGTAGGCCGCCAATGAGATGCAGGCCAGTTATCAGAATCATCGACGCAGTGGCAACCGGCTGAGATTTGAAGTACCGACGTGCTGCACCGGTCAATTGCTCCTCATCGGTGGCAACCAAGTCGTAGGCTGTCACCCCGGCAGCTAGCGCCAGCCAGGCTCGATCCGAGTTACGCATCGGCTCTCGTTACCCACTTCATGTCTAAGAAGACGACGGACCGGGCACGGAAGTTCAGGCGTTGATTTGATTGGTCCCTGATAGCGATTGCATAGCAACGCGTCCTTGCGACCCAATCCACTAGACGGCACATCGTCTCCGGCGAAGGTCTTTTCGGCGCCTAGTCGGCAGCCGGATCGGTGAACGACGCCGCCGACGTCGGCACCGGCTATAACGATATTTACCAGCCCCAAAACGATCGCCAAAATCCGATGATGAGGGAAGCGCAGCGGTCCACGGCGTATTAGCGCGGCGATTCCAGTGAAATCAACTAGGAACGGAGCTGCCGCTCAGAAGTAATTCGCAGGTGAAACGGGATTTGATGCCCTGCAGAAGCAGTAAAGGGGTCCCGAAGGGTGTACGACCTGAACCTGGTAGATGCTGCTCTGGGACACGGTGAGCCATCGACTTCGCGGAGCAATCGAGTGTGTGCGACGAGCAAGAGCGGAGTCAAATCAGTAGCACGGGAATGCATTTCGCCATCGGCGGTGTTCATCCGACGAACTCAGTTCATCATCACAAGATAACGCCGGGCGCATTGCAAGACGCTGGCCGACCTACGGTGGTGCGCTAGTCCTGCGCGGGCTGATTGTCTGCGCATCCCAAATCCTTTGTGTGTCCTTCTCGATCGATGGGTGGTGGATTTCCTGAAAGTTCCGTCCACCCCGATGGAATGTGGCAACGACCGCGACCGGCACATCCTGCTCCAGGATTGGCGTGGACAGCCACTCGCAGGGTCGTATGTGCACCAAATCCACCGCCGCAGCGGTTTCGTCGGCCTCGTGACAGTACGGCCCGGCGATGCGGCCCAGCCAGAACCACCCGTCGGTGTCGCGCGTCCACACGAACGAGCCTTGCTCGATCTCGGCGAATCGGGCGACGCGACGGACAAGCCGCTCCTGTTCGTCCGGCCGACTCACGGATTGACCGAACCCGCACAGGCCGAGCCGGCGAGCCCGATCGATGGTGGCTTGTGGCTCGACGGCATCGTTGCGGGATCGCATCGGCGCGCGGTAGACGGCGACCATGAGACACATCGTGCCTCGGTGCTGCAGCCAACTCACCGTCGGGCCACAGTGGGTGCATTGCGGGACCGGTTCGGCGCCTGTACATCCGCCATCGTCTTGGGAGTGGTCGAATAGCTCAGATCAAGGCCGTCGCCGCGGGTGCCGTCCGCTCAGAGGATCGCCCGTGTTACATAACTGGGTGCGCGGCGCGATACGCATCGTGGTGCGCCCCGGATCGTTGGCGGGCAACGCGTCGGCGACTGCCCCGGCTACAACTACTCCGTCGCACGGATTACTGCAGGCCGAAGCGGGATTCTGGTTAACGCCCGGGGCCGGCCGTTAAGTCCGCTTGATGCGCGAAGAAATCAGTTGCCCGCCTCGATGGCCGCGACCCTCGCAGCGGCGTCGGGCCCGCAAAACAGTGGCAGATTTACCTCGCCGGCGGCCAGCAGGTCGTCAGTGCGGCGTTTGAGGTCACCCGAGGACAGATGGGCATACAGATTTGCACCCGGACAAGACGTCTTGGCTAGGTCGCGATGGCCCGCCAATGTGCTGGTCGCGATTCCAAAGTTCTGGGCAGCCCATGCGAACGCAAGAGCGGCTCCGTGAAGCTGGGCTTCTGACACAACCTCTTGATCGAAGTCTCCTTCGCAAAGGACCAGGAAGTGGCCTGTGGTGTCGTAGTCCGTCGCAGTGTCGCCTGCAATCTTGGGGCTGCGCAGTTCGTAGATGTTGCCGTTGCGGTCGACGCCGACGTGATACGCGATGTCGATCCATCCCTGCTGGTCTTGGTGATATCGCTGGTCCTGGCGGAGGTGGCTTGGGGCGTGACGGTTGTCGCCGAGGACCACCGCCTCGTGGTGGAGGGTCATCCGGGTGACGGAGTGCAGCCTTCCTCCGGAGCGGGCGGGTCGCGCGCCCCAGGCATCTCGGCATAGCAACTGAGCCGAAGTGATGCGCGGGGCCGGGGCTGTCGGTCCAGATCGCGGGCTTCTCATCAGGCCGGCATCGGTTGCCGCCGTCGCAACAGGGTGTGGGATAGGTCGCGTCGGGTCAATTGCAGACGCCGGGACGGAGTCGGCTTGCGGTGCGCTGCAGCAGCCGCCGACCGTGGCCGCCATGCCGACGCTGCCGGCCAACCAAAGCAGCTGACGGCGGCTGACAAGATCGGGGCGTTCAGCGGGCTGATCGGGCGCAGGCGCCTCCATGGTCCTTACGATACGGACGCGATCATCGCTTGAGGGGCGTCTTTATCCTCAACCGTCCGCAGCGCGGTTCACGCTCTGTCAGTGCCGGGCAACAGAGTGTTGTCCGGCACAGCGGCCGGCCTCGGCGTCCGCATCGACGGGGTGGCGCCGGCGACGCTTTTCGTCGCGGGTAATCCGACGGCCGAGCACCCGCTCGTCGGGTCGGGTCAGGGTGCGACTGCTCTGAATCAAGAGGTCCAACTGCTGCCAGCTGAGCCCATCGAGGTCGCCGGCTGAGTCGTGGGTGGCGATCACCACTCCGCCGCGGAGCAGCGGCACTGTTTTGGCGGTGAACCGGGTGGTGGCCAGCAGAATTTCGGTGGCGCCGCGGTTGACTTTGCGGCCGCACCGCTGTGTTGATGGCGTGAACCAGAAGTCGAACTGTCGATCGGCGCTGGTCAGGCTCTGAAGACCATAGTCATGAACGAGTTCGGCGATATCGGCGTTGCTGTAGGCGTGAGTTTCATAGACGACGCCATTAGGGTTGAAGTAGAGGACGGTGTTCATGGGATGTCCTTTTCGGCTCGTGCTGGAGTGACCGACGGGCGGCCAGCTTAATCACACGGATGTAATTTGCCCCAATATCGGCTGGACTAAATCCCGAAAAAGAAACGATGTTTGTGCGCGAAGCCAGAACGTTAAGGCGGCTACTCAGCGGTCAAGTCGCCGCTGTCGACGAACACCAGTTCGCCGGCGTCAAGGCTAACTGCCCACCGCCGAGCGGGTCCGACAAACTGCTGCTCCCCGATCCGAACGGCATGACCGCTGATGTCACCGAAATCCTCGACAACGACTCCGCCCACTTCCGCGTCGGTTCCCGGGTGCACCCGCACCCGGGAACCGATCTCCACCGGGTTTGAGCCACCGTCGTGGTTGCGTGGGCGCTTGGGCATACCTAGAGGCTAAAGGTCGAATGTCCGGGTAGCAGGAGTTTGTTTCCAAATCTCTGGATTCTTGTGATCGCGATGTGATTCTCGCCGCTTCAGGTCGCGCGAGCTAGCCATTGGGCCGGCATCGTTGTGCCTAGCCGTCGATCCGCTCGGCTGACTGCTACCGCGGGTGTGACTGACCACAGGCCTTTGTGGGTACAGCATCCGCAAGCCAAGCCCGAGGAAGCTTACGCGCCGCCTAGTAACGGAGTTTGACATGCAGCGTCCCGACACGATCATCGAGATCCATCGTGAACGCGTCCAGGATCAGACAGTCGACATGTTCAGCGGTGACAAATACACGCAGTCGGTCGACGGGAACGGCTATTCAGCGACGGCCACTCTTGATCTCACGCTCGATCGTGTCTGGTTCATCCTCGATTCGCATCAGCGGCTGTGGCGTGAGGAAACCGACGGCGACGCCCGTGATCCTCTTCGCCATTTCGCGATCGACCTGGCAATCTTCGAGTCGAAAATCGTCATTGATTCGGTGACGTGCATCCCGCTGGTGTCGCTGCCGCCCGCGACCATCACGATCCCGGACGGCCCGCGCGCCGGGGAGTCCCGCGAGATCCCCTACAACGAGATTCCGTTATTCGGCCGATTGACTGTTCATGAACAGCTCGAACCGCACCAAACAGAGCCGGGCAAGCAGACCATCGCGTTGAACTTCGCCGCGCAAGATGCTCCCGTGCTGGTGGCTACGGCACCGCCCGACGAATACGCCGCGCAGCTCTTCGGTCCGAATGTCGAGCGCCGTCCCGACGGAGCCACCGCTTTCACCGGGCAAGATCCACGGATCAGCTGGGAGCTCGACTATGCCGAGGCCTATTGGGTAACCCACAGCATCGCCGGCGAACTGATGGTGAATCTGGAAAAGCTACAGCATCCCACCCTTTCCGACGGCGAGGCCAGAACCCGCGTGCTCGACGGGCTCGCCGCCCAGATCGCCGATGCGGTCCGCCCGGAGGTTGCCAAGATGGGTGACGACGGTGTGCAGAACATCCTGCCATCACCGGTGGACGTCGATTCCGAAGCGCAGGACGACAGCACGATCAAGGCCATCGACGCCGTCGTGCAGCGCTTCGACATCGGTGAGATCACCCATGAATCCTTGGTGGTGCAGCTGCAGACGCTGCGCGAGTTGCCGGTCGGCGAGGACCTGCCCGCCTCGATCCTCGCCGAAAACCCCCGTGAGAAAACAGGATTGGCCGTCACCGGGTGGAGCATCCTGCGGCAGGTCCGCGACACCGTGATGAACAGTTTCGATCTGCACGAGAGCGACTTCGACCCCGATGCGCCATGCATGCTGGAGGGCCCGAAGACCATCAAGATCGGCGGCCAAGACCGCAGCCTCGACGCTTTGGACGCCGACATCGTTCCGCGAACCGAGGATGGCCGGTTGGTTGTGGACGGCACGGTGAGTGCCGAAACCAAGCTCTACGATTTCAAGGCTTCGTTCAAGGTGACCTACGAGATGGGCCTTGCCGCCATACCGCGCGATGCGAAGGCTGAGGAAAACTGGCCAGCTGACGTGGAAACCGTTGAGACGCTTGAGCAGGCGCTGAGCACTGCCGGCGACAAGAAGCGCGCCGGGGCTCTCAGCGACGAGGATTACGAGGCAGAAGTCAAGCGAGTCAGCGAGCGCTTCGACGACCTTCCGCAGACCGTGGGGGTGCGGCCGGCGCAGAACCCTCCTGAGCCAGACGTGAATCCGGACTTCAGCCTGACGATAGCCGGTAAGGCCGCCGCGGCTGCTGGCGCCGCGGCTCTTGTCGGCCTGCTTGCCCTGCCGGTTACCTGGGTGGCCGGGGCTGCGGGGTTGGGGGCTGCCGGTGCGGGCGGTCTGCTGACCCTGGCGATCGTGCAGTACATCACCACCGTGCTGACGGTCGACTGGTTCGGCACCGGGATCGGGTCACGTCAAGTCAAGAAGTCACTCAACGACCACCCCGAGGGCACGTCGCTGCCTCCCGTCGGGATACCGGTCGACGTGAATCTCAACCGCCAGCGCCTTGCGGTGTACTTCCGTCCGCCGCCGGGGAAGCTGTGGGTCAGCTGCGTCACAACCGAGGATGCCGAGGGCCAGGAGACTGGCGCCGGCGAATCTCGAGGCGACATTCAACTCATCGGAGGCCGCTGGCCCAACGATGGCCAACCCTGGAAGCTTTCCAACGATGACGCCATGTTGTTCGTCGGCTCCGGAGATCTGGAGCTCTTCGTGGAACCAGATAGCGCCCGTGGCGACGAGTTGCCTATCGCTGTCGCCGCCGCCGCCGACGGAGGACGTCAGCTGCGGGTGGCAGGTGCTGATCCCGACCCGCTGCGCCGGCTTCCGCAGTGTCCGCCAACAGCTGGTCGCAGCGAAGACGGTGACGACGACTCTTGATGATTACCTATGCTCATCGGTCCAGGCGGTCCCGTCCCACCTGCGTTCTCCTGGCCCACCGGACGGGTCGGGGTACCAGCCGGCGGGTGCCGCGCGCGCCGCGGAGGCGTCGGACGCCGGGGTTGCGGTGGCCGCAGACTTGCTAAATACCGTGCGACGTTGCCGCTCGCCCCAGGACCGGGCCCAGGGTACTTTCGCCGCCCATTGCGGTACTTTCGCCGACTTGACGGAAACCAACAGTTCTTCAGCCTCCGTTTGAACCCTGTTGGTGGCGCCGGGATGTTCTTCCAACGTCGTCAGCAAATCGATGATGTAGCCACAGGCGACGGGGTCATCGCGGTCACGATCGAATGCGACCTTAATCCTCGGTACTAAGTGGGCCAACTCGCCCGGGTCGAGCTGTCGATTCTCCAGCACCGCCGACATGTCCCTTAGCTCGCGATACGGCATCTCCGGGTCGTTCGGCAGTTTGGACGGCAGCGGGGCACTTTGACTTTCGAGTCGCTGCAACGCCAGGCAGAACTGGACACCTGTGTAGAACCCGGCTTTCGTGTAATCGATGGTCTGTAGGTCAGCCACCGGGTTTACCCGCTTGTTGTCGACCGGTCCGACCATGATCGGCAGAATGTTTCGCCGCAGTTGGCGGCCGTACTGTAGCTCGGCCTGACAGTGCCTGGAAAGCTGCGAGTTCTTCGAGAGCGCAAAGATGAAGGCATCGCAGTCGCGGATGCGTTTAAGGATTTCGCTCCACCACTCCTGCCCACCTGCGAGGTGCTCGTCGAACCACAGCTGTTCGTCGATCAGCCGCATCGCGCGCACCAGCTGATCGATCACGTCTTTGTCCAGCCTCGAATAGCTGATGAATAAGGCCATGACAGCGTCCCTCTAGTTGAAGCGTCTGCGAAATGTGACCGCGGCAACGTGATCCGGGTTCGCCCGCCGCGTAGGCCGCTCAGACGTTGGGACTGCGTGGCCTCGGATTTTCATAGCGGCAAACTACACCGGTGCTACCTGCTGGCAAGGCCAAACGGCTCAATTTCGAAGGGCGATTACGATGCACCGGCCGCTCAAGCGGCGAAGAAATCGGCGGGATTGAGCAGTTCGCTGAGGTCGGCCAGCGCGGTGCTCGGGGTCGCCGAGACCAACGCGGACATGTTCTCCCACTCCACCGTCGCCAGCTGACTTAACTGGGACGGGAAGTCGTCATTGGTTGTCAGGACCGCGGTCGCCAGGTCGTCGACGGCGTTGAGGAGCCCGGCGGTGATGCTGGTGTTCGGATCAATTAGCGCGTCCTCAAGTGTCGGGCCGAGCTGCTGAGGGTCCAACACATCCAAAGCGGTTTGGGCGACGGCCAATTCGATTGGCGACTCGATGTCGCTCGCTGCAAGCGGCAGGTTGTTGATGAGCGCTTCGAGGCTGCCCACCGGATTGGTCAGAAAGTCGTTACCAGCGGTGTGCCAGTCAGGGCTGAGCGCGGGGGTCAGCCTCAGCCAGAGCGGAGTGGAGGGCTCGCTGCCGAATACCGCGTCGAAATTGTTGGTGCCCATGACGGACTGGAGCTCATTGAGCAGCAACTCTTGTAATGCCCAGTCGGGTTGGGCGCTTTCTCTGGAGGTGTCCAACGCGTAGTCGTAGGACAACACGCGTTCGGACATATCGGCGGCGTACTGGGCGGGGCTGACGGTAGGGGTGTCAGCGGGCAGATATTGGCTCACATCGGTCACCGGCACCAGCTCGGTCGTCACGTGAAGGCCCGTCGCGTTCGTGCCGTCAGCGATGCCCTCGAACCGAGCGTAGATCTCACCGCTGGTGACGCCGCTGCTGTCCAGCCAGTTAGCAACACCGGGGTTGGTGGCGCTGATCACGTAGTACGTGTAACCGTCGGGATCGGCGAACGTCGTCGTGTTGTTGAGCGTGGTCTGCGCCAAGGTGGAAGGCAGCGTCGCCCCGAAGTCGTTCATGAGCTCGATGCCGCTATAGGCCGACGGCACGTCAGGCACTTGCACGATCAGCGCCTGACCGGGCTGCAGGTCGAAATTCCCTGCGGAGATGTCCGCGCTCGCGAGGCCGGCGCCAAAGTTTGTTTCAGGTGCCAGTGGGCTCATGGTGTTGGTGGGAAGCTCGATGCCCGCAGCCTCGCCGGTCGTCATGCTCTCCTGGTTGAAGGTGGGGGTAATCGCAGCGAAGGCGTTGAACAACGTGTTCAACAACGAGTCGATCGAGTCGGTACTAGTGCTGGACTGCCCTGCCACCG
This sequence comes from uncultured Actinomycetota bacterium, assembly GCA_963838755.1. GTDB lineage: Bacteria > Actinomycetota > Actinomycetes > Mycobacteriales > Mycobacteriaceae > Mycobacterium. The sequence continues at coordinate 110,044 of CAWISO010000004.1, read as the reverse complement.
AGTCGATGCCGGTCGCGGACGAATCCGCGCCAGGAAAGATCCCCGAGCTGGGTATGGAAAAAAACGCGGGGCAGTCGGACACGCACTGGATGCTGACGCTGCCCGTGCCGCCTGCCCAGTCGCCCAGCATGTCTCGGATCAGCAGGGAGGCGTCGCCTTCGGTGGTGGCGTCGGCGTCGTCGATGTAGTTGACTGCACCAATGGGCTCGGTGGGGCCGATATACACGGTGAAAGTGCCGTTGGGATTGACCACCAAGTTGTCACCGAGTTCTAGAGTGGCCTCGGTCTGAGCCGTACCGGCTGTGATCGCCTCCGAGCTGATTGACAGGTCTTCGGTCCCGCCGCCGAGGGTGCCGGCGAGTTCGTAGGTCGCGCCGGGGGCCAGGCCGGCTGTCACGTCGTAGTAGATGTCGGGGGTGAAGAAATCGAAGTACTGGCGAGAATCGGCGGCGTCCCCGGCCACCACCTCGGGGGACTGGAAAAAGACCCCGTTGAACAGCTCGGTGACTCTCGAGAGGCCACTCATCAGCAATTCGTAATTCGTGTTCTGCAGATCCGTTAGCAGCGTGGCGTCGCTGTCGGGTGTGGCGAACGGCAAATGCGAGTCCAGCGCCACCGCCTGCTGCATTGCGTCGAGGAGGTTATCAATGGCTGGCTGCAAGCCCGAGCTATCAGCGGCGGCCGGTGGCGTGGTGATCGCCATCAACACAGCGCCGGCTATTGCGGTCATCGCCATCCCGGCCGTTCGAGCGTCGCGCACAGAGGGACCGCGTCGTCGTCCATCGCCCGTGGTCATGCCGCTCCTCTTCCCCCGGACGTGTCCAACGATTATTCGTCATCTCGGCGGCAAATAAATCGATTTGAGAACTGTCGATTGCTTGGCACGTCGACCGACGTCCCGCTCATCACTCCGTCTCGCCTAGCATTGCCTCGGCCCGTGTGGTTCCTAGGAGCCTTCGGGCATTGCATGAGCACACCGCGCACGGGGAATGTGATAACACTGCACTATGTTCGGTTTGAGCCGGCAACGTCGTTGAGGGGGCCGGCATGCGCGAGAATCGGCTGCTGACTCCCGGCCAGACGTGCTGGCAGGTGGCGCATGCCGACCAGTTCGCCTGCATCATCGATGCGGCCGACTACTTCAAGCACGTCAAGGCGGCGATGCTGCGCGCCCAGCACCGAATCATCTTGATCGCTTGGGATCTCGACGCCAGGACGACATTCGAGCGGGGCGCCAAGACGCTTCCCGGCCCTAACCAGCTAGGCGCTTTTCTTTATTGGATGTTGCGGAAACGACCAGCTCTTGAGGTCTACCTGCTGAAGTCCAATTTGCGGCTGCTCCCCGTCTTTGACGGCATCTGGTTTGGACTCACTCCCGTGGCGGTTATGAACCAAATCATCAGCAAGCGAATGCATTTCGCGGTTGACGGCGCTCATCCGCCCGGTTCTGTCCATCACCAGAAGATCGCGGTCATCGACGATGCGGTGGCGTTCTGCGGTGGCGTCGATCTCACCATCGACCGATGGGACACCCCTGCGCATAAACATGACAGTCGTAGCCGTAAGACGGTCGGGCGCAGCTACGGGCCGCGACACGAGGTCGCGGCAGCAGTCGACGGTGCGGCAGCGCGCGCACTTGCCGAGCAGGCTCGCGATCGGTGGCAGACCGCAACGGAGCAATCGTTGGCACCGGTTGACGCAAAGCACGCCGCGTGGCCAAGCAAACTGGAACCGATTCTGCGCAATGTGGACATCGGAATTGCGCGCACCTTGCCCGAACTCGACGATCGCAGTGAGGTTCGGGAAGTGGAGGCGCTTAACCTTGCGGTCATCGCGGCGGCACGCCACACCATTTATCTGGAGAACCAATATCTGGCTGCCCGCGGCGTCGTCGAGGCGCTGGCTGCTCGATTGAGGGAGGACGATGGACCGGACATCGTCATCGTCATTGCTCGCAAGGGTAGCAATCCTCTTGAGCGGGAAACAATGGACGGCGCACGTCATCGGCTCATCCAGGTGTTGTGGGCAGCTGATGAGCATCACCGGTTGGGTGTCTACTTTCCGGTGAACGAAGCCGATGTGCCGATTTATGTCCACTCGAAGGTAGTGGTGGCCGACGATCGGCTACTGCGCATCGGATCATCAAATCTCAACAATCGCTCGATGGGCTTCGACAGCGAGTGCGACGTGGCTGTCGAAGCAGACCCGAACAGCTCCGAAGATGATGGCGTCCGTCGCCAGATCACTTCTGTGCGACATCAATTGATATCGGAACACCTAGATGTGTCGATCGACGACTTCGAACAGGCCCTGCATGATTGCGGGTCCTTCCTGCAAGCCATCGAAGCACTCCGCGGACGCGACAGAACGCTGCGGCCGTTCACCGAGCAGACGGTGGCCGGCGAGGAGAGCCCACTGGCGGAGAACGACCTGATGGACCCCGACCATGTCCCACGGTCGCTGACCCGAAGCGTGCAGCGATTCATAGCGGGCCTTCGGGATTGACGGTGAGGGCTCGCCGCACTCTCGACTAATTGGCCGAGGTGTTTCTCACATGTGACCTCGCCGCGACAGGGACGAAGGACGCTCATCTTCATGACAGCATTTGCGGTGACCTGCGCGCTGGTGGCAGCACTTGGCATCGGCTACCACTTCGGCCGGCGCGCCGACTCGACGTCTCCAACATGGAAGAAGCGGACGAGTCGGCTCGCGCTGGGGAGGCTCGCGATAAGTCTCCTCATGTTGATGACCGCGCGCCGCATCCGCCTGAGCATTCAAGCCGGACGTGTGTTCCCCGGCCCAGTAGGCGCCTGGGGGCTGAGATTGGTTGTGCCACTGGAACTCCTGCGGGTTAGCGTTGCCCGGTTGCGATCCTCTTGAGGCGCAACTACCGTGCGATTATCGCTACCTGGCGGGAACTTCGTAACCCATCGCCGCGCGCACGGCTAACACGTCGTCGACGCGTACGTTGGCGGGATCGTTGCCGAGAAGCACCAGTGTCCCGTCGCCGACACGCTCGGCCGAGGCCGTCGCCGGCAGCAAGTTTTCGGTGAAACCGGTGGGTTCTGAGTCGGCCAGGTAGGTTGCCCATCCGGCCGGGTGGCCGACGAGCCTACCTATCGCCCTAGCTCCATTTGGCAATACCCGGTCGGGATCCTTTTGCGCCGCACGCGAATCGTCATCAAGCCACACTGCCCGGGCTGGCTGGAAAACCTCAATGACGGTTAATACCAGGTCCGAGGCTGATCGCGGCGAATATATGCTGGGCACCGTTGTCGGATCGGGGAATTGAAATACCACCGAGTTCGGCACCTGCTTCGAGGTTCGTCCGAGGCTCATGTTGAGTGTTAGTGCCGCGGGATCGGTTTCATCTCCATTCCACCAGTAGACCGAGTAACCGGCCGTTTCGATCACCGTGCCGCGGTCATCTCGCATGACTCCAGCCGTAAGGCGTTCGACGAGGTCTTGGCGGTCTGTGGTCACGACTGGCTGCGCCAAGGCGCCGGATTTCGTCTCGGCCTTGTCACGCCATCCGGTCAGAAGGACATCGATGACTTCGAGACCTCGGATCAGGCGGCCGATCCGATCGGCACACTCTTCGGCAGACTCCGCTCGTGGCCCCCAGTAAGCACCAAAGAACGCCCTTCCCATTAAGTTATCCTCACCCCATCGGTTGCCATATGACGGTGATGTTCGTGTATCCGTTCGCCTCGAGCAGCGCTGCGACCTTTTCGGCAACTTGTTCCTGTGCGAACACCCAATGTATGGGAATTTGGCCAGCTGCCTCCGTTTGCCTGAAGGCTTGGCTGAGGAAATTCGCGTCGCCGGGGAAGAACGATTTCCAATCGCCGTTGAGTAGGAGGAATTGTCCGAAGTCGCCTTTGGCATCGATGAGCGCACCGTCGGCGAAGTCGTCGAACTTGGTGCCGTTGACGAAATACGCGTCGCTGATGGGATGGCCGGTGACGAATTCCTGGTACTGCTTGGAAAATCCCTGGAAGTTCTCGCCCGACGGGCCCCAGTGTCCAGGTCCTTGGCTGACCGTAGGTGGCTGGGTGGTTTTTGGTGCCGGCTGGGTCCAAGACGGTATATCCGTGCGCACCGCCTCGTTGGCGGGCGTGTACTCGGTCTTCGAGCCATTGAGTTGTTGCTCGAGATCCGATTTCCAGGTGTTGTAAGTCCAGGCTTCTTGGTTGTAGGCGTTCACCTGATCCCAATTGTGCGGATCGGGCCGCCAAGAATTGTGGATCTCAATGTCTTTTATTAAATCCTGGTATGCCTTCTGCGCTGCCTGCACCGACTTGGGCACCGGTGGGGTGACCCACGACGGAATCTGTGGGGGGAGCAGCGGTGGCTCACCCGGCCCTGGCGGTGGGGGGACCGGTGGGGACGGATTGAGGGGGAGCGGGGTAGGTGGTGCTTGTGGTGCTCCGCCGGGTCCGGAGCCCAGCATTTGCACACCGGTGCCATTGGCGGCCGGGCCGTTGGGACCCGCCGACGGTTGCGGGCCGCTTTGCGGGACCGGCGGTGGGGTCAGCAGGTGCGCTGGTGGGTTGGTCGGCGGGCTGGATTGGGGTGGGGGTTGCAGGGTCTCGACGGTGCCGGGCTGCAGCAGCGGATGACCAGACGGAGTGGGTTGGGGTGGCGGCTCGAGGACTTGGACGTTGGCCATCGGCCGCGCCGCGGTGCTCGGGGTGGTGGCGGTGGTGGTTAGCGGCATGGTGGATATCGGGCCGCGCAGCGCGGCGGCGTTGAGCATGCCCGGGGCCAGGGTGGCTGCCCGCCCGGCGATCGGGGGTGCGGCAAACGGGTCGGTGGGTTTGATGAAACTGCTCAACCCCGGCGCAGCCGCCGGAGGAGCAATCGTGGGCGCCCCCACCTGCGGGGTGGCCGTGGTGGGTGGGACCGGGGCGGTGATCAACGCCGCGGTGGGGGGCGCGGCGAACATCCCTGAGGTCGCCGGCACCGGCGCCTGACTCGGCGCGGGCACCGCCGGGGCAGTTACCTGCACTGCGGCCAACGGCTGGGCCTGCGGCGCCGACGCAGTACCGGTGGCCGGGGCGGTGGTAGTCGTGGCGGCCAGCGCCGAAACCACCCCCACCGCAGCCGCAGGGGTGGCGGTGGCCGGGGAGATCACCGCCATCGCGCCCTGCTCAGCGCCGGCCAACCCCGCCTGCGCCCCGGCCAACCCCGCCGTCGCACCCAACGAAGCCGCCGCCGCGGCCCCCGCCGCCGGGGAGGCCCCCGAGACCGCCGGCACCGCCGGCACCACCAATGCCGCCGCCGCGGTGCGCAACGCCACCCCATAGCCGGCACCCGCCGCCGCGTTGGTCGCCCACATATGCCCGTAATGCAAATTCAACGCCACAATCTCCGGCGTCAACGCCCCCCACACCAGCGGATTGATCAACTGATCAGCATGCTCATTGATCCGATTGGCCCGCACCACCGCCGAGGGATACATCGCGGCCACCGCGGTGGGATGAGCCTGCGCGGCAGCCATCAACGGGCCCACCTTGGATGCCGCGGCGGCCGCCAACGCCGACGTCTCCCCGTTCATCCCCACATGGGCACCCGCCGCCGCCGCCGACCCCGCCCCGCTCCACGCCAGCCCATAGGTGCCCGCCGCATTCGCCGACGAGGCCCCCACCACCGACTCCAACGTCGCCGCCAACTGACCATGAGCACCCGCCGCGGCCACCGTCGACCCCGGACCCGCCCCCGACAACGCCAACGTGTCGTAATTGACATCGGGAGTAAACACCGGCCACGGATGCACCATCAGGCCATCACACCGTCACGTCGTGGACAAAAACCGCTCGCTTAGTTCTCACGCGCTCAGATCAACGTCGCCGCGGCCCGCACCGCCTCACTGGCCACCGTGGTCACCTGCGCCAACGACGTCGCCCCAGAAAACCCCGCCCGCGCCGCCACATGCTCACCGGCAGTCGCCAACAACTCCGCGGCCGCCATCCGCGCCACCGCAGCAAACGCATGCGAATCCAAATCCCCACCCATCTGCAAAATCCCCACCGACCCCGGCGACGCCGCAGCCACCCCAGCCGCCTTCTGCGCCGCTAACCCCGCCTCCATCGCCGCCGAAGCCCCCACCGCCTCAGGCACCATCCCAAACACCACGACCCAACCTCCTCAACCAGGTAACACCGGGCACGATCCGCCGATCCTAACCCGCTCCGCACCACCCACCCAAGCGCAAATCCGTCGAACTGTGAGTGGTCAGCGGCCCGCTGGTCGGCAACCTCCGGGCGTCAAGGCGAACGATCGGACGGCTTAACGCCCACTCACCGTGGTGGCGGCGGAACGCCGGCGCGGATTCTGCCGACCTCGGCACGGGCGAAGCGCACGCGACCTGTGTCGGCACCACGTGCGGCAGCCAATTCATGCGCGAGGCTATATGCGGCGTTGAGGACGTAGCGGGCGCGTTTGCGTTCACGACGGTGGCCGCTGGCTTTGCGGTAGGCCTTGCGGGCCTTGCGGTTACCGGCGATCGCATCGAGTTCGGCCGCGGTGATGACATTGCGGGCCTGCTCAGGGGCCATGACGTCGCGCACAAAGTCGCGTTCCCGCTGCACGGTCAACCGGTATACCCGTGCCATGATGAACAGCGCGATGACGATCACCGCGATAAGCAGTCCAATCAGCACCAGCGTGTTCGCGCCGGCGACGGCGGCCAGCGAATCCCATGTCCCGTGCAGCAGCATCGGTATCACCAGCAGCAGCAACCCCCGCCAGATCTTGCGCGGTTCAGCGGGCCGGCCGAGCAGGTAAACCACACCGGCACAAAAGATCGCGCTGTAAAGGATGTGCGCGGCGACGCCGCTGACCATTCGCAGGATGATGGTGCCGATCGATGCTTCAATTTGGTTGGCGCCGAACTGGGTTCCGGCCGATGTCATGGCGTAGGAGATGTCTTCGGCAATCTGAAAACCTAGGCCTATGAACGCGCCCAGGATCAACCCGTCGAAGGCCGTTCGTACCTGCCGTGGCGCCAACGCGATCAGCAGAAGGATGCCCGAACCCTTCGCGATTTCTTCGGTGAAGGGGGCCGCAAGTCCAGCTCCCCAGTTGAGCGCCCATACCTGACCGAATGTCTTCGAGTACAAGGCCAGGATCGCGTCGTTGGCGTTGGCGGCCATCACCCCGGTGGCGGCGAAGCCGCCCCACAAAAATGCGACGACCATGAGCTTGGCCGGCAGTTTGGCGTAGTGGTCGATGTGCTGGGTGAACCACCAAAACAGCGCGGCGTAGATGGTGAATGACGTCACCGCCAACCCGAGCGCCTGACCGTAGGCGTCGTATTCACGGGCGAGCGTGGCGGCAAAGACCAAGGCGCCGATCCCGACGAGCGCGAGGTATCCCCAGAACGCGCAGTTGCGCGGCTGATAAAAGCTAAACCGCCTGCCCCAGCCGGACAGGTCAAGCGCGTTGTCGCGTGCACGATCGAGGTCGGCAAGCGGAGACGTTGTCACTGCTTCGCCTGACCGGGATGGTTGATGCTGCGGATCATCCGCAGAACCGCGGCCGTGGACTGCGAGCCGGCATCCGAGGACCCGGTCGCCACGGCTTCGACTCCCCGGTCGTCGAAGACGAAGGCAGCAATTACGCCGGTGGTGTGTGGTCCGGTGACCGGCACGCTCGCACCCTGCTTACCCTGATCGGTGACGATGCTGCTCGGTGCTCCAGTCAGGTGGACACCGCGGCCGCGGTTAAGGGCTTCAGAGGTCTTCTCGATCTGATCGAGCAGCTGGTTGGCATCTCCGTGAAATGTTCCCGTGCGCACTGTGAATTTCAGCGCCCCGTGCTCGACCGTCGCGGTCGAGGGATAGTCGCCGGACGGGAGATGTCCAGCGTGGACACCCGATATGATGCCCCAGCCGGCCTCCGGAACGAATGTCACATCGCCTTGGAGCTCCAGCACATCACCGGCTTTGACGATGTCGTCGTAGGGCACCCCGGCGTTGATCACGGGCAACACCACCGACATCAGAATGACCAACGCGAAGACCACCAAAGTCGGTCCGATGGTGCGCCGATCCAAGCCAAGCCACCGCTGATCGGCGGGCACCCAGCGCTCGTCGGGTTCGAATCGTGGTGTTATTGCGGTTTCCGGATCCGGCATACTCTGCCAACCAACCCTTCTACGCGCCGCGGCAACGCTAAGTGGCGTTCGGGGTTCGAGACTATCGACGGCGCGAAGACCCGACACCAAAATCGGCGACATCGCGCGTTCCGTGTCGGGCGATTACCTCGTAGGCTGCGGCCCATGTCAATCGACCGTTTCGCGCTCCTCTTGGGCAGCGCCCGACTTGCCTCGGGCATTTCGTTCCTCGTCTACCCGCTCCGTGCCAACCGGTTTTGGGGCGATCCCGACGAGCAGACGCCGACGGCGCGACTGCTGTTGCGGTCGATGGGCTACCGCGACGCATTGATCGGCGGGCTGCTCGCGACGGCGGCGTTGCGCGGCCGAAACACTCGCGGCTGGTTCCTTGCTTCCGCCGGCGCCGACGCCGCCGACCTACTCGGCGGGATGAGTGTCCACCACGATTTGAAGCGCGCGCAGCAGCTCACCGGCCTCGGCGGTGCCGTCATCGGCGCCGGCGCTGGGCTGTGGGGCGCGGTGCGCCGGACCACACGCGCGGAACAAGAACCTGGGGGAACGGGGTTGACCTAGTCGTTCGCAGACGCCGACGCGGCTAGCGCAATTCCGATGGGAGCAATCGTGCATGTTGGTGTGCTGACTTTTATTACCGACGAGGGCATTGGTCCGGTCGAACTGGGCGAAGCGCTCGAACAGCGTGGATTCTCGTCGCTGTTCCTTGCCGAGCATTCGCACATCCCGGTCGGCGCGCAGACGCCGTATCCAGGCGGGGGCCCAATTCCTCGCAAGTACTACCGCACCTTGGACCCGTTTGTGGCGTTGACGGCCGTGACGGTCGCTACCGACAATTTGGTTGTCGGTACCGGGATCGCGTTGATGCCGCAGCGCGACCCGATCTTGACTGCCAAAGATGTTGTGTCGCTGGATCTGGTGTCCGACGGCCGATTTCGCTTCGGTGTGGGTGTGGGTTGGCTGCGCGAAGAAATCGCCAACCATGGCGTCGATCCCAAAGTGCGGGGACGGGTGGTTGAAGAACGGCTACGCGCGATGATCGAGATCTGGACGCAGGATGAGGCGGAATTCCATGGTGAATTCGTGGATTTCGACTCGATCTACAGTTGGCCGAAGCCGGTGACCAAGCCGTATCCGCCGTTGTATCTGGGTGGGGGGCCGGCGAGCTTCAAACGAATTGCTCGACTGCACGCCGGTTGGCTCTCGATGACCCCTTCAGCAGACGTGCTATCGGGACAGCTCGAGGAGCTGCGGGCCGTTACCGACCACGACGTACCCGTGATCAACTTCCACGGGGGCGAAGCAACGGCCAAAGAGATCCAGGGTTATCTTCCGTTGGGATTGGAACAAATCTTGGTGGACCTGCCAACCGAGCCCCGCGATCAGACACTTCGACGTCTCGATAAGTTGCGGGCCGAATTTGCGCAGCTGGCATAGTTTCTCGCATGTCTGCTCGATTCGGCCGACGTGATGGATCAGGGTGTCGATCAGCGTATTAATCGCCGGGCGGGCCGGTAGGACGTCGACTGCCTGGGCGTTGGCCATCTGGTCATAGGAGGACGGAGTCATGCGGGCATTGCGTTTCACCGAGTTCGGTGACCCCGGTATTTTGCACGTGACCGACCTACCGGATCCGACCGAGACAGCAGGAGAAGCGGTGATCCGGGTCGAGGCCTCTTCAGTCAATCCGTCCGACGTGAAAAACGTTGCCGGCTTCATGAAATGGACCGTTTTGCCGCGCACTCCAGGCCGTGATTTCGCCGGCGTGGTCGTCAGTGGGCCACCCGAATGGCGGGGAGCTGCAGTGTGGGGCACCGGCGGGGACACCGGGTTTACCCGAGACGGGTCACACGCCGAATTGATGTCGGTGCCGGTGGAGGCGCTGGTACGCAAACCCGAGCGGCTCAGCTTTGACGAAGCCGCCACGGTCGGAGTCAACTTTGTGGTGGCCTGGTATGGGGCGGTGGAAACCGCGCAGCTGGCCGGCGGTGAAACCATTGCCGTGTTCGGTGTATCCGGAGGAGTCGGTGGTGCGGTCGCGCAGATCGCTCACGCCCTCGGCGCCAACGTCATTGGGGTGGACCGTCGCGAGCCCGGACCCCAGATACCCGCAGCTGCTGTCATCGATGAATTCGTTACGTTCGACCCGGCGGCAGACGTCGGCGCCGCGATCAGGCGGCTGACCGGCGACAACGGCGTTGACGTCGTGTATGACGCGGTGGGTGGAGTGACTACGCCGGATGCGTTGGCCGCCGTTGCCCACCGCGGCCGGCTGGTGGTGATCAGCGCCGTCGGGACCCGATCAGTCGAAATCGATCTACTCGATCTGTACCACAACGAAACTCGCATCTTCGGTACGGACAGCGCAAAGCTCACTGTCGTCGACTCCGCGCAGCGCCTCCAGCAGATGGCGCCTTTCTTCGAGTCCGGAGAATTCCACCCACTTCCCATCGCTAAAACGTATTCGCTCGACGACGCGGCCGCGGCGTATCAAGCCGTCGCCGACCACACAACCGGGCGCGTCGTGATCCGGCTCTGAGCGAGGAGAGGCAAGGGCAATGTCGGACCTGAACGAACACACCATTACCGAGGCCGTTCAGCGGACCTTTGATACGTCTACTGACGATCGCTTCCGGGACGTGCTCGTCTGCCTGGTGCAGCACTTGCACGATTTCGCCCGCGAAGTGCGGCTAACCGGCGAGGAATGGTTCACCGCCATGGATTTCCTTGAGCGGCTGGGCAAAACCTCAAGCCCGACCCGTCAGGAGGTGATGTTGCTATCAGACATTCTGGGTCTCAGCATGCTGCTGGACAGGATCAACCAGCACAGCGGATCATCGGTCACCTCCTCGGCTCTGCTGGGGCCGTTTTACGTCGAGGGCCGGCCGACGGCTGATAACGGGGACGACATCTCTGATGGCATCCCGGGCACACCGATGTTCGTCACCGGCCGAGCCGTCGACGAGCAGGGTAGGCCGATCGCCGGCGCCCACGTCGACACCTGGCACAGTGATGGTGAAGGTTTCTACGACGTTCAGCAGACCGAGAAGCTGCCCGACCAGTTCGCCATGCGGGCACGGCTGACCACTGACGACGACGGCCGGTTCTGGTACCGGTCCATCACGCCCCGCTACTACCCGGTGCCCACCGACGGTCCGTGCGGGGAAATCATGCGCGCCGCAAACCGATCCGTCATGCGCCCCCAACATATCCACTTCTGGCTGCGCGCCCACGGCTACCGGCCGCTGATCACTCAACTGTTTGATCGAGGCGATCCGTACATCGGCCAAGACGCAGTCTTTGCGGACGTAGAGTCCCTGCAGGCAGATTACGTGCGCCACCAGCCCGGGGCCGCCCCAGACGGCACGACGGTCGATGAGCCGTTCGTGACCCTGGACTGGACCTTCGTCCTCGCTGCGGATAGGAGCTAGGCCAGTGACGCGCATACCGCTCGCCGAGGTTGATCAGCTGCCTGACGAAATCCGACAGTGGATGGCACATCGCGGCAATCTCAATGTTTTCCGATTGCTCGCCAACACCCCCCAGGTATTCGCCGGATGGACGCAGATGGTCGACGAGCTGTTCGACAGCCCAACCTTTACCCCGTGGATGCGCGAGGTGGTCATCCTGCGGGCGGCCCACCTGCAAGGCTCGCGTTATGAGCTCGCCCAGCACACCGGCATCGCCCGCGCCGCGGGTCTGACCGAGCAACAGATCAACGCCATCCTTGGCGCCGGCGACTTGGACGCGGCCGGCTTCAGCCGCACCGAACGCACCGCACTCGACGTGGTCACCGAGTTGTGCAGCACACACCACCTGAGTGAAAACTCTTTCGCGACAGCCCAAAGCGACTTCGGCGATGAGGCGCTCACTGAACTGCTGATGATGCTCAGCTGCTACTACGGTCTGGCTTTGGTGCTTAACGCGGTTGACCTCGATGTCGACGCCACAGCCCGGTTCCAACCCTGACAGGAGCATCCGATGACGCGAATCGCATTTCGTCGGCCGGAAGAGATGAGCGAGCAGGCTCGCGAAATGACGTTAGAGCGCGGCAATCTCAACGTCTATCGTGCGCTGGCTAACGCCGAAAAGGTGTTCACCGGCTGGATGCTGGCCGGCCGGGCTGCCTTGACCAGCCAGGTGGTGCCGGTCAGGCTGCGCGAGTTCGTCGTCCTGCGCACCGCCTGCCTGATGGACTGCCCTTACGAGCTCGGCCAGCATCGAGACGTGGCCCGCACAGCGGGAGTCACCGGCGAGGAGATCAACGCGATAACCTCCGAGTCTGATTGGCGGAAAGCCGGTTTCAGCCCCGTCGAACTTGCGGTGCTGCACCTGACAACCGAGCTGCTGACCACACGCAGCGTCTCAGCCGAAGTGTTCGATCAAGTGCACAAAGCCCTGGGCTCCGAGGCCACCGTCGAGGCGCTGATGATCGTCGCCCGCTACTCGGGACTGGCGTTGATGCTCAACGCACTGGAGGTTGACCTCGACGAATCCGCTCGGCTGCCGATCCAGTCAGCACAGCATCCGCATCCGTAAGCTATGCGACGTATCCTCGGCGGGAGCACTGAGACGTCAATGCAGCGACTGGCGCGCGGCCAAGTCGGCTGGTCGGGGAGCTGCGGAGATTCCGTCGAAGGGCCCGGCCAGCGAACTCTGTTCCGCGACGTTTAGCGAACACTCGTTCACGGGTATTCCGGGGTTGTCGACGGTACCGACTACGCGGGTGGTTGTCGGGCCGACCATTTGTCGGGGGAGAACAGTAGACGATGAGCGAAGACGTGACTGCAGCTGAAGTGAGCCTCGGCGTGCCCCACGAAGAGCTTCGCCGTGGCGAGCCGCTGCGTGCGCCCAACGAGGATCCGTTCTATCAACCGCCGCCGGGATATCAGCAGGCACGCCCCGGGGATTTGCTGCGTTCGCGCGAGGTTGAACTGGGATTTCTCGGAGTGATTCCGCAGCGGATGCGGGCCACGCAGCTGCTGTATCGCAGCTCCAACCTGCACGGGGAGCCTGAGGTCGCGGTAACCACGGTTCTGCTGCCCGAACAACGCGATCCCGGACGGGTCTGCCCGGTGTTGTCGTATCAAAGCGCGATAGATGCGGTGGACTCACGATGCTTTCCCTCGTATGCCCTGCGGCGCGGCGCGAAGCCGATCGGCGCTTTCGTCCAGTCGGAGTACTTGCTGGTTGCGGCCGCGCTGGCGGAGGGGTGGGCGGTGTCGGTGCCCGACCACGAAGGATGCCAAGGTATGTGGGGCGCGCCACATGAGCCTGGCTTTCGGATTCTCGACGGCATCCGTGCGGCGCTGCACAGCGACCGTCTGGGCTTGTCGCCGTCCGCACCTGTCGCGCTGTGGGGTTATTCCGGCGGCGGATTCGCCTCGGCATGGGCCGCCGAACACTGCTCCGACTACGCCCCGGATCTCAACGTCGTCGGCGCAGTGCTCGGCTCACCGATCGGTGACTGCGGCAGCGTCGCACGCCACCTCAACCGCAGCTTCTTCGCCGGCCTGGCTGCCCTGATGATTGCGGCATTGACAGACGTCTTTCCCGGCGCGCAGCGCGTCGTCGACGAGCACGCCAGCGACGAGGGCAAGAAATTACTCGAGGAGCTGCGCTCGATGACAACGGCGCAGGCCGTGTGGCGCCTGCGCGGCACGGACATCGGGTCGTATGTCGACATGTCTGCCGATGAGCTCTGGGAGCAGCCCGAGGTACGAGAAGTCTTTGATGCCACCAAGCTGGGCCAGTCCACCCCGCAGCCGCCGATATTGGTTGTGCAGGCGGTGCACGACAGCATCATCAGCGTCGATGCCATCGACAAGCTGGTCGCGTCCTATCAGCAAGCGGGAGCCGCGGTCACATATCACCGGGACCGGTTCTGCGGTCACCTGCTGCTGCACCCGCTGTCTGCTCCCATGACGCTGCGATGGCTACGTGACCGGTTCGCCGAGCGCGACGTCAGAAAAGATCGCGCCCGCACCGTGTGGCCGACGCTGTTCAACCCGTCGACCTGGTTCGGCATGCTCAAGCTGGGCGTCATCACCGCCAAGGTGATCACCGGACAGCCCGTCCAACACCATCGAGTGTCCGAAAGCGATGAATCTTAGGAGACCTCGGGCAGCTCACACGCCGAAAGCGCGCTCCAGATCCTTCAGCGATGTCTCCAGGTGGCCGAGCAGCCGCTGCAGGTGCGGGACACTGCGACGGCAGCCGACGAGACCGAAGTCGAGGTTCTCGGCGTTGTTGGTAACGGTGATGTTGACCGCTTGCCCCTCAAGCGCGATGGACAGCGGATAGTTTCCATCCAAGCGCGCACCGCGCCAGTACAGCTGCTCGGGGCGGCCGGTCGAAACGTTCGAGATGACGATGTTGAAGGGCGGTGCGGCGGCCGAAAGGTAGCCGGGGATCAGCCCGAAGAAAAGTCCGCCGATGTTGAACGCCGACAGCGCCAGTTGTTGTGCTGGCGGCAGCTGGCTGAACACATCTTTGGTGTCGCTCATCGACGTGTTGATGGTCTCGAGGCGCTTCGCCGGGTCATCGCGGTTGGTTGCCAGGTTGCACAGGAAGGTTCCGACCATGTTGCCGCCTCCGTCGTCCTGGTCCTTGCGGAGGTTGACCGGCACCATCGCGGTCAGCGATTCGTCGGGCAGCGCGTTCTGATCGATGAGGTAGGCCCGCAGGGCCCCGGATGACATGGCAAGTATTACGTCGTTGACCGTCACTCCCGCGGCTGATTTGACCGCTTTGATGCGCTCCAGAGACCAGGACTGTGCGGCCACTCGCCGGGCACCTCCGATCCGAACGTTGAACATGGTGCGCGGTGCCCGAAACGGGAGAGTCAGCTGTTGTTCGAGCAGCGCGGCCCGCGCGAGCTTCAGCGTGGACGGTGCCAATGCGAACGCCGAACTCGCGGTGCGGCCCACCTGCGTCAGCCGCGACGGCGCGTTCTTTCGCCCTTTGCTCTTGCGCCGGGCGAGGTCCCACGGAACCCGCACCTGGTCATCGTCGGGGTCGGCAGAAAAGGCGCGTTGCATCAACCGCAGCGCCGATACACCGTCCATGAGGGAGTGGTGGTATTTCGTATAGACCGCATACCGGCCATCCTGCAGCCCTTCGACGAGGTGGGCTTCCCACAATGGGCGGTGCCTGTCGAGCAGGCTGCCGTGCAACCGGGAAGTCAGCTCCAGCAGGTCACGGACTCGTCCCGGCTCAGGTAACGCCGAGCGGCGAAGGTGATAGTCGAGCTCAATGTCTTTGTCGAAGGACCATGCGACGTTGGTAACGCCGCCGAAGAAGGCGGGGTGCTTGCGGAACGTCGGCTGTACATCCGTGCGTTCGAGCATGGCCTGATAGGACTCCCGCACGAAATGAGGCCCAGCATCCTCGGGCGGCTCGAAGAGCTGTAGCGCTCCCACGTGCATTGGATGTTCCCGCGACTCACCAAGAAGGAACAGCGCATCCGTCGGCGATATCGGTTCCATGGTCGACCCCATTCCTTGTGCCGTCGTGTTCTATCTCCTGTAGCCAAAGGAGTCGTCGGTTACACGTAAAGTCGCTGATCGCGTGGTTTCAGCCACCCGGCGGCATCTGACGCAGCAGCGCGGTGAGCCCGTATTCGAAGACGGCGTCATAGTCGGTAGGGGACTGGAGCGCCTCGACGAGCGCTTGGTCGGGCCAGTCGTCGCCCCATAGCGAGGGGTCTTCCTCCTCGTGTTTGGCTCCGCGAACAGCCGAGAACTGCATGACCGCGGACGATATGACATGAACCTGCACCGCGCGTAGCACAAGTGCGGCATCGGTTCCGGTCACGCCCAAGTCGGCTAGCTGCGCTGCCAATGTCTGCTGAATCGGCAGAAACAGCGTTGGCGTCCGGTCGCGTTCGTGCGCGATCGCAAGAAGGTGTTGTCGATCAATGAGCGCCTTGCGCTGCGAGCGCGCAAGTGACGCAATGCGTTCGACCGCAGTGTCACCCTCGATGGGCAGATGCGCCATCTCGCTGAGCAATCGGTCGACCAGACTGTCGAAGAGCTTGTCTCGGCCGCCGACATGCCAGTAGATCGAGGTGACCGCGACCCCGAGTTCCTCGGCGAGGCCGCGCATGGTGAACGCTTCGACGCCGTGTAGTTCGATCAAACGGGCGGCGGTGTCGAGGATCGTCTCAGCGCTGACGGCCTCAGCCACCGGTCATCCGATCTTTTTCGGGTAGGTCGAGATACCGTTCGAGGTTGCGGTGCATGTTGATCACTCGCCGTTCCTCGTTCGACAGTGTCAGGTGCGTGAGCCCCGGCTGGTGCAGACCGCGCTGAAGTCCGGCCAACACGTTGATGTCCTGAGTCATCACCAGACCGGGCTCGGCCTCATTCGCCGTCATCCGAACGTCGGCGGGCGTGATCCGCGGCGCGCCCGGCGGCATACGCGTCCACAACAACATGACAAACTCGCCGTGATCGGGATCGGGCCCCGGAAGCGCGGTCATCACCGTCAAGTGGTCTGCGTTGGCCAGCAGCGTCAGGTTCGGGAAGACGTTGTACTGGTGCAGCCGCATCAGCTGGTCGGTACTGGTCCACTTCAAATCGACACCCCGGCTGGCCGCGAAAGCCTTTATGTGTTCGGCGATCACGTCGGCGACTGACTGGCCGGGCTGTCCACCCGGGAACGGGGTGCCTTCCGCTACGCCCATCAGCGCGCCCTGGGTGCAGACATAAGCCTCCCACACCTCAGCATCGGTTGGCGTGTGCTTGAGATGCGGGCTCGGCACACCGTAGAGCTGCTCGGACTTGCCGGTGTGTCCCCAAATGACTTGGGGCGCATAGACGTCGTCCATGCAGCGATGTAGCTCGGGATGCAACGTCTGGACGTGATAGGTCTCGCTGAACCCGTCGGCGATCGTCTTCCAATTCGCGTCGACTTCGATGGTCATGGTCCCGTAGCAGCGGAAGTCACCGAGCCCGAGCCAGGCGACGTCCTGTGGCACCGCCTCCAAGAAGTCGGGCAACGGCGTCGCGTCGACGTCGAGGTTGACGAACACGAGTCTTTCCCAGGTGTCGACGCGAGCCGCGACGAGTGGCAGCTCAGACATCTGCAGCGTTCCGAATCCCCTGCGGTTCGGCACCCGCTTGAGAACTCCACACAGATCCCACGTCCAGCCGTGGTAGCCGCAGCGCAGTTCACGCAAGTCCGCACCCGAGCCGGCGCGCAGCGAGTTGCCCCGGTGGCGGCATACGTTCTGGAAAGCGCGAAGTGTGCCATCGTCGCCCCGAACGATGAGTATCGAATAGGGGCCGCAACGGTATTCGAAGTAGTCGCCGGGTTCGGCGACGTGGTCGACCGTGCAAGCGAGCTGCCACACCTTCGGCCACATCCGCTGTATTTCGAACTGGGCAAACGCCGGGGAGTAGTACCGCTCTGCGGGCACCAGAGTCGGGCTTCGCGGCGGCGTGCCGATCGCATCCTCGAGCCGAGGATCCCGTGTTGCGTGGGTTGTCATCGAAGCACACTCCCATCGCTTCTGTAACGGTGTTACATTGTCGACTGTAGCGGTTGGCAGACCAGGGAGTAATCGTGTTCGACCTCATAATCACTGGCGGCACCGTCGTGGACGGAACGGGCGCGGACAGATTCGACGCCGACGTCGCGGTCAAGGACGGCAAGATCGTCGAGGTTCGTCGACGCGGGCCTGGTAGCTCGCCGCTGGACGGCGAGGCCGCCGAGACGATCGATGCGTCCGGAAAGATCGTCGCGCCCGGGTTCGTCGACATCCACACCCACTACGACGGCCAGGTCAGCTGGGATGACGTGCTGGAGCCCTCCAGCGATCACGGCGTGACCACGGTCGTCATGGGTAACTGTGGCGTCGGCTTCGCACCGGTGCGACCGGGTCGAGAAGATTGGCTGATCGGCCTGATGGAGGGTGTCGAGGACATTCCCGGCGCTGCGCTCACCGAGGGCATCTCGTGGGGCTGGCAGAGCTACCCCGAATACCTCGACGTCATCGGGCGCAAGGAATTCGCCGTCGACGTGGGCAGTCAGGTTGCCCACGGCGCGGTCCGCGCCTACGCAATGGGCGAGCGTGGTGCTCGCAACGAGCCCGCCGCACCTGAGGACATTGCGGCGATGGCGCGCCTCGTGCAGGAGGCTGTGGAAGCCGGCGCGCTGGGCTTTTCCACCTCCCGCACCATCGGTCACCGAGCCATCGACGGCGAGCCGGTCCCGGGGACCTACGCCGCAGAGGACGAGCTGTTCGGACTCGGCCGGGCCATGGCCGCCGGCGGGCAAGCCGTCTTCGAACTGGCGCCGCAGGGGGTGGCAGGCGAGGACATCATCGCGCCCAAGAAGGAACTGGATTGGATGCAGCGCCTGGGCGCCGAGATCGATCGACCGATTTCATTCGGCATGATCCAGGTGGACGCCGCTCCAGACCTGTGGCGCGAACAGCTGGATATCTCGGCCGCTGCTCACGCGGCGGGCAGCCGGTTGTATCCGCAGATAGCCGCACGGCCGTTCGGCATGTTGTTCGGCTTTCCCGGGCATCACGCCTTCACTCACCGCCCGACCTTCCGTCGGCTGAAAGCCGAATGCAGTCGCACGGAACTCGCGGAGCGACTGGCCGATCCGGCCGTCAAGGCCGCAATCCTGTC
The DNA here is from genome assembly GCA_963838755.1 of uncultured Actinomycetota bacterium. Classification (GTDB taxonomy): domain Bacteria; phylum Actinomycetota; class Actinomycetes; order Mycobacteriales; family Mycobacteriaceae; genus Mycobacterium. The sequence continues at coordinate 91,270 of CAWISO010000004.1, read as the reverse complement.
CGAGGACGACCTGCCGCCCGACCCAAAGCTGTTGTTCGACAACATGTTCGCCCTCGCGCAATACTCGCTTGGTCGGCTCTACGCGTTGGGTGATCCACCCGACTACGAGCCGACCGACGAACGCACCGTCGAGAAGATTGCCGCCGAGCGCGGCGAGGACCCGCTTGCCACACTGTATGACCTGATGCTCGAGTCCAACGCCACGTCGATGCTGATGCTGCCGTTCTACAACTACTCCTACGGCAACCATGACGCGATCCGTGAAATGCTCACCCATCCTGCGGGCGTGGTCGGGCTCTCCGACGGCGGCGCGCACTGCAGCATGATCTGTGACGCGTCGTATCCCACCTTCCTGCTGACCCACTGGGCGCGTGATCGTCGTCGGGGTGAGAAGCTGCCGCTGGAATACGTCATCCGCAAGCAGTCGCGCGACACGGCGCAGCTGTTCGGGCTCTCCGACCGCGGTGTCGTCGAGGTCGGAAAAAGGGCCGACGTCAACGTGATCGACATGGATGCGCTTACCCTGCATGCGCCCCGGATGGCCTACGATCTGCCGGCCGGTGGCAACCGGCTCGTGCAGGGCGCCTCGGGCTACAGCGCCACGATCGTGAACGGTGTCGTGACCCGGCGCGACGGCGACGATACCGGCGCGCGCCCCGGCCGTTTGGTGCGGGGAGCGCGCTGAATCACATCAGCCACGGGAGCCGCCTCAAGCTTGGGGCACCTGTTATGCCCGCCTAATGGGACGTGATCGCCTGGTCGATCAGCGTCTCGGCGGCCGTGCGAGCTTGCGCCCACGGTGAACAGTCGTCGAGCGAGGTGGCCAGCGCAGCCGCTCCTTCGTAGAGCACGGCCAGCTGGCTGCCCAGCTGCTGCGGGTCCGAGGCACCTGCTTGTCTGGCCAGTTCCACCAGTCCTTCGGTGAAGCTGCGCTTGCTTGCCCGAACGATTTCTTGGACTCTCGGCATGGCTCCTGCTGCCTCGACGGCGGCGTTGTGAAACGGGCAGCCGCGTAGCGGTCCGCCGCGTGCCGCGGGCGCCTGGAAAACGTCCAGCAGGCGCTCCCGCGGCGTTTGGTCGGCGGCCTCCGCCTCGGGGTTGGCGACGCGTTGCTCGATACTGCGCAGATATTCCTCCACCACCGCGGTTTTGCTCGGAAAGTGTTGGTAGAGAGTCCGTTTGGACACCGACGACTCGGCGGCGAGCCGCTCGACGCCGGTGGTGTTGATGCCCTCCCGGTAGAACAACTCTGCGGCGGCTTCCAGGATGCGCTGGCGTGCGCCGCGGCCGCCCTTCGTCGTCGCTTGCTGCTTGCTCATAGTCGTAGTATACCGACCGGTTTACATCAGCCGTCAAGTCGTGTAACGTCGCGCATACGGAAGTACACCAATCGGTTTACTAGGAGTAGACATGACAAAACGACCGCCCGTAGTGTTGGTAACCGGTGTCTCCTCGGGAATCGGCCGGGCTGTAGCGAACGCCTTTGCGGCGAAGGGCTTCGAGGTGTTCGGCACCAGCCGTGACCCGCAAACAACGGAACCGGTCGCCGGGGTGGAATTGGTGCGGCTGGACGTGACCGACGACGCCTCGGTGAGCGCGGCCGTCTCCACGGTCGTTCAGCGTGCGGGGCGCATCGACGTCTTGGTCAACAATGCCGGTGCCGGCGTCTTCGGGGCCGCGGAGGAGACTTCGACCGCTCAGGCGCAGCAGCTCTTCGACACCAACTTCTTCGGGTTGCTGCGGTTGACCCGTGAGGTGCTGCCTTACCTGCGTGCCCAGCGCAGTGGTCGCATCATCAACATCGGCTCGGTGCTGGGTTTCCTCCCGTCGCCGTACGGCTCGGTGTATGCAGCCTCAAAGCATGCGGTCGAGGGCTATTCGGAATCCCTCGATCATGAAACCCGCGAATTCGGCGTGCGGGTTTCGGTCGTGGAACCCGGTTACACCAACACCGCCTTCGAAGCCAACGCGACCGATGCCGATTCACCGCTGGGCAGTTACGAGGCCGTTCGGGAGCACGTGAAGAAGGTCATCACCGAGGCGCTGCACGATGGCGACGATCCACAGGTTGTCGCGCAGGTGGTGCTCAAAGCGGCGACCAGCCGCAGGCCGAGGTTGCGGTACCCGGCCGGACCCTTCGCGAAGCGGCTGGCATTGCTGAAGAAATTCGCGCCAGCCGGCCTGCTAGACAACGGAATTCGCAAAGCCAACAAGTTGACGACGACAGCCAAACAGGCATCGGCCGAAAGTCCGGTTGGTGCAAACCGCTGACTAGCTGGTGTGGTGAGCGCCTGGGCTAGTCAGGATGCTTTGCCGTACCTACGCACTGAGTCGGTTTCTCCGAACACGTTCGCGTGGTCCAGGCCTCTATCGTCGCGGCCGAAGAATGTCCACCTGCGCGGAGTTGTCCGGGGAACGCTAATCAACTTGACCGTATAGCGCAGGCTGGTTTCGCGCAGCGTCCCGATGATGTCGCCAACGCGGATCTGCGATGGATGAATTTCGGGTGCGTCGCACCAGTTTTGTATGGCCATTACGCCCCCAATTGTTTCCATCACTCTACCCGCAATCGGCGCACTGCGGGCGTGACGACGTCGCCGCGCAGCTGACCCGCTGTTATCTAACACCGCTGGTGGCGTAGCGTTGGACGTGAGCCGTTTCGTTGTCAGCGGTGGTCCACCGCGATGTACGCGGATGAGACCACCGGCAATGCGATTCCTCCGCTGCCCCGCGCCGGCGGGCGAGCGACGCCAGCCGTGAAGGAATAACCCGTGCATTGCACAGCGCTAGCCGTAAACCGATTCGCCGCCCCATGACCTATCCGCGTGGGGGCGGGCGCTCAGCCAATCCCGTCCGTGTTTCGGTGGCCCGCCAGCTAGGCGGCGACATCGACGGCGGGTGGTGGCCACGCGTGGACCGCATCACCAACGAACTACCTAACCTTGTTGCGGCCTTGACCCCCCTGCTTGGAGATATCACGTCCATCAACGTCAACTGGCCACCATTGCAACGACCGCCCGACTTCAACTGGCCGGGGTGGGAACACAAGCCTCAGCACGTGATAACAGTCAGGGGCGGGGAGGCGCTCGTCAACCTGTTGGTCATCCCCTATGCGACATACAGCGGGCTTGCCCTGATGGTGCTGCGCCGCGCCGCCAGTCTGCCGATCACCCCGGCCGATCGCGACAAACCCGCATTTTTGACTGCCGGCTCGATCCTGCAGGCCGCCCGTAAACAACGCGCCGCCAGCTGTACCGGGGCTTAGGTGCCGCAGAAGGTTTGATAGGCGCCGAAGTCGTTCGGGGCTGGACTGGCGTAGCGCTCAAGACCCGATCGTTCATCGTAGGGGGCCGTCACCGCGGCGAGCAGCTGGTGGAGCGGATGTAGATCGCCGGCTGTGGCTGTGGTGAGGGCTTCCTCGACCAGATGGTTGCGCGGGATGTAGATCGGATTGGCGCGGTCCATCAGGTCGGCGTCCGGACCCAGCGCCCGCCAGCGTGCGGTCCACTCGTCGAAGCCGGCGTGGTTCATGAACAACCCGCGTGCCGGTTCGGCATCACTTCGGCTTGCTTGGCCCAGACGGCGGAAGAACGACGTGTAGTCCACGTGGCTCTCTTTTAACAGAACGAGCAATTCGTCGATTAACGGCGTCAGAATCTCGGTGTCGACGTCTGCTGGCAGGCCAAGCTTCGTTCGCATCCCGGACGTCCAGGTGGCGTCGTACTCCGCGCGGAACACACCGAACGAATCTTCTGCAAGTGCGACCGCCTCCTCAACGTTGTCGGCGAGCAGCGGAAGCAGCGCCTCGGCGAAACGGGCCAGGTTCCAGCCCGCGACGGCGGGTTGATTGCCGTAGGCGTAGCGCCCCCAGAAGTCGATCGAACTGAAGACCGTGTCAGGGTCGAAGGCCTCCATGAACGCGCAGGGCCCGTAATCGATGGTTTCGCCGGAGATCGTCATGTTGTCGGTGTTCATCACGCCGTGGACGAACCCGACCAGCATCCACTGGGCCAGCAGCGATGCCTGGGCGGCGGCCACCGCTTCGAACAATGCGAGATAGGGACGCTCGACCTCTGCCGCGGCCGGATAGTGCCGGGCTATCGCGTGGTCGGCGAGGCGTCGCAACAGGTCAAGGTTGTGCGCGGCGAATTGGAAGCTGCCCACCCGCAGGTGACTGCTGGCGACACGGGTAAGCACCGCACCCGGCAGCAGCGTCTCGCGCTGGACCGGCTGCCCGGTGCTGACCACGGCCAAGGACCGCGTCGTCGGTACACCCAGGGCATGCATAGCCTCGCCGACGATGTATTCGCGCAGCATCGGTCCCACCGCCGCCAGCCCGTCACCCCCGCGTGCGAACGGCGTCGGCCCTGAGCCTTTGAGGTGGATGTCGCGAACGCGCCCGTCCACACCGACGAGCTCGCCGAGCAGCAGCGCGCGCCCATCGCCCAACTGCGGGACGTAACCGCCGAACTGATGCCCGGCGTAGGCCTGGGCCACCGGAGCGGCGTTGCCGGGAAGAAGATTGCCCACCAGCAAACGCAGTCCGTCTGGGCTCTTCAGCCAGGATGGGTCGAGGCCGAGTTCGGTGGCCAGCGGCTCGTTGAGTGCCAGCAGCTGCAAGTCCGGGAATGTCTGCGCTTGCCAGCGGACAGCAAGCTCCGGCAAATCACGCAAGAAGCGGTCTTGCAGAGCAACGGTCATATCCGGTGCAACGCTCACCCCATCCAGCCTACGGATGCGTGACTAACATCGAGCAGGCAAGCCGTCCCGATAGGAGCCGTCACCCGAATGCTGGAGCCGCACGAGGTAGACAGTCTCTTTCCCGCCGATTTGCCCGAGCCGAGCGCTTGGGAACAGCGGTATCCGCCCCGCCAGCTGCCCGCCGGTGCTCAGGTGACCCGACTCGGACCGTCACCGACCGGCTACATCCACCTCGGCGGCATTTACGCCGCGATGATCGATCGCGCGGTGGCACACCAGACCGATGGCCGCTACTTCGTGCGGATCGAGGACACCGATCAGGCCCGAGAGGTGCCAGGAGCCTACGAACAATTCGCCCGCGCATTCGGCTATTTTCGGGTCACTCCCGACGAAGATGGGTCGACCGGTGAGTACGGTCCCTACCGCCAATCGCAACGTTCGACGATCTACCTGAGCTACGCGCGAGATCTGCTGCGCTCCGGCAAGGCATATCTGTGTTTCGCCACGTCTGAAGAGCTGGCCACCATCCGCACGCGCCAGCAGCAGCTCAAGCTACCAACGGGCTACTACGGGGAGTGGGCCATCTGGCGCGATGCCGACGTCGCCTTGGTACGGGAGAACCTGGCGATTGGCGCACCGTATGTGGTGCGCTTCCGCTCACCTGGCCGAACGGGCGGACGGGCCTCGTTCAACGACGCGATCCGCGGTGAGCTGTCCATGGAGGCCAACTACAACGACGCGGTGATTCTCAAATCGTCGGCGGCCGTGCAGCTGCCGACCTACCATTTCGCCCACGTCGTGGACGACCACTTGATGCGAGCCAACCTGGTGATCCGGGGCGAGGAGTGGCTCTCGTCGGTGTCGCTGCATCTTCAGATCTTCGAGGCCCTGCAGTTCGAGCCGCCCACCTACGCGCACATCGCGCTGCTGATGAAGCAAATCCCGGGCGGCAAACGCAAACTGTCCAAGCGCAGGGACCCCGAAGCCGACGTCGATTTTTACATCAGGGCCGGTTACCCCGCCGATGCCGTGCTGTATTACCTGCGCGGGTTGGCCAACGGACGCCTGGCTGAAATGCCGCTACCTGAAGCGCTTGCGGCACCGATCTCGTTGGCCGAGTGCGGCGGCGCGGGCCCGTTGGTCGACCTCGTCAAGCTCGAAGACATCAGCGCCGATTACATCGCGACGTTGAGTGGACCAGAGATCTACACGGCCGTGACTGCGTGGGCCGCGGAATTCGATCCCGAGCTTCATCGGGTGATCCAATCTCATCCGGACCTGACGCTGGCCGCTCTCGCCGTTGAACGCGACGGCGTCACCAATCCGCGTAAAGACCTGCGCAAATGGTCGGATTTCCGTGCCGCCTACGGCTTTTTCTTTGCCGACCTGTTCACGCTCGTCGGCTCTGACGATCCCCAGCTGGGGGAGCTGCCGACCGACCTGGTCCGGTCGTTCGCGGGCGCCTTTGTGACCGACTATCGGGATCTCCAGGACCCCGTGCAGTGGTTTCAGCAAGTGCGAGACCTGGCCGAAAAGTTCGGCTTCGCGAGCAACGCCAAGCAGTACAAGCAGAACCCGGGTGCCTATCCCGGTTCGATTCGGGAAGCCTCGCAGCTGATCAGGGTGGGGTTGACTGGGTCGACCAAGAGCCCCGACCTGTTTCAGGTTGCCCGCACCCTGGGCCGCGACGAGGTTCTCCGGCGGATCAGCTCGGTAGCCGCCTAGCCCCGCTCAGCCGTTCTCGGCATCGGGCAAACCCTTCGGCGGAGGCGTGGAGTAGGCAGGGTATGTCGGCGGGGTCACCACGGTGTCATCGTCCGCCTCGCGGCCCAACGCGTCTTGGGCGTTGTCGTCGTCGTCAGGTGAGCGTTGAACAGTGCTCATCAGTCCTCCGTTCGGATTAGCCGAGGCCGTGTTCAATCAGGTCACGAGCGCGGTCAACCATCGACACGAACGGCCCGACGGCGAGATTCAACTTCACCGATTCCACGCCGGCATGCGGACGAGTCGGTGCGATGGCTTCCGCGGCCCGCACTGCCGCGCCCAGCCGCTTGAGCTCGTCGACGTCCAGTTTCCGCTGCAGCTTAGGAAACTCGTCGGTCTCCTCGAGCTCGGCGTGGGTCAGCACCGCATCGCGCAGCTTGCCGAGCTCCTCGATGAACTTCTCCGAGGTGATGTCGAGGCTCTCGATAAACGACAGCTGCACCTTGGCGTCGTGCTCCTCGTTGAGCCGGGCATCAACGACCTTGTCGCCAGTAGCAAACTCGCGGCGCACCCGAGGATGCACGATCATTTCCTCGGCCGTTTCGTGCACCGCCAACAGTTGGCGCAATTGCACGAATGGCTTCTCGCGGGCTTTCGGGTCCGATGCGAGCAACACCTGGTCGAACATGTCTTCGATGAGGGCGTGCTGTGCTTTGAGAAACGCGACGACTTGATCGGGCGATTCAATGATCATTTCGGACATGCCTGATCCCTCCAGCGTTCGCGACTGCGGGCACTGGGCTGGCCCGTTCCCGATCGGCGTACCCCGCCACGATGCGGCTAAACGCGCGCTGCTCGGCGGCAGGCCACCCGGCCCGCTCAATCCGAGACTGAGAATTCCTTGAATCGAAGATCAACTTCAGATAAGAAGTGCGTGACGCAGATCACAAAACGGGGGGCCGAACAGAGCATAAGAGGTGTAGCGGTGAACGGATACAAGTTGGTCGCGAACGTCGCCGCCGTTGGCATGGTCGTTGGCGTGGCCAGCACGTCGATCAACTATGCCGTCCACTCTGACATTGCGCTGCGCTCCGCGGACGACCCGCTATCTGGGAGCGACACGGCCATCATCCTTGGCGGGACCACCGAGCCGACGCCGTCGACCGCTTTCGCGCAGGCCGCAGAGGATCTGTTTCTGCACCCGCTCGGTTTCGACGGCGGCGCGACCGACTCGATGGTCTGCGACATGGTCGGGACCGACCCGTGCAGCGCGCCGCTGCAAGTACTGACGACGCCCGAACTGATCCAGCAGGGTCCGAGTAGTCTCACCGCCGCGTCGGACATTGTTCTCGCCGTGGAGAACGAATTCAACTCCGACCCAGGTGCTTTCAGCCCCGAGCACCCGCTGACGATCTTCGGATACTCGCAGAGCGCCACCGCCGAGTCGATCGCAATGACCCGACTCGAAGCTCACATCCCCAGCAACGATCTGCACTTCGTGTTCATCGGCGACCCATCGCTCCCGGGCGGCATCTGGCCCAATCTGGTATCAGACCTGGACACCATATTCGGCTCGAGTCTGACGAACACCCTTCTCACCGACGCCGGCCTTGACGGCGTCCTTGGAGACTTGACGCCGGATAATCTGTACCCCGCGACGATTTACACGCTGGACGGCGACGGGGTCGCCGACTTCCAACAGGACTTCAATGCCGGCGGTCTGCTGGATCCGCTGTGGAACCTATTCACTACGCACGTGGAGTACCTGGGGCTGACACCAACGGAAGTCGCTGACGCGACCACGTCGACCGACAACTTGATCACGAATATCGATATCTCCAACGACATCAACACCGCTGACGCTTGGCTCAGTGCGGTATTCGAGCATGGGGCCGCCAACAGCGGACTTTTGGAGAGCGTATTCGAGTCTCTGCAACTGTATTTGACCAACACGTTCTGACTTGAGGGCTCTGCGGTCCGCGCTGCGACGATGCAGAGCGAAGCGATGTGGAGGAGCGGTGCATGAACTCCGACGTGGACGACATCGACTTCGACGATCTGACGTCGCCGCGGCTGACCGATGTGCAGCGCCAAATTCTGGAGTTCACCGAGGCCAAACACGTCGAGTTTGACATCGACCAGATGCTCGCCGAAGCGATCGATCAAGCGTGCGTGGGCAATGATCTGGACGACACCGACGGCTTCGGTGACCGCTTGACCGCACATGTGGCTGCGATCGAAGCCGACCAAGGCCTGACCCAGCTCACTCGCTCCACTCTGCGGCAGCGAGTGGTTCGGTTGCTGCGCAACCGACTCTCGCTTGTCGATCTCATCAAGCGCTATCCCGAGATTGAATCGATTTCGATCGAGAAACCGTTCATCGTCGTCGGGATGCCGCGATCGGGAACGACGCATCTGGTGAACCTCATCGCCGCCGATCCGCGTCGGCGGGCGCTACCGTACTGGGAAAGTCAGGATCCGATCCCGGCGCTCGGCCAAGGCCCCGACACTTCGGGTGTCGACCCACGCTATGCCCGCGCCAAGGCTGAACACGACGCACTGATGGCCAGCGCTCCGGTGGTGGCCGCCATGCACGACCGGTTCCCGGAAGCGATCGAGGAAGAAGTTGAACTTCTCGACCTGGATCTAGCCGGCTACGTCCTGGAATGGCACGCCCGCGTGCCGGGCTGGCGGGATTACTACCTGAGCCTGGATCAAAACCGGCACTACGGGTATATGAAGAAGGTCTTGCAGGCCTTGACATTCCTGCGCGGCCCGCGGACTTGGGTGCTCAAAAGTCCGCAGCACTGTGAGCAACTCGGACCGCTAATGGCCACCTTCCCCGACGCGACGGTTGCCTTCACCCACCGCGACCCAGTCGCGGTGATCCAGTCAGCGATCACGATGATGGCCTACTCCGACCGTTTGCGCCGCACAAATATCGAACCGGAGTGGCTGCTGGACTACTGGAGTGATCGCGTGCACCGACTGCTCAGCGCCTGTGTGCGCGACCGCGATCTGGTGCCCGGCGAACGCAGCATCGACATCAGCTTCCATCACCTGAATGGCAACGAAATGCGTTTGCTCGACGAGTTTTACCGGCGTGGGGGGGTCGAGTTGACACCGAAGGTGCGGGCAGGCTTTCAGCGCTACCTGGACACCAACCCGCGCGGCAAGCACGGCCGGATCCGCTACGACCTGCAACGGCACTTCGGAATCTCGCCCGACGAACTGCGCGCCCGGTTCGACTTCTATTTCGACAAATTCGACGTTCGCGCCGAATGAAGGAGAAGCAGTGATGTCCGAACCGGTCTACCGTAGTCGGCCGGGCGCCGACGCCATGCGCCCGGCTTCGGCCGATAAGGCCGAGGAGATCGCCCCGGGGTTATGGTGCTCGCCCGGTTTGTCCAATTCCTATCTGCTGACAACCGGTGAGGGCCGGGTGATCGTCAACACCGGGATGGGCTTCGAAGGTCCGGTGCACCGCGCCAACTTCGACGCTGTCGACTCCTCGCCGGTGCGTTATATCATTTTCACCCAGGGACACGTCGACCATGTCGGGGGCCTGGACAGCGTAAGAGACCCCGACACAACGGTTGTCGCACAATCGAACTGGACTTTGTGGCGAGACGACAACGAACGGCTCATCCCGTATCGGGCCAGCCGCAGCGCGTTTGCCTTCAAACACACCCTGGCCTCGGGTATCCAGGCCATTCAACGCCGTCTCGGCACCAAGCATCTGCCGGGCCAGAGCGTGCCCAGTGTCGACCTCGACTTCGAGGACACCCTCACGCTGGACGTTGGGGGTCGGCGCCTAGAACTTATCTCCGTGACCGGCGGGGAGACCAACGACTCCCTGGTGATCTGGCTTCCTGACGAGCGAATTTGTCTGTGCGGCAACACCTTCGGCCCAATATTCGGGCACATCCCCAACCTGGTCACCATGCGTGGCGACCGGTACCGGGACGCGCTGACGGCGATTGCGTCGGTCGAGCGGGTTCGTGAGCTAGCGCCCGAACTTCTGGTGACCGGCCATTTTGCACCGATTGCCGGACAGAGCCGCATTTACGCCGAGCTGACCCGGCTGCGCGACGCGATCCAGTACATTCACGACCAAACCGTCGCCGGAATGAACGCCGGAAAGGATGTCCGGACTCTGATGCGCGAGATAACCGTGCCAACGGAATACGAAGTGGGCCAAGGCTACGGAAAGGTCTCTTGGGATGTGCGGGCCATCTGGGAGAACTACTCAGGCTGGTTTCACCACCGCTCGACGACCGAGCTGTATCCGGTTGGCTTCGACGCCGTCAGCGCCGATGTGGTCGAACTAGCCGGTGCCGACGCGCTTCTGGATCGGGCGAGAGAACACCTGAACGCAGAGCGCCCACTACAGGCGATCCACCTTGCCGAGCTGGTCCCCGCAGACCATCCGGGGGCCCGCGAGGTGCTCAGGGAAGCCCACCAAAGACTCTTGGCCGATACCACCAACTTCTGGGAAAGAGCCTGGCTCACCGAACAAATAGCGAAAAACTCATGACAGCGCGAGTCAGTTTTGATTTCACCGGGACCGCTGCGTTGATCACCGGTGGGACCAGCGGGATCGGGTACGCAACAGCGATGCTGTTTCGAGACGCCGGGGCGCAGGTGACCATCACCGGAACCAAACCGGCTGTCACGGATTACGACGCCGATATGTCTGGGATGGTTTATCAGCAGTTACAGATTACCGATCCCGACTCGGTCGACGCGCTGGTCCAGGACATCACTCGGCTCGACGTCCTAGTCAACAACGCGGGCGCGAATTTCCCAGGGGGCCTGGATGAGTCGAAACCGGATGGGTTCGAGGCATCGGTAGCGCTGAATCTGACTGGTCCGTACCGTTTGACCATCGGCCTTTATCGCGCGCTGCGGGCGTCGACCGCGGCTGGCGGCGCCAGCGTGGTCAACATGGCTTCGATGTCGGCACTGCGTGCCGTCCCCCTGGTGCCCGGCTACGGCGCGGCCAAAGCTGGGGTCATCGACGTCACCAGAAACCTCGCTGTCAAGTGGGCCAACAAGGGAATCCGGGTGAATGCGGTGGCGCCCGGCACCATCGACACGCCGATGACCGAGCCCATGCATGTCGCAGCAGAACTGGTCGATTCCGAGCTGGCCCATATCCCGTTGCGACGCTTCGGATCCGTCGGCGAAATCGCGCCGACCGTGGCTTTTCTGTGCACCGAGCAATGTAGCTACACCAGTGGCGCCGTCTTCGTCGTCGACGGCGCCTCGGACTGCGTCTGATATCAGAAGGAACAACATGACATTCGCGCTGCGACCCGAGGACTACTACCACACCGGCATCGTGGTGCCCGACCTCGATGCCGCGATGGCCCGCCTCAGCGCGCTGGCCGGCTACCAGTGGATCAATCCGCTGACCTATACGCTGCCATTTCGTACCGTGAACGGGACCCGCGAGCTCACCTCGACGTTCGTCTACTCGCTGCAAAGCCCGCACGTCGAACTCATCCAGCAACTACCCGACAGTCCCTGGATTGCGGCACCCGGCAACGCGGTCCATCACCTCGGCTATTTCACCGACAATCTCGCCGATACCGCGCGGATGCTGGAGGCCAACGGCTTCACCTTCGAGGCGACCGCCGATATTTCTCCACCGGATTTGGCGCTGTTCGCTTACTACGTCGATGCGTTTGGGACCCGCATCGAGATCGTCGACCGCGCACTGTTTCCCGACTTTCCCGCGTTCCTGCAGCAGGCGGCATCGTAGATGTTACTGACGGTGCTGCGTTTCAACTTCGCCTCGCCGCACGGAGATCCACGCACCCAGAGCGAACTGCTCCGTGCCGCGCTCGACCTGGCGCAGTGGGGCGAGGCGCGCGGCATCACCATGATCAGCGTCGACGAGCATCACGCCACCGGGCACGGATGGAGCTGCAATCCGATCATGGCCGCGGCGATGTTCCTGGCCCGAACCTCGACGCTGATCGCCAGCGTCGACTGCGCTCTCGGGCCGTTGTGGAATCCGGTCCGGCTCGCCGAAGACATCGCGCTGGTCGACAATATGAGCCGCGGGCGACTGCACACCACGATCGGCCTGGGCTACCGCACTATCGAATACGACGAGCTCGGCGTCGATTTCAGCCAACGCGGCACACTCATGGACAACCTGATCGAGCGAATGCTGTCCGTGTGGTCAGACACGGGTTCCTGGACACGGCCGCATCCACCGCTGTACGTCGGGGGAGGCGCACGCGTCACGGCTCGGCGAGCGGCGCGTTTTCGGTTGCCGCTCAGCCTGGCCGACCATCTGCCCGATATCGCCGCCTACTATCGCGAGCTGTGTGCAGAGGCCGGGATTGCGTCACTGGTCATCATGCCCGGGGCGATCAATCGTGGAATGATCTACCTGCACGAGGATCCGGACCGGGCGTGGGCCGAGCTCGGTGAACACATCCTTTGGGAGGCAGTCACTTACGGCGGATGGTCGAAAGACCAGCGGTCGCTCATGCACCTGCCCGGCGTGCAGACCCTGGAAGAGGTCAGGGCGTCGGGACGCTACCGCTTCCTGACCCCCGACCAGCTCATCGCCGAGGTCCGCGCCGCCACCGATTACGGGCCGATAGTGCTGCACCCGCTGGTCGGCGGCATGCCGGTCGACGAGGCGTGGAAGTCGGTGCAGCTGCTGGTCGACAAGGTCGTGCCCGCGCTCAGCTGACTGCGTTACCGTGGTTCCATGGCCAAGAGCCGTGTCCGGGTGGCCCGGGTCTATGACGATCCGAGTCCCGACGACGGTCAGCGCATCCTGGTGGACCGGGTGTGGCCGCGAGGATTCCGCAAAGACGATCCGCGAGTCGGCACCTGGTTAAAAGATGTTGCGCCGTCCAAAGAACTGCGCGAGTGGTACGACCACCGGCCCGAGCGTTTCGATGAGTTCGCCGCGCGATACCGCAAGGAACTGCAGGGCAGCGAAGCGCTCGACGAGCTGCGCAAGCTCACCAAGCGCGGCGTCGTGACGCTGGTGACCGCCACCCGTGACGTGGACGGCAGCCAAGCCGCTGTCCTGGCGACGCTGCTGAAGACCGGCTGACACTGCAGGGCTGGTTCACAGTTGCCCCGCGATCCACTGGCCTAGCAGGGCAGCGGCAATGCCCAGCACCACGCTCACGACGATATTGGCGAGCGCGTAAGGCAGCTGGCGCTCCTCACCGAGCCGCTGAGTCTCCAACATCCAAGTCGAGAACGTGGTGTATGCGCCGATGAACGCGGTATCGGCGAGCAACGCGGCGTGCCTGCTCAACGCAAGCCCGCTGACCAAGCCGAGCAGCACGGCGCCAGTGATATTGACCATGAGCGTTCCGACCGGAAAGGGGCGCGCGACGCGGCGGGCGAGGGCGCCGTCCACCACAAACCGCAGCACCGACCCGACACCGCCGGCCATCACCACGCCAACCCACAGCAGCATCAGCGCACCCGAACCCGGCGAACCAGAGCGGTGGCCAGATACACCGCCGCCAGTCCCAGCGTGATGCTGGTGGCGGTGTAGCCGACGGCCAGCACGTACTGGCGGTGTTCGATCATCCTTAACGTTTCGACCTGCATGGTGGAAAAGGTGGTCAGCCCGCCACACAGCCCGGTCCCCAACAGTGGTCGGCGATAGCTGGACAACGGCAACCGCTCCAGCAACCGCGTGGTGAAATAGCCCACCAGGAAGGCGCCGACAACGTTGACCGTGAACGTGGGCCACGGCCAGTGTGTCGGATCGGCGGCCATCAAGTTGCCCATGCCCGCCCGCGCCAGAGTGCCCAGCGCCCCACCGGCGAAAACCGCAGCCAACTCGCGATAGTCGTGTTGTGCCACTGGGTCGATTCCCTCCGTTTGCCGCTGCGCTACGCAGCGTATGGCCGAACTCCAACTCACGCAGCCCGGGGGGAGTCGGACGCGGGCAGAATTGGTAACCATGGTGGACAACCCGCGCGCCGGTCAGCCGGCCCGACCCGAAGACCTTGTCGATCTGCCCCATCTCCTCACGTCGTATTACACGGTCGAACCCGATCCCGACGACGTCGCTCAGCAGGTGGCGTTCGGTACGTCGGGTCACCGCGGCTCTGCGCTCAACGGAGCATTCAACGAGGCCCACATTCTCGCCATTACTCAGGCCATCGTCGAGTACCGCGCGGCACAGGGCACCACGGGCCCGTTGTTCATTGGCCGTGACACCCATGGCCTCTCCGAGCCGGCGTGGGCGTCGGCGCTGGAGGTGCTGGCCGCCAACGACATCGTCGCCATGATCGACTCGGCCGACCGCTATACGCCGACGCCGGCGGTCAGCCACGCCATCCTGACCTACAACCGTGGCCGCACCGACGAACTCGCCGACGGGATCGTCGTGACGCCGTCGCATAACCCGCCATATGACGGTGGCTTCAAGTACAACCCGCCCAATGGTGGGCCCGCCGACACCGACGCGACGAATGCAATAGCCAAGCGCGCCAACGAAATTCTGCGAAATGGCGAGGCGGTTAAGCGTACGCCGTTAACCCGGGCGCTGCAGAGCGCCCAACGGCACGACTATATGGACAGCTACGTCGCCGACCTGCCGAACGTGGTGGACGTCGACGTGATCCGCAAGGCTGGGGTGCGGATCGGCGCCGACCCGCTCGGCGGGGCCAGCGTGGACTACTGGGCCGCGATCGCCGAGCGGCACAATCTCGAGCTGACCGTGGTCAACCCGCTGGTCGACGCGACCTGGCGATTCATGACGCTCGACCACGACGGCAAAATCCGGATGGACTGCAGCTCGCCGGATGCGATGGCATCGCTCGTCGCAAACCGGGACCGCTACCAGATCGCCACCGGCAACGACGCCGACTCCGACCGGCACGGCATCGTCACCCCCGACGGGGGCTTGATGAACCCGAACCACTACCTGGCTACGGCCATCGATTACCTCTATACCCATCGGCCGTCCTGGCCGGACGGCATCGCCGTCGGCAAGACCGCGGTCAGCTCGTCGATCATCGACCGGGTGGTCGCCGGCATCGGCCGCAAGCTCGTCGAAGTGCCGGTCGGGTTCAAGTGGTTCGTCGACGGCCTAATCGGCGGCACCATCGGCTTCGGCGGAGAAGAGTCGGCAGGCGCATCGTTCCTGAGACGCGATGGATCGGTGTGGACCACCGACAAGGACGGCATCATCCTGGCGCTGCTCGCCTCCGAGATCCTGGCCGTCACCGGCGCCACGCCGTCGCAGCGCTATCAGGAGCTGACCGCGAAATACGGCGCCCCAACCTACGCACGGATTGACGCGCCCGCCGACCGCGAGCAGAAGACCCGGCTGGCAAGGCTGTCAGCAGACCAAGTCGGCGCCACCGAGTTGGCCGGCGAGCAGATCACCGCGAAGCTGACCACTGCGCCCGGAAACTACGCGCCGCTAGGCGGGCTGAAGGTGACCACAGCCAACGCCTGGTTCGCCGCACGGCCATCGGGCACTGAAGACGTCTACAAGATCTATGCTGAATCGTTCCACGGCCCCGAGCACTTAGCCGAGGTCCAGCAAGCGGCCCAGGAGCTGGTGGATAAAGTCATCGGGTGACCCTTGCTGCTGGCCGCGCCCGCTTCAGCGCTTGGCGTCGCAAATCGACGGGGTTGCCCCGCGAAGCGTGGGTGCTGATCGTGGTGAACGTGCTGGCCGCGCTCGGCTATGGGGTGATATCGCCGGTGTTGCCGGTCTTTGCCCGCACCTTCGGGGTGAGCATTGGCGCGGTGACCTTCGCGATCACGGTGTTCTCGGTGATGCGGCTCTGCTTTGCGCCGCCGACCGGGCTGCTGGTGCAGCGGCTGGGGGAGCGGCCGGTCTATGTGTCCGGGCTGCTGATCGTGGCGGTATCCACTGCCGTATCCGCATTCGCCCAGAACTATTGGCAACTGCTGATATTCCGCGCGATCGGCGGCATTGGGTCGACGATGTTTTTCATCTCCGCGCTGAGTCTGCTTATCCGGATCAGCCCGGCTGAGGCGCGCGGGCGGATCGCCGGCCTGTTCGCCACGTCGTTTCTGGTCGGCTTGGTCGGCGGCCCGCTGGTGGGCAGTCTGACCGCAAGTTTTGGGCTCAGGGCACCGTTTTTGATCTACGGCATTGCGATGCTCATCACCGCGATTGTGGTGTCCTACAGCTTGCGAGGGTCGACCTTGGGCGAACCCGCCGAGCAGGTCCAGTCGGCGGTGAGGTTGCGTGTCGCGCTTCGGCACAGCGCATACCGCTCGGCGCTGGTGTCGAGCTTTGCCACGGGCTGGTCGGTGTTCGGATTGCGGATCGCGGTGGTGCCGCTGTTCGTCTCGGACGTGTTGGGCCGCGGGCCACGGATGACGGGTTTGGCTCTGGCGGTTTTCGCGCTCGGCAACGTCGTCGTGGTTTTGCCCAGTGGCTATCTGTCCGACCGGATCGGCCGGCGCACCCTGCTGATCGGTGGGCTCTTCGCCTGCGGCGTGACGACCATCTGGTTGGGCGCCTTGTCGTCGGTGCCGGTCTTCCTCGTCGCCGCGTGCATATCGGGCGCAGCGTCGGGCGTGTTCGCCTCGCCGCAGCAGGCCGCGGTCGCCGACATCCTGGGCAGCGCGGCACGCGCGGGCACCGCTGTGGCGATGTTTCAAATGGTGGCCGATCTGGGCGCCATTGTCGGCTCATTTGCGGTTGCCGAGATCGCCGAGCACCTCGGCTTCGGATGGGGATTTGCGATCAGCGGGATGATCTTGCTGGCTGCTGCGATCAGGTGGGTCTTTGCACCGGAAACCCAGGTGATGGGCAAGACGGCGCCGCAGCCTGCCTGAGCGCTGTCGCGGCGATAAGGAGGGGCGTGATGGCTGACGACCGGACCGGGCCGCGATCGGCGATCGTGGTGGGTGCCGGCATCGTCGGTTTGTCCACAGCATGGTTTCTGCAGGAGCGCGGCGTTTCCGTGACGGTGGTCGACCGCACCGGCGTCGCCGCGGGTGCCTCCTGGGGTAACGCCGGATGGATCGCTCCGGCGCTGAGTATCCCGCTCAACGACCCCCGGATGTTGCGATTCGCTCTGCGATCATTGCCGAATCACGCTGCGCCCGTGCGGATTACGCCGAGCACCGATCCGACCCTGTGGAAATTCTTGATCCGGTTCGCGGCGAACTCCCGCCGATCGTCGTGGACACGCGCCGTGCGGGCGAACCTGACGCTCAACCAAGAGTGCATGGCCGCCTACGACGTGCTGGTGTCCAGCGGTGTGGACGCGACGATCAGCGACGCGCCGATCACCGCGCTGTTTCACACGTCAGCAGATGCCGAGCACCTGCTGGAGCAGCTGCAGCGTTTAGAGAAAGCCGGACAACCAAGCTCCACCACGGAATTGTCCGGTGCTGAGTTGCGCGAGCAGGTGCCGTTGGCCACGAGCGCCGTGGCCGTCGGGATCCGCGTCAACGGGCAGCGGTTCGTCGACCCGGGACGTTTCGTGCAGGCGCTGGGTCGCTCGGTCGTCGAACGGGGCGGGGCACTGCATACCGCGGATGTCGCCGACGTGCGGGCAGCGGGGCACGGTGTTGCTGTACAACCCTTTGACGGTCCTCCGCTGACGGCCGACGTGGCGGTGATCGCGACCGGCGCGTGGTTGCCGACACTGGTGAAGCGCTGGGTCCGGGTTCCGGTGCAGGCCGGGCGGGGCTACTCCTTCACTGTCCCGGTGGAGCTCCCGGTCTTCGGGCCGATTTATCTGCCGGATGTGCGGGTGGCGTGCACGCCGTTGGACGGGAAGCTGCGGGTGACCAGCATGATGGAGTTGCGTCGTCCCGACGCTCCACCTTCTGCCGCGGTAGCTGACACCATGGTCGATTCAACAAGCCAATTTCTCGACGGGGTTCGCTGGGCCGAACGCGACGAGGTATGGGTTGGCCCGCGCCCGTTGAGTCCCGACGGTCGCCCGCTGGTGGGACAGGTGGCCGAAAACCGCATCTTCGTCGCGGGTGGGCATGGCATGTGGGGTATGAAGCAGGGCCCGGTGACCGGTCGGCTGCTGGCCGAGCAGATCGCCACCGGCAAGCAGCCCGCCGGCCTGCGCGATTTCGACCCGTTGCGGTAGACCGGTCGTCATCAGCGACTTTGAAGGCCGGCAAGCTGTGGTGTAGCTTCGATTGGCACAACTTCAGGGGCTATGGCGCAGCTGGTAGCGCACCACACTGGCAGTGTGGGGGTCAGGGGTTCGAGTCCCCTTAGCTCCACCGAGATAGCTGCAGCTCACAGCCCCAAAGCATCGGCCCCGCAGGCGGCGTCAAGACCGTTATGGTGAGCATTCGGGTACGGCAGCGCAAGGACGGCAATACCTACACGGCGGTGCTCTAAAAGCTCAATGGCGAGCAGACATCTTCGTCGTTCAACGACTACCCCGAGGCCGCTAGATTCCAGGAGCTGGCCAACCGCATCAGTCTGCCAAGGCCCTGGAGGTCTGAGCCAAGGAGAGTCCGGCTGCCGATGGGTTCACTGTGTCGAGCTCGTGCATCCACCACATCGAGCACCTAAACGGAGTGAACGAGGCAACCCGCACGCGCTACCGGCGGTACGTGGTTAACGGCATCGCACCGAGCCAAATCAGCCCATTACCTGGCGACACCTTCGACGACCGCAACGACCGCTCCATACTGCCCGTCGATATCCGAAACGAACTCCAACAGCCGTTCTAATTCCCTTGGGATTAAGCAAATTACGCACCTGAGCGCTCTGATAATTTGACCCGGGAGCCGGAGAATATTACGCTGAGCCGCGAACCGCTCCAATGCCTTGTCTCCTGGCGCAGCTTGGCGCTTGACGATTACTTATGCACCTAGAAAACACGACCTGTATGGGTCGCAAAAGTTCAACGAATATGCGCAGCGCGACATCACACGTCAAGCGAAAATCTCGTTGGTCAAATTACGATTATTTAGATAATTTTTGGCCTTGTAAGCGTGTATGGTTCGATTGGGAATGTCCAGACACAAAGGAAATGTTTTTTGACGAGAAAAGAATCCCCCTCGTTGGCATTCGGACGTTACACCGGGGACGATTGACAAGTTTGACGGTTCAAAGAACGCGTAGATGACGTACGCCCACAGGTTACCGGGCTTCTGACCAAGAATCTTCCCGGAAGTTCTGCTAAGCATCTGAATATTAATCTGCTGGACGAGGTCAGCGAAGTGAGCAGCATCCGAAACAGCCAGGTCATCCGCTGCTACACAAGTGACCAGTTCCGGTACTTTTAATGTGTACTTGATGCCTGTAAAAATGGTGAGTGGGCTGAGCGTAGCGAATATCTCATCCAAGAGTGAGACGTCGACCTGATGAGCGCTGAATAGGCTCGCTACCTCACCGATTGGTAAAAAGCTAACGTTCATCGCTCTCTTGGCTAGCTCGATGGAGCCCTCGAGTATGAAGGCGCCTGCCCACGACTTGTCGGCCTCGTCGACCGCGGTCATCGCCCTCAGAACATCTGTCGGCACCTTGCTCAGGTGACGATTCAGGTAAGCGCCCGAGAACTGATCCGCCGCGAATTTAAACTTACGTTTATCGAGCGCTGCCATCAGCGCCACTATGATCTCGGTTTTCTGTTGCTGACTGGTCATGTCCCCTCCGGCTTGGGGTTTATCTTATATCACGCAGTGAGCTAGAGACGGATCCCGCGGCCCAGCCTCTCAAATAGAAGTTTGGAGAGGCACAAGGGTTGGCCCTCACGTCGGGCTGCTGACAGCGGAAACGCAGAATCCAATTATTAGGTCGGTACTGTCACGGCCAGTCAGGGTGTCCCGGAGTTTGACCTGGGCGTACGGCTACAGTCCGCTAGCCAGCACCGACCAGACTAAAGGGGGTGGGGAACGCCTTTTCCGGCATTGACGCCGTCAAGACTCGAAAACGTATCCGCACGTAACGAACGGGACCGAGCCGGAACGAGACCTAACGAAACCGCAGCTTAGGCCACGTTTTTCCTGGTCAGAGCAGGGGTTCGAGTCCCCTTAGCTCCACTGTTCACCAAGACGTTCGTGCTCAAGGCCGTGCTGGCGGGCGCGGTGTGCGAACTCGTTGCGATCCCGCTGTTTTCGCACTGTCGGACCGCTTCGACCGCAAGCGCGTATATCTCACTGGAGCGGTGCTGACCGGCCTGTCTCGCATACCCGTACTTCGCGGTGCTCACCCACAGCGGGGCCGGGCTGATCGTCATCGCGGTCGTGGTCTCGCTGGTCATACACGCGCTGCCGCACGGCCGATAGGCCGCGCTGATCGGCGAGAATTTCCCGACACACCTGCGCTACGGTGGCGCCGGACTCGGCTATCAGCTGGCCTCGGTTTTCGCCGGTGGCCCTGCAACACTGATCGCGACGTGGTCATTGCACAAAACAAGAACTCCGTACGCGATTTCGGCGTACATAGTCTTCGCCGCGGTCGTCACGGTCGTCTGCGTCCTTGCCCTGCCGGACCGTTCCCGGATCGACATCGAGGACGCCGCCGTGTAGAGCAGATAGCGGTTCGCCGGAATGCGGCGGCACGCATCGGATCCAAGTCGGCTTTGAGCGGTTTGCAGGCTGGCCGATCGTCGTCGACGACCTGAAGCAGAGACGCTGACTGTGGTGGACACGAGCGGGCCGCTGAGCTGGGCGTTTCAGGGTCGCTATGGCGCCGCATAAAACCTGGTGGACACTTTTGCTGGGATTTACACACCAGCAGTTGGCGGTTCGATACCGCGCCCAGCAGTGTTTCGTGTTCCCAGGTGGGAGCGCCGCTCGGGAGGCCCCGAAATCCAAGACCGGGCGCCGGCAAGTACGGAGGCGTGCACCGCTCGTGCGATCCGGGCGCCGAACGTCGAGCGAGGGCCGCCGTACGTCTCCGCAGTCCCGTCCGTTGGGCAGTGCACGACGATTGCGTCCGAGGCGGTTCCGGTGGCCCTTACCCCGGTCTCGTATAACGCCTGCACTTTGGCCTCCGTTGCGGTGGCCAGGGCGTTGACGAGGGCCGCCTCAGACAGCCGTACCGGCACCGCAACCACGATGTTGATCGTCCCCGCCCGGTACTCGTCACCGTCGGTGAGCGGTCGGTATTCGACGGTCTGGTAGTCGGCGAACGCGGTCGTTCGGACGCCGGACGGCAACTCGCGGCGAAAGTGGTAGTCGGGCGCGGCCGCCCAGGCCGGCCTGGAGAGCCCCACGGTGGCGACGGCATGTGCGCCGCTATCAGCGGCGGTGTGGTGCCGGGTCACGTCGACTGCGGTGAGCAGCCCGCAGCCGGTGCCCACGAGCTTGAGCGCGGTACCGATCTCGGTCAGGTGGCGGTCCGGGTCGGTTCGGTCGTAATCGAGGGGGACCATTGCGTTGACCACCCAGTCCCTGGCGCCGATGCCGCCACCGAGCGGACCCGACGAAATGCAGAGTCGAGGCTCGGCAAATTGCCAGAGCAGTACCGGGATCGGCTGAGTTTGTTCCACCCGCGCGGTCAGCCTGGGATGCATCGTCTCATCCTCGCGTGCCGGTGCGGGTTTGCAAGTCCGCGGTGGTGTGCGACATCGGTGGGGCTCAGCCTCGCGGTGACGACAATTCTGACGACAACTGCACGTGCAGCAACGGGTGTGTCGCCGGAAACTGGTGCGGGCGAGGCTGCTAAACGGCCGCGTCTTCTAGAGCCTGCAACGCGGGCGCAATACCATCGGCCAGTTCGTTGATGTCGTCGGCGATCTCGGGAGTAGTGACGAACCCGAATTCAATCCATCCATCGCAACTGTTACACGTTATGTTCAGTCCCACATCGACGGCGAGCGGTCCCAACGGTATCTGTTGCTCGATGACCGCACCCGCTACGTGACGCCGGTATTCAGGTCCGCGAATGTTCGAGATAATCAGGTTGATGGGCGGCAGTCGACGTCCCACGCCGCTAGCGGCCCAGGCCCCCACGGCGAGCGCCACCAAACCTGGCGGGATCGTTTCTGTCAATCCCACGACCCGACGTTGGGCACGTGTCTTGGCCCTGGCCTTGGCACGCTGGCTCTCGTTGTGGATGGTCGTCAACCGCTGTACCGGGTCGACGAGATCTGTGGCCAGCCGAACATTCGCCGAGGTGATCTGGTTGCCCCAGGCCCTGTCGTCGTGGCGGGTTGATATTCCTATTTGGGCCAGAAGAGGTTGGTGGGGGAGATCGTTGTGGGCTTGGAGGTAGCGGCGCAGCGCATCGGAAATCAGTGCCAGCACCACGTCGTTGAGCGTCACCCCATACGCATCGTGGACCGCCTTGACCCGGTCCAGCGGCACCCTACTGCGGCTGATTCGACGCTGCGGTGAAACCTCGGCGTTGAACCGTGCGACCGGCGCCTCAAAGAGATGCGCTGGTTTGTTGGTCATCCCACGAACGACGCGCTGAGGAGACAGTGTTTGCAGCGCCAGCCGCAACATGCGGAGCGGCGTCAGCATTGTGACGTTCAAATAGGCAGCCAGCGCACGCCGTCCGAGCCGTGGTATCCGGGGCGAGTGGGATTGCCAGGCATCGGCGCCGAACCGCTGAGATGGTGCTGCGTCGTCGAATACAGCATCGACTAATGCGAGGGCCGAAACTCCGTCAACGATGACGTGGTGAAGCTTAAGCAGTAGCGCCACACGTCCGTGTTCGACGCCCTCAATAAACCACAGTTCCCACAATGGGCGGGCGCGATCCAGTGGGTAGGACAGGAGATGGCCTACCAGCTCGTCGAGTTCATGGCGTCCGCCGGGCGCCGGCACCGCGATGCGCCGGACGTGAAAGTCGACATCCACTTCGGCGTCGTCCACGAACCACGGCCGATCCAGACCGAGTCGCGCGCCAGCCACCCGGTAATGCAGCGGCGGCAGTTCGTGAAGACGGGTGGCGAGAAGATCCCTCACTGCAAAGAACGAGAAGCTCGGCGACCCGGACGGGTCGCAAATCAGCAGCGTGGCGCCGCTCATCGGACAATTGGTGGTATCCGTGAACCAGAGCGCCGCATCAACATTTGATAGCTGCTTCATCGCAAAAGAATAGAACCAATTCACGAGTCACTCGCCGAGATTCCTGAACCGCCCGTAAGTATTTGGGGGGTTCGAGTCCCCATAACTCCATTTTGTAGACGCAGATCAGATAATAGGTCTCCGTACTAGATCAGGTCGAAGTCGTCGCGCCGCTGGTGTCGCCAACTTCAGGTAACAACGGTGGGTTCTCGATCCGACGCGGAGTAAGGACGACGGGTACCCTCCAACGCCATGGCGGAGATGCGATGAGTGGGGGGCTTTTCGGACTCCTCGACGACGTCGCGGTTCTCGCACGGCTGGCCGCTGCCACCGGACGCGCGACCGCCAAGGCTGCCGGAGTGGTCATTGACGACACCGCGGTGACACCGCAATACATCCACGGGATCGCTGCCGAGCGCGAGTTGCCGATCATCAAACGCATCGCGATCGGATCCTTGCGTAACAAGCTGGTGGTCATCCTGCCCGCCGCAATGCTGCTCAGTCAGTTCGCGCCGCGGCTGCTGACCCCTATGCTGATGCTCGGCGCTGTGTACCTGTGTTACGAAGGCGCCCAGAAGGTTTGGGACAGCATCCGCCGTCATGACGCCCACGCCGCGCCAGCCGCCGAGGACGACATGGTGGCTGGGGCAATTCGGACCGACTTGGTTCTGTCCGCCGAAATCATGGTGATCGCCCTCAACGAGGTGGCCAACGAGGCGTTCGTACCGCGGCTCATCATCCTCATCGTCGTTGCCCTGGTCCTGACCGTCATGGTCTACGGCGTCGTCGCCGTCGTCGTCAAAATCGACGACGTCGGCCTGCGCCTCACCCAGACCCCATCCCAAATCGGGCAGAAGGTCGGCCAAAGCCTGGTCGCCGGGATGCCCAAGTTGCTCTCAGCGCTTTCAGCGGCCGGGACAATCGCGATGCTTTGGGTGGGCGGCCACATATTGCTTGTCGGGAGCTACCGCCTCGGCTGGCGTACCCCGCACGGCTTAGTTCACGACGTCGAGGATCACGTTCGCCGCATTGTCGAGTCCGTCGGTGGCGTCCTGGCCTGGTTGGTCAACACCGGGATGTCTGCGCTGATTGGATGGGCCGTCGGAGCCCTAGTTGTCGCATTCACGCACCTAGTGTCTATCGCTCGGCGAGGTCGCTTCTGTCCGTAGGGGTGTTCTGGTTCATCGACTTTCCGCTCTGGATCTGAACATTCGTCGACGCGATCGATTATTAGGGACGCAAGCTGCAGTTATGCAGCGATGGGCACACGAAAAAACTTCGACTCAGTCCCACGCGTCGTGTCGGCTCACCGAGGCACTGATGTGACGGCGATCAGCTAGGAGGTTGTGGAGCAATGGATTTCGCATTTCTACCACCGGAAATCAACTCCGGACGGATGTATGAAGGTCCCGGGTCAGGGCCGCTGCTGGCCGCCGCGGCGACCTGGGACCGGATTGCCACCGAGCTACAGACGGCAGCGGCCTCGTACGCGTCGGTGATTACCGAGCTGACCGCCGGTCCCTGGCTTGGCGCCGCATCGGCGGCGATGACGGCCGCAACTGAACCCTATGTGGCGTGGATGCGATCCACTGCCACGCAGGCCGAGCAGACGGCCACCCAGGCCAAAGCCGCGGCGGCCGCCTACGAGGTGACGTTTGCGGCGATGGTGCCCCGCCGGTGATCGCGACGAACCGCGCGCTATTGCAGGCGCTGGTGTCGACCAATGTATTCGGGCAAAACACCCCGGCGATCGCGGCTACCGAGACCCTTTACGCCGAGATGTGGGCGCAAGACGCTACGGCGATTTATGGCTACGCGGGCGCGTCGTCGTCGGCGACAACGCTGACTCCGTTTATCCCACCCCCGCAGACCACCACTGGGGCATCGGCCGCGACAAGCGCACAGACGGTGGCGTCCCAGCTAACCTCCACGGCAGCGCAGGCTACCGACCCTCTGGGCACGCTGGCGGACCTCATTGATGTCGCGTTGTTCTTGCCCAATGTGGCCCAGTTTGGGCTGACGGCTTTGAACACCACCTCTATATTTGCCGACTTATCGTACGACGACTCGGAACTCCACTTTGAGGGGTTGGAAAGCACGGAGCAAAGTATCCTGAATACGTTCAAGATCAACGGGTTTCGCTTGCCCGAAGATGTCGTCGAGAATGTGATGGCGCGGCCGGGGATGGCGTTGGGTCCGACCGAAGTCCCTTTGGTGACGGTGGGTCTGGGTCGGGCGCCATCGGTAGGGGGCATGTCGGTGCCGCAAGGCTGGACCGTGGCGGCCCCCGAGATCAGGCTTTCCGCGGTGACATTGCCGACCAGCGGCTTGGGCGCTGCCCCAGAAGTTTTCGCAGCAAGCCCGTCAAACCTCTTGGGTGAGATGACCCTGGCGAACATGGCGGGCAACGCCATCAGCGGCCCTCGGACTCCGGGACGACGTCAGGGGCGCATCGCGTCCGTTGCCTGCGCTCACCCCGCATCGACGACGCCCACGTCGCCGAGCGGACACATGACGGCAATGGCCGCCGACATTCATGAGTTCGCTGAAGCACTAGTGAAACTCGGTGACCTCCGCGACTCAGGGCTTCTGACCGATGAAGAATTTAACGAGCAAAAGGCACGCCTTCTCGCATGCTGAATTCGCGACATATCGCGGGTATAACGCGCACGCCAGACTCTAGAGCCGGGCCGACCGGGATGGTGGGGCCTCAACGACGACACCGGCAAACCCTAGTCCTAAGTAACTTGAAGAGTGCCGGGACCCTCTTGACACCGTCAAGACCCGAGAACGAAACCGCAAGTAACGAGCGGGATTGAAACGTATCGAAACGTAACGAACCCGCAGTTAAACCAGCGTTTTGCCTGGTCAGAGCAGGGGTTCGAGTCCCCTTAGCTCCACTCTTTGACCTGCGAATTCGGTATAATCCGGGGCTATGTCAAACGGGATGTCAAATTCGTCTGACCGCTGGGCCTCGATTCGCGAGCGCAGGCGCAGCGATGGCAACACCTCCTACAACGTCCAGTACTACCTGCACGGCAAGCAGCGGAGCCTATGTCACGGTGGTGCCCAAGGTCGAACAGCAGACGCCCATGAAAACGCTCATCAGGTACAAGGACATCGACCTGACCAAGGTCATCGTGAAAGTTCGGTTCACGACAGCAAACGGACTGCGCTGGGAGGCAACCACCGACGGCGCTGCCACCGGCGAGACGGTGCGCGTCTGATTGGACCCCGTACGGCGACGTCTTGATCGTGAATCCGCCTCCGCCGCACTCGAAGCGGGCCCAAAAGCCAGCCAAGCGGTTCGCCTTACAGCTAGCATCACCGGCGTGAAAATCGCCACGGGGGTGGCAGTGTTGGCGACATCCTCGACAAATCTGACCATGTGCAGGACGGGGACCGTCGGATTCTGGCGTTGGCCGTCCACCGGGAAGTCCGACGGATTGACCGGTTGAACGAGGCGCGCATCGAGGGCTTCTGGGCGTACCAGCGAGAGCGATTAGCTCAGAATGTCGGCTACTTGGGACAATTGCTTCTTGTGCTAATTCTTTCCGCTGCAGTCACGGTGGGACTGTTGCTGCTGGGGCCGATGCCCGTTACTTGATCTCGCCGGGCGCGTCGGGACCTGGTGACACGCGCAGGTAGTTCCGCTTAAGAATGTCCCAGACAGCTAGTGACGGCGGAGTTGGGACTTCGCCCCTATTGGTCAGTCGGTCTTCTGCCATGGCTGGCAGATATGTTCAGGTCGCCCACGGACCCACGCCGCCGACCTTTTCGATTGTGATGTGAGTCAGGTATCCGGGGGGTGCGTCGGGCGGCGGGAATCCGGTGCCGGGGCCGAAGATAGTCGTGGCGATCTCGTCGAGCAGTTCGGGAGCACCGCCCTCCTCGACGCGCGCCGTGCCCTTAATCGACAGATAGGGTGTCTGTGGCCCGCTGCGGTCGGTGGACACGATGGTCATCGCCACCCGGGGATCGCGCCGGATGTTGCGGATCTTCTGATGCTCCTGCAGATGAGCGGTGACCAGCTCATCACCGCCGTCGGCCGTACTCTGCACCGTCACCCAGACCACGCTGACTTGTGGGCTGCCGTCGCGATTGATCGTGACCAGCGTTGCAGGGTCGGAACCGATGAGTTGGCGTGCGATGTCGTTGAGTTTCATGATGTTCGTTGCGTTCTCCTTGTCTATCTATAAGACGAAAAAGCTGTGCGTAGACCGACAGCCCGACAACAAATCAACCGATTCGGGCCAACCGACTCGGTTGCCGGTGCTGGATCAGCGCCGCTCCGGTCATGACGCTCACCGTTTCCCGGCCCGGCCATCCACAAGTCCGGAATCATGAGACGGCGTGGCCTAGTAGTTCCTCCTGGTGATAACCCAGGCACCTCCGGGAGCCGGGGCCGTTCGCTCGGGATCATCACGCGAAGACCGCCGAGAGGACCAATGACCAACAGAACACAAGTTCATAATCGCAGCGCCAATCGCGACATTTCCTTGATGTGTACTCAAGAAGGACTGGTCAAAGAGAAGCCCATCCCAGGCAAGCGATTCGTAGGCCGCCGGGCCTTGCGCGACTCACCGACGTGCTGAACGCGTACACGACGACCACTCACCGCACGAGCGCCCGTGGGGCCGCACTCGGACCTGGCGGTAATCACCAGCGCGCTCGTGGTCGCCGAATAAGAAACAGCGATCTCTCGCGCGTACTGGCCGGGCGCGGATCTACACTGACACAGGCTCGTGGAAGCCTCCACAACCGGCTGCCAATTCCCAT
This sequence comes from uncultured Actinomycetota bacterium, assembly GCA_963838755.1. Lineage (GTDB taxonomy): Bacteria > Actinomycetota > Actinomycetes > Mycobacteriales > Mycobacteriaceae > Mycobacterium. Next base: position 63,094 of record CAWISO010000004.1, on the reverse strand, counting down.
CGAGGGCGAGGTATCACCGTAATGCGAGCGCTCATGCAGGGGGTGGACATTCACTCGGAAGCCGCCACCGGCACGACAGTTCATTCATCCGCGAGTATCACCTGATGCCGACCCCGCTCACTCTCGACATCGCACGCCGTGACGACGGGAAACCCGTCCTGACCGCGTTGGGAGAAATCGACCTCAGCAACATCGACACATTCGCTGACGCCCTCCGCGCGGCCGTCACCGAGGCCGCTAGCAGCGGCGAAACGCTCACCGTGGACCTCAGCGCTGTGGAGTACCTGGACAGCGCCGCCATCAGCGCCTTATTCCCCCACGCCAAGCACATTCAAGTTATCGCAAACCCCCTGCTGATCGGCGTCTTCGAGCTCAGCCGCCTCAGCGAAGTGACTTACATCGAACCCGCGCCGCCGAAGGCAGAACACTGACGTAGCCGCGCGGGGTCGCGAGCTGCTGTTGATTACTTGATGCGGTCATTCCGGTTGCGTGCGTGACGGACTGCCGTAAGCCACATCGGTAATGATGACGTCGACGTGGTGTCCGGTGTTACTGACGCCCAGGATGTCGTCGAGGACGGCGGCCGCATCGAGGCCGAGTTGGCTAGTGACGCAGGTAGACGACGGCGTTGTTTCCGCCCTGGCACACCGAGCCAGCGCCGGTACACGTCATTTCGTAGTCCTGCCCGGTCACCGGGCTGTGCACGCTGAACGGGTGAGATCCGTTCCCATAGTTCCAATACGCCTCAGCAGTGCTGAGGGCAAAGTCACACGAGGTATCCGCGTTCCCGGCGAAAACGCTTGCGCCGCTGCTGGCTTGGCCGCAATAGGTATCCGCGAAGGCAGCTGGGGCTGGTGCAAACGTCGTTGCCACCATGATTGCGGCTGAGGCAGCAGAAACTTCTAGAACTTGCTTGATCATCAGATGAACCTTTCTGGGCGAACAGCTTGACCCGGTGCAGCCGCCGTGACCGCACTCTCGTTGCAGGGAACGGCATGACCGACGGCTCTAATCACCACCCCGGCGGTCAGCGGGTTATCGTCCGTCATTTGCTTGCCCAACGAACACCGACTCCTTTGTCTAGGGCACTTGACGCAGGCAGTCGGCCTCGCCGGAGCCGCAGTGACGGCGACACCTCCGGCAGCGGCTGCATCGGCAGCGGTGTCAAGCAGGACGGCCTTGACGTTGAGGTCCTCAGCGCCGACGTCGTTATCAACATCGCCGCCCACAATGATCGCGCCGATGAACATGACTACGGCGGCGGTCGCGCTGACGATCAACACCGGCAGACCGTGCACTTCGGTGGCACCTGACATAAGCCGTCGGATCGCCGCGACGACGACCCAGATGTTGAGGGCCAGTAGCCATCCGGCGTTGACCAACGCCGCGATGTGGGTTGCATCGGGCCACCGCCGGTGTCGGCTCGCCGATTGGTGCGCTAGCCAGATGGCCGTTACCGAAATACCGATGGCGGCTGCGTCGGCGAGATAATCGACCCCGGCGGCCAACACTCCTAATGAATGGGCGGTCACTCCGACGACTACCAGGGCCGCCACCAGTAGCAGATTGAGCAAGAGGACCAGTCCCAGCCGATGGGCCTTGGACATCCTGCCGATCATAGGTTCGGCGTGCTGCGCTGGGCGCTGAATGAGCCGCTGCTCAAGCATGTCATCACACCTTGTGACACCCCAGGCAGCTGGTCACCCCGGGTATGACCAGCGGTCCGACCAGACCGGCGCCATCGCGCACCCGAACCGCAAGGTGTGGCAGATCATCGAGATTTTCAACCAGACATACAACGTCGTAAACCAGACCAAGATGGTGAAACCGCCACCACCGCTTGGGGTGGGAGAGCGCTCACTTCACGGGCCGGGCCCACTCGGATGCGGTGACCTGTCAGCCGTCGGGTGTGGCGTTGACGTGCTTGAACGCCGAGGCTTGCGGGGCACCATGTCAGTTTGACATTGTCAAATGCTGATCGGGTTTGCCCAGGTCATGTGAGGTCAGTAGAGGTCGCGTCATACGGAGGCGTGATGTCATGTCCGCAGGTAACCGCTATTTTGTGCGGTTTTGGCAGGGGTTCGAGTCCCCTTACCTCCACCAGTGTCTTGTCGCGAGACATTGAGGACAGATGTCTCGCGACATAGTGAACACCTTCAGTTGTTGGCTGGGGGTGTTTTGGTTTTTTGTGCTTGGTAGTCGTTGCTTGGGTCGAGGTGTACTTCTCGCGGTAGTTGTCCGTCGATGGTCGAACGCGGATGTGTAGGTCGTGAATTTGACTCGCCGACATTCCCGCGGTGTTCGCGCGCACGCCTTATCGAGCACCTTGGCCACGTCGATGGCGAACACCCGCTCGATGACCAACTCGTGTTCGGCATCGGAATCTCCTCCGGCGCCGGCGTCGACCACGGGGCCTGCACCATTCCTAGCCAAGGCGAGTCAGTGGCGTTAACCCATCGGAATCTCTGGTCTACGCGCTAACGGATTTCGCCCCAAACGATCTCAGTGACGGTGGGATGCCGCGTACGTTGAGGCCGTGTCGCTAATCAACGCCGCCCTGTTGCCGATGCGGATCGCACGTCACATCGCCGATGCGTTCCTCGACATCATCACATCGTCGGCAGTGCCGGTCGGCGAGCCTGTGGTCGTCGGCGGGATGCCCGAAGGTGTGCCCCCGGCGGCGATGCGGGCAGAGCCGAAGTTACCCGTGCCGGCGGGATGGCCATTCGGCGAGTACTTCCCGCGCACCTGCGGCACGAGCCGCGTCGCCGGGGGCGCGCTGTTCTGGACCGACTTTATCTACGACGATCACGGCGCCACCGGCATCCTCGTTGACGTCCCGACTGGGGGCCTGGCGCCGCCTCGCGGCACTTACATCTACCCGCCCGGCCCGGCGGCCCGCAACGGTGCCGACATTTTTCGCGTCGGCATCGGACTCACTGAAACCGAAACCTGGTGGCGCATCGACTGGAATACGCTACTCGACGCATCGGTACCGGTCGGGCTGTTCACGTTCGACACCCATCGCGGCCGTAATGGCACCGACCAGTGGCCGGCCGGGGCACACGTGCGCTCGGCTGGCATCGACCTGGCGTTGCTGATCTCCGGTGCCGGCGCGTGGCTGATCGACCTGGTATTCGACACTCGAACTGTCGTCGAGCACTCGGTGGACATGGATTCGCGCTCGTTTCTGGCGTGGATGCCCCGCTCACTGGTCGAGCCGACCGGGACTTGGACGGTTCGGCTGGGTGCGGGGCTGGCGAACGCTACCGGCGACGGGTTCGCCGACGTCTACGGCGGCGCACTGCCCGGGCAGCCCAGGATCTACAACGTCGCTTTCCGCACTAATGAGCAGGAGACAGCGCTGCTGAACTTGTGGTCAGAGGCGGCACAGGCGGACGCGCTCACCGAGGGCGACGTGTCCGAGTTCTCGGCGGCCCTGGACTGGGATCGACTGGCCGCCGGCACAACCACCGACGAGCCCGTGGTTACCGGCAGCTCGATTCGCTGGTATGTGTCCTCAGCCGAGCTGGGGCAGGGCATCGCCGCTACCAACATCTTGAGCACCAAGCCGGAGTTCCTTGGCCGGGTCCAACCGTACTCGGTGTGCTTGCCCGCGACCTACGAGCGCAGGGAGCGGCTGCCGGTGACCTTGCTGCTGCATTCGCTGGCGTTGGGGCAGAACCAGTTCACGGCGATCGATCCGCGGCTTCTGCGCGAGTTGTGTGATGGGAGGAACTCGGTCGTAGTGACGCCGCTGGCCCGCGGCCCGTCCTGCTGGTATTTCGACGAGGGCGAACTCGACGTCTGGGAGGTGTGGGCGCGGGTGGCCGAACAACTCGGCGCCGACCCCACTCGCACCGTCATTGCCGGCTACTCAATGGGTGGCTACGCCGCCTATAAGCTCGGGCTGAGCTATCCGGAGGTGTTCGGGCAGGCCGTGGTACTGGCGGGCCCGCCGGCGTGCGGGGTCAAGCTTCCGCCCGACATCAAAATCCCCGCCAACATCGACCCGGCTTCGCACTGCGGAGCAGAGGGTGACACCCACTGGCTGCTGGAGAACGCCCGCTGGCTTCCCTTCGTCATCGCCCACGGCATGCTCGATGAGCTGGTGCCCTACCTCGGGGTCGTGCAGCAGGTGCTAGAGCTGGATCGGCTTGGATACCGATATCGGTTCACCAGTTACCTTTTGGAGGACCACATCGTCTTTGCGCTGCAAGATAGGTTTGAGGATCCGATCTCGCATATGGGCCCGGGGCTGCGCCAACCGGATCCGGGGCACATCACCTTCGCGTGGTATCCGCAGCTGGTGCGGTCCGACCTCGGCATCGGGCCGCACCGAGTGTGGTGGTTGTCGGACCTCATCGCCGACACCGCCGTCAGGGATCGGCGGGGCGCGTTGGCCAAAGTGGACGCGCGCTCGCATGCGCGGCCGGACCCGGTTCGCACGGCACGGCGGCATGGCAGCTTTCTGCCGCACCTGATGCCGACGCCCGGGGTGGTCGTAGAGCAAGCGTGGGTCGGCGGGATGACTCCTGCGCCGCAACCTTATTTAACGCTGAATCTTAGCGGGGTCGCTTCGCTGACGGTGGATGTCGCCCGCGCAGGGCTTGCCTCACTGCCGTTGTCGACGATTGCAGTATCCACCGATGTGGCAGTGGAGATCACGTTGGCTGCGCTGCCGTCGGGGGTGAACGTGATATTGGATGGGAACTCTTCGAGCGGGGTGACGGTGGTGGTGCGGGTGGGGCGGCATCAGATTGTCTTGAAGAGGGCGTAATGGGGAAGCCGCCCAGAACCATTGACTCCGCAGTGCGCAATTGTGATCGAAACCCTGTGCAGATCTGCTCCACGCCTTTTACCGATCACGGCACTGTGGGTCGGTCACTTTGACCGCCTTCGGCAACTCACGTGCCACGCGGCCCTGCAGCCGGGTCACCACCGGACAGTCGTTCGCCAACGGAAAGCCCGAAGATGTGATACACCAGTTCACCGGGCCGCTGTTCGAACGTTGGGGACACGTTCTTGGACTGACGGGACTGGAAGTTCAGGGAGGGAAGCGTCAGTGAGCCGGTGGAGCCCGGAGGGCACCCGCGCCGCTCGCTGGGTCACTCTAGCGACGCTGGCAGCGACGACCGTAGTGTTTGCGTCGTTTATCCTCGTTTGGTTGCTCGGCGTCCACGGCGATGATTTGGGCTACGAGGATTTGCTGGTGTACCGCGCCGCCGGCCGTGCGGTACTCGCGGACCACTCGCTCTACGCTGCCGACTTCGGCACAGTCAACCACTCTCCGTTCGGGTTGGCGTTCATTTATCCGCCGTTTTCGGCCCTTCTCTTCATTCCGCTGGCCTTTGTGCCCGCAGGCCTTGCGAAAGTGGCGATGGTGCTACTCAACGCAACCGCCTGCACGATCTTCTTCGGCATTATCGTTGTCGCGGCGACGGACGAGTGGGGTCGGCTTCGAAGCTGGGGTTCGCTGACCGCGCCGATATCGGTCAGGACCGCGATTGCCGTCTTTACCGCGGCTGTCGTCTTTATGCTCAGCACGCCGGTTCAGGCCACCATTGAGTTTGGCCAGGTGAACCTGATTCTGGCCGCCGCGGTCGCGCTCGACGTACTGGTGCCGCATGTGCCCTGGCCACGCGGTCTGCTGGTTGGCCTCGCAGTAGCGATCAAGCTGACGCCTGCCGTCTTTGTGGGCTACTTCCTGCTGACGCGGCAGTGGCGAGCGCTGGCCGTGTCCCTGGCGACCGCCACCTCGGCAATAGCCCTGAGTTGGCTCGTTTGTCCCTCAGATACGACCCGGTACTTAACCTCGATGGTTGGCGATCCCCGAAGCTTCGGCGGGCTGACGTTTGCCTCGAATCAGTCGGTACGAGGCGTCATAGCGCGCATCCCTGCCCTGGACTCCATGCGTGGCGTGATATGGGGGGCGGCGACGGTGCTGGTCTTGGCGCTGGCGACCGTCGCGATTGAGGTCAGCCGGCGTTCCGGAGACACGGTCGCGGCGATGTTGTCTGCCGCGTTCATCGGTCTTCTCTGCGCGCCGGTGTCGTGGGGTCATCACTGGGTGTGGCTGTCGGCGTCAGCGGTGTACTTCCTGGTGCGCTGGACAGTGATCGGCGGGGCCCGCAATCTTGTTGCAGGGCTCGCCGTTGCCTTGGTCGTACTAGCGGCACCCTGGAAGTTCTTGCCTAATGACAATGAGCGGGAGCGGCTGTGGAACCCGTTCGAGCATCTGCTCGGCGCCGCGTGGACGCTCACTGCAATCGTGTTGCTGGTCTGGTTCGCGACGACGCTCGTGGGGCCACGTGGTGTGGCTAAGGCGAGCGGCTCCGACGCGCAAGATGGCGCGAGCGATGCATCTGCGGTCGATCCGCCAGCATCCCGTGACGTCGACCGCGCCGCGATCGGCGGCGCTAAGCGCAGTGTTGCGCAGGTAGATGTGGTTTGACCAATTGCGGGGTAGACAAGGGCACGGCATTCGGATCGGTCGCGGGTCGAGAGGACGCCGCCCTCAATATCGTGCAGCATCGATCTTGCGTACCGCCCGGCCCACAGCAACGGCAATTGGTGAGGGCGGTCCTGCAGACCCAGCGCTCTTGACGTCGTCAAACCGAGAACGAAACCGCAGGCAACGAGCGGGGAATGTAATGGACCGAGACGAAGCGAACTAGCCGTTCAATCGGCATTTCCTCAGGTAGAGGCAGGGGCTCGAGTCCCTCAGCTCCGCCCGAAGAATAAGAAACCCGAGGCCAGAAGCCTTGGGTCGCGTCCGAGAAACTGCCGATGCCGCGCTCAGGCGTCGTCGGTTATGCGCCCCAGACGGCCTGAGCGGGTCGATGGATCTGCCGATCGAGTTTTAGGCCGCGTAGACCGCGCATCAGGGGACAGATGCGGTCGGTGCGAGAGAGCCGGCCGCAGCCGACTGGGCATCCCGACGACGCGTATAGGCGCCCCCGACGAGTGCGATTGAGAGGACGTAGGTATGAAAGCGAACGTCAGCGACCCGGTGGGGTCTCCGGCAGGCGTCACCCCGTTGTGAGCGGCCAGATACGCCGGCAGAGCGGCAGCCCAGACGATGGCCCCGAACACTAGATAAACAAGCACGCACGTTGTCGTGAAGTAGTCGCGTTCAACGCCTTCGGGCACGATCGAGGGATCCCGCTGCCGTGCCCGGAAGGCTCCAACGAATGCGAACGCGGTAATTAGCGCGGCGCCCACGATGAGCCACCAGGAGGCGATGAATTGGCCGGTATGTTGCGACGTGCCACTGCCCAGCACGATCGACAGCAGCTGCTGAGGACCATCAGGGGCCAGACCCCCAAGCTCGCAATGGTCACATCGCGAACGATGTGCCAGCCGCCGCGACTGGGCCCTGCGGGCGAGCAACCGAGATATAAATGCGACTGCAAACGGCACGATCAGCGAGAAGCCCTCCAAACTTGGATACGGTACCACACCCAAAGATGGCTTCGCCGTTGCTATTTCGGTATTCCACACCCACCACCGCCATTGCGGGCCGACCGTGTCGATGACCTCGAACAGGCACAGGAATCCAAATGCAACGCAGGTTCCTCCGACGAATGCGTTGTACTCTTGAAGATTCCGGTCCATCACGCGATCAATCCAGTAGTCCAGCAGCCACGGAACCTGGCTCAAGACGCTGCAGCGAGACGACGTCGAGCTGATCACCGACAGCATCGCCGAGATCACCCCCAGACGGCGTGACCACCGCCGACGGGATTCGCCGGCGCGCCGACGTGCTGATCTGGGCTACCGGATTCGACGTCAACCATCAACTCGGTCCGATCGACGTGCGAGGGCTCGACGGGCTGGCGCTCAATGACACGTGGGGCGATGCCGCGTACGCCTACCCGGGCATCACCGTGCCGGGATTTCCGAACTTTTTCTGCATCTACGGTCCAGGTACGAATGCCGTCAACGGAGCCAGCATCATCTACAACTCCGAATGCCAAATGCGCTACATCATGGGATGCATTGACATGGTGCTCGCCGGGGGCGTCCGGTCGGCCATGCCACGGGCTGACGTTTGCGACGACTACAACCGCCGGAACCAGGACAGGCTGAAGACGATGGTGTACACCCATCCGAAAGTCGTCAGCTACTACAAAACTCGACGGGTGGCGTTCCGACGCTGTATGGCTTCCGAATTGTCGACTACTGGAAGTGGACCAACTCTCCTAACCCGGACGACTACGACCTGCGGCCCTAAACGGCGCCGGGCAGAGAGGAATCGATGGCAGGACGGCCTGCTGGCAAGAGCTTTCTGCACCGCCACGTCCAAATCGATCAGCGTGTAACTAACCGGAGGCTGGCATGACCACCAGCATCCCGGAGATTGATCCAGCGGTCGGAAATACTGCCGCGACACTTGGTTTGAGCGCTGTCGTGGCAGTGGGAGGAACACAGACTGTCGTGGTGTCCGCGGCCGCGTTGGCCGCAATGGCCATTCAGCTCGCCACCCTGTTCGCCGCACTGCGGTGCTCGCGAAGTGCTGGATGACGCGGGCCGGCACCAAGGCGCCGAGTCACTCAGACGTGAAACCGACGAGCTGAAAAGGGAAGTCGAGCGGATCCGTCCGTAACAATTCCCTCTGCAGCGCACGGGCCGGCGCTTAAGTGCGTTTGCGCACCGTCGATGAGCACCCCGCATTCCTACCTGTGACGCAAGCCGGCAGGCTCTTCAACACCAGTGGCCTGACCTAGAGGAGACAATGCGCGGCGCGGCTCCCGGCCCAGATCTGCGAACTCAACGCGGTCGTTTACAGCTGCTGCACGCGGCTGATCCAGTCGGCGACGCTGACTTGGGTGGCCGTACTTTGCCCCGGGGCGGCTCCCCGCCCCGAGGGCCCGGCGGCGCCCGACCGACCCGATGAGCCCTTCACCACCCCGCGGCCGGGACCACCCGGGCCTGCGGGACCGCCCGGCCCAGGCTGGCCGCCGGCAGGCGTCGGGAGTGGCAGGGCAGCATCAGATGTGACGTAGACCACCTCGAGCTGGCCGGCCACGCCGCCGGCACCGCCCGGACCGCCGTTGCCGCCCGGACCACCGTCGGTGGGTTCCAGCGGATCGTCGATGTGAGGGTTGTGCGGTCCGCCTGGGCCGCCGGCACCGCCGGCACCGCCGGGACCGCCTGCGGCACCGGGCCCACCGGCCGCCCGAAAATTGGGCGTATTGACCACATGTTGTGCGAACAGCCGGACCGACCCGCCGGCAAATCCCGACTGCCCGGCTCCGCCCGGGCCGCCCGGACCGCCGTCGCGCGCGTCGGCCGGATTATGGCTGGACACGCCATCTGGTCCTCTCGGGCCCGGGCCGCCCGCCTGCCGATGCGTGGGGTCGGAGTCGCCGCTGACGTCGATGGCCCCGCCGTTAGGGTCATACGAGACTGGTGCGACGATCACGATATTCGCTCCAGGCAGCACCAATACGTAGCCGGGGTCGTGGGTGACCGTAGTGTCGGACACCAGTGTGACGGTATCTCCCGGCCCCTGATAGCAGGGGTCGATTCGCTGCTTCTTCAGGTCATCTCCGATGATGATCGTCTCCAGAATCACAGGGTCACAACCAGCCATGTCGTCCCTCCAATGACATTCGAGAGCGTTGCCCTTGGTGTGTTCGGTGTACTACCCCGATGCGGCCATGAACACGTAGCCGATCCAGACCTGTATCTGCGCCAGGCCGGACAGATCGACAGCGTTGTGGTCGATCTCGAATGGCGAGATCGACAGCCCCCACGCACCACCCACGCCGCGGCCGTACAACGGGTCCAAGCTCGGCCGCTGGACCGCCGTGCTGAAACCGGTGAGGTCCACCGGTGGCGGCTGCAACTCGGTCGTGCTCGCTGTTGGGATTGTCGCGACCCGCTGCTGCAGAAACTGTGGGGGGGTAACGGTTCCTCCGCGCAGCAGGCTGTCGTAGCGGGGGCCATGACGCAACTCGCAGCTGATCACCCCACTAGACGAGTGTGCTCCGACGAACGACACGGCCACGCCCAGAATCTTCGCTTCAAAGTGGTCAGGCGGCAGGTCCTCGAGCGGAACCCAGAAGGGAAGATCGTGGAGCGATTTGAACTCGGCGAGAATGCCTGGGTCGGTGAAGGACTTCCGCAGGGCGCCCGGGCGGGGCCCACCCTGGGCGGGGTTGAAGTACAGCGCCATGTTCCCGCTGATGACCGCAGGCTGCAAGAGATCGTTGAACGACCCGACGTATTTGTTGACGAATGCGGTGATCAGCCCGGTTGTAACATTCGGATCTTCGACGAAAGCGCTCTCGTCATCGGGACGGATGAACCCGGCATCGAAGAGCACGTTCTGCATTTCCGGTTGCAGCGTATAGATTTCGGCCGAGCGTGCCGCGAAGAAGGCGAAGAGCAGTAGTTCGCGTTCGATAACTGACTGAATGCGCGCGATCGCGGCCAGTCCGCCGGCGCGAAGCACCTTAATGTCGAGCTGGGTCTCGTCGACGACCTTCTGCGCATCGGCCCGCAACGATTGCGCGCGCTGCTGCTTTGCTTGGACCGCTTGCACCGCGAAGTCGGCCTGTTGTTGATGGAGCCGGGCGGCGGCGAGCGCCTGGGCTGCTTCAATGCCGCGCTGAACCAGGGCGACGTACTCGGCGTTGTCTGGAGTCACACCATCCGCCAACTCCTTAATCGAGTTGACCAGGTTGACGATCTTCCTGGTTTCTGAGATCACTTCGCTGGCGTCCCCGCGAATTTTGGCGTATTCACCGGTTATTCGATCAATGTCGGGCTGTTGTTCGGTGAACAGTTCGTGAACAATGGTTCCGGGGTTGCCCGCGACATCCTCAGCCAGACTGAGGATCTCGGGTGCCAAGGCTACAAGGGTGGCGCCACCGGTCTCGACGGCTCCGACGATAGCCACGGCCGCGGTGGCGATCGATGCGACGGTATCGATGAGGTCGCCAATTTTAAATTGGTGCTGCGCCATCTCGGACAGGGCGGCGTTGATCTGATTTTGAACGGCCTCGACACGACGCTGTGCGTCGTTGACGTCGTTTTGGACGGCCTTTTGGGCAAGCTGGGCGGCCGCGATCTCGCTTCCGATGTTCTGAATCTCGTTATCGATCGCGGTCACCTGCACCGACATCAACGCCTTCATCGTCGCGACGTCGGCCGCAGTTAGGAGCTCGTGGATTGCGCCCTGGAATTCCGTGGCGACAACGCCTCCCCATTTCACGAAAGCGTCCTCGTACCTATCGAAGTCGGGAGTAAGGTCCATGTCCCACGGCAGCCCGAGGATGTTGAGGTTGGCGACGATCTGTTGTTTGAGTCGGCGCGCGTCGTCGACATATCCCGAGTTGAGTTGGATCACGCCGTCGAATTCGGTTTGTGCCAGCGCGATTTCGGCGCCTCGGTCGCCGGCGACGCCGGGTTGGTAGCGCCGATAGTGGTAAGTACCGACATTCAGCCGATGCTGCGCCCAGCGCTGAGCGATGCTCACTCCGCCAGCGGCGGAAGTTAGGGCCGGGGGGCCCAGCGCCTCCCGCACGTGGGTGAGATATTCGTCGGTCGTCACGAGACGGACTGTGACGTCGCCATCGGGGCTGGATAACTGCGGGAGACCCGTCGCGGCGGTGCCACTGGCCGTACCGATGGCTGACGGCGCGTCGGTGGTGACGGCGATGATCTCGACGCGACCATCCCAGCCGCCGAAATCTTGGGTGGTACCGGAGAACTCCGTCCCTGGAGGGGTGGACGCAGCGGTATCGGCGGTGCGGCCCGCAGCCCTGTCGATCAAGGTCTCGAGTCCCGTGAAGTGTCGGGAGATTAGTCGCAGCGAGCTGGCTCGATCCTTCGCGACAATTTGTCCGCCGCGGGCATCGTAAAGCTCGCTCACGACGACCACGTTGATTCCGGGAAGGACCAGAACGTAACCCGGTGCGTGCACGATCTCGCGCGCAACGAGAAAAAGGGTGCTGCCGGCGGACAGGGGCTGCGAATACAAATACGCCGTCAGTTCGGCGTCTATTGCCATTGTGTCCCGGATGCAGACGACGTCGGCCATGATTCACCCCTATGCGTACGGATCCCCGGTCGTTCGAAAGGGGGTCACGTTGAGCGAGCGTAAGGGCGGCCCGAACGAGCGGCATAAGTATTCGACTACTGATGTTTGAGAAGTCGTCGCAGCCAGCCCCGGAAGCCTGTTGAGTGAGATGACCCTGGCAAACATGGCTGGCCACCCCTTGAGCTCCACCCTTTTGAGCAGTTCACATCCGCGGGTTGAACAACGCCGACGGAAAGGTCGTCAGATCCTCGTCTTAGACCCGGTTGTCGACCTCGGTCCCCGCGTGAGCGCGTCGTGGTCGTGGCCAGGCGGCGATCGCGAATGCCGGAAACTCGCGTGCGGTACCGCTGAGACCGAGCTGTCGCACAGGTTGCGCAACGTGATCCGGGGCACTGGCGTGCCGTCCTCGTGGGCGCAAACGTGCGAGGGATCATCGAACCCGCCTCGAGGCCAGACGTTCCGCGTTCGCCTGAGCTTGAGCTCACTCGACCAGTGGATCCACGGGCGAGGGTGGTGTGCCGCTGGCCGCGACCGCTTCACCTGCGGCCAGGCAGAGTCCTCACGATAGCGTCCCGACACGATCTGCACATCCACAGGCGTTCGCCCTAGCAGTCCGGTGGAGACAATGAGCGCCGGCAGGCCGAGATAGGGCACGCCGAGTTGCGGCATCTGTGCGCGCCACACACGCGCGAACGCGGCGTCACCCTGCATGGCGAGTTGGTCTGGAAATGGCAGGTCGGCGCTGACCGGTACACCAGCACGGCGTAGGTCTCAAAGAACAGCAGCCACTGGCGTAGCGCGTCGCGCGGCGGATCAGTAGCCGGGAGAACGTTTCCTGGTCGAGAGCCGAGGCGGTTTCGCGAAGGTATCCGGGCACATTGAGCGCACCAGGGTCACCCTCACGTTCGGCGCTGGCGACCTTGTCGGCATAGCCGTCGGCTCACACCGCAGGCTGCTCGCTGGTTTGCACATCGCGGCCGGTGCGAGCCGCCAGTGTGGCAGCCTTGCCCCGGGCCAGGGCCCACGTCGCGACAATTACCACCACCACTGCGGCTGCCAGAGCGAATATCTCGGGACCATGGGCGTCGAGGGTCTCGCCGAGCACAATCACCCCCAACACCGACGCCACCACCGGCTCGGCCACGACTACCGTCGGCATCGAGGCGGTCAGCGCACCGGCGCGGAACGACGACTGCTGAAAGATCATCCCGGCCAGCGCGAGCAGGATCCAGGCGTAGACCTCTGGCGTGCGTAGCACCGCTCCCACACCGCCATCGAGCATGTCGACGACGCCCTTGGTCAGCACCGCGAACACCGCCAATGACGAACCCGCCACCAGCGCCAACAACACTGCTGCGGCTGGACGATCCGGCCAGATGCGCGCCGCCAGCACGCACAGCACCAGCATCGGGAGCATCGCCGCGGCCACCACGATCCACGTCGTCAGCGAGCCACGCGAGTGGCCGGCTTTCGGGTCGCCGACCGTGATGAACACGGCCAACGCAACCGCCAGTAGCACCGCCCAAATCCATTCCCAGCGGGTCGCCCGGTGATGGGTGAGGCGCGTGTAGATCGGCAACGCGAACAGCAGCGCTGTCACTTGCAGCGACGTCGCCAACACCACCGACCCGAGCCCGAGCGCCGCGGCCAGCAAGCCGTAATTCGCGACCGCTGCCGCGGCGCCCAGCCACCACCGGGTATCGCGGAACGACATGCGGAATAGCTTCAGGTGGCCGACCGGTTCGTCGGTGATCTCCTGCGCGGACCGCTGACGAATCACGTTGCCGAACGCGGCTGCCAGCGCGGCGCACAGAGCGAGCAACGCGGCAATATCCGCCTTCGGCATTGCTACCTCCTCGCCGACGTCCGGCCCGGAAGCCGTTAACATACCCTTCGCTGTTCGTTCGCTAACAGCAAGCAGCCGCTGCCATTAGTCGTCGACCAGCTTGGCGAACCACGCCGGCACCTCTGAACATCGAGGTCAGCGACTCTCTCAGCGGCTTCTCAGCGGCACCTTCATACCCTGGCGCTCCCATGTTCAGTACAGGTTGCTTTCGCTTACCAGGCACACACGGAGACTCGATTAGATGACGCGGCAAATGGATTGGCCGCGTCAGCGCGAGGATGCTGACAACTATCACCGGCTTTCGATCAGCCGATGTGGCAGGCCTCGATCGCTACCACCCAGCGAACTGGCGCAGGCGTCGGTGATGGGTGCGCTATGCGCAGCGATTGCGATCATCGCAGTCGTGCTGCCGCACGCAGGTGGGCTTGGTCTGCTGGGCGCCGTGCCGATGGGGCTGCTGGCCTACCGCTACCGGATCCGCGTTCTGGTCACGGCGGCGGTCGCCGCCGCTGTCATCGGCTTCCTGGTCGTCGGATTGAGCGGTTTCGGGGCGGTTGCACTCTGCGCCTATGTCGGCGGACTGGGTGGAATCGTGAAACGCCGCGGTCACGGCGCGCCGACAGTCACCGCGGTAGCTTTTGGCGCCGGTGTTGTCGTCGGTGTCGCGGTGGTCATCACGTTGACGGTCCTGGCGCAGCTTCGGCAGCTGTTGTTCCACGCGATCACCGCCGCCGTAGACGGAGTCGCGACAGTCGTGGGGCGGGTGGCGCACCTGGAGGCGGTCACGCAGGGACTCAAGCGGATCCTCGCCGAAGCATTGAATTACTGGCAATGGCTTGCCCTGGGAATCGCCGTTGTCGCGATCATCGGCGCCTCGTTGATCGGTTGGTGGGCGCTCTCACGCGTGCTGGAGCGGCTGGGCGGCATTCCGGATGTACACAAACTGGACGTGCCGGCCAGCGCCGGGCCGATCGAGCCGGTCCCGGTGCGGCTGCACGAGGTGCGCCTGCGCTACCCGCACACCGACCACGACGCGCTGCGCGCAGTCAGCCTGGATGTGCGGCCAGCCGAACACGTCGCGGTCACCGGTGCCAACGGCTCGGGGAAAACCACGCTGATGCTTATCCTCGCCGGCCGCGAACCGACATCGGGCACGGCCGAACGCCTCGGCGCGGTGGGGCTCGGTCAACCCGGTGGCACTGCCGTCATCATGCAACACCCGGAAAGCCAGGTGCTGGGCACACGGGTTGCCGACGACGTGGTCTGGGGACTGCCCCCTGGCAAGACCACTGATGTCGACCGGCTACTCAACGAAGTCGGACTGGCCGGCCTGGCCGAACGCGACACCGGCGGGCTGTCCGGCGGGGAGCTGCAACGCCTGGCGGTGGCCGCTGCCCTGGCGCGGGAGCCGGCACTGCTCATCGCCGACGAGGTCACCAGCATGGTCGACCAGCAAGGTCGAGACGCACTGCTGGCCGTGCTATCCGGTCTTAGTGACCGTCACCAAACCGCCTTGGTGCACATCACCCATTACAACAACGAGGCTGATTACGCCGACCGCACAATCAATCTCAGCGATTCGCTGGATAACACCGCCATGGTTGAGACCGCCACGGCGCCGGCGCCGACGGTCGCGATGGGCCACCAATCTCGCGCGCCGGTGCTCGAGCTCGCAGGCGTCGGCCACGAATACGCCAGCGGCACCCCGTGGGCGCACACCGCGCTTCGCGACATCAGTTTCGTGGTGCATGAGGGCGACGGGCTTCTCATCCATGGCGGCAACGGCTCCGGTAAGTCGACACTGGCCTGGATCATGGCCGGGTTGACGACACCCACCACCGGCACCTGCCTGCTTGATGAGCGGCCGGCCTCGGAGCAGGTCGGCGCGGTCGCGCTGCAGTTCCAGGCGGCCCGGCTGCAATTGATGCGCAGCCGTGTCGACCTGGAAGTGGCCTCGGCAGGCGGCTTCTCGCCTGACGATCACGCCCGGGTGACCGCAGCGCTGGCCGCTGTCGGCCTGGACGGCGCGCTGGCCAAGCGGCCCATCGACCAGCTCAGCGGCGGGCAGATGCGCCGCGTGGTGTTGGCTGGATTGCTGGAGCGATCGCCGCGCGTGTTGATTCTCGACGAGCCGTTGGCCGGACTGGACGCCGCCAGCCAGCGCGGTCTTGTGCGGCTGCTCGCGGACCGGCGCCGTGACACCGGTCTGACCGTGGTGGTCATTTCGCATGATTTCGCCGGGCTGGAGGAGCTGTGCCCGCGCACTCTGCACCTGCGCGACGGCCTGCTGGAACCGACGTCGGCCGCGGCACAGGGGCATAGCGTGCCAGCGAGTCCGGCTCGCCGCGTGCCGCGCCCTGTGGTGCTGCTGCGTCCGGTGCCGGGGCGCTCAGCGATACACGAGCTGTGGGCGGGCACTAAACTACTTGGTGCTGTTGGCATTTCGATGCTGTTGGCGCTCTACCCGGAATGGCCGGCGATCGGGCTTGCGGGCACGCTCGTGCTGGCGGGGGTGTGGGTCGCGCATATTCCCCGAGGCGTGCTGCCGTCAGCACCGCGCTGGCTGTGGATCCTGCTGGCCATCGGTGGCGTGGTTGCGACAGCGGCCGGCGGCAGTCCGCAAATCCACGTGGGCACCCTATCGCTCGGTCTTGGCGGCTTGTTGGACTTCTTGCGCTTCACCGCGCTGTCGGTCGTGTTGCTTGGGACGGGTGCGCTGGTGTCGTGGACGACCAATGTCGCCGAAATCGCGCCGGCAGTCGCCACTCTCGGTCGCCGACTGCGACCACTGCGCATCCCCGTCGACGACTGGTCGGTCGCACTGGCGCTCGCACTGCGCACCTTCCCGATGCTGATTGACGAATTCCGGGTGCTCTACGCCGCCCGGCGGTTGCGACCCAAAGAGACGCCGCGGACCCGAAGGGCCCGTCTCCGGCAAATAGTGACAGACGTGATCGACCTGGTCGTCGCGGTCATCACCGTGGCACTGCGGCGGGCGGACGAGATGGGCGACGCGATCACCGCGCGCGGCGGTACTGGTCAGATTTCGGCGGCACTGTCACGACCGAAACGGGCTGACTGGGTGGTACTTTCGATCGTGTTGGTGGTCTGCCTAACAGCGTTGGCGCTGGGCGCCTAGCGCTCGGCCTTACTCAGAACCGGACCAATGCCGCCACGTCCGCCAATGCGCAGTTTGGGATACCTTCGGCCGCGCGCAGTAGAAAGTTGAGCTTCTCGATTCGCTCTCCCGACCGCGGCGCGCCGTTTTTCTGAAACGGTGCTCCTAATCCCACCGCCAGGTCCATCACGACATCGTCGATGACACCACCCGACCGCCCCGACGGGATCGCCAAAATTCTGTTTTGTCTGGCGTATTCGAAGCAGTCTAGTGCCTCGGCGATGGTCCCGACCTGATTAGGCTTCAGGATGAAACCGTCGACGGCCGAAGTCTTGACGGCACGTTCCAAACGCGCGCGGTTGGTGACGATCAGATCGTCACCGAGGATGATCGAACGGCCAACGGTCTGCGCCGCTTTGGTAAACCCATCCCAGTCATCCCCATCGAGCAGGTCCTCGATGAACACCAGCGGGAAGTCCTCCGACAGCGCCCGCGCATAGTCGATCAGAGACTCCGCGGTCACCCGCTCGCCGTTGTACGCGTATGTCTGAGAGCTCTTGTCGTACATCTCGCTGGACGCACAGTCCAATGCGAACGCCATAACGTCGGCGCAGCCGGCGCGCTCGACGGCTTCGGCCATAACCTCCAGTACGACACGCGGGTCGCTCGACGGAGCGACATACCCGTACGACGCGGCGACCAGCGGTGCGCGGCCGAGCCGTCGCGCAAGCACTTCGCCCAGCACGCCGAACAAGCTCACTCCCTTCTCGATCGCCGACTCGATGGAGTCGGCGCGGTAAGGCACCACGAGGAACTCGCCGAACGTCTGGACGATATCCCCGTAACTTCCACCGTTGATCATGTTGAAGCTGGGCACCGGCACTGTGGTTGGCGCTTTGAGTCCTAGCAGTGCGCGGACGTAGGTGTACGTGGGCATGCCCGCCGCCGCGGACGCCGCGCGCAGCAGCGCGACCGAGGTGGAGTAGATCGTGTTTCCACCGAGCCGGTGCTTATCTGGTGTGCCGTCGAGCTCGATCATTACCCGGTCTAGGGTTCGCGGGTCGTCGAGCTCGGCGCCGACAAGAACGGGAGCGATCTCGTCGGTCACGGCAGAGACAGCGCGGTGCACGCTCAATCCGCTGTATTCGGTTCGGTCTCCGTCACGCAGCACGAACGCCTCGTGCACTCCGACCGACGTACCGGTCGGCGACGCGCCGCGGCCGACATGGCCAGTATCGGTGATGATTTCGACCTCTACCAATGGACGCGCCTTGCAGTCCAGCAATTGGCGGGCGATTACAGATGCGATCTTCATCAACGAAACTCTCAGATGCTCGTCTCAGAACACCGCGATGCAGACCGCCACGAACTGGCAGATCGCTGCGACTGCGGTACACGCGTGAAAGATTTCGTGATATCCGAATGTCGCCGGCCACGGGTCAGGCCGGCGCAGCGCGTAAAACACTGCGCCGAGGCTGTAAAGCGCACCGCCGACCGCGAGCAGTACCGACGCTGCCACGCCAGCGTTATGCAGGATGACCCCCGTGTACCAAACCGCTACCCAACCCAGCAGCAGATAGAGCGCCACGCCCAGCCAGCGCGGCGCGTCGGGCCAGAACAATGTCAACGCAATTCCGGCCAGCGCCCCGCCCCACACGATCGCTAGAACCACATGTCCGGTGGAATATGGCATGTCCAGGGTGGCGAACGGCGTATAGGTGCCAGCTATGAGGACGAAGATCATCGAGTGGTCCAGCCGTCGCATCCACTTCCTGGCGGCCACGGAGCCCCAATTCACGCGGTGATAGGTGGCGCTAACGGCAAACATCGTCACGATGGCCAGCGTGTAGGCCAACGTCGCATGACCCGCTTGCTTCGACGCCACCGCCCACGACACGGTTACCAGTGCTGAACCGGCGATGAGCGCCGCGAACGCGCAATAAAGATGAATCCATCCGCGCAGCCGTGGCTTCTGAACACCGGTGTCGTCGACGTGAGCGGTCGGTCCGTATGCGATGGACTGGGCGGGTGTATCGATTAGGTAGCTCAACATCTCTCCCTTGATCGCAATCCGGATTGCCGTTAAGCATTTCTGCGCCAAGCGATCTGGCTTGCAGACCTCTCGTTGCGTGGATTGGGCTTTCATCCATGTGAGCGCCAGGCTAGGAGAAGGCCGCTGAGAAGCCGCTGAGAACGGATCGAGCCCGGGTGACCTGCGCGGATAAGACGGTCAGCGTCGCTTTTCGCAACGGACCTCAACCCGGCAGAATCAGACTATGAGAGTGCCTTGCTGGCCGCTGCGGCGACGTGAGCTCGGGCGTCTGATGCGCCTGCCCACGTTGGGTATTTCGGCTCGCTCCGCCGCGGTCTCGGCGGTGGTCGTCCTGGTCGCATTTGCACTTGCGGGCGCGACCTTTGACCTGATCTTGTATCGGTCGTTGTTAGCGGGTGTCGACGACGCGACCGCGGGCAGGGTTCGCACCATCGTTCACGCCCTGCATTCGGATTCGCCCGACGATCTCGACAGCGCGCTGTTTACTACCACCCAGCGCGTGGTCGCAATCCAATTGATAGCCCCTGACGGCAAGGTGGTGAAGCGAGCCGGGTCCGCGCCTGCGACACCTCTGGTACCCGTCACGGAGTTCAACTTGGACTTACGCCGCGGCATGTCAGACGATGCGGTGCCCAACGACGAGATGCGGGTGAGTGGTCAGCGGGTCAACACTGCATCCGGTGAGTACACCGTGCTCGTCGGCGGAGGTAGCGAGGCGGTCGAGGAGACTGCGCGGATCGTAGCGCTGCTGTTGGCCGGCAGCGCCCCAATCATCATCGGGGTAGCCGCAACTGCCAGCTACCGGCTCGTTCGCCGGTCATTGCAATCTATGGATGCCATCCGCAGCCAGGTGGCTGAAATCTCAACCTCCGACTTGGCCGAGCGGGTCCCCGTGCCCACCAGTCGCGACGAAATTTCAGCCCTGGCAGTCACAATGAACGAAATGCTCGAGCGCCTAGAAGCCGGCCACCGCGCGCAACAGCGGTTCCTCAGCGACGCTTCTCATGAACTGCGCAGCCCGCTGGCCACCATCATCTCCGGTTTGGAAGCCGCCGAGGCGCATCCAGAACTGCTCGATGCGGAATTGGCCGTCGACACCCTGCTTCCCGAGGCGCACCGCATGCGGGTGCTGATCGAGGATCTGCTCTTGCTGGCCCGCGCCGACGAACAAAGCTTGGTCGTACGCATCGAGGAGGTGCCGTTCGACGAACTCGCCGAAGTTGAGGCTGCTCGTGTGCGGCGCGATGGCTGCACGGTCCACACCGCGATCTCTTCGGCGCGCCTGATCGGCGACCGGGCAGCTGTCTCGCGGGTGATACGCAATCTTGTGGATAACGCTGTCCGTCACGCGAAATCGCGTATCGACATCACCGTTGGCAGCCAGGACAGCAACGTCATCCTCACCGTCAGTGATGACGGACCAGGGATCGCAGCAGCCGACAGAGCCCGGGTCTTCGAACGGTTCGTGCGCCTAGATTCGGACCGCTCCCGCAGCGGCGGAGGAACCGGCCTCGGCTTAGCGATCGTCGCCGAGATCGTGGCCGCGCACGGCGGCACGGTCAGTATTGGCGACCGCCGCGGCGGCGGGACCACGATAATCGTGACGTTGCCTCAACAGAGCAACCGGTAGCCGACGCCTCGGATCGTCTCGATGGTGTTGGTACCGAAGGGGACGTCGATTTTGCGGCGCACATAGCCCACATAAACCTCAACGACATTGTCGGGACCCTGATAGTGCGCATCCCACACATTGCTCAATATCTGGGCTTTCGTCACTACCATGTCCTTGTTGCGCATCAGAAACTCGAGCAGCCCATACTCGCGGGGAGTCAGAGCGATTGGGGTCGAACCGCGTTGGGCCGTGTGGCGAGCAGGATCCAGTGACAGCGAACCCGCGGTTAATACCACAGGCCGCTCTGGCGCGCCGCGACGCACCAAAGCGCGCAGGCGCGCCACCAGGACCCTGAACGAAAACGGTTTCGTCAGATAGTCATCCGCTCCGAGATCGAACGCATCGGTCTGGTCGTACTCGCCGTCCTTTGCAGTCAGCATGAGCACCGGTGTCCACACATCCTGCGCCCGCATTCGACGCAGCACCTCATATCCGCTGTGGCCGGGGAGCATGATGTCGAGAATCACCACGTCGAAAGTGTTCTCGGTGGCCTCATGAAGGCCCTCTACGCCGGTGCCGACCGCAACGACGACGAAACCCTCAGCCTTCAAACCCCTAGACAGCGTCGCTGACAATCGTGGCTCGTCCTCGACCAGCAGAACTCTCATGCCGGTACGCTACTTCCGGCGCCGTATAGTTGTCATGCCTTCGACAGGCGTTGCCTAGCTATCTATTTGGCCCCGTTGGGAGGGGACTCTTCGGTCAAGGCGGCGCTGAGTCGGCGGGTCGCAGAGGCGAGCTGCGCCCCCAGGCGGGTGACCTCCGCGCCGCTCATCGGTTCGGCGCTGGGGACCAAGCTGAGCATCAGACCGATGCGAGACCCTGGCTCCAGGACCGGGGAGTCTATGTGGCTCACCTCGTAGGTGTGGTCCGGGGCCAGTCTGATCGGGAACCACTCCTCCTGGTGGATTAGTTCGTCGGTCAACTCCTGCGCCAGCCGGCTCAGCCGGGTGGAACGCACCTCGGCACTACGCACTATCAGCGCCAGCTCTTGCAGGCGCAGATCGGGCAGGATGTGAAGGCCGACCGCGTAGCCACGCCGCTTGGCGGTGGTGAGGGCCCGGCGGTAGCGATCGCGCACGTCCTCGGGCAGGGCGGCTAGCCAGTGCTCCCGAGCATCTGGCCCGGCCCAGGCAACGATCGACGCCCCGTACGGCGGGCGGTGGGGGAACTGGGTGCCAATGGGCATCGGGTGACCGCCGCCGTGACGGCTTCGGACCTGATCGACCACGGTGGAGTAATCATCGCTTACCGAGAACGCAACGCAGTGCGCGCCGGTCGCGGCCGACAGCTCCGCCATCGCGGAGCGGGCCAAGACCAGGGCCGGATAGCGGCCGGCCGCCTCTCGGCCGACGCGGATCAAAGCGGGACCGAGGTGGTAGGTCTTGCGAACCGGGTCGCGCAGCAGCCAGCCGGCCCGAAGCAGTTCGGACAGCATCGAGTGGCAGCTCGCCTTGTGGACGCTCAAATGGCGCGACACCTCGGCCAATGTCATCCCCTGGGCCCCATCACCCGCAAGGTGCTCGAACAGGTTCACAACCCGCTCGGTTTGTGGGGAGGGACGTGGAGCCATATTTGATAGTCGCATATTGCGACTGCTTGCGGTGATATGCGCGACCATGTGACCATTGCCACAATGACAGACCTTCGAGGCAAAGCCGCGGTCGTAACCGGGGGAGCCGGCGGCATTGGCCGGGCCTTGGGCAGGCGTTTCGGCCAGGAGGGCATGAAGGTCGTGCTGGCCGATGTGCTCGCCGAACCGCTGGACGAGGCGACCCGGGCACTCGCCGACGAGGGCATCGAAGCGGTCGGGGTGGTTACCGACGTCACCGACTATTCCTCGGTCGAGTCGCTCGCCAAGGAGGCGCTCGATCGTTTCGGCGGGGTACACGTGGTGTGCAACAACGCCGGCACCGGCGGGGTCTCCGAGGGTTACATGTGGGAACACGACCTGGCCGACTGGCGCTGGGGGATCGACGTCAACGTGCTTGGCGTCATCCATGGCATCAAGGCTTTCGTGCCCGTCCTGCTCGAGCAGGGCGAAGGACATGTGGTCAATACCTGCTCGGGCAACGGCGGGTTCGCACCGATTGCGCGGGGAGCCATGGGCGGGCCGGCCACCGCGGTCTACCCGATGACCAAGGCTGCGGTGCTCTGCCTGACCGAGAGTCTCTACACCCATCTGGAGATGACCGGGACACGGGTGCGGGCGCACGTCCTGTTCCCCGGCGGCTTTTTGAACACCGGCATCTGGGAGTCGTGGCGGCACCGTCCGGAGCGTTATGCCGCGACCCAGCAACGGCGTACACCCGACCAGACACTGGCGAGGGTTGTGGCCCGCTTCGAGGCCGCCGGCGCACATGTCGAGTTCACCCCGCTCGAGACAGTCGCCGACCAGGTGGTGGACGGAATAAGGGCGGACCGCTTCTGGATGATGGCTCCGCCCACACCAGCCGATCAGGTCGTGAGCAGCAAGGCGGCATCAATCCTTGCTCGCGGCGAGCCCAACTACCTGATCGACGTCCTCGGCCAGCATGCCGAGAACGCGCCGCAAACCAAAGGAGGAAAGCGTTGAGCACCAACGCAGTTCGTTACGGTCCTCGCCCGCCCGAGGCGCAGGTCGACCACGAGATCGATGCCACCAAAGCGCCCATCGCCACCGAGGCGGTCACCATCACCTACCTCACCGATCCGGAGATTGTCGCGGCCGTGCTGCCTAAGCCTTTGGAGCCGGCTGCCGAGCCACTGGTGCGAATCCAGCTTCAGCGGGTCCAGATTGCGGGCATGGCGCCGTTCGGGTCGGCGGTGTTTTCGGTGACCGCCCGCCACGGCGAAGTCTCGGGCGACTATCCCCTGTTCATGCCCCAGTCCACCGAACAGTCGGTGACCGGTGGGCGCGAAACATTTGGCGAGCCAAAGAAATTGGCCCACATTGAGGTGGAGCGCGACGGTGATCGCGTCACCGCGGCCGTCGACCGGCTGGGCTATCCGCTCATCAGACTCGAGGGCCGGGTCACCGGCCCGGGGGAGTTGCCGCCCGACCAGATGAACACCGAGTTCTACTTCAAGTTTTTGCGTGCCCCCGACGGCAGCGGGATCACCGACCCCCACCTGGTCTACGGCGAGTACCACCGGCACTACGAACTGCTGGAGAACATCGACGGCACCGTCGAGTTGGGCGAGTCGCCGTTGGACCCGGTGGCCGACATCGTGATTCGCCAGATAACGTCGATCACATGGTGTCGGCGGCGCACCATCCAGGTGGGGCGGATCGCGGCACCCGTGCCGCAGGAATGGCTGCTGCCGTACGTGCACCAGCGCTACGACGACGTGGCCCTGCTCGCCGCCCCGGGGCCCGAGCCGGCGCGGGTATAGCGCATGAACCGCTACCCGGTCATCTCGGCTGACTGCCACGCCGGCGCTGACCTGCTCGACTACCGCGAGTACCTCGATCCGCAGTACCGCGACGAATTCGACGGCTGGGCAAAGGCATTCGTCAACCCGTTCGGTGACCTCACCGAGCCCGAAGCCGAGCGCAACTGGAACAGCGATCGGCGCAACGCTGATCTGGATCGGGAAGGCATCGCGGGGGAGGTCATTTTCCCCAACACCGTGCCGCCGTTTTTTCCTCAGGCGAGCCTGGCCGCATCACCACCGGAGACCGTTCGGGAGCTCGAGCTGCGCTGGGCCGGGCTGCGTGCGCACAATCGCTGGCTGGCCGACTTCTGCTCGTTGTCGCCCGAGCGGCGCGCCGGGGTGGGCCAGATCCTGCTCGGGGACCTAAACGAAGCCATTGCCGAGGTAGCACAGATCGCCAAGTTGGAACTGCGCGGCGGTGTGCTGCTGCCCGGAGTTGCTCCGGGCACCGGCATTCCTCCGCTCTACGCCGAGCACTGGGAGCCACTCTGGGCGGCGTGCGAGGAGGCGGGCTTGGTGGTCAACCATCACGGCGGCAACGCCGGACCGAGCCCGACCGACGGTTGGGGCAGCACGTTTGCGGTGTGGGTGTACGAGACACATTGGTGGGCGCACCGGGCGCTGTGGCACCTGATCTTCAGCGGCGCACTGGATCGCCATCCGAATCTCACCGTGGTCTTCACCGAGCAGGGCTCCGGGTGGATACCGGCGACCCTCGACTCGCTCGACGTCGCGGCGGCCCGTTACGGACGAGCGAACTCGGCGATAGCGCGCTTTGCCGGGCCCTCCGCGGGCTCGCTGACCCTTAAGCCCAGCGAGTACTGGTCCCGCCAGTGTTATGTCGGAGCCAGCTTCATGCGACCCGTCGAGTGTGCCGAACGCCACGGAATCGGTATCGACCGAATCATGTGGGGAAGCGATTACCCGCACTTCGAGGGGACGGCTCCCTACACCCGGGAGGCGCTGCGCCACACCTTCAGCGGCGTCCCGACAGCCGAGGTGGCCGCCATCGTGGGCGAGAATGCGGCGGCCGTGTACGGCTTCGACCTCGACGTCCTCGCACCTCTTGTCAACCGGATCGGCCCGACGGTGGCCGAAATTGCCACGCCGCTGGCCGCCGTGCCCGCCGACGCGAGCAGTACCGTCTTCGAGCCCGACCCCATCCGTACCTGGTAGCGAAAGGACCGCCGTGAACCCCTACCTCATCATCTCCGCGGACTGTCACGCCGAGCTGCCGACCGAGCAGTACCGCGAATATGTCGACCCCGATTACCGGGAAGACTTCGAGGCCTACCTGGCCGAGAAGGCTGCCGCGTCGCAGGTTGGCGGTTTCATCGACGAGCAGTTCGCCGAGCAGTGGTTCTCCGAGCACGCAGATGGCATCGCCGGCGGATGGGATGTAGCGCTGCGCGACAAAGAGCTCGACGGCGACGGGGTGGTCGGCGAAGTCATCTTCCCCGACGCCGACGCCGTGACCGGGGTCGCCGGGGCTCCGTTTGGGGCCGGCCTGGGTCAGTCGGGCGACCTCGACCCGGGGCGCGCCATGGCCGGGGCGCGGGCCCACAACCGCTGGTTGGCCGAGCTGTGCAGCCACAGCCCCGAGCGGCGGGCCGGGGTCGCGGTCGTACCGATACTTGCGGACATCGACGCGGCGGTAGCCGAGATCACTCGAGCAGCAGAATCCGGACTGCGGGGCGGGATCCTGATCCCGGCACGCTGGGTCGGCTACCCGCCCTACCACGACCGTCGCTACGACAAGGTCTGGGCCGCTTGCCAAGACCTGCAGATGCCGGTACACACCCACTCCGGCCCCGCCCCGCAGGAGGAGTACGGAGGGCACCTGGGCATCTATGTCACCGAGGTGCGCTGGTGGGGGGCCCGGCCCCTGTGGTTCGCGTTGTGGTCGGGCGTGTTCGAACGCTTCCCGCGGCTGCGATGGGGGGTCACAGAGTGCGGTGCATTTTGGGCCAACGATCTGCTTTGGCTGATGGACACCCGGTACCTGCGTGAGCACTCGGCCAAAAAGATGAGTCATCTGATGGAGGGCGATCTGACGATGCCGCCCTCGGCCTACTTCGACCGAAACTGTTTTATCGGGGCCACCACCACAGAGCGCAGGGAGCTGGCGCGGCGCTACGAGATTGGCGTGTCAAATATGTTGTGGGGCAATGACTTTCCGCATCCGGAGGGAACGTGGCCGCATACCCGCAAATGGCTGCGGCGCTCGTTCTGGGACATCCCTGTGGAGGAGACACGGCAGATGCTGGGCCTAGCAGCAGCCGAGGTGTACGACTTCGATTTGGGTGCGCTCGCTGCGCTGGCCGAACGCATCGGGCCGACCCCTGAAGACCTCGGCCAGGACGATGCGGTGAGTGTGCCCAAGTGGGAGGCGGCCTACCGGGCCGGGCGCCACTGGCTGACGGACGCAGAGCCTATCCCCGACTTGGTGCAGAACTGAGGAATGCAAACCGGGGGCACTGAGGTTCGCGATGGTGCTCGATGAAACCGGCGGCCACAACCACTCGTCTTGGCCCTTCTCGGCCATGCTGAGCCGATTGGTCAGCATCGTTGCCGGGTAAGCGTCGTCGTTACGAGGGCAGCGACGATATCGAACCGATCCGTCAGGCCCGCAGCGGAATGAGGAGGAATCTCAATGAGCAAGACGTCCAAGGCTCTGTACTTGCCGCTCTCGATCGCCACAAGCGTCACCGGTGGCCTGCTGGCGAGCGCGCTTTTCGGCCAGATTTGGAAGCGTTTGAGTGACGAGGAACCTGCTCCTCCGAACCCCAAAGACCTAAGCCGTTCAAGTGGTGCCGTGCTGCTGGGCGCGGGGTTGCAAGGGCTTGTGTTCGGTGTTGTGAGGGCGGCCGTTGATCGAGTGGGTGCACGCGGCTATAACGCCATTACTGACGATGAGCTGGTTGCGGGAAGCGTGTCGAACGGCGGTTGACGCTGCACCTAAGAGTGGTCGTCGCCGGATTCGCCGGTGTGCTGATCATCGGAACTGTAGGCGATGTCGACGCGCTGTTCGGGACGACGCGTTTCGGCTTGCAGGGCCGCGGTGTAGTACTCCTTGTCGGCTGGATTTAGTGGTGGCTCGATGAGGCTGCGCGGCCACAGTTTTTTGACTCGGACGACGTCGGCTTCGATTGCGTAGACGATCACGGTTGCCTGCAGCGCTAGCCACGCCAGGAGCCCCAGGACCACGCCGAAAAATCCGGCTACCGCTTGAGCATGGCGTAACTGGTGAGTCACGATCACCCCGGCTGCGCTGATGAGCAGTTGCCAGCCAATTGCACTGATCGCCGCGGCGGGCAGCATCGCGCGAGTGGGCACTTGTCCGGCGGCAGCCGCGCGAAACAGCGCAATGAAGAAGCCAACCCCGAGCACTGAGCCGACGACCAAGCTGATGATCCGCGCGGGCAGTCCGCCGAACCCCCACGATCCGGCGAGTGTCGCGGCGGTGCTCGACGCCGCACTGACCACGACAAGCAACCCCAAGGCCAGCAGCGCTGCAAATGCGCGCAGATAATTCAGTGGGAATCCGGGCCGGTCCACCTTGGGCACTGCCCACAGCGTGTTGAGGGTGTTTTGCAAAGCATTAGCGAAGCCGCGCGCACCGTAGAGCGCCCCGAGGATGCCGACGATAAGTGACAGCGTGGTGTTACCGAAGGCGGCGACGCCAAGTTGTTCGTGGATTTGGCCGCCAATGATGGGGAACTCGGCGAAGGCGGACCTAACCAGTTTCTCCTGGAGCTTGGGATGATCTCGCAGGACCACGCCGGTGACGGCGGTCAAAACCAGCAATAACGGAAACGCGGCAACGAAGGCGTAGTAGGCCAGCAGCGACACCAGGTAACCGGCTTGATCGTCGCCGAACTTTTTGACCACCGCGAGCGGGAAGCCCACTACGGCATGCCGCTGTTGCCAGCTATCGAAACCACGTGCAACTCGTTCCACCGGATTCATCAGTTAGCCTTCCGCGGCGTCGTGCCAATCTGCGTGTAGCGAAGGAATACCCACCGCGTGAAGACCTAGCCACCCCTGCCTCCCTCGCAGGTCGGTTTAGACCGAACTGCTCACGGCGACGCGGTCAGTGGCTGATGTAGACGGCTTTGGTGTTGAAGTAGGCTTCGATGCCCTTGCGGCCTCGCTCGCCGCCCCAGCCCGACTGCTTGTGGCCGCAGATCGGCATCGACGGGTCCGCTGCGAGCGCGCAGTTCACCCAGACCTGCCCGGCCCGAAGCTCGTTCGCAACGCGATGCGCTCGGCCGAGGTTTTCCGTCCAGATGGCACCGGCCAACCCGTACTCGGTGTCGTTCGCGGCGGCGAGCACCTCGTCCTCGTCGTCGAACGGGATCACCGAGCCGACCGGTCCGAAGATCTCCTCGCGGATGAGCCGCATGTCGGGGGTGGTGTTGGTGACGATCGTGGCCTCGTAGAAGTAGCCACGGCGATCCATCGGCTTGCCGCCGGTCACCACCTGCGCGCCGCGCGCGACGCCCTCTTGCACGATGCCTGCCACGCGCTGGCGCTGCTTATCGCTGATCAGCGGCCCGAGCACAGAATCGGGATCTTCGCTGCCGCCCATCGGCAGCATCTTGGCGAACGCGGCGAGGCCGTCCACGACCTGGTCGTAGATGCCGCGCTGGACATAGATGCGCGAGGTGCAGGAGCAGTTCTGCCCCGAGCCGGCAAGCAGGCCCAGGCCGGCATTCATGATCGCTTTGTCGAGGTTGGCGTCGTCGAACATGATCAGCGGTGACTTGCCGCCAAGCTCGAGGGTGAGGCGTTTGAGGTTGCCCGCGGCCGCCTTGACGATCAGCCGGCCGACTTCCGTCGACCCGGTGAACGCGATCTTGTCGACATCCGGATGCGCGGCGAGCGCTGCGCCCGCGGTTTCGCCATAGCCGGTGATGACGTTGAAGACGCCGTCGGGCAACCCTGCCTCGCGGAAAATCTCCTCGAGCTTCAGCGCGGTGAGCGGCGTCTCCTCCGCGGGCTTGAGCACGCAGCTGCAGCCCGCCGCGAGAGCGGGCGCAGCTTTGAGCATCGCGACGAAGAACGGCCCGTTCCAGGGGATGATGAGACCGGCGACGCCGACCGGCTCTAGCTGGGTGAAGTTGTGGTAATTCTCGTAGTGCCCGAGCAGGCCGTCGGACACGACATTGCTCGACTCGCCATGGATCTTGCCGACCCAGCCGGCGTAGTAGATCAGCATGTCCAGCGACACCTTGATGATCTGCTGTGCAGCCACCGCGTTCATGCCGTTGTCCTGGGATTCCAACCCAGCAAGCTCGTCTAAGCGATCCCTGACGATGTCGGCGGCCCGGAAGAGCACCGCGGCGCGGTCCGCGGCGGGCAGCTTGCGCCACACACCCGACTCGAATGTTTCGCGTGCTCGGGCCACCGCCGCATCGACGGCCGCCTGGTCGGAATCGACGACTTCTGCGATCTGCTCCTCGGTGGACGGGTTGAAGACCGGAATGATCCCCGAGCTATGGCTTTCGACCGCGGGCTGCATGCCGATGGTGCTACTCACTGTCTGTCATCCTTTCGCCGAGCTGCTCCGGCACGGAGCACCTATTTCATCTGGCGCCAGATGGAAACCTGGATCTGCGATTTAGAGAATCAAATTACCGGAAGACACGAACCTACGGAACCTCCCGGATAACCCGGCACGGACTACCCACGGCAAGCACGTGAGCCGGCACGTCGTTGGTGACGACGCTGCCCGCGCCGATGACCGAGTTGTCGCCGACCGTCACACCGGGACAGACGATTACCCCTGCGCCTAACCAGGCGTTGTCGCCAATCGAGATGGCAGACGCCGACTCCCAGCGTTGCCGTCTTGCGTCATAATCGTCGACGGGATGCTGCGCGGTGAGAAGCTGCACGCGGGGTCCGATTGATACGTCGCGACCAATGATGATCGGCGCGCAATCCAGCATGATCGAGTCATAGTTGACAAAGGTGTTTGCACCGATCGTTATGTGCGTGCCGTAGTCGCACTGGAATCGCGGCAGTATGACCGAGCCGCTGCCCAACGAGGCGAGCAACTCGCACAGCAGCTGGTGCCTCAGATCATCGTCGTCGGCTCCAATTGCGTTGAACACGTCAAGTAATCGCTGGCATGCCTGCCGGTCCGCTACGAGCTCGGGATCATCGGCTTTATACAACGCCCCGCTGAGCATTCGCTCTCGCTGACTAGGCATCCCAACAGATATTACGAAGTAGTTGGGCTGATCGACGAAGAAGCTCCGACCTCAAGATCGACAACCTTCGTAGCGGCCGTCCGCTGGGTAGGTACGGATACCCCTATGCGGCGCGCGCCGTCCAGCTGAAGCTGTGCATCTCTGGAATTTGTAACGCCAACGCGGCGGCCACCATCCGACCCATTTGATCGGCTGTAGCGAGCCGTGTATCCGGGTCGAGGAAGCCTTCCACCTCGACACGCAGGGTCCGCCCGGTCCAGCGGGCTCGAGCGTGTGCATGCTGGACGCCGGGAACTGTGGTGGCGGCGGTCTCGGCGACCGTGACGATTTCCGGATCTACGCCATCGAGCAGACGGTGAGCGATATCTTTGCTCACCTCCCAGCCGACGTGGCAGATGAATCCGGTGACCACGATTCCGGCGATCGCGTCAGCCCAAGTCCACCCAAGCGCCACCCCGATTAACCCCAGCATCGCCCCGGCTGAGGACAACGCATCTAGCCACGAATGCTTGGCGTCGGCCACCATCGTTGCGGACCGGATCCGCCTGCCCACCGCCAGCTTGTAGCGCGCCACCAGCTGATTGCCTGTGATCCCCACAACCGCCGCGCTGATGCCCCAGCCCAGGTGAGCGGTGCCGCCGTGGCGGAGCAGCTTGTCGATGCTTTCAAAACCGGCGACCAGAGCGCTACCCCATATCACCAGTGCCACACCTATTCCGGCGAGGTCTTCGGCACGCTCGTACCCGTAGGGGTATCGCTCGGTGGGCAGGCGGCGCGACGCCCTGAACCCGATAAACACCAGCGCGCTGGTCGAGACATCCGACAAGTTGTGCAGCGCATCGCCGAGCAGCGCTACCGATCCCGACAGCAGCGCAATGGCCAGCTCGACGAGCCCGGTCAGCGCCAGGCCTACCGCACTGACAGCGACGGCGCGATTGGCCTGTTGACGTTCGCCCGCATCGTCGACAACGGTGTCGAGTGGAAAACTCGTCGCCGGGTCGCGGACTCCGTTGATCAAATGCATACCGTCAAGGATGCCCGTTCGCGCCGAGAGGGCAAAGAGGTTTTGAGGCTCAGTCGGCCAGCGCACGGCCGACAATCAACGGATCCGGCTCGCCCACAACCTCATCGTCCTTGTCGTCGTAGTCGAACCTGGCGAGCAGGTAACGCATGGCATTGATGCGGGCTCGTTTCTTGTCGTTGCTTTTGACCACGATCCACGGAGCGATGTCGGTATCGGTCGCACAGAACATCTCCTCCTTGGCCGCGGTGTAGTCGTCCCACTTGTTGACCGACTCCATGTCCATCGGCGAAAATTTCCACTGCCGCACCGGGTCCACCAGCCGCACGGCGAAGCGGGTACGTTGCTCGGCGGGTGACACCGAGAACCAGAACTTGGTCAGGCTGATGCCGTCATTGACCAGCATCTGTTCGAACGACGGTGCCTGCCGCAAGAATTCGGCGTGTTGCTCAGGTGTGCAGAACCCCATCACTTTTTCGACGCCGGCGCGGTTGTACCAGGACCGGTCGAACAACACCATCTCCCCGCCGGCGGGCAAGTGGCTGATGTAGCGCTGGAAATACCACTGCGTCTGTTCGTGTTCGGTCGGCTTCTCCAGCGCGACGACTCGTGCGCTGCGTGGGTTGAGGTGCTCCATGAATCGCTGAATGGTGCCACCCTTTCCCGCGGCATCACGACCCTCGAACACGAGCACGTGGCGGGCGCAAGTGCGCCTGCCGTGTTTCTGAAGCTTCAACAGTTCAATCTGCAGCCGCCGCTTCAAGTGCTCGTATTCGTCATGCGGCATCCGCTGGTCATAGGGGTATCGCTCGCGCCACGTTTCGATGTGGTTGCCGTCCTGATCGAGCAGGACCGGGTCGTCGTCGTCTCGGTCATCGATGGTGTAGCCGTGCTCGGGTGTCGATAGCGCATCCAAATCTATCTCTGGCATTCC
This sequence comes from uncultured Actinomycetota bacterium, assembly GCA_963838755.1. Taxonomy (GTDB): domain Bacteria; phylum Actinomycetota; class Actinomycetes; order Mycobacteriales; family Mycobacteriaceae; genus Mycobacterium. The sequence goes on along the minus strand of CAWISO010000004.1, from coordinate 30,766 downwards.
CCGACGCTAACTCAGTCGGGGCCGTTCAGGAGTCGAAGTTGGTGCTGGTCGTCAGCTGTTCCCAGTTTGCGATCTCCGTCGCGCGCCCGTCGGCGACATAGCGGTAGGCGGCAAGCGCGTCCGCGCCCAGCAGCAGAAATGCCGGGGGCTCAGGTGATTCGACAGCGGCGATGATGGCGGCGCCGGCCTTGGCGGGGTCGCCGGGCTGGTTGCCGTGCATGGTGTCGTGCGCTTTGCGACGCTGCCCAGCGGTGGTGGCGTAGTCGTCGATCACGGTGGCCGACTCGACGAGCGAACGTCCGGCGAAGTCGGTGCGGAACGCGCCGGGCTCAACGACGGTGACCGAGACGCCCAAAGGGGCGAGCTCACCGCGCAGCGCTCCGCTGAGGCCTTCGATCGCGGCCTTGGCGGCCGAGTAATAGCCCGATCCCACCGGGGTCAACTGGGCACCGATCGAGGAGATGTTGACGATGGCGCCGCGGCGGCGGGCGCGCATGTCCGGTAGGACGGCCTTGATCATCGCGACGGTGCCGAAGACATGCGTTTCGAACAGGATGCGCACATCGGCGTCGATGCCTTCCTCGACGGCGGCGCGGTAACCGTAGCCGGCGTTGTTGACCAGAACGTCGACGCTGCCGAACCGCTGTTGGGCCTGCTGTACGGCCGAGGCCACCTGGTCGGGCTTGGTGACGTCGAGGGCGACGAGTAGCACACGATCAGGCGCGGTGTCGGCCAGATCGGCAACGCTGGTGACGTTGCGTGCGGTGACGACGACGTTGTGGCCGGCGCCAATCACCGCTTCGGCGAGCGCGCGGCCCAGCCCGGTCGAGCAGCCGGTGATAAGCCAGGTGGACATCGCTTCGGGCATAAATCTGTGTACTTCTCCTCGCGGCTGGACGTCAACTATCGCGGGCTTGACCTAAACCAGGGTTGAGGTCCTAACGTCGACCCCATGACCCAACCATGGCCAGACGAATTGGCTTTGATCGGCGGGATCCGTTTCGCTCGTCGCTCCGCGAATTTCGAGGCGACCGTGCGGTTTTACCGCGACCTCGTCGGACTGCCGCTGTGCGCCACATTCGGCGATAGCTATGGCAGCACCGGTGCGATCTTCGGGCTGCCCGGATCCTCGTTGACTTTCGAGATCGTCAAGTCCGAAGCAGCTGTGGCAGTGGACTCGCATGAGCAGCTGTGTCTGTACTTTCCCAATGCAGCGGCCCAGCAACAGGCAACGGCGCGGCTTTCGGCGGCGGGCATACAGGCCGTGGAGTCCCATCCGTATTGGACCGCGACCGGCGCCGTCACCTACCGCGATCCCGACGGCCGCGAAATCGTGTTCGCGCCGTTCATATTTGGCGTCAACGAGCCGCCGGACAGTGATGCCTCGGGCGAGCACTGGATTGCGTCTTGACGGTGCCGCCGACGACACGCACGGTCTAGACAGCGGAAGGCCACCGGGTTCGCTGCCTCCGGTGGCCGTCCTTTTCCTGCTAGCTCGTTGTGGGCTACTTCTTGAAGGCGTCCTTCACTTTCTCGCCCGCGTCTTTGAGACTGGCTTTCGCCTGGTCGAGCTTGCCCTCGACCCGGATGTCCTCATCGCGGGTGACCCTGCCGACGGCCTCTTTGGCCTTGCCAGCGGCATCGTCGATCTTGTTGGTCAGTTTTTGGTGGGCGCCCATCGCCTATACTCCCCTGTTCCGTAACTCGTAGTCACTGCTGTGCCGATACCCAGCCGGTGAGCCGTTCAAACCAGGTGTGGGAGATTGGCACAATGCGGGTCGCGATCCTCGATGACTACCAGAATGTCGCGTTGAGCATGGCCGACTGGTCGGAGGTCGCGGCGCACGCCGACATCACGGTCTTCAACGATCATCTCGCCGATCAGGGCGCCGTGGTCGAGCGGCTGGCGCCGTTCGACGTGGTCTGCGTGATGCGTGAGCGCACCCCGTTGCCGCGCACCCTCATCGAGCGTCTGCCTCGGCTGAAGATGATCGCCTCAACCGGACCGTTCAACGCTTCGGTCGACGTCGAAGCCGCCAAAGAACACGGCATCTACGTCAGCGCCACCGGCGGCTACGTGGAGTCGACGGTCGAACTGACCTGGGCGCTGATCCTTGCCACAGCGCGCCGGCTCGTCGACGAGTGCTTGTCAGTGCGAGGCGATGGATGGCAGACGTCGGTCGGGCGCCAACTGGGCGGCGCGGTGCTGGGTGTGCTGGGATTGGGGCGGATCGGAACCCGCGTGGCGCGGGTCGGAAAGGCGTTCGGAATGGACGTCATCGCGTGGAGCACGAACCTGACACCGCAGGCCGCCGACCAATCCGGGGCGAGCTACGTGTCGAAAGACGAATTGTTCAGCCGCGCCGACGTATTGACCATCCATTTGGTGCTCAGCGAGCGGACCCGCGGTCTGGTAGGCGCCGTCGAATTGGGACTGATGAAACCGAATGCGTTGCTAGTCAATACATCCCGCGGCCAAATCGTCGACGAGACCGCTCTCATCGACGCCTTGCGGTCGCATCGACTCGCCGGGGCCGGCCTCGACGTCTTCGGAACCGAGCCGTTGCCGGCCGGGCATCCGCTGCGCTCGCTGGACAACGTGGTGGCCAGCCCCCACATCGGCTACGTCGCCGACCGCGTCTACCGCACCTTCTACGGTGAAGCCGCCACCAAGATCGCCGGCTGGCTCAGCCAGTTCAGCGAGAGCTGACTTCGACGCGCGGTGCCGGGCCCATGCCGACTCAACACGACCGATGATGAGCAGCACGACCGCTGCGAATGCCCAGCCCAGCAGGATGTCAACCACGAAGTGCTCGGCGGAGTACACCAACACGAAGGCCATGGCCAGCGGATAAGCCACCAACAGCGGGCGCCACCTGGCCTTGACACGGCGCCACAGAAACACCGAGATCATCGCGGTCAATGCGGCATGCAGAGACGGGATCGCCGCGACCAGATTCACGCTGAATTGTTGCGAGTTGACCAGCGCGCCAGCCGACTGCAGATGCAGCGTTCCATAGCCGCGGGTGGAGATCCGCTCAACGAAGAGGTGCGCACCCGGCTGGCTTGTGTGCATCGCGCCCAGCAGCCCACCGTCGTGAACACCCGCGGGACTTTTGAACATGCAGCGCGGATTGGATGGGCCGCCGACGACGTCGGCTGGGGTGCACCGAGCTTCTGCCCACGGCGGCGCCGCCGGCAGAACGACGTAGACGACGAGCGCGCCGAAGCACAACGCGACAAAGCGCCGGACAAACGCTGCCCAATCGCAGCGGTTGCGCAGCCAAAGCACTCCGGCGACCACATAGGGCAGGATGAAAAACGACATGTAGATGCTGCTGATGATCACTTCCCACCACGGCGGTTGCGGCATCTTGATGCGCTCCTGCAACCACACCGTCGGGATGGTCCCGAAGAACAGCCACCGGTCGGCCTCAGGCTGAAAGTTCCACAGCGTCGGCGCGCCGAGCAGCGCTGTCGCTCCCCGGCTCAGGTCATAGAGCAGCAGAAAAAGCGCGAACGGCAACCAATCGCGGACGACTGCGAATACCTTGCGACCCCGACCGATGCTCGCGGCGATCAGCCCGGTGGCGATGTAGAGCAGCACCAGTTCGCGATTGAAGGCGAGCCCCTCGGTCACGGTTCGGTAGACCACGACAACAGCCCAGGTGGTGACCGCCAGCCGGCGCGCATAGGTAAGCCAACGGCCACGGGTCTCGCGCGTCGCTATGTCAACGCCCACGACCGAGTTGTTAGCAGCACCGCGCGCCGCCCTCCGTGGTGTATCGCCATCGCCGATAGTCCCGGTCGGCAGGTCAGCGTCGGTTTGGGTGCGGCGCGGGCGCCCCTGATGCGCTTCGGAGGCCGCCGTGTCGTGCGGTGGTGCTGACACGGCGCCTCCCTCCATGACTCGCCACTTCAGCGGCACCTACGCGACCACAATCAGGTGATGCCCGTTTAACGCGTCATGTCGTCACGGTAAACGGGCCGTCGCTCAGCTTAATACGCCTGCAGCGCACGCACGGTGTCGATGGTGTCGGCCTGGTCCGGGCCCTTGTCGTCGCGGTAGCGCAGTACCCGGGCGAATCGCAGCGCCAAACCGCCCGGGTAGCGCGACGACTGTTGCACGCCGTCGAACGCCACCTCCACCACCTGCTCGGGCCGGAGCTGCACGACGTAGCCGTCGGTGCCACCCACCGCCAGCTCGTGAAACCTCGCGGTCTGCCAGTCCAACATCGCGTCGGTCATGCCCTTGAAGGTTTTGCCCAGCATCACAAAGCCACCGGTGACTGGGTCGCGGGCGCCCAGATGAATATTGGACAGCTTCCCGCGACGTCGTCCCGAACCCCACTCGACGGCCAGCACCACCAGGTCCAGGGTGTGTACCGGTTTGACCTTCAGCCAGCCGGCGCCGCGCCGACCGGCCTCGTAGCGCGCGGTCGGCGACTTGGCCATCACACCCTCGTGGCCGGCGGCCAGCGTCGCGGCCAGGAACTCGGCGGCCGCGGCCGGATCCGAGGTGACCAGCCGATCGACCCGGTGGTGCCGCGGGGCGATGTCGTCGAGTACCGCGGTCCGTTCACTGGCCGGTGCATCGAGCAGGTCGACGCCGTCGCGGTGCAAGATGTCAAAGAAGAACACCGACAGTGGCTGTGCTGCGCGGGCGGCCGCAACATCGACGGATCGGCCAAATCGCGACCCGGTGACCTGGAAGGGCTGGGGCCTGCCGTCGGGACGTAACGCGATCGCCTCCCCGTCGGCGATCACGTCGGCCACCGGTAACGCCAGGGCGGCCTCCACCACCTCGGGCAGCCGGGCGGTGACGTCGTCGAGACTACGGGTGTACACGGCGACCTGATCGCCCTCCCGATGCACCTGCACCCGTGCGCCGTCCAGCTTTGCCTCGAAAATAGCTGTGCCGCCGAGCTTTTCGAGCGCTTCGGTTACGCCGGCGGCGGTTTGCGCCAGCATCGGGCCGACCGGCCGGCCCACTCGCAGGGTGAAGGTGTCCAGCGCCACCGTTCCACCGGTCAGGCCTGCCGCGGCGACTGAGGGCAGATCCCCGCCCAACATTGCCGCGCGCCGTACCGCGGCCGCGGGGATCTGCGCAGCGGCGGCTACTGCATCGGCCATCACACCGGCCAGCGCGCCTTGGCGCAGCTCCCCGGTCAGCAGCCGACGCAGAAATGTCTGCTCGGTTTCGGTTGCGGAGCAGAACAATTCGGCGACCAGCTCGCCGCGGCGGGCCTGCGAGCCCTTGCCCGATACCGCGCCGATCGTGGCGAAGGCGGCGTCGACGCCGATGACCGTCAAGCGCGGCTGCGCCGCGGCGGGCGGCAGCGACCGCAAAGCCGCCCAGCCGACACCGATTTGGCGTTGCGGCAGCTCACCGGAGAGCCACGACACGACAATCGCCACTAGCTTGGGATCGGATTTGGCCTGGCTGAGCAGCTCGGCGATGCGCGCGATTTTGGCCAGCCGCGAAGCCGAACCACCCACTTCGGCCGAGGTCGTCGCGACGTCGATCAGCAGCACAGCTCACCTTTACACGCCTGACCGACAACGTCACGCACGGCCGCGATAACGTGCTGGCAACGAAACTAGGAGGTTTGGATGGAGATCAACGGCAAGAAGGTGGTCGTCATCGGCGGCGCCTCGGGTATGGGCCGGGCTAGCGCCGAGCTGCTGGCCGCCCGTGGGGCGAGTGTGGCGGTGCTGGATCGTGAAGGCTCCGACGGCAAGGACGTCGCCGCCGGCATCGGCGGCGAGTTCTATCCGGTGGACGTCACCGATTTCGCCGGCACCGAACAGACCCTGCAGGCCGCAGTCGAGGCTCTCGGCGGCCTGCACGTCACGGTGACGACGGCCGGCGGTGGCATCGCCAAGCGGACGATGTCGAAATCCGGTCCGCACGACCTCGAATCCTTCCAGTCGGTGATCGACCTCAACCTCATCGCCACGTTCAACATCAGCCGGCTGGCGGCGGACCACATGAGCAGAAACGAACCGGAAGATGAGGAACGCGGCGTCATCATCAACACCGCGTCGATCGCGGCGTTCGAGGGCCAGATCGGTCAGGTCGCCTACACCGCGGCCAAAGCGGGCATCGCAGGCATGTGCCTGACCATGGCACGCGATCTTGGTTCGCTGGGCATCCGGGTATTGGCCATTGCGCCAAGCTTGTTCGCGACCGGATTGACCAAGGGCATCCCGGACGAGTACGCCACCGCGCTGACCAAGGACGCGGCTTTCCCCAAACGCTTAGGCCGTCCCGAGGAGTACGCCAAGCTGGTCGCGGCCATCGTCGACAACCCGATGCTGAACGGCCAGTGCCTGCGGCTGGACGCCGGGCAGCGCTTCGCCCCCAAGTAAAGTCGTAGTCGCGAGGCAGAAGTCATGGTCGTGATCTCAAGCCAGGCAACAGCCGTAGCTTCTCTTTCGCGGCCTACGGCACCCGCATTGACGAGGAGGCCCTCGAATGGGTATCGCACTGTCCGACGACCATCGCGAACTCGCCGAGGTGGCCCGCGCGTTTCTCACCTCGCAGAAGGCCCGCTGGGCTGCGCGGTCGCTACTGGACGCGGCAGGGGAGGCCCGCCCGCCGTTCTGGCATGACCTCGTCGAACTGGGCTGGCTCGGTCTGCACATCGACGTGGAATACGGCGGCTCGGGATACGGCCTGCCCGAACTGGTGGTAGTGATCGAGGAACTCGGCCGGGCAGTCGCACCGGGGCCGTTCGTGCCGACCGTGATCGCCTCGGCGGTGATCGCCGCCAATGGCACTGCCGAGCAGAAGGCCCGGCTGCTGCCCGGTCTTCTGAATGGCACGGTGACCGCTGGGGTGGGTCTAGGAGGCGGCGGGGTCACGGTCGACGGGCCAACAGCCACCGGCGACGCGGGCATCGTCTTCGGCGCCGGACAGGCGGATCTGCTGCTGATCGCCGCCGGCGACGACGTCTTGCTGCTCGAACGCGACGTTGCGGGGCTGACGATCGACGTACCCGAGAACCTGGACCCGGCCCGCCGTTCCGGACGGGTCAAGCTCCAGAAAGTCAGCGTCGCCGAACATGACCTGCTACCGGGGGCCCGGGAATCGGCGCTGGCCCGTGCCCGAACACTGGTGGCCGCCGAGGCGGCCGGCGGGGCGTCGGACTGTGTCGATGCCGCAGTCGACTACGCCAAGGTGCGTCAGCAATTCGGCCGCACCATCGCCACTTTCCAGGCGGTCAAACACCACTGCGCGAACATGCTGGTGGGCTGCGAGTCGGCGATCGCCGCGGTGTGGGACGCGTCGCGCGCTGCCGAAGAGTCCCCTGGGGAGGGTGAAGCGCAATTCCGACTGGCCGCCGCAGTCGCGGCGACGCTCGCCTTCCCCGCCTATACGCGCAACGCCGAGCTGAACATCCAGGTGCACGGCGGAATCGGTTTCACCTGGGAGCATGACGCGCACCTGCATCTGCGCCGGGCGCTGGTGATCTCGGCATTATTCGGCGGCGACGCGCCGGCCCGCGACGTGTTCGACCGCACCGCGGCCGGCGCTATCCGCGAGAACAGCCTGGATCTGCCGCCCGAAGCCGAGGAGCTACGGACCACCATCCACGCCGACGCCGTCGAGATCGCCGCCCTGGACAAGGCCGAGCAGCGCGGCAAGCTGATCGAGACGGGCTACGTCATGCCGCACTGGCCCAAGCCATGGGGGCGCGGCGCCGACGCAGTCGAGCAGTTGGTGATCGAGGAGGAATTTCGCGCGGCCGGCATCAAAAAGCCCGACTACGGGATCACCAGCTGGGTGATCCTGACCCTCATCCAACACGGAACGCCTTGGCAGATCGAAAGGTTCGTCGAGAAGGCGCTGCGCAAAGAGGAGATCTGGTGCCAATTGTTCTCCGAGCCCGACGCCGGCTCTGACGCGGCGTCCATCAAGACCCGTGCCACCCGGGTGGATGGCGGCTGGAAGATCAACGGGCAGAAGGTGTGGACCAGCGGTGCCCACTACTGCGCCCGCGGACTGGCCACGGTGCGCACCGACCCAGAGGCCCCTAAGCACGCCGGTATCACGACGGTGATCATCGACATGAAGGCGCCCGAGGTTGAGGTGCGGCCGTTGCGGCAGATCACCGGCGGCTCGGACTTCAACGAGGTGTTCTTCAACGACCTCTTCGTGCCCGACGAGGACGTCGTCGGCGAACCCAACACCGGATGGACGGTCGCCCGGGCCACACTGGGCAACGAACGCGTCAGCATCGGCGGCAGCGGGGCGTACTACGAGGGCGTGGCGGGAGCGCTGATGCAGCTGGTCGAACAGCGCGCGGATCAATTGGCGGGTGCCCAAATTCGGATCGGGTACTACCTGGCCGAAGATCATGCGTTGCGATTGCTGAATCTGCGTCGGGTCGCGCGCAGCGTCGAAGGTGTGGGCCCGGGCCCGGAAGGCAACATCACCAAGCTGAAACTGGCCGACCACATGGTGGAGGGCGCGGCGATCTCGGCGGCCCTGCTGGGACCCGAAGTCGCGCTGACCGATGGGCCCGGTGCGTTGGCCGGCCGGATGGTGATGGGCGCGCGGGGCATGGCGATCGCCGGCGGAACCTCGGAAGTCACCCGCAATCAGATCGCCGAGCGGATCCTCGGTATGCCGCGTGACCCGTTGATCAATTAGGCCGGGCGGGGGACCGCGGCCGCGAGCGACTGGCCGAGCCAGATCGGCACTGTCCGGCGAGCGTCCGCGGCTCCGTGGATGGTGACGTTGCCGGTGAGCATCGCGCGCGACCACGACAGGTCGCCGCGCCAGATCTGGGTCAGGGTGAGCAGGCTGGCCTCGACGGTGGCGGCCACTTCGTAACCGGGGTCGAAATCGCACACGTCGGGCACTCCCTCCGACACCATCAGCCACCACCGAGCAGCCTTGCGGGCCACTCCGGTCAGGTGAAACGCGACTACAGTACGCGCCCGTGGCCACGCATCAACGGAAATCGTCCGGCGGATATCCCACATCAATAGGTGCGGATCCAGGTCGTCGTCGCCGAGTTCAGCTATCCAGCGAATTCCCCACGCGCCGAGCGCATCCACAACTCCTGTGAGTTCCTGACCGCACGGCGTCAGCGAATACGAGGTACGGCCATCGATCTCGGTGCGTTCGACGACACCTGCGCGAGACAGCGACTTGAGCCGTTTGGATAACAGTGCGGGGGACATTTTCGGCAGCCCACGCCGGAGGTCGTTGAAATGCACACTGCCGCGCAGTAATTCATGCACCACGAGCAGTGTCCATCGTTCATCGAGCAGCTCCATCGCCTTGGCGACCGGACAGAACTGGCCATATGTCGACATTTTCCAAAACCCTTCGCTACCGGTACATCCAGTAGACCTTTTGGCAGCCGAATTGACTAGTACAGATCGTGAACCACCGTGGATTCAGATCTGACACTGGAGACGGTTCTCCGTCAGGCCGGACGATTGTGGCGATTCTCGAGGAAGGGCGAGTGAAATGACGACCGTTGATCACGGACTCGAAAGCAAGCACCGCGCGCTGTGGGCGCTCGGCGACTACCCCGCGGTGGCGACCGAACTGGTGTCACCGCTGGGTCCGGTGCTGGTCGAGGCGTGCCGGATCGGTGCGGGTGACCGGGTGCTCGACGTCGCCGCCGGGGCAGGCAACGCAGCGATCCCCGCCGCGCTGACCGGTGCGAATGTGATTGCCAGCGACCTGGTCCCGGACCTGCTGGAGCGCGGGGCCGCGCTGGCCCAGACTCGGGGCGTCGAGCTGCGATGGCTTGAAGCCAACGCCGAAGCGTTGCCGTTCGACGGCGATGCGTTCGACGCGGTGCTCTCCTGCGTCGGGGTGATGTTCGCCCCGCACCATCAACGCGCGGCCAACGAGTTGGTCCGGGTCTGCCGGCCCGGCGGGACGATCGGGCTGATCAATTGGACGCCAGAAGGCTTCGTCGGCCAGATGTTCGCGACGATGAAGCCCTACGTGCCGGCGCCACCGCCCGGTCTGCTGCCACCGCCCAAGTGGGGCAGCGCAGATTACGTGCGCGGTCTGCTGGGGGATGACATCACCGACTTCACTGCGCAACACCGGGCGCTGAGAGTGGACCGATTTGCCGACGGCGCGGCGTTCCGCGACTTCTTCAAAGCCCATTACGGGCCGACCATCTCGGCGTATCGCGGTATCGCGAGCGAGCCGGACCGGGTCACAGCGCTCGACGTCGACCTGGCTGAACTGGGCGACCGATGTTTGGCTGGTTCGTCGACGATGCAGTGGGAGTACTTGCTGGTCACCGCGCGCAAGCGCTGATCAACTAGCCCAAACAGTGTGGCGAGCAGACGCAAAATCGCCCAAAAAGCCAAGATTTTGGGCGATCTTGCGTCTGCTCGCGCAGCCTTAGGCGGGTGCGAAGCGTGGTGCGCCGCCGGCGCCAGGCTCCGGCAGCGCCTCGACGTGCATCCCGCACGCCACTGAATCAGGCTCGCAGTCAACGATGTTCGCCGCGACCCGTAGTCCGCTCTGCTCGACGAGCTCGACGATGGCGATCACATAAGGGGTCGGAAGCTCCGGGTTGAAGGCGTGGTAGTTGACCGTGTAGGTGAATACGGTGCCCCGACCCGATACCGGCCGTGCGACCAGCGGGCCGCCGCAGTCGCGGCACTTGCCGGCAGCAGGATGCACCCAGTGTGCGCAACTATCGCAATGCTCGATGAGCAGCCGGGACGTCGCCTCGGTCGACACGGGCAATACAGTACACTCAATTGCCTTGGCTTGGTCTAATGGACGGCGCAGATGAGCTACTTCGAAAAAGACGCGATCATTTCCGGCATCGGTATCTCGCGAATCGGCCGTCGCACCGGCATTCCCGGGCTGGATCTCACCATGGAAGCGGTTCGGGCCGCTATTGACGACGCCGGTCTGGCTGCCGTGGACATCGATGGCATCGCCACCCTGGGCGACACCCCCGCAGCCGAAGTCCTCGCCGCTCTGCACATCGAGGCGTCCGACTGCGGTTCAGGGTTCGGCACCGGCGGTCTGCTGAGTCCAGTGATGTCGGCATGCCGTGCGGTATCCGAGGGTCACGCGCGACACGTCGTCATCTACCGGACGATCCAAATGCTGGGCGGCACGGTTCCGGTGAAGCAGGACGAGAATGCGCCCGCACCGCCGCTCGCGCGGATGTTCGAGACACCGGAGGGCGCGGAGCCACCCGCCGTCGGCCCGATGGACGATGTCAACGATCTGGTTGCCGCGCACGCATACTCCGCAGCGAACTGGCTGGCGCTGAACTGCCGCCGGCACATGGAGCTGTACGGCACCACCAAGGAGCAACTGGGTTGGCTGGCGATTAACAGCAGGCGCAATGCAGCCTTGAATCCCCTTGCAGTGTATCGGGATCCGATAACCATGGATGACTATCTGGCCGCCCGTCCAGTTTCCGCTCCGTTCGGGCTACTGGACTGCGACGTGCCAATTGATGGATCGGTTGCGGTGGTGGTGTCGGGCGCCGGCTACGCCAAAGACTGTCCGCATCGGGCGGTCAAGGTGGAGGCGATCGGGGGCACGGACGGCGCCGGCGGCTGGTTTCATCGGGCCGACTATCCGAGGATGGCCTCGGCCGACGCAGCAGCGCAGATGTGGTCGCGCACCGACCTAACACCGGCCGATCTGAACCTCGCAGAACTCTACGACGGGTTCACTTTTCTTACGTTCGCTTGGCTAGAAGCGCTGGGCATCTGCGCTGACGGCGAAGCCGGCCCATTCGTGGAGGGTGCCGAGCGGATCGCCCGCGACGGCACGATGCCGCTAAATACCTATGGCGGCCAACTTTCAGCCGGCCGCATGCACGGTTACTGGCTGCTGCACGAGACCTGCCTGCAGTTGCGCGGGGAGGCGGGGGAGCGGCAGGTGCCCCGCCGGCCGGAAGTCGCGGTGGCCGCCGTAGGCGGCGGCCCGATCGCCGGATGCATGCTGCTGACGTGTTGAGTGACGCTGTGCGAGCGTGCAATTGAGCGTGCAAGTTCGCCCCGAACACGGGTCCGATAAGCGAGCTTCGCAGATCGCTCGGCGCATCGAGGCTGACATCATTCGGCGCGGCTGGCCGGTCGGTCAATCGCTGGGTTCCGAGCGGGCGCTGCAACAGCGTTACCGGGTCAGTCGATCGGTGCTGCGGGAAGCTGTTCGGCTCGTCGAGCACCACCGGGTCGCGCGCATGCGTCGTGGGCCCAACGGCGGCCTGTTGGTCTGCGAGCCCGACGCCGCAGCGGCGACGCACGCCATCATCATCTATCTGGAATACCTGGGCACCACGACCACTGATCTGCTGGATGCCCGTCTGTTGCTGGAGCCGTTGGCGGCATCGCTTGCCGCCGAACGAATCGACGAAGCAGGAATTGACCGGTTACGTGCTGTGCTGCGCGCCGAACACCGCGACGAGTTTCATGCAGCACTGGCCGAGCTGTCCCAAAACCCTGTCCTGCAACTGTTTATCGACATCCTGATGCGATTGACTGTCCGTTATGCCCAGGATTCGCGGTTGGACTCAGCGCGTGATGCGCTCGCAGCGATCGGGTGGCGGCACCGGGAACACTGCGAGATTGTCGCGGCAGTCACCGGGGGCGATTCGGCGCGGGCCAAGACACTCAGCGAACGCCACGCGGAGTCGGTGACGGCGTGGCTGCAAGGCCACCAGTCCCCGGCCCCGACGGACAAGCGGCGCGAACTGGACCGCCAGGCGCCGCACGGCAAGCTCGCCGAGGTGTTAGCGACCGCCATCCGAGAAGATATCGCCACCAGTGGTCGTCAGATTGGAGAGGTCTTCGGTACCGAAGTCGCGCTACTAAAACGGTATCAAGTCAGCCGGTCGGTGTTCCGAGAAGCGGTGCGGTTGCTGGAATACCATGCGGTTGCGAGGATGCGTCGAGGACCAGGCGGCGGCCTGGTGGTGGCAGAACCCCAGGCGCAGGCCAGCATTGACACCATTGCGCTGTATCTGCAATACCGCAAGCCGCGCGGCGAAGACCTACGGTTGGTGCGCGACGCGATCGAGATCGACAACGTCGCAAGGGTGGTCAAACGCCGCGAAGCGCCCGAGGTGCGCGCCTTTCTCGACACCCACCGGCTGACCGTCGAAGAAGCCGATGATGATCCGGGCAACGCGGGTATGCAAGAGTTCCTGTTCCACACCGGATTGGCTCAGCTGGCCGGTAGCGCGGTGCTGGAGTTGTTCCTGCGGATACTCGTCGAGCTGTTCCGCGGGCACTGGGCCAGTACCGAGCGGCCGATTGCGAGCCACGACGACCTCGCGGATGTGCAACGTGCCCATCTGCGCATCATCGAGGCGATCGACGCGGGCGACGACAGCCTCGCCCGTCACCGCACCCGCCGTCACCTGGACGCCGCCGCGTCGTGGTGGCTGTAGCCTGGCGCTACCGTCCGAGTCGTCGCCGCCAATCCCTGGCCGACATCATCCGGACCATCGCTGCAATCGTCTTGCCCTTCCTGCGGGTATAGGGATACCAGAGCGGTTCCTTCTTCATCGTAACCCGCTCGGCCACAATGCTTTTGGTGCGGCAGTACTTACGGATTCCGTCGGCCCCGCCGGAGCGGGAACCCAGGCCCGATTCCTTCCAGCCCTCCATCGGTAGCGGGAACTGGAAGACGCTGGCGACGACGTTGTTGATGTTCACCGATCCGGTGTTCATCTGACGCGCCAATGCCAGCGCCTTGTTCTTGTCCCGCGTCCACACGCTGCCGGACAACCCCAACTCGGAGTCGTTGGCCTTCTCGATCGCTTCGACAGCGTCGCGGACCTTCATCACTGGCAAGGTCGGGCCAAAGGTCTCCTCGGTCATGCATTTCATGTCGTGGTCGACATCGACCAGCACCGTCGGCTGGTAAAACAGCCCCTCAGTGGTGGAGTCACGCGACTGGCCCCCCACCAGAACCCTGGCGCCCTTGCTGACGGCATCGTCGACGTGGCCGGACACGATGGCGAGTTGCTGCGCGGTGGTCATCGACCCGACGTCGCAGGAATAGTCGTGCTCGGCGTCCATGCCCTGGCGCAGCAGTGCGGTTTTGGCCACCACCTTGGTGACGAACTCGTCGTACACCGGTTCCTCGACATAAACCCGCTCCACCGAGATGCAGACTTGGCCGGTGTAGGCGAATGCGCCCCATACTGCGCCATCGGCGGCCCGGTCGAGGTCGGCGTCTGCGCAGACGATCATCGCGTCTTTGCCGCCGAGCTCCAGGCTGCATGGGATCAGTCGCTGCGCGGCCGCGACCGCGATGCGGCGCCCGGTATTAACCGAGCCGGTGAACATCACATAGTCCACCAGATCGACTAACGCTGCACCGGTTTGACCGAAGCCGAACACTGCGTCGAGAACATCGGGCGCGCCGATCTGCTTCCACCCATCGACGGCCATCTGCCACACCAGCGGGGTGAACTCCGAGGGCTTGGACAGCACGGCGCAACCGGCCATCAACGCCGCGGGAATGTCGAGCAGCGGCACCGACAGCGGGCCGTTCCACGGGGTGATCATTCCGACGAGCGGATAGGGTTCGTAGACAATCGTCAGCTTCTTGGCCGCGTTGGCGGCGCCGTACGGGCGAACTGGCTCGTCGGCGAGAAATTCGTCCGCGTGGTCGATCCAGTAATTGATGATCTGCACGCCGGCGATCTCCACGCAGGTGTCGCCCCAGGACTTTCCCGTTTCCAGTTGGAGCACTGTCAACAGCTCGTCGGTGTGGTCGATCAACCAGTCGCGCCAGTTGCCCAGCCATCGTGCGCGGCCCTTGACGCCCAGTTGCTGCCACGCGGGCTGGGCCGCCCGCAACCGGGCCGCCGCTGCCTCGACCTCAACGGATGTCGCCACCGGGACACTGCCCACTACCTTTCCGGTCGCCGGGCAGGTAACCACGACCTCATGCGGAGCATCCGCTTTTGGCGGGCTGGCCTTGTTCGCTGTGTCTGTAGTCATTGCGATCACCTCAGCCGAATGAGAATGAGCATGGCGTCTGCCAGCTGGCACGAACGCTACGTCGTTGCAGCGACCTGGACGTCGATTCGCCCAAATCCAGATCAGCCGATGTCATCCGGCTCGCTGCGGCCAGAGCGCATCAGCTCCAGGCCGGCCATTGCCTCGTCGGCACCGGCTTTGTCGGTCTTCTCCACCACGAAGCCCATGTGGATGATCACCCAGTCGCCCGGAGCGAACGTCTCTTCCGGCAGCATGCCGACGTTGACCTTGCGGTTTTCACCCGCGACGTCCACGAGCGCGACCTGGTCGTTGTAGCCGTCGAGCATCCGGACGACTTGGCCGGGGATTCCCAGACACATCTGTCAAACCTCTCCTACCCGAGCGTGGTCTTCAGCGCGCAACATCGCGACGGCAGACTCGACAGCGCGCACTGCTTCCGGTACTGCCGCGTGAACCGCCTCGCTCAGGCTCATCCTGTCGTCGACGTCGGCAACCTCACACCCCACCACGATCGTTCGCGGAGGCGCCCCACCTAAGGCGCGAAGACTCGCGAACACGGTGGCCGGGTCCATGCCGTGCGCGTCCAAACCCGCAGGAGATTCGGGTGATCCATGGTCGGCCTCGAACACGTGCAGCGTGCCGGGCGAGCCCCGGTCCGGAATCGCATCGACGAGCACCAGCGCATCCCAGTCGTCGAGCAAGTCGTAGGCCAGATGCATACCCCCGATGCCATAGTCGGTGACGCGTAATTCCGCTGAGTCTTCTGCGCCGTCAAGCCGGTCACAGACGTGACGCAGCACCTCGGGACCGAAGCCGTCGTCGCCGAGGAAGATATTGCCGATGCCGGCTATCAGGATGCGGGATGCCATAGAGCCGCCGTCGAATCCGCTACATGTGCCGCATCTTCAAGTAGCGCCGGGCATCTGGTAGTGACACCAGGCCCATCACTACGGCCGAGAACACGATCAGCCCAAGGATGACGATGAACACCCACCCTACGATCTCCATGTCAATTTCCTTTCCGTGCCGGTGTTTGTGTTTCGATCGGTTCGACTTCGTCGGGCGCGAAGTACAGATAGCGGCCATACCAGTCGTGCAGCTCGGCTGCCGGGTCGTCTTCGACGACCACCCCCACGTGCTGATTGCCGTCGACGTCTTCGTGCACGGAGGTGACACGAGCCGTCTTGCCCGAGAAGAATAGGTCTTGCGCGTCGGCGCGGCGGCCGGGATGTAACCGCACCCGGCTGCCCCGCGACACCGGTACGCCATTGACCAGGACCGCGTCGATGTCCGGGCGAACAGCGTTGTCGGCCAGTGGGTCCCACCACTGCACGCCGTCGGGTACTTCCGGGATCAGGCTTGGCTCGCCGACGTGCGGATCGCGCAGCACACCGTGCAGGCGCTGCATCGCCTCGGGCGACATCGCATCGCAACGGTCGATGATCTGCGCGGCCAGCGGATCAGTGGCCCGCGCCTGGGCCTTCTCCTCGTCGGTCATCGTCATCACGCGCAGGGTCAGGATCTCATCGATCTCGGTGGAGTCGTAGAGCGCACCCTCGCTTTGTTCGGCGATCTCGGGATGGTCGTAGAGAATGATCGGCGACACCAACAGCAGATCGGTCTCGTCGGGCGGACCCGCCAGCACCGGGAAGCATCGGTGCTGACGACAGCCTGCCACCGCAGCCGCAGCGTGATCTGGGGGATCCAGCAGCGAAACGAACTCACCGCCAACGACTTCTGCGATGATGTGGGTGCCGATCAATGATCTGGCGATGGCCCAATCTTTGTCGGTATCCCCGACACTGGTGACGGTATTGCGAACCGTGACGCCGACCCGGTTCAGGCCGCTGACAGACCTGTCGGGTTCAACGCTTACGGTTAGCTCACCGTCGATGCTCTCTGTGGTTCGCACCAGCCTGCCACCGTCGAGCAGTTCGACGTCGCGGCCGGCGGGCGCGGTCACCGGCAGCGTCCACAGCCTGACCGGGTCGGCAAAATCGAAGGGTCCAAAGGGCAATTCAACTTCCACGGCTTCGTCCCAGCTCAGCCATGACCCAGACGGCGTGGTCAGTTCATCCACCGGCTGGTAGCGCCGCTCGCCGGTATCGCGTTCGACGGCGCGGTGCTGCAACTGCAGGAAGCGCACGACCAGCGTGATGCCATCGGCACCGTCGACCAGGAATTGCGCCGAGAGACTGTCGTCCTCGCCGATACCCGCCTCAGCTGCCCCGGGAGGACCTAAAACACCGAATTGCCAGCGGGTTTGGTTCTTGCGCGACGATGCGCGATACGGGTAGAGCAGATAGCCCTCGTAAAGCACAGCGTCGGCGATGGTTCGGGCCCGGTCCCAGTTGGCGCTCATCGGACCTCCTCGTGCGCCTGAGCCAGCAGTTCGGTCACGGCGTCGTCGAGGCCTAACAGTCCGCGCGCGGACTTGTATGCGTTCAGCGCTGCCAGCGTGTCGTGGTCCAGGCGTACCCATCCGCTGTTGGGGTAGTGCTGCTGGATCAGGTCCCGCCACACCGACACCGGCATGTCGTAGCGGTCCTCGCAATCCCACGGTACCTGCTGGACCGAAAACCCACGCTGGCCCGCCATGAAAACCGTTCCGCTGAAAAGGAACTGCAGCGGTATCACACCGTCGCGCAAGGCGTGCAGATACTTCGCTGCCGTCACTTCGAAGTCATAGGTGCATTCCAACCCGAGTGCGACGTCGGTGCTGGCGGTGAATCCTGCGACCATCGCCGCGCAGTGCTGCCACAGGAATGTGTGCTGGGTGGTCGCCCACCGTTCCCGCGGTCCGAACAGGTCGGTCAGTCCGGCGGCCTCTTCGTCAGAGTAGCCGCGCCGCAACGGATCGATACGCACCTGGCATCGCAGCGCGATCGCATGCACCGGCTGCTCGCCGGGTACCGTGACGCCGATGCGGGCGGTCAGCACCGGTGTGACCGCATAGGGCTCGGGAGCTACGTCGACAACGGTGAACGACGTCATAGTCGTTGCTCCACGCTGCGTTCGGCGATCGTGGCGAAGAATTCGTCGATGAACTGGCGCGCCTCCTGGCCACCGTCGAAGCCACGCCAGCGCGTCCGCAGTCCGCCGACGAACTCGTAGCAGGCGTCGATCGGGACCAGGTAGCACTCGGGCTGTCCGTCGTCGTCAGGTACGCGGACCAGCAGGGCCTCGACGTCATCCTCCATCAAAGCGACCCTCGGTTCGGCAACGCTGATTGCGCGCCAGGCATCAAGGTCGAGTTCGGATTCGGTCGCACCGGCCGGTCCCGGATAGAACGCGACGGTGCGATCCAGCGCCGAATTGCGGAAGAAGAACGCCAGGCCGACCGGGATCTGCAACGCTTCCCAGATCCGACGATCAAGGGCGAAGTCGGGTAACGACAGGTAGCGGTCCGGCACCGCGCGGTAGCGCAGCTCCGCATGGCTGTCGGTGAACAGCAGGTAGCAGCCGCGGCACACGCACATCAGTTGCCGCCCGGCCAGATTCACCACGTGCTGGTGCTCGTCGGCGATGGACTCCGAGCACATTTCGCAGCGCTGCCCGGCCGGCTGCGGCGCGCGCCGGTTGCTGGTAATGCGGGCCAGAACGTCGTAAGGGGTGGTCATGCCGGCGCCCCCATCGGCTCGGCCGGCACCGCCAGGGACAGCACGCCGTCGCGCATTAGCAGCGGGATGGGATCGAAGTGGTGCTCGGCGCCATTGCTCAGCTCGTCGAGACCCGCCCCGGCGTGCACGACATCGAAATGCGCGTGACAGCGCGGACACCTCAACACTGGCTCGGCGGCGGTGGCCCGGCGGTGCAGCGCCGCGCCCGCCAGCGATCCATCACAGGCCGGGCAGTGATCGCGGTAGGCGTAGAGCTGGTCACCAACCCGGCAGGCCAGCACCACCGCGCCGGCGACCGAGAACCCGCCGACCTCCCCGGGAGCCAGGTCGGCCAGGTCGGGCACCGGATGCCAGGCCACCCCGCTGCCGCCGCTGCCGTGAACCCGGGCGAGCAGCGACTCCGCCGGGATCACCGCCGGCCCCGCCCCGGCCGCGGATTCCGGCGCCGCCACTTCGATCGACGAAATCTCCGGCGCAGCAGCGCGAATCGCGTCCTCGACCGCTAATTCCAGCGTCACCGCCGACGATGGGCAACTCTTGCAGCTCCCGGCGAACTGCAGCTGCACGGTGTCGCCGACGATGGCGAGCAGGTGCACATCGCCGCCGTGCGAACCTAGATACGGCCGGACGCGCTCGAGTGCGTCGGAAACGCGTCGACGCACGTCGTGCGGGTGCAGACCGTGGACCAGCAGCAGGCTGGCCACCAGGTCATCGGCCACCAGGCGGTCCAGTATGCCCCGATTCGCCTGATCGCCGACCGTCGCGAGGATTCGCGACAGGCCCGCGCCGTAGAGCTCGACGACCTCGCGCACCAGCTGCTCGGCACGCTCACGCGCGGCGGCGCCGCCGGCCGACGTCGCGTCCAACAGCGTCTGGATCCGATCGCCTGCCGAGCGCCACTGCGCGTCCCCCTCCAACTGCTCGGGGCGATCAGCCATGCATCACTCCCCGGTCGCCGTTTGCGTCGGCGAGTGCAGCCGCTCCAGTGTCTTGCCCTTGCCCAGGTACATGTGCACACCGCAGGGCAGGCACGGGTCGAAACTGCGCACCGTGCGCATGATGTCGATGCCCTTGAAGTGCTCCCGGTCGTTCTCCTCGAAGATCGGCTGGCCCTGCACCGCGTCCTCGTAGGGCCCCGGCGTGCCGAAGCTGTCGCGAGGGCTGGCATTCCACGGAGTAGGCGGGTACGGGTGGTAATTGGCGATCTTGCCGTCCCGAATCACCATGTGGTGGCTCAACACCCCGCGCACCGCTTCGGTGAAGCCGCAACCGATGCCCTCCTTGGGCACCTCGAACTTCTCCCACGTCTTGGTACGCCCAGCGCGGATCTCCGCTAAAGCCTGCTCCGCGAAGTACAGAGCGCAAGCCGCGGCGTAGGCCTGGAAGTAGGTCCGCGCCCGGTCGCGCTCGATGGTGTTGGACCCGTGCTGCGGGATCTTCCACTCGAACTCGACCGGGCCCTTGAGCACGGTCTTGGGCAGGTTGATCTGCACCGAATGACCGGTGGACTTGACGTAGCCGATGTCGACCAAACCGGCCAGCGCCGTCGCCCACAGCCGGGCCAGCGGACCGCCGCCGGTGTCCAGCGCCAGATGGTCCTTGCCATCGAACCAGCGCGGTGACATCACCCAGGTGTACTTGCCACCGTCCATGTCCCGCTTCTGCGGATGCGGGTTGGTGTGCTGGTTCCACGGGTGGCGCCGGTCGACCGGATTACCCAACGGGTCGGTCTTGACGAACATCTCCTGATCGTTCCAGTCGTCGTAATACGAACTGCCCAAAAGGATCCGGAGACCCAGGTTGATGTCGACCAGCGAGTGGGTGACCAGCTTGCCGTCGACCACGACGCCCGGTGTGACGAACATCGCGTTGCCCCAACGCTCCATGTCCTTGTATTCGAAGTTGCACACCTCGGGGTCCTGGAAGGAGCCCCAACAGCCCAACAGGGTGCGGCGCAACCCGACCTTCTCGTATCCGGGGATTGCCTCGTAGAAGAAGTCGAACAGGTCGTCGTGCATGGGCACGACCTTCTTCATGAACTCGACATAGCGCATCAGCCGGCTCATGTAGTCGGTCATCAACTGAATGGTTGCCACCGTGCCGACCCCACCGGGGTAGAGCGTGGACGGGTGTACATGCCTGCCCTCCATGAGGCAGAACATCTCTCGGGTATACCGGCTGACTTGCAACGCCTCGCGGTAGAACTCACCGCTGAACGGGTTGAGCGACCGCATGATGTCGGCGACGGTCTTGTAGCCGTGTGCGTCGGCGTGCGGAGCTGCGGTGTTTTCCGCTTTGGTCAGCACACCCGGATTTGTTTCGGAGACCATCTTTTCGCAGAAGTCCACGCCGACCAGGTTTTCCTGGAAGATGTTGTGGTCGAACATGTATTCCGCGGCCTCGCCCAGGTTGACGATCCACTCGCCCAGGTGCGGCGGCTTGACCCCGTAGGCCATGTTCTGCGTGTAGCAGGAACAGGTGGCGTGGTTGTCACCGCAGATACCGCAGATGCGGCTGGTGATGAAATGAGCGTCGCGGGGATCCTTGCCGCGCATGAACAACGAGTACCCGCGGAAGATGGACGACGTGCTATGACACTCGACCACTTCGCGGTTCTCGAAGTCGATCTTGGTGTAGATGCCCAGGCTGCCCACGATCCGGGTGATCGGGTCCCATGCCATTTCGACTAGTTGGCCGGGCTCGCGCTTCGCGTGGGACGGCTCGGGGATGATCGTTGTCATCGAAGTTAGCTCCCTATCTTCAGCTTTAATGTCGCGTCGCGCCTACCAGGTGCGGCGTGCGCCCGTGGTCAGTTTGTCGCCCTTGTGTCGCCACTTGGGCTCTTTGTCCACTGTGCGTCCGGTGATCTGACGCAGGCCGCGGATCACCCCGCCGTACAGCCCTGATGCGGTAGTGGAAACCTTGCCGCCCGGCGGCTCGTCCATGAACGGCATGAACTTGTCCGGGAACCCGGGCATCGTGCACCCGATGCAGATGCCGCCGACGTTGGGACAGCCACCGATACCATTCAACCATCCGCGTTTGGGTACGTTGCATTTGACCACGGGGCCCCAACAGCCAAGTTTGACAATGCATTTCGGCGACCCGTACTCGCTGGCGAAGTCACCCTGCTCGTAGTAGCCGGCCCGGTCGCAGCCCTCGTGCACGGTGTTGCCGAACAACCACTTTGGCCGCAGCGCGTCGTCGAGGGGGATCATCGGCGCTTGCTCGGTAGCCATGTACAGCAGGTAGGTCAGGGTCTCCGACAGGTTGTCCGGGTGGATTGGGCAGCCCGGCACGCACACGATCGGGATCCCGGCCTTGCTCTTCCAGTCCCAGCCGAGGTAATCGGGGACGCCCATCGCGCCGGTCGGGTTGCCTGCCATCGCGTGGATGCCGCCATAGGTGGCGCAGGTCCCCACCGCGACGATCGCGGTTGCCTTGGGGGCCAGCCGGTCGAGCCACTCGCTGGTGGTCATCGGCTGCCCGGTGGCCGGGTTGTTGCCGAACCCGCACCAATAGCCCTCGCTCTTGAGCGCCTCGTTGGGAATCGAACCTTCCACGACGAGCACGAACGGTTCGAGCTCACCGCGATCGGCCTTGAAGAACCATTCAAGGAAATCGTCGGCACCACCGTTGGGGCCACACTCGAAGTCGATCAGCGGCCAGTGCACGGCAATTTTGGGCAATCCGGGGAGGGCGCCTAGCGCAATCTCC
Source organism: uncultured Actinomycetota bacterium (assembly GCA_963838755.1). Lineage (GTDB taxonomy): Bacteria > Actinomycetota > Actinomycetes > Mycobacteriales > Mycobacteriaceae > Mycobacterium. The sequence continues at coordinate 8,453 of CAWISO010000004.1, read as the reverse complement.
TCGATACTGGGCTGGGTGGCGGCAGTCAGCGCCACCGAATCGCCGTCGCAACTCAGACCCGCGTTGATCCATAGAACGTGGATCAATGTTTCTTCCGCTTTGACTGCTGCTTCCGTCGGCATACCGCAGCTTTCCGGGGCCTAGGGCTAAAGGCCCCTCACACCGCAGGAGTCGACGGTCGGCACGCTTACGCGGCGCTATTTTCTGGGTCTACTCTCGCCCAACTGCCTTGTCAACGATGTCCTGGCAAATTCGGAAACCTCGTACGGGTTTCCGGATTTTGGACTTGATTTCGACGGCTGAGGGGTATTCTGACCGCCGATCGCAGTCGGGGGCCAGCGATGGCGGGTGCCCATCAGCAACACATCTACCGTCTTGCGAATCAGTTGCATGTATTGTCTGGCAACCGATTTACGCACCTGTGCTACTGGGCACTAGAACGCCGACCCGCAGTCTGCTTTAGCCCGCCGGGCCGGCCATGAACCATCGCAGCCAATCGAACCAGGCGGCCATGCCGGCCCCAGTGCGGGCACTGACCGGCAAAATCGTCGCTGTCGCATTCACTTCGCGGACGCGAGCGATGTACGAGTCGACGTCGACGTCCAAATACGGCACCAGATCGATCTTGTTGAGCAGCACCACGTCCACCGCTCGGAACATCACCGGGTACTTCAGTGGTTTGTCGTCGCCTTCGGTGACCGAGTAAACCATCGCCTTGGCATGCTCGCCGACGTCAAACTCGGCGGGGCACACCAGGTTTCCGACGTTTTCGATGATCACCAGATTCAGCCGGGCCAGGTCCAGGCCTTGCAGCGCGCGGTTGACCATGGGCGCGTCAAGGTGGCATTCGCCGCCGAATCCGTTGCCGGTATTCAGCAGCGAGATCTGGGCGCCCCGGCCATCGAGCTTGGCCGCATCCAGGTCGGTGGCGATATCACCCTCGATCACCCCGACGGCGAACTCGCCGGCAAGTTCGTCGAGCGTTGCGCCCAGTATCGTCGTCTTGCCCGAGCCGGGCGAGCTCATCAAGTTCACTGCGCGAACGCCGTTGCTTTCGAACGCTTTTCGATTGTAGTCAGCACGGATGTCATTTTCGGCGAAGATCGACTCCAGCACGTCGATGCGCTGCGACCCGGTCGCATACCCGCTGTGGTCTCCGTGGTCGTGATGGTCGTGGCTGTGCCCGGCGTCGTCGTGGTCGTGGGTGTGCACGAGGCCGTCGTCGTGTCGATGGAACCTACCCATGCGCTCTATCTTTCACGCGCGCCTCACGAAACGTCTAGTGAAGTCACCAGGAACTCGTCGCCGCGGAGCACCTCGACATCGGCGCTCTCGCAGTGCGGACACAGCAGCGACCACTGCGAGGTGATCGAGGACTGTTCGCCGCACCCGCGGCACCGCACCTCGGCGGTGACGAACTCGAGCTCCAGCTCGGCGTCGGGCATGTCCTCATAGTCGCGGACAAGCGTCCAGCAGAACGTCAGCGAATCGGGCACCACCTGACGCAATGCGCCGATCTTGACGCGGACGATGTCGACGTGCCGACCGTCGGCATAGGGTTTGACCACCCCGGCGATCGCCTGGCACAGCGAAAGCTCATGCATGGCTGCCCACGAACCCCGTTCTACACCTGCGGGCGGCGCTCCTTCGCGAGATTGCACTCACGGCTGTGATTCGGCGGGCGACCACGACCCAGGCAACTGTTTGGACGCAGCTGAGGCCGTAATGAAGTTGCACTGGTCGCCCCGCAGCGTCTAACCTCGGCGATCGTGCAAAGTCGTCTAGTAGTAGCCAGCACCCGCAGCGGGGTCTGATCCAGACCGACCCCCCGCTGTGGGTCGGAAGCTACTACCTGTCGGTCACTAATCCAGACCAGAGAAGACCGGCAGATGACAATCACAAACCTAAGCTTTCCGACTGGCGCCGAGACGTCGGCCGGCTTTGACGGCATATCGCTACCGCGGGGACTCCGGGAGGATGCCAACAGCATGTCGTGGAGCACATTCACCGCCACCTACGCTCCCAGCGGCGGACCGCTGCGCCTGGGCCACTGGGAATGCACCGACCCTGCCACCAGGCGGGGACCGCAGCCTCGGACATTCCGCGCCACGGTAGGGCTCGGCGATCGCATCGAGACCGCGACCGCCAGTGCGACAGGCCCGGTCGCCGCGTTGACCGCGATGCTCTACGACCACGGCATGGCCGTCGAGATGCTGCGGTTTCATCAGCTGCGCTCCGACGATCAGACCGCGACCTTCATCCAGGGCACGGACGGCTTCCGGGCCGAGTGGGCGATGGGCATGTCGGAGGACCCGACTCAGTCCGCACTGAGTGCAGTCGTCGCCTGCGCAAACCGGCTCTACGCGGAAAGCATCTCGGCCTAGAGCGGACGCAACACGATCGGCATCCCGTCCATCGGGATTGGCATGCCGCCGTAGTCCCATCGCGGCTGGTACCCGGGCCGCGGCAGCTCCAGCCGGTAGCGGCGCAGCAGCCGGTGAACGACGGTCTTGACCTCCAGTTGGCCGAACACTATCCCGATGCACTTATGCGCCCCGCCGCCGAATGGGGCGAAGGCGTAGCGGTGCTTCTTGTGTTCGGACCGCGGCTCGGCGAAGCGATCCGGATCAAATTTGCGCGGCTCGGTCCACAGCTCGGGCAGCCAGTGGTTCATCCCTGGCCAGGTCACCACGTTGGTGCCGGCAGGCACGAAGTAGCCGAGCAGGTCAGTGTCCCGCACGGTCTGGCGCATATTGAACGGCAGTGGCGTGACCAGACGTAGCGACTCGTTCATCACCAGATCCAACGTCTCGAGCTTCTCCAGTGACTCGATGTCCAAGGGGCCGTCGCCCAGCCGGGCCGACTCGTCACGGCACCGCTCTTGCCACGCCGGGTTGGCGGCCAGATGGTAGGCCATGGTCGTCGTCGTCGACGTCGAGGTGTCGTGGGCGGCCATCATCAAAAAGATCATGTGGTTGACGATGTCTTCGTCGGTGAAGCTGTTGCCGTCTTCGTCCTCGGTGTGGCACAGCACGGTGAGCATGTCGGTGCCCTCGGCTTTGCGGCGTTCCTTGACCCGCTCGGTGAAGTAGTCCTCGAGCACCTTGCGGGCGCGCAGCCCACGCCACCACTTGAATGGCGGAAGACTCGTCCGGATGATCGCGCCGCCGGCCCGCGTCGTGGTGGTGAAGGCCTGATTGACCTTGGTGACTAGGTCATGGTCGGTGCCGGGTTCGTGGCCCATGAACACCACCGACGCGATATCGAGGGTGAGCTCCTTCATCGCCGGATGGAACAAAAAGCGCGTGTCGTTGGTCGGCCAGTCGGCGACCACCGCCGTTGCCACCCGGTCGATGTGCGAGACGTATCCGGTCAGGCGGGAGCGGGTGAACGCCTCCTGCATGATCCGCCGGTGATGCATGTGCTCGTCGAAGTCGAGCATCATCAGCCCTCGGTTGAAGAACGGGCCGATTACTGGGTGCCAGCCCTTTTGCGAATAGTCCTTATTGCGGTTGGAGAAGATGGCCTGGGTGGCGTCTGGCCCGACGGCAACGATGGACGGCAGGATCGGCGAGTCGGCGAAGAATACCGGGCCGCGGGTGTCGTACAGGTGCAGCGGAAAGTCCGGGCCTTCCCGGAACATCTCGATGATGTGGCCCAGGACCGGCAGCCCCGAATCACCCATCACCGGCTTCAGCCCGCTGCCCGGTGGCGGCTCGGCCAGCGGGTGCTGCTTCCAGTCGACGGTGAGTAGCCGCTTCTCGATCAGGCCCATGCCCGGAATCGTGTTCACCGTAGGCACCAGCCGGCGCCTGGCCTGATCGAGCAGGTACTGCGGGGTGCTGATGGTCGCCATTGACGCTCCTCCCTCGACGCCTGTGGTGAGGGTAACCGGCCCGGACTCAGATCGTGGCAGGCGTCACCCACCGCCATCCTCTGGCGAAACTTGACGGCTGTCAAGTTTCCTTTTGGGTGAGGTGTAGTGCAAGGTCGAAGGGTGAGTATCGAGCACGGCACCCGCGGGGAGGCCCTGCACGGTGCGGTCGTGCCGGTCCCGAAACGCAGAGGTGACCGGCAGCGGCAGGCCATCGTGCAGGCGGTGCGCGAGCTCCTCGAGGAAAGACCGTTTGCGCAGTTGTCGGTCAGCACCATCAGTGACCGCGCGGGTGTGGCCCGATCGGGTTTCTACTTCTATTTCGACTCGAAATATGCGGTGTTGGCTCAGATCCTTGCCGACGCCACCCACGAACTCGAGGAGCTCACCGAATACTTTGCTCCGCGCGGAGCGGACGAATCACCGGCCGCGTTTGCCAAGCGGATGGTCGGTAGCGCTGCTGTCGTTTATGCACACAACGATCCGGTGATGTCGGCGTGCAACGCCGCCCGCAACACCGACGCCGAGATCCGTGATCTTCTCGATCAACAGGTCGAAGGCGTGGTCCAGCAGATCATCGGCATCGTCAAAGACGAGTTGCGGGCCGGCACCGCCCATCCCATTACCGACGACATCCCGGCTTTGGTGCGCACGCTGGCGGTCACCACCGCTCAGATGCTCTCCGGCGACACCACGTTTTTGGGTACCGACGGCGACGTGCAACGTGGTGTGCGGGTGCTCGAGGCGCTGTGGCTCAACGCGCTGTGGGGCGGTTCGGTCGGCACCTAGCCGGGCTATTGGGTCGTTACCGTCGGTATCGTCATCTCCCATGGCGCAGACGACATTCGCGGGCAAGCGGTCTTTTATTACCGGTGCGGCCAGCGGGATTGGCCGCGCGACCGCACTACTGCTTGCCAGCAGAGGTGCCGAGCTCTACCTGACCGACCGCAATGCGGGGGGTCTGGCGCAGACCGTGGCGGATGCTCGCGCCCTGGGCGCACAGGTGCCCGAGCACCGGGCGTTGGATATCGCCAACTACGACGACGTCGCCTCGTTCGCCGCTGACGTGCACGCCAAGCACCAGAACATGGACATCGTGATGAACATCGCCGGAGTGTCGGCGTGGGGGACCGTGGATCGGCTGAGCCACGAACAGTGGACCAAGATGGTCGCCATCAATCTGATGGGCCCGATTCACGTCATCGAGAACTTCGTGCCGCCAATGGTGGCGGCCCGTCGGGGCGGTCATCTGGTCAACGTGTCTTCGGCAGCCGGACTGATCGGGCTGCCCTGGCATGCCGCCTACAGCGCCAGCAAGTTCGGGTTACTCGGACTCTCGGAGGTGCTGCGCTTCGACCTGGCCCGCTACCGCATCGGGGTGTCGGTGGTGGTCCCAGGCGCGGTCAACACCCCACTGGTCAACACCGTCGAGATCGCCGGCGTGGACCGCGACGATCCGGCAGTGGCCCGCTGGGTGGATCGCTTCAGCGGCCACGCGGTGACGCCGGAAAAAGCCGCGGACAAAATCCTGGTCGGCATCGCCAAAAACCGGTTCCTGATCTACACCTCGGCCGACATTCGCGCGCTGTATGCATTCAAGCGAGTCGCGTGGTGGCCCTACAGCGTCGCGATGCGCCAGGTCAACGGGGTGTTCACCCGCGCGCTCAAGCCAGCCCCGCCAACCCGCTGATTTCACGGAGGTGATGTAAATATTCGTCACCCGTGGCCCCGAACAACGTGCGACGATATGCGACGGTCCCGTCAGCACGAGCAAAGGTCAACAACGTGGCAATCACGGTCGTGGCGCTCATCGTCATCATCGGAATCATCGCCATCCTCGCGTTCGTCGCGTTTGGCGCCTACAACGGGCTGGTCCGTCTTCGCAACGGCTACAAGAACGCATTCGCGCAGATCGATGTTCAGCTGACCCGGCGTCACGACCTGATCCCAAACCTCGTCGAAACCGCCAAGGCCTACATGGCCCATGAGCGCGGCACCTTCGAAGCGGTCTCTCAGGCCCGCAACGCCGCGATAGCCGCACGCCAAGCAGCAACCGCCAACCCCGGTGACCCCCAAGCCATGAGCCAGCTTTCGGCCTCCGAGGGAGCGCTGACTGGAGCTCTCGGCAAGCTGTTTGCGGTCAGTGAGGCATACCCCGAACTCAAGGCCAGCCAGAACATGATGCAGCTCTCCGAGGAGCTGACCTCGACGGAGAACAAAGTCGCGTTCGCTCGGCAGGCGTACAACGACTCGGTGATGGCTTACAACAACAAGCGCGAAGTGCTGCCAAACTCCTTATTCGCGGGCATGTTCGGCTTCACCCCGGCAGCACCGCTGGAGGCAGCCGGTCCCGAGGTGCACGAAGCGCCGCGCGTTCAGTTCTGATCCGCCATGGACTTCTTCGAGCGCGAGCGGCACGTGCGCGCGGCGTCGAGAAGGCTGGTGGTTCTTTTCGTCTTGGCAGTACTCGGAATTACCGCGCTGGTGAATGCCGCGGTCATCGGTGCGGCGGTATCTCAGGGGCAGGCAACGGCGCAGGACTTGATTGGGACATCGGTGCTCGTGAGTGGCGCAGTGCTGTTGATCATTGGCGGGGTTTCGATTGTCAAGACCCTCACACTGCGCCGAGGCGGCGGGGTCAAGGTGGCCGAGAGCCTGGGCGGTGTACCGCTGCCGGATATTCCAACGGACCCCAAGCTCAAGCGGTATCGCGACGTCGTCGAAGAAATCGCCATCGCGTCGAGCACACCGGTGCCGAAGCTGTATTACCTGCCGGAAGAGGCCGGAATCAACGCGTTCGCTGCTGGCTATACGCCGGCCGATGCGGCTGTGTGCGTCACCCAAGGTTCGCTCGACCGGCTCAATCGTGACGAACTCCAGGGTGTGATCGCCCACGAGTTCAGCCACGTCGTGAATGGCGATATGCGGTTGAGCCTGAGACTGATCGGCGTGCTGGCCGGGATCCTGGCGTTGTGGGTTGTCGGTCACACGGTGTTGTATGTCGGCCGGACGCTGACGCTGCTGTTCGGGCGCAGCCGCGATCGCGTCACCGGCACCATAGCGATGACTGGCGTCGGGTTGTTGGCACTGGGGTTCGTCGTTCTGGTGGCAGGCTGGCTCGGAGTGTTCTTCGGCCGGCTGATCAAAGCGGCCTTCTCACGTCAACGGGAGTATCTCGCCGACGCGTCAGCAGTCCAATACACGCGGCAGACGAGCGGGCTGACGGGTGCGCTGAAGAAGATCGGTGGCCTCGAAGCCGGCTCTCAGCTGCGCAGCCCGAAGACCGAAAACGTCAGCCATATGCTGTTTGGCGAGGGCAAAAAAGCCGCTGCACTGTACGCAACCCACCCGCCGCTCATCCAACGCATCCAGGTCCTCGAGCCTGGCTTCACTCCCAACAACCTCGACGAGCTACGCAAAAGCTGGTCCGCTCAGCCGCCAGACGGCTTGCAAGAGGACGACCGGATGGGCTTCGCAGACGCTCCGGTACCCCAAGCTGCTCCTGCGACATCGCCAGCCGCCCCTGGGGTATCGCAAGCTGCCCGACGCCGCGTTGATGCTCGCGAATATGCAGCCGCCGTTGGCAATCCGACCGCCGCCTCCTATGAGGCCGGGGCTCGCATCCGCCAAGCGATCCCAGAGCACCTAGCCGACCTTGCCCACAACCCCACCACTGCGGTTCCGCTGATCTACGGGCTTGTCTTCGACCGCAACCAGGACATCCGCAACATCCAGTACGGGATTGTCGCCCGGTATCACGGCAGGCAGATGGCCGATGAGTCATGGCGATGCGGCGCAGAGTTGGTGAACCTCGACCCGAGCTTGCGCCTGCCCCTGACATCCATCGCTTTCCCCAATCTGCGCAATCGATCCGAAGCGCAAACGCGACTGCTGACAGCGGTTCTTCGTGAACTGATCCACGCCGAAAGCCAGGTCAACGTCTTCGAATACTGCTTGGGCACACTAGTTTTCATCGGCTTGCACGAGACGCTGACCTCAGCGTCGCCGTGGAGCAACAGGCGTCAGAGCCTGGCCAGCGCCCAAAACGCCATCAGTTGCCTGATTGCTGTGCTGGCGCAGACCGCTAACAGCGACCCGTCGGCGGCGGCTGCGGCATTCCAGGCGGGCATCTCCGTGGTGTACCCCCAGGCACGGATTCCTTTGCTGGCGGTACCGGGCGTCTTGGCGCTTGAACAAGTGTGGCCGGTGATCGACGGCCTCGAAGGCAACGACAAGGCCACCCTCATTGCCGCCGTGGTGACGACGATAACGGCCGACAGAGTCGTTACCGAGGAAGAGTCTGAGCTGCTTCGAACCGTTTGCGGTGTGCTGCATTGCCCGGTTCCACCGGTCGTCTAAGTCGCCGCCCTCCCCGCGTGTTTCGGGGGAGTTCGAACGGGTAGCCGAAACGGTAGCCATCGCCGCAGCGCCTGCGACGGGCAAATAGGAGTAGTCATGAATACGCAATCAGGGCGCGAGCCTGGCTCCGGCAGCCAAACGGATAGACCCGCCGGCAACGTCGACGAGGATGCCAACCCGCCATTGACCGATCCCGAGACGGCCGACCCCCAAGGCGGAG
>CAWISO010000003.1:0-212041 GCA_963838755.1 uncultured Actinomycetota bacterium | reverse complement strand
ATGAAGTGCCGTTTAGTGTCATCTCCGTTCTGACAAGAGAGTCGTTAAACGTTCCCGATGCGATTTGGCAATTCTATCAGTCTCATGGGATAAGTCGTGTGGCGTTCAATATCGACGAAGAAGAGGGCGTTCATAAAGAGTCCTCTCTTAATCCGGGTGAACATCTGACCGCATTTCGTGACTTTATGTCCAGGATTGCAGAGCTTCAAGAGAAAGATCCGTCAATAGAAGTTCGGGAACTCGCCACTATGCGTCGTTCCCTTACCGTTTCACCCAGTGCTGAGATAAAAAAGTCTGATAACAGACCCGGCGCGATCCTGAACATCGATGTTGATGGAAATATAACGACCTTCTCACCAGAGTTGCTCGGCCAAGTCCACCCTAAATACGGAAGATTTTCCTGGGGAAATGTTCACGCAGATTCATGGGAGCAATTTGCGCAAAATGTGCACTTACAACACGCTCGCGCCGATATCAGCGCGGGAGTGGAACTGTGCCGAGAGAAATGTCCGTACTTCGTCGTCTGCGGTGGCGGCTGTCCCAGCAACAAACTTGCCGATCACGATACCTTCGTGGCAACGGAGACCACGAAATGTCGCTTTAAGATCCAAACTGTGGCCGACGTAGTAATTGAGAGGCTTGAGCGCCAGATTGGTGCCAGCTCAGCTAACCTGTTGCAGCTGGATTGCCTGAATGGCGATCACCAGGAAGCGGCGCGGCTGAGCTCCGGCAGTACCGCTTGGTGAGATTGCGCCTCGCGAAACGTTCGGCGCCGAAGCTGCGCGGGCTACCTTCGAAGGATTAGCATCGAGGTGTCGTTAAAGCAAATCGTATTCGTTCGCCGTCGATCTCCGGACTGGCAGGGCTTGGCGAGTCATTATGAAGCCGGTCTGCCGATTGATCCTTTAAGCTACAAACCAGAAGTGAAGGTCCGGGGGTTTCCCGAAGACATAGTGGGATGCATTAGGGTATGGAACGAAACGTTCCCCGTAAATTTTTTTCGTTGCCGTGCGGTGCTGAAAGAGATTTCCGAGCATACTATGTGCCGAGTCGAAAACTCCATAATACTCACCGAGGAACGCATCGACGAACTGTCGGCGATAACGAATGGACTGCACTCTCTGGTGTTCTTCTTCGATGACGATGATTTATTCGCGCCCAATATGTTCGAATTGCTATCCAATGTGGACTTCGGCCAATGCGATGTCGCGGTTTTTCCGCTCATTCGCTTGGCAGAAAATATCGGTACGTTTATTCGCCCTGGCCATCCGGCGCGCCTGGTCGTAGGTGGACGCGAGGATTTTCGTCACCGGTATCACACCAACAACTATGGCATTTCACGAATCGCGGTTACAGAACATCTCATAAATATGAAGGACCATATGCACGCATCCGCTTACGCAGATGAGCAAGAATTCACGGATGCGTACTTCGACATTTTGATCAGTGCAACAAATAAGACTCCGTGTTCAGCCCAGCATATAGGAAGATTGCCATCACATATGCACCAGTACCGGGCGTTCATTCGGCGTTACGTCGAGAACCTGGGGCAGCTGAAGGTCCCGCGGGAACTGGACTGGTTAAGCGAACCACTGAGCGCGACGATCAGGCTGTTCGCTGAAATCTAATTCGCCTGCCCGTAGTGCTGCAACTGTTTTGCCAACCACCGGGCCCTGGGCGAATACCAGCGCATCGGATTTGAGCGCTTCGGCATGCTCGGCCAGTTTGAGGCTTCGAACATGACGTGGTAGTGCGCCGAGGTCATATGTCGAAATGATGTGATCCGCGCCGGCCCAGGAATTCTGTCCTGTAGATGAAGCGGGTAATTGTAGCTAGGCGGCAGCTCGGCAACCGCGACGCCGAGGGCGTGGATCGTGGCGGCCAATACGCACTGATCGAGGAAGTACGGCTTGGGTGGCAGCATGCCGCGCGACAACGCCATTTCGAAATTCTCCTTCCACGCGGTGAAAATGCCGGCAGAACGCCGCACTGAAACGAGACCGGAATTCCAGTAGCCGAGAATCTGTTGCCGGTCCACGGTCGTCGTCACTCGGCAAAAGGACGCGATTTGGAACTCGGCTGCCAGCTGAGCCCAGTAGCTCTGGTTTTCGTCTGATTCTCCATCGGTGCCCACGTTTTTGACATCGACCGGACGCAGGGCCACATCGACCCCAGCGTCGAGCAGCAGCCGCGCCGGCTCTTGGAAAAACACTTTGTCGCTGTCTACGAATACGAGGAATTCCTCGGAAAACATGCGCTCCGCGAATGCGGCGACCAGCGGCTTGTTGGCCAGCGGATAATCGCGGTAACGGTCGTTGAGCACATCGTGTCGATGGATAACGCCGAGGCGCGCAAACTCTGCGGCCGTAAACGGTGATATAGCAAAGCCCGCTCGCGGCTGGAAACTATAGATTGGAGCGTTCCTCAGGTTTCCCGCGAACGTACGAATGCTTTGCGCAAGCACGAGAGATTGACGCTCCAGCCGCCCTGCCTCGGTACAGATCACGAAGGCTAATCGACATGGCGTCAAGCGGAAGCTCCTCGTCCTGAAGAGAACTTGGCTCGGGAAGGGCAGTCTATCTCCTGCGGATTCGAGCAGCCTCAACGCCGGGACTGCGCTGGGTACCTCTAGGACAGCGACGCCGCCAGTAGATCGAGTGGATAGATTCTTCGCCAATTGAGCTTTTGCATCGGTGCCCGGCCCGCAACGGACCGTATGTCAGCCGCCGACGGGTCGGGGGTCTTCGCAAGGAATGGTTGCAATTGACGGGGCGAGTGCGCGGAGCTTTTTGCACACCTGCCCCATGCCTCAGCAAAATCTGCGTGAGACTCGAGCAAGTAATCGAACAGATAGTGAGACCAGAAGTACGGGTACCAGTCGCTCTCGGCAGACCCGTTCGGGGACACACTGCCAACGGGATCGTCGGGGATACCCCTGATCAGCCGCCGAGGTTTCGACCAGAAACGCTCGATCTGTTTCCACCATTCCCGCAAGATGAGATGTTGGGGCGTCGCCGCCAAGAACCAGTTCGAGATCGGCCGGTCTGACCCTGGGCGCTCGAAGGCGAAGAACCCCCCCTTGGCGACCGCATCGTCCAGCCATTGCGACAGTGCCTTCACCGGCACCACCGTCAGATCGACCCATACGCCGCCGTTTTCGCATAGCAGGTGCACGCGGACCACGTCGGCCACGGTCTGCGGCGGCATATCTCGAAGCGGAAGGTCGGACCCCTCGAATAGCTCGAGTACATCGGACCAATCGAGGACCCTCAGCCGGTAATCCGGATTGAGCGCCACCCACCTTTCGGAATTGAAGCGAACCAAATCCGGCGCCGCCTCCAGACCCTGCAGCCACACCGAATAGATGGTCCTGGGCATGCCCGTGGCGGCGGTCACGAACCCTGTTCCGGCCTCGCGGACGTGACATGCTGATCCACGTAACGGCCGCCATCCGTCATCAGCAATGAACGCTCGACCTTACCGGCCGAGATAGTCCAGTTCATGCTGTGAACTTTCTACGTGAAGGAAGCGCATGTTGGTTCTGAACCCGTACGATTTAGCTGGGCCAGGCCGCGGCTGATCATAACGCTAACTTAAACAGTCGACCGCAGCGCATCTGCGGACAGGAAGGGCATGAACAAGACGAAGCCCCGATTGCTTTTGCACGTCGGTGCGCCGAAGACGGGAACCACGACGCTGCAATATGCTTGCTACGCATCACGTGAGGCGTTGCTAGCGTGTGGCATTTTGTATCCCGACGTCGACTTGTATCGCGGGGCTCCGCCGAAGCATCAATGGCTTACCAAACTCGTGCTCAACGAGGATTTCGAACGGTTCGCCGAAAATGTCACGACGGTTGCGGAACAGGCACGAGTGTCGCGCGCCACGCGTGTCATTCTTTCCACCGAAGGCCTTTTCAACCATTGGTTCGACTTTTCCGTCCCGGGCAGATCCGCGCTGGCGACGCTGAACGACAGCTTCGATGTGAGGCCGTGGGTCGTATTCCGCGAGCCTGTGGCGTGGGCAATGTCGCTATATGTCCAGGCCGTCAAGAACAAGCCATTCCACCTTGCAGTCCCGAATTCGACCAGCGAACCTCCCGAGAGTGCCATCACCCACGAGTATTTCGCGACACGGCTACGGTACGACCGGTACGTGCAAGATGTGGAGCGCGTATTCGGCGAGGGCACTGTTCAGATCATCCGCTACGAATCGGGAGACATTGTCGAGCAGGTGCGCCGCTTCCTTGGCGTCGATGCAACTGTGCTTGCGAGCGAGGGTAACAGGAACAAGACGTTGAGCGCGCTGGGCGTCGAATTGCTTCGTCGCATGAACAGCTTGGGTATCGCGGCTGAGGAACGCCAGCGCATTCTCAGGCAGATCATCGAGCTGGACAAGACGTTAGGGGCCTCTAGCGGGCCTATCAGGCCCTCTGCTGAGTTCCGCAGCAAAGTACTCGCTCTTTCCCGCGATAGCGAGCGCTACCTCGAACAGCGTTTCGGCATCGGATGGGCCGATTGCCGCGACGATGCCTTGAACGACGTGCGCCCCGGCGATCAAACGGAATCTTATTTCCATGCCGACGCTGCGAATCTACTTCCTGCGCACGCTCATCCCGCGCGGCGCGAAGCACGCGCGTAACTTTTCTTTGATCCAACATCGTCAGCAGAGCAGGTTGCGAAGCTCTTCGGTTGACGCTGGTATCAGGTTAAGCGATAGACGACGGTGCTTGGCGGCTGAACACGATTGGGCTTTTTCGACTCGTCGACGTAAGAGCGCACAGCCTTCATCGACGTCCAGCGTGCGTAGTTCGAGTTCGGGGTGCTCGCGGCAGAAGCGCATCAACGCCTGCTCGACCCGGCACTGATGCCGCTCGGTCAGCGGATTGGCATCGTGGGCAACAATCCAGCCACGATCAGACACCCGGGCAAGCGCATTCTCGAGGTCGCGCCGGCACTGACCCTCTTCATGCATACCGTCAATAGAGATCAGGTCGTAGCGGTCCAGGCCGTCCCGGCGCGCGAAGAATTCGTCGGATGTCATTTGATACGTCGCATCGGCGTCCGGGCCGACCGATTGCTTTATCGGAGCGATGATTTGAGCAAGATTCTCGTCGGCTCCGATGTCAAGGTAACTGTCCAGAGCATTGACCGAAATCAGGATGTTCAGGACCTGAGTCCGGCTGTCGAGACTTGCGCGCCCGGCGAGATAGGGATCGGCGTACAGATGACGGCGAAACCAGGCGACGTTAACCAAATTGAGCAGCCTGCTCCGCTGCTGCTCGAACGCCGTCCAGTCGAGCCGGTCGACCGACACAGCACGAGGCTCGTGACATGCTCGCCGGCTCGGTCGGATTACCGTGCAGCCCCAGTCGGTGTCGACGGTGAAGACCTCACACCGCGGATGACGGATCCGGAACTCAACGATCGCTCGCCAGACCTGACCGCTCCAATCCGAGCCCGGCTCGAACTCCTCTGCGGGGCGTTGGTGCCATTTGCTGGGTGGATTGCTGTCGTGCACAACGAGTGCTCCGTGGGCGGATAACTTGGGCAGGCAACGCTCGATGACGTCGAGCGTGTGCTTCGGCTCGTGCCAGGTGTCGACAAATATGACGTCGTAGCCGCCATCGGGAGGCTCCGCAGTCAAAAACTGCTCTTCGGGACAGGTGCCAACTTTCGGCCGATACGACACCGAGACTTTCGAGTCCGCCACTACCACACCGAAGTACGGGCTGGGACCATCGATGCTGAGCTCGGCGAAATGTCGACCGGCGCCAGAGATGAGTAGTTCGTTGATGATATCCGCGACCGAGGTGGTCCAGACCAGTTCTCGGTAGAGTTTTAGACCCGAGTAGCCGACAGAGGCGAAACGGCCGGAGTGTCATGGTCACCCAGAACTCACACTGCACGCGTATGTTACGGACGGCGTAATGGGGCATGATGGGGCGCGGAAACCGTTGCAGGTCACGGATATCGGGCAGGCGGCGGATGTGCGACGACTGGGCCCACCAGAAGTTCCCGGAATAATGGTCCCCGGCCCAGTTGGTGCCAACGGCGTCCGCAACTGTCAACTCGGCGAGACAACGCTGGTGGTTGGTCACCACCTCGTCGAGCATCAATTGGCGCCAATACCGGGCGTACTGGTCATGCTGGGGATGCGAGACTCCCTTCGTATGCAGGTAGTACACCGCGCCGGTCCATGTCTGACACGCGTCCTGGAGCAAGCCGAGTGTCGGGAACTCATACTCACCGATGTCACTGGAACGAAAAGCGATTCGGAACCGTCGGAAGGGCTTTATCAACCCTTCTACAACATGTTGCTCGGCTTCCGTGCCCAGTACACCCAGGTCGATCGCGACGCTGCGGTCGTAGAGGCCGGATTCGAGTAGTGCATGCAACAACTCCCACAGCACCTCGCGGTACGCGCCACGGCAACACACGTGCAGGAACCCACGTATGTCGCGGCTCGTCATAACCTACCCATCGGGCAACGTTCAGCGACGGGCCGTACAGCAGGTTCTGGTCGCACTGCCACCAGTAGCGAGCGTCGAACGCGCCGTTGTCCATCAATGCGTGGGCCAGTCGGAGCAAAGGCCTGTACGGTCGAATCCGGCGCCGGGCGAATGCCTACCTCCGGCCATAAACTTCCTACGAAGGGTCGGCACCCATCTGATATGTCGTCATCACGGGTTGTAGCGGTCCTGGGCATGCACAGGGCCGGAACGAGTCTCGTCACACGCGGGCTCAAGTCCTTGGGCATTTACTTGGGTGACGACTTCCTTGACGCGAAACCCGATAACCCCACTGGCTATTGGGAGGATCGAAACATCGTAGGCTTCAACAGTCGCGTGCTCAACGTCTTCGGTCTCCAGTGGAAAAGTGTCGTGTTGCTTAACGACGTCCAATGGGACGAGCCTGCGATTGAGGCTATCCGGCGCAACGCGATCGAATACATCCAAGCTAAGTTTGTATCCCATCCACTTTGGGGGTTCAAGGATCCGCGCACAGTTCGACTACTGCCCTTCTGGAATTCCGTATTCCAACGCGTTGGAGTGGAAGATGCTTATGTGGTAGTTATCCGGGATCCTTTGAGTGTTGCTCGATCATTATCGAAGCGCGAAGTAGACGCTTCCACGTCGCACAGCCTGTGGCTTCTTCATATGGTTCCCTATTTAAGCCGAATCGCAAAAAAGCCTTATGTCGTTACTGACTATGACCTGCTGATGGAAGATCCAAGCCGACAACTTGAGCGTATCGCGAGTGCCCTGGAAATCGCATCGACTGATACCACTTCGGCAGAAATCGAAAGATTCGTTGCCGATTTTGTCGATCCTGAGTTACATCATAATCAATTCGCCGGGGCCAACTGTGGTTTCGTTCCCGAGCTTAGCCTATTAGTGCAAAGCGCTTACCTGGGCCTCACCCGGCTTACCACCGACCGGATTGGACCTGACCGCTCGCGGTTTTGGTTGGAATGGAAACAAATCGAAGGCGCCACTCAGCGATTCTTTGAGACTAAATACTCCGTACCCAGTTAGCCTCGCCTACTCCCGCGACGTGGGGCCCCGGATGCTTAGGCCTGCGTGACGCCGCCCGCGCTGGTTGGCGCCGAATCGTCCGCGTACTGGATGCGGTGAAATTCGGCGTAAAGCCCGTTAAGGGCCAGCAATTCCTGGTTGGTGCCTTGTTCTGCGACCACGCCTTCTTTGATCACCACGATCTTGTCGGCGTCGTGCAGGGTGCTCAGCCGATGGGCGATGCAAAGCACGGTGCGGCCCTTCATCAGTCGTTGCAGGGCTTCGATCACCAGGTGTTCCGACTCCGCGTCGAGAGCCGCGGTTGGTTCGTCGAGAATCAGGATCGGGTTGTCGCGGATTAAAGCACGGGCGATCCCGATGCGTTGGCGCTGCCCGCCGGAAAGCGTCATACCCCGCTCGCCGACCTTGCTGTCGTAGCCGTGCGGCATGCGGGTGATGAATTCGTCGGCGTTGGCGAGTTTGGCGGCCTCAACAACCTCCTCCCGGGTGACGTCCGCGCCAAACGCGATGTTGTCGTGCACACTTCCTCTGAATAAGACGGTGTCCTGCAGCACGAAGCCGAGTTGGCTGCGCAACCCGTGCACCTTGTAGTCCTTGATATCTACGCCATCGATCGTGATGGTGCCGGAGTCCGCGTCGAAGAAGCGCGCGATAAGACTGATAGCGGTGGACTTGCCGCTGCCGGCGTGGCCGACGATTCCGACCAGCTCGCCCGGCTCCACGCTGAAACTGATGTCGCGTAGTACTGGGGATTCTTCGTCGTAACTGAAGGCTACGTGTTCAAAGGCGATCTGCCCTCGAAACGGCGGCGGATCGGTCGCGTCCGGGCGCTCCTCGATGATCGAGTCGGCGTCAAGGATCGCTTGTATCCGCTGAACCGCCACCGCTGTTTGGGCGATGGTGTCGGCTTGCCCCGAGAGGTCCTGCACCGGTCCGAAAAACTTGGTCAGATAGACGCTAAAAACCTGAAGGACACCGAGCTCCATCGCGTGGTGCACGTACAGATATGAACCGCGCCAGAATATGAAGCCGGTGCACACAGCGACCGGAATGGTGAGTACCGGTGTGAGTAAGGCGCGTATGCGCCGGGCCTTCAGCGCTGCGATTACCACCATTTTGCCGATGTCCGCCAGTTGACGCTCCTCGATCTCCTCATGCACGTATGCCTGCTCGGTCTCCACCGATTCCAGGCCCTCCTGCGCGGCGGCGACCAAATCGGCCTGGTGTTTGCGGACGTCCTTGGTTGCATGCTGTATGGCCCGTCTGACGTGGGTGACGAAAAAGATCATGAAGGGCAACACCGCAGCCGCGATGAGCGCAAAATCCCAACGCAGGACAAACATCACGATCAGCATGCCGGCGATCGTCAAGATGTCGGTAAACAGGCTGATCGTGCTTGTCGAAGCGAAACCCTGGATGGTCGACACGTCGTCGGTGATGGTGCTCAAAATCGAGCCGACCCGGTGAGTGTGGTAGTACCTCAGCGAGAGACGCTGCAGATGGTGGTACGTCTGTGTCCGCAGATCGTTGGCAACCCATTGACCGATACTCGCCGTGAAGTAGATGTTGAAAAAATTGGCGATCGCACTGCCGATAGCGATCAGCACGACCATCACCGCCGCCAGCGCCGCGATACGCAACCTGATGTCACCATGGCCCAGGAGCCGCAAAGGCCCGTCCAGCCAGGACGGGACGGGATGGTGGCCGCCGATGCTGTCGATAATGAACTTGAATGGCCACGGGCCGAGCAGGGCCATGCCCGTCATCACCAGACTCGCGGTCAAGATCGCGATAAGGAACCAGCGGTATGGTTTGAGCAGTTGAGCAATCAGGCGGACCACGGCAGTACCCCCTCGTTGCGAGCTGACGGGGAGACAGGATATCTCGAACGGGCACCGCCATCCCGCTGTTCCGCCAGATCCGCCCGGGCCGCAGCCCATGTTTGCTGGCCGGCCATTAGCATGTTGGGTCGCGGCTACGCGTAAGCGCTAGACGGGCGTGGGCAGTTCCTCGACCGGGCCTAGTCGCCAGGCGCCCTCGCCCAGCAGTTGCAGCTGCTGCTGGTGGTGCTGATCCACGGTGTGGCGATGGCTCACGCTGACCACGATCGTGTTCGGGCACTCGCTGCGTATCAACTCATAGAGCGCGTACTCCAGTCCCTCGTCGAGCGCCGCAGTGGCCTCGTCGAGAAACACCGCCTTGGGCTTGGTGAGCACGATACGGGCGAACCCGATGCGTTGCTGTTCGCCGGGAGACAACACCTTTGCCCAGTCCTGGGTCTCGTCGAGTCGGTGCACCAGGTGCGGGAGTGCCACCTTGGTCAACACGTTTTGCAGTTCAAGATCGGGAATGTCGCCGCCGGAAGCGGGATACGACACCACATCGCGCAGATCACCCAGCGGGACATACGGCAGCTGGGACAAGAACATTGTCTCGTGCTCCTGGCCGGGGTGTCGCAGTGTGCCCGACGCGAACGGCCACAGCTGGGCGAGGCTGCGAAGCAGTGTGGTTTTGCCGCTGCCCGACTTGCCGGTGATCACCAGGGATTCGCCAGGGTTCAGTCGCAGGGCTAGCGGCTCGACGAGTTGGACACCGGAGGGGGTCCGCACCTCCACGTCGACTAGCTCTACGGAGCCGTCACCGCTGGTCGCGGCCGTCAACTCGGGTAGCTCGCGGGACTTGTGGTTGGCGTCTACCAGCCCGTTGAGGCGCAGAATCGCTGCGCGGTAGCTGGCGAACCTCTCGTAGGCGTTGCGGAAGAACGACAGTGAGTCCAGCATCGAGGTGAACGCCTTCGACGACTGCATCACGTCGCCGAGCCTGATCGAACCGGCGAACAGTCGCGGCGCCTGCACGATGAAGGGCAGTGGCGTGATCGCCTGACTCACGGCAGTGTTCCAGCCCAGAAATCCGATGGTGCGGCGCACGTAGCGGCGGTAGTTGGCGATGATTGCCGCGAACCGGCGGTTCAGCTGCGCCTCCTCAGCCCGTTCGCCGCGGTAGAAGCCGACCGCCTCGGCCGCGTCACGTAGCCGCACCAATGCGTAGCGGAATGCGGCGTTGTAAACCTCGTTGCGGAAGCTCAGCCGGATCAGCCGATGCCCGATCCGGAACGCGACCACCGTGGCCACCGCCACGTATGCGATCACGATCCAAAACAGCGCCTTGTGGATCGACACCCCGAAGAATGTCAGCTTGCCCGATAGATGCCACAAGATCCGGGCGAAGGAGAACACCGACACGACGGATGAAACCGCACCGAATACCAGCGTGTTCTTCGTCTGGTAGGAGGGCTGATTGGGCGTCCAGCCCACCCCGGTGGTGAAGATGTCAATGTCCTGCTGGATGCGCTGATCCGGGTTGTCGATGGTGTGGTCGATAAATCGTCCGCGGTAGTAGGCCATACCATGCAGCCAGTCGCCGGTCAGCCGGTGCGTTAACCAGACCCGCCAGCGGATGATGAACTGCTGCATCAAATACAAGTCCAGCATTATCCGGATGACATGCACGGTCGCGAGCACGCAGAAGGTCCAGATTGCCATCCAGAAACCGTGCACGCCGGAGTTCCGGACCGCGGCGTTGCCCCCGCCGGCGCCCTGAAACGCGGCCTGCAGGGCCGAGTACAGGTCGTTGCTGTAGTAGCTGAGCAGCACCTCGATGCGCACTTCTGTGATGACCAGCACCAGCAGTATCGCCAATGACCCCCATACCGGCAGGCTCTGACGGCCCTTGAAATAGTCGCCGGTGATCCTCCAGAACTGCCTGCCCCAAGTGGTGTATCGCGCAATCAGCACCGCGACGAGTAACAGGACCAGACCGCTTATGACGCTGATCTCGAGAACCCACAGCAGTGAGGGAACGAGCTCATGGCCCCACTTGAGTGAGGGCGAATAGGTCTTCAACTACAAAACTCCTTTTCGCGGTACAAACCGGTGTCGTCGAATCTGCTTGTACTGCATGCCCGCCACCTAGTGGAGCTGGAATCCGTCGTGCAGATCCCGACTCGTATACGGGAAAACCTTAGCTGCTGGTTGCTCGTCCCTGGCGCCATTAATGCCTGGTAGCGGGCTGCCGTGGCCAGCGCCACCGCACTGGCGGTCGCTATGAACGGGCATGTTTACCATTGGCGCATGCCAGTACCCGCGCCCAGCCCTGATGCTCGTGCCGTTGTGACCGGAGCCTCGCAAAACATCGGCGAAGCACTGGCCACCGAACTGGCCGCGCGCGGCCACAGCCTGATCATCACCGCGCGGCGCGAGGACGTGCTCACTGGCCTGGCCAGCCGTCTGGTCGACAAATACGGGGTTGCTGTGGAAGTGCGCCCGGCCGATCTCGCCGATGCCGCGGAACGCGCAAAATTGACCGACGAATTGGCCACCCGGAATATCTCGATCCTGTGCGCCAACGCGGGCACCGCGACGTTCGGAGCGGTTTCAACGCTTGACGCGGCGGCGGAAAAGACCCAGGTACAGCTGAACGCGATCGCGGTCCACGACCTCGTGCTGGCGGTGCTGCCGGGGATGATCGAACGCAAGGCCGGCGGGATCCTGATTTCCGGTTCAGCGGCGGGCAATTCACCGATTCCCTACAACGCGACCTACGCGGCTACCAAAGCGTTCGTGAACACGTTCAGCGAATCGTTGCGCGGGGAACTGCGCCGCTCGGGTGTGCACGTCACACTGCTGGCCCCCGGCCCGGTGCGCACCGAACTGCCCGATCCGGCCGAAGCCTCGATCGTGGAGAAGTTGGTGCCCGATTTCCTGTGGATCTCTACCGAGTACACGGCACAGAAGTCGCTAGATGCCTTGGCGCGCAATAAGATGCGCGTCGTGCCCGGTGTGACGTCCAAGGCAATGTCAGTGGCCAGCCAATACGCTCCGCGCGCGATCGTCGCGCCGATCGTGGGTAGTTTCTACAAAAAGATGGGCGGCTGAGCTATCGACGGCGGCGACCGCTGCCGCCAAACATGCTGCGGATGAGCTGAGTACCGAGCGCTCGAAGAAAGGTTTGAAAGCCGCGGCTATTCACAAACCGTTTGAACCAGCCCGGCTGCTTCGCGGCCGCGGGTGCAGACTTCGATCCCGTCGGCTTATCGGGTGGTGCGGCCTGTGCTTTCTGGGCTTGCAGCTTCTCGTAAGCCGATTCCCGGTCGACGGTCTTGCCGTACTTGGCCTCAAGTGGGCTGGATTTGGCTGCGGCGCTGATCGCGTCGTCACCGATGGCGGCCATCAATGAGCGCGGTGAGCGCAGCTTCGTCCATGCGACGGGTGTCGGGGCGCCTCGCTCGGACAACACGGTGACGACCGCTTCCCCGATACCCAGCGATGTCAATGCCGAAGCCAGGTCGTAGACATCGGTTTTCGGGTAGGTACGAACGGTTTTGGTCAACGCCTTCTGGTCGTCGGGAGTGAACGCCCGCAGCGCGTGCTGGATGCGAGCTCCCAACTGCGACAGCACGTCGTTAGGCACGTCGGTGGGCAACTGGGTGCAGAAGAACACGCCAACGCCCCGGGAGCGGATCAGCTTGACGGTCTGCTCGACCTGTTCCAGGAATGCCTTCGACGCATCGTTGAACAACAGGTGCGCTTCGTCGAAGAAGAAGACCAGCTTGGGTTTGTCGACGTCGCCGACCTCTTTGAGATTCTTGAAGAGATGGGACAGCACCCACATCAAGAAAGTGGAAAACAGCACCGGACGTGCAGCCTGGTCACCGAGTTCCAACAGCGAAATGGTCCCGCGGCCTTTGTCATCGACACGTAGCAGATCGTTGGGATCGAGTTCCGGCTCGCCGAAAAAGGTATCTGCACCCTCGGCCTCCAAGTTGACCAGAGCACGCAGGATGACGCCGGCCGTCTGCGCAGAAACGCCGCCCAGCGATTTCAGCTCGGCCTTGCCCTCGTCGCTGGTTAGGTGACTGATAACCTCCCGCAAGTCCGCCAGGTTGAGCAGCTCATAGTGCTGATCCTGAGCCCAGTGGAAGATCAGGCCCAGTGTCGACTCCTGAGTATTGTTGAGCCCCAACACCTTTGATAGCAAAATCGGCCCAAAGCTCGCGATCGTGGCCCGTACCGGTACGCCAATACCTTTGGTGCCCAGCGACAGAAAGTCCACCGGGAACGCGCTCGCCTGCCAATTATCGCCGGTTTCCTTGGCGCGTGCGGTGATCTTGTCGCTGCTCTCGCCGGGTCGGGAAAGTCCGGACAGGTCCCCCTTGACGTCAGCCATCAGCACCGGCACACCCGCAGCCGAGAGCTGCTCTGCGATCAGCTGCAGCGTCTTGGTCTTGCCGGTGCCCGTCGCCCCGGCAACCAAACCGTGCCGGTTGACGGTGGCCAACGGGATGCGGATCTGCGCGGACGGGTCTGAGGTGTCGTCGACGACAACCGTGCCCAACTCCAAGGCCTGGCCCGCAACTTCGTAACCTTTTGCGATCTGCTGCGCCGGGGTCACTGGAGTGCTTGCCGATGCGCCACGCGGTGTCGACTCGGAGCTCATCTAACGCCTGCCTCTCCCCTATTAGTCGTAGTCCGGCGACGGCGCGGGCCGCCTCGGGCCCGCTAAGGAGCCGAACGATCAAAGCTAGTACCGACAACGCACGACCTTACTTGCTGTCGCCTCCCGCCGGGGTGGCTGCAGGTCTGGCAGCTAACTTTGCCTAGGGTTGACGCTGTGCGGGACGAACTGGTGTGGATCGACTGTGAGATGACTGGGCTTGACCTGCGCTCGGACAAGTTGATCGAGATCGCCGTCCTGGTTACCGACGCCGAATTAAACGTTGTTGGCGATGGGGTCGATGTGGTGATCCACGCCGACGATGCGGCGTTGTCGTCGATGGTCGACGTGGTGACACAGATGCATACCCGATCGGGCCTGGTCGAGGAGGTACGCGCGTCCACCGTCGACGTGGCGGCCGCGGAGACGATGGTGCTCGACTACATCCGTGAGCACGTCAAACAGGCCAAGACTGCACCACTGGCCGGCAATTCGATCGCCACCGACCGCGGATTCATCGCCCGCGACATGCCCACCCTGGACTCGTATCTGCACTACCGGATGATCGATGTGAGCTCGATCAAGGAACTGTGCCGCCGCTGGTATCCCCGCATTTACTACGGGCAGCCGGTCAAAGGACTGGCGCACCGTGCGCTGGCCGACATCCATGAATCCATTCGTGAGCTGCACTATTACCGACGCACCGCATTTGTGCCGCCGCCGGGGCCTGCCACCAGCGAGATCGCAGCAGTGGCTGACGAGCTCGGGGGTGCGGCGGCCACGCCGGATGAAATCGATTCGTCTGCCGAGCGTCCAAGCGGCTAGTATCGACGCTGCTGCTCGTCGCTTCGGCTGGCAGCGATGGTGGGTGTAGTTCAGCTGGTAGAGCGTCAGGTTGTGATCCTGAATGTCGCGGGTTCGAGTCCCGTCACTCACCCCAAAGGTCAGTTGTGTCGCATGGCGAGGGCATAAGCTGAAGCGAGCAAAGGTCGGGCACGGGTTCCTCTGGGAGGCCTACCACGATGACGAGGTTGATTCGCCGTCTAGCCGCTGATGTGGTCGCGGTCGCGATAGTTCCGATCGCCGCAGTGACGGTGGCGACGCCGGGAATCAGTTCAGCGGCATGCGACCCGAACTTTTCGCACATTGTGTCGACCAACGAATGCAAACCGCCACCGCCGGCGCCGGCGTGGTGGACACCTCCGCCGGCATATGCGCCGCCATACGCACCGGCGGACATCCCGCCGCCACCTCCACCGCCGCCGTGGGCGCAGCAGCTCCGCCCGGTATGGGACGGGGGACATCAGCAGTGGGTCTGGATAGGGATCTAGCCCCAGCTTGTACGGCGATCTGACGAACCGGGTATTTCGTTAAGGGCGAAGAACAATTCCGGCATGCCTACGCGGCTTTTGTCGGTGCCGTGTGCGACGTTGGTTATGTCACAACCCAACCCAGCTAGGCAGATCGACATGGATCAACCCAAACCCAACACGATCATATGCCAGTGTTGCGAACTGGAATGGCCGGAACGGCTGGCCTCGGCAGTTCGCAACGCGCATCTGCTCATCCGTGGATGGCGGTGCCGGATGTGCAAATGAACATCAGGACGACGCGCTCCAGATGGCACAAGACCACGAGAACGAAATCCGCATCCGGTGGGGTGACGCGGTTGACACGTTGCGCGCCGCGTTAAACGACGCAGACCGCTCGAAGGCGCAGATGTTGGCCGCGTTCAGGTCGCGTGACCGGGTACTGGAGCAATTCGACAAGCTCGGCCGTTACCACCGGGCGACCGGCGACGGATGCCTTTGCGGACAACGCAACTGCGCACAGCTAGCGATCATTGATGCCGACTGGATCACCGATCGCGTAGGCAGGATGTACCGACGCGGCGTCAGCTAGCCGCACGTCACGTCTTGGCGTTTCCGGCGTGCCACTGGTCCCACGGAATGTTCCAGTCGCCAAGGCCTTCCGTGCCCGACAGTGGTGGCCCAAGGGTGTCGACGACTTGCACGATGTCGCCGCGCTTGGTGTGGTCGTAGAACCACTGCGCGTTGCTGGGACTGACATTGAGGCAGCCGTGGCTGGTGTTGGTGTGCCCCTGAGCACCCACCGACCAGGGCGCCGAGTGCACGAAGACACCGCTGTAGGACATCTGGGTGGCGAAGTCCACCTCGGTGCGATAACCGTTGGGCGAGTTGACCGGTACTCCGTAGGTCGATGAGTCCATGATCATGTGCGCGAACCGCTCGCCGATGATGTAGATGCCGCTGGCGGTCGGGGTGCTGTCCTTGCCCATCGACGTAGGCATGGTCTTGACGACCTCGCCGTTGACTCGCACGGTCACCATCTTGGTGGCGTCGTCGGCGATCGCGATGAGCTCGTCACCGACGGTGAAGTGCGTGCGCAAGTTGTCCTCGCCGAAAAGCCCGTCACCGAGATCGACGCCGTAGGTGTTGACCGCAATGTTCACCGCGGTGCCTGGCTTCCAGAAATGCTCAGGGCGCCAACGCACCTCGCGGTTGTTCAACCAGTAGAACGCACCTTCGACGGGCGGATCCGTGGTCACGACGATGGCCTTCTCGGCAGTGCTGCGGTTGGCGATGTTCTCGTCGAACCGGATCGCCACCGGCTCGCCGACGCCCACCACCTCGCCGTCGTGCGGCATGACGTAGGGCATCGTCAGGTTCTGCGGCGAATGGGTCTGGAATGTCATTTGGCGGGTAGTCACGCCGCCGAGCCCACGAGCTTTGGCGGTCAGCGTGTATTGGCGGTTGTAACCCAACGGCTCGGTGGTCGACCAGCGCACGCCGTCGGGGTTCAGCTGGCCGTCGACCGACTTGCCGTTTTCGTTGACCACCTCGACGGAGGCCAACACGCCGTTGTCGGCGGTCACCGTCACCGGGCGGTCCACTGGGACGCCGACGGCGCCGTCGGTTACCGAGGCAATGAGCTTGGGGACGAGCAGGTCCTCGAATGGGGTGGCCTTGTCCATGATGGCCTTCGGCGGCGCCGGGCTGGCGCCGCTGCCGCAGGCTGCCGCTGCGAAAACGGCTAGCGGAATCATCAGCACGGCCAACCACCCGCGCCGACGCGCCATCACCCGACCTGCCACGTAGTTTGCTTCCCCTCGTGACCCCGCAACCCAGTGTTACTGGCGAGTATTCTAGGCGGTGGACGGTTGCTAACGTGACCGGCGGTCAACGTGGGCCTTGGTGATTTCCCCCCACGACGGGATGCCTGTTATTGTCGACAACCGCAAATCAAGCAGGATCCAGGCGCCGTTAGCTCAGTTGGTAGAGCAGCTGACTCTTAATCAGCGGGTCCGGGGTTCGAAACCCTGACGGCGCACTTCACAAAAAAAAATGTATTACCTCGGCTGATGCTTGACGTTTTGTGTTCGGGTGATGCCTGACAGTGTTTCGGCTGATGCTTGACAGTTATTTCGGTTGATCCTTGACACTCCTTCGATGAGGGAGTTGAGCGTGGCTGAGCAGAGGTATCAGGCTGTGTTGGCGGTGATCAGCGACGGGTTGTCGATTTCGCAGGTCGCCGAAAAGGTTGGGGTGTCGCGCCAGACGCTGCATTCCTGGTTGGCCCGCTACGAGGCTCAGGGCCTTGAGGGGCTGGTGGATCGGTCGCATCGGCCGGCGAACTGTCCGCATCAGATGCCGGCTGTGGTGGAGGCCGCGTTGTTGGAGTTGCGCCGGTCACGTCCGTATTGGGGGCCGCGGCGGCTGGTGTTCGAGCTGGCTAAGCGCCGGGTGAGACCGGTGCCCTCGGAGTCGGCGGCCTATCGGGCGCTGCTGCGCGCGGGCATGATCGACCCGAGTGTGCGGGATCGGCGCTCGCGCAAGTGGAAACGCTGGGAACGCGGCGTCCCGATGGAGTTGTGGCAGATGGACATCGTGGGCGGCTTCCCGCTGGCCGATGGCAGCTGCGCGAAAGCCTTGACCGGCATCGACGATCACTCTCGGATGTGCGTGGCCGCACGGCTGATGGCCCGGGAACGCACCCGTGCGGTCTGCGACGGGCTGCGCGCGGCGCTGGCCGCCTACGGGGTGCCAGAACAAATTCTCACCGATAACGGCAAGGTGTTCACGGGCCGGTTTTGCCATCCCCCCGTCGAGGTGCTTTTCGATGCGATCTGTCGCCAGAATGGGATCGAGCATCTGTTGACCCAGCCCCGGTCTCCGACGACGACGGGCAAAATTGAGCGATTCCACCGCAGCCTGCGCGCTGAGTTCCTCAGTAACGCAGCCCCATTCAAAAATCTGAAGGTGGCCCAGCAAGCCCTGGATGAGTGGGTGGACTATTACAACACCGCGCGGCCACACCAGTCCCTGGACATGGCCACCCCTGCCCAACGGTTCAGCCCAGCCCAGTCCTCGATGCCAGTGATCGCCATGGCTGCTGGGGGCCACGCCGACCGCAGTGGCGCCCACTGGGTCAGCCGCAGGGTGGGCGCCAACGGCGTGGTGGGCGTGTCCTGGCAGCAGGTCTGCATCGGCCGCCATTACGCCGGCGCCCGCTGTGATGTCCACGTCGACGGCGACCTACTGCGGTTCTGGGTCGGCGACAAACTGGTCAAAACCGCCGCCCGCACCAGCCGCGGCGAGGTACGAAACAAACGCGCCCTCCGCACCAGCGGACAGGCCTAAACCACAACACAGAGTGTCAAGGATCAACCGACATAGAAATGTCAACCATCAACCGACACTGAACAGGCGCACTTCACAAAAAAAATGTATTAGCTCGGCTGATGCTTGACAGATCTATGTCGGGTGATGCCTGACAGTGTTTCGGCTGATGCTTGACAGTTATTTCGGCTGATCCTTGACACTCCTTCGAATGAGGGAGTTGAGCGTGGCTGAGCAGAGGTATCAGGCCGTGATGGCGGTGATCGGTGATGGGTTGGCGATCTCGCAGGTCGCCGAAAAGGTGGGGGTGTCGCGTCAGACACTGCACTCGTGGTTGGTCCGGTATGAGGCCGAGGGCCTTGAGGGGTTAGTAGATCGGTCGCATCGGCCGGTGAGCTGTCCGCATCAGATGTCAGCGGTCGTCGAGGCCGCGGTGGTGGAGTTGCGGCGCTCGCGGCCGTACTGGGGGCCGCGGCGGTTGGTGTTCGAACTGGCCAAGCGCAAGGTAGCGCCGGTGCCCTCGGAGTCGGCGGTGTATCGGGCATTGTTGCGGGCCGGAATGATTGATCCGACGTTGCGGGATCGTCGCTCGCGCAAGTGGAAACGCTGGGAGCGTGGTGCGCCGATGGAGTTGTGGCAGATGGATATTGTGGGGGGCTTTCCGCTTGCTGATGGGTCTAGCGCTAAAGCCTTGACGGGCATCGATGACCACTCCCGGATGTGTGTGTGCGCGAAGTTGATGGCCCGGGAGCGCACCCGCGCGGTCTGTGACGGTTTGCGCGATGCGCTGGCCAGATTCGGTGTCCCCGAGCAGATCTTGACCGACAACGGCAAGGTGTTCACCGGCCGGTTCTGTCATCCACCGGTCGAGGTGCTCTTCGATGCCATCTGTCGCCAGCACGGCATCGAACACCTGCTGACCCAACCGCGCTCGCCCACGACGACTGGCAAGATCGAACGATTCCACCGCAGTCTGCGCGCGGAGTTCCTCAGCAGCGCGACACCTTTCGCCAACCTCAAGACTGCTCAGCGGGCCCTGGATGAGTGGATCGATGACTACAACACCAACCGACCGCACCAATCGTTGAAGATGGCCACCCCCGCCCAACGCTTCACCGCCGGTGTGCCGGCCGCACCCCCATCAACATCGCGGCGCGAGCTGCCCGACCGCGGTGGTGACGACTGGGTAAGCCGCCGGGTCTGCGCCAACGGCGTGGTGTGCGTGTCCTGGCAGCAAGTCAGCATCGGACGCCATTACGCCGGGGCCCGCTGCGATGTGCACGTCGACGGCGACCTACTGCGGTTTTGGGTCGGCGACAACTTGGTCAAAACCGCCGCTCGCACCAGCCACGGCCAGGTACGAAACAAACGGGCCCTGCGTACCAACGTGCAGGCCTAAACCACAACACAAAGTGTCAAGGATCAACCGAAACAGAAACGTCAACCATCAACCGACTCTGAACAGGGGCACTTCACAAAAGCGCAGCTCGGACGTGCTTTCTATCTCGCGAAGCCGGTTGCAGTGGCCGGATTTCGCCGCCAAATCGGCCGAAAACCTTCCACAGACCCGCCACGCTGCGGGGCGGACGCGCCACAGCAAACGGCGCGTCGAACACGACATGCCATGGCAAGTGTTCGACTCATTAACATCACTGACGACTACACCACCGAGTGACCGGACCCCGTGAACTGGTCCATGAGATCTGTACCCGTGTTGTAGGTCCACCGTTGTGAGAGTTGAGGGCAGAGTGATCACTAGGAGGTCACATGCCCCGTATGTATTCGGCGACGGTGCGCCGGCAAATCGTTTCCCGGCTGCGATCGGGCGAAACGGTCGCTGCGGTTGCGGCCGAGACGGGCATCTGTCAGGCCACCCTGTTTCGGTGGAAGCGCCAAGCGTTGATCGACGCCGGCGTTATCGAGGGCACCCCAAGTGTGGAGGCCGACGAACTGGCTGCGGCCCATAAACGTATCGCCCAGCTTGAGGCTGAGCTCGCGTTGACCCGGGATGCGTGCGAGTTGTTCAACGCTGAGGCGGTGGTGCCCCCAAAACGCCGACGCGCGATCGTTGAAGGACTGATCGCGCGGGGACATTCAGCCCGATCGGCTTGTCGGATATCGGGATTGGCGCGATCTCTGCTGCAGTACTACCGCAGAAGGCCGGTGCCCGATCGCCAGATCCGCCGGCTGATCGTGGCCGACACCATCACTGAGATCCACCAACGCTCCCGCGGCACCTATGGTGGTCGGCGCATCCGGGCAGCCCTGCTGGCCGACTACGACATGAACGTCAACCTCAAGCTAGTGCGCTCGATCATGGGCGAACACGGCCTGTACGGTCTGCCGCACCCACCGCGGCGCCTGCCGAACCTGATCCGGGTCAATACTCCTGACGACCTGGTAAACCGGCAATTCACCGCAGCGCGCCCCAACCAACTGTGGTGCACCGACATCACCGAACACCCGGCCCGCGACGGGAAGGTCTACTGCTGCGCCATACTGGACTGCTTCTCACGAATGATCGTGGCCCGCACATTCTCCACGACACCTGACACCGCGCTGGTCAACAATGCGGTCAACATGGCCGTGGCCGACAGAAACCGTTGTGGCTCAACGATCGTGCACTCCGACCACGGCACGCAATTCACATCCTGGAGCTTCGGTGAAAACGTCCGCCGCTGGGGGCTGCTCGCCTCCTTCGGCACCGTCGGCGACTGCTATGACAACGCCGCCATGGAATCCTTCTGGGCCCGGATGCAAGTCGAGCTACTCAACACCCGCAAATGGGCGACCACCCTAGAACTTGCGGCGGCCATGGCCGACTACATCGACAACTTCTACAACGTCGAACGCCGCCACAGCTACCTCGGTAACATCAGCCCGACAGAGTACGAGACGCTCTGGACATCCACCTATTCCGTCCCTCAACTCGCATAACCACGGCTCAAAACGGCGGGGACAGATCAATGGCGGTTGAGAGTCGATAATCATCGTTGCCATCGAAAGCGTAGTCGTGCAGCAGTAGGCTCCGCTTGGGCTGTGGACTCCCGACGGGTAGCGACACCCCATTCATTCCGGCTAGCGGATTGGTCGAGAGTCTCGGAGCAGCGTTGCCGTGACGGCAACCGATTGGCTTTGCGTGGGCCATGCAGAGGAATGGGTGTCGATCCATTCGAGCAGTAGGCGGGCGACGATGTCTGGCTGCTCTTCGGGTATCCAGTGAGAAACTCCGTGTGCCAATGCCTTTATACAAGATCGTCAGGCCTGTGTCGCACGGCCACGCCGACCCGCCCAAACACCGCAGGGTGTAGCCACAACGCAAGTAGCACCGCTCTGCCAAGGCAACTAATTGCCTGCGCGCTTTCCTATCTCACACGCCGACCATGAGTAGGTCGGCGACGGTCGAGTCGTTGTTCGGGGCTGCCGCGGCCATCATGGTCGTATGCGCTTGGCCCGGATCGGTGTGGGGCGGGACTACCAGCAGCAGGATCTTGGTGCGGTTGAGTCCGAGGACTTGCAGGGTGTTTGTCGGCTGATATCGGTATCCGTCGAGTCGTACCTTGCGGCCACCGGTCGCGAGTTTGGCGGGTAGTTTTGCCCATTCGTCGAGCTTGTAAAGCACGCGATCAATGGCGCCGAGCCGAACCGAGAGCACGGCAAGCAGGTCCGGAAGCTCGGTGGTGAGGTCATCACCGTGCGGCCACCAGGCCCCATCGACATACCCAGTTTGGGGTGCCTTGGGCTTCAAGCGCAATCGCGGCGTGTAATCCGGTGGTGTGAGGTGTCGACCGGCTTCGGGTTGGGCCTGTTGTAGCGTCATGGCGACGCTCCTGTCTTGGCCGCGAACCGGCCAACATCATTTGAATCGGCGACGACAACTCAAACGGTCATGTGCGAAGTATCGCCGATGGTTACACTCTACTCCCTAGGGTCCAGAATCAGAACCGACGAAAACGGCGCAACGGCTGGCCGTTTCCCAAGCTTCCGGATGAAGCCGGCAATGGGCGGTATGCGCAACACCCGCTGCACGTCGGGCGCCCACATACGGTAGCGATTCATGGCGGTGTGCTCCGGGTCGGGCGCTGCACCGTTTTGGGGGTTCCAGTTTGGTTGCTACATCGGCGGCCGATAGTACCGGTGGTTTGGCCGCGGCCGGCCTGGGTGTGATCCCCTGTGCGGCAGCGGTTTCGCAGGCGAGGAAATTGCCGAGTTCGCCGATCGCGCTCCGCGGTTGCAGCGCGAGCGGATGGGTCATCATCGTGGCAAGGTATTCCCAAGGGCAGCTGCGGGCATTGATTCGCCCTTACACCGCAAATGATTTGGTGCGTTTCTCCCGTTCGGCCTCGCTTGCCAAGCCATTGCGCGATTTATGCTCTTAGGTACCTGAATGTCCTTCGACTCAACAAGTTCAATTCCACGCCCCACTCGAGGGTGGCGACGTCCACGCTGTGGCAGACACCGAAGGCCCCGGCCGCTTCGGCACCGACTTCGAGCGCGCCGACTAATCCGGCGATCCATCGCGACACATCCAGCCGCACAGGTCAGATTAGCCGGCTAAGGGCAGATCCCAGCCGCTCCCATCGAGCGACGCAGCCCGTCCGCAGCACACGCTCCGCTCCTGACGAGGTGCTTGACGCCCGCAGGGCCACCAGAGTGATGCAGTGCGGAAGAGCCTGCACTAGTCCGGCCCCGCGACGCTCGGGTGCCGTCGCCGGTAGCGATCAGATCATTGGGCAAAAATGTGATCCAGATAGGCGGGCAATGCCTAGGCTACGGTTTCGCTGGTCACCCGACCAGCGAGAGGGCATATGACCGCCGCAGTTTGCCCGACGGTGTTTTGGGGATGGTTCCTGGAGCCACCACTGCCACTTTGCGCGGTCGCGCTTCGACCTCGGCAACCACCTCGTGGGCCACTTGGTGCTCGATGCGGCGCACCTCGGCTGGATCGTTTAAGGCGTTCGACTCGACTACGACGGCAAAAAGTCTCCCGCGACCGCCCCGCGTAGATCCGTACCGCCGCCACACAGCCGGGACGAACACCGTCGACTCGGCCTGCGGCCCGCTCTATGTCGGTCGGGTAGACGTTGCGGCCGGCCATGATGATGACGTCCTTGACGCGACCGCACACGACGATATGACCATCCTCGGTCAGGTAGCCCAGATCGCCGGTGTCATACCAGCCCTGCTGATCCTGCGCCGCCACAAACCCCGCCGCCGTGGTATATCCGGCCGTGAGGGGCTCGCCGCGTACCTGGATCACGCCAACACCGCGGGGAGGCAGCACGTTCGCGTCGTCGTCGACAATGCGCGC
Source organism: uncultured Actinomycetota bacterium (assembly GCA_963838755.1). Classification (GTDB taxonomy): domain Bacteria; phylum Actinomycetota; class Actinomycetes; order Mycobacteriales; family Mycobacteriaceae; genus Mycobacterium. Next base: position 188,061 of record CAWISO010000003.1, on the reverse strand, counting down.
CTCCAGGCCCTGAAGTAGGGGGCCCAGGCAGGCGAGCCGACGTGTCCTGCCCTTGGTTGCCGGAACGGCGTGGCGGAGAACCGCGAGCAGGTCCGCATCAACCTCGTCGACCACAAGGCCGGCGCCGCACTCCGAAAACGACACAGCCACCGTGGTTTCGGCCATGCCGTAGGCCGGCACAACCGCTTCGGGCCGGAGCCCAAACAGTGCACCGGCCGCACAGAGACCTTCCACATCGTCCGGTTCAACCTGTTCGGCGCCGGACAGCGCCCATCGCAGACTCGACAGGTCGAATTGCCCCGGCCTGGCCTGCTTACGTAACCGCTTGGCCAACAACGAATACGCGAAGTTGGGGCCAGCGGTCATGGTGCCCTTGTTACTTTGTCGATCAGCTTGCCCACAGCAGTATGTCGCGCAGGAAATCCATCGGCGTGATCTTGACCAGCTCGGCCCCGAAATACATTGGGACAGCTAGGAATCCCGTCATGCCCATATCATGGAAGAGCGGCAACCAGCTCACGATGACGTCGCTGTCAAGGTCATACTTGGCGCAGATGAACATCGCTTCGGCGTTGGACACCACATTGCGATGCGTGATCCGGACCGCCTTCGGCGTGCCGGTCGAGCCAGACGTCAACTGCAGCAACGCCAGATCGTCGTCGGAGGTTTCCACGGGGTCGACCGGGTCCGCAGCGAGCAGCTGATCGACGGTGAGCAGCCGCATCCCAAGCTCGGTCAACAGGGGAGCGGCCGCCATGAACGGCTCAGAGATGATCACCGCCCGGGCGTCGATCACCCCAATCACCGCGGCGGTCTCGATCGCCCAGGACTGCAGGTCGGTGCGCGGTGTGGGCTGGTGCAGCATGGTCAGGCTGGCGCCACGCATCCACAGCCCCTGGGCGGTCGCGCGATTTCGGCCGGGGCACCTGCCAATACCGCGACCGCGTCGCCGTGGCCGACGCCGGCCGCCGCCAAGCCGCCCGCGACCCTGCGTGCGCGCCGGTGCACCTGTGCCCAGGTGTGCCGGATCGGGGTATCCGGCTCACCGGTTGTCATGCCGTTACGACTGGTCAGAGCATTAGCGAACATGGTGTCGGTGAATGTGCTCACGCCAGCCTCCCGTGCACATTGCTTGGCATAATTTCTGGTGTTGTACCAGACATTGCGACCGTGGCGGGTGTTTTCGGTTGCCACAGTCGTGAGACTGAAAAGGATCGATGGATTCGGCCGTGAATCGCTGGCCGGAATTCACAGCTTGTTCGGTCTTCGTTTACGGGAGATCGGCGACCTGCTAGCTATCCGCGACGCCGGCACATGCCCGTGTGTTCCCGTCGATGAGTTGCTGCGGCGGCCGCTATCCGAACTCGACGCCGTGATGAACCGGCTCCCGGCGCTGTGCCGTCTGACAGCTTTGCCAGCGCACGCAAGAGCCGACACCCACAAGTTGGGTGCCGGCTCCTTTGACGCGACAACGTGGAGTTTATTGCCCGTCGGTTGTCCACCGCTCACCGGCGCCCCCGTCGGAATCCCAGATCGACTGCGCGGCCATTTCCTTGCGTCTGGCCCTGCGGCGCACGCCCGCACGGAGTACGTCCCTGACCGTCAATGGGCCGTTATCGATCAACGAGACGTCGGATTCTGTTGGGGCCGTCATGCGCTGCTCGGCAGCGATGGCGATTGAATGCGTTTCGGTGGTGTGCGTCATGGTCGTGCACCTATCTGCCCGCTGAAGCGAGCTGCTGTTTCGCGTGGGTCCTGCAGAGCGAATCGGGCGACCTCGAACGGTGCGGAGGTGACCGGATGGCGGATCGTCGCGCGCCTGAGCCGGCGGTTGTTCATCGGATCGTGCGTCGACTTCTGGTGTTCGAGCTGCCGGATCAACTCGCGCTTTGCATCGCCGAGAGCACGGGTGATGTCCGGGTTGTCCGCGACCGCTACCAGGGGTGGATGGCCGGGAAGGGTTGTGCGCAAAGTGATGCGCTGCTCCTTGCCGCCGCGGTCCTGCAGGCTGACGTCTATGTCCACATCATTCGGATCCCACCTGCCTAGATGCGCCTCGAGCGTGGACAACGTCTGTATGACGTGCGGACGCTCCTTGCCTACGAAACCCGCGCCTACGTGGATCACGTTCTCGCGAAGAATATTTCGTTTCGCGTTGTCAGATTTCCTCATTGCGAACTCATTTCGGGTGGTTGGTTGCCGGCGCCTTGATCTAGCCACGTGTCGAACCTTCATGTTGCCAGTGACCGGAACCGCCGGGCCCAGGGCGGTGATAGCGCCGATCGCGAGAACCACGTGCGGTTGTGCTGATTCATCGTGGTCGTTCTCCTTTTGATGACAGGGTGGGCACGCATGTTCGCGGGTTCCGACGCGTGTCGTCGTCGTGCACATTGGTCTGCACCGGACTTCCGGGATCAAGCGGAAACGCGTGGGGCCCCACCGCGAATGGTAAACGCCGACGAGCGCAGTTTCCGGACTAGACCTCAAGTAAACGCCCTGTCAGACGCAATGTCAACACTGTAGGCAAACGGCGTAGGCGAACTGCCAAAGATGATCGACCGTTCTATCCCCAGCGCGAGACCGCGGAGAAGCCCTCGCGGCTCAGGGGCCGAAAGATGACTTCTGTTCGTGCGTTAGGTGGGACAGCAGAACCCTCCGTGACTAGATGAAGTGAGCTATGCCGGCCGTTTCGTGGTGGGAGGCCCCTTCTTCGCGCCAGCCCGCGTCGCGGCCCCCGCGAATTGCGTTGTGGTGGTCTTCATAGTGGGCTCCGGCCCGCTGGAGCGGGCTACGCCTTCGCTCTGGCCGGTCTTCTCGTCGGCGGCCATTTTCAGTTCACCCACCACATCTTCGATGCCGCGCGCGACCGATGAGACGTTATCGACGTTGTCGGGGCACGCGACGATGCCCACAGCCAGCATGCCGCCATAGGACACGGCGGTGATGTTGAGATTGGCGCCCTCAAACAACGGGGCCAGGGCATGGATGCCCAGTACATGTGCTCCGGCGCAATAGATTTCGTCGCGCGGACCGGGAACGTTAGAAGTGATGACATGAGCGACTGGAGAGTGGAATCGCGACAGTTTCAGGCCGGTGTACACACCCATCACCATGCCGATGACCACCGGTGGAACGAGATCTATGACATCGGCGAGGTTGACGGGCGGCACCGCCCGTCGTCCGTTCTTGATCCTGGATGTGGCGTCGTGAATGCTGGCCAACTGCTGTGCCGGGTCGGCCAGATCGACAGGCAATTTGACGACAACCGGTGACCAACTATTGGACGCGTCGCCATCGACACCGCGTGTCGAGATCGGCATCATGGTGCGCAGCGGACGACTGGGCACCGTGTCGTGTGTTGCCAGCCACCGGCATGCTCCATCTGCATACCCGACCTGTCAGCTCAAGGCTTGGCTGGCGACTTTTCCCGCCGCGCGCTCAGCAACGGCGGCGCCGGACGCACCCCCCAACCGCATGGCCTCGAGGTGATTTGGTGATCCCAGCACTGTCTCGCAATTCATGCCAGCGGCACTTCGACCAGCATACACTGTGGTGATCACCGTCCGTCAACACCGTTGACGCGTAAGCACGTGCGAGTCACGGCCCGCGAAACGGCGTAAGGTCAGCAGTATCGAGCAGCTCGGTTGCGAGCGAACATGCTCGACTACAAAGGAAATTCGATGACTTCGTTCACAACGTTTCGCACTCCCTACGAGATTCGTCTCCAACTCGTCACGGACACCATCAGCGCCCACTCGAAGCTGGGCGACGACGCGGCAGGCAAACTCGCCGGACACGTCCTGCATGCACTGAACTCAATCCCCGAGAAGATGCGCTGAGCAACGGCCCGGCTGGGCTTAACATTCAATGACCGCACGGATTTCCTGATTGCTGTTGCGAACGTTGCGAACATCGGCATCTATCCGATTGAGATGGTGTGGGTGAATCGGCAGACGGCGCTCGTTCTCCTTGTGAGTCGCGCCGATGACACCGAGGCGCAGTTGACCCATGCCCGCCTACTTCCTCACCCGCTTGCGGGCCGAGCGCCTCGGCGCTGACACGGTGGCGGCCAGACCGATGAGCAACAGATCGAGACCGCGGTCGAGTTCGGCCGCACCGTCGTATGAGCCCAGCGCTGTGGCCAGCGCACGCACCTGGGGGAACTCGGTGATCGCCAGCCGGTGCAACCCGAGGCGCAGCACATCATCGGACTCCTCGGGCCGCTCGACGACCTCCTGCAGCTCGGTGAGGATATGGCCATACAGATAGCCGAAGAGCACCCGGTAAATGTGTAGCGCGTCGACGCCGCTGAACCCCACCGATGTGAGCAGCGCGACGACGTCCTCCAGTGGCCGCAGCATGCCCGGCGGCCGCTGCCCCAGCGGCGTGGCCAGTGGCCGAGTCACCAACAGCGGCACCACTTTCGGGTGCGCCAGGGCCAGCCGGCGGAAGTCATGCGCCACCGCGCGCAGCTGCCCGGCCCAGTCCGGGTCTGCAGTGTCCACCCGCAACTGGCCCAGCACGATCTCGGCGACCCCGTCGAGCAGCGCCGCCTTGTTCGGCACATGCCGATAAATCACCGTCGGATCCCGACCCACCGCCTCACCCAGACGCCGCATCGACAACCCATCCACACCGTCACGATCGACCAACTCCAACGCACACTGCAAAATCACCGACCGGCTGACCTGACCGTCCTCTGGGCAGTTGGCAACGGACGGGCCAAGTCGATCAGCGGCTGTATCGGGAACCGTTGGCTGCTTCGCCATCGTGGGCACCCCTTCCCTTACGCGTCGCGGCTTCGCGTCCTATGTTAACGGCATGCGTCAACACTGTTGACAGGCGGCCCTAAGGAGCGTGTACTGGAGGTTGCAACAGGATCAGAGGTGTCGAACGCTCGCCACCGTTGGATTGATCCTCGTGCGCCACAATCGTTGGCGTGCCGAGTATTGCAGGGGCGCCCACCCGCCGACCGTGTTCGGCTACCACGTCACGTGGTCCACCGGCACAATGTTCCTCTTCGGGATCGTGGTCGGCGCGGTGTCGATGGCGGTGGCCTGCGCGGGCGCGGCGAACATAAACACAGCGATCAACGCTGTGGCAGCGGCAAAGAAAGACGATCGAATTCTTGCGTGGCCGCGCGCAGCGCGATGTCCGCTCGTGGAGTACTGCCGCATGTCGGCCTCGCTAGCCATTCCGTCACCGCCCGGTTAGTGACCGACTAGCACAACGCCGAAGCGATGGAAACTATGCCCGATCTGAGGTAATGGTGACCCGTTTCACGATTGGCCTAAACGTCGGAGACCAACAATTCGCTCGGTTTGTGACCTTGGCGTCGCTGGGTCGCCTAGGACGATACGACCTCTAGTAGCGGTCGACTTATCCAGCTGATCAGCGATTGCGGATTCTGTGGACCGCCAGGGCAGCGGCCAGCGCCGCGATCCCGGCCAGCGAGATCGCCACCGCCGGCTTCTTGACGAAACCGATCACCCGGGCTTTGGCGTCCTCGGCGATCCGGCGCGGATTGGCCCGCACAGCCAGTGAATCGACAGTCGATGCGAGCTGGTTGCGGGCCTGATCGATCTCCTGCTTGATGGTGTCGGGATCCCGGTCCGCCACTCTCGTCCTCCCTGTCTCCCGCCCAAGGCCGGGCTCGGCCTTCGGTTGGTACCTGCCGACCTACCCTAGTTCAGCGGACACCTATCCCGAGGTGCCGGTGAAGAGAAAGGGACCTTCTTTGACCGACAACGCACGCCTGGCGCCCGGCGACAGAGCGCCCGTCTTCACGCTGCCCGACGCCGACGGGAAAAAGGTATCGCTGGCCGACTACCGTGGCCGGCGCGTCATCGTCTACTTCTATCCGGCTGCATCGACCCCCGGCTGCACCAAACAGGCCTGCGACTTCCGCGACAATCTGGCCGAGCTCAGCGACGCCGGCCTCGACGTGGTCGGCATCTCCCCCGACAAGCCGGACAAGCTGGCGAAATTCCGTGACGCCGAGGGCTTGACGTTTCCGCTGCTGTCCGACCCCGACCGCAAGGTGTTGACCGCCTGGGGCGCCTATGGCGAGAAGATGATGTATGGACGGAGCGTCCAAGGCGTCATCCGATCGACGTTCGTGGTCGACGAGAAGGGCAAGATCGCTCAGGCGCAATACAACGTCAAGGCCACCGGGCATGTGGCCAAGCTGCGCCGCGACTTGTCCGTCTAGTGGCGATCGCAAGCGCGGCGAAGCCGGGCGCAGCGGGTCGCCGCTGTCCGGGCTAAGCCAGATTCGCCAGCAGCAGGGCCTCAGCGGTTGCGGCGCGTTCCAGCACAGCCAGGTGCAAGCTTTCGTTGACGCTGTGCGCCTGCGTCGCTGGATCCTCCACGCCGGTGACCAGGATCGCAGCCTTGGGGAACGCTGCGGCAAATTCGGCGATGAACGGAATGGAGCCGCCCATCCCCATCTCGACCGGCTCGGTGCCCCAGGCTTGCCGGAAGGCCGCGCGGGCGGCGTCATAGACCGGGCCACTGGCATCGATGGCGTAGGGCGCACCGATGTCGCCGGGAGTCACCGTCACCTGGGCGCCCCACGGAGCGTGCTGTTCCAGATGGGCCCGCAACGCCTCGAAATGCGCGGCGGCGTCACCGCCGGGCGCGATGCGCATACTAATCTTGGCGCGAGCCCGCGGGATCAGCGTGTTCGACGACGCTGCGATCGAGGTGGTGTCGATTCCGATCACGGTGATCGCCGGCTTGGCCCACAGTCGCTGCGGGACCGAACCCGAACCGATCTCGGTCACCCCGTCCAGCAGTCCCGACTCTGCGCGAACCCGCTCTGCGGGGTAATCCACTGCGGCGGCTGTGCTTTCGTGCAGGCCGGCCACCGCCACGTTGCCCTCGTCGTCGTGCAGACTGGCCAATAGCCGAACGAGCACGGACAGCGCGTCCGGAGCCACCCCACCCCACAGGCCGGAGTGCAGCCCGTGGTCAAGTGTGGCGACCTCAACCACGCAGTCGGTCAGACCGCGCAGCGATACCGTCAGCGCGGGGACCTCGGTGCTCCAGTTGTCCGAATCGGCGATCACGATCACGTCGGCAGCCAACGGGTCGCGATGCGCCGCCAGCAGACGGCCCAGCGACGGCGAGCCGGACTCCTCCTCACCTTCGACGAACACCGTCACCCCTACCGGCGGCTGGCCGTCGTGCGCCCGAAACGCCGCCAAATGTGTTGCGATACCGGCCTTGTCGTCGGCGCTACCACGCCCATAGAGGCGGCCGTCGCGTTCGGTCGGCTCGAAAGGCGCTGACGCCCACTGGGCGTGGTCACCTTCGGGCTGCACATCGTGGTGGGCGTACAGCAGCACGGTGGGTGCCCCCGGCGGCGCCGGATGCCGGGCGATGACGGCCGGTGCGCCATCTTCGCTGACGATCTGCACGTCGCTAAAACCGGCCTGCGACAACAACTCTGCGGTGGCTTGGGCGCTGCGATGCACCTCATCGCGACGGGCCGGGTCGGCCCACACCGACTCGATGCGAACCAGCGCCTCTAGATCACGTCGCACCGACGGCAGTACCTCGCGAACGCGTTCGACCAGATCGCTCATATCTCGAGGCTAGCCGTAATCAACGATCCGCGAACGTGCGCAATTGCACGCATTTTTTGGCGTGTTGGCGTACAAACACGCACTCTCGCGCTATCGCTAGTCCGTTTCCAGGATGGCCACCGCGGCCGCTATGTCGCCTTCGTGGGTCAGCGACACGTGGATCGTCACGTCGGCCAAATGCTTGGCGATCGCCCCGGTCAGCCGAACCCGCGGTCGTCCCCACATGTCGGTGACCACCTCGATGTCACGGTGAATGTCTTCGCGCAACACGGGCCGCTGTGAAAACCGCGACCCGGACCAGGCCTTGATCACGGCCTCCTTGGCCGCCCAGCGCGCCGCCAGGTGGCGCGCTGCCGACGAACTCTTGTCCGAGGCGTCGCGGCGCTCCCCTGGCGTGAACGTCTCGGCGAAGACGGTTCCGGGCTGGTCGACCTGTTCGGCGAAATCCGGAATCGAGACAAGGTCTATCCCAACACCGACGATGCTCATGGTCGCGAACCTATCGGATGCCTCACAAGGGGTGGTTAAAGACGGTAAACGTCGCCGTCGCCCAGCCGCGCCTCCGCGTCGAGCAGCATCGCCGCTTCCTGCCGCTTTTCGGACTGCTCGTGGTCGAAGCGACGGTCGGCGGGCCGCTCGTACATCGGGCGCCCGCCCGCGATCGCCGAAGCCAGCCGGCGCTGACCGGCCAGCAGACGAGCGTCGGCCCGTCGCTGGTAATCCGCCCGCTGCCCGGCGTCCAGTGTCGCCAGGAAGGCCTGCGGATGCACCAGCGCGACCAGCCCGGACACGTGACCGAACCCGAGGCTGGTCAGCATCGCCGGCCTTCAGCGGGAACTTCTCGCCGAGCCGCAGCGTGTCGCGAATCCAGACGAAGTGCGCGGAGCCGGCCAACTCGTCGTCGACGCAATCCAGGCTGCGGTTGGGCGGGATCACCCCGTCGCGCAGAATCTGGCACAGCCCCATCATCTGGAAGACCGCCGCGCCGCCCTTGGCATGCCCGGTCAGGCTCTTCTGCGACACGATGAACAGCGGCGCGCCGATCGGAGCGGCCGAGCGAATCGGCCAGCCGCTCATGCAGTTCGGTCTCGTTGGGGTCGTTGGCCAGCGTCGAGGTGTCGTGTTTGGAGACCACCGCGATATCGTCGGCGCCGACACCCAACTTGGCCAGCGACCGGGCCAGCGGCGAATCCTTGCCGCCACGTCCGGCGCCCAATGCGCCCAAGCCGGGAGCCGGGATCGAGGTATGCACGCCGTCGGCGAACGACTGCGCGAAGGCCACCACGGCCAACACCGGCAATCCCATCTTGACCGCGAGGTCCCCGCGGGCCAGCAGGATCGTTCCCCCACCCTGGGCTTCCACGAAGCCCGAGCCGGCGCCGGTCGTTGGGCCGGGAGAACTTCGCATCGGCGATGCCCCGGCCGCGCATCATCGCGGTGTCGGCGGTGGCCGCCATGTCACCGAAGCCGATGATGCCTTCCAGCGTCAGGTCGTCGATACCGCCGGCAACCACCAGCTCGGCCTTGCCCAGCCGGATCTTGTCGACGCCCTCCTCGACCGAGACTGCGGCCGTCGCGCAGGCGGCGACCGGGTGAATCATCGCGCCGTAACTGCCGATGTAGGACTGAACGACGTGCGCCGCAACGATATTCGGCAGGACTTCCTGGAAGATGTCGTTCGGCTTGCTGCGGCCCAGCAGGTTGCCGTGGTACATCGTCTGCATTGACGTACCACCGCCCATGCCGGTGCCCATGGTGTTTGCCACCAGGCCCGGGTGCACGTAGCGCATCACCTCGGCCGGGGTGAACCCGGCGGTCAGGAATGCGTCGACGGTCGCGACGATGTTCCACACCGCCAGCCGGTCGATCGAGGTCGCCATGTCCGGGCTGATGCCCCACACCGTCGGATCGAAGCCGGTTGGGATCTGCGCGCCGACGGTCCGCGACAGCTTGGTCTTGCGCGGCACCCGGATTTCGGTGCCCGCCTTGCGGATCACCTGCCAGTCGGTGGAATCGGGCACCGGCCGGATAACGGTGTGTTCGGGGTCGAACTCGACGAACGCGCGGGCGTCGGCCTCGCTGGACACCACGAAGCTGAAATCCTTATCCAGGAACACGCTCACCAGCAGCGGCGAGGCGTGGTCGGGGTCGATCGCGCCGTCGTCGACGAACTCCCGGATGCCGACGCGTTCCACCACAGCGTCGTGGTAGCGCTCGACGAGCTCGGCCTCATCGACCAATTCGCCGGATTCGCTGTCGTACCAACCGGGTTGCGGGTCGTCTTCCCACCGGATCAGCCCGGTGGTCCAGGCCAGCTCGAGCACACCGGCGGCAGACAGCTCGTTGTCAACCTCCATCTCGAAGCGGGTGCGGGACGAGCCGTACGGGCCAAGTTCGGCGCCGCCGACGATGACCACCAGATCGGCGGGGTCGACATCGAGGTCGTCCCATTCCGGCGGCGGGGCCGGGGTGTAGCCGCGCGGCGGGGACGGCAGCGCAGCGATGCGTGCCCTCGGCCTCGGCCTCTTCGAGCCGTGGTCTGCCGAAGTCGCCTCCTCGCGGGCCTTCGCGGCCAGCTCGGCCATGTCCAGGTCGGCCTCGCCGAGCCCGCCGGTGAAGTCCACCTTCAGCGGCTCGTTGGCGGCGGCTGCCTTGGACTCGATGTCGCAGAGCCCGAGCAGCATCCCGGCCATCTCGTCGGTGGAATACGTTGTCACACCGGCTTCTTCGACGGCGCCGACAATCGCGTCGTTGTGTCCCATCAGCCCGGTACCACGGGTCCAGCCGATCAGCGCGTGCGCCAGGCTGACTCGCTGCGCCCATGACGACTCGGCCTGCCAGCGGGTCACCACGGCGTCCAGCGCCGACTTGGCTTCGCCGTAGGCGCCGTCGCCGCCGAACATGCCGCGGTTGGGCGAGCCGGGCAACACCACATGCAGCCGCGAGGCGATGTCACGCTCGGCGCCGATTCGAGACAGGCCGCCGATCAGTCGCTGCACCGCCCACAGCAACACCTTCATTTCCAATTCCGAGCGCGAACCGGCCTCCGACAGGTCGCCGGCGACACGGGGCGCCGCAAACGGGAACAGCAGTGTCGGGGTCTGGGCGTCCTTGATGTGAATCGACTGCGGGCCAAGGCTTTCGGATCTGCTCGGTGCCGACCCATTCCACCAGCGCGTCGATGTCGGAGTAGGACGCCATGTTGGCTGCCACCACCCACAGGGCAGCGCCGTAGCGGGCGTGATCGCGGTATAGGGCCCGGTAGAAGGCCAGCCGCTCGTCGTCGAGTTTCGACGTGGTCGCGATGACGGTGGCGCCACCGTCGAGCAGCCGTCCCACCACTGACGCGGCGATCGATCCCTTCGATGCACCGGTCACCACTGCGACTTCGTCGCTGTAGTGTCCGTTGTCCGGGTTCTCCGCGCCCGCGGCGATCCGGCCGTACAGCGACGCGTGGATCTGACGCCCGGCGGCCAGCGCCTTGCCCTGCCACCAGGTCGCCTGGGTGGCCACGACGTGGCCGGCGCCCTCGAACCGCTCCGAGAGGCGTGCCCAGTCGGCGTCGGCCTCGTCGTCGTCGATCAGCCAGAGCTTGACCAGATCCTCGCGGGCACTGGCCCAGCGGTCGTCGAACACCACGGCTTTCTTGGCGTCGAACGCTGGCGCCACCAACCGCGGCCAGTCCGCGCCGAGTTCGGCGGTGACCAGGTCGATCAGCTCGGCGTCGGTGGCAGCCGGCGGCGCGCTGACCGGGTCGTCCAATCCCAGCTGACCCAACACGAGGCGGGCGGCCGAGGCGAGCACCCCGTCGCGACCGGTGATCTGCTCGGTGAACTCACCCAGCGCGGCGGCATCCACTGTGGCATCGCCACTCCCACCAGACGACGGCAGCGCCACCGCAATCCCGCGGCGGGCGGCCACCGCCGCGACCGCGGCGTCGATCACCTTGTCGACGGCGGCGGCGTCGGCCAACGCGCCCTCGTGCAGGTTGGCCATCGGGCCGCCGCGAACGCTGGTGCCTTCGCGAGTTCCGAGCGCGACTTCGACTGTGACGTGTTTGACCCATCCGTTGCCGAGCTCCCAAGTCTTTTTCACCCGGTCGGCGATCGCTGCGGGCCGTTTGCCGGAAGGCCCGAGCGCGGTCCGCAACTGGTCGTTGATCGCATCGGAAAGCACCGGCCCGTAAGGCTTGTAGGTGCGGGCCAGCTTGGTGACCTGTGACCTCAGCCCGGCCAAGTCGGCCTCCGCTGCGCCGTCGATAGCCCCCAGGTTCAGCTCAGAACCCAGGTCGACCAGTAACTGGTTGCGCCGCGAGGACGCGCCGTCGGTGATCGACTCGATGGAGTCCAGCTCCTCGATCTGGTCGATGCGCATCTTGGCCGAGAGCGCAATCAGCGCCAGGGTGGCGTCGGCCGCGTCGAACGCGATGTCATCGGGGCGTGGAGTACCTGACGGAGCTCCGGCGGCAGCCGAAGCGACGGCAGGGACGACATTGGGGCTGAGTGTGCCCTCCGGCGAGGCAGCGGCGTCGCCGGAATCATCAGACTCTTCGAGCTCGTCCTCCGGCTCGGGGTCGGTGTCGGTGGCGAACAGCACCGCCGCGTCGCGCTCGGCGTTGAGCACTTCGACTGTGCTGTGGGCATATTCGGGCAGCTTGAGGGTATTGGTGGCAAGTCCGGCGACCGTCGGCGACGACTTCACGCCGATCTCGACGAACCGTTCCACACCCAGACCGCCTGCGGCCTCTTCGGTGAAAAGCAGGTCCTGGGTTTCGATCCAGCGCACCGGGCTGGCGAACTGCCAGGCCAGGAGTTCGATGAGGACCGTGCGCGCCATGTCGTTGCGGCGCTCGCGCAGCCAGGTGTCATAGTCGGCGAGGATCTCGTCGAGTGGCTCGGCCGGTATCAGATCGCGGATTTCCTGGATGAATTCGCGGTCGAGGCTGAACGGCCGGGGCACCAGGTTGGGGATGTAGCGCCCGATGATCAGATCGGGATCCTTGTCCCGCGGCATGACTCGCTGCAGCGATCGGCGGAACTCGGCCACACCGACCCGCAACACCTTGGAGTGGAACGGCACATCGATACCCGGCACCAGGATGAACGACCGGCGTCCGCCGGCGAGTTCACGCCGCCGCTCCACCTCGGCCTCCAACTCCTCCAGACCGCGCACCGTGCCGGCGATCGCGTACTGCGAGCCGCGCAGGTTGAAGTTCACGATCTGCAGGAACTCCCCGGTGCGCTGCGAGATTTCTTCGACAAATGCGGTTACGTCGGCGTCGTCGAGATCGATCTGCGACGGCCGGATCGCGGCCAGCCGGTAGTTGGAGCGACCCATTCCGTCTCGCGGCACGATGTCATGCATGTTGGAGCCGCGCTGAAACACCGTCTCCAGCAATCCTTCCAGCCCGTAGATGTCGCTTATGCAGGCCAACGCCGTGTACTCGCCCACGGAGTGGCCGCACGCGATGGCACCCTCCACGAACGCACCCTGCTCCCGCATCTCAGCGACTTGGGCAGTCGCCACCGTCGCCATGGCGACCTGGGTGAACTGGGTCAGATACAACACGCCTTCGGGGTGTTGGTAGTGCACACCGCTGGCGATCAGGCTGGTCGGATTGTCGCGCACCACATGCAAAATCGAGAAGCCCAGCGTTTCGCGGGTGAACTTGTCCGCGGTGTCCCACACTTTGCGGGCAGCCTTGGAGCGGGCCCGGACTTCCATCCCCATGCCCTTGTGCTGGATGCCTTGGCCGGGGAACGCGTAGACCGTCTTGGGCGCCGCCAGTCGCGCTGTCGCCGACATCACCAAGTCTGAACCGATCCGGGCAGCGACCTCCAAAACTTCTGCGCCCTGGTCGATTCCGACCCTATCGACTCGGAAGTCCACCTCATCGCCGGGGCGCACCATGCCTAAGAAGCGTGCCGTCCAGCCGATCAGCCGAGCCGGCGGCCGGGCCTGGCCGTCGGTGGCGGTCACCACGTGTTGTGCCGCCGCCGACAACCACATTCCGTGCACGATCGGCGATTCGAGACCGGCCAACAGTGCCGCGGACCGATCGGTGTGAATCGGGTTGTGGTCGCCGGAGACCTCCGCGAATGGCCGCATGTCGACCGGGGCGGTGAGTGTGACGTCACGCCGGCGGCGACGCGGGGTGTCGGTGGCGTTGTCGGACACCGCGCCACCGGCCCGAAGCGGGTCGGTCAGTTCGGCGGGACCGGTACGGCCACGAATCGCGAACCGCTCCTGGAGGGTGGCAAGGATGGTGCGGTCGGCGGCCGCGACCGTCACCGAGATCGGCACCACTCGGCCGATTTCGGTATCGGTGGCCACCGAAGCCGTTGCCGTGACGGTCAATTCGGCAGGTTCGGTGGGCAGTTTGGCGACCAGGTGGGCGGCGTGGTCCAGGTGCACCAGGCTTAGCAAGCCTTCCACCACCGGGACACCTGTGCTGGTGACTGTCGAGCCGATGGCCGCGAAGACCGCGGGCCAGCATCGACCGACCAACGCGTCAGGCACGGTGGTCAGGCCGGGTGCCAGCGTCTCACCGAAGATGGCAGTGACTCCGGTGTGGTCGGCCACCCGCTCGGGGTCCCAGGCCACGGTCACGGTGGCTGTGCCGTTGTGCACCCGGGGCAGCGTGTCCGGGCCATCGGCTCCGGCCGCGATCGCGAGCACCGAGCGCATGGCTTCGATGGCGTCTTTGGTGCGGATGAGCGGAAGTCCGCCGTCGATCGTGCTGACGGGCAGGCTGAATCGGATGTCGATCCAGGTGCCCGCGATCGGGACACTCAAGACCACCTGCTCATCGTCGATCTGCAACCGCGCGCCGGTGGACGAGTGGGTGGCTCGTGGCTCGTCCGGCCCGCCAATGTCACCGTGCACCTGCCATTCGCTGGGATCGGCGATGCGGTGCACCGGGTTGGTGGCGACACGGCCGGCCCACAGCACATCGGGGGCGTCGAGCACAATCGCCAACGGCCCGGCCACGTCGAGGCGACCGCGCCTGCGGGCAATCCACGGCGTGGGCTTTAGTCCCGTCGAGAGCGCCTCGTCGATTGCCGCTTGCTCGAAGCGGTCCAGCAGCTCGCCGACAGGCTCGTCGAGTCGGGTGATACCGGCGACCGCGGCGGTGCCGGGGATGATGCACACCTGGTCGGCGTCGTAGCGAGCGTCATGGGCTTGCCACAGCGAGTCGCTGCGCCACCAGCGCCGCACGTCTTTGTCGATGACCGGCACGAAGTTGACCGGCTTGCCCAGCGTCTTGCACAGCGTGACGAAGAACGACACATCGGCCGGATGCAGTTGCACAGTCTCGGCATCCGGATAGCGGGCAAGCAGGGCGGCAATGGCCTGGTCGGGATTTTCAAGCAGCGCCTCATCGGCGAAGAGCGTTTCGATCGGTCCGTGGTCCTGCGGGTGCAGCCGCGCCTCGGCCCGTTGCAGCATCTGCTCGAAGCGGTCGCGCCAGGTGTCGGCCAGCCACGGGCTGCCCGGCGCGGCGGTGTCGGCCGTGCTGCTGCCGTCGCCGATGGTCAGCTCGACGTAACGCCGTAGCCACTGCAGGTAGGTCATTTCGCCGACGCCACCGAAGTATGGCTTGGCGGTGTTGGCCATCGCGGCGATGAGCTCGTCGCGGCGCGCGGCGACCGCCTCCGCATCGCCGGCCACCTCGTCGAGCAGCCGGCCACAGCGGGACGCGGTGTTGTCGATTTCGTGGATGTCGGCGCCGAGCTGGCTGCGGCTGGAAGCCATGCCGCCCTGGGCTTTTCCGGCGCTGATCCACTGGTCGGTGCCCTGCGTTTCGACCAGCATCCGTTTGACCGACGGCGACGTCGTGGACTCTTTGGTCGCCATCGCCGCGGTGCCGACCAGAATGCCGTCGACGGGCATCAACGGGAAGCCGTAAGACTCGGCCCAGCGTCCGGACAGGTATTCGGCCGCCCGCTCAGGGGTGCCGATGCCACCGCCGACGCAGACGGTGATGTTGGGCCGCGACCGTAATTCGGAATAGGTGGCCAGCAGCAGATCGTCGAGGTCTTCCCAGGAATGGTGACCGCCGGCGCGTCCGCCTTCGATGTGCATGATGATCGGCTTGGTCGACACCTCGGTTGCGATGCGGATGACCGAGCGGATCTGCTCGACCGTGCCCGGCTTGAACACCACGTGGCTGATCCCGATCTCGTTGAGCTCGTCGATCAGCTCAACGGCCTCTTCCAGCTCGGGGATGCCTGCACTGACCACCAGACCATCGATCGGCGCACCGGACTGACGGGCCTTTTGCACCAACCGTTTTCCGCCGACCTGCAGCTTCCACAGATACGGGTCGAGGAACAACGCGTTGAACTGGTAGGTCCGGCCAGGCTCGAGCAGCCCGGAGAGTTCCTCGATGCGGTCGTTAAAGATCGGTTCGGTGACCTGCCCGCCGCCGGCGAGTTCGGCCCAGTGCCCGGCGTTGGCCGCGGCGGCGACGATTTTGGCGTCGACGGTGGTCGGTGTCATACCCGCCAGCAAGATCGGGGATCGGCCGGTCAGCCGGGTGAATTTCGTCGAGAGCTTGACCCTGCCGTCGGGCAGGCTGACTAACGACGGGGCGTAGCTCGACCAGGGCCGGGCCACCTCGGGGACAGCGCCGATCGTGAAGAGATTGCGCTGACCGCCGCGGGTCGCGGCGGGGACGATGCCGATGCCGAGGCCGCGGATCACCGGGGCGGTCAGCCGGGTCAGGATGTCGCTGGGCCCCAGGTCGAGAATCCAGCGGGCGCCTGCATCGTGGACCTTGACGACCTCGTCGACCCAGTCGACCGGCTGCACCAAAATGGAATCGGCTATCGCGCGGGCCAGCCCGACATCGAGGCCCACCTTCGCCGCCCAACCGCCAACGATGTCGATACCGTCGGCCAGGCGTGGCGTATGGAAGCCCACTTCGACCTGTACCGGATCGAAGACCGGTGCGAAGATGTCGCCGCCGCGGATCTTGTTCTTGCGGTCGGCCTCCTCCTTCTCCGAGATCTGCTTGCAGTAGAGCTCGAAGCGGGACAGCTGCTCGGGGGTTCCGGTGATGACGACCGAGCGCCGGCCGTTGCGGATCGACAACACCGGCGGCAGCACGGTGCGGACGTCTTGGGAGAACTCATCGAGCAGGCGATAGATGCGTTCGGGGTCGGCGTTGCTGACCGACACCATCGGTGACCGGTCACCGAGGACCGAGATGCCGCGCCGGCGAGCCACCAGCGTGCCGGCGGCGCCGAGCAGCTGAGCCAAGGCCAGCAGCTCGATATCGCGTTCGCCACCTGCTCTCAGGGCCTCCACGGCCAGCACACCTTGCGAGTGTCCAATGACGACCACCGGTCGGGTGGCCTGCAGATCCATCCCTTGGCGAGCAAGGGTGCGCATCGCGGCGATCTGGGTAAGCAAGACGCCGGGTAACGAGACCGCGGCCGAAGTAAGTTGCTTGGCGGATGGGATCGGGTCCTCCGCAGCCAGCGCGCGTACCCAACGCAGCGGCTCAAAGCCGATGGGGCGCACCACGACGAGCTCCTTGGCGACCGGCTCGAGCAGCAGGTCCACCTCACCAACCAGCGTCGCCAGCTCGGACTCGATACCGGACGAAGACACCAGCTCCTCGAGCGTCTCCAGCCACGCACCGCCTTGCCCGCCGAACGCGACCGCGTAGGGCTCGCCCGCGGTCAGACGATCGACCAGCGCATGAGTGCCCTGCTTACCCTCCGCGGCAGTCGCGTCGTGGTCAGCGGACACTCGATGCTGCTCGTAAATCGTCACGTTTGCGTATCTCCCTATAAAGCCTTGCGTGCCAGAGCCGCGATGCCCTGCCGGACGTCGTCTCAGTCC
This sequence comes from uncultured Actinomycetota bacterium, assembly GCA_963838755.1. Classification (GTDB taxonomy): domain Bacteria; phylum Actinomycetota; class Actinomycetes; order Mycobacteriales; family Mycobacteriaceae; genus Mycobacterium. The sequence continues at coordinate 170,620 of CAWISO010000003.1, read as the reverse complement.
CGATAAATCCCGACGGTGCCCCCGCCCGCCCGTCGCATCTCGATAGACCCGGCTTCGGCGACCCGACTCGAGGGGCGTCATCGGATGCACTAAGAGTGTCATAAGAATCCGTGAGGTTTCGGGCGTAGATCGGTTACTGGTGAGTTCTACGCGCGGGTAATGGTGCGCTGGGTAACACTGGACTCAACGGCGGCCGACGGCGTCTGGAACAAACCTGCTGCATGGGGGTGGTTACGGTTGAGTAGCTATAACAGTGCAGATCAAAGCAGTATTGTTATGCAATCGTTATATGAAAATTCTGCGTTCGGTCGGCCAGTGCGGTCCACGCCTGGAACTGCGTCGCATCGCGACTAAAAAAAATCAGGCCGCCAGACCCGCCAACAGGAGTTTGCTGGAATCTTACCCGCGAGTAGCATCAGGCCCACTGGCCGAATTGCGGCTTAATGATGTTGTTGATATCAACCCCGACGCCGCCGACGTGTCGCTTGTCGATCTCGACCTGGTGCAAGCTTGCGGCGGGATGGGTGTATCCCCCCGGGGAGCCCCAGTTGTGCTGCCAGAAATAGGACCCCAAGCCGTCGTGCAGCGCCCAGTCGATCGTCTTGGAGTTGGCGTACACACCGACCCGGTGATGGCCGAGCACCGACTCCCAGCCGCGAAGGTAAGGAGCCACCTGCTGCTTGTACTGCTCGTAGGACGGGTCGTCATCGATCGAGGCGTAGATGGGGGCTGCGGCGGGACCGCCTGCCGCGGTGTGTAGCTGCCAGCCGCGCTGGGCATGTGTGACGCCCGCGCTTTGACCGCCCAGCCAGTCGGCCGAGCTCTCCTTGCCGTACTGGTAGCAGGAAACGATCTTGAGACCGTTTTGGTTGAGGTCGCGGGCTTCGGTGATTTGGATCGGCTTGCCCAGCATCCAGGAGCCCCCGGGTCGGCGATCTGAAACATAGCGGATAGCGCCCAAGGCTCCGGCCGCCCTGATCTCGCTGGCGGGTATCACTCCGGCTGCGTAGTCCAGCAGGACGCCCAGGCCGTCCGCCGAGGCCGACGGGGCGCACAGCGACTCCGCCGCAGCACCGAGACCGATCAGGGCTGGTGTCACGGCCGCGAATTTCAGCACGTCGCGTCGAGAGACTGACACGGGTGACAGGGTACGTCAATTACCTCAACAACCACATCAACGCCACTGGTCACCTTCGTATCGAATTTAACCAATATGGCTTGTCATCACGTCCGCTAGATGCCGATGCCCGAACAACTCGAAGCTCGCGACGATTGCCGCCGGCGCGGCCATGACAACCAACAGACACGCCGCCGTCGAGATTCCTGCGGTCGCTAGCCCGACCGCGACACTCAACACCGACAGACCAATCAGTACGTCGAGCGCATAGAACCTGTCCCAAGTTCGCACCAACAGCAGGTAGGTCCCGAACACGACAATCATGTAGACGCCGACGGGCGCCGCTACCGCTACGACCGTGGCGACCGAACCCAACTCTGAGTGACGTTGGATGTAGTTGGCGGCCGTATGTAGCCCGGCTCCGGTGGCGACGATCGAACCGAACAGCACGATGTGGGAGTATCCGTAGCCAAACGAGCGATCCCGATGTGCTTGCAAGAGGTCGGCGGCCGGCACCACGAAATAGACCCACCACATGCCAAAGGTCAAGCCGGTTCCGGCTATCGCCACTAGCACCGCATCAGTCGTCCAGCCCTGGTGGGCGACCACCGCCGACAGTGAAGCAACCGTACCCACCACCCCTTCGCCGAGGGCGATGATCGTCAGCAGCGCGTTCCGCTCGGCGATGTGGTGGGCATGCCACGGCGTCCCGCCCATCCGCTTTTCGGCCAGCAGCGGACCCATCAACTCGATGCCGATCATTACGGTGATCAGGATGAAAGTGATGCCCACCGAGGTGTTGGCGATGGCAACGGCTATCCAGCCGATCTGAGCCACGGTGATGGCGGTCGCATATGCCAGGCAGGCGGGCCGCCGATCGGGGTCTTGCTTCGCGGCACGTAACCACTGGATCACCATGGCAATGCGCATCACCACATACCCGGCGACAAGTGCCCGGTTGTTGACATGCTCGCCATGCGCGATCGAGGAAAAAACTTGCGGGATCCCCAGGGTGAGCACCAGAACACCCACCATCTGCAGCATCGTCGTCAGGCGGTACATCCAGTCGTCGGTGTCATATGCCGAGGCAAACCAGCTGAAGTTGATCCATGCCCAGCAGACGGCGAAGGTGACGAATGAGAAGCCGGCCAGTCCGGCGCCAATGTGGCCAGCGACCATCATGTGCGCAAATTCCGTTGCGGCCACACCGAAGGCGATGACAAAGGTCAAGTCGAACAGCAACTCCAGAGGCGTCGCCGCCCGATGTGGCTCGTGGGGGTCGCGGCCCGACATCCGGCGAAGCCGGTGTGCGAGCGCCGCGTCGTTATGGTCGCTTCCAGGTTCGCTCACCCGGACATTCTCGCTCCGCCGCAATCGTGGCTTCCCCGGATACTCTGTACGATCCTCCCCATGCCGCTGGTCAGGGGAGCAACGGCCGCCGGGTTGCAGATCGTTCGGTTGCTCGAGAGCGGACAGACCGGTGAGCTCTATCTCGCCGAGCACCCGCGGTTGCCGCGCCTTCTCGCGCTCAAGGTCTTGCCGGACGATCTGTCAGCCGACCTGGAGTATCGCCACCGGTTCAACCGGGAGTCCAACCTGGCAGCGGCGCTGTGGCATCCGCACATCGTCGGCATCTACGACCGAGGCGAGTTCGAGGGGCGGCTGTGGCTCTCGATGGACTACGTCGAGGGCGTCGACGCCGCCCATCTGCTCAGCGAGACCTATCCCGACGGGATGCCGCCGGACATGGTGGTCGACATCGTCGCCGCGATCGCCGATGCTCTCGACTACGCTCACGATCAAGGCCTGCTACACCGCTACGTGAATCCGAGCAACATTCTGCTCGCCAGCTCAGCATCCGATCGACGGCGGATTTTGCTCGCAGGCTTGGGCATCGCCCGACGCCTCGACGACGTCAACGGTTTGACTCGCGCCGGCGTGGCTATCGGCATTGCGAGCTATACGGCGCCCGAAGAGTTAAGAAACGAGGAGATCGACGGTCGAGCTGATCAATATGCCCTGGCGTGCACTGCATTCCATCTCTTGACTGGATCGCCTCCTTTCGCGCACTTCAACCCCGCCGTGGTGATCAGCAAGCACCTCAACGAATCACCACCACGGCCAGGAGATGTCAGACCGGAACTCGCCCGCTTCGGCGGGACATTTGCCCGTGCACTCGCCAAAGAACCAACCGACAGGTTCCGGCGGTGTCAAGACTTCGCCAGAGCACTTGAGCGGGGCAAGAGCAACACATTCAACTTCGTGCACGCCGTCGCCATCACTACCGCGTCGGAAAGGAACGGCGCGGCACCCACCCAACCCGCGGTGCCAGCTGCCGCAGATACTCAAGTCGATGGCGTCGACGACGCTATAGCTCCGCCGGCCGTCCTGCCAGACGCAGCAGCCCACGACGCCATTACCAGTGACGACGCACCGATAACCTCGCGCCGCCGCAGGCTGCTACACACAGCAGCGCTCGTCCTGCCCATCGCGGTGGTGGCGGTGGCCGGCATCGCACTCGTCATTTACCTGCGCTCGGCAGCTGAATCCAAGGACACGCCAACGAATGTCGAACCCACGTCCTCGGTGACCCCGATCGCACCGGCACCCCGGCCATCGGCGAGGGCCACCCCGCCGCCCGCCATGACAGCCCCGCCGCCCCCGACGGTCAGGGCGCCGGCGAGCACACCGCCGCCGTCGGCGACGACCACTGCGGCAACAACCTCGGCACCGCCGCCGGAGACGACCCCGCCGCCCACAACAAAGGCGTCGACAACCAGGGCGTCGACAACCACGGCCCCGACACCGACGTCGTCGACGCCGCCCGGCGCGGGCCTAGACACTCGGCCTGCAGTCGGCATGCCCTGCGGCCCAGAACAGACCGGCGCCCCAGCCGTCGGGAACACGGGCGGACCAGTGAACTGCGTGCAAACGCCCGGCGGGTTCGCCTGGGAGCCGCCCGGCGGCTGACGGGCATGACGCCGCCCGGGCCAGCAGCAGCCCAGCTGGCCCTAACGTGTAGGTGGGGTATACATCCAAGGTTGTCGCGGCGCATCCTAGTTTCAAAGCCGTTGCGGGCCGAGAGGAGAAACCCATGGCCCCAGACCGCCTGAAGAGGCTGGTCGGTTTGTGCGCGGCCAGCCTCACGATCGTCCTGCCGCTTTCCCCAACGGCCTCGGCCGACAGTCCGTCGTGGAACGGTGAATACGCGATCACCTTCATGGTTGGTCCAAAGTCCGGGACTAGCATGGCCGTCGGTGACCCCGAGGTGCAGCACACGGATACCTATGGGTTCCGCTCGAGCTGCACAAGCGGAAAGTGCATCGCCACGATCGTCAGCGGCCCTCCGCCGAGCAACCCGACGGTTCCGCAACCGGTGCAATTCACCTGGGGCGGATCGTCCTGGACGCAAGTCAGCGATTTCCAGTGGGACTGCATGATGCCCGATACCACGATCCAATGGAGTCCGGCCCGATCCGATGTGCGCTACACGCCCCAAGCCAACGGAACACTCGCCGGCGTCATGCACACCGACATCTTGAGCGGCCCGTGCCAGGGCTGGATCGAGATGGACATGACCGCCGAGCGCGCATGACGATCAGAGGTGCGCTCAACGAATCCGTAGTGTCGCCCCCGGGGACGGCAGCACAATGAGCGACGGCGGAGGACCGCGATGGAACGCGACCAACTCATCGACTTGACCCGACGTGCCGTCAAGCTGGCACGTGACAATACGACTGACCTCGCGCCCGCCGAGCACACCGTCCAGGCCGCGGAGTACACATCGATCGAGCGCCACGAGCGCGATATCGCGATGCTGATGGTTAGTCCGCAGCTGGTCGGTTATGTATCGGAGTTACCCGAGCCAGGTGCCTACTGCACCAAGTCGGTGATGGGGCGCTCGATCCTACTGACCCGAACCTCCGCCGGGGCCGTCAAAGCGTTCAACAACGTCTGCCTGCATCGGCAATCGCAAGTGGTGACCGGGTGCGGCAAGGCGAAGCGATTCTCCTGCCCCTACCACGCATGGACGTACGACAACACCGGGCGACTGATCGGGCTACCCGGCCGGGAAGGTTTTCCCGGCGTTCAGCTGAAGTCCGACGGCCTGACCGAGCTGCCGGCCACCGAGTTCGCCGGGTTCCTCTGGGTGGCATTGGATCCCGGTGCCACACTGGATATCTCCGCGCACCTGGGTCCGCTCGCCGAAGAACTCGACTCATGGGGCATCGGGCGGTGGGCTCCGCTGGGCGAGAAGGTTCTCGACTCGCCGATCAACTGGAAACTGGCGGTCGATACCTTTTCGGAGAATTACCACTTCGCCACCGTCCACCGGGCGACCTTCGCGCGGATCGCGCGCAGCAATTGCACTGTGTTCGATGCGTTCGGACCGCATCACCGGTTGATCTTCCCGCTGAACTCCATCCTGGAGCTGGAGAACATTCCCGAAGACCAGTGGGATCCTTTCCAAAACATGGTGGTGATCTATGCACTGTTTCCCAACATCGTGCTGTCGGTGACTATTGCCAACGGCGAGCTGTTCCGGATCTATCCTGGTGCTGAGCCGGGCAGATCCATTACTGTGCACCAGAATTCGACGCCGCTGGACATCTCCGACGAATCCGTGGCCGCCGGTGCCCAAGCGGTCTTCGACTACGCCCATGCCACCGTGCGTGACGAGGACTACCGGCTCGTCAGTGGGCTGCAGACCAACCTGAAATCCGGGGTCCGCGACCACCTGTTGTTCGGCCGCAACGAGCCCGGGCTGCAGCATCGCCACCTGTCGTGGGCGTCCTGGAGCCCGATTTCCGCGGACGCGCCGTCAGCCGTCCGCGGATAGCGCCTCGATCAGCGCATCGATCACATCCCGCCAACCCGTCTGATCCGCGGGCAGCCCGACAACTGCGCTCTGCAACAACTCTCGTGCCTCCGCGCGACGGCCCGATGCCACCAACGGTCGGACCTGGTCGACGAGGCCGACCAACTGCGGGTCGGCCGGCCTGAGATTCTCGACGATGGTGGCCAGCACGTCGATCAACTCCCAATCCCGGTAGAGCGCCAGCGACCGCTCGAAGAACGCGAAGCCGCTGACCGGTTCTCCGCGCAAGCTTCCGCGATAGCGATACGGCCCTTCCATGTACTCGATTGGCAGGCCGTGCGCCGGGGCGGCCACCAGGGGCTCTCCGGTGAGATCGAGTTGCAGTGTGGGGCAACGCAGCCGGTGACGGTCGGGCATGAACCGTGCTGACGCCAACGGTGGCAGCAGCGGCCGAATCGAATTCGGCCATCGGACGTAGCTGTCTACTGTGACCTCGACGTCTTCGGCGCACCCCGGAGCCGTAGCCGCGTCGGGGTAACTGACTGTCGCTCCCGAGAATGGTTGCAGCGCATTGCCTTGCTTACGATCAAACTGTCGCCAGATGCTCAGGTCGACGCCGTTGTCCAGGTTGATCGTCCGCCATTCGTGCGACCTGGCGCGAGGATCGCCGTCACTTCCGCCGCCGCCGGCGTATGTGGGAAACCACTGTCGATCGACATGCCCCGCGCTGCCGCTGACCTGTTCGTGCAGTGCGCCCCAGCGCAGTGTTCCGCTCATCGCCATCCCGGTCTGGAAGTACGAAAAAGTGTCATGCTGGCCGAAGCAGACGATCCGGCCGTTGTGCGTAGCCGCGCCGACCGGAACCGGTGCACGGGTCGGGGTGACAGCCAGGTCAAGTTCCATCGGCTGACTTGACTGATCCGCACCGACCAGGCTGACCCGGTAGGTGTACGGCTGCAATTCTCCGTCATTGTCGCAGCACGTCTCCCAGGTCGCCATACCGGCGCTGCTCTGGTAGCGGATGTCGAGATGTCCGGCGGCCATGGACAACTTGGGCCGGGCTTCCGGACGCATGTTTGCCGGGGGCATGTCGTAATCGGTGTAGGTGCCGTATGAACCGGTATCGCAATCGAATAGCGACATCGTGTAGAAGTCCGCGACGAGGGTCCCGCCCGGTCGATTCTTGTTGAAGATGGTCAGGAACGCGAACGAGCGGCCCGTCGTGCCAGTTAGCTCACCGGCGATGAACCAGGTGTCGGACTCCTGGTCGGGGTGTTCACCTTCGGCAGCAGGGAAATCCAGCGTGTCCTCACCAGGCACGAGCCGGAACGGATAGCGGCGCCAGTCGGAGTGCGCTGTCCCGCGAAGTTCGTCGCTCACAATCGCTCACAGTGGCCTTTACCATCGACCCGAAGCCGGCGCTCAGGCTTTTTTGCTATGTTAGCATCAATAGCGAAGTTGCCGAATTGCCTTTCAGAGGTGGTGTCTGAAGATGCCGGAAACCCGTGACCACCGTTGCTATCACCGGCTTTTCATCGGCGGCCATTGGCGCGAGCCGTCCAGCCGAAACCGGATAACGGTCATCTCCCCGCACACCGAAGAGCCGATCGGCGAGGCTCCCGCCGCCGCCCCAGCGGATGTCGACGCCGCGGTCGCCGCCGCGCGACACGCATTCGACCACGGCCCGTGGCCCCGCCTGGACCCAAGTGAGCGGATGCGCAAGGTCGAAGAGCTGGCAACGAGCTACGCCGGTCACCTCGACGAGATGGCCGATTTGATCACCGAGGAGATGGGTTCGCCCCGCAGTTTCAGTCGGCTGGGCCAGGCGGCGGCAGCGGTCTCGCTGATGCATCTCGCGCTGGCTGTCGCCCGCGACTTTCCGTGGGCCGAACGCCGCCACGGCGTGCTCGGAGAAGTACACCTGCGCCGGGCCCCGGTCGGCGTGGTCGGGGCGATTGTGCCCTGGAACGTGCCGCAATTCCTGATCATGCCCAAGCTGATCCCCGCCCTGATCGCGGGTTGCACCGTCATCGTCAAACCCGCGCCCGAAACACCCTTGGATGCTTTGTGGTTGGCTGAAATGATTGAGCAGCTCGACCTACCTGACGGGGTGGTGTCCGTGCTCCCCGGGGGCACGGAAGCCGGGGAGGCGTTGGTCCGCCATCCCGGTGTGGACAAGATCGCCTTCACCGGATCGAGCGCCGTCGGTCGCCGGATCGCTGCGCTGTGTGGCGAGCAGCTCAAGCGGGTCAGCCTGGAACTCGGCGGCAAGTCGGCGGCGATCATTCTCGACGACGCCGATATCGACAAGACGATCCACGGACTCAAGAGTGCGAGCCTGATGAACAACGGGCAGGCCTGCGTCGCGCAGACCCGCATTCTGGTTAGCGAACGGCGTCGCGATGAGGTCGTCGACGCGCTGGCCGACATGATGTCGGGTCTGCAGGTCGGCGACCCGGCCGACGAAGCAACCGACGTCGGACCCCTGGTGGCCCAACGGCAACAGCATCGAGTCCAGGACTACATCCGGTCTGGGCGCAAAGAGGGCGCCCGCATCGTGCTGGGCGGCGAGGACCCGCCGGGTGATCGAGGGTGGTATGTGCGACCGACGCTGTTCGTCGACGCCACCAATGACATGCGCATCGCACGCGAGGAGATCTTCGGACCTGTGTTGAGCGTGCTGACTTACCGCGACGAAGACGATGCGCTGCGCATCGCCAACGAGAGCGACTATGGTCTGGCCGGATCGGTGTGGACCGCTGACGTCGCGCACGGCCTTGAGGTCGCCGCGGCCGTGCGTGCAGGTACCTACGGCATCAACATGTACACGCTCGACATCGGTAGCCCGTTCGGCGGTTTCAAGCAGTCGGGCATCGGCCGTGAGTTCGGGCCGGAGGGCCTGCACGAGTATGTCGAGCTGCAGTCGGTGGTGAGCGCAGGAGCGATGCCGCCGCTGCCGGGTTAAACGTCCGGTGGTTGCCAGCTGGGGTCACGGCCCAGCCGCGCAAGAAGTTTCGACTGCACATCGGCGTGCTCGCCGACGGCGACAGGCGCGTCGAACATCCCGGAGCCGCGTAGCACCGCTGTATCGGTCGACAATGCCGTGTAAAACAACTCACACCAACTCGGGTTTAGCCGGTCGTCGGCGCCCACGGCTCGGGCGAGGTCCCAGGTGTGGATCAACACGTCGCGGGTCAGGTTGGGCATCATCGCCGGGACATCTGACCCGTTTTCGGGCTGAAACGCCTGCCGCAGCGCGCCGTAGGTCAGCTCCCACCGCAGCTGTGGATCATCACGTGGCCGGTGAGGCTTAAGACCCATCGGTCGCAGCAGCAGCACGTCATGAAAACCGATGACGTGCTCCAGCACTCCCCTGGCATCCCATGCGTCGCACGGTGAGCGCCGGTCCCATTTTCCGTTCGCCGCGCGCACAGACTCCCCGAACCTTCGACACACCGCCAGGTGTCGTTCGAAGTCTGGATGCACGCCGCCCTCAGCTGGGTTCCGGTAACTGCAAGGTGAGCTCGACAGGACAGCAGAGCTCACCACGTTGATTGGCGACCTCGATCTGTAGATCGAGCAGGTAGCGCGGCGGGTTGACGGTGGTTTCGCAACGCTTGGCAACGACGCGTCCTCGGCCCACCATGGTGTCTCCGGCGTAGATCGAGCCGATCAACCTCATCTTCCGTCGCACTACTCTGCTTTCGGGCCCGGCCCAATCGGTGGCGATGCGGTCGGCGAAGCCGGCAAGATGCATGGTGTTGACGAAAATTGTTGGATGGCCTTGGCTTTCGGCATACGCTGGGTCGAAGTGGCCAGGAAAGTAATCCCAGGTCGCTCCAGAGTTCATCACCACCCGCTGGTAACTAATTGCATCTTCTACCACGGGCAGTTCAACCGGGACACTGATCTCGCCCCAGTCCGGCGAGGCGGTCATGGCGGCGTACCGGGAGTGAAGCGGAACAAGGTGTTCCGATTTTTGGCCACCACCGCGCCATCTTGGCGGGTGAAGGTATCCAACGTCTCGACGAAATGGCCGACACCAAGCCTGGTCTGCTTTTCCGGTGAAACCGAGGCCACCTCCTCGACGACGGTGAGCCGGTCACCCTCGACAATCGGCAATGCAAACTCGGCGTCGTTGGCCGCGTTGATGAAAGTGGTTCCGGGTAGCGGCACCCTGATAGCGATCGCCGACACCGGCGGTAATCCCGTCGGCTCCCATGGCGGCGGCGTCAGCCACCCCATCAAAAGCCCCGGCGGCGCCAACAATCCGCCCCACGTACCGGCGGCGAACTCGGCATCCCAATACGAACGATTGCCATCACGTACCGTGGCGGCGAACATCTGGATCCGAGCCGCACTGACCACCGTGCCCGCGGTCCTCGGCTCGCTCGTTACCCCGACCATGCGCAGCGCGTCCTGGTAAGTGCCGAAGGCCAGCGGATAGATGATGGGAGTCGCCAACGTGCCGCTCCGTCACACCGTGAGCGGGTGCCCGTTGGACACCGAATCCCATTCGAGCTCACGGGAAGCGAAGTACCAGCCGCCCCGCTCATAGACGAGTTGGTCCTGGTAGGTTCCGGTTGCACGCAATGCGGTAGCGCCATCGGCGCTGGTAGCGAAAAGCAGTGCGACGCAACGCTGGGTCGCGTTGACGCCGTCGACGCTGATCTCGTGATCGAGGGTGACCAGCCGTTGGTTGCCGCCGTCGAAGGCCGCCCGCAGATCGGTGAACTCCTCACCGTCGCGGGTGAAGCTGGCACCAGAGTGGCGAAATGTCGCGATCCAGCCGCTGCGGTCCCCGTCGGAATAGCACCGGTTGTGCCGTGCGGTCAGGTTCACGATGGCATCGCGCCCGGCCGCACCGTCCAATACGTACTGCTGCTGGTAGCTCATGCTCATCTGACTCTCCCTAGGTGTTACCGACTGACGATGTAGCCGTGGCTTTCCCGGTCCCAGGCGCCGGGTCCGGCACCCCGGGTGCGAAGGATATCCTTGCGGACCCGGCCGATGACGGTCTTCGGGAGTTCGTCGACGATCTGCACGTATCGCGGTACACAAAAGTACGGCATCCGGGCCGAGCAGAAGTCCAGCAGCTCGACACAATCCAGTGCGGAGTCCGATCCGACGGTGACAACCAACAGGATGTCGTCCTCACCCAGGTCGCTGGGCACACCGACCGCCGCAGCCTCAAGTACCGCCGGATGGCCCAGCACAACTGTCTCGACTTCGACCGACGAGATGTTCTCACCGCGGCGGCGCAACGAATCTTTCACCCGGTCCACGTAGGTCAGGTTCTGCTCGCTGTCCAGTACACCGAGGTCTCCGGTGCGAAACCACTCCGGGTGCGGGTCGACGTGCAGACCCGGCTCGTCAGCCGGCGGCTTCACGTAGCCCTCGCTCATGACGTGCGGGAAGCGGGGCCGACACGCGATCTCCCCCACCGACCCGTTGGGGAGCGGCTTCCCGCCAGGGTCGACGATGCGCACGTCGAAACTCCGGTTGGGTCGGCCCGACGTTCCGGGCACACCTTGGTCGGCAATGCCTTTGACCGCAATCGGAAAAGCTTCGGTCATCCCATACATCGTGACAATGCGGCACCCGTAGCGCTTCTCGATGTCGTGATACACCGCGGCATCGATCGGCGCCGCGGAGATGAATCGCAACGGTAGCTGCGCGTCGCGCGGGTCGGGCGGCTGGCGCAGCAGCATCGACACCATCGCTCCCGCGCCGGCGAAGCCGACGGCTCCGTAACTCCGCACCTCATCCCAAACCGCGCCGGGATGAAAGGCCGGTGCCAATACGGTTGTCCCGCCGACAAGCATCGGCGCCAAAACCGACGGCGCAGCGCTGAGATGGAACAACGGCATCGCGGTCCACAGCACCTCGCCGGGACCCAATTCCCACGCCGACGCGGCCGTCGCGGCCGTCGTGAACAAGTAATGCCACGTTGTGGCAACCGCTTTCGACGGCCCGGTCGTACCCGAGGTGAAGAACAACGCACCGATGTCCCCCACCTCGCCGAGGTGCTCCTCGACGGTGCAAGGAGCGTCGTCGTTCAACGCATCACTGCGCAAATGTCCTTGCACGACAATGCATTTAAGATCAGGAAGTCGGTCAGCCACTTCGGCTATCCGCGAGCGCCGTTCGGTGTCGGTGACGATGGCTTTAGCCTGCGATAATCGAAGCGCATGCAGCAGGAAGTCGCCTTTGTTGGCGGCGTTGACGGCTGCGGTCACTGCGCCGATACGCGCGGCACCCAACCAGAAGTAGATCCATTCCGGGCAGGTCGCGGTGAACAACGCGACACAATCACCCGGTCCGATACCCAGCTGACGCAGGGCATTAGCCGCCGCAGAGGACCGTCGCCGCATCTGCTCGAAAGTGACGTCGATACCGGCTATTGAGATCATCACCCGGTCGGGGAGCTGCTCGGCGCGACGGTCGAGTACCGCCGAGACGGTGAAGCGCTTGACACCGAAATCTCCAGGCCCGATAGCGCTTCCCGCGCCAGCGGGTGCCGTGTGGGCCGGCACGCGGGACATCAGGTTTCCTTTAAGCTTTGGCGGCCGCCGGGTCAGGCTCGCCGTCCGGGCTGTAGCCGAAGTCGTCGGGCGAGCGTTGCTCACCCGGGTAGAAGCGGTGCGCCCAGCGACGCAGGGCCGCGTAGTCATGCGCCTCTTCTGGCGCCAGGTTCGGCTTCTCCAGGTACTTCATATTCTCCCAGGTGAAAAAGTCTTGCTTGATGACTTCTTGTTGCAGTGCAAGGAACTTAGCGGCACGTCCGGTGGGAGCATCGCCGGTATCACCTTGCTCCCGAATAGACGCCTGGGTGTAGAAGTAGTCGGTGTAGTCCTCGTCGACCGGAGTCTGCCCAGTGACCTGGATGGTGGCGACCAATTCGCTGGGAAAGCGGACAACGCCTAATCCGAGCGAGTAGTTGTCGTAGATGATTTTGGCGTCGACCGGCCCGTTCGGGGTCAACCAGGTCTGCGCCCGGCCGCCGCCGAAATGAGCGTTGACCGTGGCGTGCAGGTGATAGCCGGCCACCTCGAAGGATGCCGTGGTTGCCGGGTTAGCGGCCTTGTGCACGTATTGCACGTGATACGGGTCGGCGGCGTTCTCGATGATCATCTGGGCGTGCACCTTGACGCGGTTGACCATCCGGGTGTGCGGGTGCAATGGGTAGTACTCGTCGGTCTCCAACTCAGCCAGCACTGGCGGTTGCCAGTACGGCGATCGACCGTGGCGTTCATGCCAGACCAGCATGAAGCCGTACCACTCCGCGCTCGGATAGGTGCGGATGTGCACGTTGTTCTTGCAGCCGATCTTGCTGTACGGAATCAGCGCATTGCTGCCGTCGCCTCGCCAGCGCCAACCGTGCCACGGGCAGACGATGTTCTCCCCCTCCACCGTTCCGCCGACGCCCATGTTGGCGCCCAGGTGCTGGCAGTACGCGTCCAGCACATTCAACTGGCCGGTCTCGGTGCGAAACAGCACCAGCTCCTGACCGAAGTAGTGCGCCCGCTTCACCTCGCCGGCAGCCAAATCTGAGGCAAAGCCGACAATGAACCATCCGGTCGGAAATCGGTACGGCGACAGGCTGATGCCGCTGGCCCCGAACTCGCGTTCCGACGGATCGATGGAGGAGTCCGTGTCCGTCACTGCCCTCTCCGTTCCCGCGCAGCCGAGTAGCACACGGCCGCGCTTATGCTCGCCGCGCGTGGACGACTCCCGTCTATTTTTACTATTTTAAGCATTGAACGTCAACGCGCGGCGCCAGCCGGCGGTAGTGTGGGGCCTGGCGTACACAGTGAATCGAGGTTGCCGATGACGGCTGCGGCAGTCGATCTGTCCGACTTTGCATTGTGGCGCAACGGCTTTCCGGATGAGGTGTTCGTCGAGTTGCGCCGCAGCAAACCGCTGTTCCGCCACGGCTTGACGCCGGGAGTCGCGAAAACCGTCAAACGGGATTTCTGGATGGCCACCAAACACCGGCACGCCGTACGTCTCCATCGCGATGCCGATTCATTCACCGCGGCCGACGGACCGCTTATCCAACCCGCCGATCTGTTTGCCTCGTATCCCACCATCATCAACATGGATCCGCCCGGGCTCAACAAGCGCCGCAAGCTGATTTCCAACGCATTCAACCCGCGAGCGATCGCCAAGTTGGAGGACGGCATCAGGGCCCGCGCGGCGCGGATGATCGACGACCTCCTCGCCAGGGGGCAAGGCGACTGGATCGAGGATGTGGCCGATGCGCTGCCGATGACGGTCATCGGCGACATCATCGGCATACCGGACGAGGATCGGCCGCGGGTCTTCGATTGCTTGGACCGCATCCTGAAATCGCAAGCATCCGGGTCGCAGCAGCACCAGCAACAGGATGTCGACTTTTTCGCCTGGATTTTCAGTTACGCCATGGAGCTCACCGCAGAGAAGCGGCGGAATCCGACCGACGACATCTGGAGCACGTTGGCATCCGCGGTGATCACCGGCGACGACGGCGAGCAGTTCAGTCTGCCCGCCAACGAGTTGGAGTTCTTTTTCTTCGTGCTGGCGTTCGCCGGCAGCGACACCACGAAGAACGCTCTGGCGATCGGGCTGCAGGCATTCATCGCAAATCCCGACCAGATCGAGCGGTACCGGGACGAAGAGTCGCTGCGGCCAGGCGCCGTCGAGGAGGTACTGCGCTGGGCTTCACCGGTGGCCTACTGGACGCGTACCGCCAAAGTCGACATCGAAATGGACGGTCAGCACATCCCCAAAGGTGATCGGGTGGTGTCGATGCTGCGGTCGGCGAACCGCGACGAGGAGGTCTTCGATGCGCCGTTCACCTTTGACATCTCTCGCCAACCCAACCCGCATGTCGCGTTCGGCGGCGGCGGGCCGCACCATTGCCTGGGCGCTATGCTGGCGCGCGCCGAGCTTCGCGCGGTGTTCGACGAACTGCTGCTGCGCGCTGACACCATCGCCCTTGGCAAGCCCAAAGTCACCTATCCGAACCTGACCACCAACATGTCGATCTATGACGAGATGGCCATCTCAGTGACGGCGCGCTGAACGCAGTCAGTCCACGATCCGCAGCGCTGCCTTGGGGCACTGGTCGACAGCGGCACGCGCATCAATCTCCAAGTGTTCTGGAACCTCGCCGTCGGCGACATGCACCACGTCGGAATCCCCGATCTCGAAGATGTCCGGCGCCAACGATTCACAAAACCCGTTCGCCTCACACAATGTCTCGTCGACTATCACACGCATCAGAGGCACCTCCTGTCTTGCCCGGCTCGCCCCCGCAAGCGGGGGACGCCTCTCCCGATATTGCCACCAGCCTCGATCCCTACAGACCCTTGGGCCGGGTGCCGATCACTCCGGCAGACGCCAACCGCGCGAGATCTTGATCGCTGAGCCCGCACAGATCGCGTAGTACCTCTTCATTGTGCTCGCCGAGCGTGGGAGGCGGGCGCATTAGCCATCTGCTTCGTCCGCCGAGCGGGGCGAACGGCGGACGCGGATAGCGGCCAGGACCGGTGCGCGGATGCTCGAGCGGCTCGAAAAACCCCCGGTCACTCAATTGCGGATTGTCGGTGACCAACGACGGCGACACAACCGGCGCGGCGGGAATGCCCGCGCCGGCAAGGGCATCCACCACGTACTGCAGCGTCTGACCGCTAAACCAGTTCTGCAGCCGGCGGTCTATGTCGTCGGCGGATGCTCGCCGTCCGGCCACGCTGTCCAAGCGGCGATCTTGTGCCCAGGACGGCCGTCCCATCAGGCCGACCAGCGCATGCCACTGGTCGTCGGTGCGCACGGTGATAGCGACCCAATCGTCGTCGCCCGCGCAGCGATAAAGGTTTTGGATGGCACAACCGTGGCCACGGTTACCCTGGCGGCTCAGCGTGACCCCAAATACCTCGGCTTCCATTGGCTGAATTGCGGTGGCGTTCAATACCGTTTCGATCATCGGCAGCTCAACGAGCTGGCCCTGCCCACTGCGCTGTGCGAACTGCAGCGCCGCAACCACCGCGAATGCGGCGTGCACGCCGGCCAGCGGGTCGCAGGCCCCCCTCGGCGGGACAGGCGGACCACCGGGCAAGCCGGTCACCCAGGCCAGGCCGGCGATCTGCTCCATGGTGGGCGCAAAACCAACCCGGTCGCGCCATGGACCGTCCAAGCCGAACGCCGGCATCCGGGCAATGACCAGCCGCGGGTTGACCGCCAATAACGCGTCCGCGGTCAACCCGAATTGGTCCATCACTCGCGGAGAGAAATTCTCGATCACCACGTCGGCGTCGGCGACCAACTCGGTGAACAGCCGGTGGCCTTCGTCAGAGCCCAAATCCAGGGTCACCGACCGTTTGTTGGTGTTCATGGCGTGGAACACCCAGCCGTACTCCCACCAGTCGTCGACATCAGTACGCATGCCGCCCGAGTAACGGATGCCGTCGGGGCGCTGAATCGATTCCACCTTGACGACGTCGGCGCCGAACGCAGCAAGCAGATGAGTCGCGGCCGGCCCGGCCCAGAAAGCGGTCAAGTCGACGATGCGAACACCCTCTAGCGGCAGCTGAGCAGCCGAGGGCCGCGGACCGGGCTGCCGCTTCGACCACGACTGCATCTCGTTGGCCTCGCCGAGCGCGGGCGCACTGCGCAGCGATGCGGGTTGGCACCGTGACATCAACCATGGGGTACGCGGCTGGTGAAAACCTGCCGGATTGCGCACAAATACCCCACGTTCGGTCATGTAAGCCATGTCCCGGATGGTCGCGCCGTTGCCCAAGCCGGCGATCGGCAACCGGAACAGCTGTCCGAGTTCGACGATTTCGGCGACAGTGCGTTCAGCCAGCCAGGGTCGGATGCGGTCGCGGATGAAGTCGCGGTACTGCCAACGCCCGATTTGAAAACGCAACTCGGGGATTTCGGTCAGCTCAGCGCAGTCAACCATCGTCGCAAAGTCGAGCCATTGCTGGCCGGTGACCATAGTGAATCCGACGTAACCGTCCTTAGCCCGCTCGATCGACGGCACTTCGATGGTGCGTGAGACCGGCGGCGCCTGCAGTAGCTGAGAATGCAGCCATTCGCCGCTTTGCATCAGCGTGATCGCTTCCAGCATCGACAAATCCAAGTGCTCACCGGGTCCGCCGCGCTCGACCCGGCGGCGCAGGGCCAGCGCGCCGAAAGCGGCGAACACCCCGCCCATGTACTCCCCTAGGTCACCGCCGATCGCGATGGGCGGCCCGGCTGGATCGCCGCGGAAGCCGGTTAAGCCCGACCAGGCCTGCAGCGTGAATTCGCTGGCGGCGCGGTCGGCGTAGGGCCCGGTCCAGCCGAAGTCGGAGATTGTCACGACAATCGCCCGCGGGTTATCCGTCAGCAACCGTTGCGGATCGATGCCGAGCCGGACCGCCTGGCGCCGAGTGGCCGTCACCACGACGATATCGGCGCCGGCGAGTTCGTCGTGGTAGCGCGCATCAGCGCACGATCCTGCACCAGACCAGGTCAGGCTGCGCTTGCCTGCGTTGAGGTAGCCGAATAACGGCGAATCCGCCCCGTCCGGAATCGAGGAACCGCTGGCACTGAACTGCCTGAGCGGATCTCCTTGGGGCGGTTCGATTTTCCTGACCTCGGCGCCGGCGTCGACCAACAGTTTCCCGCAATAACTGCCCGCGATCCGATCACTGATCTCGACAACACGGACATCCTGCACCGCAGTGGGCCTGCTGTCGTGTCCGTCGCTCACCTTTGTATCCGTGTGATATCCGTCGGGTTGTCGTCTATGTCATCTTAGTAACTTTGCCGATCAACCCGCGGGGCGCTCGACCAGCGCGGCTATTATGCCATTACTGCTAAGATTGCACTTTATGGAGTCCGCGGGGGCAGCGGCCGCGGCTCTGTCCGGCCATCTCGCTGCTGGAATCGTATGACTGCGCTGGGAATTGGCCCCGAGGCCCGACGCCGTTTGTCGGCGCCGAGGATCGCCGAGATCGTCGCCGACGAGTTGCGGCGCCAGATCATCGACGGGGAGTTGGCCGACGGCGATCTGCTGCCGCGCCAGGAAGTGCTCGTCGAACAGTTCAACGTCAGCCTGGTGTCGCTGCGGGAGGCGCTGCGGATTCTGGAAACCGAAGGTTTGGTGTCGGTCCGGCGCGGCAATCGGGGCGGTGCCATTGTGCACGCTCCGGCCAAGACCAGTGCCGCCTACATGTTGGGTCTGCTGCTGCAGAGCGAGTCGGTTGGCGTCGCCGATTTGGGGACGGCGTTGCTGGAGTTGGAACCCGCCTGCGCAGCGCTTGCCGCCCAGCGTCCCGATCGCGCCGACACCATCGTGCCCGAGCTCAAAGAGGTCAACGACGCGATGGCCGCACATCTGGAGGACGGACCCGAATTCACCGAAATCGGCCGTAGATTCCACGATGTCCTCGTCCGTGGCTGCGGTAACCGCACGATCATCGCGGTGGTCGGCACCCTGGAGACGCTGTGGACCAGCCACGAGCAGCATTGGGCCGACGAGAGCGCGGCTAAAGGCACCTACCCGTCGCTGGCCAAGCGACGCGCGGTGCTAAGCACGCATGTGAAGTTGGCCGAGATGATCGAGGCCGGTGATGTCGACCGGGCACGGCGCATCGCTGCCCGCCATCTTTCCGACACGCAGAGCCACGTGTTGGCTGCGGGGCCCGACCAACGCATATATGCGCTGTCGCCGCAAGCGCTGTCCCGCCCGCGGGACAGCCGCCATCTGTAGGTTGCGAGCGAGCGTGCGAACCGCACTGGTCACCGGCGGTAGCGGCGGAATCGGCAAGGCATGCGCACGCAAGCTGTGCGAACTGGATTACGACGTCGTGCTGTCGGCGCGACGTGTAGACCCGCTCCGTGCGGCGGCCGACGAGATCGGTGCGCGTTACCTGGTTGCCGATGCCTCTGATCCGGTCGGCTTTGCGCAGGCGATCAACCCATTGGAGACAATCGATTTGGTGGTGCACGCGGCGGGAACCCTCGGCGGGACCTATGCACGCAAGCAGACGTTCGAGCAGTGGCGGGCGATCCTTTCGGCGAATCTGGATTCCTGCTTCGTGGTGACTGCGGCGGTGCTGCCGAAGATGCGTGCCGGCTCGCGGCTGGTATTCATCTCATCTTCGGCGGCGCACGAGCCGATGATGGCTCGAACCGCCTACTCGGCGTCCAAGGCCGGGATGAACGCGTTCGCCCGAGCGCTGGCGCTCGAAGTCGACCGCGACGGTATCGCGGTCCATATCGTGACGCCCGGCCCGGTGGAAACCGAGATGCTGCAGGACGTTCCGTTCGAGATGTACGCGATTCAGGTCTCCGATGTCGCCGAGGCTGTGGCGTGGCTCGACAATGTGGATCCATCGGTGGACCTGCCGGAGATCCGACTGCAGGCGGTGCGGCGCGGCCCGTTCGCCCGCAAACCTGTCGTTCCCACCGAAGCTCGCCGCCGGGCAGCGCAGCACCGGTGAACGAGCACGTTATCCCGGAAAGGCCTTGATCACCGTTTCGCCGAATTCGTGCAACGATTCCGCAGCGGCGAAATCGGCGAACCAGACGTAGAAACGTTCGACTCCCTGGTTCGACAAGCCGGCGAAATGGCCGATCAATTCGTCGGCGTCGCCGCACACCAGGCCTGAACCGAGATTGCCGAACCGCCGAGTGCTCACCTCGCGCACCGCGTCGGGGTCGCTGCCCCTGCGGACGAAGCCCACCATCTGCTGAACCGACACCCGCGCCGACCCTGCTGCAGGGGCCAACCGCGCCAACCGATCGAGATGGTTGGCTGGTATGTTCCACCAATCCGCATATCTGCGAACAAGATCCATCATCCGGCGTCCCGTGCCGCCAAGAATCAGCGGTATCGGATGTCCGGGGAGTGGTGTTTGGCTCCCGTCCATCGAACCGCCCTTCCCCCAGTACTGGGTGATCAGGCGAAGGTGGCGCTCGAGTTGCTCGACTCGCGCGACCGGATCTTCCTGACCGACATCAAATCTGGCAAACTCTGCCGGCCACGAGCCAGAGCCCAGACCGAGCTCGAACCTGCCGTCCGAGGCCTCGGACAAGGTGACCGCCTGTTTGGCCAGCACTGCGGGATGGCGAAACGCGTCGCAGAGCACCAGATGGCCGATCCGCAACCGCTCGGTTTTAGCGGCCACCCAGGTGGCGACGCCCATTGCCTCCCAGATGTTTTCATTGGGCAGGCCGGGGGCCTCGAGATGGTCGATGAACGCCACTCCGCTGAACCCACTGGCTTCCGCATGGCGTGATCGCTCGACGATGTCGGCGACCGGAAATCGCACTTGCGGCAGGAACAGATACCAATCGGCCATAGCTGACCACCTTACGAAGCCACCCGGCGGCCGCCGCACCGATTGACGTCCGTCGCGCTAGTTTACTATTTTTACTATGTTAGGGGCCTTATGGATGTCGGACTGAACTCCGGTCAATTGGCGCTGCGCGACAGCGTGCGCGACGTCTTGCGCACCGAGTGTCCACCGGCCATCGCAAGGCAGGCGATGACGGATCCTGAACGCTGGCGCACCGTGTGGAAGACGGTGGTCGACCTCGGCTGGACCGAACTCGCCGGACCCGATACCAACGGCTCCTTTGGCCGTGTTGAACTCGTGATGGCCTTGGAGGAATGCGGTGCGGCCATCGCCCCCATTCCCTTGCTGTCCAGCGTCGGTCTGGCCGCAGGGGTGTTGCGTGTTGCCGGTCCGGCGGTCGAAAACGTGCTGGGCGATATAGGAGGCGGCGTCGTGGCCGCGCTGGCCGTCCATCCGCCCGGTTGCCGGCTACCGGGTGTGCCGATGACGCTGCAGCGCGGACGTCTGCAAGGGCGTGCAGTCGCCGCACCCGGCCTGCCCCGCGCGGAGCTGGTCGTCACGTTGGCTTCGTCGTCGGACGGGCCGGTCGCCGCCGTCGCCCGGGTCGGCAACGGCGTGACCGTGCATCCCGCCGAAGGCACCGATCCCGCCCAACCGGTCGCTGACGTCGACATCGACACCGATCCCATCGTCACCGCTCCGGTAGAGGTGGAATCGGCGCTGGCGACACCGCTGGTCGCCGCGGCTGCCGACCTGGTCGGCGTCGCGAGTGCGGCGCTGGCCCGCGCGATAGAGCATGCGAAGTCACGACAGCAGTTCGGCAAACCAATCGGGGCTTTCCAGGGGATCAAGCACGCATTGGCCGACAACTACGTCGCCCTGGAGCGCGCCCGAAGTCTGACGTACGCGGCGGCCGCGCGCCTCGACGATTCCCCAACGCCAGCGTCGGCTGGCTGGACGGCCGCGGCGCTTGCGAAGGCGGCGGCCGCGGAGGCGGCGGTCAGCTGCTCCCGGACCGCGGTTCAGGTCCACGGCGCGCTAGCGCAAACCTGGGAACACGACATGCACCTGTATCTGCGGCACGCGTGGCAAGGTGCCTCGGCGTTGGGAGATAGCCGTGCGCTCTACCACGCGGTGGGCCGTCGCTTCGCCGGAGGTGCGGCATGACCGTCTCGGATGTGGCCAACGAGTTCTCCGCTTGGCTGACGAACTTCCTACCCGACGACTACTACGAGCGTTACAGCGAATACCGCTGGGACATCGAGCTCAGGCGCGACCATCAACGGGCCGCATTCGAAGCGGGCTGGCTACAGCCAACCTGGCCGCGCGAGCACGGCGGTCGATCGCTGGGTTTGCGGGACGCGATGGAGATCCGGCTGGAGTCGGCAATGCGATCGGCGCCCAAACTGCCCAACGTCGCCGGTCCCAACGTAGCCGCGCCGGGGATCCGCGAATTTGGCACCGCAGAGCAGATCGACCGGCTGCTGGTCCCACTGCTGCGCGGCGACGAGTGGTGGGCACTGGGTATGTCGGAGCCAGAAGCCGGATCCGATTTCGCCGGCCTGCGCACCCGTGCCGTGCGTGACGGGGACATGTTCCGGGTCAAGGGCCGCAAGATCTGGACCACCCAGGCACACCTCTCCCGCTGGTGCACGCTATATGCCCGCACTGACCCCGACGCTCCCAAGCACCGCGGAATCTCCTGCCTCATCCTCGATCTGGAGTCTCCCGGAGTAATCATCGAACCCATTCGAATGGCGTCGATCTCAGACGAGACGTTCTGCGAGGTCATTCTCGATGATGTCGAGGTGCCGGTCGCCAACCTGTTGGGACCCTGCAACGGCGGCTGGCAGGTTGCGTTGTCATCGTTGAACCATGAGCGTCAGATGATCTGGATCATGAACTGGGTTGAGATCCAACGGGGGCTCGATTCCGTTCGGGCATCGGAGGCCGCGCACGACGACTACGCGTCTGGCGAGCTGTTCGCAGAACTCGGCTCACTGCTCGCCGATGCAGAAGCGCTGCGGGCAACCGGATACCGCGCGCTGTACAACGAACTCGCCGACCGGCCGAGCCCAGAGGCCGACATCCTGAAACTGCTCGGTTCGCTGACTTTGCAGCGGGTTTGGGAGCTCGCCGCCACAGCCGCCGGTCCGCGTTCGGCCGAGGATGCAGACTTGCTCTTCGAACGTCAAGATTCGTTGGCGGCGACCATCTACGGCGGAACATCCGAAATCCAGCGCAACATCATCGCCGAGCGACTGCTCGGACTGCCGAAGGGATGACGATGGACTACGACCTCGGCGCCGATGCCGTCGGGCTCAGAAAACGCCTGCGCGAGTTGATTTCCGCACATATCCCTGAGGGCTTCCTGGGTGCCTGCACCGACAACCCGAAAGACCTCGCGACCACTGAGTCGTTCTGCAAGCTGCTGGCCTCGGACGGGCTCTTGGCCCTGGCCTGGCCTAAAGAACATGGTGGTGGGGGCGGTTCGGTCTGGCAGCAGACCGTGTTGCGGGAGGAGATGTGGGCGCACCACGAGCCTCGTGGTGCGCAATACATGGGTATCAACTGGGTCGGTCCCGCGCTGATGCGTTACGGAACGTCCCAGCAGAAAGCCCGGCACTTGTCGGCGATCGCCGGTGGAGAAGTGATTTGGTGTCAGGGGTTTTCCGAGCCGGAAGCCGGAACGGATCTCGCGTCGCTGCGCACCCGCGCCGTTGCCGACGGCGACGGCTGGCGCGTCACCGGCCAGAAGGTCTGGACGTCGTACGCGCAGATGGCCTCGTGGTGCGTGTTGGCGGCGTGCACCGATCCCCACGCACCGAAGCCTAAGCGGCTCAGTCTGTTTCTGGTTCCGATGGACCGCCCCGGCATCACCGTGCGGCCGATCCGCTCGATGTTGGGACCACACCACCTCAACGAGGTCTTCCTCGACGACGTCGAGGTGTCCCCCGACGAGGTCCTCGGTGAAGTCGGCGACGGCTGGCGAGTCATGCGCGAAGCACTCGCCTTCGAGCGAGTCGGAATCGCCCGTTACGCGCGGTGCGAGTCGCTGCTGGACCGGATGCAGACCGAACTCGGCGACGACTGGGACCGGTTGCCCGAGTCGATCCGGGCCCGCTGGGTGCGGGCACTGATCGACCTGCGGGTGGCGCGGCTACTGGCCTACCGGGCCGTTTCGCTGCAGGACGACCCTTCGGCGGGCGCGGCAGCCAGCGCCGCCCGCATCGCGACTACCACTTGCGATCAGCAGGTCGCCGAGTTGCTGTTCGACGTGCTTGGCCCCTCGGCCCTGGACAGCGGTACCTCCGCGCGACTACACGGAGCCGTTGAAGACCATTGGCGTTATGCCCAGGCGGCCACCGTGGCCTCTGGAACCATCGAAGTGCAGCGGATGCTGGTTGCACGCGAAGCTTTGGGAGATCACCGGTGAAGACCGCTCTGCCAGAAGACATCACCGAGTTCGCTGCGGTCGCCGCCAAACGGTTCACCCGGTTCGGCGGCCCGCAGGCTGCGCTGCGCGCCGAGACCGAGGAACACCTTCGGCACGATGCTCGAGTCGCGCTGGCCGACGTCGGCGCATTCGACCTCGATGTCAGATCTTCCGCTGAGGATCTGCTGGCCGCCGCGGTGCTTTGCCAGGCGGCGGGCGCAGCAGCACTCCCCTACCCGCTGGTCGAGGAGTTGCTGTCGATCGATGGCGCTCGACTCGCCCTGGTAAATCCCGAAGCACCGCGCATCGATCACGGAGATCTGACCGGCGAGTGGATCGCCGCGGACCTCGACGGTACCCGGTACCATCCGCAGCCGTCGTCACGGACCGGCGCCAAGCTGGGGCCATTTCTGGTGCCGACCATATTGAGCAAGCCCGCCGGTAAGGTCGCGGCAGCCGACATCGATGTGCACCTGACGCTGGGGTCCTGGCGAATTCTCGGGGCAGTGCAGCAGGCGTTGGAGATCACTCTCCGGCATGTCGTCGCCCGCATGCAATTCGGCAAGCCGTTGGCGGAGTTTCAGGCGGTCCGGTTCACCGTCGCCGATGCGTCGGTCGCCGTGCGTGGGCTTTTCGAACTTGCCAAGTACACCATCAGCCGAGCGGAGTCGGCCTCGCCGCAGGTGCGTTCGGCAGATGCGCTGATACTCCGGCTCAAGGCCGGTGATACTGCGCGACAGGTGCTGCGCACCGCCCACCAATTGCTCGGCGCCCTGGGTTTTTGCGACGAGTCCGACGTCAGTGTTCTGGATCGGCACACCCAGCCGCTCATCCGACTACCGGTCGCCACCGAGGTGCTCGCGCTGCGCTTGATGCCCGGTATCCGCGACGGCGCATTAGAGACGTTATTCTCCGAACCGGTGGCGGCGGAGCCGATGTGAGCGCCGACGCATTGGCAGAGGGGCAGGCATCCGGTCAGGGCGACGACGGGATTCCGTTCGGGTTGCAGCTGCAAACTCTTGCCGAACTGCGCGGCGAGGAGCTGGCAGTGGTCATCTTGGCGCCGGATGGCACAGCGAAGAACCTCACGTTCACACAAATCGATGCCCGGGCGAATCAATGGGGTCGGGCATTGGCGGCCGCCGGGGCTGACATCGGTTCGCTTGTAGCGCTGCCGATTCCCAACTCTGAGCATCTTGTGCTGGCCGTGCTGGGCTGCTGGAAGATCGGCGCGGTCCCCGTTCCGATGCGCTGGGACCTCCCAGAGTGGGAGCGGTCCCGGGTGCTGGCGGTGATCGACCCGGCCGTCATCGTCGACGAGCAAAGTCGGCACGCGCTCGCCGCGGACGCTGCCGATCAGTCCGCAGCGCCGCTGCCGGTCGTGGTGTCCCCCAACGCCAACGGGATATGCAGCAGCGGGTCCACCGGCCTGCCCAAGGTAATCCTCACTCTGGCACAAGGGGTCTGGACGCCCGAGACGTCCTTTCCGTTCATGGCCGCCTGGACTCCGACGGCCCAGCCGCAGACCATCTTGGTGCCGGCTCCGATGTATCACACCAACGGTTTCTCGCCGCTCACCTACTTGTTGGGCGGTGATCAATTGGTCGTGCTGGAAAAGTTTGATGCTGCAATGGTTGTCGACGCGATCGAACGGTATCGGATCACCAACTTCACCGCTACGCCAACCATGCTGGCCCGAATCGCGGCTCTCCCCCACATCCACCAACGGGATTTCTCCAGCGTCGCGTGGATCTTGCAGGGCGCTGCAGTGATGCCGCATGCGCTGCTGCACACCTGGTTCGACTTGCTAAGCCCAGAACAAGTCGTGATGGCCTACGGGATGACCGAAGGTCTGGGCATCACCGCCTTACGTGGCGACGAGTGGCTGGCGCACCCGGGCAGCGCCGGCCGTGGCTTCCGAGACACCGAAGTGCGAATCCTGGACTCGCAGGGCCGCCCGCTGGGCCCCAGTGAGCTCGGTGAGGTCTACTTACGCTCGCCGATGAGCGCCGGCTACCGGTATCTGGGTGGCGCGCCGCTGCTGCCGTCGACGCCGGACGGCTTTCGGTCGGCCGGCGATCTAGGCCACGTGGATGCCGACGGTTACCTCTACATCGCCGACCGGCGCAACGACATGATCATCACCGGCGGCGCGAATGTGTATCCCGCGGAAGTGGAATGCGCGCTCGTCGAACACCACGACATCGCCGATGTCGTCGTCATCGGGCTCGCCGACCCCGAGTGGGGGCGTCGGGTGCACGCCGTGGTACAGCTCACCGACCCCGCGACGCCGCTGACCGAGCGAGAGGTCATCGCGTACGCGAAGACCCGGCTGGCCGCATACAAGGTTCCCAAGACGGTGGAGTTCGTCGACGTAATCCCCCGCACCGCAGCGACCAAGGTCAACCGCTCGGCGATGATCGAAGCCCGAGGGGGGTAAAGCAGCGACCTGGTCGGCTCAACATTCAGCCGCGCGGTTGAGTCGATGCAGTCCACGCCCGGCCATCGAAGTAACGCAGATAATGTGAATCGTTCGGGTCGGGATACCAGCCCGGTGCAGGCCCAGTCGGCGCGCCAGAAACCCGGTGTTCGACGCCGTCGAGCACTTTCTCGGCGAGCCTTTTCTTCTCGCCCCAAGAAACCAGCTGTGGGAAGGCCGAATGTCCTCTCAGCGAGACGACCGTTGACCCCCCCACGTCGCGGACAACTGCGGTCATCTGCTGCCCGCGCCAGGTCGATAAGGACAGACCTGTGCGGTATTCGACCACGCCGCCGCCTCGATCCTCTTTCACGTCCTTGTAGCCGAGGTCGTTGATCGTCGCCCTGAGTGCATCCCACACGCGGTCACGCGGCGCGTTGTAGGTTCGCTCGATTGCCTCCTCAGCCATAGCGGTCCCCCCGGCCCTGCCCGGCCCAGGCGCTGCGTGGGGAACGGGCGAAGGCGCGGCTTGGCGGTTTGTATGCCATTGCTGGCCATCCCAATACATCAGGCCAGGCCTGCCGCTTGGGTCCGGGTACCAGCCGGGTGGTGGTAGTTGACTCGTCATGTTCGTTCTCCCTCGAGAACATCGGCCATCTAATGCAGTGGATTGGACACTGCTAGCGGGTGTTGAAGGCATGGCACAGGTAACGCCAGCGCCTTGGAGGATTCTAGGCGCGGCCCGCTCGGCCGTGCCGCGATCAGCACGCGCTTGCACGACGGCGCGCCACCGTTCTGACCGTCCCCGCCAAAAGCGCGGTAACCTCATTCTCACAGCGTTACCACGTGCGGCGAAGGAGGCGACATGGCCACGAACGACGAAGCCGAACCGACGACGCGTGATGCCCGCTTCATCAAGACCGCGGTGGAGATACTGGGCGAGACTGGGCGTACAGACTTCACTGTGCAAGAGGTGGTCGCCCGCTCCAAAACGTCGTTGCGTGCCTTCTACCAGCACTTCAGCAGCAAAGACGAACTGCTGATTGCGCTCTTGGAGCGGACGATGGCGCAATCAGCCCAGGCCTGGCGCGCCGAGACCACCGGGCTGGACAGCACCGGTGCGATGAAGCTGATCATCGACCGGATCAGTGCCGAGCCAGAATCCACCACCCAGGACAGCCTGAATCGGGCGATGAACCTCTACAACCAACATCTGGCCGAGACCCGACCCCGTGACTATGCCCGGGTGCTCTGCCCGCTACACGAGCTGATTCGGGACGTCGTCCAGCGCGGCATCACCGAGGGAGTTTTCCGAGCCAACCTCGATGTCGGGCCCGCCGCGGCGATCGTCATGCAGACCATTTTGGGCGCCCTCCGATTGCATTGGCTAGGAGCCGAATTGACCGGTGCGCCAATCGATGCGGCCCACCTCTACGACTTCTGCATCCGTGCCCTCGGCACAGACGACGGCGTGCAGTCGGCGCCGCCGACGCTCGGTGAGTTGTTCAGCCAGATCGGAATGCGACCGGGCGCTCGCGATGGCGAATTCGCGATGACTTTGCCGGTGACTCCGCAGGTGGTCAACACGTCCGGCGCCCTGCAGGGTGGACTGATCGCCACGCTCGTCGACGTTGCGGGCGGACACTTCGGGGTGGACTACCTGCAGGAGGGCACCACGATGACGACCGCCGACCTGTTCATCCGCTACCTGCGACCGATCCGTCAAGGCTCTGCGTTCGCGGTGCCGCGGATGCTGCGCAGCGGGCGGCGCGCGCTGGTGATGCAGGTCGACGTCTACGACGACGGTGACGGGGAGGAGGCGCTGCTAGCCACGGCAACCCTGAACTTCGCCGTCATCAACGGCGCGACCCCAAAGCTTCCCGACTGACCGCCTGTCTGACCCAGACCCACCCGATTACGGCTCGTTGCGACACAAGTGGTAACGTGATTACCACCCCGCTGAGAATCCAGACTTCAGGAGATCGCCATGCCGTCTCGCGAGCTTTCCTTCCCCGTGTTCGACGCCGACAACCACATGTACGAACCGCAGGAAGCGCTGACCAAGTACCTGCCGGAAAAGCGGAAGAACGTCATCGACTACGTCCAGGTGCGCGGTCGCACCAAGATCGTTGTGCGCGGTCACATCAGCGAGTACATCCCGAACCCGACCTTCGAGAAGGTCGCCAAGCCCGGCGCGCAGGAGGACTACTTCCGCAATGGCGCGCAAGGCAAGACTTACCGGGAGATCCTCGGCGAGCCGATGAAAGCGATCCCCGCCTTCCGCGAACCCGCCCCGCGGTTGGAGGTCATGGATGAGCTCGGCATCGACTACGCGCTGATGTTCCCCACTCTGGCCAGCCTGGTCGAAGAGCGCATGAAGGACGACCCGGAGATGACCCACGACGTCATCCACGCGCTCAACGAGTGGATGCACGAGACCTGGTCGTTCAACTACAAGGACCGCATTTTCGCCACCCCGGTGATCACCTTGCCGATCGTCGAGCGCGCGCTGGAAGAACTCGAATGGTGCCTGGAGCGCGGCGCCCGTACCGTGCTGGTCCGGCCGGCGCCGGTGCCCGGCTACCGCGGCAGCCGGTCGTTCGGCCTGGAGGAATTCGACCCGTTCTGGCAGGCGTGCATCAAGGCCGACATCCCCGTCTCGATGCACGCCTCGGACAGTGGTTACTCCGAATTCGCCAACGTGTGGGAACCCGGCGACGAGTTCCTCCCGTTCAAGCCAACCGCGTTCCGCAGCTTTGCGATGGGCCACCGGCCGATTCTGGACGCGATGGGTGCGCTGGTGTGCCACGGCGCGCTGTCGCGCAACCCCGAGCTGCGGATCCTGTCCATCGAAAACGGCGCCGACTGGGTGCCCGACCTGTTCAAGGGCCTCAAGGGTGTCTACAAGAAGATGCCGCAGTCGTTCAGCGAGGATCCCATCGAGGCCTTCAAGCGGTGTGTGTACATCACCCCGTTCTGGGAGGACCGGTTCGCCGAAATCGTCAACATGGTCGGCACCGATCGGGTGATGTTCGGATCGGACTGGCCGCACCCCGAGGGCCTGAAGGACCCGATCACCTTCGTCGACGAGCTCACCGACTTCTCCGAAGAGGACATCGCCAAGATCATGGGCGGCAACCTGATGAAGTTGATGAAGGTGTCCAAGCCGGTCAACGCGTAACCGTCTGACCGCTCGCGTAATAGGGTCCCTGACATGGACCAGCGCACCCTCGAAGCGGTCATCTATCAGCGCGACCCGCCGATCGCGCGGATCATCCTCAACCGCGCCGACAAAGCCAACACCAAAGATGCGACGCTGGTGCAGGAAGTCGACGACTGCCTGCACGAGGCCGACCGCGACCGCGAGATCAAGGTCGTGATCATCAAGGCCAACGGCAACGGCTTCTGCGGCGGACACGTCGCCCGATGGGGTCCCGACGAGAATCCGTACCCGGACTTCGGGGACACCTTCGAAGATCTCTACAAGGGCACCGCCGACCTGTTCTTATGGCCGACGTTGTATTTGTGGGAGTTCCCGAAGCCGACGATCTCGCAAATTCACGGGTACTGCATGGGGGGTGGCATCTATCTGGGTCTGCTGACCGACTTCTGCGTGGCATCCGAAGACGCGTATTTTCAGATGCCGCTTGCGCAGAGCCTCGGCGAGCCCGGCGGGCACACCATGATCGAGCCCTGGTTGCTGATGAACTGGCATCGCACCATGGACTGGCTGCTGCTGGCGCCGACGCTGTCGGCATCCGAAGCGCTCGACTGGGGGCTACTCAACAAGGTGGTGCCGCGAGACGACCTCGAAGACACGGTCGAAGAGATGGCACGCAAGATCGCCCAGATTCCGTTGACCACGTTGATGGCGGTGAAGAACAACGTCAAGCGGGCCTGGGAATTAATGGGAATGCGGGTGCATCTTCAGGTCAGCCACATCTTGACCAACATGGTCGGCGCGGCTTCCGACGTTCAGGCACGACGAGCCGAACTCATGCAATCGGGCCTGAAGCCAAGGGATTTCGTCGGCCGCGACGAATAAGGCGAGCAGTCGCAAAAGCACCCGCAAGCTCGGCGTGTCGGGTGCTTTTGCGTCTGCTCGCCCGGTCACCCGGCCCTCTCACCTGCCAGCCTGCGTCCTGCAGCGTGCCGCGCGGCGACGTAGCCGAACACCATCGTGTAGGCAATGCTGCCGCCCGCGCCCAGGTAGTTTCGGCCCATCACGGTCGCCGTGATGTTGCCCGTCGCGTATAGCCCCTCGATGACGCAGTCGTCATTGTCGAGGACCTGCGCATGCTCGTTGGTAATTACTCCTCCGCACGTTCCGACATCAGCGGGAAGAACCTTTGTGGCGTAGTACGGTGCTTGCTCGAGCGGCCCGATGGCGGCGTTGGGCCGATAGCCGGGGTCACCCAGGCAGTCGTTGTAAGCCGACTGGCCGCGGCCGAAGTCGGGGTCGAGGCCCTTGGCCGCAAAACCATTGAAGCGCTTCACGGTTTGCTCCAACGCCCCGGCCGGGACCTCCATCTGGCGCGCGAGATCGGCGATGGTGTTTCCGCGAAGGACCGCGCCCCGCTCGATCAATTCCTCGGGGAGGCGACGTTTCTTGAAGGGGTTCGCACCAGAGACATACCTACCGATGTAGCCCTCGTCAAAGACCATCCAGCATGGCACCGCCTTGTTCGCGTACATCGCCTTGCCGACCTCCACATAGGAGTTCGACTCGTTGCAGAACCGCCTGCCGGTCCCATCGACGTAGATGGCCCCGGGCCGCTGGCGGCCGCTTCCAAGTGCCTTCGCGGCGTCACCGCCGTCCGCGATGAAAATCGATGGCAGCCACCAGGCCTCATCCATCAGATCGGTTTTCGCCCCGAGTCGGATCGCCGTCTGCAGCACCTCGCCGGTATCGCCGGCGTTGGCGATGGACCACTTGGCCTCGTTGGGCTGGTCGCCGCTGTATTGGCGGCGCATGTCGGCGTTGCGGCTGAAGCCACCCGCCGCGAGAAGGACACCCTTGCGCGCCTCGATGTTCAACAAGGCGCCGTTATGTGAGACGCGCGCGCCGACGACCCGGCCGTCTTCGACGATGAGGTCGTCCATTGCAGCGTTGGTCCAGATCGGTGGCTCGCCGCGGAGGTCGATCAGCACCTTGAGCATCTGGCCGATGAGTGAGGCGCCGTTGGTGAGCATCTCGCGACGCCGGAGCCTGGCCGCCCTGGTGCGTGCGAACACCCGCGTGGCCACGGCGAAGGCCCGCGGCGATCGATTGAAGTACTGCACCGCGCGTAGTTCGTTGGTCTTGAGGACGAACCCGCCGTAGCTCTTGGCCATCGAAGGCTGGACCTTGTCACTCCAGTTGCCCAGCGCTGCCGCATCGTACGGGACACCCTCGATTGCCCGACCAGCTTCGTTGCCGCCCTTATGATTCGGGTAGTAGTCGCTCCAGCCCGGACATCGCACCAGCCGAACGCCTTTGCGCGTCAGGAAGCTGATCATCTCGTAGCCCGCGCTAAGGAACATCTCGCGGCGTGCCGGCGATGAGGCCGGGCCGATGTCGCCGACGACGTCGTCGAAGTACGCCAGTCCGTCCTCGTGGGAGTCCGGGATGCCATCTGCTCGCATCAACGGGTTGTTCGGCAACCACACCATGCCGCCGGAAAGCCCGGTGGAACCACCCACCAGAGCTTGCTTTTCAATCACCAGCGGATCGATCCCTGAGTCGAGCGCCGCCAGGGCCGCCACCATTCCTCCCCCACCGCTGCCGGCGATGAGCAGGTCGACGGAGCGGTCCCAGCGGGTGCTCATCGCGCCTCCGCGCTGGCACTCGAGGTGAAGCCCAAGTCGGCGACTGGCACATCAATCGTGGTGTTGGTCTTCTGGATCGCCGGCACCAGGACCTCGTACGGCAGGCCGGCGAGGAAACCGTCGACGGCGCGTTCAAAATTCGAGATCAGCCCTTCAATTTGGTTCGACAGCCGCATGTATTCGAAACCGCGTGCGTGCAGGCCTTTCTGCTGTCGCGGTAGGTTGGAGAAATCCTGCGCGGGTATCGGCGGCCAGCGCGGGTCGTCGGGTGCCATCGGCTCCGGCGGTGTGGGCTTTCCGGCGGAGAGGTCGGAGGGGAAACGGGTGAGCGACCAGATTTCGAACAGCGTCTCCTCGGGCCCCAGCGGCCGGATCCGGTACGACGAAGCGCTGCTGTAGGTGGGCAGGATGAAGTGGTGCGGGAAGCAGAAGCCGATCGCGTCGGTGATCCCGCGACGGATCAGGTCGTTAAGGTCGGGCATGTTGCTGCCCCGGGCCCGATGCCAGCTGACGACGGCGTCGTTGAGGGCGCCGCGCCAGGCGGTCATCGCCTCGGCCGGATCGCTGGGCAGCTCGATGGTCTGCAATCC
Source organism: uncultured Actinomycetota bacterium (assembly GCA_963838755.1). GTDB lineage: Bacteria > Actinomycetota > Actinomycetes > Mycobacteriales > Mycobacteriaceae > Mycobacterium. Next base: position 138,095 of record CAWISO010000003.1, on the reverse strand, counting down.
CTCGGCGATGCGAATGTCGTTCTCGTGGGTCATCCCGCCCATGCCGGTGCCGAGAGTGCGCATGAAGTACAAGCTGCTGGCGACAACGGGATGTACCGCGGGAGGCGGACTACCGGTTTGCGCGGACGGCAGCAACTGCGGGTGGGTCTGCGGGACGTGGTAGCCCTCCATGAACGCTGCGGTCGCCAGCTTCCAATTCACCGGTAACCGACACGATTGCCACCACTCGACGCGAAGCGATTCGACCTTCCAGGCGTCATAGATCGACGCGAACGGCTCCTGGCAATCGCGCAGCGGAGGGGCGTCGTCGTCGAGGTTGATCCACGCGCAGCCACCCCACAACTCGCACCGCACTGACACGAGCTGCAGATCGTCCGGGCGGAGGTTCTCCTCGGTAAAGACCTCGGGTCGCAACACAAACGTGTTACGCCCGTCGATGCCCCAGCACCACCCATGGAATGGGCAGACGAAGGTGCGCCGGTTTCCGTTGCCTTCCACCAGCTTTACCCCACGATGACGGCAGGCGTTGTGGTAGGCCCGTACGGTGTCGCTATCGAGCCGCACGACGATGATCGACTGGTCGAGGATCTCGTACTCGATGAAGTCACCGGGCTTGGGGATCTCTTCGAGCCGGCACGCCATCTGCCACACCCGGGGCCAGAACTGCTCGGCCTCCAGCGCATACAGGTCGGGATCGTAGTAGCGCTGCTTCGGGATACGATCCGGGGCTTCGACCGCCCACGGCACCGGCAGCGGTGTCCAGTTCACATCGGTTCGCGCCATCGCCATCTCTCATCCATGCAACATCAGACTATCCGCGACGTCCGTCCCTGCCAGTAGCGTTCGCGGATTCGTCGCTTGTACAACTTGCCGTTGGGGTCTCTGGGCAACTCCGGTTCGAACTCGACGGTGCGCGGGCATTTGTATGCGGCCAGCCTTGCTCTGCAGTACTCGATGAGTTCGGCCTCGAGCTCGGGCCCGGGCGTGACACTGTCGACCGGTTGCACGACGGCTTTGACTTCCTCACCGAATTCGTCGTTGGGGACGCCGAACACCGCCGCATCGACGAGCTTGGGGTGCATGACAAGGAGGTTCTCTGCCTCCTGCGGGTAGATGTTGACTCCGCCGGAGACAATCATGAACGTCGACCGGTCGGTGAGGTAGAGGTAGCCGTCTTCGTCGACGTATCCGATGTCCCCCAACGAGCGCCACCCGTGTTCGTTGGTCACCGATGCGGTTTTTTCGGGATCCTTGAAGTATTCGAAGTCGGGTCCGCCTTCGAAATAAAGCTCGCCGGATTCGCCGATGGGAAGCTCGGTCCCGTCGTCGCCGACGACGTGCACGGGGGCCATGGGTATGCCCACCGAACCCGGGTGGGCGAGCCACTCCTCGGGACCGATCGTGGTGCCGGCGAATCCCTCAGTGCCCCCGTAATACTCGTGGATGATCGGCCCGAACCACTCCATCATCTTTTGCTTGACATCCACCGGGCAGGGCGCGGCCGCATGGATCACACATTGCAGGCTCGAGACGTCGTATTGTTCTCGGATGGCTTTGGGAAGCTTGAGCATCCGCACAAACATTGTCGGTACGAACTGGGCGTGGGTGACACCGTGAGTCTCGATCAGCCGTAGCACAGTCTCGGCGTCGAATTTGGGCATGATGATCGATGCGGCCCCGACGCGGTTGGCGGCCATCGTGTAGTTCACCCCGGCGGCGTGGTACATCGGCGCGGGCGACAAGTACACACTGGCGGGACTCATGCCGTACTTGTGGATCAGCGCCATCTCCAGGACTGCTTGAGCCCAGGAACCGTTGCCATCGGTCGGCAGTGGCCGACGGACAGCCTTGGGTCGTCCGGTAGTTCCCGACGAATACAGCATCTCTGACCCGTCGCACACCGGCGGCGCATCGGCTGGCTTTGCCACGGCCTCATCGTAGGATTGCCAGCCCGCCAAATTGCCCCCGACGGCGAAATGGATGTCGATGCCGGTATTGACGCTACGAACGTGGGGCGCGAGGTCGCCCATCGAAGCTTCGACGAACACCGCCTTGGCATCGGAATCATCGATGACGTAGGCGACCTCGTCGGGAGTGAAATGCGTGTTCACCGCGGTGTAGTACAGACCTGAAAGCTGACAGCCCCAAGTGATTTCGAAGAACTCAGGCCGGTTGCGCAGAACTAGGGCCACGCCGTCGCCGTGTCGCAGCCCAGCGCGATGCAGCGCCGCGGCGACCCGTTGACTTCTGGCATGAAGCTCGCCGAAGGAGATCGTGCCGCCGTCGGACATGATCAATGCCGGCGACTGGCCGGCTGTGATCGCGTGATCAGCGATGTTCACTGGCAGACCTCGACCGACGGGCTAGGAGGCAGTTTCGCCGTCGCTCGACGCGGCTGCGGCTGCCTGGCGTCGGGCTTGTTCCGACGGCAACACCTTGTCCTTGAACACCTGCTGAATCAGTTGCTGCACGTCCTTGCTGATCGAGGCGAGCGCGACGAGGTCGTTGGAGCTCTGCCAGTGCACCCGCATGCCCATCAACTCCCACGCTCGTTTGAGGTTGGCCTTGGTCGCCAGCAACGTGGTCATCGGAGCCTGGGCGATGTGGCGGGCGATGGCGTCAACACGCGCGTCGAGTTGGTCGCGTGGAACGACCTCGTTGACCAGCCCGACCTCCAATGCCTTCTTGGCGTCGATGACCTCGGCGAGATAGAGGTAGTACGCCGCGCGCCGCCAGTTCATGAATACCCATGGCTCGATGGAGCATTCCCCCGACGGCATGCCGAAGCCTTGCAACGGGGGGTAGGAGAAGTAGGCGTCCTCGGCGGCGATCACGATGTCGGTGGTCAGTCCGTAGTGGGTGCCGCCGCCGACACAGTAGCCGTGTACCTGCGCGATGGTCGGCTTGGAGAACTCCCATAGGTTCAGGATCGGTTTCACGAAAAGGTCGGTCTGTGGCTTCCACGGCGTGCCCATCACCTTGGCACCCTCGACGAATTCCGGGTAGTCGACCGCGTTGTTGCCAATGGCGTGCCCGGAGCAGAATCCCTTGCCGTTGGCCTTGAGGACCAGCACCTTAATGTCGTAGTCACGGTCGGCGTCCAGTAGCGCGGCGTCGACTTCTTCGGCCAGCTTTTGGTCCTGGGCGTTGGCCTTCTCGGGCCAGTTCAGCGTGATTTTCGCGATGGGCCCTTTTTTTTCGAAGATGATTCTTTCGCGGGTCTCGTTGAGGTCCATATCTGCCTGCCCTTTCGCTATGAGGTGATGACGCCGATTTCGGCGCCGATGTCGTAGGTAGTTCCGACCTGGCCTGTCCATTGGACGGTGCCCGAGGCTCCGGCTTCGATCTCCTGTTCCACCTTCTCGGTGGCGATCACATAAATTGGTGTGCCCTCTTCGACATGCTCGCCAGCGTCTACGAGCAAGTCGGTGAGCTCGGCTTCCGAAACGGCCACCGATACCCGTGGAATACGGATGACGAAATCACCCATGGACTTTCGTCTTCCCCAAGGTGCGCTGAGCGGCTTCGATGATGCGGCTTGATGTCGGATACACCTGCGCCTCGAGTCCAGCGGCGGCGGGGTTCGGGACGAACCTCGCGCCGACCCGCGCGATGGGCGCCTGCAATTCGCCGAACAGTTCCGATTGCAGGATCGCGGCGATCTCTGCTCCTGGCCCGGCGAATTGCACTGCGTCGTGGACAATCACACCTCTTCGGGTACGGCGTACGGATCCGACGATCGTCTCGACGTCAAGTGGAACCAGCGTGCGCAGGTCGACGACCTCCGCGCTGACACCTTGCTCGGCCAAAGTATCTGCGGCCGCGAGAGCTTCATGCACGCTGCGTCCGTAGCTGATCAATGTTATATCGCTGCCCGCTCGCTTGACGTCGGCCTGGCCCAGCGGAATCGAGAAACCCGGATCGACAGGAACCGGTCCCTTTTTGCCCTGCAGGCGAATGGTTTCGACGAACAGGCACGGGTCTTCATCGAAGATCGCCGCGGTCAGTAGGCCTTTGCCGTCTCGTGGGGTGGAAGGCACAATCACCTTCATCCCCGGTATGTGCATGAACCATGCCTCAAGGCTCTGTGAATGCGTAGCGCCGGTGGCAAGTCCCGCGTAGACCTGGGTGCGGATAGTGATCGGCGCTGTTGTGCGCCCGGCGGTCATGAATCGCAGTTTGGCGGCGTTGTTGATCAGCTGGTCGGCGGCGATACCGATGAAATCCATGATCATGATCTCGGCCACCGGAAGTAGCCCGTCGATCGCGGCACCGATCGCCGCCCCGACGATCGCTGCTTCGGAGATCGGTGTGTCCAAAACCCGGTCGTGGCCGTACTTTGTCGACAACCCCGCTGTCGGACCGGAAGCGCCGGGGTCGGCGATGTCCTCACCGAGCAGAAATACTCGCTCGTCGGTCTGCAGCGCTTGATCGAGCGCGAGGTTGAGCGCCTCACGCATTGTCATCTCTTGCTCTTGCATGCGCGCTACTTCCTCACACCGGATGCCTGAGCGGGGTGGCGTACACGTCGTGGTCGAGTTCATCGATCGACGGGGAATCCGCACTCATGACGGTCTTCAGCGCCGTTTCCACCGTCGCCGACGCGTCCGTGTCGATACTGTCCAGCTCGTCCTCGTCGCAGATGCCGGCTTCGGCAAGGTGTCTGCGGAACCGAGGCACCGGGTCGGCTTCCATCGCCGCGGCCAGCTGATCCTTCGGGATGTAAGGCATCCGGTCACCGAAATAGTGGCCGCGGAAACGAAATGTCACGCACTCGATGAAGGTAGGCCCGCCACCGCGACGCGCCCGCTGCAGCGCTTCATCGAGCACCGCTTTCACCGCCAACGGGTCGTTGCCGTCGACGCGAACGCCCGGCATGCCGTAACCGGCCGCTCGATCGGCGACCTGCTCGAGCTTCATGGTGTCGGCGGTCGGCGTCATTTCGGCGTAGAGATTGTTCTGGCAGACGAAGACCATCGGCAGATCCCACAGCGCGGCCATGTTCGCCGCTTCGTGGAACGAGCCGGTGTTAGTGGCGCCGTCGCCGAAGCTAACCACTGTCACACGGTCGAGCCCCTTGCGCTTGGCGGCCATCGCCAGACCCACCGCCACTGGTGGTCCAGCCCCGACGATCCCGGTCGAGAGCATCACGCCCACTTCCGGTTTGGCGATGTGCATGGTGCCGCCCTTGCCGCGGCTGGCGCCGACGGTGCGTCCCATCATCTCGCCGTAGATCTCCTCGAGCGGAACACCCTTGCCGATCAGATCGTGCAGTCCGCGATACGTCGTCACCAGCTGGTCGTCGGGTCGCAGCGAGACACCCATCGCGGCCGCGATCGCTTCTTGGCCACGCGACGGCCAGTAGACGCACATGAACTCTCCGGTGCCAATTCCTTTGGAGAGCCGGTCGTCGGCCGCTTTCATCAACACCATCAACGCATAGAGGCGCTTTAGGATCTCCGGAGGTGCCTCGGCGGTGGGAGTCACTTTGTGTAAGACCCGATCTGCTTATAGACCTTGGGAATTGGCGGCGTCTCCATATTGAGCAACTCTAGCGACGACATCTTGCCACTGGCACCGAGCTCTCCCAGCCGTTGGACCACCGAGTCGAGGTCATCGCAGTCAAGTTCGTAGATCGCGATGAACGGACCTTGCCCGTCGCTCGGCGCGAAGCGGCGTGCGGAAACGATGCCGTCCACCGAGCAGATCTCCGCCAGATGCGTGTCGTTGTACCACTTGTGGTACTCCTCCACGCGGTCCGGCGACACCGGCATCGACTCCAGGTAGATGATCCCTTTAGGCATGCACCCACTCCTTCCCCCACAAGTGGGTGGGACCCCCACCCTCGCAAGCGGGTGGTACCCCCACATCGCTACGTCCCCCTCGCCGTCCCCCTCGCCGTCCCCCTCGCCGCTGCGTGGCTGGGGGTGCCCCCAGCGTGGCTGGGGGTGCCCCTACTGCATCGTCGTTGGCGGTAGGCATACTCATCTCTCCACTTAAGTTGGGATGTAGTTCGATTGACCGAGTTAGGCGCCGGACCACGGCTTCACCTTGAGAAAGCCCCCGGCGTCGACCCGCAGCTGCTGACCGGTGATATAGCGGGCGGCGTCGGAGGCCAGAAACAGCACGGCCTCGCTGATGTCCTCAGGTTCGACGTAGGGAACGGGCATCGCCTGGACCAGTGGGAAAACCGGTTCGGCGTCTTCACGAGTCGGGTTCTTCAGGTCGGGCCGAAAGGCTCGGTACATCGGCGCACTGTGCAGCATGTCGGTGTTGACATTTGTCGGATGCACTGCATTCATCCGGATCGAGAATCGAGCCAGCGCCAGCGCGAAGTCGTTGACGTAGTGCGCGGCAGCGATTTTCGCAAAGGCATAACCCGCGCCGCCGGGACCGCCGTCGATGCCGGTGGTGTTCATGGACGACATGAACGCCGCGTTGGAGCCGATCACAATGATTGAGGCGCCGGCCTGCAGATGCTTGAGGCTCGAATGCACGAGGTTGAGCACACCGACCAGATCTACGTCGACGGCATCGGCGAAGGCTTGGGGTGGCAGGCCCGCGGTGAGCGGACAGATGCCGGCGTTGGCGACGACGATGTCGAGATGACCGAACTCGGCGACACCGCGATCGATCGCCGCCGACAGCGCTGCGCGGTCGCGCACGTCGGCGATCTCGGTGAAGGCGCGCTGGCCCTCCTTCTCGACCAGCCGGGAGGTCTCGTCGAGGTCCTCCGGGCGGGCCAGCGGGTATTCGTTGGTTTCGATGTCTGCGCACAGGTCGACCGCGATGATGTCGGCGCCCTCAGCGGCCAGCATTCGAGCGTGAGAGCGCCCCTGACCGCGCGCGGCACCGCTGACCACCGCTACCTTGCCCGTAACTCTGCCCATCGTCAGTCCTTTCGCAGCGCTCTCAACGAAGACGAATCACGTTGAAAACCAGACTTATTCGTAGCAAGCGCAGGATGGCCGACAGGGCCGCCGACCCGGCCACGAGTTGGGGCCGGATGAGCGTTCGACTCCATCGCATCTCTTCCACGACGCTGCGTCATTGCAGTACAGACAGACGAAAACCTATAGTATCTATACTACCTAAAATAGAAAAGACACCGAAAAGGGTGGGCAGATGTCAGCCGTGCTCAGTGGGGTCCGGGTCGTCGAACTGGCTTCATGGACGTATGTGCCTGCCGCCGGTGTCGCTCTGGCGGACTGGGGCGCGGAGGTCATCAAGGTAGAGAGCGTCGTCGGCGGTGACCCGGGCCGAGCGCTCGTCGTCGGGGGGTTCACCCGACAGGCCGCACGCGCCGATACCGATTTCATCCTCGAGCTGAGCAATCGCGGAAAGCGAAGCATCGCTTTAGATCTGAAGAGTGAGGCCGGTCGGGAGTTCTTCGGCCGGCTGCTGGCCGAGGCCGACGTACTGCTCACCAACTGGCTTCCGGCGGCGCTGGAGCGGGCACGCTTGACCGTAGAGGACATCCGCAGGTTCAACCCGAACATCATCATCGCGCGGGGAACGGGACTTGGTGTGCGGGGTCCTGACCGGGATCGCGGCGGCTTTGACGCCGCCACCTATTTGGCGCGCGGCGGAGTGGCTTACACGCTCACTCCGTTCGGCACTGAAAATCCCGCCGTGCAGGGCCCGGCCTTCGGCGACCTGCAGGGCGGAATCACCCTGGCCGGCGGCGTTTGCGCAGCTCTATTTCACCGCGAGCGCACCGGCAAGCCGACGATCGTCGATTCGTCGCTGCTGGCGCAGGCGATGTGGAGCATCGCGCCGTCGATTTCAGTCGCCGACCTCTTCGATATCGACGGCATACCAGGGGCACCGCCGGGGTTGGCGATAAACCCGCTGGTCAACCGGTACAAGACCAAAGACGACCGGTGGATCCAGATGGTGTTCCTGCAGCCGGACAAGTTCTGGGCCGGGTTTTGCGAGCGGATCGGGTTGCCCGAGCTGGCGACCGACGAGCGCTTCGTCCCCTCGTCGAATCTGGTCGCCAACGCAGCCGAGGCGACGGCGCTGATCGCGGCCAAGTTCGCCGAGCACGACCTGGAGCACTGGCGGCAAGCACTGGCCGACGAACCAGGCGTGTGGGCGCCGCTGGCCACACCGCGCGAGACACTCAACGACCCGCAGAGCAAACCCAACGGTTACCTGATCACCAATGTCGACGGCGACGGCGTCGAGTATGAAATGGTGGCGGCGCCAGTGCAGTTCGATGAAACTCCACCCGGGCCGGGACGCGCGCCCGAACACGGGCAGCACACCGAGGAGATTCTGCTGGAGCTCGGCTTCGACTGGGACGACATCGCCAAGGCCAAAGACAGCGGCGCGATCCTGTAGCCTGCCCCTCGAAATACGAATCTCGTGGAGAGCGTGAAGGGAGATGTCATGACCGCGAGCGTCGAGCAGTTGGAGTTTCAGGCCGAGGCGCGCCAACTACTGGACTTGATGGTCCACTCGGTCTACTCCGATAAGGATTCGTTTCTACGGGAGCTAATCTCCAACGCCTCCGATGCACTGGACAAGCTGCGCATCGAAGCGTTCCGGAACAAGGACCTCGACGTTGACACCACCGATCTGCATATCGAGATCGAGGCGAACAAGAACGCACGAACCCTGACCATTCGCGACAACGGCATCGGCATGACCCGTCCCGAGGTCGTCGACCTGATCGGAACGCTGGCCAAGTCGGGCACCGCCGAACTGCGTCAGCAGTTACGCGAGGCCCAGAACGCGAAAGGCGCAGCCGTCTCCGAGGAACTGATCGGTCAGTTCGGTATCGGCTTCTACTCGACGTTCATGGTCGCCGACAAGGTCGAACTACTCACGCACAAAGCAGGCGAGAGCGAAGCCACCAAGTGGGAGTCCAGCGGCGACGGCACCTACACCATCGCCTCGGTCGAGGGTGCCCCCCAGGGCACCTCGGTCACCTTGCACCTCAAGCCCGAAGACACCGAGGACGCTCTGCACGACTACACCTCGGAGTGGAAGATCAGGACGCTGGTCAAGAAGTACTCCGACTTCATCGCCTGGCCCATTCGGATGGAGGTCGAGCAGCGCTCCGAAGAAGACGGCAAAGAGACCGTCACGCTAGAAACCGAGACCCTCAACTCAATGAAGGCGTTGTGGGCCAGGCCCAAAGACGAAGTCTCAGACGACGAGTACAAAGAGTTTTACAAACACATCGCGCACGCCTGGGACGACCCGCTCGAGGTCATTTCGATGAAGGCCGAGGGCAACTTCGAGTACCAGGCCCTGCTGTTCATCCCGTCGCGCGCGCCACTCGACCTATTCGAACCGAACGCCGCCATAGGCGTGCAGTTGTACGTCAAGCGGGTCTTCATCATGGGCGATTGCGACCAGCTGATGCCCAGATACCTGCGCTTTATCAAAGGCGTCGTCGACGCACAGGATCTGTCGCTGAACGTTTCCCGCGAGATGTTGCAGCAGGATCGACAGATCAACGCGATCCGGCGTCGGTTGACCAAGAAGGTGCTCTCGACGATCAAGGATCTGCAGTCTGAGCGGCCGGAGGATTACCGCACGTTTTGGAGCCAGTTCGGCAAGGTGCTCAAAGAAGGCCTGCTGAGGGACTTCGACAACCATGAGACGTTGCTGCAGATCTCGTCGTTCGCCTCGACGCACAGCGACGACCAACTGACCACGCTGGCCGAATACGTCGAACGGATGAAAGAGGGCCAGCAACAGATCTTCTACGCCACCGGCGAGTCGCGCCAGCAGATCCTGAACTCCCCACACCTCGAAGCCTTCAAGGCCAAAGGGTACGAGGTGCTGCTGCTCACCGACACCGTCGACGAGATCTGGGTGGGGTCGGTGAGCGAATTCGACGGCAAACCGTTGCAGTCGGTGGCCAAGGGCGACGTGGACCTCGACACCGAGGACGAAAGGAGCGCGCAGGCGGCCGAACGCCAAGAGCAGGAAAAGGACTTCGCCGATCTGCTGGGCTGGCTGAAGGAGACCTTGAGCGACCACGTCAAGGAAGTGCGCCTATCCAGCCGCCTGACCGAGTCACCGGCATGCCTGATCACTGATGCCTTCGGCATCACCCCGACGCTCGCGCGCATCTACCGAGCTTCCGGCCAAGACGTTCCGGTCGGGAAGCGGACTTTGGAGCTCAACCCGAACCACGCGCTCGTCGCTGGCCTGCAGCAGGCACACAAAGACCGCGGAGACGACCCATCGGTAACTGAGACCGCTGAATTGCTCTACGGTACAGCGATTCTCGCCGAAGGTGGTGCACCTGATGATCCGGCACGCTTTGCCGAGTTGCTGGCGCAGCGGCTGGCTCGCACGATATAGATCTACGGCGCGCCGTCGGCGCTGCGCGGCTTGTTGCCGTGCCGAACCTGGCTGAATGGCACACCGCGGTCGGCGGCGTACTCGCGGGGGAAGTTCAGCACTCGCTCGCCGATGACGTTTCGGGCCATCTCGGTGGTGCCACCACCGATGGCGACCGTCTGCCGGGACAGGTATCTCAGGCCGGCCTGCAGCCCCTGTCCTTCTGTACCGACGACGCCGGCCGTCCCGGTGATGGCCAACCCGGCGTCCATCTCCAAGGTCACCGTCTCGGCGTGGAAAAGCCGGATCAGGGTTCCGGCGGCAGGCGGCAAGCTGCCGTCGCGGACGCTGCGGTAAACGTGACCTCCCAATTGGTCGCTGACCGCGCGGTGTACCAAAGCCCGCCCGGCTATTTGTTGCACCCGCTCGTTGTCGGCCTGACCGGTCGCCTCTGCCAACGCCGGATAGTTCACCGGTGTTGACCGGCCGCCCTCGCTGCCGCTGCCGCTGGCGAACTCTGACCCCTGCCCCACCGCCCGGCGCTCATGGTAGAGCTGCTGTGAGGCCACCGCCCACCCGCCGTTGACATCGCCGACGACGGCGTCGTCGCCGACGTCGACACCATCGAGGAACTCTTCACAGAACTCCGTCGACCCGTTGAGCTGAGTGATGCGGCGCAACGTAATTCCGGGATGTTTGATCGGCACCAAGAACATGGTCAGGCCGTCATGCTTGGGTACGTCCCAATCGGTACGGGCCAGGCAAAGGCCATAGTCTGCGGCGAATGCACTGGTGCTCCACGTCTTTGCGCCGTTGATCACCCAGCGGTCGCCGTTCCGCTCGGCCCGGGTGATCACACCGGCGAGATCCGATCCGCCGCTGGGCTCTGACAACAGCTGAACAAGCACCTCGTCGCCACGCAACGCCGCGGCGATGTGCCGGCGTTTCTGTTCCTCGCTGCCCCTATCGAGCAGCGTCGCGCAGCAGATAGTGAAGGTAGGCGTATTGAGGATCAGCGGCATCTCATAGCGAAGGCTCTCCTCGTCGAACACCCGCTGGTACTCGTAGTCCAGCCCCAGCCCGCCGTAAGCACGGGGAAAGCAGATGCCGGCGAATCCGCCTCCGTAGAGCCGCTTTTGCAGTTCGCGGGCCCGCTGCCAGCAGCGTTCCTCGTCACGATGTGCGGCCGGCGGAGAGCCGGGATCGATCGGCGGCATGTTCGCCGCCAGCCAGGCTTTCGCCCGGGCACGAAACTGATCGATAGAGTCACCCGGGTCTGCAACGTCAGGTGGTGCCGCGCCGTCGGTCTTCGAGGCCTCCCCCATCAGGCGGACCTCGGGGCTCGTTTTCCTGCCTCCTGCTGATAGACCCGCACATTGTGTTCTTCTGGCGTGCCGAACATGGACCGGTACAACGCAACCCGACGCAGGTAGAGATGCAGGTCGTGTTCCCACGTGACACCGATTCCGCCGTGCATCTGCACGCAGCCTTGGACGATTTGGGGAGCCATCTCCCCGACATAGGACTTCGCGATGCTGGCCGACAAGCCGGCCTCGGGCGAACGAGCGGAAATTGCCGCCACCGCTGCGCTCGTCGTTGCCCGGCACGCCTCTAACCACATTTTCATGTCGGCGAATCGATGTTTGAGCGCCTGGTATGACGCCAGCGGCCGGCCGAAGGTGTGCCGGTCCAATGCCCAAGCGACGGTGAAGTCGAAAACCGTCTGCAGAATGCCGACAACTTCGGCGCACTGCAGCACCTGCGCGATCTGGCTTTGGCGCTCGATGAGTCCCGCGGTCTCAGCGACGCTGCAGACCGCCGCGCTGTGGTCGACATTCACTTCGTCGAAATGCACACGCGCGTATTGCTTGACCAGATCGACTGACTGCTGCGGCTCGATTCGCACCCCGGGGGCGTCGGTAGGCACCAGGAACTGGCACACGCCGTCGTCGCCTCGCGCCGTCACCAGTAGGTAGTCGCTTTGGGCGCCTGCCTCGACGCGGTCTTTGACACCGTCGATGCGGTAGCCGGAATCGGTCAGAGTGGCGGCGACTGAGGGGTTGTCGGGCGCCCAGCCCTGCCCCGGCTCGTAGACGGCCCACGATGCCACCTTCTCGCCGGAGATCAGCGACTCGATCGTGGACGCGTGGGACGCAGCCTCGGCGCTCTCTGCCAGTCCGGCCAGCACGATGCTGATCGGATAGAGCGGCCCCGGCGCTACCGCCTTTCCCAGTTGTTCGGCGACCATCGCCAGATCGGCGACGCCATCGCCGGACACGTTCCCACCGCCGAGTTCTTCAGGGACCAGCAAGGCGGTCCACCCCAGTTCAGCGGCCCGCCGCCACCAGCCCTGGTCGAAGGAGACGCCCGCCGCGTGCAGCTCTCGCACCCGGCTCAGCGGCACCTCTTTTTGGAGAAATGCTTGGGTGGTGGAGGCGAAGAGTATCTTTTCGGGGGAATCGACGGCAGTCATGATGCTGGCTGGGACCTTCCTGGCCGTCCTTCGCCGGTGCGGATGAGGGCTGGACGCATCCTGGTCATCCGTCCGATTGGCTTCTAGTGGGGATTCACTGGTGCCACCGATGGTAGCAATGAGCAATACCGTAAGAGATACCGGAGTTCAGTCGATAATGACGTTGACAAGCTCTAATCGCTATGGCTGACGCGGGCGACCAGGCGCAGGGTTCCGCCAAGGCGAAGGCCGACGCGCTCGCGTTGGCCGAGCAAGCCGAGGCCGAAGCCGCTGAAGCTGAGGCGCTGGCTGCAGCGGCGCGCGCACGCGCTCGGGCCATTAGATTGCGTCGTGAGGCGCAGGCGCAGGCGCGGAGCGCAGACGACCAAGACGACACTCAAGAGACCACCGAGGTCGTCGAAGCCCCCGACGCCACCGCGGAGACGGCCGAGGCACCCGAGGCAACTGACACATCGAAAACACTCGAGCCGTCCGACGCGGCCGAGACTCCAGAGCCGGCGGCGACGTCGACCGAATCCACCCGCCGCCGTTTGCGGGTGCGGGGGTCCTCCAGGGTCCTCCCCGCCGCCGCCATCGTCACGATCTGCGCCCTGCTCATCGCCACCATCTGCGCCCTGCTCGGGAGCGGATGGATGCTGTGGCATCACCACGACGTGCTGCAGAAACGACAACACTCTGCGGCGTTCGTCGCTGCCGCCAGACAAGGGGTAATCAATCTGACCTCTTTGGACTTCAAGAAGGCCAAGGAAGACGTCCAACGGATCCTGGATAGCTCCACCGGTGAATTCAAGGACGACTTTGCCCGGCGCGCAGACGATTTCGCGTCGGTGGTCAAAGATTCCAAAGCGGTCACCGAAGGATCGGTTGCGGCCACCGCGGTCGAGTCGATCGGTAAAGACTCCGCTGTTGTGTTGGTCCTGGCCAACGAACGCGTCACCAACTTGGCTGGCGCCAAAGACGCACCGCGAGCATTTCGGTTCCGAGTGTCCGTAGCCCGCGACGGTGATCAGCTGAAAATCTCGAAAGTCGAGTTTGTGATATGAGCGCCGACGACAAGGCCGAGCAGCAGGACGTCGAAAGCGTGCCCGACGTCGAGCCCACTAGCGGCGTGGAAATCGACAAGGTCGCAGACACCGCCGACGACACGCAGCAGGACGACGAGGGCAAGGTCTCGCGCTGGCGGCGGTTCAAGCTCGGCCCGGTGGTTCTGGTACTGGTTTTCTTGCTATCCGGCGCACTGGCCGGCTGGCTGTACTTCGAGCAATTCCAGCCCGATCAGCAGACCAACGACGCAGCCACCCAGAAAGCAGTTGACGCCGCCCGCGACGGCACCATCGCGTTGCTCTCCTACAAGCCAGAGACCCTCAACCAGGACTTCGCCGCCGCTAAATCCCACCTCACCGGGGGTTTCCTGAACTACTACGATCAGTTCACCAAGCAGGTCGTGACTCCGGCCGCCAAACAGAAGGCAGTGACCACCACTGCTCAGGTCGTGGGCGCGGCGGCGTCCGAAATGCACCCGGATTCGGCGGTCGTGCTGGTGTTCGTCAACCAGGTCACCATCAGCAAGGAGCGCCCCGATCCGGCGATGGCGTCAAGCAGTGTGCTGGTGTCGATGACTAAGGTGCACGGCGCATGGCTGATCACCAAGTTCGACCCGATCTAACGGAGAACGCCCCGCGGTTAGAGGGCAAACGAGCGGCGGAGCACCTGAGCGTGCAGCGCGGCGCTTTCCCGGGACACAACCCACTCCGGCACCGCTGAATCAAACCCGTGAAACGTCGCGGCAACCAGGTGCAATTCGGTGTGCACATAGGCATGCAGAAGCCGGTTCGCGTAGTCGATGGCTTCGTCGCGACACGGATCGATTTCTGCGCAACTGATGAACGCCGGCGGCAACCCCTCTAGGTTGGGTCGGTGGGCGGGCACATGTTGTGCCGTCGCGGCGCCGTGACCGAGGTAGTGCGCCCACGCCGGCTTACGGCGGGACCATTGAGGCCGGGCGTGCGCTGAAATTCCCGTCGCGATGGCGTCGTATCGGAGTCCAGCATCGGCTGGTGCAGGACCTGAGCCAGGATCGGCGGACCCTCGTCGTCGAACATGCGTTGGGCCAGTCCGGCGACGAGGGCCGCGCCCGCATCCCGGCCCATCACCACGATGCGGCTGCTGTCCAAGCCCAGACCAGCGCTGTTCTCGACGGCATAGTGAAACGCCGCTTCGACGTCCTCGAGGGCAGCCGGGCAAGGGTGCTCTGGCGCCAACCGGTAGTCGACCGACACGACCAGGCAGCCCGTCTCGCGTGCCAGGTCCACGCAGTGCGCATGGTCGGTGTCGAGGTTTCCGGTCACAAAGCCGCCGCCGTGCGCGTATAGCGCTAGCGGTGCCGGCGATTTGTTCAAACCGCGATATAGCCGCAGGCCCAGCCGCTGATCGCCCGGACCGGTAATAGCGCGGTCTTCGATCGCGACGCTGCCGGTGTCGGCAGCCGCCGCGCGCCCGGCAGCCAGCCGATCGGCATGTTCCCGCTCGGTCGGCAGTGACTCTGCCCGGAATTCAACGATGTCCAGGCCGGCCGCGGCCTCGCGCAGCGCCGGGTCGATGCGGCTCAGCCCTCGCGGTCGTGCGCGATTGGTCTCGGTCGTCATGGCCTTATCTTTCGGCGGGATGAAATGGCGTTCATGCGGCCCCGTCAATCTAGACCTGCGCCCTCCTGGTGGTAGATGATTCGGCACCTTTGGCCACGCGCCACCAATATGATCGCGGACGTGACGGGCACGCTCGAGATCACTGTCGGCGGTTTCGCTCGTTCGCGAAGCAGGCCGGTCTGAGGGCAGCCGTGAACGAGATACCAAGTGAGTGCGGCTGTTTCAGCCGGCGAGTGTTTTTGGCCGGCACGATCGCAGGCGGATTGGGTTTGACTGCGTGTCGGCACCGGTCGGCATCCCCACGAACCGGTCGAACCGTCAGCGCGTCGCTGAAAGCGCAGCCCGCCTCTATCGATTTGGGTGGGCCGATTGCACACACCCTGACCTTCAACAACGTGGTCCCCGGTCCGCTGATCCGGGCCACCGTCGGCGACGAACTGGCGATTACCGTCACCAACGATCTCGATCACCCGACGTCGGTACATTGCCACGGAGTCGCGATGCGCAACGACATGGACGGCGTGGAACCGGCCACACCGGACATCGAGGCGGGCAGCCAATTCACCTATCGATTCTTGGTGCCTTATCCGGGCACCTACTGGGCACACCCGCATGCGACCGCTCTCGACACCGACTACGGGTTGTATTTGCCGGTGATCATCGACGATCCCGCCGAACCCGGCGGCTACGACGCCGAGTGGATCGTCATCCTGGACGACTGGACTGCCGGCATCGGCAAAAGCCCTCCGGAGATCTACGACAACCTGCACAGCATGGGCCAGAAGGGCCTGATGACCGGTCTGGGCCACAGCGCTTTACTCAACGGCGATGCCGGCAACGTCAGCTACCCCTACTACTTGATCAACGGACGCATCCCGACAGCGCCGAGCACTTTCGCCGCCAAGCCGGGGCAGCGCATCCGGGTACGCCTCATCAATGCAGGGGCCGATACCGCGTTCCGCGTCGCCCTGGCGGGCCATTCGATGACCGTCACCCACACCGACGGCTACCCTGTCGTGCCCACCAACGTCGACGCACTGCTGCTCGGCATGGCCGAACGCTACGACGTGCTCGTCACCGCCGGCGACGGCGTCTTCCCCTTGGTGGCACTCGCCGAGGGCAAGAACGCCTTGGGGCGTGCCTTGCTCTCCACTGGCAGTGGGACCGCACCCGATCCAGGATTCCAGCCCGCTCAACTCAACGGCCGAATTGGCACCGTCGAGACGTTCACCGCCACGCCGCAGGTGGACCTGGGAGCTGGCAAACCAGACATCAGCCTTGCGGCCCACCTCTCCGGCAGCATGATGCGATATGACTGGAAGATCAACGGGCAACCGTATCCAGACAACTCTCCGCTGAGCATCAAACAGGGCCAACGGGCCACTCTCACCTTCGCTAACGCGACCATGATGTGGCATCCGATGCATCTTCACGGCCACACTTTTCAGATCATCAAGCCCGACGGCAGCGTCGGCGCCCGCAAAGACACCACAATCGTGCTCCCCATGCGCGAGGTCAGCGTCACTGTGCTTGCCAACAATCCCGGCGTCTGGATGATGCACTGCCACAACGCTTATCACCAACAAGCCGGGATGATGACTACACTGAACTACACCAGCTGAGTCCTTTGTGCGATCAAGGGTCGACCTCGCACCCATCACCCGAGGTACAGTCCCCGTCGTCGCTGCAATCCTGGCGGCAATCCACCCAGAGCGGCTCGTCGACGATGAAGCCGTGTTTCTGTAGCGCGGCCACCGTCCGCGCAGTGTTGCCAGTGGCGTAGTCCACCCCATCGACGTCGGACGGTGCGTGGTGGATGAATCCAGCGCCCACGCTGTCGCAAAAGTCCGCGTAGGGCTTTGTGTACAAGATGAAGGTGTGCCAACCGATGTCGACCAGCGGCGAGGGCGAGAACTTTTTGTTCGGCTCCCTGGCGCAGAGTAAAAGGAAAGCCAGCGCCTGGTTGACGATGCGCTCCGCCAACGGGCGCTGGATGTCCTCGTCCTTGATGATCCGTTTCACCAGCCGCTCCCAGAGCTGCTGGTCGACAACGCCCTTGTAGGCGAGATGTATTTGATCGTCGGCAACTGGCTCGATGCACTGTGCAGACATGACCGACCCTCCCCTTCCTGATGGTTGCGGTAGGGATTCAGCGTAGTTCGGCGCACAGAGATGCCCAAGCACGAATTATGAGATCGAGCAAGCTAACTAGCGTCCGGTCACGGTGCGCGTCACCAGCCCGTTGGGCTTGGTTGCTATCTATACTATGATAGCGAAATTCGATGCTCAGGAGGGATGCTGATGACGATCAGCGCCGAGCCGCACGGCGAACCCCTAACACTCGACACGACCGGTGAAACCAGTCCTTACCCGTTCTTCGAATACAAGAGACGCACCGAGCCCGTCTATCACGGCTCGCTGATGGACACCGATCTGCTGCCGCCGGAACTGAAACCGGACGACGAATGGGTCCTGTTCGGTTATGACGGCGTCTTTCAGGCCTTCCGCGACGACCGGGTCTTCACTTCGGCTGCCTACGACAAGACGATCGGCTTGGTGATGGGCCACATGATCTTGGCAATGGGCGGCAAAGAGCATCACGACCACCGCAGCTTGGTGGCTAAAGCCTTCCGCGCCAGCGCGCTGGAACGCTGGGAACCATCGGTGATCGGGCCGGTCTGCGACCAACTTGTCGACGAAATCAAACACGACGGGCACGCCGACTTGGTGAAGGCCCTGACATTCGAATTCCCCACCCGGATTATCTCCACGCTGCTCGGGCTTCCTCCTGAAGATCTCGACATGTTCCGGCGGCTCTCACTGGACCTGATCTCTATCCCGACCGACATCATGGCGGGCCTGAACGCCGCGACGGAGCTGCACGGCTATTTCCTCGAACAGGTCGAACAGCGGCGGCGGGAGCCCACCAACGACATCATCGGCGACCTCGTTGCCGCCGAAATAGACGGCGAGAAGCTCACCGACGAGGCGATCACCGCTTTCTTGCGGCTGCTGTTGCCCGCTGGTTTGGAGACCACGTATCGCTCGTCAGGCAATCTGCTCTACCTGTTGCTGACCCATCCTGAGCAGCTGGCGCTGATTTATCAGGACAGGTCACTGATTCCCGGCGCGATCGAAGAAGGACTGCGCTACGAAACCCCGCTGACCATGGTCATGCGCACCACCACCGAAGAAGTTGAGGTCAGTGGTCACACCCTCCCCGCCAATGCGCAGGTCGACTTGTGTATGGGGTCGGCCAACCGAGACGAGAGCCGCTGGCACGACGCCAACACATTCGACATCCGCCGCCCGCGACAAGCGCACATCTCGTTCGCCGGCGGCATCCACATGTGTCTCGGAATGCATTTGGCCAGAATGGAAACCCGGGTGATGCTGAACAGCTTGCTGGACCGGACCGCAGACTTGGCTCTCATGGCCGACGACGGTACCGGTGCAGACTCCAAAATTGTTGGCCTCACTTTCCGTTCGCCCAACAAGCTTCCGGTCACTTTCAACCCGGCGTCATGAAGAGCCGGGCGGCGATCCTGCATGATGTCGGCGGCCCTTGGTCTGTCGAGGAATTCGAACTAGACCCGCCTCGCGCCGGTGAGGTTCTCGTCCAGATGGCCGCAGCGGGTTTGTGCCATTCGGACGACCACATCCTCAAAGGCGACATGGCCGCACCCAACGAGGTTCTGCGGTCGATGGGTCTGCCCACCATGTTTCCCACCATCGGCGGTCACGAGGGTTCGGGGATCGTGCGCGAGGTCGGCGACGGTGTTACCGACTTCGAACCTGGCGACCACGTGGTGATGTCGTTCGTTGCTGTCTGCGGTCGGTGTCGTTGGTGCGCAACCGGCATGGAATACCTGTGCGATGCCGGAATCGGGACGCTGACGCCGGGAATGCCCACCGACGGCACATTCCGCCACCACTTGGCCGACGGCAAACCGCTGGGCCACATCTCCAAGGTCGGCGCATTCGCCGAACACACTGTGGTAGCCACAAATTCAGTGGTGAAGATCGAGCCGCATCTTCCGCTGCTGCCCAGTGCGCTGCTGTCCTGTGCTATCCCGACCGGATACGGTTCGGCCGCCAATCGAGCCAATGTGCGCGGTGGTGACACCGTCGTTGTCATCGGTGCCGGCGGAATCGGTACCGGGGCGATTCAGGGCGCCCGGATCAACGGTGCCGCGCAGATCGTGGCCGTCGACCCGGTCGAATTCAAGCAAAAATCAGCACTGCGGTTCGGTGCCACCCACAGCTGCGCCAACATCGCCGAGGCGCTGGACTTGGTGACAGGCCTGACGTATGGCGTCATGGCCGATGGCGTCGTCGTCTCGCCCTCATTGATCAGCGCCGACGATGTCCGCAATGCGTTGCAGCTCACCCGCAAAGGTGGGACCTGTGTGCTCACCGGTATGACCGCACAGACAACCCGATCAATCAAGTTCGACCTGCAGGACTTCATCCTGATGAACAAAAACCTGGCGGGCACCGTGTTCGGCTCCTGCAACCCCAAGGCCGACATCTTCAAGCTGGCCAGGATGTATGAGACCGGTCAGCTGCTGCTCGACGAGATGATCACCAAGCGTTATCGGCTCGACGACATCAACGACGCCTACGCAGATCTGCTCAACGGTGAAATCGTTCGTGGTGTCATTGATTTCGGGGTGGCGTGACTGCTCCACGCAGTCGCTGCATCTGACCGTACGCATCAATCGGGCTGTGCAGGGCCAGGCCGCCGTCGGCGTGTACGACTTGGCCGGTGACCCACGGTAATTCGAGGACGCCCACGATGGCGCCGGCCACGTCGGCAGCTTCTCCGAGACGCCCTAATGGGGTCCGCTCGCACAAACCCTCCACCCAGCCGGGCAGTTGCTCCGGTTCGCCCAGCATCGGTGTCCGGGTGACACCCGGGCCGACGGCGTTGACCCGGATGCCATAGCTGCCCCACTCCGCTGCTGCGACCTTCACCAGCATGTCCACTCCGGCTTTGGACACGCAGTAGGCGCCCATATCGCGGTCGGCCACCGTTCCGCTGATGCTGGAGACTGCGACGATCGATCCGCCGGTTTCCGCGTCGATCATGGCCGCCGCCGCGGCACGGATGGTCAGCCAAGTGCCGGTGAGGTTTACCGCCAACACTCGCTGCCACTGCGCGGGCGACTGCGCCAGTAACGTACCGGACGCACCGATGCCAGCGCAGGCCACCACCCGGGTGGGCGTCCCGTGCGCACGTACGGTGCGGCTCATCGCCTCGGATACCGCCGCCGGATCGCTGATATCGCACTCGATGTCGCCGCCGGCTCGATCCCACACGACGACGTCGTGCCCCGCCTCGCGCAGCCGGGCAGCAACTTCGCGCCCGATGCCCGAGCCGCCGCCGGTCACCAACGCTGTCATACCGGTGGTCCGATCAGCTCGACGAGCACCCCGTCCGGAGCGGTGATTACCGCCATCGGGACCGTCGCGCCACCCGGTGCCGGCACACTGATGCGACGTACACCGTCGGTGAAACCCAAAGCGGCCAAGCCGGACAGCGTCGCATCGACGTCGCGCTGCAGTGACAACAGGAAGAATCCGTGCCGGGGGCTGGGGGCTACGACCTGCGCTTCGCCGGCCCCGTCAAACACCACCAGCTCGACGATACCGGTGTCGGGGGCTTGCGGATCGCCCAAGAAAATCGACCGCAGCTGGTCGGAATTAGCGCCGAAGAGTTCTGGCCAGTCACCGCTGAAGGTGTGGTCGAACAGTTCGGTGAATCCCAGGCCGTCTCGCCAGAACCGCATCGAACGCTCAACGTCGGCGGTGCAGATCGCCGCGTGATGAACACCTAACACAAGCTTGCTCCCGCATCGTGAGGACACCGTTTTTATATGATGCGATTTTAGGATTCGGGTGGAGGACAAGCGTGCATTCGCCTGCTCTGGTTCTCGTTCACGGGGGTGAGCACTCCGCCGACTGTTGGGATCTGACCGTCGAAGAACTGCATCGGCAGGCGCCGCAATTGCCGGTGCTGGCCGTGGACATGCCCGGCCACGGGCCCACCCCAGGGGATCTGACCACTGTGACCATCGCCGACTGTGTGCGATCCGCGGTCGCGCAGATCGAGGACGTTGGGCTGGGCGAGGTGATCGTCGTCGGTCACTCGCTCGCCGGGTTAACGGTGCCCGGGATAGTCGCCAAACTGGGATCCTCGCGAGTGCGCGAGATGATCTTGGCGGCGTCATGCTTGCCGGTGCAAGGGAAAGCGATCGTGGACACGCTCGCCGGACCGCTGGCCTGGTACGTGCGTCGGGCGGTGCGGCTGCGAAAGCCGCCGGCAACCACACCGAATATGCTCAGCGCGTTGTTGTTCTGCAACGGCATGACCCGCACCCAACGCCGCTTCACCTTGTCGCGGATACACGCCGAGGCGGCGACGATCATCACCGAGCTGGTCGATCGCAGCGACCTGCCCGAAGACGTTCCGCGGACGTGGATCCTGACACTTCGCGATCACGCGCTTTTTCAACCGACGCAGTTTCGTAGCATCGCCGCCCTCGGCGGTGTGCAACCGCTGGTCCCGGTCGATACCTGCCATGACCTGATGATCAGCGAGCCCCAGTTGCTGGCAGAGATCCTCATCGAACGTTGCCGGCTGCGATCGCCAGGGACAGCCACCTAACGCTCGGCAAGTTCGTAACGAACCGGCAGATGCTTGAGTCCACCGACGAATGTTGTCGCGGTGAATTGCGGATCTCCAGCCAATTCAATGGATTTCAGCCGTGGCAGTAATTCGGTGAAGAAGCTGTTGACCTCCATGCGCGCCAACGCGGCACCCAAACAGAAGTGCACGCCGTATCCGAAGGCTAGATGCTTGTTGGGGTCACGCCTGACGTTGAAACCGAACGGGTCATCGAACACGTCCTCGTCCCGGTTGGCCGACACATACGACAGCAGCACCGACTCCCCCGCCGCAATCGGGACCCCGCGCACCGTAGTGTCTTCGGCGGCAGTGCGCATGAATTCCTTGACCGGAGTGACCCATCGGATCATCTCCTCGGTGGCCAGCGGCATCAGGCCGAGATCGTCGCGCAAGCATTCAAGTTGGTCAGCATTCTCGATGAGAGCGTGCAGCCCGCCGGAAATTGTCGCGCTGGTCGTGTCGTGGCCTGCGGTGGCCACGATGAGGTAATACGACACCGTGTCGATGTCCGAGAGCGGCTCGCCGTCGATGCGAGCGTTAGCGATAGCCGACGCGAGGTCCTCGGTCGGATGTTCACGGCGCGATGCAGTAACACCGTTGAAGTACTGGAACATGTCGAGCAACGCGGGCAGCTGGTCCTCGTTCGTAGTACCACGCTTGAACTCGGCATCATCACTGCCGAACAGTTCCTGGGTGAGCTTGAGCATCCGCGGGAAGTCCGACTCCGGAATGCCCAGCAGCGACATGATCACGTAGAGGGGGTAATTGACCGCGACCTGCTGAACGAAGTCGCACTCCGGGCCGGCGGTCATCATCTTGTCGACGTAGATCTTGGCCAGTTCGTCGACGCGGACCCTCAGTGCCCGCATCGCTTTGGGGCGAAACCAGTCTCCGCCGATCGCGCGCACCATGCGGTGTTGCGGATCGTCCAGGTGGATCAGCGTGCGAACCCCCGCGGCGGCCTGCAGTTCATCACTTTCAGCAGTCACCAGAACCGGGCGCGGCCAATTGGTGAACAGTGTGTTATCGCGCTCAATGTCCATGATGTCGACGTGCTTGGTGATCGCCCAAAACGGCCGGTAGTTCGGCACCTCGACCCACGACACCGGTGCGTTGGCACGCAGATGAGCCAGCGCCGCATGCAAACTCGTTTCGTCGGTGTATGCCTGCGGATCGGCAAAGACCTTGGCAGCTTCATCCATGGTCGGCGTGCTCACGGACAACTCCTCACTGGCGAAACTCGTGAATGACGGCGGTGATCGTGGCCTTGGACATGGTGCGGGGAAAGGCCGGCATCACGCGGTCGATGACACCGTCGCACCGGTTGCGAAGCGCGACTGCGAGTTCGTCGATCCGCGCGACCACAGCGAAGGCGTCAAGTATCTCGTCGTCGATCAGCGAGCCCATCGCATCCCATTCCCCTTGTAGCGATAGCTGATGCAGCT
This sequence comes from uncultured Actinomycetota bacterium, assembly GCA_963838755.1. Lineage (GTDB taxonomy): Bacteria > Actinomycetota > Actinomycetes > Mycobacteriales > Mycobacteriaceae > Mycobacterium. The sequence goes on along the minus strand of CAWISO010000003.1, from coordinate 114,536 downwards.
TGGTCGCCACATCACCCCATCCTTGCAATTCCAGGACTTTGCGATAAGCGGGTGTTGATCCGTAGAAGGCGATCTGCTTGCGAACATCTGCCGCACCTGCCGTCGCTTCGGCATCGTCCTTGCCGGTCACCACGAACACCGGGCACGCAACCTGAAACGAACGCCGGTCACGACCGGAACACTGCAGTCCGCGTCGCACCGCGGGCATCGTCACCTCATGCAGGTAGCGTTTTGTCGTGAACGCATGGGCCAGTAGGCCGTCGGAGACCTCGCCGCACATCTCGGTCATCGCCTCACCGACGGCGGCGATGAAAACCTTTGGTGCCGCAAACGGCTGCGGCTCGGGCGTGAACATCGGCGTCATTAGCTTGTGCGTGTAGAACTCACCCTCGAATCGCAGCCTGGTGCCGTCCTTCCAGGCCGACCAGATCGCGCGCAACGCCTCTACGAATTCGCGCATCCGGGCCACCGGATGGCTCCACGGCATGCTGAATCGTTTCTCGATGTGCGGCTTGACTTGAGTGCCCAAGCCCAAGATGAACCGGCCCTGGGAGTAGGTCTGCAGATCCCAACCGAGGTTGGCGACGATCATTGGATTGCGCGCGAACGCCACCGCGATGCTGGTTCCCAGTTCAAGTCGCGATGTGTGTTCGGCGGCCAACAGCAACGGCAGAAAAGGATCGTGGTTGATTTCGCCGGTCCAACACGCGTCGTAGCCCTGCTCCTCGAGCGCGGTCGCCACTTCCGGCGCGCGAGCCAACTCGCCGAAGATGCCCCCGTCGACCTTGAGGCCAGACGCCAGCGCGGCGCTCACCCGGGTGCCCTTGCCCGCATACTTGAAACGCTACAGTAAGCGATTCAGTAGGGTCAACGTCGTCCGTCGCAGCCGCGGCAAAAGCCATGCCACACCAGCTACTTCATTACCACTGGGTCGTGGCGATGCGGGCGTTGTCCCATGTCAGGATTCGGCCCTCCGGCACGAAGCGCAGAAACACCTGGCTCGCGTAGTAAGCCTTTGTCGCGGCCGGCAAGTTGGCGACAGGCGGGCGAAACGCCGCGTACTTCTCGTTGACGGCCGCCTCGATTCGGGAGATAACGGCGGCATCCTGGACGAACTCCACCCGCCCAGTCAGATGGACGGCGCGCAGGTCAACCCAGCGCTTCCCCGATTCGACGAGAAACGACGCCCGGGGATCACGTCGGATGCGCGCGATCTTCTTGGTGCCGGCCGGTGTCATCATCGCGACCGTGCGATCGTCGACAACAAACCAAACCGGCAACGCAATCGGCATACCATCGCGGCGCAGAGTCGTCAGAATTCCGGTATGCGCCGCACCGAGTGCTTGCCATGCCTCATCAGTCGTCAGCCGGATCCCCATAGCGCCGCTCCGTCTCCACCTCGTCACCCGGCCGTTGGCCGCCACACTCTCGCAGAGGCTACAGTAAGCACTTCAGTACCCAACTGGCGACGTATGAGGACATGCCCATGACGAAGTCCCCGGACTGGCAGGAGACGCTCGACGACCTTGACCGTCGCCGTCAGCACACCCGGGCGATGGGCGGTCCAGAGCGGCTCGCCAAACACCGCGGCAAAGGGAAGCTCGACGCCCGAGCGCGAATCGACCACCTCCTGGATCCCGGGACATTCCGCGAACTCGGCACGCTGGTAGGCGGCGAGATCGCCGCCGACGGGATCGTCGTCGGCTCCGGCTTGATCAACGGCTCACCGGTGATGCTCGGCGCCGAGGACTTCACCACGATGGCCGGCAGTATCGGACCCGGGGGCAACTCCAAGCGCTACCGCATCGCGGAATTAGCGCTGCGCGACAAGATTCCGCTAGTGATGTTGTTGGAAGGCGCCGGCTTTCGTCCCGGCGGCGGGCACTATGGACGAAGCCCGACCGACCTGCTCGCCCAAGCGCAGTGCTCGGGCCGGGTCCCGACCGTCGCCGCCGTCCTCGGCCCCTCGGCCGGACACGGTGCACTGGTGGCCCCGGTGTGCGACTTCCGGATCATGAGCTCCCAGGGAGCCATCTTCACTGCCGGGCCTCCCGTCGTCAAAGAGTCCACCGGAGAGGACATTTCGAAGGAGGACCTTGGCGGTCCGGACGTCGCTTTGCCCAGCGGGGTGATCCACAACGTCGCCGAAGACGACGAAACCGTGCTCGACGACATCCGTCGCTACCTATCGTATTTCCCGGCGAGCGCATGGTCGTACCCATCGCCGCTGCCGCCCGACGAGAGCACTGAGCCACGACAGACACCGGAGCTGCTCGACATCGTTTCCCGCGACAACCGCCGCGTCTACGACATGCGCGCGGTGCTCGACGTGATTTTCGACCGGCCGGACTGGTTCGAGGTCCAGCCGCAGTTCGGCAAGGCGATCATCTGCGCGCTGGCCCATCTGGGCGGCCATCCGGTCGCGGTGGTGGCCAACCAGCCCCAGGTGATCGCCGGCTCCATCGACGCCGACGCCGCGGACAAGGCGGCGCACTTCATCATGGTGGCCGACTCGTTTCACCTGCCGATCGTCTTCCTTGCCGACAACCCCGGCATGCTGCCCGGTAGCCGTTCTGAGCGCAGCGGGGTGCTGCGCGCCGGAGCGCGAATGTTCGCCGCGCAGACCACGGCCACCACGTTGAAGCTGCACCTCACGCTGCGCAAAGCATACGGGTTCGGCTCAATGGTGATGTCGCTGTTGAGTTTCGATAGCCAAGCAGCGACCTTCGCCTACCCCGGCGCGACGATGGGCGCCATGAGTGCGGCGGCGCTGAGCAGGGCGTCGCACGCCGGCGAAGACCTCACCACCAAGCTGCGCAACGCCGAGTTGCAAGCGTCCTATCGATCGGCCGAGCACATGGGTTTCGATGAGCTGATCGACCCTCGCGAGACACGCGACGCATTATTGGCTTCCTTGCAGCGAGGGCTGTCCACCCGGCAAGCCGCCGCCGAACCCGTCGCCCGCACCGTCATCATGCCGTGAGGTCTCCGCACGAGCAGTCGCAAAATCGCCCATTTGGGTGCCCATGGCTCGGGTCAGTAGGTATTGAAGAACAACAGTTCCAGGGACTGGAATACGCTCTGGAATGGGTCGCTGTCGGCAACACCGTGCTCAAGTAATGCAGTTAGCCATGCGTCGACATTATTTACGCCGCTGTCGGAAATGTTGACAAAGGTGAGGTCGCCATCGGTCGACGTGGTCGCGTCCGCGATCTGCGCCGGCGTCAACCCCAGGTATTCCACGTGCGTGCCGAATATGTTCAGCAGCGCGCCGGCCAGGCCCTCGGCCTCGAAGACCTGTTGGAAGTTAGCAACCGGATCGGGGTCGAAACTGTAAATGGTCGCCGGGTACAGATCATCCGGCGTCACGTTGCCCAGGACACTGTTCATTTGGAAAAGGTTGAGCAGAAAGTTCGTGGTGCTCACACCGAGCGTCGAGTCCATGTCCGCTTCCACGTTGGACCAAGCGCCGGTGACCGGGAGGGAGGGGTCGCCCATGAACACGAAGTGCAGCTCGTCGAGGGGAATGTGGTCTTTTGCGAGGTCGGTCATGGCGATCGACTCGGCGGTGGCGCTCTGCGAGTATCCGAAGATCGTCAGCGGGTGCTCGGGGCTGAAAGCGCCCGGGTCGGCCTTGAATTCGTTCTCCACGGCGAGAACGACGTCCGACGCGCCTGTGAGACTACTCGGGCCCTGCTGGAACAGCTCGGGTGTCGTCAGCACCTGCAGCGGCGCGCTGCACGGGTCGGTCCCGATCATGTCGCAGACCGTTGAGTCGATCGCGCCACCGTCGAAACCCAGCGGGTGCAGATACAGATCCTCGGCGGCCTGCGCGAACTCGGTCGACGGCATCGGCTCCCCGGTTCCGCCGAGGATGATCGCTGTATCGCTCCCCGCTAGCGGGTCGCCTACGTCGGCATACGCAGCCGCGCTGTTCAGCGCGCTAGCCATGCCAACCATCGCGCCAACGGCGCCAACGTTGAGGAGCAACTTGTGTCGAACCACCGCTGGACCCCCTCATATGGTGATCTGCGCAATCCACCTTTCTTATCTCAATTTAAGCTTGGATTCAAGTAGTTCTTAAGCTTGGATTAGCGGAGATACTATGGATTGGATCAGTAGACGTAATTCTCGCCGCTCGCCCGCACCGTCACGTCGCTGATGTTGATTCCCCAGGGTTGGTCAATGACATGTACCGTGGCCGGCCGCTCCGATGCCTTCAAAGACGTCGTTCAAGCCTTCGGTGTTGACGTCCACGCCGACGACCTTCGCGCCACCGGCGGCACACTTTTCGGAAATCAGCCTGCCGAAGCCGCTGGCTGCCCCGGTCACGATGATGACCTTATTTTTCAGGTACTTCACGGACTGCGACATGTCTTTCCTATTTGTTTGCTCGATAGGCCGCGACGATGGGCTGCAACTCGTCGGGTGTCGCGCCGTGCATGATCACCGCATCGGCCCCGTAGTCGAATTCCTTGCAAATGCGCTGCACACATTGCCGGGCTGAGCCGGTCGCCGAGGGCTCCAGCCATTCCTCGGGGATCAGTGTCGCGATGTGCTCGATCTGTCCGGGCGTGGCCTTGTGATCAATCCCGCCGGCAATCGACGTCACCACCGAGTCCTCCCGAAAGCGTTGCAGCACAGCGGGGTCCCAGTTGTTGGTCTGCACCATCAGATCGCCGTATCCTTGCAGATAAGTGGCCAGCCGCGCCACGGTCTTCTTCAGCCGCAACGGTTCGGGAAGGTGGTCGCCGACCGTGGCGAAGCATGACCACACCCGAACGTCGGCTGGGTCACGACCCGCCTTTTCCGCTGCCGACTTGACGGTCTTGACGCAGCGCTGCAACGTCTCTGGGGTGAAGTAGGTGTGCAGGATGACATCGTCGAAAACGCGCCCGCCGAGGGCGAGCGTGTTCGGCCCAAAAGCCACCAACGCCAGTCGGATATCTTCGTTGAAGTCCGGGTCGAGAAACAAGATGGGGTACTTACCCATCGGACCGTCGTGATTGAAGATCACTTCGCCGTGCCACAGCCGGCGCATGATCTGGGCCCAATCCTCCATCTGTGCAGTCGTCACCGCCGGTATGCCAAACGCTTTATAGATCGCCGCGATGCCACGGCCGACGCCCAGGGTGAACCGGCCGCCGGAAAGCCGGTGCATGGTGGTCGCCCAGGATCCGGTGATCAGCGGATGGCGGGTGTTGTGATTGGTTGCAGCGGTGGCGATCTGCATCCGGGTCGTTACCGCACACGCCGCCCCGACCAATGACGACGCTTCCTTGACGTTCCAGCGCTCGGAGATGAACGCGGTCCCAAAGCCCAACTCCTCGCCGCGGCGAGCCTCGTCCATCAACGTTGCCGGTCCCTCACCGCCAGCACCGGCCAGCAGGTAGTAGCCCAATTCGTCAAGCATGCGATCGCTCAATTCACAACTCTTTGCAGGAATCGCTCGGTGACCCGCTGCACGCGACGGGAGAAAATGTGGCCGACGTGGCTGCCGTCGTACCAGTACAGCTGGCCGTTCCAACGGTCGTGCAAAGCGACTGCGGGTTCGCGCATCGCCATCCGGTCGTGCCAGGCTCCGACAATGAGCCGACGTTGCGGCGGCGGTGCCGGGTCGACGGCCAGCGGATCGATCACCGAGGTCAGCTTGGAGACCACCGGAGAGGCGAGCAGCTGCCGGTACCCGTCCCGCGACGAACCCCAGCGGCCCAGGTGCCGCGCGATCATCGCGTTCAGCCCGAGGATCGGGGTGTACAGCGCCACCGCGTCGACCTGCTTTTCCAGGTGCGAAACCAGCGCGGCCACCGGGGTACCCATTGAAATCCCCGACACCACAACAGTGCTGGCCTGCGGCCGTGCCCATTTGACAACAGCGCGCACCTCCGAGACTGCGCGCATCATGCCAGCGACATTGCCCAGCGGATCCATGTCCGGGTAAGCCGGCCATTCCCGGCGTCGGCAACCGTGACCGGGTTGCACCGGCATCGCGACGTTGAATCCCAGCTTGTGATGTAGGTGTCCGATGCGTGACAGCACCAGGTCTTCTGCGCCGCCCTGACCGGCACCGTGCACCCAGATCAGCCACGGCCTGGGTCCATCGCGGTGCCGGACCAGGTGCACTACTGCTCGCGCCGGGCCACCCAGACCTTCGGCTTCCAACGTCTTCGGCAACGCCGGATCATGTTGGAAAGTCATCCGCTCGTATGCCAGCCGGCCAATGCGCCGGGCCCGTATCATCTGCGCCTGCAACGGTTCTGGGTCGGCGTGGGCGCAGTCGACGCCTAGCGCCGCCAATTCCTCGGCTGCAGCGTCGCACGCATTTGGCGCCCGCACCGCCGCCGGGGTTCCGCCCAACAGTGAAAAGCCGGACAGCACAAGCTCGTCGAGCATGACTTCGCCGAGCTGACGCACACCGCGGGGCGACGCCGGAACCCACCCGGTCGATTCGTTGAGGCCAGCCACTGTACGCGGGAAGACCATGCCCAGCTCGCGGGCAGCGTCGCGGGTGAAGCCCAGCCCTCGCATCGCTAATGACATACCGCTGCCCTAGACCAACTTGAATCCGGTGTATCCGTCGACCGCGATTTCATCGCAGCGACGCCGGTATTCGGGGATTCCGCCGATATAGCCCATGTACATCCGTTTCTTGCCGGGCACATTGCCTCCGTTGTACCAAGAGTTGCATGACGGGTGGACCAGCACCGTCGGCGCCACGAGCGACGTTGCGTGGTCGATCCACTCCTGTTGGGCGGTTGCCGCCGCCTCGATGGTGCGGATTCCGTTGGCGCGCAGGTACACGATGCAATCGCTGATCCACTCCACGTGCTGCTCGAGAGCAGTGACGAAGTTGGTGGCCGCGCTCGGGCTGCCCGGGCCTTGAACGGTGAACAGGTTGGGGAAGCCGGCGATCGCCAGGCCCAGATAGGACAGCGATCCTTCGCGAGCCCAGAACTCGCCCAGCGACAACCCGTCGCGGCCCTGGATATCGATGCGGCTCAGCGCGCCGGTCATCGCATCGAAGCCGGTCGCATAGACGATCACGTCGAGGTCGTAGGACTCAAACTCGGTGCGGATGCCGGCGGGCGTCACCTCGCGGATCGCACCCTTCCGCAAATCGACGAGTGTCACGTTGTCGCGGTTGAAGGTCTCGTAATACCCCTGATCGATAATCGGACGCTTACACCCGAAGGGATGGTCAGGCACCAGCGATGCGGCGGTTTCCGGATCCTTGACGATGCGGGCCACCGCCTCGCCGTACAACTTGGCGGCGATCCGGTTGGCCTCGATATCGAAGAAGACATCACTCCAACTCAGCGCCCCCATCACGCCGTTCTCGTCGATAGCACGCAATTGTTCTTCGCGTGACGCCGACTTCAACGGCGGCCTGTTGAGCATCTCCAGCAGCACCGAGAACGCGCTCAGTCGCGCCGCGCCGATCGGGTGTGCCAGCTGGGCCGCTCGGATTTCGGCGTAGTGGGTTTTCATCTCGTCGAGTTCGCCGTCCTCCAACAGCCGTACCCGCCACGGCAGCGTGTAGGCCGGCGAACGCTGGAACACATACAGCTGCATGGCTTCCCGCGCCACCACGGGGATCAGCTGAACACCGCTCGAACCAGTCCCGATCACGCCGACGCGCGTGCCGGCGAGATCGACGCCCTCCTTCGGCCAGTGGCTGGTGAACAGCGACGTTCCAGCGAAGGTGGACATTCCGGGGATCGCGGGTTGCAGCCGCGCCGACAAGATGCCGGTCGCTGCGATCACGAAAGGAGCCCGGAAAGTTGCGCCCGCGTCGGTTCGCACCACCCACGCCGCAGCTTCCTCGTCGAAGGACATCGCGACAACTTTGGTGAGGAACTGGATGTCGCGACGAAGATCAAGCCGATCGGCGACGAAATTTAGATAGGCCTCGACCTCGGGCTGAGCTGGCATCGTCTCCGTCCACACCCATTCCTGCTGGATCTCATCGGAGAAGCTGTAGGAGTACTCGATGCTCTCGATGTCACAGCGTGCGCCTGGGTAGCGGTTGTACAGCCAGGTGCCGCCGACGTTTTCGGCCATTTCCAGCACACGGGTGCGGAGTCCGAGCTGCCGCAGCCGGTGCAACGCATAGAGGCCGGAGAATCCGGCGCCGATAACGAGCACGTCGAATGATGTGCCGACTTCAGTCGCCATCGCTACCGGTTATCTTCTGGATGGTTCGGGTCAGGTGCAGGGTTTTGATCCGCCAGGTGCCTTCCTGCTTCTCGTAGGTCTCGTGATAGTGGCCGGCGCCGTGTAATTCCTGTCCGCCGTCGAAGATGATCCAGTCTTCCATCGCCCAGATCCCGGTCGCGGTGGTGGGCGAGGTGAGAGTGATTTCCGGGGTGTGACAATGGTGCACCGTGGCGGCGTTCTCCAGGCCGCCCAGCACCATTGCCACAAAGTCGTCGGCGCCCTCCACCGGGGGCGCCGTCATCGGGTCGGCCCCGCCGGTCGAAACCGCCATATCCAGCCTGACCACCAGGTCACCGGTGAACACGCTGCGCCAACCCTCGACGTCTTTTAAGTCGAGAAATCGGCAGTAACGCGCCTTCAATTGCCGAATCGCTTCGAGATCGTCAGCCACCCTGCTACGCCTCCTCGACCTGAAATCTGTACTGTAACGGATTTAGTATCAGCGGATTGCAGGAGGCGCCGGGGTGAAGGTCACATTCACCTGGAAGGTCACCGGATGGTTAATTTCTACGAAAGTCCCGGCATGACAACCCTCGCGGACCTGGCGGCGCCCGCGCGCACCGCGATCGTCGCCCAGGAGTGCCAAGGTGCGGTCATCGGCCCCAACGCCGGACTCGCTGTACTTGCCGAAGAAACACGCCGGGTAGCGCTGCCCAACATCATCCGGTTGCTGCCTGCGGCTCGGACAGCCGGCGTGCGCGTCGTGCACTGTTTGGTGCAGCGACGACCGGATGGGCTCGGCTCCAATCACAATGCCAAGATATTCGCCGTTGGGCGCGGCGGCGTGGACATCACCCCGGGCTCGTCCGGCGCGGCCGTGTTGCCCGAGTTGGGCCCTGAGCCAACGGATCTGGTGTTGAGCAGGTGGCACGGTGTCGGCCCGATGGGCGGCACGGACCTTGACGCAGTGCTGCGGAACCTCGACGTGTCCACCATCGTCGTAGTGGGCGTTTCGCTGAATATCGCGATCCCTAATCTGGTCATGGACGCGGTCAACGCTGCCTATCGCGTCATCGTGCCGCGCGACGCGGTTGCCGGTGTACCCGCCGAGTACGGCACCGCGGTCATCGAGAACACGCTGTCTCTGCTCGCGACCATCACCACGACCGACGAGCTGCTAAGGGCATGGGCGCGGCAATGACCGACACGGCGCCTAACACCGCAACACAATTCACCCTGCCGGCCGTCGCCAAAGCCGTCGCGGCCACGATCGGCGAGCGCGAGTTGATCATCCAGGGCGAACGCCGCTACACCTACGCAGAGATCATCGATCGCTCGAACCGTCTCGCGGCATACCTGCACTCACGCGAGTTGGGATGCCACACCGAGCGGTCGGCACTGGCCGGCCATGAGGTTGGGCAGGATCTCGTCGGCCTGTATGCCTACAACGGAAACGAATTCGTCGAGGCGTTACTCGGTGCCTTCGCGGCGCGAGTCGCCCCGTTCAACGTCAACTTCCGCTACGTCAAAAACGAGTTGCAGTATTTGCTCGCGGATTCGGGTGCGACCGCGCTGATTTACCACGCTGCGTTCGCGCCGCGAGTGGCCGAAGTGCTAGCGGACCTACCACAGCTGCGAGTCCTCATCCAGATCGCCGACGGCTCAGGTAACGCGTTGCTCGACGGCGCGGTGGACTACGAGAGCGCAATCCACTCCGCCCCGCCGCTACCGTCGGTGCAGCACTCGCCCGACGACTTGTATGTGCTTTACACCGGTGGCACAACCGGGATGCCGAAAGGTGTTCTGTGGCGGCAGCATGACATCTTCATGACGTCCTTCGGCGGGCGAAATCTGATGACCGGCGAGTGCGTCAGTTCCATCGATGAGATCACCGCGCGGGTGGCTGCCGGCCCGGGAACCAAACTCCTCATCTTGCCGCCGCTGATTCACGGTGCTGCTCAATGGAGTGTCATGACCGCGATCACGACCGGACAGACACTGGTCTTTCCTCCCGTGGTCGACCATCTCGATGCCGACGGCGTCGTCCGCACCATCGAGCGAGAGCAGGTGATCGCGGTGACCGTAGTCGGTGATGCGATGGCCCGGCCACTGCTGGCTGCGATCGAGAAGGGTGTAGCCGACGTGTCATCATTGGCGGTCGTCGCCAACGGCGGTGCACTGCTGACGCCCTATGTCAAAGAGCGCCTGGTTCAAGCTCTGCCGAGCGCGATGGTCGTCGACGGCGTGGGATCGTCGGAGACCGGTTCACAGATGAGTCACCTATCGACGACGGAAGCGGTGTCGACGGGCACGTTCAACGCCGGTCCGGATACCTTCGTGGCCGCCGAAGATCTCGGCTCGCTCCTGCAACCGGGGCACGACGGCATGGGCTGGCTCGCCCAGCGCGGCTACGTGCCGCTCGGCTACAAGGGCGACGCAGCCAAAACCGCGGCGACGTTCCCCGTCATAGATGGCGTGCGCTACGCGGTCCCCGGTGACCGGGCACGTCACCGCGAAGATGGTCGCATCGAGTTGCTGGGCCGCGATTCGGTGACGATCAACTCCGGCGGCGAAAAGATTTTCGTCGAGGAGGTCGAAACCGCGATCGCCTCGCATCCCGCGGTGGCCGATGTGGTCGTCACCGGACGGCCCAGCGAGCGCTGGGGCCAGGAGGCGGTCGCCGTCGTCGCGCTCGTCGATGACGCCCACGCCGACGCTGTCGAGCTGACCGAACATGCCGCTAAAACCCTGGCCCGATACAAACTTCCGAAGGCGATCGTCTTCCGTGCAATCATCGAGCGCAGCCCGTCAGGCAAGGCCGACTATCGTTGGGCGCGCGAACAAGCGGTACAGGAGGCGTAACGGCGAGCTATTCGCATGCCTTGACCCCGAGGACCAACTTCTGATGACACGCCTGCTCGACCGCATCGCAGACGCACTAGACGAACGCGGCTGATACCCCAAACCGCAAGTGTTCAGCGGTCAGGGGGTTGGGCCTTGATCGGCCTACCCAGCCGCTCGATGATCGTCGCGTTGGACATGCCGCTGCCTGCGCACATCGTATGCAGACGGTACCGACCGCCGCGCTGTTCGAGATCGTTGACCATCGTCGTCATGAGGGGGCGCCGCTGGTTCTCAACGGGTGTCCGATCGCGATGGCGCCGCCGTTGACGTTGGTGGTGGCCAGATCCGCCGCGGTGTCTTTCGCCCAGGCCGATTCGCCTGGGCCCATGGCTTTAGCGGCAGCAGTTCGGGTCAAGAACCGCACACAACGCCACCAGCGACTCCCCACGAGCACGGTGATAGACGTTCATCCCTCGGCGCTCAGACTCCACGATCCCTGCTCTGCGCAACTGAGTGAGGTGATGGCTCACCGTCGACTCACTAAGTCCGACCGCCGTCGCGAGGTCACAGCCGCATACCTCACCGGCGTCTGAGCTGAACAGCAGCGAGATGAGCTTGACTCGTACCGGGTCGGCCAGGGCCTTCAACCGCAGCGCAATGTCCAACGCTGCATCATTGTCGATTGGACCAGCAGCCATTGGAGAACAGCACAGCGGCGCTGTCATGTCCACCGGTGGCAACGTCTTGGGCATAGCGACCATCCTGCCACACCTTGTTGACATATGTCGAAAAGGTGGCAGGATCGGGGGCGTCACTAGTTCGATATATATCGCAGAGGTAGGACGTTATGGCTCGTGCTCAACTCGCTCTGAATGTCGACGACCTCGACGAAGCGATCACCTTCTACTCGAAGCTGTTCAACACAACGCCGGCCAAAGTCAAACCGGGCTACGCCAACTTCGCGGTGATCGACCCGCCGGTGAAACTGGTGCTCATCGAAAACTCCGGCCGCGGCGGAACTCTCAACCACCTCGGTGTCGAAGTGGAGTCCAGCCAGCTCGTCCGCGACGAAATCAGCCGTCTCACCGGCGAGGGCATGTTCACTGAAGAGGAGATAGGGACTACTTGCTGCTTCGCCTCACAAGACAAGGTCTGGGTGACGGGACCTGGTGGGGAGAGGTGGGAGGTGTACACCGTGCTGGCCGACACGGAGACCTTCGGCCCCGCACCGCAGAACGCCGAGACCGCTGACGACAACGGTTGCCGCTGCTGCGGAACCGCTAGCAACGCGCACAGCGCCGACGAGGCAGACACACGCTCGTGACCCAGACAGCGCGCCGACGCGAACATCCTGCTGTGGTTGAGCGGATTTCGCTCCTGGACAGCTTGTTGCCTATCTGGATCGGCACCGCGATGGCCACCGGACTGCTTGTGGGTCGGTTCGTGCCGGGACTGAACGCAGGTCTGAATCATGTACAAGTTGAGGGTATTTCGTTGCCGATCGCGCTGGGTCTTCTGATCATGATGTACCCGGTTCTTGCCAAGGTCCGCTACGACCGCCTCGATACAGTGACCAGCGACCGCAGACTCCTCTTGAGTTCGCTGTTGTTGAACTGGGTGTTCGGCCCGGCGCTGATGTTCGCGCTGGCCTGGCTCCTGCTAGGCGATCTGCCCGAGTACCGTACTGGACTGATCATCGTCGGCCTGGCCCGATGCATCGCGATGGTGATTATCTGGAACGACTTGGCGTGTGGTGATCGCGAAGCGGCAGCGGTACTCGTTGCTTTGAACTCGGTCTTCCAGGTCGCTATGTTCGCGGTGCTCGGCTGGTTCTACCTGTCGGTGCTGCCGGGCTGGCTTGGTTTGCCGCAGACCACCATCAGCACGTCGCCGTGGCAGATTGCCAAATCCGTGCTGATCTTCTTGGGCATCCCGCTGCTTGCGGGGTACTTCTCGCGACGGTTCGGCGAGAGGGCCAAAGGCCGAGACTGGTATGAATTTACGTTCTTGCCCAGGATCGGTCCGTGGGCGCTGTATGGCCTGCTGTTCACCATCGTCATCCTGTTCGCACTTCAAGGCGACCAGATCATCAGCCGCCCAGTCGATGTCGTACGTATCGCGCTGCCTCTGCTCGGCTATTTCGCGATCATGTGGTGCAGCGGCTATGTCGCGGGAGCAGTACTTGGTCTGGGCTACCAGCGTACGACGACGCTGGGCTTTACGGCTGCTGGCAACAACTTCGAGCTGGCCATCGCAGTCGCCATCGCCACCTTCGGCGCTACCTCCGGCCAAGCACTCGCCGGTGTCGTCGGCCCACTCATCGAAGTGCCTGTGCTCGTCGCGTTGGTCTACGTGTCGCTAGCCTTGCGTCACCGATTCCGACATGACAGCAGTCAAGAACCGATCGGGTTAGAATCGAGCGCTCGATGACCGACCGTGCTCCCCAACCCAGCGTGCTGTTCCTGTGCACCCACAACGCAGGTCGATCGCAAATGGCGATGGCGTTTTTCAATCACCTTGCTGGTGGCCGAGCGACCGTCTACTCAGGTGGGTCTGAGCCAGCAGACGTGATCAACCCCGCTGCCGTCGCGGTCATGGCGGAAGTCGGTATCGACGTCGCTCACGAGCGCCCCAAGGTTTGGACCGATGCGATCGTGCAGGCCGCCGATGTCATCGTGACTATGGGTTGCGGCGGCGCATGTCCGTACATCCCCGGTAAGCGATACGAGAACTGGGAGCTTGCCGACCCAGCCGGGCTTGGAGTCGATGAGGTACGACCCATCCGCGATGCCATCGAGGGACGGGTGCGTGACCTCCTCGACCAGCTCGGCCTCAGCCCAACCGCTCGATGATAGTGGCGTTGGCCATCCCACCGCCTTCGCACATCGTCTGCAGACCGTAACGACCGCCGCGCTGTTCGAGCGCATTGACGAGCGTCGTCATGATGCGGGCACCGCTGGCTCCCAGTGGGTGACCGATGGCGATTGCACCGCCGTTGACGTTGGTCTTGGTTAGGTCTGCCCCGGTATCTTTCGCCCAGGCCAACACCACCGGCGCGAAGGCCTCGTTGACCTCGAACAGGTCGATGTCGGCCAGTGTCAGGCCGGCACGACCGAGCACCTTTTCGGTGGCGGGGATGACGCCGGTCAGCATGTAGAGCGGGTCAGAGCCCACCACTGTTGTGCTGTGAATGCGGGCCAACGGGCGGAGACCCAGCTTCGTGGCGACTTCGCTGGTAGTGATCAGGACCGCGGCACTGCCATCGGAGAGCGGCGACGAGTTGCCTGGCGTAATCGACCAATTGATCTGCGGGAAACGCTCTTTCATCGCCTCGCTGTAGAACGCGGGCTGCAAAGCGGCCAGCGTTTCCACGGTGGTCGCCGGACGGATGATCTCGTCGGTCTCCAGACCGGCAATCGGGATCAGCTCGTTGTCAAACAGCCCGTCCTTGGTCGCGCGAGCGGCCTTCTCATGGCTGGTCGCCGAGAACTCGTCGAGCTGGGTGCGCGAGAAGCCCCACTTCGCGGCGATCAATTCGGCACTGATGCCCTGTGGCACCAGGCCGTCGGGATAACGGCTCGTCATCTCCTCACCCATCGGGTTGCTGCCGGGCAGCACCTGGGTTCCCATCGGGACGCGGCTCATCGACTCCACGCCACTGGCGATCACGAGGTCGTAGGCGCCGGCGAGTACACCCTGGGCAGCGAAGCTGATGGCCTGCTGGCTACTGCCGCACTGACGGTCGATCGAGACGCCGGGGACTGAGTCCGGGAATCCGGCGCCCAACAGCGCGTTGCGGGCGATGTTGGCAGCCTGGTCGCCGACCTGGGTCACCGCGCCGGCGATCACATCGTCGATCTGCACCGGATCCACGCCGGTGCGCGCTACCAACTCGCGCAGGCTGTGCGCCAACAGGTCCGCCGGCAACACGTCGTGCAGCGCGCCGCTGGCCTTGCCCTTGCCGATCGGGGTGCGTACCGCCCCGACGATGACGGCGTCGCGACCTTGGAAACTGGCCATGGCTCCTCCTTGAGTCCGAGGCTAGGTACCTCTAACTATATTTAGGTAAACACCTAGGTATACTAAAATCAACCCAGCCCGGAGGTGATGTGCGTGACACTGTTGCAGGGCCCGCTGGCCGACCGTGACGCGTGGTCAGCGGTCGGGGAATGCGCGATCGAGAAGACCATGGCGGCGGTCGGTACGAAATCCGCGATGCTGATCATGCGCGAGGCGTACTACGGCACTACCCGCTTTGACGACTTCGCGCACCGGGTCGGTATCACCAAGGCCGCTACCTCGGCTCGGCTCTCCGAATTGGTCGATCTGGGACTGTTGAGCCGCCGCCCCTATCGGGAGCCCGGACAGCGCACCCGCTACGAGTACGTGCTCAGCGGGGCGGGCATCGACTTCATGCCTGTCGTCTGGGCGATGTTCGAATGGGGCCGACGCTACCTGCCGGGCCGCACCCGATTGCACCTCACGCATTTGGGCTGCGGCGCCGAAGCGACGGTGGAAGTCCGATGCGCTGCAGGGCATCCGGTACCGCCGGATGAGCTCGGCATGCAATTGGCCCGACGCAGCTCCGGCCGCGTTTGAGCCGACGGTGCTGCGACGCCGCTCTAAAGCTCGCTAGGCTGTGTAGTCTACTGTAACATTTACAGTAAGATCATGTTGGAATCATGTTCGTCCGTACGACGAAGCTGGAGCGCAGCTGTGGAGAGTCAACTTCAGGATGCTGTCTTGCCTGCCGACTTCATCCGTGACCCGTATCCGTACTTCGCGCAGAAACGCAATGCGGCCAGTGTGTTCCACGGAACCGTCGTCGACTACTCCAAAACGCCGGAATCGCTACGACCGAAGAACTCTTTTGCCGCCATGTCGTTCGACGCGGTGAATACGGCGTTTCGCGACGGCCAGGTATTCAGTTCGGCGTACTACGACAACACGATCAGCCTGTTCATGGGGCCCACCATTTTGGCGATGCAGGGCCACAAGCACCGCGATCACCGAAACCTGGTATCCGCTGCATTCAAGTCCAAGGCGCTCGGGCGCTGGGAATTCGAGATTGTGCGGCCGATCTGCAATGGGCTGATCGACGAGTTCATCGACGCTGGCCAAGCCGATCTGGTGCGCGAGTTCACCTTCGAGTTTCCCACCCGCGTCATCGCCGAGCTGTTGGGTCTGCCGCCCGACGACCTGCCCACATTTCGCCGACGCGCGGTGCAACTGATCAACTACACCGTCAAGTACAAGCGAGCCTTTGAAGCGTCGGCGGCGTTGAAGGACTATTTCCTCGACCAGATTGAACAGCGCAAAGCCGAGCCGACCGAGGACATCATCGGCGATCTGGTCAGCGCGGAGATCAACGGCGAAAAGCTCAGCGCTGAAGCGATTTACTCGTTCCTGCGGCTGCTGCTGCCGGCCGGGCTAGAGACCACCTACCGCTCATCGAGCAACCTACTGTTTCTTTTGCTGACCCACCCGGACCAGTTCGACGCGGTCCATGCCGACCACGAGCTGATTCCGCCGGCGATCGAAGAAGGGCTGCGCTTCGAGACACCGCTCACCACCGTGCAGCGCTTCACCACTGAAGATACCGAGCTGGAAGGAGTCAAGATTCCCGCTGGGTCCGCAGTTGACCTGTGCATCGGCTCGGCCAATCGCGACGAGCAACGCTGGCAGCGTTCGGAGGAATTCGACATCTTCCGTAAGCATATGCCGCACATTTCCTTCGCGGCCGGCGAGCACACCTGTCTGGGTCTTCACCTCGCACGCATGGAGACCCGGGTCGCGCTGGAATGCCTGTTGAGTCGGGTGACCAACCTCAAGCTCCTCACCGATGACGATCCGCACATCTACGGCCAGCCCTTTCGATCTCCGAATGCGGTTCCGGTGACGTTCGACGCCACGTAGGGTCCCAAAATGGTCAAAGTGATGGAGGGCTTTCGGGTCCTGGAGGTTGCCCAGTTCACATTCGTCCCGGCGGCCGGCGCCATCCTCGCCGACTGGGGTGCAGACGTCATCAAAGTTGAGCACCCAGTGCGCGGCGACACTCAACGCGGCTTCCTCAACATGGGAGGCATCCAACTCGACGCCGAGCGGCACCCGCTGATCGAGCATCCCAACCGGGGCAAACGCAGCGTCGGCATCGACATCGCCACGTCAGGCGGGCAAGAAGTGCTCTATGAACTGGCCAAGACCTCCGATGTGTTCCTCACCAACTACAAACCCGACCAGCGGCAGAAGAATAAATTCGACGTGGAGCACATCCGCGATGCGAATCCGAACATCGTGTATGCCCGCGGCAGTGCATACGGCGATAAAGGCCCCGAGCGCGAGGTCGGTGGCTACGACGGGACGGCGTTCTGGACCCGCAGCGGCGTCGGGTACGCGTTGACACCCGAAGAACTCGGCGGCGCACTGTCGCAAGGGATTCCCGCTTTCGGCGACTCTATTGGCGGCATGAACATCGCCGGCGGCATCTCGGCGGCGCTGCTGCATCGCGAACGCACCGGCGAAGCCCTCGAGGTTGACGTATCGCTGCTGAGCACCGCCTGGTGGGCGGCGGGCGCAAGCGTGACGCAGGGCATGGAGACTGGCGAGGTCATGCGGACCCCGATGCCCGGACCCGGATTACTGTCAGTGAATCCCTTCCTGGGCAACTACTTGACGTCTGACGGCGGCACGATCAACTTGTGCATCGTGAGCCCGACCGGCTACATCCGCGACACGTTTGAGCATCTCGGCCTGCCCGAGGCGGCCGAGGATCCACGCTTCGCCGATGTGCTGCCGCTCATCCAAAACGCCGACGCGGCCGCCGAGCTGATCGCCAAAGCGATCGCCGACAAGCCGTTTGAATACTGGCGACAGCACTTGAAGACGATGAAAGGCCAGTGGGCGCCGTTCCAGAGTCTCCTCGACCTGACCACCGACGATCAGGCGATCGCCAACGACATGATCGTCGAGGTCCAATCCGCCGCAGGCGGAGCGCCGTTCAAAGTTGTACGCGGACCCGTTCAGTTCAACCACGAGCCACTCCAGACGACCCGCGCACCGCAGGCATCCGAGCACACTGAAATCGTTCTGATGGAGATTGGCATGGACTGGGACCGCATTGCCGAATTGAAGGAATCGGGAGCCATCGCGTGACCGCTGGCAAAAATCAGGTTGCCATCATTGGTGCGGGTCTGCACCCGTTCGGTCGGTTCGAGGGCAAATCCGCGATGGAGATGGCTGCCGATGCCATCCGGCTCGCACTCACCGATGCGGGCATGGAGTGGAAGGACATCCAATTCGCCGTCGGTGGCAGCTGGACGGTGGCCAACCCGGACGCGATTGTCGGGATGGTTGGCCTTACCGGCATTCCGTTCACCGACGTGTTCAACGCCTGCGCGACCGCGGCCAGCGCCACTAAGTTGTGCGCCGATAGCATCCGGCTTGGCGACTACGACATCGGCGTCGCGGTGGGAATGGACAAGCACCCCCGGGGCGCATTTACCGAAGATCCGGCGTTGGTCGGCATGCCCAGCTGGTATGCCCAGAACGGTCAATACCTCACCACCAAGTTCTTTGGGATGAAGGCCAACCGTTACCTGCACGACCACGGCATCTCGATCGACACGCTGGCCAAGGTGGCCGCCAAGAACTTCCGTAACGGTGCGCTGAACCCCAACGCTTTTCGCCGCAAACCGATTTCCGAAGAGCACATCCTGGCCTCCCCGGTGCTGAATTACCCGCTGACCCAGTACATGTTCTGCGCACCCGACGAAGGTGCGGCCGCAGTCGTGATGTGCCGTGCCGACATCGCCCATCGGTACACCGCCAAACCCGTGTACGTGCGTGCGGTGGAAATCCGCACCCGCCGCTACGGGGCATACGAGGTGAACACCACCTACGCACCCGTCGAAGAGGAGGCGTCGCCGACGGTCTACGCAGCGAAAGCCGCCTTCGAAAAAGCAGGCGTGGCGCCACCGGACGTCGACGTCATCCAACTGCAGGACACCGACGCCGGTGCGGAAGTCATCCACATGGCCGAGGCGGGGTTTTGCGCTGACGGCGAACAGGAGAAGCTGCTGGCTGACGGCGCAACCGAAATCACCGGTGCGATGCCGGTCAACACCGACGGTGGACTGATCGCCAACGGTGAGCCGATCGGCGCGTCCGGGCTACGGCAGATGCACGAGCTGGTGCGTCAACTGCGCGGCGAGGCCGCCGACCGCCAAGTCCCCGGAACCCCGCGGGTCGGGTTCGCGCAGGTATACGGAGCGCCCGGTACCGCGGCCGCAACCATCCTGACGACCTGATAGCCCTGGCGAACAGACGCAAAAGCTCCCGACACGCCGAGGTTTTAAGAGCTTTTGCGTCTGCTCGCCCTAACGACCTTTCACGGGCGCCGAATAGTTCGGTTTGCCGAGGCCCAGAACGTATTGCGCGATCATATTTCGGAATACTTCGAGGGTGCCGCCGTAGATGCCGACCAGTGGCGCGAAGCGGTACACATAATTTGCGGCGCCGTCGTCAGCGGTGCCGTCCGTACCGATCGGCAGCGCCGATGCGGAGCCGAGGATGTCCATCAGGTCCGGCGAAATATCGCGCATCGTCTGTGCGATGGCCACCCGGCCGAAGATGCTCGGAGCGCTGAGCGCGGCCTCCATTCGTGCTGCGCTTCGACCCAACCGGTATGCCACTGACTGGTCATCAATGAGCCTGCGCCCGCCTGCGTCCCGGGCGGCGACCCTCCCCGCGGCTTTATCGACCGCATCGGCCATGAAACCGGCCTGGTGCATCATGATCGAGACGTCCTGCAGCCCGTCCGGCGCAGCGGCCACTGCACCGTGCTCAGTGTTGAGCGGCTCCCGCAGCACCGTCCAGCCCGCGTTGACTTCGCCCAGCCGATACTTGTCGTCGACGCGTACATCGCTGTAGTAGACGATATTGGTGCGATCCCCGTCGATGGTGCGGAGGCCCTGGATCTCGATACCCGGAGAATCGAGAGGTACCAGAAACATGGTCAGGCTCTTGTGCTTTGGCGCTTCGGAATCGGTATTGGTGATAAGGAAGACGTACTGGCACTTGTGCGCGCCGGTAGTGAACATCTTGGAGCCGTTGATGATCCAATCGTCGCCGTCGCGCACTGCGCGGGTCTTGCAGGTCGCGATGTCGGAGCCGCCCTCGGGTTCGGTGTAGCCCAGGCACAGCCGAACGTGGCCGCTGAAAACCTTCGGCATCACCTCGTCCTGCAGTTCCGGCGATCCGAACTTCGCCACCGAACGTGCCACCATCGCGGTGGTTCCCCAGGTCACCCAGGGCACCTGCGCTCGCCGCTTCTCCAGTTCCCAGATGCGGCGGCGCACCCGAGAGAAGCCGCCGTCGGCCTGCCGGCTTCCATTCGCGCTCGAGGTAGCCGTGCGCACCCAGCGCCAGATGCACGCTTTCGTCGAAGTTGTCACCGGTCTCCCGGTCACGACGCTTGACATCTTCTGTCACTTGGGCTTTCAGGAAGTCCCGCGCCTCGTCGAGAAAGATCTGATCGTCGTCGGAAAGCACGACGCGTGAGAAATCCACTTACGCGCCCTTTCCTGAACGGCTTTCGCGTTCGGCAACAATTCGGCGACATATTTGGCGCTAGCACCGGGGTCTCCGCCGGCCAGGGCCCACCCTCGGGCACGCACCAGATACGCTGTCGCGGCCGCCTCCGCCGAGACGCCCAGACCGCCTTGCACATGCACTGCCATGGTCGCGGCTTTCGCCGCTTCTTCGGCCATAAACACAAACGCCGACGGCGCCAACTCGGGCCGCTCGTCGGGCTCGTTGTCCAAAAACCACGCCGCGCGCCGCGCCAAATTACGGCCGCCTTGCACGGTGATCGCAATGTTGGCAAGTGGATGGGATATGCCTTGCAACGTCGAGATCGGCACACCCAGCGTGTAGCGCGTCTTAGCGAACTCCGCCGCGATCGTCATGGTTTCTTCGACCAGGCCGGTCAATGCGGCAGCGGTGAGCACCCGCCACTCGTCTAGTGCCCGTTGGTATTCGGCTAACGCATCGGATCCGGTTGCCAGGACCGTGCGGGTGGCGGCGGCCGCCGGATCGACCCAGGCCATCGGCAGCCGCCCGATGTTATCGACCTTCGTCGGGCGGGTATCGAAGGTCAGACGCACCACGTCGTGCCCATCACGGACGAGTATTTGGTCGGCAATCGATCCGGTCGGGACGAGGCGAACCCCGCTGACGTTGTCGTGCTGCGGGTCAAACGCCGCAAGCTGTTTGCCGTCTACCACATCGGATTCCACTCGAGCCCAGCCTGGCCAGCAGCCGGGCCGCGCACACATGGTCGATCCATGGTACCGGTGCCAGCGAGCGGCCGATCTCCTCGGCCACCAACGTCAAATCGACGAGGGTCGCACCGTCTCCCCCGACGGCGTCAGGCAGCGCCATCGTCGTAGCGCCCATCCCGCAGAGCCGCTCCCACAGGCTTTTGTCGAACCCAGATTCCTCTGCGGCACGAACGGTCTCGATCGAGCAATGGGTCTTGAAGAAATCCCGGTAAGCGGCCTGCAGCGCTTGATGGTCCTCGGTCAGGCTGTAGTCAAGTCTGCGTAGCTCGTAACGGTCCATGGTCAGTGTTCCTCTCGACCCTCAAAGAAGAATTCGTGCGCGTTGTTGTAGAGATAGTTCTCCAGGACGTCTGCAGGCAGGTCCAAAGCTTGAGCTTCGGGAACGACGCGGTGCATTCTCAACACCGGCCAGTCGGAAGCGAAAATCACCTTGTTGGTGCCACGGGTTCGCAGGTAGTGCAGCAGGCTGTCCGGCAGCCGCTTCGGTGACCAGGCCGAGGTCATCAGGCGCAGGTTGCTGTACTTGATCAGCAACCGGATCGCGACGTCCCACCAGGGATCCGCACCGTGAATCATGCACAGCTTGAGCTCCGGGAACCGCACGCACACCCGGTCGAGATGGATAGGATTTTGCACCTCCCCGGGGATGGGAGGCCCGGGAAGACCGGTGTTGATGCACAGTGGTAGATCCGATCTCGGCACATTTCGTGTAGAGCGGATAGTAGACGGCGTCACTCGGGGGGTACTGGCCGTCGCCCCAGAAGCTCGGTCCGACAGCGGCATACGCGACCGGAAGGTCGTGACGACAGCACCGAGTTCCCGCAGCGACGGCATCGGCCGCAGCAGGTTGACGCCACCCATCGCCAGCGCGAACCGCTCCGGTTTGGCCTCGACGAACTTGCGCGCGGTCACCGACGGTTTGGCGATGTTGTCCATCAGGATGGCTTTGCGAACACCGTGGGTGTCCATTTCGTCGAGCAACTCTGGCAGGTCAACCGGCGCGAACATCGACTCGGATCCCTTGAAGTAGTCGTCGCGTACCTTCAGCATCCAAGTGGGCTGCTTCTCGGTCTCACCGAAGTGCACATTGACCAAGCAATCGATGACGGGATTTGCGTTCATGTCGACATCGGCGCCTTGTCTGTCGCTTGAGATTTCGCCCACCGGTAATCGGCCTTGCCATTGCCCAGGCGATGAACGTGGTCGACGACGATAAACTCCTTGGGCGCTTTGAACCGCGCCAGCTGCGAAGTGCAGTGCGCGTGCAGCAACTCAGGTGCCGCGTCGGCTCCAGCGCGCAATTCGACGAGGGCGACCAACTTCATCACCCCAGCGTTCGCTCGGCCGGCCGACTACCAAGGCGTCGGCGATTACCGGGTGGGCTCGCAGTACTTCTTCGACCTCCTCAACGAAAACCTTTTCGCCTCCGGTATTTACCACCAGCGAATCGCGGCCATACAACCGCAATGTCCCGTCCTCCTCCAGCCCGGCGCGGTCGCCGGATATCACCACCCGCTGGCCGTCGACTTCGGGGAAGGTCTTTCGGGTGGCGTCGGAATCATTGAAGTATCCGAGCGGGATGCGCCCCGTCCTCGCGGCCCAACCAACCCCGTGCTCGCCGGGAGAAAGAAAATGGCTGTAGTCCTCGGACAGGACCAGGCCGCCCTCGCGCAGCGTGAAGGTGTCGGTTCGGCTGTCACCCCGGCTGTGCCCGAATCCCATGTTTCCAGTCTCCGATGACCCGTACCCGTTGATGAGCGTGATGTGAGGCAGTAATTCCAGCAGCGCCCGTTGATACTTCGGATTCGTTGCGGCGCCGCCGGTTCCGATTGCACTCAGCGACGACAAGTCGTACTGGCCACGTCTCAGCTCGTCGACCAGGGGCGCGGCATAGGCATCCCCGACCATCGTCATCATGCCGACCCGCTCACGCTCGGCCGTTTGCCATACCAACCGCGGATCGAGCTTACGGCTGGTGTCGTACAGCACCACGGTGATGCCGGCCATAATCGCCGAGAACGCCGTCCACATGCCTGCAGCGTGCATCAGCGGTGAGACCGCGAACCACGGCGGTCCAGCGACTCGGCTCACCTTGTCATGGATCTCCTGAGCCGAAACATGATCGGCCCCCACCATCGAGGACACATAGATATCGGACTGGCGCCAGAGCACGCCCTTGGGTCGACCGGTGGTGCCGCCGGTGCAGATCATCAGCAGATCATCCGGCGATGCGACCACGTCCTGGTCGATATCTCCCTGCGCTAACGCATCGTTCAAGGACACCGCACCGGGCAATTCCGACGCCGCGCTTCCGTCGTCGACCGATACCAGCAGATCGGCACTGGCAGGAGAAAACACATTGGCGAACTTCGCGCCCAAAGACTTGTGATAGATGACCGCGCGCGGTCGGACATATTCGAGCAGTTCGGAGACTTCGCGCGGCGTGTAGTTGTAGTTGACGTTCACCGGGACGGTGCGGGCCTTGAGACAACCGATGACCATGTCGACATATAAATCGTTGTGCATGACAAGTGCCACGCGGTCCTGCCCGCACTCCCAGTTCTGTAGGCTGGTCCGTTCCCGGTGGGCACCAAAGCCCCTGCCGGCAAGGAAGTTTGCGAGCCGACGGGTGCGGTCTGCCGCCTCTGCGAAGGTCCTGCGACAATCACCGCAGACCGTCATCGCACGGTCGGGGATGACGTCGGCGATCACATCCAGGACCGCCCCTATGGTCCACTCGCCCATTAGTAATTATCCCGACGGCTAGGCCGCCGACCCTACCTTGGCGTCGAGTAGGTCCAGCGCGTTGTCGCGCATGACTTTTCGGATGTCCGCTTCGCCGAAGCCGGTTAACTCGTCGACAAATGACACGGGGTCCTCCAGACCCTCCCCATGCGGCCAGTCCGATCCGAACAGGATCTTGTCGACACCGATGACCGATGCCAGCTCCGGCAAGTCGTCTTCGTAGTAGGGAGCGATCCAGACGTTGTTACGCAACTGCTCCACCGGATCCTCTGGGAACAGGCTCGGGTGATTGTTGGCCGCCTTGGTCAGACGCTTGATCAGCCGGTGGACGAAGTATGAACCGTTCTCAATACTGACCGCCTTGAGCCGCGGATGGCGATTGAACACCCCGTGCGCGATCATCGAGGCCATCGTGTCGTGAATGGCCCGGTCGTCGACGAGTATCTGGTCCAATGGATTTGAGCCGCCAAAGGCCTCGAACGTCGACTTGCCGCCCCACATTCCGGCTATCTGTAAATAGCCGCTGTCACTCAAATGGAAGCCCACCGGGACCCCGGCGTCGGCCAACGTCGCCCATACCGGATCGTGAACCGGGTCGCCCAACGACCGCGGCTTGACCACGCCGGGCACCGGCGCAGGCCGCACCAGCACCAGCTTCGCGCCGCGCCCCAACACGAACTCCAGCTCTTCGACGGCCTTGCCCGGATCGGCCAGCGAGATGATCGGCGCGGCGATGATCCGGTGATCGGGCCGGTCAAAGCCCCAGTCCTCATCGAGCCACAGGTTGAACGCATGAAGCGACGCCATCGTCGCATCGATATCATGCTTGAGCGCTTCTTCGACGCCGCACGCGAACGTCGGCAACATGAACACGGTCTCGATGCCCTGGGTGTCCATCACCGTGATGCGGGCGTCACGATTCTGGTACTCGGGATGCTGCTCGAGGCGGTCGACCTTCATCAGCGACGCCGGGTCGACGCCTTCCGGAATCTCGCCACGAAAGAGCAAATCCAAGCAACCGGGCACGATGATCGGGTCGAACGTCGGGTTGGGGATGAAGCGGTTGACCCGGTCTCCGATGACCGCCTGGGTGTGTCTGCCGTCGCTGAACATCTGCACGCCGCGTCTGCGGTATTTCTTGTCCAGATGCCGAGTGAAGGCGTCCAGCGGCTCGTAGTAGTGATTGTCGACGTCAATCGGTTTATAGCCCAAGTTCCCCATGATCATCCTTTCGGCTACCGCGAGGGTCATCCATGGCCACCGTCTGCAATGTCGAAGCGCTCAGCCCTGGGAAACTCGGTGCTCGTTTGTCGAGGAAGCTGGTGATTCCTTCAATGACATCAGGACGTTGCAGCGACTCGTGCAACAAGGTTTCGGCCCGCGAACTGACCTCGGTAACCTCACGCATGGCATCACCGTAGGCCTGTCGCTTGATGACGGCCATCGATGCCGGTGAACAGTTCTGCGCGATGTCCTCGGCGTATTCCATGGCGCGCTTCATTAGCTGTTCGGGGGCAACCACTTCCTTCACCAGACCCAAGTCTGCCGCCTCGTCGGCCAGGAAGGTCCGGCCGCTCAACAACAAGTCGAGTGCGACGCCCCAGCCGGTCAGCCGCGGAAGTATCCAGGAGACCCCGTATTCGGCGATCAGACCGCGACGTGCGAATGATGCGGCGAACTTGGCTCCGGCGGCGGCGAACCGCACGTCGCACATCAGCGCCTGAGTAAGGCCGATACCGACGCAGGCCCCGTTGATCGCCGCGATGACTGGCTTGCACAACGTCGTCAAGTGGAACGGCTGTTGTTCGCCGACGAGGCTTGCCAGCTTGCTTTGGTCGGTCTTCTCTATTGATTGGGAGACGCTGCCCATTGCAGCCAGTTGAGCGCCGGCGCAGAACGCCCTTCCGCGACCGGTTAGCACGATCACCCGGACGGCCGGGTCCGCCTCGGCGCGATCCAATCCCGCGTAGAACGCCGTAGCGATGTCACCGCCCCAGGTGTTCAGACGCTCCGGCCGGTTCAATGTTAAGACCGCGACACCACTCTCAGTGACCTCATAGATCACCCCCGCGTCCGGTGCGGGGTCGGCGACGGCGTCAACAGTGCTCACGTCATCCTCCTGTCGCCCCGAGGCCAGTTATGACACGTCAAAGCGGTAATAGTGTGCACCAACTGGCCACTCGCCGCTTATCCATCGAAGTTTGTATCCATACTGTATACCTATCGGTACTGCATTCCGCAACTGTCATCACCCGCCGCGTGATGCGGTGCGAACAGCCAAAATTGCCTGCCTGCCACATGATGTCAAGATGGGTGGCTACCGCGGTCCAAGGCGGGTCTAGACCAACCAACAAGCGGACGCCCGCCCCATGCCGCGATCACCGCCGACAACGACCGCAGTCGCGGTTGTCAGCCGTAAATCCCTAGCAAATGCCTGGTTATCCTTCACGTGCCGCCACGCATATCAAAAAGCCTACGATAGGGATTACAGTAGTAGCGGGAAATGGCGACATGGCCGCGTAACCGCAGATCACCCGGCAACTGCCGTAGATTCGGCGCAGGCGGACGTGAAGCCGGAACGGCATGCGCTGCATTGATCTTAATGGAGGTGCCCGCAGTGGCTAAGCAAGCAACCGCCGAGAAGCGTCAGCGGCGCGAACGCGGGTCCATCAATCCCGATGACATCATTAGTGGCGCGTTCGAACTCGCCGAGCAGGTGTCGATCGACAACCTGAGCATGCCGCTACTCGGCAAGCATCTCGGCGTGGGGGTCACCAGCATCTACTGGTACTTCCGTAAGAAGGATGACCTGCTCAACGCGATGACCGACCGCGCCTTGCGCAAGTATGTGTTCGCCACTCCGTACGTCGAAGCCAGCGACTGGCGCGAGACACTGCGCAATCACGCTCGCTCGATGCGAAAAACCTTCATGGGCAACCCGATACTGTGCGATTTGATTCTGATCAGGTCGGCGCTTAGCCCCAGAGCCGCCCGCCTTGGGGTTCAAGAAATCGAGAAGGCGATCGCCGGTCTGGTTGAGGCGGGACTATCGCCCGAAGAAGCCTTCGACACTTACTCCGCGGTGTCAGTTCACGTGCGAGGTTCGGTGGTGCTACATCGGCTTCAGGAGAAGAACCAGGGGACTGAGAACGGGTCACGCAGCATCGAGGACGCGATGGTCATCGATCCCGAAACCACACCCCTGCTCGCCCAAATGACCGCGAAGGGCCACCACATCGGCGCACCCGATGACAACAACTTCGAATACGGCCTGGATTGCATTCTCGACCACGCCAGCCGGCTGATTGAGCAGGGATCGATGTCGACTGCCCGGCAACGTAAGTCGATTAAGTCAGCCGCATCCCGTGGACGCGGTAAGGCATTGCGCCAGCATTAGCGGAAGACCCCTACGGCGCCTCGGGCTCAGGCACGTTGAAATGCTCGTCGCGCAACCGGAACGCCTCTTTAGTACCGTGCTGCGCGCGAGTCTTGACAAAGTTGAACTCGCCCGGGGCGAACTGCAGATTGGTTCCGAACGCGTGGAATAGATAGCTCGCCACTTCCTCGCCGTGGTAAGCCTGACTCTGCTCGACGAGCCGAAAAGCCTCTTTCGCGATGACGACGCCGTCAGCCGGCATTTTCGCCGCCTTCTCCGCCCAGTACCGGGCTCGAGCCGAGACCGTGCCGGGATCACAAGTGTCAGTAAAGATTCCCAGGTGCTCGATCGCGCCGGCCTCGATGATGTCGCCGGTCAACAACAGGCGCCGCGCCAGCACCGGACCCAACCGATGAAAGAACATGTGCAGGCTGCCCAGCGCCGGTCCGAGAAAGCGGGTGGCCGGCATGCCGATCTTGGTGTCGCGGGCGATTACCGAAATATCTGTCATCAAGGCGATCTCGAAGCCACCACCCAGCGCGTAGCCGCTGATCTCGCCCACGGTGACCTTAGGGAATCCCATTAGGTTGTGGTAGAAACCGAACGACTTGCGGTCGACGGTGAGTCGGCGACGCTGGCTAGGACGGCGTGTCGCTTGTCTGGCACCTTGCTCGCCGTACCAGCCGTAGGCATTGTTCATATCCGCCCCGGTACTGAACACTCCATCAGCTCCCCGCAGCAGCACCACGGTGAGATTGTCGTCGTCGGCTACCAGGTCCAAGTATCTGGCGATGGAGTCGCGCATCCTCGCATCGTAGGAATTGCGTTGTCCAGGATTGTTCAATGTAATCGTGGCAATTCGCTTTTCGGGGTCGACCTCGAAGAGAACCCGATCGTCTGACGTGTCCGAGACGGTCATGAACCCCACTCCTTTCCGCTTCGCGCCCGGCCGTTATACGCTGAGCCCGAGTCCACTCGCGGACCAATATCCGCCATCAGCTTCGCCTCAATGGTTTTGTCGGTGCCGAAGGCGAGCGTGTTGCGACGGGCTGCGGCCAGGTGGTCCTGCGCCAGCCGGACCGCCTTGGTGGCATTGCCTTCGCGAATGGCGTCGAGCAGGCGCTGATGGTCACGCAGCGCGGCTTGTCTGGTCTTGTCGATCATCGGTGCCGGCTCGCTCTCGTCACTGGAGTCACTCCATACCGACGATTCGTGTGCGGACCAAATCAATTCCAACGAACCAATCAGCAGGATCATCGACTCGTTGCCACATCGAGAAACCAGCGTTTCGTGAAATCGACGGGCGTTCGGTACGTACCGCGACATATCGTCGAATTGCTCAGTCTGAGTACTTATTTCGGTCTGTAGGTACGGAACAACGTCGGTCATTCGATCTTCCCGGGCGGCGCACATCCCCGCGCAGATCGGCTCGAGATGCATCAGCGCCTCGCTGACGTCCACCGGCGTCGCGGCCCGCGCCTGCAAAACCATGCTGATCATGTGCGCGGTCCGCTCGGCGGTCGGCCGGTGAACGACCGCGCCGCCGACGTTGCCCCGACGCACCGAGATCAGCCCGTCGGTTTCCAAGAGGTGGATTGCCTCGCGCACCGCAGGTGGGCTCACGCCGAATTCGCCAAACAGGCTCTCCTGGGACGGCAGCATGTCACCTTCTTTGAGCCGGCCGGACAAGATGTCATCCCGCAATTTCGAGGCGACGATTTCCGCAATGCGTGGTTGCCGAAAGCGCTGCGTCGTCATGTCACGTCCGCTCGGCTCGTCGTTTGCCGAATCGGTGGCCGGTCAATTTGTCCGGGGGCAGCGCCAATGTGGCGGCTTCACCGATGCAGAGCACCTTGTCGTCGAGCAGCAACCGAGCCGTCGAGGTGATGCCGTGATCTACCTCGGATCTCGCGATATCGAAGCACAGCTCGGTCAGCACGGGCGTCGCCCGCCGGAACGTCACCGCCAGTGAACGGGTCTTGCCGGAGAGTCCGGCAAGACAATTTTGGTGCTGCATCACGCAATCGAAGAACACCGCCAAAAAGCCGCCGTGGACCAATCCCGGCGGGCCTTCGTACACCAGCGGAAAGCTGACACGGCCGGATGCGGTCTTGGCGTCGAGGCGATCGAAACAATATTCCGGGAAGCACGGGTTGAACGCGCCGATGTCCGTCGCATGATCGAGGTAGACCCGTCGGCTGGCACTGTCATTGGAGTCGTCAGACCCGATCCGCGGTGCGCTGTCCGGCGGGACCACTGCAGTCAGCTCGCGCTCCCAATCGTTGATCTGCGTGAGGATGGTGTCCACAGTTGGGTGCGGATGTTCCAACGAGAGCAGCAACGAGGTGAGTCGGCGGATGGCGCCGGCAGCGGCCACGGTCTGCGCCAGGGGTGCCTCGCCGAATCGCGGTCCGGGCCGTGCTGGGACGGCTCCCGCTTGTTCGCCCATAGGCCCTCTTCCGACGCAGATGTTCCGCCGTTGCGCTTTCCTTGCTAAGTTATACAGTGTAGCAATTGTATAGCCTACTGTAGGGGTAACCGTATCGGCGGGGAAGGGTGGAACCGAGGTGAGTCAAGACGCCGACTCCACACCAGCCGACGGCTTGCTCACCACGAGCAGAGACGGCGCAGTCCTGCGGCTCACGCTTGATCGGCCGTTGCAGCGCAACTCGTTGAGTCCTTCCATGATCCAGACGTTCGTGTCGGCGCTGACTGACGCTGCTACCGATGACACGCTGCGGGCCATCCACATCCGAGGTGCCGGCGATCACTTCTGTGCGGGCGTTGATTGGGTAGCCACCAACAGCGACGCCCACCGTCCCCGGACCGCCGACCTCGTCCGCCGAATACCCCATACCGCTCATCGCGTGATCGAACTGGTGCACAGCATCCACCTGCCCGTCGTCTGCAGTGTGCGAGGATTCGCCGCCGGCCTCGGCTGCAATCTGGCACTGGCCGCCGACTTCACCGTGGCAGCAACCGATGCGGTGTTCTGGGAGCCGTTTGCGGCACGGGGGTTCAGTCCGGATTCGGGCGCCAGCTGGCTGCTCCCACGACTGATTGGGCTCGCGCGCGCAAAGCAGATGCTGTTGCTCGGCGACAAAGTCGGCGGAACCGACGCCGCAGAGTGGGGATTGATCCACCGGGCCGTCGGCCCGCCTGACCTCGACGACACATCCGAGGAACTACTGGCGCGGCTGGCCGCCGGACCCACGGTTGCGCTCGGGCTGGCAAAGCAGGCTATCCATTACGCACAGCACGCCACGCTGACCCAGGCGATGACGCAAGAGCTCTTCGACATCGAGCTCTCCTGCCGAACACGAGATTTCAAAGAGGGTCTGACGGCATTCCGGGAACGACGCCCACCGCAGTTCCACGGCCGCTGAGCGCCAGGCCACTTAACAACAAGGAATGCTGATGTCTGCAAACTCTGCACGGTCATACGACACCATCAAGTACGAAGTCTCTCGCCACGCGGCCACGATCACCCTCAACCGGCCCGATGCGCTCAACGCGCTCAGCCCGCACATGATCACGGAGCTGCGCAACGCCTACAGCGAAGCCGAAAACGACGACAACGTATGGCTTCTCATCGTCATCGGCACCGGCCGGGCGTTCTGTACCGGCGCAGACGTCAAGGCGATCCCCGGTGACGGCAAAGTAATCAACGAGCGAGCGTATCTGTCCACCTATGAACAGTGGGAGGCACCACAAGAAGGCACGCCGCCATTTCGCACGATGGCAAAACCGGTGCTCGCCGCGATCAACGGAATTTGTTGCGGAGCCGGACTGGACTGGGTGACCACCGGAGACATCGTCATCGCGTCGGACAAAGCGACGTTCTTCGACCCGCATGTCAGCATCGGACTGGTGGCCGCGCGGGAACTGGTCCGGGTGGCCCGGGTACTACCGCGCTCAATTGCGCTGCGGATGGCGTTGATGGGCAAGCATGAGCGGATGAGCGCCCAACGTGCATACGAGCTCGGCCTGATCAGCGAGATCGTCGAACATGACCAACTGTTGGAACGTGCCCACGAGATCGCTGACGTTGTGAACTCCAATGCGCCGCTTGCCGTCCGGGGCACCCGGCTGGCCATCCTCAAGGGCCTCGACCTGCCGCTGCACGAAGCCGAGATGCTGGCCGAAGCGTTCCGCGAACGCAACCTGCACACCGAGGATTCCCTCGAGGGGCCCAAGGCGTTCGGCGAAAAGCGACCACCGGAGTGGCAATGCCGATGAGCTTTGAGACCATCCAACTCGACGTGGACGGCGTCGACCGAGTCGCCACCATCACCTTGAACCGACCCGAGCAGCTGAATGCGTTCAACCGGACGATGTGTGACGAGATGGCCCGGGCCTGGCAGATGGTGAAGGCTGACGACTCGGTCAACGCCGTGGTGCTGCGCGCGGCCGGGAGTCGCGCATTCAGCGCCGGCCTCGACATCAAGACGCCCTACGGCCAGCCCAACAATATCTGGAATCACGAGGATCCCGGGGAAGCACTAAGCCCGAAGTGGCAGAAGATGTGGAAGCCCGTGGTGTGCGCGGTACAGGGAATGTGTACCGCGGGGGCGTTTTACTTCATCAACGAATCCGATGTTGTCATCTGCTCGACGGACGCCACATTTTTCGACTCGCACGTGTCCGCGGGGCTGATCTGCGCGCTGGAACCGATCGGGTTGATGCGTCGAATCGGCTTGGGTGAGACATTGCGGATTGCTTTGATGGGTAATGACGAAAGGGTCAGCGCCGACACGGCCCTGCGGATTGGGCTGGTATCCGAAGTGGTTTCCCCCGAACAGTTGCGGACCCGCGCGCACGAGATCGCGGCGACGATCGCGGCCAAGCCGCCGTCGGCGACCCAGGGCACCGTCAAAGCGATCTGGGAATCGCTCGACAAGCCCTACCGGGCGGCGCTGGATCAAGGACTGATCTATACCCGGCTTGGGAATCCGATCGGGACCGCCGAGCTGGCGGCCCACGGCGAGGTTCCCGCCGCGGATCCAAGGATCCGGTAATGACACATCCGCTCAGCCAGCGCATCGGCGATGTTCTAAGTTTGCGGCCCGACGCGCCCGCGCTGGAATACGAGCACCAATGGATCTCGTGGGGTGAGCTCGACCACATGGCCGGCCGGATACGCTCGCTCATCAGTCGAGGCAGCGCGGGACTGCAGGTTGGGATTCTGCTGCGCAATCGGCCGCGACAGGTGGCCGCGCTGCTCGGCGCACTGCAATGCGGAGCCACCGTGGTTGTCATCAATCCGGTCGGCGGGCAGGAACGCACCAGTGCCGACGTCGACCAGCTGGCACTTCCTATGATCATCGGCGAGCCCGACGACCTGGCGGCGCTGAGCACGCCGACGGGAACGACGATAGTGTCGATCGCGCATCCGGGGTCTGAGCCAAAAGTGGTGGCCGCCGGCCAGGGGCACATCAACCACGCTCTGCGGCCCGGGGTCGCGGTGCGAATGTTGACCAGCGGGACAACCGGACCGTCCAAGCGGGTGGACCTCACCTACGACATGCTGGCGCACAGCGTGATGGGTCCAGAGCATGACCGGTCGCCGACGCCGAGCGAGTTACGTCAAGGTGTCGCGATCGTCAACTCGCCATTGGTGCATATCGGCGGCGTCTTCCGCATACTGCAATGTGTCACTGAGGCAAGGCCATTCGTGTTGTTGGAACGATTCGACCTGCATCGTTGGGCCGAAGCGGTGCGCGAGCATCGGCCACGCGCGGTATCGCTGGTGCCCGCGGCATTACGAATGGTGCTGCATTCCGATCTGCGCCGCGAGGACCTGGCAAGCATCCGCGCCGTGACGTGCGGTACCGCACCACTATCGGCCGAGGATGCCGACGCGTTCACCGAAAAATATGGAATCCCGGTGCTGACCTCCTACGCCGCAACCGAATTCGGCGGAGGTGTAGCCGGCTGGACGCTCGCCGACCATCAGAAGTATTGGCGGATCAAACGCGGCAGCGTCGGGCGCGCCAATTCCGGGGCTCAATTACGGGTAGTCGCCGAGGACGGCACACCGCTCGGGACCGGCCAGATCGGCGTGCTGGAGGTTAAACCGGGGCAGCTAGGCCCCGCCGCGGAATGGATGCGCACCACGGATATGGCTCGCGTCGATGCCGACGGCTTCCTGTGGATCGTCGGCCGCGCCGATCAGGCCATCATCCGGGGCGGCTTCAAGGTGATGCCCGACGACGTGCGCGTCGCACTGGAGAATCATCCCGCCGTGGCAGACGCCGCAGTGGTGGGCCGGCGCGACGAGCGACTCGGTGAGACACCGGTGGCCATGGTGGAACTGCGAAAGCCAGGGTCGGCGGACGCCGGTGTACTCGCCGACTACCTCCGAGCCCGACTGGCGCGCTACGAGATTCCCACCGAGATCACTATCGTCGCCGAGCTACCCAGAACACCATCGGGTAAGCCAGATCTGAACGCGATCCGACGCTTCTTCGTCAACCCTACCTCCGTGACGCAGGTCCACCATGGCGACTGACTCGCCGACCCTCGGCGAATTTCTGCGGGATCATGCCCGCCGCAGAGCCGACCACCCGCTACTGATCTGCGACGCCGAACGCATCAGTTACGCTGAAGCGCAGCGTCACTCCGCGCGAGTGGCACGTGGGCTAGTCGCTCTCGGCGCCGGAAAGGGTAGCCATGTCGGACTGCTCTATCCCAACGGCATAGCGTTTGTCGTCGCCATGCTGGCAGCTGCGCGGATCGGCGCAGTTGTTGTCCCGTTTTCTACCTTCACCACCGCGCGGGAACTCCGTGACCAACTGGTCGACAGCGATACTGAAATCCTTCTTGCCGCAGCCTCTTACCGCTCTAACGACTATGTGCAACGGCTCGCGGACGCATTGGCCGATTCCAAGCTCGACCTTGATGATCGGCTATTCAGCACCGCCGCACCACAATTGCGGCATGTGTTATTTGATGGGGGACGCGCCTGTCAATTGGCCGAGACGGTCGATGAACCGCTTTTGACGGCAATGGAAGACGATGTCGACGGCAATGATGCACTGGCGATCGTCTACACCTCGGGCACGACGGGCGCCCCCAAGGGGGTGGTGCACACTCACGCCGGGCTGCTCAACCATCAGAAGAATCTCAACGCGATCCGGGGCCTGACCGCCGCGGACAAGCTGTTCTGCAACTCTCCGTTCTTCTGGATCGGCGGATTCGGATTCGCGTTGCTTGCCACACTGGTCGCGGGATCGACGCTTGTGTGCTCCAACGCCGGCGACGGCGGCCAGACGCTTGATCTGCTCGAGGCCGAGAGACCAACCGTCACCAACGGATTCGCCACCACGGTCGCGCATCTGACGCGACACCCCAGTTTCGATGGGCGCGACCTCTCGTCGATGCGGCGCGGCAACCTGTATCCAATCATGGCGCCCGAAGCACGTCCGACCGATCCGGAGCTGCGGCACAACATGCTCGGGCTGACTGAAGCCGGCAGTGTCGTGCTGATTAGCGGCGACGAAAGCGACCAACCGGAGCATCGCCGAGGTTCCTTTGGCAAGCCAGCACCAGATCTCGAGACCAAGGTCGTCGATCCCGACACCGGCACGCCGATCGAGGACGGAGCGCTCGGTGAGCTTTGCATCCGCGGCCCCTGCCTGATGCAGCGGTACTACAAACGCAGCCGCGAAGAATGCTTCGACGCCGACGGGTGGTTCCACACCGGAGACTTGGTCGCCGTCGACTGCGAAGGTTTCGTGTATTTCATCCGCCGGCAGGATTCGATGATCAAAACCGCCGGCGCCAACGTTTCGCCCGCCGAGGTGGAGAAGGCCATTGCCAAGGTCACCGACGGTGCTGTGGCACATGTATTCGGAATCCCCGATTCCGGGCGCGGGCAGCTGGTCGCGGCAGTCGTCGTCCTGGAGAACGGCGCACGATTCGACGAAGCCACCGTTCGACACGACCTCGCCGCCGAACTTTCGGCGTATAAGATTCCCAAGCGGTTCGCAGCCATCCCGGCAGCCGAGGTTCCGCTATTGGACAGCGGCAAGGTCAACCTGCAGCAAATTAAGAGGGCGTTTGATGCCGGATGACGTGCCGATCGCCCGCACCATCGACGAGCTGGTGAGGTTCCGCTCATCCCACGACGCCGCCAAGCTGATGGTGATCGATCCCGCCTGCCGACTCAGTTACCGTGAACTCGACACCACCACACATGATTTGGCGGCCAGCCTGCTTGAAGCGGGCATCGGCAAAGGCACCCGGGTGGGACTGGTGATGCCCAACGGTGTCCGCTGGGTGCAGGTCGCGATCGCGCTGACCCGGATCGGCGCGGTGCTGGTCCCGTTGAGCACGCTGTTGCCGACCAGGGAATTGCTGGCGCAGTTGCGCACTGCTTCGGTGCAGTTGCTGATCAGTGTCGAGGAATTCCGCGGCCACCGGTATCTCGACGATCTTGGGTCGGCGCTTGGCGTGCGCGAGTTGGCCGCAACGCTGCAGCACCCCGAACTTCCCGCGCTGCGCCACATTTGGTCTGCCGACCGGCTAGCGGGCGCTACTCCCGGCGCGCAGGCCCGTCGCCTGGTCGACGCGCTGACGGCGACGGTGACGCCCAGCGACCCGATAGTCATCATGTTCACTTCCGGCAGCAGCGGTCCGCCCAAGGGCGTCGTGCACTCCCACGGTAATGCGTTGGGCGCCGTGCGATCCGGTTTGGCAAGCCGTTGCATCAATGCTGACACCCGGCTGTATCTGCCGATGCCGTTCTTCTGGGTGGGCGGCTTCGGCAGTGGCGTGCTCTCGGCGCTGGCGGCCGGCGCCACCCTGGTGACCGAAGAGATCCCGCAACCGGAGGCCACGTTGGCACTGTTGGAGCAGGAGCAGGTGACGCTGTTTCGCGGCTGGCCCGATCAGGCCGAGGCCCTGGCGCGTCACCCGCGGCGGGTCCGAACGGATTTGTCTGCGCTGCGCCCCGGCAGT
Organism: uncultured Actinomycetota bacterium; assembly: GCA_963838755.1. Lineage (GTDB taxonomy): Bacteria > Actinomycetota > Actinomycetes > Mycobacteriales > Mycobacteriaceae > Mycobacterium. The sequence continues at coordinate 78,113 of CAWISO010000003.1, read as the reverse complement.
CTGGAGGCGCTGCTGCCGCCCGAACAGCGTGCCCAGCCCGGCGCCCGGGCAACGCTGTTCGGAATGACGGAATCTTTCGGACCTTACTGCGGCTACCCCGCCGACACCGATATGCCGCGCTCCGCATGGGGCAGTTGCGGCAAGCCATTCCCTGGAATGGAAGTACGGATCACCGACCCCGACACCGGCGACCCCGTCGCGGCGGGAACTGTCGGGATGATCGAGATTCGGGGACCGCACACCCTCCGTGGAGTATGCCGGCGCAGCCGCGAAGAGCTGTTCACCGCCGACGGCTTCTACCCCACCGGTGATCTCGGCCGGCTCGACGACGACGGCTTCCTGTTCTACGACGGACGATCCGACGACATGTTCAAGATCAGCGGCGCCACCGTCTATCCCGCCGAGGTCGAGCATGCGTTATGCGAGATCGACGGTGTTGATAGCGCTTTCGTCACCAACATAATTGGCGAGCAGGGGAATCAGGTCGGCGCAGTGGTGGTGTGCAACGCCTCCGCGAGAACTGCCCAGCAGCTCCGCCAATCTGCCCGTGCGCTGCTCAGCTCGTTCAAAGTGCCGACGAGGTGGCTAGTGGTCCGCTCCGATGACGCGATTCCGCGCGGTCCGACCGGCAAAGTCGATACTTCCCGGCTGCGCGAGTTACTGGCCGGCACCAATGCCGAACAGGGATGACTGAAGCTTGGCCTGCTCAATAATGCTGAGTTCCAAGAGTCACAACAGCACCTGTCACAGACGCTACGGCGTACGCCGATGCGAATTCGGACGGTTTGTATCATCGACGACGCCATGTTCGACCAGGTGCTCGATCAACGGCGCAGCGCCGGCGGCAAGATGCTCCGACATGGCTTTGCGAGCAAGTTCCCCGTCGTGTTTAGCCAACGCTGCCAGCACCCGGCGATGGTCTTTTATCGACTGGTCTGGCCAACCCGCGATGGTGGGGAACACTGACTCCGGCGCATAGCGGGTGATCTGCGACATCAATTGAGCCAGCTTGGGCGAGTCCGCGGCAACGTTGATCGCGCGATGAAACTCGTGATTGAGACGAACCGTTCGCTCGTCGTCCCGGTCGGCATAGGCTTCCTCGAGGTCAGCCTGAATCGCTTTGAGTTCGCGTAGTTGGTCGGCGTCGATGTTGATGGCCGCCCGCGCGGCGAGTTCGCCGCCAACGTGCGCCTGCACGTTGGCGACATCGGCGAGATCCCGACCGGTCACCGGCAACACCACAAAACCACGGCGTGGCTGCTGAGCAAGCAGCCCCTCGGCGCGGAGCTCGAACAGGGCCTCACGCACCGGCGTGACGCTAATCCCCAACTCCGCGGCCAATTGGTCCAGCCGGACGTACTCGCCCGCAGAATAGGTACCGTCGAAGATCCGCCTACGCACAAAACGCGCAACATCTTCGGAGAGCTGAGGCCGTGTGGCGAAATCCGGAACGCTCACGGTCAAATCCGATACTCGGCGAGCAGCCGCTTACTGATGATCGACTTCTGTATCTCGCTGGTTCCCTCGCCGATGAGCAAAAACGGCGCGTCACGCATCAACCGCTCAATCTCATACTCCTTGGAGTACCCGTAGCCACCGTGGATGCGGAAGCTCTGCTGGGTGACCTCCGAGCAGAATTCGCTGGCGAGATATTTCGCCATGCCCGCGGCGACATCGTTGCGCTCACCGGAATCTTTTAACCGCGCCGCATTGACCATCATCAGATGCGCCGCCTCGACTTTGGTTGCCATCTCGGCGATTTGGAATGCGATGGCCTGATGTTCGACAATCGGCCTGCCGAAGGTATGGCGCTGCTGGGCGTAACGCACGGCCAGCTCGAAGGCGCGAATGGCCACTCCGCAGGCCCTGGCCGACACGTTGACTCGGCCCACTTCGATGCCGTCCATCATCTGGTAAAAGCCCCGACCCGGGGTACCGCCCAGGACGTCGTCGGCGCTGACCCGGTAACCGTCGAAGATGAGCTCGGTAGTGTCGATACCCTTGTATCCCAATTTGTCGATCTTGCCGGGTATCACCAGACCGGGTGCCACCTCGCCGAAGCCGGTCGGCTTCTCGATGAGGAATGCGGTCAGATTGCGGTGCGGTGTTTCGGCTCCCTCGTCGGTACGAACCAGCGCCGCCACCAAAGTCGAGCTGCCGCCGTTGGTCAGCCACATCTTCTGGCCATTGATGGTGTAGCTGCCATCGTTGTTGAGCGTGGCGCGGGTACGGATCGCAGCGACGTCGGAGCCCAACTCCGGCTCGGACATCGAGAACGCGCCGCGAACCTCACCGACCGCCATGCGTGGCAAAAGCCGCTGCTTCTGCGCGTCGGTGCCATGTTGACGCAGCATGTAGGCGACGATGAAGTGGGTATTGAGCACCCCTGAGACGCTCATCCAGCCGCGTGCCAGCTCTTCGACGCACAGCGCGTAGGTCAGCAGCGACTCGCCCAGCCCGCCATACTCCTCCGGGATCATCAGGCCGAAAAGGCCCATCTCCCGCAACTGGTCCACGATGGCCTGCGGATAGGTGTCGGTGCGCTCGAGTTCCGCCGCATTGGGAATGACTTCTTTCTCGACGAATTGCCTTACCGTGGCAATGATCTCGCTTTGAAATTCGGTCAGGCCGACCGTCTGGGCAAGTTTGGTCATGCGGCGCCTTTCTCCTCAGGTCAGCAGGCGATCGTTTTCGCGTTGGTCAGCCGCTCAACGTCGCCTGCGCTCAATCCCAATCGCGCGGTGAGAACGTCGGCGGTGTCGCCACCGAGTCTGGGCGCAGGCTCACTCGCGAGATGGCAACCGTCGAATATGGCCGGCATCCCCGGTGCGAGGTAGTCGCCGATGCCGTCTTGGTGCAGCCGGGAAAACAGCGGATTCGCGGTGACCCGTTGGTCTTCGACGACCTGAGCGAAGGTTCGGTAGCGCTCGAACAACACGCTGGTGGCCGACAGGGTGTTGGTGATCTCCTCGGCGGTGTGTTCGGCAAACCAGGTCGCGAAGAGACCACTGAGCACCTCACGGTAGCGATAGCGCTCGCCCTCGTCGGTGAAGTCGACACCGAGCGACTCGGCGAGCGCCGACACGGCTGCACTGGTACCCGAGACCTCGACAAGGTCGCGAAAATGACGCTTGGTCAGTGTGACGACCATGAACGCGACACCGTCCCGACTGGTGAAGTCCTGACCGTACTGGCCATAGATCGCGTTGCCGAGGCGTTGGCGCTCAGTGCCGTTCACCTGAGGCTCGGTCAACCACCCCAGGTTGCCCGCAGTGGCCAACGCGACATCCTCTAAGGCAATGCTGACCTGCGCGCCGGCTCCGGAATGGTCGCGGCGACGTATCGCGGCGACCACGGCGAGCGCGGCGTACAGGCCACAGCTCACATCCCAGGCCGGCAGCACGTGGTTGATCGGGTCGCCATGGTTCGCCGGGCCGGTGACCAACGGGAATCCGGTCGCCGCATTAACCGTGTAGTCCACGCCGGTAGAGCCGTCGTGCCGGCCGAGCAGCTGCACGTGGATCACGTCAGCGCGTATCGCGGCCAGTTGCTCGAACGACAACCACGACAGTCCGGAAGCGTTGGTTACCACGACACCGTCGCCCTCGACGATCAGCCGCTGGACCAACTGTTGTCCCTCGGGTGAACGCAAATCGATGATGGCCGAGCGCTTTCCCTTATTCAAGCCGGTCCAGTAAATCGACGTTCCGCTGGCGGCCAGTGGCCAGCGGTGGACATCGGATGCGCCGCCGATGGGATCGACGCGGATCACCTGCGCACCTAATTGGCTCAACGTCATGCCGCATAACGGCGCTGCCACGAAGCTGGAGACTTCCACGACGGTCAGGTCGGCCAACGGCATACTCACTTAGGATCCGACCCGTTCGAAGATCGCAGCAAGTCCCTGCCCGCCACCGATGCACATGGTTTCCAACCCATAGCGCGCCTCGCGCCGATTGAGCTCGCGGGCCAGCGTGGCCAGCATCCTGCCGCCGGTCGCGCCGACCGGATGACCCAGCGATATTCCCGAGCCGCGTACGTTCGTTCGGTCCCGGTCGGCGGAGCCGAAGCACCACTCCCGCATCACGGCAAGAGCCTGCGCGGCGAACGCTTCATTGAGCTCGATGAGGTCGATGTCGCTCAATTGCAGTCCCGCTTTGGCCAGCGCGACCTGGGTAGCGGGTACCGGGCCGATGCCCATCACGTGGGGCGCCACGGCAGCGACACCCCAGGACACCAGCCGGACCAGCGGCAGCAAGCCCAGTTCGTCGGCCTTCTCCGGTGTCGTCACCAGACACATCGACGCCGCATCGTTTTGCCCACTTGCGTTTCCGGCGGTCACAGTTGCCTCTGGATCATGTTCGGCCAGAACTGGTTTGAGCTTGCTCAGCGATTCCACCGTGGTGTCGGGGCGAGGATGCTCGTCGGTGTCGATCAAATCCTCGCCTCGACGGGAGCGCACGGTCACCGGAATGATCTCCTCGGCCAGGATGCCGTCCTTCTGGGCGGCCACCGCCCGCTGGTGCGACGCCACCGCGAGTTCGTCCTGCTCATGTCGCGAGATGCCGTACTGCCGGCGCAGATTTTCGGCCGTCTCCAACATCCCGCCGGGCACCGGGTAGTGACGACCACCGGCGGTGGTGCGTCCGCGGGCGAGCCCGTCGTGCAAGTGCACGCCGTTGCGGGGGGATCCCCAACGCATGTCGGTGGAGTAGAAGGCGACGTTGCTCATGCTCTCCGCACCGCCTGCGACGACCACATCACAGTCGCCCGCGCTCACCTGCAAACATGCCTGGATCACCGCCTGCAGGCCCGATCCGCAGCGGCGGTCGACCTGCATGCCGGGAACCGTGACCGGTAGCCCGGCGTCGAGTGCGACGATTCGCCCGATCGCCGGTGCTTCACTGCTGGGATAGCAGTGGCCGAGAATCACGTCGTGCACCGATTCGGGGGCAACGCCGGTTCGGTCCAGAAGCCCGGTGAGTGCGGCGACGCCCAAGTCAACTGCGCTCTGCGATTTGAACATTCCCCCGTAGCGGCCGATCGGTGTCCGAACCGGCTCGCAGATGACGGCTTCGCGCGTGCTCACATGAACCGCCCCCCGGTCACGTCGAGCACCGTCCCGGTCATGTAGGAGGACAGGTCGGAGGCTAAGAACAACGCGACGTTGGCGACCTCATTGGGCTCACCGGCCCGGCCCATCGGTACCTCCGCGACTTTTGCATCCCAAATGCGTTGCGGCATGGCTTCGGTCATCGCGGATCGGATCAAGCCGGGGGCGATCGCGTTGACCCGCACACCGAGATGGGCAAGTTCCTTGGCGGCGGCCTTAGTCATGCCCACGATGCCCGCCTTGGCCGCCGAGTAGTTGGTCTGGCCGACCATCCCGACCTTTCCGGACAGCGACGACATGTTCACGATCGCGCCGCGTTTGTTCTCCCGCATGATCGCCGCTGCTTTCCGCAGCCCGTTCCAGGTCCCCTTTAGATGCACCGCGATGACCTGATCGAATTCGTCGTCGGTCATCTTTCGCATCGTCGCATCGCGGGTAATGCCGGCGTTGTTGACCATGATGTCCAACCCGCCGAACCGGTCCACCGCGGTCGTCACCAGCGTGTCGACGTCGACGGCGGAGGTTACGTCGCAGCGCACCGCCAGGGCCGCGCTGTCGCCGCCAAGCTGCACCGCCGCGGACTCGGTTGCCTCGAGATTTACGTCGCCGAGCACAACTCGTGCCCCTTCGGCAATGAAGCGCTCCGCGATGGCAAAGCCCAGTCCTTGGGCACCGCCGGTGATTACCGCGGTCTGACCTTTGAGCAACGACACCTGATCACCTGTCTCCCCACATACACCCGAACCCGAAACATCATCGCACATCATATTTCATATATGATCACGCCTGCCCGCTACGATGACACCCCTGCTAGGGCCCGGGAAGGAGAGCCGATCCATGGCCGCTGCCGTCGTTGACGACGAAGATTTCCAGCAGATCCTCAAGCAGACTAGGCAGTTCGTCCGGACCGTCGTTGTCCCGCGGGAGCAGGAAATTCTGGCCACTGACCAGGTGCCAGATGATCTCCGGGACCAGGCAACGGCCATGGGGTTATTCGGGTACGCGATTCCGCAGGAGTGGGGCGGCCTCGGGCTCGATATCACCCAGGATGTCGAGATGGCGATGGAGCTGGGCTACACCTCGCTGGCCCTTCGCTCGATGTTCGGCACCAACAACGGCATCGCTGGCCAAGTTCTGGTCGGGTTTGGCACCGACGAGCAGAAGGGCCGCTGGCTGGAAGCATTGGCGTCCGGAAAGGTTGCCTCGTTCGCGTTGACCGAGCCGGGGGCCGGATCCAACCCGGCAGGTTTGCGCACCAAAGCCGTTCGCGACGGCTCGGATTGGGTCATTTCCGGTGAGAAGCGGTTCATCACCAACGCACCGGTTGCGGATCTGTTTGTGGTCTTCGCCCGCACCCGTCCTGCCGACGACGCCGGACCGGGCATCGCTGTTTTCCTGGTTCCGGCGGACGCGACCGGAGTGGAGGTCGGCACCAAGGACGCCAAGATGGGACAAGAAGGCGCCTGGACCGCCGACGTCCGCTTCACCGACGTGCGCGTCCCAACCAGCGCCCTCGTCGGCGGCAGCGAGGACATCGGCTATCGGGCGGCGATGACTTCCCTGGCCCGCGGGCGGATCCACATCGCGGCGCTGGCCGTGGGAACCGCCCAGCGGGCATTGGACGAATCCGTGACGTACGCGGCGACCGCCACCCAAGGCGGCACAGCCATCGGCAACTTTCAGCTCGTGCAGGCGATGCTCGCCGACCAGCAGACCGGAGTCATGGCCGGTCGTGCCCTCGTTCGTGATGCGGCTCGGCTGTGGATCACCGACCAGGACCGGCGGATCGCACCATCGGCGGCGAAAGTGTTCTGCACCGAGATGGCCGGAACGGTCGCCGATCTCGCCGTCCAGATTCACGGTGGGAGTGGATACATGCGCGAGGTGCCGGTGGAGCGGATCTATCGCGACGTTCGTCTGCTGCGGCTGTACGAGGGGACCAGCGAGATTCAGCGGTTGATTATCGGATCGAACCTGGTGAAGGCGGCCCAGCGTAAGCAATGACGTATTGTCGTTGGCGTTACAGTGGCCTTCACGATATGGAGCGCAGATGAGCGGCCGGCTGACGGGCAAAGTGGCGTTGATCACCGGAGCGGCACGAGGCCAGGGCCGCGCGCACGCCGTTCGGATGGCCCGCGAGGGTGCAGACGTCATCGCCGTCGACGTGGCGGCCAAGCTTCCGCCGTGTGTGTCCTACGATTCGGCAACCCCCGAGGACCTGGCCGAGACCGTTCGTCTCGTCGAAGCTACCAACCGTCGAATTATCCCGTCGGCGATCGATATTCGTGACTCCGACGGGTTGCGTGACGCGGTAAAAAAGGGCGTGGCCGCGCTCGGGCGACTGGACGTCATCGTCGCCAACGCGGGCATCTCGGCTCCGCAGGTGTGGAACGAGATCACTCCCGAATCATTTCGCGACGTGATGGACGTCAACGTGACGGGAACCTGGAACACGGTGATGGCCGGGGCACAGAAAATCATCGACGGCGGTCGCGGTGGGTCCATCATCTTGATCAGCTCGGCAGCCGGCATCAAGATGCAGCCGTTCATGGTGCACTACACCGCGAGTAAGCACGCCGTAACCGGGATGGCGCGGGCTTTCGCCGCCGAATTGGGCAGGCATTCAATCCGGGTCAACAGCGTGCACCCCGGTCCGGTCAATACCGCGATGGGAAGCGGCGACATGGTCGAGGCGGTAGCCAAGGCGACCGAAACCTATCCGCAGTTGGCGAACGTGCTCACTCCGTTTCTACCGAACTGGGTGGCCCAACCCGAAGACATCGCGGACGCAGTGTGCTGGTTGGCCAGCGACGAATCACGAAACGTCACCGCAGCGGCGATCTCGGTTGACCAAGGTTCCACGCAATACTGATAATCCGCCGTCTCGCCGAGCGCGCGTGTTTGCGCGCCGACACGCCGATAAACGCGGCATTCTGTGCACGCTCGCCGTGACAGCTCGCTATCCGATCAGATCTAGTGTCCCCAGGTCGCGGATCGCGCGGCAACCGCGCGACAACATGGTCAGCACCATGTCGTCACCGCGGTCGGTACCGGCGGCGAAGGCGAAGCCCAACGCTGAGATCAGCAGCGCCTGCGGCATGCCGAGCCGGTAATCACGCCAGCAGGTTTCGCGGTCATAGTCGATAACCCCATAGCCGATGAGAGCCCGATGGTAGACGTCGACAAGGTCTCTCTCGATGACTGAGCGCAGCTCCGGCTTGAGGCTGGTTGCGGTGAAGTACGCGAGATCACGTGCGGGCAGCCCCACCCCGAGTGTCTGCCAATCCACCACCGTGACCCTGCTGGCGTCCGGATAGAACAGCATGTTGTCGAGACGGTAGTCGCCGTGTAGCAGGGCAAACCGATCCTGCTCGGCCAGCAGCCACGGCGCCACCAAACCCATTGCGGCGCTGAAGGTTTCTCGGTCAGCCCTACTCATGCGGTCGCCGAGCTTGTCCACGGTGATGTCGAGGCTCATTCTTGCTACCTCGCCCAGACCTTTGGCTGATGCTTCATCGGGTCGGGTGAAGGCAATCCCCGCGAAATCCAGCCAGACCGGATCACACCAGCTGGGCCCGTGCAGGCCGGCCAGCGCCGTGACGGCCAGCCGCGCCTCCTGCTCACCACAGCCCGCGATTTGGTCGCCCTGCGTCGCCGGCGCCTGATCGGCGAGCAACAGGGCGTAGTTCATCGCGTCCTCGCTGATCTCGCAGTAAAAGCACTCCGGCGTAGGCACCCGCACCCGGTCGGCGACTGCGGCGTAGAACGCACACTCGCTGCGGTAGCCGATGATCACTCGATCACGCACCGTGTCGTCCTGAGCAGGCAGTTTGATCACGAATGTGTCAGGCAAGCCGTCCGCACCACCCGCATACTTCGCCGCCACCCGATAGGTGGCACCGGTCTGTCCCGTACCGATGGCCTTGACGTCCACCACGGACACCCGCGCAGCCTTACCGTCCCTGCTCAGGGCAGCTGATAGCCACTCGGAAGTGATGTCGCGCGGGTAGCGGGGAATAGCAATCGCGGTACTCGCCCATGTCTTGGGTTCAAGCCCCATCGCCGACACACACCTCCGGGTGACATCGATAGTCGGACATCCACGTCCGACTGACCCGACAACTGTAAGCCATACGGCATGAGCTGCGGCCGGGCTGGCTCGAATGGGCCTTGCCATAATGCTCGCACGTCACTGCCGTCCGACTAAAGTGACGAAACGGACGGACGGGGTGTGCTGTGAAGCGGCTGAACGGCATGGATGCACTGCTGCTGTACAGCGAGACGCCGAACCTGCACACCCATACGTTGAAGGTCGCCGTCATCGATACCGCGCATTATGAGGGCGAGTTCAGTTTCGAGCTCGTCCGTCGCACGTTCCGCGAACGGCTGCCTCTGCTCGACCCCTTCCGCTACCAGCTTGTCGACATTCCGTGGCGGCTGCATCACCCGATGTGGCTGGAGGATTGCGACGTTGACCTCAACTACCACCTGCGGCGAGTGAGAGTACCAGCGCCCGGCGGTCGGCGAGAGCTCGACGAAGTCATCGGGCAGGTCGCCAGCACCCCGCTGGACCGGCGCCGCCCATTGTGGGAGTTTTACTTCGCCGAAGGCATGGCAGATCAGAAGTTCGCGCTGATCGGCAAGGTCCACCATGCATTGGCCGACGGGGTGGCATCGGCGAATCTCCTTGCCAGCGCCATGGATCCGAAAGAGCCCGTGCCGGTTATCCCCACGAGCGTCGACAATTGTGTACCGCCGAGCAGAACCGAACTGATACGGGCAGCCGGGCGAGACCATGCACAGCAGATCGCAGCACTGCCGGCAGTGCTCAAAGACGCCGCTTCGGGCTTTTGGCGGATGAACCGGAACTCACGGCGACGGGAGCAACAAGACCTGGCCCGGCCCTTGCAGGCGCCGCCGACATTCATCAACCACGTGGTGTCGCCGGCGAGGAGGTTAGCGACCGCGACACTCTCACTCGCACAGGTAAAAGAGACCGCCAAGCACCTGCAAATCACCCTCAACGTTGTCGTACTGGCGATCGCAGCGGGAGCATTACGCGAGCTATTGCTCCGTTATGACGGTAGGGCCGATCGTCCGCTCGTCGCGTCAATCCTGGCCAGTACCAACAAATCATCGGACCGGATCACCGGCAACGAGCTGAGCGGGATGGCCGTGTCGATCCCGGTGCACATCGACGATCCGGTGGAGCGGGTCCGGCTGACCTCGCTGGCCAGCGCGATCGCCAAGGAAGACTATGAATTGCTCGGTCCTGAGACGTACGGCAGATTAGTTGCGTATCTGCCACCCGTTGCGGCTCCCTCGGTCTTTCGATGGTTGTCGAAAAGAAGCGGCCGGAACAGGCTCTTCAATCTTCCAATCTCGAACGCGGCAGGCCCACGCGAGCGCGGCCACTTCGGCGGCGCTCCGGTCAGTGAGATCTATTCGGCTGGTCCACCGCCGCCCGGATGTGGCATGAACATCACGGTGTGGAGCTACGTCGACCAGCTCAACATCTCGGTGATCGCCGACGATCGCACCCTCGACGACATCCACGAGGTCACCGACGCGATGTTTCACGCATTCTCTGAAATACGTCATGCTTCGGGGCTTTCCGGTGATTTGATCGAGTTGCGCACGGCGATGCCCCGAGCCAGCGCCGTTTAATGCTGTCAGCCAATCACCGGAAGCCGCCGCTCCCTGGCCAACTGGTCCAGAGCCTGCTGCATTACCGATCGAACGTGAGCATCAACCTGCTCGACGTCGGGGTTCTCGCCGAACTGCACGAATGGATCGATCGGCTCTAGCACCTGGGTGACGATTTTCGTCGGCAACGGGACGTTGATCGGCAGGAGCATGCTTAGGCCGAACGGAAACCCGACAGTCACGGGCAAGATATCCGAGCGCAGCCGCCCGAGACCCAGTCTTTTTGCCAGCCAGGTCCCGCGATTCAGAAACAACTGGCTCTCTTGACCACCGATCGACACCGTCGGCACGATCGGCACTCTGGTGTCCACCGCGATCCTGACATAGCCCGCGCGACCGTTGAAGTCGATGACGTTCTGGGAGTGGGTCGGCCTATACGCGTCGTAGACTCCCCCGGGAAATGTCAGAACAACGCCGCCTGAGCGCAGCGCTGCGGCAGCGTTCTTCTGGCCGGCGTGGATCAGACCCACGCGCGTCACCCAATCAGACAACGGTCCGGCGAAGAGTCCATCGTGACCGAGAGTGTAGAGGGGGCGCTGGTAGCCAAAATTTTCATAGAAGGCCGAGGCGAAAATCAGCACATCGGGGGTGAGCATGCCACCAAAGTGGTTGGAAACCACCAGCGCTCCCCCGCTGGACGGCAATGATTTCAAGCCCCGCACTTCGGGTCGAAACCAGCGTTTGGCCAACGGGGCTGCTGCGTTGATCAACCGTTTGGTGAATTCAGGATCCCAGCCGGCGGAATCGAGGCTGCCCTTGTCATCTGTCGTCATATCTTTCCAAGTCGTCTTCAGTTCCAAATCTAGAACTGAACAAAGATTTGGTCAAGTTATGACCGTGGAGTCGCGGCCGCGACGCTTCGAGTTGTCAGCCAGCCAGCCGACGACGTAACAGCGGTACGCCTGGCCCGTCGAGCATGTGGAACAGGGCTGTACGGCCGACGACGCTCATCATCAGAGCGGCGACCGGCCCACGGATCTCAGCTCCACCGCCCCACGAGCGATCAATGTCTGTACCCTGCAGAGAAATGCCCCGGAGCCGGCCCAATGGCACGAAACCAAATGGCCACGGCCCGGTCAGAAAGTTCAGCGCCAATGCGCCAAGCATGGGATCGGGGTGGAAGGGTAACCCGAGGGGAATCCTGATATCACCGCTATGCACCAGGATATCGGCGAGCGGGTCAAGCGGCCCGAACAGCGGCGGGCTGAGCGGATAATCGGCGTCCCGGCGCAGCGTGGCAGTGATTTCGCTGGTCGGCAGTTCGGCGCGGCGACGCGCAAGTTCATCAATCGCGCGAGCCATGCTCCTACACCGGGCCGCGCGTCCCATGAAAACCCAGAAGCTGTCCGCGAACACGCTAAGCACATGGGCTGCCACCGTCTTGACATCCCAGCCAGCGCAGAGACTGGGTGTGGCCAACTGTCGGTCATCTAGATCATCGATCAGATCAGCGATCTGACGCCGCTGACTGGCGACAGCACCAAACACCAGGTTGCGATCGACGGTCATTACGCCATTCCTAAGTCAGCCTCAACACAATTTGTTGTGGGATATGTCGCGACAGTTTTCGCCTATCGAATGAACCGAATATTTGTTTCAACACTAGCCTGAAGCATTCCGGTCGTCAATGAGCGAGCCGATCCGGTTGATAAACCGTTTATGGAGCAACCGATCTCGGCTATTGGCCGTCCGATGGTGTCCAGATTTGGGTAGGTTCCGACCGGCCCCGCAGCACGGTCTCGCCGCTTGACTGCCAGTGTCGGTGCTCGGCGGTGTCGGCGCGATCTATCACCGCGGCCGAACACACAATCCGGCAGTCTGACGTTTTGGCGAGGTCGGCCAGCCTCGCCGCCTCGTTGACGACGTCCCCAATTACGGTGTACTCGTAGCGGTTTTCGGCACCGATGTTGCCGGCAAAGACCGGACCTGCCGAAACACCGATCCCGAAGTCGACCAGGGGCAGCCTGCCAAGTTGACTCCGTAAACTGCGTGCCGTCGCCAGTGCTTCTGCCGCAGCTTCGTCCGAAGGTAGCGGCACCCCGAAGACAGCCAGTGCGGCGTCGCCCTGGAATTTGTTGACAAAGCCGTGCCTTTCATCGACGGCGTTGACAACAATTCGGAAGAAGTCATTGAGAACCTCGGCGACCTCTCGTGGCGGGCGACTCGCCGCCAATTTCGTCGAGTCCACCAAATCGATGAAAAGGATTGCCGCTTCTCGCACGTCTCCTGACAACGAGGTTCCCTCTTCGATGGCGCGGCGGGCCACGTCTACCCCGACGTGACGACCGAACAAATCGCGCAACCGGTCGCGCTCGGCGATCCCGGCCACCATTCGATTGAAACCGCCTTGCAGTCGGCCGATTTCAGAGCGCTCGTAGACTCCAACGGAGGTGTCGATCCGGCCTTGTTCGACCTGCGCCATCGCGTCGACCACCTCCCCTATCGGGTCTGAAATCGATCGCGAGGTCAGGATCATCGTCGGAAGCCCAACTAACACAGCGGCAAGTGTTACCACCAAGATCGGCATCTCGACCGACGCGCCCAGTTGAATGATCCAACCGTTCGCCCGCATCAAAACCACAGCCGCGATAGCCGCACATGGCAGCCCGCTGGCCATTAACCACATGCCCACCAGGCGGAACAGCACGCTTGGGGCGATCACTCCACCCTCAGCGCCTTCACTGGCGGCGATCAGAATTGGGCGAAGCGGTCGCTGAGTGAGCAAAAGACTGAGGATTGCTGCCGCGATTCCGCCGAGCACCACTGCCAACAGCGTGGCTATCGCCAGCAAGATACCGCCATCAAGGTTCAGTACGAGAAAGATCAAGCCACTTACGGCCCAAGTCGCTGCCAGGATCAGCGACTGCCGCCTGACGAGTCGCAGTGCATTACGCCGTTGACCTAGGTCTGGTTGCTGATCGCGGACAAACCACCGCAGTGATGGAGCCACGTTCAAAACGCCGCTTACTGCGATCCCGACAGTTCCGACAATGACAAGAACCGCTGCGATGACCATGTTCTTCGCGGCGAAGTACCCGTATGCCTGAGTTACTGTCCGGTCGCGCAGCGGTATCACAATCGCGGCGGCATCGGCGACAGCCAGCAAATGAGCGCATGCGAGCCCGGCCGCATACTGAATCGATAACTTGCGGGCCTTAATCACGGAAACAACGTAGCCGAGCACCGGGACGGTGGGTGTGTCGTGGGCACCCGACGCCGGGCCTCGTATCTTCCTAGCCGGCGGGATATCCCACCGATTTGATCTCGGTGTACTGGTCGAACCCGGCGACACCGTTTTGGCGACCCACGCCGCTGGCCTTGTATCCGCCGAACGGAGTGTCAGCGCCGTACGGCGCACCACCATTGACCCCCATGAAGCCGGCCTTGATCCGCCGGGCCACCGCCAGCGAATGCTCGAGAGAGCCCGACATCACGTTGCCGGCCAACCCGTAGGGACTGTCGTTGGCGATACGGATCGCATCCTCCTCGTCGTCGAACGGGATGACGGCCAGCACCGGACCGAAAATCTCTTCCTGGGCGATGGTCATCTTGTTGTCGACGTCGGTGAAAAGCGTTGGCCGCACGTAATATCCCTTATCGAAGCCGGTGGGCGCATCCGGCCCGCCGACCAGCGCGGTGGCGCCCTCTTCGACACCCTTGTTGATGTAACCCTTAACCCGCTCGAACTGCCTTTCTGAAATCAGCGGACCGCACAACGTTCCAGGGTCCTGCGGGTCGCCCGGCATCACGTTCTCGTAGATGCTCTTGAGTATCGCCACGCCTTCGTCATAACGGGACCGCGGCAGCAGCATCCGGGTCGGGTTAGCGCAACCCTGCCCCGCGTGCATACACGGCGCGATGCCGATCGCGCAGGCCAACCCGAAATCCGCATCCTCAAGGACGATGGTGGCCGATTTGCCACCAAGCTCCAGGAACAGCCGCTTCATGGTCGCGGCGCCCTTTTCCATGATCCGCTTACCGACCACCGTCGAGCCGGTGAACGAAATCAGGTCGACCTTGGGTGACAGCGTCAATTCCTCACCCACGAAGTGATCGGACGCGGTGACGACGTTGACGACACCTGCTGGGATGTCCGTCTTTTCAGCGATCAGCCGACCTAAACGAGTCGCATTGAACGGGGTGTTCGGCGCCGGCTTGAGCACCACGGTGTTGCCCGTCCCCAGCGCTTGGCCAAGTTTGTTGATCGTGACCTCGAACGGGAAGTTCCACGGCACGATCGCCCCGACTACGCCTACCGGCTCCCGCCACACCTTGCGGGTGGTCAGCGCTCCGGTAAGGCTGATCATCTTGTCGCCCAGATCAGTCTCCCACGCGTACTCGTCGATCAGCCTGGCAGGATACTTCAGCCCATCTTCCAGTGGCGCATCCAACTGAGGTCCGAACGTGATGGCCCGCGGCGAGCCGACTTCGAGAATGAGCTCCTCGCGCAGCTCTTCCTTCTCTGCTTCTATCGCGTCGTGCAACTGCAACAGGCAACGCTTGCGCAACTCCCTGTTGGTCGACCAGTCCGTCGTGTCGAAAGCCCGCCGGGCGGCGTCGATAGCCCGGTGCATATCTTCCTTCGAAGCGTCGGCGACTTCTCCGATCGACTCCTCGGTTGCCGGGTTGATGTTGGTGAAGGTGCCGGCCTGACCGTCGACAAGCTTGCCGTCGATCATCATCTTCGGCTCGAAGCGGACCTTTACAGCCTCAGTCATGTTTGTCGCTCTCTGTCGATGGGGCCCTGCAGTGCGCACCGGGAGGTGGGGATCCTTATCGCTAGACTAGATCACCCTATGGGAAGCCTTACCGGATGGTCGCTGCACAGGGGTTCTACTGGGCATCGAAGAGCACCGGAACGGAAGTCGGTGACCGGAAAACCTGCCCGCGGATGTGCGGGTCGTTGCCGTCGGGATCCAGCCGGAGATTCGGCAGCCGGTCCAGCAAAAGATTGATGGCGGTGCGCATTTCGAGTCGCGCCAGGTGCATGCCCAGGCAGACGTGTACGCCGTGCCCCCAGCCTAGATTTGCCTTGGCCTGCCGGTGGATGTCGAAGGTGTCGGGATCGTCATAGCGATCTTCTTGCCGGTTGGCCGAACCCAGCATCGGCATCACCGTCGCCCCGGCCGGGATCGCGACCCCGCCGAGCTCGGTGTCACGGGTGGCCACCCGGGTGATGGTCAACAGCGGCGGCTCCCAGCGCACGCCCTCTTCGATGGCCTGGGGCAGCAGCGACCGGTCCGCGCGGATGGCATCTAGTTGCTCGGGATCAGACAGCAACGCCAAAAGCAGACTGCCCAGCGCCCGATATGTGGTCTCCACCCCGGCGGGCAGCAGCAGCCGCAGAAACGAGAAGATCTCCTCGTTGTTCAGCTTCTCCCCGTCGATCTCGGCCGCGCCGAGCGCGCTGATCAGATCATCCTTCGGTTCGGCGCGCCGCGCCTCGAGGATCGGCGCGAAGTAGTCGCACAGGGCGGCCGAGGCCGCAAGGCCGCGTTCCGGGTTCATCAGCCAGCTCAGCAGCGAGATCGACCATCGCTGGAACTGCGGGTAGTCCTCTTCCGGCAAACCCAGCAGACCGGCGATGATCTGGCTGGGATAGTCAAACGTGAACTCCTTGACGAGATCAGCCTTGCCGTTCGGCGCGAACTTGTCGATCAGGCTGTTCGCCACGCGACCAACCAACTCGTCTTCCCAGCGCGCCAGCGACTTCTGCGTAAACGCCTTCTGTACCAACGAACGCAGCCGCCCGTGCCGCGGCTCGTCCATGCCGAGCATGACCCCTTCACCCAGCACCGGACCGAACGCGGCGATGACGGCCGCCGAGGAGAACGTCTCGTTGTCGCGGAGCATCTGCTGGACATCCTCGTGGCGATACACGATGAACATCGGTAGCGACTCCTCGTGGGGAAGTGCACCTGAGGTTTCGAGTCGCTGCACCGGTTCCTCGTGGCGCAGCCGCGCCAGTTCGGTGTAGGGGTCGCGCACGTCGCCGGATATCGCATCGTCGAAGGAACCGAAGTCCTCCAGGTCGTCGAAAAGCTGGTCCATAAGGGCTCCTTCAGTCCAATTTCTCGGGCGCGTTCTTCGGCGAAACTCTTGTGGCCAGCGACGCCAGCCGTTGCAACACCGGCGCTGGAAGCACCCGCGCAGCCAACACCATCGCTTTCTGGGCGAAAGGCAACGGATACGCTCCGCCGCGCATCGAGCCTTGTCTGGGTATGCCCAACACGATTCGAGATACGTGATGCATGCCAGCAGCCGGAAGGATCTTGTTTAACACCAGAAGCATGGCGGCATCCGGGCCTACACCGCGGCGGCGGAAAGACTTCTGGTCAGCCAGCGCCTTGACGACGCCCTCGGTGAACCGTTCGGGTTGCCTGGCAAAACTGACCGCAAACCGTCCTCGGGTGTTCATGGTGTTGTGCAGCCGGGCATAGGGACCCTCGAAGTCGCGATCGTCCATGGTGCCCGCGTCGGTGATGATGGCGGTTTCGTACGTGCCGGCCACCAGGATGGTGACACCCAATCCGAACGGCGCGATCTCGACGGCCAGCGACTCACCCCACCGCTCCAGAGCTCCTTTGGCCGCCGAGTAGGGCGCAGTGCCGGGTTGACCGCGTACCCCGGCCGCGCTGGATACCAGCACGATGCGCCCCTCCCCGGCCGCCCGCATCGACGGCAGCAGAGCCTGGGTTAGCGCGACGGGGCCCAGGACACTGGTCGCCAACATGTTCTGCCACAAGGCCATATCGGTCTCCTCAACCATTCCGGCAGCGGAGATCCCGGCGTTGTGCACCAGGGCATAGGGGGCGCCGACGACGTCTTCAATTGTCTTGGCCGCCGCGGAGATCGACGCGGTGTCCAAGAGGTCGAGCTGAACACCGATCAGCCGGTCGTCATCCGCGGCGGCGCCGGTCGCCTGCCGAAGCAGCGGAAGCCCGGGGTCGAGTGTGCGCATGGCCGCGACCACGCGCCACCCCTCGCGATAAAGGCGCACCGCCGATGCAAACCCCAGCCCGCGGGACGCACCGGTGATGACAACCGCTCGCGGCTCAACCATGCTTGCTCGCACAGGCGCCTACACCCGGCGGCGGCGGGTCGACATGCGGTCGCCCCTTCGGCTCACCGCTTGCCCAGGTCGACCAAATGCCGACCGAGTACGGGCCTTGGGCGCCTGCCTTTTCGTAAAAGCCTTGCGGGTCATAGACTCTGGCTTCGGGATAGGGCCATGGACAGGCCACCGAAGTCGCCGCATGACTGACTTTGATGCCCCAGAACCATCCGCCGTAGGCGAAGTAGGACACGTTAATGATGGCGAACATCACCAGGAACGTGCCCAGCACCGGACGGCTCGGGAAGATCTTGGCTTTCGCGGCAAGCTTCTCGGCTACCGACTTTCCGGTGTCGTCGCGGTAGCAGAGGATTGCCGCGGGCACCATCACAAAGCATACCGAGAACGACTCCCAGATCAGTGGGAACTGGAAGGTCGTCCCGGTGAACACCGAGCCCCACGGGATCACCTGCGAATAGATGTACATGCCCCAGTGGATGAGAATGTTCTCCAGGAACGCATCGAAAATGAAGCCGATCACCAGGGCGAGGAGGCCCAAACTGACTAGCGGGTGGCGCGACACAAACGCCTCCGGCCCGTACTTGGCTTGCAGTTTGCGCACAATCCAGACCGCCGGGAAGTAAGGCCCGAAATAGAACAGGACATAACCGAATACGACGAATGGTTCGACGGTCGGCGACAGCGAGACCAGCGGCCACGACTCCGGCCAGTGGACGAGGTCGGGGTTATAGACCGCGAACGGTGACCAGTTCATGATCGGGTCCTGCCACACAATCAGCGTGGTGCACAAGAACATCAACATCACTGGGCTGCCCGGATTGCGCCGCCAACCCCTGATGAACACGACGAGTAGCACGATCAGCGCCACCACGGTGGCACTGTCCAGGAATCCGATGTAGTCCAGCCCGAACGTGAACTTCACCGGTCGCGGTCGCCCGTGCACGTTCGGGTTGGCGACGCGTGGGTCGAGAGCAACGCGGCGGTTCGCGATGAAGAACAGCGTGAATGCCGCCAGAGCGGCCCCGGCGACCCATCCGCCCCATCCCTTACGCTTTCCGCCGCGCGGCGGGACGGACTCGTCGGCTGTTAAGGGTGCAGATTGTTCGGTGGCCATCCGCGTCAGCCTTCCTCTCCGAAGCGCTCGACTAGATGCGAGTTGATGCCGTCGGCATCGAGGGTCCGTGCCACCAGATAGCCGGCGCCCATCCAGGCCCGGCGAGTCCATTTGCCGAACGACACCCGGGTCCCGGGCGCGCCTGCGGCAGCGGGCATCATCTTGACGCGCTCCAGCGCCTCCTTGACGCCACGTGGGCTGAGCGGGTGGGCATCAGCGAACGCCCGCACCAACGTCGCGGCGACGTCTCGGTTGACCGGCGGCACACAATACTCGGGACGTCGACCGTTGTACTTCTTCGCATAGCGGTCGAGAAACTCCTGGCCGATCTGGTTCGCCTCGTCGTACTGATCGACCCCAATCCATCCCATGAACGCGTTCCACATGATCGGGTTGACCCACGCATTCTGGAAAGCCGTGGTGGTGAATCTCGGCGGGTCCCAATCGACGGCTTCTAACGCCGGGTTGATGAAAACAATCCCGAAACCGAAGCCTAAGTGCACGATCGCTTCCGCTTTCGCATCGTGAAGGGTGCGCACTGCTTCATTGATGTCCTGTGCGGTCTGCGCGATCGCCGCTTCGGCAACGATCCGAATGTTCTTGCGTCGGCAAGCGCTTCGTAAATTTTTGAGATAGCTCTCGCCGATGAGGTTCTGCTCGACCAGAACCCCGATTTCGCGGAGCCCGCGTTTGGCAACCAGGTCCGCGATGAAGATCGGCTCGTCGGTCATCGATCCTTGCGGGAAGGAAAATGTCCATTCACCCAACCAGTCGTCGGTGCCGGTGACGCTGATCGCCGGCACCTTGAACCGCTCTTCGATCGCCTCTCGAGTGGGCACGCAATTGTCAGTGATGTGCGGTCCGAACACCACCAAGCAGCCTTCGTCGACGAGTTCAGCGAACGCATCGATCACTGACTTGACCGAGCCCTTGGGCAGACCCTCAACCTCGCGGTAGATCATCTGGACGGGCCGGTCTACTAAGCCGTGCTCGACGGCCTCTTCGAAGACGAGGTCGAAACAGCGGGTGAAGTCTGCCTTCATCTCCTCGGGGAACATCGGCGGAAGCGTGAAGTCCATCAGGTAGCCGACCTTGAACGGCTCTGCGGTGCTTTCGTAGGACATCTGACCTCCCGGGCGGGGACCTCGCGCGGACGAACTTGCGGCTGACCTAATATTTGTTCAGACCCTAGCGGCGGTGATATGCAGCGTCAATCATCGGCTGCAACTGGCCCACCCAGGTAGACTCCGATCATCTCGTTGAGCGCCCTATTTACCGCCACATCGTCACTGAGCGGTCCGGCGATTGCCGCTCGGGCAGCCTCTCGGACGGCAAGACCCGCCGCGACGAGTCTGCCCGCCGCGATGAGCACACGGGTCGACGCGACCTCACGCAGTCCGCCGGTTTCCAGGCGGCGGATCGCGTGCGCCAAACGCACCAACTCGGCAGCGGTAGCGGCGTCCACGCCCGCCTCATGGACAACGATGGCTTCTTCTAGATCGGCTGCGGGAAAGCCGAATTCGATGGCGACCATCCGCTGACGCGTCGAGTCTTTCAGGTCCTTGAGCACGCTTTGATATCCGGGGTTGTAGGACACCACCAGGCCGAATCCGTCCGCCGCGTCGAGCGTGAGGCCAAGACGCTCGATGGGCAGCTGGCGACGATGGTCGGCCAGCGGATGCAGCACCACGGTCGTGTCCTGCCGGGCCTCCACCACCTCGTCGAGGTAACAGATAGCGCCCTCGCGCACCGCCCGGGTGAGCGGACCGTCGACCCACACCGTCTCGTCACCTCGCAGCAGATAGCGACCCACCAGGTCCGCCGTGGTGAGGTCGTCGTGGCAGGCAACGGTGATCAGCGGGCGGCCGAGATCGTGGGCCATAGCTTCGACGAATCGGGTCTTGCCGCAACCCGTCGGCCCCTTCAGGACGAGCGCCAGACCCTGGTGGTAGGCGGCCTTGAAGATGGCCTCTTCGTTGCCGACCGCCTGGTAATAGGGCCGAGCACCCTCCGCGTCAGGGGTCACGCCGTTCCGGCTAACGATCCCGGACTCGTTGGCCATAAGGTCCCTTCCGGTATCCGCAGAGCCGCGGTGATTGCAGCCTAACCGGAACAGATGTTTGTTTCAACCGACCGCGAGCGTGCATAGACGTACGCGACTAGCGGCGTGTCGCTGTGCTGACACGCACGTTCGCGGAAGTCTGGCGGCGGACCTCCGCCGAGTGCAATGCGGACCGGAACAGCGGTCCGATCACACCGTTGAGTTGGTCAGGCCGAGCGATCGTCGCGTGCGCGGTGCTGCCAAACACTCTTCGCAGCGACCGCACGTCGGTTCCCGCGCCAATGGTCAGGCAAACGCAGCCGGTGCCGCGGCGGCGGGCCTCGATCAAAGAGCGCCGCGCGTCGGCCGCACCGTAGGCCCGCTCGTATCCGTGGTCGTAGGCGAGTCCGTCGGAGAGCACCACCAAGAGCCGACGCGCGGTACCCCCGCGGGTCTCCAGGACGGCTGAGCCATGGCGGATGGCCGCACCGAGGCGGGAGTAGGCGCCGGGTTCAAGGCTGTTCAGCCGCCTGATCACCCGGACATCGAGGTGGTCGTCAAAGCGTTTCACCGGCACCATGCTCACCGCCCCCCGACCCTGCGAGTAATAGGCGTAGAGCGCAACCCGGTCACCCAGGTCGTGCAATGCAACGGTCAGGTGGGCGGCCGCCGCACGCTGTTGTTCGTGCACCGTCCGGCCCACTGTTCCCGGCTCGGCTGCCGAGCCCGATACGTCGAGAAGCAGTAACACCGACAGGTCACGACGGCGCCGCAGGCTGTCGAGGTAGACGGCCTCGTCGGGGGCCGACCCGGCCCGCAGCTCGACGCGTGCTTCGACTGCGGCGTCAATGTCGATGTCGTCGCCCTGCGCTTGGCGGTGTCGGCGATGTAGACCCATTCCAAGTCGCGACAGCGGGCGCCGCACGCCGATGGCGTCGTCGATCTCCTGGGTCGCCGACGCCTTGATCTTCGCCTCGACCTCCCGCACGGTGCACCATGCGGGCCGGTAGCTCTTGCGGCTGACGTCCCATTCCGGATACTTCACGCCGTCCGCGGCGCTTTGACCTCTGGGATCGGTACCGTCCTCGCTCGACGTCGAGCCCAGCGACGACACGGCGTAGAGACCGCGCTTAGCGGAGTTCGTGCGGTGCGTCGGGTTATCCGCGCCGGGCGGTCCCCCGCGGCTACCGGTCTTTCGCGCCGACGACAGCATCTTCTTCAGCCACTTGCCAATAAAGCCGCCCCCGCCCACCGGGCTGGTGAACAGGTCTGGATCGTCAGAATCGTCGATTGCGTCGTCGTCGAGCTCTTCTTGCCCCTGCACACTGCGGTCTCGCGGGACATGCTGCGGGGTCGCTTGGTCCTCCTGCACGGAGGCTCGTGAGCACACGGCCAGCACCTTGGCCGCTCGGATCACACCGAACCCGGTGGCAGGCTCCTCGATCGTCGCCCGTCCGGCCGCAAAGCTCAGCGACGCGGCCGGTGAATCGCTGCGATCGGCGAGCTCACGGTCACCAATCGACGCCAAGGCGCGCGGCAGCAGATCGGCATTGCCGACCAGAGCGCGATGACCCTCGACGGCCAGATAGCGCCTGGCCAGCCGTGGATGGCGGACCAGACGACGCACGACGTCGGGATCGAAACTGCCGGCCGCGATCATCGACGCCTGCACGGCAATGGCCGCAAGGTTCGCGCGGGATGGCGCGGAAGGATCGACGTAAATCGTCTGACCATCGGTCCACGAAGGCTCGCCTGGCCGCTGTTCGGCAACCGCAACGGCACGACCCGCGAGTGCAGAGGCGATCATCGCCATGCCCTCGCAACCGCTGCCCACAGTGCTTCGAGCCACCCATGACCTCCGAACCACCGAGCGGACCTTGTTGACCAAATATCTGTTCCAACGTAAAGTCCGGCTTGGCCACAGTCAATCGCGCAAGGTCGATAAGGGACCGCCTAGAAAAGTGGATTTTTCATACCCGGCGGAGGTGGAGCACTTCCGCTCCGAGCTGCGCGACTGGCTGTCTGCAAATCTGACCGATGAGCTGATCGCCGCTCGACGCCCTTCGGGCTACGACGACGTGACATTCGAAAAGCTGCGCAAATGGAATCGCACCATGGCCGACGGCGGCTGGGCGGCCGTGTCCTGGCCTCGAGAATACGGTGGCCGAGGAGCAACGGTGCTCGAACAGCTGGTCTACACGGAGGAGACCACGCGTGCTCGGGCGCCCTTGCCGCTCAACGTCATCGGCATGAACAACATTGCTCCGGCCATCATGCAGTACGGCACCGAATCCCAGAAGACGACGCTGCTCCCCCGCATGATGCGCGCCGACGACATCTGGTGCCAGGGAATGTCAGAGCCCGAAGCCGGATCCGACCTCGCGTCGCTGCGCACCAAGGCGGTGCGAGATGGTTCTCAAGGCCAACACTTCGTCGTCAACGGTCAGAAAATATGGACCTCGCTCGGGCACCGGGCGCAGTGGTGCCAGCTGTATGTGCGCACCGATCCGGAGGCCCCGAAGCACAAGGGGATCTCCTGTCTGATTGTCGACATGAAGCTTCCCGGCATCGAGGTGCGGCCGCTCGTCACTCTTAACGGCGAGACCGACTTCTCCGAAATCTTCTTTCACGACGTGCGGGTGCCGGCCAGTGCGTTGCTCGGACCGCTACATGCGGGCTGGCAGGTCGCCACCACCACGCTCAGCCACGAACGCGCCGGTGCAGCACGGTTGTACGCGGAAATGCAGGTACGGCTGGAAGAACTGGTCGACGACATTGCCGCGGCGCACGGCGCCAAAGCGCTCGAGGCATTCGAAGACCCCGTGATGTTGCGGCGCTTGGGTGAGATCGCTGTCCGCATCAAGTATCTCGAGGTGCTCTGCCAACGGTCGATCTCGGCGACGCTGCACGGCGGTGACGCGTTCGGGTCTGCCAGTCTCGCCAAAACCGTATGGGGCGAGATTGGACAAGATCTCGCCGCCCTGGCCTTCGACGTGTTAGGTACCGGCGGCAGGAATGCATCGTGGGCGAACTACCGTCTGACGTCGCGCTCGCTGACCATCGCCGGCGGCACCACCCAGATCAACAAGAACATCACCGCGCAGCGCGTACTCGGGTTGCCTCGCAAATGAATCTCGAACTCACCGACGAGCAGGTGGCGCTGCGCGACACTACCCGCCGCTTTCTGGCCGAAAAGGCATCGATTTCGGGCCATGTACGCCCTCTCCTCGACGATCCGACCGGCACCACCGAGGAGGTCTGGCGCGGACTTGCCGAGCTTGGGACAACAGGACTCCTGGTCCCGGAAAGCTACGGCGGCGCCGGCATGACGATGTGCGAAGCCGGTGTCGTTGCCGAAGAGCTCGGCGCCGCTCTGCATCCGGGGCCATGGCTGTCCAGCGCCGTTGCCGCCACGCGCACGCTGACCCGACTCGACGACGGCAATGGCGCTGCCGCCAAGCTTTTTACCGGAATCGCGGACGGCACCACCGTCGCGGCCGTCGGCTTCCTGGACTTACCAAACACCTCCGTCACCGCGGTCGGAAAGAGCCAAGATGCCGCGGACGTCGTGCTGCGGGGCGAGATCGCCGACGTGCCCGACGCCGCGGCTGCCGACACCCTGCTGGTGCTCGCCGAGGACTCATATGGCACAGCTCTTTTCGCGGTAAAGACCGACTCGTCGGGGATTTCGGTGACACCCGAGCGCGGCATCGATCAGACCCGCAAGCAGTTCCGGATCGCCCTCGACGACTCCCCCGCACACCGGCTGGCCACCCCATCGTCAGAAACCATCGAAGCAGTCGTCGATGACGTGCTCATCGCCACTGCCGCCGACGCGCTGGGTGCCGCACGTGCGGTCATGCATCTCGCGATCGAATACGCCAAGGTGCGAAAACAATTCGGCCAGGCCATCGGTTCGTTTCAGGCTGTCCAGCATTTGTGCGTCGACATGTACGAGACGGTCGAGTTGGCCCGCAGCGGAGTGATCCATGCGCTGTGGGCCGCCGACAACGCTGACGCGGGCGAGCGACACCTGTCCGCCTTGCGCGCGAAAGCGTTCGCCGGGCGGTTGGCCACCGTAGGCGATACCGCGATCCAAGTCTTCGGCGGTGTTGGCTACACCTGGGAGCACGACGCTCATCTTTACCTCAAACGTCTGCTCAGCTGGAGCGCGTTCGCCGGCGGACCTGACCGTTATCTGACGGAGGTCGGTTCGCAGATCACGAAAAAGACCGTGAGATGATTGATTTCACCGATCAGGTTGCGATCGTTACCGGAGCGGGCCGGGGACTCGGCCGGTTGTATGCGATGGAGCTGGCCCGGCGAGGGGCCGCGGTGGTGGTCAACGATCTGGGCGGATCCATGCACGGAGATGGCGAGGACACCAGCGTCGCCGATGGCGTCGTCGAGGAGGTCAAGCGCTCCGGTGGTGTCGCCGTGGCGTCCCACGAATCAGTGGACAGCCCAGAGGGCGGCGAAGCGATCGTCGGCACCGCTATCGAGCAGTTTGGTCGTCTTGACGCAGTAGTCAGCAACGCAGGCATCTTCAACAGCGTGCCTTTCGAGGAGCTGTCGCAGGCCGACTGGCGGCGGATGCTGAGCGTGCACCTGGATGGCGGGTTCTACCTGAGTCAACCGGCATATCGAGTAATGAAGGCGGCCGGCTACGGGCGATTCGTGTTCATCTCGTCCTCGGGGGGCATGTTCGGACAGCCGCTGGAAGCCCACTACGCAGCGGCCAAGGCGGGCCTGGTCGGGTTGACGAACGTTATTGCGATCGAAGGGGCGCAGCACGGAATCCTCGCCAACACCGTGCTGCCCTTCGGCTTCTCGCGCATGGTCACCGAAACCGTCGGGGATCCCAAAGCGCTTGAAGAGACTGGGTTCCTGAAGCTGATTCAACCCGAGCTGGTCGTGCCGATCGTGGTATTTCTGGCCAGTCGAGCTTGCGAGTTCAGCCATCGGAACTACTCGGCCTGCGCCGGACGCTTCTCGCGGGTCTTCGTCGGCCTCGGCGAAGGATGGCTCGCCGAGCCTGGCAGCAACCCGACGGCCGACGACGTGGCAGCACATCTTGCCGAGGTCTCCGCCACCGAGCCGTTCACCGTTCCCGGGTCGATCTTCGAAGAAGTGTTCAGCGTCTGCGAAAGGCTCGGCGTCGACGTGTTTTCGCAATGAGGTCGACCAGCTGTCATGGACATTGAACAACTTTTGACCGCGACGAGGTCAGCGCGAAAGACCCTGGACCTAGGTGCTGAAATCGACCTCGGTGACATCCGCGAGTGCCTTCGCATCGGGTTGCAGGCGGCCAACGGATCGAATTCCCAGTCCTGGCGGTGGCTGGTCGTCACCGACCCCGGGCTGCGGGAACAGCTGGGAAGCCTGTACCGGGAGGCCTACCTGATGCGCGTCGGCGGGCAGATGGTCGCCGACCTGATGCCGGCCGGCAGCCCGGAGGGCAGGCTCATGTCGTCCACCGAGTGGCTAGTCGAGAACATCGCCAAGTTGCCGGTGTTGGTAATCCCTTGCTATGAGCCGTATCTGCCGCGCATCGACGGCGACGAATCTTTCTACCAGGCCACCCTGTACGGCTCGATCTTCCCGGCGGTATGGAACTTCCAGCTGGCGCTGCATGACCGCGGCTACGGCACGTGCGTCACCACGCTGCACTTGCATCGCGGGGACGCCGTCGCAGAGCTGCTGCAGATCCCGGAAAGCTACGCGCAAGGCTGTCTGCTTCCCGTCGGCCGGCTCCGTAAGGGTCATACCTTCCGCCCCGCTCCCAGACGCCCGCTTGACGAGGTCGTTGCCGTCAACGGCTGGAACGGCCCTCCGATCTGATAGCGAGCGGCATGCCCCATTCAAGCTAGACGGCCTGCCGACTCCAACCTGGTAGCGTGAGAACCAAATATTCGGTCGCTGATCGTGGGCGGGACCTGTGGAGGTGTCGTGGGGCTTCAGCAACCAGCCGAGGCTGCATCCGCGCGCGACCCTGCACGCCTAGACTTGCCCGATGCCGATTCGTTGGTGCGGGCTGGGCGACCCGGACGTTCTCGCATGACGCCGCGGGGCCGAAACGCTGCCAAGCGCATCCTCGATTCGGCAGACGAGCGCGGAGGTGCCTACGACGACGGCACTCGCCGGACCGAAATCCTGCAAACCGCGGCGTCGTTGATCGCCTCATCGGGCTTGCGGACATCCCTGCAGGAGATCGCCGACGCGGCAGGCATCTTGCCGGGAAGTCTTTACCACCACTTTGAATCGAAAGAAGCGATCCTCGTCGAGCTTGTGCGGCGCTATTACGCCGACTTGGAGCGCATCGGCGAGCTCGCCCAGGACAGGTTGGACAAGCCCGACTCGCGGCCGGTCGCTGACAAGATATTCGAATTGGGGTCTGCTATCGCGCGTTGCGCGGTTGAGCATCGCGCTGCATTGCAGATGTCGTTTTATGAGGCGCCAAGTGCAAATCCGGAGCTTGTCGTGCTGCTGCAAAAGCCGCCCACGGCGGTTCAGGAGGCGATGCTGCAAACGCTGCGCGCCGGCAGGTGGAGCGGCTACATCAGATCCGACATCGATCTACCGACGCTCGCCGACCGTATCTGCCAGAACATGATGCACGTCGGGCTTGACATCATCCGCCATAACGCCGCGCCCGACCAGACGGCGGCCGTCTTATGCCGCATCATGTTGCATGGCCTTGCCAGTCGACCGCACAGCGACAAGGAATTAGACGCCTCCGCTGCGTTTGCAGCCGCCGAGGCAGCAATCAAAACCTGGGGCGACGAGAGCGGCTCCGGGGCAAACGACAAAGCCGCGCATGTCCGTGCGGTAGCACGGGCCGAATTCGGCCGGAAAGGCTATGAGGTCACCACGATCCGGGACATCGCCGCCGCGGCGGGCCTGGGTACCGGAACCGTGTATCGCTTGATCGGGTCGAAGGACGAACTGCTCGCATCGATCATGGAGTCGTTCGGTATCAAGGCCGGCGGCGGGTTTGCCAGCGTGCTGCGATCGGATGCCACACCGGCGGAAAAGCTGGACGCGCTGAGTTGGGTCAACATCAATGCGCTGGACCAGTTCCCCGACGAGTGGAAGATCCAACTCGCGTGGATGCGCCAATGTCCGCCCGACACGCCCAACCCCGGGCTGGCGTTCACCATGCGATTACGCCAGCTCAGGGCGTTGTTGTCGGAAGGGATCCAATCGGGGAACATCCGGATCGAGGATCCCCCCTCCCTATCGATGCTGGCGCGCTGCGTGATGGACATCATTTGGGTACCGGAGAATATCGTGCGGACCCAAGGCAAGCAGGCGGCGCTGGTCAACGCTCGCGACACCGTGCTGCGCGGGGCCGCCGACCGCGCCAGACGCAAGTAGCGGCGCGAGCGCGACTTCGTCGAACACCCGTCGGTGGCTGAACCGTCCACGCATACTTGCTGGGGTGTCATGCTGGCCCCGAAATCCATACCGTAGGGCACCCAGTGAGGTACCAAACATCTGTTCCCCGTAAAGTACTCCCGAGCCTTAATGCTGGTCTCCCAAGAGAGGATTGAAATGACTGGTATCGAGCAGTTCCGCTATGACGGCAAGCGGGCGCTGGTAGTCGGAGGTGCCACCGGTATGGGCGCCGCGGCGGCCAAGATCGTCGGTGCCCTTGGAGCTGAAGTCATCAACCTGGACTACGCGCCGGTCGGACCCGACCTCGGCCGCGGAATCCAGGTCGACCTTCGAGACCCGACGTCGATCGACAGCGCGCTCGAGCAGGTCGGCGGACCCGTCGACGCCCTGTTCTCCGCCGCCGGCATTGCCGACGGTCCGGACCTGATGAAGATCAACTTCATCGGTCATCGGCACGTGATCGACCGGCTGCTGAGCAACGGCCAACTGAACCGCGGCTCGGCCATCTGCTTTATCTCCTCAGTGGCCGGCATCGGATGGGAGAGCGATCTACCGCGGCTTCAGGAGTTCTTGGCCACGCCCGACTTCGAGTCAGCAGACGCCTGGGTCAAAGCCCACGAGGCAGACAACTTCGGCCATTACGGCACCAGCAAGCAGGCGATCAACGCCTACGTCGCGACGCACGCGTTTCCCTTCCTGGCGAAAGGCATCCGGATCAACGCGATCTGCCCCGGTCCGACCGACACTCCCCTGGCCCGGGCCAACGCTGATCTGTGGCTGACTTTCGCGCAGGACTACCGAGAGGCCACCGGCGTCGCTACCCACACACCGGAGCAGATGGGCAACGTGATGGCGTTTCTCAACAGCGCCGCCGCCGCCGGTGTCAACGGCGTGACCCTCCTTGTCGACTACGGGCATGTCAACTCGTCGAATACCGGAACGTTCGCAGCCGGTAAGCCCATCATCGACTTGCTCATGGGCCGGATCTCGCTTAGCTGATTCCTCCCGAAAACCACCGCAGGGCTGGTAGAAAAAGCGTGCGACGAGGGCCACGCATACCAAGCGGCCCCCGGAAGGGAGGTGCCCGGTGGGAGGCCGATTCTTCACCGCGGTGGTCAGCGCTTCAGTGTTACTGGCATCCTGCGCGGGATGCTCTAGCCCTGATAACAAAGTCGCCCAGAAAACCGCCCATATCACTGTCGACAACAACAGTCGCACTTCGCACGCCGTCGTATGCAGCCAAATTCAGTGGTTGTTGACCGCTGATATCACCGCCGCGCCAGCCCGTGTCCGCGTGTTGCTCAAACTCGATTCGGAGAAGCCCAAGCTCGAATCGGTCAATATCGACAATTTCGCCGGCTTCACCGGGGTTGCCGACGCCGGAGCCGGCAACGCGACGGCGACTTTCGCCCACAACACGTACACGATCAGGGGCGAGGCCGTCGGGTCTCAGCGCGACGATCCACGTGTTTCGGTGACGACGCCGTTCAGGATCGACGTGGGCTGCTGACGGGAGCCAGCGACTGAATCACGTCTCGTCGTCGGGCGGTTCCTGGACTTTCGGGCCGGGAGGTGATTGCCGAAGCCACTCCCTGAGCCGGAGAAGCGGAGCGACCACGATGCCGATACCCAGCAATATCAGCACAACGATAATCGCGGCGGTCACGCCTTCAATGGTGACAGGTTCAAGACCGAAACCGGTGGTTCGCCGTCGCGCGAGCCCAAATTAGCTTGGCTGAAATGCGTCAGGAGGTTGGGCTAGACCGAGCGCAGTCCCGGTGCCGACCGGCCCGCGGCGGTCGAACAACGTTGCCGTGCCGGTTGCCACACCGTCGTTGCCATAGTGGGTCTGAGCGGCCAACCCGATGTATTCACCTTCGGGTAGCCGACTGACTGCCACTGTGTAATCCGCATTGATGTAGCGCAAACCGCCTGTGCCCCAATGCGTCAGCGAGCTGATGATGTCTCCAGCGAACGCCGCACGGGTAAACGGGGTGAGCGGATGGCCTGCCACCATGGGCCGAAACAGCCGGGTCCACGCGAACTTTTGCGCGGTGGCCTGCTGCCATTCCTTCGCAGGCATCCCCGCGCTGCCGCTGTCAGAACTAGCGGAATAGGTCCAGATGGAAAACGGCACCCCGGATTCAAGTCCATCAGGGTCGACGGGCGCCGGGGGCATCGTCACCGGCGCCGACCACACCTGGCCGTCGGGTACCTCAGTGCGGCGCAGAAATAGCGCGCTGGCCCGCGCAACAACTAACTCGTTTTGCAGGAGCGCGCCGTCGACAAGTTTCATCCGCCGACCCTCGCGCTGAACGGCTGTGCTGATCGACACCGGCTCGATCGGAACCGGGCGAAGCAAGTCGACTGTTAGTCGCGCGGGTTGAAAGTCAGAGTTGCCAAAGCTATCCAGTGCCCAGCCCAGCAGACCGCCGACGACCTGACCACCCATCGTCTCGCCCCATGGTCCGCGAGTCCAACGTCCTGGCACGTAGCGATTACTTTCGCCGGTGAAAAACGCTTCCACGACGCTCATGTTAGGGATCGGTCAAACCGCAGCAGATTTGCGTGCAAAACATCCAGTGCGGGCGGAGGGATTCGAACCTTATTTAACTACCTGGCCAGGGTCGACCGAACAGACGGCCGGACGAGCGGTGGGCATCGACAACCTGATTCTCATGCTTGGCTCAATCCCGCGTCGTGGGACACCAACCTGTCCATTATCTCTGGTGGCAGATTCACAGTAACGGTGGAGGCCGGAGGAGCGCCTGGGGAAGGCAACGCTGTACTTGGAACAGGTACGGGTACGACGTTCCAGATACCCAGTATTGGAGTTGGCTTCGGTGTAGGCGTCACGCACCGTATTATCGCGATGACCGGCGCCTACATCCAGAGTGTCCTGACAGGCAGTGCGCTAGGGCAGCTACTCAAAAAAGGGGTCTCCGCAGGTCAGAGCCTTAGCTCGCGGACCGTTAAATCGCGGTTTGCAAGCCAGCGACCGGGACACGTCGGCGATGGTGTCTCAACACCGAGCAACCGGCAGCTACGTACTACTCGCTCTTACCAATCAATTCCCAAGCCGTCGATTACTTCCCGGAATAGCATGCCGTATTTGTTTTTCACGCCCTCCGAGAAGTTGGCTTCATCCGCTCTGATCGCCGCATCAAACGCGGCCCAACCGACCGCGCCTTTCACTTTCCACACAATCGTGAGGGCGTAGGCGACGAAGGAGCGCAGCTCATTGACTGCGTTGGCCACTGCCGGGTCAGCGTGCACAGGCGCCTTACGGACGAACAGCCCCGAAAAGGCCTCGCTCGCCTTGTACCAGTCATCAAAGCTGTTTGGGTTGTAGGGGTGAACCCGATCGAACTCTTTCCGCGCATCGCGGGCGAGGTTTATGAACCGCGCTACAAGATCGGCCGGGTTTGAGTGCTGAACTTGCGTCGGATCAGGTGTGATATCCGCGTATGCGAGATTTCGAGCGTGCTTCTCGATCGCTGGAATAATCTGAAATTGCTTTTCGGAGCGAGATCTACGGAAGTAGTCTTGCGCTTCGCCCTTCGACACTCCTCTCCATGTCGCGTACGCCTCAACATACCCATCGGTGGATTTGGCGTTGATCAGCAGATAGGAGCTGATTGCTACGATGTGCTCGTTCTTGGATGCGTCCCGGTGGTCGGAAACCTGTGGAAAGGCACCACTGGTAGCCCGGGTACGCCCATGCGCGAGCAGGGTTTTAATTTCGTCGTCCTTGAGCGTCAAGACCATGATCGTCTCGTCTTGGCCCGGCTTGGGCTTATCGAAAATAAACGTGTCCAGAAGTGCTCGGAGGGTAACCTCCGGTGTGAGCAGGGAGTCACAGCGGAAAGCACCCGAGTTCACGAAGGCAATGTCCGCGTTGCCTTCCCGACGCACACACTCGGCAACCAGCAGCCCGAAGTCAGTCGGGACGGTACGCAATTGCGAGTCACGCGCGTCGAGCTGCGTGGTTTCTTTAGAGAAGTTGAAAACTACGTTGTCCTCGCCTGGCTCGCTGATCGGTTTGAGCGCCGAAGCCACCGCCGCTTGATCCCTGGGGTCGGCGAGAAGGAAGTCGTCATATTCCAGCCGATACGGCCACACGTCATACAAAAGGGGCAGTCCCGCAAGGCGATCCGCAAGGGTCCGATAGAGGACGGTAGTACTAGAAAGGTCGTTGTCGAAGTAGCTCGGGCCCACGCGGCCACCGCCCCTGAGAGTGTGATCGCCTGTTTCGATCCATTTGCGGAAAACCTGTGCGTCGCAGGGATGAAGCGGTGCTAGAAGCGCCTCGACGGAGTCCGGATCGAAAGGCAGAGGGGCGCCGCCGCCTCTTTCCTTCAACTCATGGTAACGCCAGTTCAGTTGGATAACCGCTGTATCGCCACCCGCTATGAGCAACAATATGCGCACCGATTGAAGGTTAGAGCGGTTCTTGTAAAGAATTGGCCGGGCGTCGTCCTCCTGCCAATTGATATGGTGATCGTGACCGCCCAAGAGAATCGTCCGCGGGCAGTCTTCGAGCGACGGGCGCATCGCGCGGTCCTCATCACGCGTGGCGTGACTGAGCACCACATGAAAAGGAATATTTTCTGTGTTGGTGCAGAATTCTTTGAGCGCATCGTCGGCATTGGTGAACGGCGGCCAGCCTTTGAAGCTTTCGTGCACTGAACTTGACACGACACCAGTAAAAGCAACGAGCGGCGACACCTCGTGTGGCCAAAGCGCAAATTTGCTAGCCTTTTTTATCGTCGCTGGCGCGCTTGCGTTGCAACAGACGAGCCCAAATCTCGCTCTTGCCAGCAGCTGGACTTCGAACTCTTTCGGGCCGTAGTCAAATTCGTGATTACCCGCCACGAAGTATCGAAGTCTGCTGCGATTGAGCATGTCAATCATCGCAGTGCCCTGGTCCGCATTACCCAGCCGCGACGGTCCCAAGAAGTCTCCACTGTGGACGACGACGAGTCTGTCCTCGCCTGTTTCCTGAACGATGCGCTCACGGAGTTTCTTGACAGTGGCGATGAGTCGGGGAAAGCCCGGCAGCAACCGCGACGGCTGCTCATCGATCAGGTACGTGTCGTTGAGGTGCACCACCGCACACACGAGTCGGTCGTGGAGCAATGCGATATCGTTCCAAAGCTGCTGAAATGACTCGGTGAACGTCATATGCTACCTCGTGAGGCCCGAGGTGATTACGCGGACGGTTCAAAACGATAATCATAATTTTCTTGAATGTCCAGCATAATTCCACCGCCGTGCCCGCACCACATAGTGCGGTACCTCGGTGCATGCCATCGCTTGTTGGTCGCTGGCCCGCACCATCTGAGACCTTTATTGCGTGCTACGTTGGGTATTCCCCGAATTCGCGTTTCTTCTGCTGAGTCATTTTGACTCAACTTATCTGGCCACAAAGTTTAGTTCGAATTCCAGTCGCAGTATCACGTTTCAGCCCCTATAGAGGGGGGTTGAGATGAAACGAGACCCTGAGAGTGAGACAAGGTGAGACATAGCTGACCTCATGGTTTGCTGTCACTGCTGTAATAGGACGGTCGTTTGTCAGTACCCGTATTTAATAAGCCAGCCGGATTTCAACAGGTCAGACACCGCACGGTAATACTGATTTCGTGTCAGAGGCCCATCGTCTACAGCTACTTGCAGTAACTGCGTCGACGTTGCCCGGTGAAACCAAAATGCTGAGACATGATGTGACGCAACGTTGCTGAGCGCTCGCTCGTCTCACCCCCTGTCTGACCCCGTGAAGCACTGACTACGCACGATTCGGTGCCCTCTATCGGGACGAGCATCAGCAGATGATGGTCGTGTTCTGGTCCGTCTTTGCGCTTTTCGCGGATCAAACTGATAATCCTTCTTTTGGTTCGTGAAATAGGTTGTGTCAACGCCACCCTCGAAAGCCGACGAGCCGCGTAGTGTTTTGCCCGTCTTTACCGGCGTGATGGACACGAGAACGACGCCGCGACCGCTGGTGTGCTGCCATCAGTCGCGTCACGGCGTCGACAACGGCACCGCAGTCTTTCGCGGAGTTTTCGTCGCTCCGACCATGCATCGGGCCAGCGTGTCGAGCATGACGAAACTGTAAACCGCCCCAGTCAATCAGTGCCCGCGGATTGGCGACGTCGATTGGCTTTGTGAGATTAACCGCTGCCGGCAGCACGCCCAGCCACTCGTCGGCAATCTGGTGCTGCCAATCGCGTTCCCACGCCGCAACGTGCACTTTGAATCCGAACACACCTTCACCGACCACGTAAAGCACGCGGCGTTGTTCGCATCGCCTGCCTTGCCATTTGCGGCCGCTGGCGACGCTCGCCGCCCATCGAGTGCGACAAACAATTTCTGCGGTGCCCAAGTTCCCGTACAGAAGCGCGGTGGTGCTCATGTCTAACACGTTGTCTATCAACGGTTCTGGGTCGGGCAGCGTGAGCAGGGCGAGCAAGTAGCTTCTTGGCAGCAAGTACCGGTGTGGCGTCGTCCTCGAAAGACTCCACGCCAGAGCCACTTCGTTACTGCCTTTTGGGTCGGCAATCTTGTCTTGTTTTGTGTCGCAGATGATTCGGCTAAATATGTCGTCCCAATCGGGAAGTGCATCGTTCGCTGTGAAGATTTGGTGTGCCCTGCTCGCGATGGTGGCTACCTGCCGCGTCCGAAGTCGTCAAACGGATGGTTCAACGGAGCGGTCACAGCGGCGAAAAGCCAGAGGATGACTCCGCACGATCTGCGGCACACCTGCGCGAGCTTGGCGGTCGCGGCTGGCGTCAACGTCCCTGCCTTGCAGCGCATGCTTGGACACACCTCAGCCAAGATGACGCTCGACACTTACGCGGACTTTTTCGATGACGATTTGGACGCGGTTGCGGTGACACTGCACGCCCGCTACTCACCCGAAAGTGTGGGCAAGATGTGGGCACAGCGTGGGTAGGACCGCCTTCAACCAAACCTCAAAATCTGTTCTACCTTGCACGAACGGTGCCCGATGTCATGTGCGGGCGGGGGTGTGCGACTGACGTTCATCGGTTACGGCCGGGGTCTGGGTTAATTGGCGTAGTCGTTCGTAGGGTGTCTGGCCGTGGAGGCCGCCGTGAGGGCGATGGTAGTTGTAGTAGTCCTCCCATTCTCTGAGTTTGTTGTTGAAGATCTTGGCGTCGTCGATGACGAGGCCGTTGAGGAGGGCATAGAACTCTTCGGCGTCGATGCGGTGTGATCGCTCCACTTTTCCGTTGAGGCGGGGAGTTCGGGGTTTGATGTAGCGGTGGGCGACCCCTTTGTCTAGGACGTGGTAGTGGAAGGCGGATTGGAATTCAGCGCCGTTGTCTGTCTGGATGACCTGCACGGGGAAGGGCAGTCGTTCAAGCACGTAGTCGGCGAACTGAATCGCTGTCTTCTGGTCACAGCGTGGATAGATACGCAGCACACGCAGTCGGGTGCAGTCGTCGATCGCGGTGAATTGGTAGTACTTGGTGCGCCGGCCTACGGCGGGCCGGGCCGCGGTCTTTAGTGGCTCAACGAATTTCACGTCGATCTGGACTTGGTGGCCGGGCAGCTGCTTTTCGTAGCGCTGCCACCGTTTATCGAGCCGTTTGTATCGCTGAGAGGCCGGTAGGCGGTTGAGGTCGAGGCGCTTGAGGATGCGCCAGACCCCGGAGTTGGACACCTCCACGTCGTGGTAGCGCTTGAGGTACATCGCGATCTTGGCGGGTCCGAAATGGTAGTGCTGGCGCAGGTAGAGGATCTTGCCGATCACGTCGACGTGGGTGGCGTTGGGGCTATGGTGCGGTCGTCGCGATAGATCCCGCAGCCCGTCGATGCCTTGCTCCTGGTATCGCCGCAGCCACCGGTAGTAAACCGGCCGGCTGATCCCGTAGTAGCGGCACGTCATCGCCACATTGCCAGTCACTTCCTCGGCGTGGTGAATGATCGCCAGTCGGCGACGGACTTCTCGTGGCAGCTGCGGTTCGCTCATGCAGGTCTCCTAGTGGTCGGAGACCCGGACTGTCAACGATGTCCGTCAGTTTTAGAGTCTGTGCGGGCGGAGGGATTCGAACCCTCATGCTCTTTCGAGCACCGGCACCTAAAGCCGGCGCGTCAGCCAATTGCGCCACGCCCGCGCGCTCAGCGATCGTAACGAATTCGTCGGACCGAAAGCGTGATGGGCCGCCGATAGACCACCGCGGAGTACCTTCAAAGGGTGTCCACTACGCGTCGTCGGAGACCAGCGCTCATTGCGCTGGTGATCCTCGCGGCTGTCGGTTGCCTGGCCTTGGGCTGGTGGCAGTGGACAAGGTTCCAGTCGGCGTCGGGTACGTTTCAGAATCTCGGCTATGCGATGCAGTGGCCGCTGTTCGCCGGATTCTGCGTTTACGCCTACCGCAAGTTCGTCCGCTACGAGGAATCGCCGCCAGAGCCGCGCGCGGCCCATGAGATGACTGAGGTGCCGGACGGCCTGTTGCCCGAGCGACCCAAACCCGTACAGCAGCCCGATGATCCGGCCCTGCGCGAGTACAACGCCTACCTAGCCGAGCTGGCCAAGGCCGACGCCGAAAGACAGAACAGGACCACCGCATGACCAGACCGGAGACGCCGGAAGCGCAGCACGCCGCACCCGCCGACAAGATCCGCACCGCGCTGTTGGGCTACCGCGTGATGGCTTGGGCGACGGGTATCTGGCTCATCGCGCTGTGCTACGAGATCGTGGTCCACTACGTGGTCAAGGTGAGCAATCCACCGACGTGGATTGGAGTCGTACACGGTTGGGTGTACTTCACCTACGTGCTCGCGGCCTTCAACCTTGCCGTCAAAGTCCGATGGCCAATCCTCAAGACAATCGGTGTGCTGCTGGCCGGAACAATCCCGCTGCTGGGCATCATCGTCGAGCATTATCAGACACGAAATGTGAGAGCGCGCTTTAGCTTATAAGCGCGAGCGTGAAACTGACCCCACGTTCGTGGACGAGAGTGAAGCTGACTTCACACTCGGCGCGGCTGCCATCAATCCGCTAGCGCTCGCAGCGCCGGCAGCAACAACGCCAGCGCGCGACCACGATGCGAACCCGCGTCTTTCTCCGCCGGCGTCAGCTGCGCTGCAGTGCAATTGGAACCATCCGGAATGAACACCGGGTCGTAGCCGAAGCCCCCGTCGCCGCGGGGCTCCGTCGCGATGGCGCCGGGCCACTCGCCGCGAACAACAGTCTCACCCGAACCCGACACCAGCGCGCACGCCGACACGAACGCCGCGCCACGTCGCTCGTCGGGCACATCGCGCAACTGAGCCAACAGGAAAGCGGTGTTGGCGGCGTCGTCGCCGTGTACACCCGACCACCGTGCCGACAGCACGCCGGGCATGCCGTTGAGCGCGGCCACCTCCAGCCCGGAGTCGTCGGCGACCGTCGGCAACCCGGTCGCGGCGAACCCGTCGCGGGCTTTGGCCACAGCGTTGTCCTCGAAGGTCGCACCGGTTTCCGGCGCTTCGTCGAACGCGGGCACGTCGTCGAGCGAGACCAAGGTCAGCCCCAACACTGCGGCCGCGTCTAACACCCGGCGCAGTTCGGCAAGCTTTTTGTAGTTGCGACTGGCGACCAGCAGGCGGGTCACCAATCACTCCGAAATATTAAGTACTGCTGCAGCGGGAACTGATCAAGCAAGAGTCCGGTACCCCTGGGCGTTCACCGGCTGGGACTGGGCATGGGCGCGTTCGGTGTTGACGGCATGCCCGGCATCGGCGACATGCCCGGCTTATTTTCCATCGGCATTTTCATGTTTTTCATCATGGAGGCGCAGCAATCCTTCGACTGGGTCGCCGACGGCGGGTCAGCCTTCATCATGGAGTGACAGCCGCTCGGCTGCGCGAAGAGAAGGTAAAGGCCCGCGCCGATGATGAAGATGCCGACCGCGATGCCGGTGATGGCGAGGATGGGATTGAGCCAGCGAGTCCAAGTCGGTGTGGCCGGGATTCCCGAGGCCATGCTGGCCGTTTCGGTCGTCACTGCTTGCCCCTTTCGTGCACGGTGGTTGATTGGTCCGCGACGACTAATTATCCGCCAGCGCCCTCAGTACCGCATATTTTGTTTCTCGTCAGCGGGTGTCGGAACCATTGAGCTGCCGTGAAACCGGCAGCATTCATGACGGGATGCGTCACGAGTGGTCTAGTACGGAGTCACCCAGGGCCTTGTAGTGCGTAAACCGTCTGGCCTATAGGAAGAATCAAATGATCGGAGTTCGTCCAGCAGCTCAGTCAGCTTCCGAACGCCTTCTGCGGCGCAGGCCCCTCGGGCAACACACCCGGGTACGGCGACGCCAACGCCTCACGTTGCGTTGCGAAGAGCTTCTCGCAGGCGCCCTGCGCGGCGTCGAGCATCTTGTCCAGCGTCGATCTCGGGAACGTCGCGCCTTCGCCGGTCCCTTGGACTTCGACCAGCGTCCCGGTGTCGGTGGCGACGACGTTCATGTCGACCTCGGCGCGGGCGTCTTCCTCGTAGGGCAAGTCAACCCGCACCCGACCGTCGACCACGCCGACGCTGACCGCCGCGATCGCACACGACAACGGCCGCGGATCCGACAGCTTGCCCGCCGCGGAAAGGTATGTCACCGCGTCGGCCAACGCGACGTAAGCACCGGTGATCGCCGCGGTGCGAGTACCGCCATCGGCCTGCAGCACGTCGCAGTCGATCGCAATGGTGTTCTCCCCCAACGCCGCAAGGTCGATGCAGGCCCGCAACGACCTGCCGACCAGCCGGCTGATCTCCTGAGTGCGGCCAGACAGCCGACCCTTCACCGATTCCCGATCTCCGCGAGTGTGGGTGGCTGATGGCAGCATCGCGTATTCGGCGGTGACCCAGCCCAAACCCGATCCTTTGCGCCAACGGGGCACACCCTCTGTGACGCTTGCTGTGCACATGACTTTGGTATGGCCGAATTCGATTAGCACCGAACCCGCCGGGTGCGATGTGAATCCGCGGGTGATGACAACCGGTCGAAGCTCGTCGTCGAGGCGGCCGTCTTCTCGTTTTGACACGCCGCCAACCCTAGCGCGCTGGCACTAGGTTCAGGAGCGGCCGACGTTGAACGTCTCGCCGCACACGACCGCGTGCACCGGGCCGCCGAATTCGGCTTTAGCTTCGCTGATCACGTCCTCGCGGGAAGTCCATGGCGGGATGTGGGTAAGCAACAGCTCTCCCACTCCGGCTGCGGTCGCGATGCGTCCCGCGTCAGTGCCCGACAGGTGCAGGTTTTGCGGATGGTCGGGCGAGTGCGTCCAGGACGCCTCGCACAAGAACACGTCGGCGTCGCGGGCCAGCTCGATGATCGATTCGCAGAAGCCCGTGTCACCGCTGTAGACAAACGTCGCACCTTCGGGATTGGTGATGCGCAGGCCAAATGACTCGGTCGGGTGACACACCACCCGCGGCAAGACTGTCAGGGCGCCGACCGTGACGGCCTCTCCGTCGACCCAATGCCGGATGTCGAAAATGTCGGAGAAATCGTCGATCTCGCCGCCGTACGGCGACGACGCCGCGCCAAGCCGCGACCAGGTGTCGCTCGGGCCGTACATCAACGCCTTGCCGAGGGGCTGCGAGGGATGATAGCGGCGCCAGACGAATAACCCCGGCAAGTCGAGGCAGTGGTCGGCGTGCAGATGCGACAGCAATACGTGGACAGAACCCGGGTCGGCGTGCCGCTGTAGCGCACCGAGCACGCCTCCACCGAAGTCGATGACCATCGGCTCGGTGTCCGGTGCTCTCAGCAGATAACCCGATGCCGGCGAATCCGGGCCAACAACGCTCCCGGAGCAGCCCAGCACGGTTATTCGCACGTTCACTACTGTGCCATGTCCACGACGATGTTGGTGAAAACATCTCCGCTTTGCTACGCGAAGGCAATCACCTGGACGCTGCGATGTGATGGTGGACGGGATGGACGCCGGTGATCGCCGGCCCCAGAAACCGCGCCGCGAGGCCCAAAAACGCCTCGGGGTCGCCGGTGGCTTCGAACACCCGAAGCGGCGGGGTTGTGTCGGGACGATTGGGATGTGGGTGCAGCAGTTCACCCTCGGTGAGAACCCGCAACAGCTCCTTTGCCGTCTCCTCGGCGCTGGAAACCAGCGTGACGGCGTCGCCCATGGCCAGCTGGATCAACCCGGAGAGCAGCGGATAGTGGGTACAGCCCAGCACGAGCGTGTCGACGTCGGCGCGCTGCAGCGGCTCGAGGTATCCCTCAGCCAGCCCCAGCACCTGGCGGCCACTGGTGATGCCGCGCTCGACGAAATCAACGAATCGCGGGCAGGCTACCGCGGTGATCTGCGTATCGCGGGCGGCGGCGAAGGCGTCCTGGTAGGCGCCCGAGGCGACGGTCGCCTGCGTGCCGATCACGCCGATGCGGCCGTTGCGGGTGGTGGCAACGGCACGACGCACCGCCGGCAGAATCACCTCGACAACGGGCACGTCGTAGCGCTCCCGCGCGTCGTGCAAACATGCCGAGGACGCCGAATTGCAGGCGATCACCAAAGCCTTGACGCCGCGCTCGACGAGGTCGTCGCCGATAGTCAGTGCGTGCGCGCGGATTTCGGGGATCGTCAGCGGACCGTAGGGACCGTTACCGGTATCGCCGACGTAGATGATGTCCTCGTCGGGCAATTGGTCGATGATCGCGCGCGCCACCGTCAAGCCGCCGACACCGGAGTCGAACACCCCGATCGGCGCCTGGGGTCCCCGCCTGGCGGCAGGGGACGCGTTACTCATGCCGTGCTCACGGTTTTGACAACCGTGCAGAGCCTCGGCGGCGAACCCCGTGGGCTTTGCGTTCCGGGCTGGACAACCAGTAAGCGGCCAACACACCGGCGATTCCGCCGCAGAGGTGGCCCTGCCAGGACACGCCTCCGCAGACATTGAGCACCGGCACAGCCCCCCACAGCACCGAGCCGTAGACGATCAACACCAGGATGCCGATCGCGATCTGCCAGCCCGAGCGGGTGAAGAATCCGAATACCAGCAGGAAGGTCAGCCAGCCGAAGATCAACCCCGAAGCGCCGATGTGATCGGTTTCCCCGCAGGGCGATCCCATGTTGCCGATCAGCCAGGTCCCGAAGCCGCCGACGATCCAGATGATTGCGGTCGCCCACAGGAACCGGGACAGCCCAGCCAAGGTGACCAGGAAGCCGAGCACCAAAGCTGGCACGGTGTTGGCCATCAGATGCTGCCAGCTGGCATGCAACAGCGGAGCGAAGATGATGCCCCACAGCCCGTCAGTCTCCAACGGCCGAATGCCGTTGCGATCCAGTTGATGGTCGCTGAGTTGGTCGACCAGCTCGGCGAAATACAGCAGCGCCAAGAAACTGACGATCGTGGCTCCGCCGACCACCCACCCGGAGCGTTTCTTCGGTTGCCGCGCCGGGGTGCGTGGCGCGCCGGTACTCATGCCCATAGCTGGCCTTCCAAAGCGTCTTCAGCTTCGTCCAAACTACCGGCGTAGGCGCCGGTCGACAGGTACTTCCACCCGGCGTCGGCCACCACGAACGCGATGTCGGCACGCTCGGCGGCGTTGACGGACTTTGCCGCGATGCCCAGCGCGGCGTGCAGCACCGCGCCGGTGGAGATGCCAGCGAAGATGCCCTCGGCTCCGATCAGCTCACGGGTGCGGCGTACCGCGTCGGCGGCGCCGACCGAGTAACGGGTGGTCAACACCTCCGGGTCGTACAGCTCAGGAACGAAGCCCTCGTCGATGTTGCGCAGCGCGTAGACGCCTTCGCCGTAGCGGGGTTCGGCGGCCACGATCCGGACGTCGGGCACCTGCTCGCGCAGAAACCGGCCAGTGCCGATCAACGTGCCCGTGGTACCCAGCCCGGCGACGAAATGGGTGATCTCGGGCAGATCTTTCAGCAGCTCGGGGCCGGTGCCGTGGTAGTGCGAGTCGGTGTTGGCGGGGTTGCCGTACTGGTAGAGCATCACCCACGACGGATTGGCGGCGGCCAATTCCTTGGCGGTGGCAACCGCGGTGTTCGACCCGCCCTCGGCCGGCGAAAAGATGATCTGTGCGCCGTAGAGCTCGAGCAGCTGACGACGTTCGATCGAGGTGTTCTCCGGCATCACGCAGATCAGCCGGTACCCCTTTACACGGGCCGCCATGGCAAGGGAAATGCCAGTATTTCCGCTGGTGGGTTCGAGGATCGTCGCCCCCGGCGCCAAC
The DNA here is from genome assembly GCA_963838755.1 of uncultured Actinomycetota bacterium. Classification (GTDB taxonomy): domain Bacteria; phylum Actinomycetota; class Actinomycetes; order Mycobacteriales; family Mycobacteriaceae; genus Mycobacterium. Next base: position 35,459 of record CAWISO010000003.1, on the reverse strand, counting down.
AGCCCGTCGGCTTCTGCCTGCTGGATCATCCGCAGCGCCGGGCGGTCTTTGATCGACCCGCTCGGGTTGCGGTCCTCGAGCTTGGCCCACAACCGCACGTGCGGCTCGGCGCCGTCGTCCCAGCGTGGCGACAACCGTGGCAATCCGACCAGCGGGGTGTTGCCGAGCGCGGCCAGTATCGAGTCGTATCGGGTCATGCGCTCGCGTTATCCCCCGGCCACGGCAGGCAGGATGGTGACCGAGTCGCCGTCGGCGATCGTGGTGTCCAGGCCGCCGGAAAACCGGACGTCTTCGTCGTTGACATAGATGTTGACGAAGCGGTGCAGTTTGCCGTTCTCGACGAGGCGCTCGGAGATCCCGGAGTAGTTGGCCTCCAGGTCGCTGATGACGGCCTGCAACGTATCGCCGCTGGCTTCGACGCGCTTTTCGCCGCCAGTGTGCGGCCTCAGGATCGTCGGGATCGAGACGGTGACGCTCATAGCTGCTCCTGGTAACGCTCGACGATGCTGACGGGTTCTTCGGTGACAACGCCGTCGACGATCCGGTAACTGCGAACTTCGTCGTGGACGGGATCGCGGGTGGACACCAGCACGTAGTGGGCGTCAGGCTCGGCGGCCAAACCGACGTCGGTGCGGCTCGGGTAGGCCTCGGTCGCGGTGTGCGAGTGGTAGATCACTACCGGAGCGTCTCCTGAATCTTCGAGGGTCCGCCACACCTTGAGCTGCTCTTGGGAGTCGAAGCGAAAAAACGTCGGCGAGCGTTCGGCGTTGGCCATCGCGATGTGCCGCTCGGGTCGGTCTGACCCCTCCGGACCGGCCAGCACTCCGCAGGCCTCGTCGGGGTGATCGGCGCGGGCGTGAGCGAGCATCGCGTTCACCAGGTCAGCACGAATCACCAGCACGTCGGCCGTCCCCTTTTGCTCGGTCATCAGCGCCGCTTTCCCCCGCAAGCGGGCGGTACCCCCACTGCATCGTCGCGGCACGCTGGAATGCTCCGGGCAACAGGCCCCGGTAGGTGGGTATTCCGGCGACCGGCTCGGCGGCGATCACCCCGACGAGCACCGCGCGGGCCAGACAGTCTGCCGCCGCGGTGCCCACCGCGTTGACCAGGGCGGTCTCCGGCGAAAACGCGGCCGGCGTGTCGGCCGGCGGTGCCACCTCCACGGCGCCGGTGGCCAGCGCGAACACCATGTCGCCGTCCACCGGCGTATGCGCCGGCCGGATGCTGCGCGCGAGTCCGTCGTGAGCGGTCCGCGCAACCTGTTGACACGCGGCCGCGCTCAACGCGGCATCGGTTGCGACTACCGCGACGGCCGTATTCAGCGAACTCAACGGAGACTCGAGCTTGGCCAGCTCGGCGATTTGCTCGTCGGGCGGCGACATCAGACCCAACTCGTCGACCAGGTAGGTCAGCCACGGCAGGCCGGTGGCCTGGTCGATGACGTTGCCTGCGGAGTTCACCGCGACCAGCGCACCGACCGTCACCCCGGACGGTAGCGTGATCGACGCGGTGCCCACGCCGCCCTTCAGCACACCGGCGCACGCCCCCGCCCCGGCCCCAACGTTGCCCACCGCGACCGAGGTACCCTCGCCGCCGGCAACGGCGGCGAGGGCCGCCTCACAAGCCTCATAGCCGAACTCCGCCGTCGGCCGGTTACTCCAGGCGCCAACGTCCAGGTCGAAGATCACCGCACCCGGCACGATCGGCACCACCCCACCGGTCATCGCCACGCCGCGGCCGTGCTCCTCCAGCCAGCGCATGACCCCGTCGGCGGCCGCCAATCCGTAGGCGCTGCCACCGGCAATCAGCACCGCATCGACGTAGCGCACGCTATTTGCCGGGTCCAGCAGATCGGTCTCCCGACTGCCCGGCGCACCGCCCCGGCAATCAACGGCACCCACGGTGCCGGGTGGCGTCAGGACAACGGTGACGCCGCGAGCCCAACCCGAACCCATGGTCGCATCGGGGTCCAACCGGTGGTAGTGGCCGACCAGGATGCCACCGACGTCGCTGATCGAGTTCACCGCGACCCCATCAGTGCCAGGACCAGGTATTCCTGCAGAACGGTCAACCACTGATAGACATCGAGGTGCGGGGCCATCGGATGGTCGTCGGGCAGTTGATCGGGGCCATCGGGACGGATATCGAGCATGGTGCCCAGTGCCAGCCGCACGTCGTTGACGGCGGCGATCCAGGCGTTCGCGGCGTCCTCGGTCAGCTCGAAACGACCGCCCTCATCCGGAAGCGTGTCCAGTAGTTGTTGTGCCGCAACGCGTTTGGCATCGATGATGTGCGGCTCGTGCAAGCTACGCAGAGCGGCATTCAAGCTGTCAATGGCTTCATCGTCCGAGGGCTTGGTGTCGTCCGGCTTTGAGAAGTCCGGCAGCAGCCGCCGCAGCGTCGCATTGCCAGGGGGTTCGGTATTGCCCGTCTTCATACCGGTGATCTGCTCGAGTTCGTCTGGCGGCGACGACGATTCCCGTTCGTCAAGCAGTCCGATCATCGAGCTGACCAGATTCTTCAGCAAACCTGCCTCATGCGGGTCCAGAGCCGAACGAAAACGGGGACCGTCGGCGGTCTCGACCCGCTTCCACTTGCGCACCTGGGACCCGGATGCCCTCGGTCTCAGCGGTCCTGCTGCATGGTGGCCCACAATCCGGCCGCATGCAGCTTGGACACATCGGTCTCCATGGCTTCCCGACTGCCTGACGATACCACGGCCTTACCCTCGTTGTGGACCTGCAACATCAATTTGGTGGCGTGCGGCTCGCTGTAGCCGAACAGCTTCTGAAAGACGTACGTCACGTAGTTCATCAGGTTGACCGGGTCGTCCCACACGATGGTCACCCAGGGAGCGGCCGTGGCCTCGACCGATTCGGCTTCCCGTTGCCCGGTGGTTCCCGGCTTTGTCGGGGCTGACGCAACCATGGGTTCTAGGATACCGAGCGCGCAGCATTTCACCCGATTACGGTTGCGGGGTGAACGAGTCGGTTTGGGCCGGGCTGCTGACCGACAGGTACGAGTTGACCATGCTGGCGGCGGCGCTGCGGGACGGCACGGCGCATCGACGGACCACCTTCGAGCTGTTCGCTCGCCGGCTGCCCGACGGGCGCCGGTACGGCGTGGTGGCCGGGACGGGTCGGTTTTTGGAAGCCTTGCCGGAGTTCAGGTTCGACGACACCGCGTGCGAGTCGCTGGCTGAGTTCCTCGACCGCCGACACGTTGACGTACCTGCGCGACTTTCGCTTTGGCGGTGATGTCGACGGCTACGCCGAAGGAGAGCTGTACTTCCCTGGCTCCCCGGTGCTTTCGGTGCACGGCAGCTTCGCTGAATGCGTGGTGCTCGAGACTCTAGCCCTGTCGATCTTCAACCACGACAGCGCCGTTGCTTCGGCAGCCGCGCGGATGGTCAGTGCGGCCGAGGGTCGCCCGCTGATCGAAATGGGCTCACGGCGCACCCACGAGCGCGCCGCAGTCGCCGCGGCCCGCGCCGCCTACATCGCCGGCTTCGCCGCATCGTCCAACCTAGAGGCCCACCGTCGCTACGGTGTGCCGACCGAAGGCACCAGTGCGCACGCGTTCACCCTGTTGCACACCCGGCCGGACAAGCCCGACGAGCTGGCCGCGTTCGCCGCCCAAGTCGACGCACTCGGCCCGGGCACGACGCTGCTGGTGGACACCTACGACGTGACGACCGGCGTGGCCAACGCGGTGGCCGCCGCGGGTACCGGGCTTGGCGCGGTGCGTATCGACTCCGGCGACTTGGGCGTGCTGGCCCGTCAGGTCCGCGAGCAGCTTGACCGGCTGGGCGCGACGCAGACCCGAATCGTCGTCTCGGGTGACCTGGACGAATTCGCCATTGCCGGCACTGCGGGCCGATCCCGTGGACAGCTACGGGGTCGGCACTTCGCTGGTCACCGGCTCGGGAGCGCCGACCGCGAACATGATCTACAAGCTGGTCGAGGTGGACGGCACGCCCGTGGAGAAGCGCAGCACCCACAAAGAATCCCACGGCGGCCGCAAAGAGGCGCTGCGGCTGTCTCGTTCGACCGGCACGATCACCGAGGAGATCGTGCATCCTGCCGGGCATCCGCCGCCGATCGCTGAGCCGTCCCGAGTGTTGACGATTCCGCTAATGCGCCAGGGCGAGGCGGTAGTCGGCTTGGATTTGGGCGTGGCACGCAAGCTGGTGGCATCGGGCTTGCGAAGCTTGCCGTGGGAGGGTCTGATGTTGTCGCACGGCGACCCGGCGATTCCCACCACGCAGATCCCGGCCCGACGCCGGCCAATCGACCAACAGGAGTAGCCACGCCCGAAGACTTGCCGGTGTCCGTGCCCGAGCTGCTGGCCACCGCGGTGGCAGCGCTGGGCGGCAGCGAACGCAGCGGGCAACTGCAGATGGCCACCGCGGTGGCCCACGCCTTCGAAACCGGTGAGCACCTGGCCGTGCAGGCGGGAACCGGCACCGGAAAGTCGTTGGCGTACCTGGTTCCGGCGATTGTCCGCGCGGTATCCGACGACACGCCGGTCGTGGTGTCCACCGCGACGATCGCGCTGCAGCGCCAACTCGTCGATCGCGATCTGCCCCAGCTAGTCGACGCGCTCACCGATGCGCTACCCCGCCCGCCACGATTCGCGCTGCTCAAGGGACGTCAAAATTATCTGTGCCTCAACAAGATTCACAACGGCGCAGCCGCGAGTTCCGCTGACGAATCGCAGGACGAGCTTTTCGAGCCGCAGGCCGTGACCGCGGTGGGCCGCGACGTACAACGGCTCACCGCGTGGGCCTCGACGACCGATACCGGTGACCGAGACGACCTCAAACCAGGCGTGGCGGACCGGTCGTGGACGCACGTCAGCGTCTCCGCGCGGGAGTGCCTCGGCATGGCACGCTGCCCGTTCGGTACCGAATGCTTCGCCGAACGGGCCCGCGCGGAGGCCGGCGCCGCCGATGTCGTCGTCACCAACCATGCGCTGCTGGCCATCGATGCCGTCGCCGACTCCGCGGTGCTGCCCGAACACCAGCTGCTCGTCGTCGACGAGGCGCACGAGCTGGCGGACCGCGTCACCGCGGTGGCCACCGGCGAGCTGACCCCGGCTGCGCTCGGCGTCGCCTCGCGGCGGATCACCCGGTTGGTCGAACCGGAACTGCTGCAGCGATGGGAAACGGCGTCAGCCGCCTTCGGCGCGGCCATTAACGACGCAACACCAGGGCGCATCGATCGCCTCGATGATGACCTGGCGACTCACCTGGCTGCGCTGCGCGATGCGGCGGGCACGGCGCGTTCGGCGATCGACATGTCGCCGTCGGACCCCAAGGCGGCGTCGGCGCGCGCCGAGGCGGTCGCGGCGCTGACCGAGATCGGCGACACCGCGTCGCGGGTTCTGGCGTCGTTCGGCCCGGCGATCCCCGATCGCACCGACGTGGTGTGGCTGGACCACGAGGACAACCGCGGTTCGACCCGTGCCGTGCTACGGGTAGCGCCACTGTCGGTCGCCGGATTGCTGCGCAACCGGTTATTCGCCCACTCGACCGCGGTTTTGACGTCGGCCACGCTGACCGTCGGCGGAGCCTTCGACGCGATGGCCGCCGCGTGGGGCCTGGCCGATGCCCAGGCTGACGACGAGCCACGCTGGCGCGGGCTCGATGTCGGGTCGCCATTTCAGCACGCCAAAGCCGGGATCCTCTATGTCGCAGCCCATCTGCCTCCGCCGGGCCGCGACGGCACCGGCTCGGCTGAGCAGCTCAATGAGATCGCCGACCTTGTCACCGCAGCAGGCGGGCGAACGCTCGGGCTATTCTCGTCGATGCGCGCGGCACGCGCGGCCGCCGAGGCGATGTCCGAACGACTGTCGACGCCGGTGTTGTGTCAGGGCGACGACAGCACCGCCACGCTCGTCGAGCAGTTCGCCGCCGATGCGGCGACATCCCTATTCGGCACGCTGTCGCTGTGGCAGGGCGTCGACGTGCCCGGCCCGTCATTGTCGTTGGTCATCATCGACCGAATTCCGTTCCCGCGGCCCGACGATCCGCTGCTCGGCGCCCGGCAGCGTGCGGTGGCCGCACGCGGCGGCAACGGATTCATGGCCGTGGCCGCCAGCCACGCCGCGCTGCTGCTCGCGCAGGGCGCCGGGCGGCTACTGCGTGGCGTTGACGACCGAGGGGTGGTCGCGGTGCTGGACTCCCGGATGGCCACCGCACGCTACGGCGGCTACCTGCGCGCCTCCCTTCCGCCGTTCTGGGCGACCACGGATGCCGCTGCTGTGCGCGCGGCTCTTGAGCGGCTGCGCACCGCGCTGGAGGCCCGCTAGATTATGGTCGGATCTCGAAGGTGTACTCGTGGCCACAGATGCGGATGTGGTCACCATCGGCGAGGGTGGCGCTGGGATGCAGTCGCCGGCCTTGCACCAGCACGCCGTTGGCTGATCTCAGATCGGTGATCATGAAACTGCTTCCGGTATCGATGATTACGGCGTGATGGCGACTGACTTCGGCGTCGTTGAGGACGATGTCGTTGTCCGCCAGGCGCCCTATCCGCGTGGCCGGCGCTTGCAGCGGGTAGCGCCGTCCTGAGGCATCGCGCAACCCCGCGACAGCAGACTGGCGGATGAGAGCGCTGTGGGCGGTGGTGAGGGTTCGGGCCGCGGTGGTCCTGGCGGCCTGCTTGGCGTCCAGCACGCTCCTGGCGCAGGATTCGCAGGTGCAGGCCCTCGACCGTGGGCCCGGGGTCGATGCCCAGCTCGTCAGCTAGCGCCGTCTTCAGACGCCGATAGGCCTCCAGCGCTTCGGACTGACGTTCAGCCATGTAATAGGCGGTGATCAGCTGCGCCCACAACGGTTCATGATAGGGATGCTCGAGCGGCAAGTTCTTCGAGTTCACCGATAACGGCATGAGCACGCCCGCAAGCGATTTCGGCTTCGGCGCGGGCGGTGTGGGCCCACACATTCTCTTCCATCAAAGCGGTGGCGAACACCTCCACGAAAGCGAAGTCGCGCAAGTCGTCTAGTACCGGACCTCGCCATTCGGCCAGCGCGGCCGACAGGTGGCTGCTGGCCTGTTCGAACTGTCCCACTGCGGTCGCGTGAATTCCCGCAGTCTTTTCGGCGATGAAACGGTCGAGATCGCAGTCGCCGTCGGCGACGCTGAGTCGATACCCCGGCGGTGCGCTGGCCAACACCGTGTGGGGGTCCACCTCGGCGCTGCCCAGGATTCGGCGGAGGTTGGAGACGTAGGAGTGAATGCTCGCGCGTACCGCCGGCGCCGGAGACTGATCCCAGGCGGCGTTGACCAACGAATCCGCACCCACCGGGTGATTACGGTTGATCAGCAGAACGGCCAACACCGCCCGCTGTTTGGGAGTACCCAATGCCATCGGTGTGCCCGCCATGGTCATCAACAGCGGGCCCAGAAGACCGAACCCGAGACGACTACCGCCCATCGCGCTTTCAGTCCTCCAGGTCATCAGCGACGTCAGCTTGTTATTGTGACGCCGCTAGGCCAATCGGCGACCACGATCGCCGATTCGGGCGACTCGAGCACCCGCTAGGCCGTTTCTCCGGGGTGCTCAGGACGCCGCGTGACGATCTCTATTGCACAGATGCGCAGATTAGGCGACTAGGGACCTCGTCTTTCTCGGACAGCCGCCAAGAAGGAGTGGGGCCGAGCATTGTTAGTTCCATCTGATCAGCTTCAGGTTGGGAAGGCTGAAGTCGCTTTGCGAAGCGATACGCGTGGCTTTGCTGTTGGCTTCGGCGCCGACGACGTATAGTCCGCCGGGCGAGTTACTGTTGAAGAACGCGAGTTTGGTGCCGTCGGGGCTGGTTACGGGCTGGTCCACATTTTGCGTGCCTAAGTCGAATATTTCGACTGCGTTCTGGTTGTTTTGGTTTATCACGGGGCAGCCCTCGCCGTTAGGTGCAACGGGATATTTGGCGATGACAAACCCTTGCGAGGAGGGATTGGTGGGGCTGGTGGGAAGACCGATATTGACGGTGACGGTCACCCGGTAATCGGGTCCCAGCCACTTTCCGGGCATGTTCTGACATCCGAAATTCAGGGTGCCGTCGAGGTTGCGTAGGGGGTTGGTCTGAAATTGGGGGGTCGGCGTGACCTCTTGTGGGTTCGATGTTGATCCTGCCGGCAGCTTGTAGAGGTGAGCGTTGTTATTACCCTGAAGTGCCCAGTAGTAGAAATTTCCCGCTCCGTCGAAGACCGGGGCTTGGTACATCGGTGGTGAGCTTCGCGGGAAATCACCAGCGGCCGGTGGGGCCGGGCTGGCTGCGGTGAAATTTCCGCTGGTGTCGATCCATCCGACCCGCTGTACGGAGTTCGGGGAGGAATCTGACTTTACGGTAGCGAGTTTAGTCAGATCTGGTGATAGTTCTAGGAAGTCGGGGTCCCCCGGCATCGCGACTTTGAACGATGAGACGTGTGTGTATTTGCCAGTGGTGGGATCAATGTATCCAAAATTAGCTGTGTCCCAACTATCACCCGACGCCACCAAAATGCCCGACTTCGGTACCTGTGCCGCCGAGCCGCTTGAGGGTGCCTCTGCCCCCGAGCTAGAGCCGGCAGTCCCCCCTCGGGAAGCCTGAGCGGACCCTTTCTCGAAGAAGTGGTGGTAGACGGGGTAGACCACTTTCAAACTCGCTGGTACCGCCGCGGCGACGACGAGCACCGTGGCGGTGACGAGCACGGCTTTGCGTAGGCCTGACTGATGCGACCGGAGCGTGAAGATGACGCCGATGGTCGCGATCGCGGCGACGAGCAGGATGCCTGGAAGGAACGTTCCGAGCGCCACTCGGCCAGCCACCAGGGCCGCAATCACCAGTACCAGCGCAAGCCCCGCGAGCACGAAACCCACTTTGATGGCGCGAGACTTGACCCGGGGCGCGGCGGGCGGCTGCGCCTGCGTGGGCGGAGGCGGCGGCATGTTCGGCGTGGGCGGTGGCGGCGGCACGTTCGGCGGGGGCGGTGGCGGCGGCGTGGACTCGACGGGCTCCTGCGCCTGTCGCGCCGCTGGCTTTCGCTGACGGTGCGGTGTCCAGTCCTGACCGTCCCAATAACGCTGTGCATTTGCGTCTTGGGGATCGTCGTACCAGCCGGGCTGGTGGGGTGTCGTCATAGGCTCCTCCTGGGTGGTTGAGCCGCCCACGTGGAACGGACATTAGCGTAAACGCCAAGCATTCGTGACGTTTCCGAGTCATTGCCCTCTTGACATCGACGCGCCGCCCCGACGAGTGCAAAGCGTCCTCGAAATCCCTTGCTGGCATGGGATTCTTGATGCCGACAGCTCTGCTCGTCTCGCTCGGGTCAAAACGAGCGCAGCAAACCGCAACTCGGGTCGCGATTCAAAATCACCGGCGAAGTTTCAGCGGAGTCGCGGTCATGTCGATGCTCTCTCACACCAATCGGACATACCGAGTGACATCGCTCTAGTCGTTAGCAGCAGCGAGCACCCCCCCGGTCCACTATGGACCATCCCGATGCCGACGTCGGCGCCGGAAGGTATTTCTCACCCGGACAACGGGTCTCGGCACGGATGGCTTGCTATCCGCGGTGCACGGTCTGTGAGGTCCAATCCCGACCATCGAAGTAGCGCACCCGATTCGGATCGTTCGGATCCGGGTACCAACCGGGCGGGGTGGCGGCTTGTTGAGTGAGTGGCTGCCCTGCCTTCGGCTTGGATCCTGATTTAGCCATCAATACGACCACGTTGACAACGAGGGCGACGATGAGAGCGACCACAAACCAGGTCGGATCGTAAGGCAAACTATGTGTGAGCAACATGATGGACAGGAGCGCAGCGCCAAGCAGATTCACGGTGATCGCGATCCCGATGCCGTTGTAACTCTGGGGTCCGGCGCCGAGCGAGCCGGGACTCCACTGCCACACTGGCGCTTTATATTCGAGTTCCACCACCCTGCCAGGGTCAACCTCGACAACGGTGTCGGCCGGCCCGATCCGCCGTGGCCAAAAATACGGCACGTGGACGTGCACGTGGTGCCGCCCTGGCCGTGCCGGCACCACCGTGCGGCCCCACCTGGCGGCCATCTCGTAGCCGTCGATGGAAATCCTCGGTTTGAGCAACTTCACGAGCCCGAACATGTGCGCGGTAACGGCGATGCCCTCGCTCGGCTGGCCGTACGACGGCAGTCCGCTTGGCTGGGCGCCGAGGTGCTGCTGCGGCGGGTAGTCACGGGTTCCGGGTTGTGGGACAGGCGGCCAGCCGGATGAAGGCGCGGAAGGTATCTCGTAGTTGGGGTGTCGCTCCGGTGGATACCATTTGCGGTCCGAGGCTTGCCACCATCCGGGTCCCTGCGGTTCGTCAGCCATCGCGGCCTCGAATCAGCCTGGTAGCCACCCAGGCCGCCAGCGGTGGCGTCGTCATTTTCCTTTATTTCCGTTCGTTGCCGTGTCAGGGAAGCACTCGGCAGAGCTCCTTTAGCTCTTTGTAGCGTGTCGCGGACGCCTTGGAGGATTCTTGGCGGATTGTGTGACGCTGGGGCTGTTGGTCGACGCTTGGCCTGAGATTTGCCGCCGACAGCGTCGCGCACACCGACAGCGGTCAACGGCAAGTGATCCGCCGGCCGATGCATCGATCGGCGATGACGCCGGGTCCGCGTAGCTGCGCGCGGTGCATACCGGGTGCCGGGATCGAAAGTCGTCTCTTTCGTGGGAATCGAGCACCAACCAATCCGTTGAGAATCCTCCAAGGCATCAGTTCCATCCTCAGAGGACCGGCCGCATGGCCGCCACAAAGACATGGACCAGCAAACGCCTTCGGGGCACTGAAAGCCAGGATTGTCCGGAGACAGGAACCCGACAATGCATCAAACCCCTTGCGACAAGCGGACCACGAGGCACCGGAGGTGCCATCGGGTCCGCAACACGCGGATGAGCACGATCGGGATAACCAAGCGGGGTCGGCGATCTCACCTAGCCCTGCGTCGCCAGCCGTCGTCGACGATTGCGTCGGCTGGGACGGCGTTCCGGGCGGTCTTCGCTTTCCTCCACAAACGTTCAGCGCATGCCGCGGCCATGGGAGCGGGTTTCCTCTGCACCATGGCGTTGGTTGTCGCACCGCCCGCTTACGCAAATGTGGATCTGGCCGTGGGAATGCCGATCACTATCGGTAACCATGGCTGCTCGCTTGGCTTCTTCGGGTTCGACGCCCGCCAGGATCGACTTGCGGTGACCGCCGGTCATTGTTCGGACTATGAGCCCAACGAGCCGGTATACGCCGACAACGGTGTGCAGATTGGCGAGGTTGTCGCCTGGAAAGAGGACGCGGAGAACGCGTCGGGCAATCTGATCGGCGCCCGTGGATACACGGTAATTTCGCTATACTCACGGTTTTCATTGGAGCCGTTCTTTACCGGTGTCCGCTCGTCGATCAGCGACGGCGATTACGTGAGCAAGTTCGGTCAACGCACCGGCAAGACCAACGGCGTGATCAAAAACGTTGAAATTGACCCAAAACGGCCCGATCTGTCGTTGCTGTCGTCGAACCTTGTCCAACTGCCCGGCGACTCCGGGTGTCCCTGGTACACCAACGGGGACGCGTTGGTCGGGATGGCTTCGAGCGGAGATGAAGAACAGGATGGCGGCGACGCCGGCAGCCAGGCTCAACCGATCCAAGCAGTGCTCGAAATGATCCGCGCGAACGCCGATGTTTGGGGCGACGACTTCAAGGTGTGGACACAGTGAGTCGGTTGTCGAGGAGGTCTGATGGCTCGGCTAACCGAAGACCGAGGAACCGGATCGCACAACGCGAACCGGCCCGCCTCAGTCCCGGGCGCGTGGACCGGCAAGCCCGAACTGAGAATTACTGAATTCTCGCTAAGACAATGCTATTCCGAGATTTAGGAGGGCCATTGCTGCCCCTGTGACCGAAGCATCCAGAGCCGAACGACGCCTGCCGCGATGACGATGACCGCGCCCGAAAACAACAACAACCCGAACCCATACGAAGACTTAATCCCTTCCGAGGCATCACTGTCGCGGAAGACGGCAAACCACAGCGGGATGCTCAACACCATGAGACCGACCACCGCAGATAACCCCATGAGCCGCCTCGGCGACATCGTGACCCCGGCGAACACGGGCCACGCCAGCCACGCGGCCGCGACGATCGGCACCAGCAGCGCGAACCTGCCTCCTGAGCTGACCCCGGCCTTCCCGGACGAACCGACGGTCGTCCCAAACACGGTGACACTCTCGGTGACCGTCTCCCACGTGAGAAATACGCTGATCGTGGCTGCCACCAAGCCACCGATGAGAAGCCAGGCTGTGGCCCCGAGCTGTTTGACCGCACCCTGCACCGTCGCAAAACTTACCGACGGCGTCTGACCGTAGCCGGCTTGGGTTTCGGGTGGAGGTGCGGGCCACGCTGGTGGCGGTGGTTGCGTGGGTACACCGGCGCCCTGCCCTGCTCCTTCGGCGTAATTGGGCGGCGGGGGCGGCAGATTCGGCGGCGGCGACGGCTGCTGCGGCGGGGGCGGCAGATTCGAGGGCGGAGGCGGCAGATTCGGCGGCGGGGGCGGGGCGGAAGGCCCTGCCGAAGGCAAGGTGGACTTCCGCTGACGGTGGGGTGTCCAGTCCTGACCGTCCCAGTAACGCTCTGCGTTCGAGTCCTGTGGGTCGTCGTACCAGCCTGGCTGGTTGGGTGTCGTCATGGGCGATCCTCCCCGGTTGGCTGAACTGCACTCCTGAAAGGAGAATAGCGCGGGCGCTGGCCATCAGCGCCGTTTACCGGCCACCATTCTTTTAGCCGCCGTCCGTAGGCGCCCATGCCTGGGACTGAATCGGTTGCAGTCACCGCCTCGATTCCTTCGCGTATTAAGCGACCCGACAATGTCCGACGAAGGGGTTTAACCTTTCAGCCGCGTGCCCGGGTCCAGTTGCGCACCTGCGATGTACCAGCCGCTGCTATGGGTCTCGGCGGTGGGTCCTGCGGTCGTGAACAGCAGATATGTCCTTGAGCGGATGCAGCGAAAAAGGTGCTGGTGCGTGAGTGCTGCAGTTACACTCTGACGGCCGGGTTACCAGGTTATGGCAGTCGAACCCAATCAGTCGGGGAGAGTGGGGGTCTTGTGGTCGAGCCTAAGGGATCGATTCTTCTGGTCTACTTCGTTGCCGATGAATCCGGCTCGATGGGACCCAATATCGGCGAACTCAACGATGGCCTAGCCTCGCTGCACGACGAATTGCAACGAGAATCGTTCGCCGCGGCCAAGGTACGGTTATCGGTGATCGGCTTTTCCGACACCGCGTTCACCTACCTTGAACCCGCTGACTTGCGTGTCCTTCAGGGGATGCCGGTGCTGACCGCCCAGAGCCTGACCTCCTATGCCGCGGCCTTCGACCAGCTCTCCTACCGGATCAGGGTTGACATTCCCAGTTTGAAGGCTCAGGGATACACCGTGCATCGGCCGGCGGTGTTTTTCTTGACTGATGGCCTGCCGAACGAACACGAGGATTGGCGCTCAGTTCGAGCGAGTCTGCTCGCCGAACCTGCGGCGCCCAACATCCTTTCCTTTGGAATCGGGGATGCCGACGCGGCGATCGTCACCGAGCTAGCGACCAAGCCGCACTTCGCCTTCGTCGCCGCGCGCGGGGTGGACACGGGTGCGGCGATCTCAGAGTTTATTACCTCGCTGACGCAGTCGGTGATCAGCTCCGGGCAGGCCATCGCGTCCGGCTCGGCTGAATTGCAATTTGAGAAGCCAGAAGGGTTTACCTTGGCCGTCGACGTCGTGTAGGCCAACGTTCATGATGGCCTGGCGGAGCCGAAAACACGGGGGATCCCGCAACGATGACCCCACCGAGCCGCTGGACCAGCCGGCAGTCCGGGTCCCCGCCACATCGGGGGTCTCCGATGTCATCGGCGCCACCGTTGTACCGCAGATTACGGTGGGATCACCCTCGCCAGCGGTGGAACCTTCAGCGATCGCTACGGGCTACTGCTCGTTGCCTTTTCGTCCCGATGTGGTGCTTGATGGGTGGTCCACCGACGCCATCACGGTACGTGGGGTGTCGCAGCGCGGACATCTGCACCGCTATAACGGCGCGCCGCGTCAAGATGATTTCGCATTGCACCACTTACCCGATGGACGGGTGATTGTCCTTGTCGCCGATGGCGTTTCGGGGGCACCGCAATCCCATATCGGCGCCAGCACGGCTATCAGGCAAGCCGCAGAATGGCTGCACTCCAATCTGGGCGATGACGTCGCCAACGCTGACTGGTCGGCTCTGCTGAAAAGCGCTGCGTGGGCGCTCACTGAACGAGCCCAAACGCTTTTGGGACTTGACGGGCCCGACCCGGTGCGCGCTGAACAGGAACTCGCCACGACTTTGGTGTGTGCGGTGATCGAGCCAACCGGTCCTCAGACCCTGCGCGCCTCTTTGATGAGTGCGGGTGATTCGGTTGCCTGGCTGCTCTCAGCGGGACAGTTCGTTGAGATCTTAGGCGGCAAAACGATACCAGACTCCGGGATTTCGTCATCGGCGGTGGTTGGTTTGCCCCGGGTGCCAACCGAAGTTGCGCGTGCGGTGGTCGACCTCGCAAACAACGATGTGTTGTTGATCGGCACCGACGGAATCGGAGATCCGTTGGGTACCGGACAGGGCGGGGTGGGTGACCTGTTCCGCGAGGTATTGACCAAACCGTCGGTTCCATCGTTGATCGAGTTTGCCCACGCAGTGGACTTCAGCCGCGAAACCTTCGATGACGACCGGACTTTGGTCGCGGTGTGGCCACGAAAAGAGGCCTCCCTTCGCAGGCCAACCCAACCGCGGCCGCCCAGCAGTGTGGATGGTTTGCGTTGACCTATTCTCCTTCGTCATCATCGTCCGAGGAATCCGGGGTGCAGTCCTTCCAGCGACCGTCCTCGTTGACGAATTTCTCGTTTTCAGTGACGGGTTGATCTGGCACCTTCTCAAACTTAGCGGTGACATCGGCGGTCGCCTGGTCGCCGGTCACGTGGATGTTGGCCACCGAAGCCGACATGGTTCCAAGTTGGGCCCGCAGCTCGCGAAGCTTTTCGACCTCTTTTGCTTGGTCGTCGGAAGCTCTTGCTTTGCAGTCCGTCTCCGGATCGTACGAGAAGTTGGAGTTGTTGTAGTCGGCAGCCTCGTGTTGGACAAGTGCCTTGATCTGGTCCTCGGGTGAGGCGGGAGCGCTCTTGCTGAAGTGTTTGTACCCCAAAAAGCCGCCAACGGCCAACACAACGAGGGCCGCGATGACACCGATGACCACGACCGGATGGTTCGATCGTTGTGGTGGCAATCCGGATGCCTGCTGACCCGGAGGCAGCCAAGGGCCCAGTTGATTCGGCGGTGGCGGGTACGCGACGTTGGACGCTTGCGTAGGCGGTGGCGGCGGCCAATTCGGCACCGACGATTGCGGCGAAAGCGGCTTACGTTGACGGTGTGGCGTCCAGGCTTGACCGTCCCAATAGCGCTGCCCGTTCGCGTCCTGGGGGTCGTCGTACCAGCCCGGCGGCAGGGACGTTGTCATGGGCGAAACCTCCTGGTTCGCTAAATCGAACTTTTCCGAAGGGAAATAGCAAGAAAGAGCGTTCGACGACCGCGCCGGAAAAGTATCCTCGCTCTCCCAGCAAACTGCAAGAACCCAACTGAGCACGCAACCACGAATCAGAACGGCGTGACGTTGTAGTCGCGATCAATCGACATGCCGTGGCCTGTCACGTCGTTGGTGAAGGTGGTGCCGTCGCCGGTCGGCACTATCGTCCAGCCCTCGAAGTGGTATGTCGTTCCGTCCACCAAAATGATGTCGGGCTGTCCGGGCGGAGCCATACCCAGATTAGCTGTCCGCCAACTGAATTGACCTGACGCGGTGATGATCGCTTGATCCTGGTGAAGTACCGATGGATCTCCCTGCCACCCCGGAGCAGGCACGGGATCCATTGGAGCCTGGGGGAAACCGGCCGTCTGGCAAACGACATTGGGACCGGCCCCGTCACTATCATCAGAGCCGACTTCGCAGCGCATCGATGGTGACGGGGTCTTCACGTTGACAAAGTTTCCCGGAGTGGGATCGGCGCTTGCTATCGACGCGAAAACCACTGCTGCACAGATGGTTGCGGTCACGGTCGATGCGACCTTCTTCATGCTAATTTCCTTCTCCGGGGCATCTTCGAAGGTTCTCGCCGACGGCTTGGAAGATTCTTGGCGTATTCGTGGGTGATTCGAGGAGGCAGCGGTCAATGGCCACAGCGATTCATGGCCTTGACCGTTGCCATCCGCCTCACCGAAGCGTCTACATTGTCCATGCTCAACTCATGATGATCCAGCGCCGCCTCCAACCGGTCAAGCACCGCTGGAACCTCGGTGTTAGTTACCCACAGCGCGGTGTCGGCACCGGCCTGCAAAGCCTTCAACACCGCCTCGGGCACGGTGTAAATGTTGGTGATCGCCTTCATGGTCGACAGGTCGTCGGTGAACACCGGGCCATCAAATCGCGGCCCATCGTAGCCGGTTCCGGTGCGCAGCAGGTTCACCGCGGCGGGGCTCAGGCTGGCGGGGCCGCCATCCGTCAAACCCGGCACCACCATATGGCCGATCATCACCCCGACCGGCGGCTGTGCCACCAGCGTCCGGTAGGGCACGAGATCGAGGGTTTTCAGGTCGCCCACCGGCGGGTCGATGACCCCACCCGTGTGCGAATCCCCGGACGCGCGACCGTGACCAGGAAAGTGCTTGAGCACCGGCAGCACGCCGGCATCGCGCAGTCCCTTCGCGTATGCGCCGGCGTACTCGGTCACCTTGGCTGGGTCCGCGCTGAACGACCGGTCACCGATCACGGTGTCGTCGGGCGCGTCGGTGACGTCGACAACCGGCGCGAAATCGATTGTGATGCCGAGGTTGCGCATCTTTTGGCCATGATCCCGAGCCAGTTCGTAGACCTGCTCGGCCGTCTCGGTCTGCGCCAGCACGCGCGCCGAATGTGCCGACCCGATAAGCGATGACAATCGCTCTACCCTGCCGCCCTCCTCGTCGACACTGACAGCGAGCCCCAGCGGGCCCGCTGAGTGCGCGATGGCGGTCAGCTCGCCATCGCGCAGCATCGTCAGATCGGTCCAGCTGGCGATGAAGATGCCCCCGACGTGGTCAGTGGATACGACGCGACGCGCGTCGGCTGCGTCAGTCACCCCGACCATCAGCAGCTGGGCGAGTTTGTCGCGTTTCGGCATCGTCTTCAGCAACGACGCCGGAACACCGCAAGCCAACGGCGGAGGCGTGGCAGTCGGAGTCATTGCGATGAGTTGGCGATCCCGCCGGTTTGGCTGCTGTCGGCGACGGGGCCGAGTGGCGTGCACGAATCAGGTGAATGCCGGCGAATACGACGCCGCCGATCAATGCTAGGGCGAGAACTACGCCGGCGAGCGTCGCGGCACGCGCGCGTGCTGAGCGTGGGCGAGGCTCGGCTGGTGACCGGCGACGCTGCCCTGGCGGCGGCGCCTCATCGCGGTCGGTTCCAGTCAGCGCTGCGGCTGACGCGTCGTTGGATCGTTGCGCGCGTGGGTCATTGGGATTACTCGATCTGGGTTGGCGCCGGGAGCGGTTGGGCCGTTGCGGCCGATCACTTGTCATCCCCGATCACCCATCAGCGTGAGTTCCATCTGGGCCAAGAGTCGTGCTGACAATTTGGGCGCTGCAATGATCTGGGTCCCTACCCACGCTGCGGCACCAGTTCAGCACACTGTCGGAGTCGGGGTACGCTGGTCGGCACAACGGTGACCCAATAGTCGGGTTGATCGTAT
The DNA here is from genome assembly GCA_963838755.1 of uncultured Actinomycetota bacterium. Lineage (GTDB taxonomy): Bacteria > Actinomycetota > Actinomycetes > Mycobacteriales > Mycobacteriaceae > Mycobacterium. The sequence goes on along the minus strand of CAWISO010000003.1, from coordinate 17,671 downwards.
GTTGTCCAGTCGCCCGACCACAGAAGTACGGCGCCGTATTGCTGACTGAGCCGCTGAGTTTCCAGCAAGATCTGTGCGGGGTCGTACACGATATTGTCTTCTGGGTCGTCGGTCCATGGTTCCGCGCCGTGCTTGGAACTGAGTTGCGGGATCCACTGGCCGACGACCTGGGCGACGGCGGGAGCATCCTGATCTTTGAGTGCCTGCAGCTGCTGAGTGGGATCGGGTGGGGGCGTGGCCGTGGATGGAGGTGCGGAAGGAGAGGGAGGACTTGCCGCATCGGTGGTGGGTGCAGCCGCTGGTGTGCTTGACGGTGTGGAGTTGTTGTGCAGGGCCAAGACCACGATGACCACAACTACCGCGGCGATAACGACGGCGGCCAGGGCGACGCCAGCCCAGATTTTGGACGTAGAGGCCGGTTGGCTCGGTGGTGGCGCCGAAGCGGCGACCGGCGGGCGGGAACGCACGATCGGCGGCGGCGATGGCGGCGGTGGCGCTGACGGGCGGCTCGATGGCCGGGAGTGCACGATCGGTGTCGGTGGTGGATCAGGTGGGACACTGACCGATGTTGAAGCCGCCGTTGCGGTCTTTTGTTGGTATTGGGCTTGTTCAATGGCGCCGCCGAGCACGTAAGTCCAGGCTTCGGGCAGCGGGCGCCGTTGAGGCGCGTTGGTAAGCGTGTCGGTGATGATCTGGCGCACCGAGGCCGGCGTCGTCGACGGAAGGTGTTGCAGGTTTGTGGTGTCTTGGTCACCGGCCAACAGCCGCAAGGCCAGCAGGCCCAGTTTGTAGGCGTCGGAATAGATGGTGGCCAGCTCCTCACCGGCGGGTGCTTCCCATCCCGGGGTCTCCATTTGCTGCAGCGCCGAGACGCCGTTGATGCGCACGGCATCACAGTCAATGAAGTAGACGGCCTCCTGCGGGGTGAGCGAAAACAGTAGATTCTTCGGGGAGATATCCCCCACGCACACACCGTGCTTGTGCAAGAACGCCAGCCCAGAGGCGACCTCGCGCAGCAGCGTATAGCGTTGCGCGTCATCAATATTGATGCCGCGGGCCTCCAGCACAGTAGGATGGTTGAGCAGGTGCTGGAACTCCGCGCTGGTGCTGGAGACACCTTTGACCGTGGTCAGCGGGATGAAGAACTCTTGGGGAATGGCCGGCATTACGAAACCTGTTGTGGCACTGGCGTCTTCGACCAGGGCACACGGCCACGTCGCCATCGAAATCAGCCGCTCGCCCTCGGCGTAGGACAGCGAATCTTCAACCAGCGCCGGCATTGCCGCCAACGCGGTGAAATCGATCTCGGCCCGCGTCTGGGGCTTGTATTCCTTGTAGACCATCGACGCCGCGAACTTGGTCTTCACGTTCGGCGCGCGATAAACGACCCCCTGCCCACCCTGACCGATCTTGGTCAACACACCCAAGCCGGTCCCGCGCGATCACCGGTCGAGTCTTTGCAGACGTTCCAGGCTGCGGAGAAGACGAGGCCGAGTCCGCAGACTGGACTGCCTGAGCTGCAGCCGTGGGCGTTAACGACTGATCATCACCACCGCCCACAGCGGCCAGCAAGGTGGGAACAGACTGCGGGCTGTGCGACGCGGTGGCGGTCAGGGCCTGCTGGGCGGCAGTAGCCAACTCACGCGCACTCTGATAGCGCTGATCAGGATCTTTAGCCATGCCCGCGGCGATCACCGCATCCAACCCAGCCGGAACGGCGGGATTGACGTCGCTGGGTTTGGGCGGATCCAGCGTCAGGTGCCCGCGGATCTGTTGTTCCATGCTGTCGCCAGGGAACGGCAGCGCCCCGGTCAAACACTCATAAAGCACACACGCCAACGCATATACATCGGCGCGGGCATCAGCAGTGCCGGCGGTGAAACGCTCGGGAGCCATATACGCCCACGTGCCCACCATCATCCCGGTACTGGTCAGCTTGGTAGCCGCCGCGTCATGAGCAATACCGAAATCGATCAGATACACGAAGTCATCGCCAGTCACCAAGGCATTGGACGGCTTGATATCTCGATGTACCAACCCCACCGCATGCGCGGCCTGCAACGCAGCAGCCAACTGCGTGATCACACTCACTGCCCGCTCTGGGCTCATCGGCCCATCACGCGTCAACAAACCATGCAGATCGATCCCGTCGATGATCGGCATCACCAAATACAGCTGACCATCGACTTCCCCCGTGTCATAAATCGGGACGATGTGCGGCTCGGTCAGCCGGGCGGCGGTAAGTGCCTCACGACGAAACCGTTCCCGATAACCCGGCTCAGCGCTCAACTCGGTGGGCAACACCTTGACTGCCACATCGCGACCGATCACGCTGTCATGGGCCTTATACACCTTGCCCATACCGCCCTCGCCGATCAACGCGATCAGCCGGTACCGGCCAAACACCACTTCATCCACCGCGGCCTCCCGTTACCCCACCCACGCTGGCAAATGCTAGCGAACAACCCCCCGCCCCGCCCGACGATTCAAGGGTGGGCGGCCGGCCCAACAGCCGACGTCGTCTGCCTACCGAAGCCGCGGACTCGGCGGCGCCTCTGTTCGCCATGACGCGCATCTCCGTTCAGTGCGGCCGCTTTCGACCTTTGCTGCCGAGATTGTCGCTGAACGGCCCCGGTGAGTCCGGAGAATCACTGATGTGCGGCCCGACGGCTCGCATCGTCAGCGCGCGGAAGCCAGTGTGACCAGGCCGAGCTCGGCGTCAGAGGCCAGCATCGGATGATGCGGCAGCACCCGCACGGTGTAACCGACTGCCCCGGCAACCGGCAGCGGTGTCGTGGAGGAGAAGATCTCGCCGCCGCCACCCGCGGTGCCGGCGTGTGTCATCTCGACGGTCACCGGGTCGACCAGCGCGTCGGTGCCGTCGACCCTGCCGATCACCCCCTGTACCTCGACCTCGTCGGGCCGCAACCCGGCCAGCTGCACGGTCGCGGTCAGGGTCAGCTTCGATCCGAGCACGGGAGTGTCAGGTAGCCCAGTGCTATCGACGTCGGTGATCCGGATCTGCGGCCACGCCTCGAATGCCCGCCGACGATAGGTAGCCAGCTCGCGGGCCGGATCGAACGCCGCCTGGCCGTCGCCGTCGACCGTGACGGTGCTGCGCAGCGACTGCGCCGCCGGCAGGTAGTACCGCTCGACGTAGTCCCGCACCATTCGCGAGGCCAGCACTTTGGGGCCGAGCGTCTGCAGCGTGTGGCGCACCATTTCGATCCACCGGCCCGGCACCCCGTGCTCGTCACGCTCGTAGAACTTCGGTGCTATGGATCGCTGCAGCAAGTCGTAGAGGCCCGCCGCCTCCAGGTCGTCGCGACGGCCCTCGTCGACCACCCCGGAGGCCGACGGTATTGCCCAGCCGTTCTCGCCGTCGTACCACTCGTCCCACCACCCGTCGCGGATGGACAGGTTGAGCCCACCGTTGAGCGCGCTCTTCATCCCGGATGTGCCGCACGCCTCCAGCGGACGCAGTGGATTGTTCAGCCAGACGTCGCAGCCCCAATACAACAGCCGGGCCATCGACATGTCGTAGTCGGGCAGAAACGCGATGCGGTGGCGCACCTCGGGCCGGTCGGCGAACCGCACCACTTGCTGGATCAATGCCTTGCCGCCGTCGTCGGCCGGGTGCGACTTACCGGCAACGATCAGCTGGATCGGCCTGTCGTCGTCCAGCAGCAGCTCCTCCAGCCGATCCGGGTCGCGCAGCATCAGCGTCAGCCGCTTGTACGTCGGCACTCGCCGCGCGAACCCGACGGTCAGCACGTCTGGATCGAACGCCGTCGAAATCCAGCTCAATTCGGCGTCCGAGGCGCCGCGTTCCAGCCAGGAACGGCGCAGTCGAGCCCGCACGTCCTCGACCAGCAACGTCCGCAGTTGCGACCGGATCCACCACAGATGACCGGGGTCGACCTCGTTGAGACGCAGCCAGACGCCGGGGTCACTGAACGAGTCCGACCCCACCAGTTCGCGGCCGAGCTGCAACCACTGCGGCGCCGCCCAGGTGCGCGCATGAACGCCGTTGGTGATCGACCCGATCGGCACCTCGTCGGGGTCGAATCCCTGCCACAGCTCGTTGAACATGACTCGACTCACCTGACCGTGCAGCAGCGAAACGCCGTTGGCGCGCTGCGCCAGCCGCAGCCCCATGTGGGCCATGTTGAATTTCTCCGGATCGTCCTCGGCGCCCAGCGCCAGGATCCGGGCGATCGGCACACCCGGCAGCAGCGCCCATCCGCCCCTGCCGTCGGGACGGACGGCGTGCTCCGCAGTCTCGGCGAAATACCGCCGCACCATCTCCACCGGAAACCGGTCGATACCGGCGGGTACCGGGGTGTGAGTGGTGAACACCGTGCTGGAGCGCACCACGGTCAGCGCGGTGTCGAAATCCAACCCGGCGTCGACCAGTTCACGGATGCGCTCGACGCCGAGGAATCCGGCGTGGCCCTCGTTCATGTGGAAGACCTCGGGCGCCGGCAGCCCTTCGATGGCGGTAAAGGCGCGGATCGCTCGTATGCCGCCGATCCCGGCCAGGATCTCTTGCTGCATGCGATGCTCTTGGTCGCCGCCGTAGAGGCGGTCGGTGACCCCGCGCACCTCGTGCTCGTTCTCCGGGATGTCGGAATCCAGCAGCAGCAACGGAACTCGGCCGACCTGCGCCACCCAGATCCGCGCGCGCAGCCGGCCGCCGTCCGGCAGCGCGAGCTCAATCAGCGCCGGGTCGCCGGCGCCATCGGTAAGCAGCCGCAATGGCAGCCCCTGCGGGTCCAGCGGCGGATACTTTTCGTGCTGCCAGCCGTCAGCCGTCAGCGACTGTCGAAAGTAGCCGGAGCGGTAGTACAGGCCCACCGCAATCAGCGGTAATCCCAAATCCGATGCCGACTTCAGATGATCGCCGGCCAGAATCCCCAAGCCGCCCGAGTAGTTCGGCAAGACCCCGGCGACGCCGAATTCCATCGAGAAGTAGGCGATGCCGTTGGGCATCGCAGCGCCGTCGCTTTGCTGCTGCTGGTACCACAGCGGCCGGCTCAGATAATCGTTCAGATCCCCAGCCAGCTGATCGAGCCGTTGCACGAACCCGTCGTCGAGCGCTAGCTCGTCGAGCCGTGCCGGGCTCACCGCGCCCAGCACCGCAACGGGATCCTGACCGCATTGCGTCCACAGCGTCGGTTCGATCGCCGCGAAGAGATCCTGCGTCGGCCTGTCCCACGACCATCGCAGGTTTATCGACAGCTGTTCGAGCGCCTCCAGGCGTTGCGGAAGGTGAGCACGAACCGTGAATCGGCGGAGGGCTTTCACGCGTTCTTACCTTAGGACGCCAGGCCGCGGTTCGCTTGGCGATAGGCATTGGATCCGAGCCCGATGTGTGGCCCGACACTACGGTGGGTATTGGGCGCGGAGAGCTTTCGAAGAAGCAAGCCGAAACCAGGACGCCGCGGTGTGGCCGCGCCCACGACGACAACGACGAGATTGAGAAACGGAGTAGCGGTGCCCGGTCGTGTCGAAATCGATGACGTCGCGCCCGTTGTATCGTGCGGCGCGTATCCGGCAAAAGCAGTGGTCGGTGAGGTAGTTCCAGTTCGCGCGGCGGTATGGCGGGAAGGTCATGACGAAGTCGCGGCGACACTGGTGGTGCGCTACCTCGGGCCGCGCTACCCGCAAGTGGGCGAAACCCGGCGACTCAGGGCGGTGCAGGTCGCTGCGCCGACCGCAACCGCCGTCGAGCCGCTTGCCCGGGTCAAGCCGTTACTGCTGCCGATGACGATGGGCGAAGAGCCCTATGTCTTTCACGGTCAGTTCACACCGGACAGCATCGGGCTGTGGACGTTCCGGGTGGACGGCTGGGGAGACCCGATTCATACCTGGCGACACGCCATAGAGGCCAAGCTCGATGCCGGCCAGGGCGAGACAGAACTGTCCAACGACCTGATACTGGGCGCGCAGCTATTCGAAAAGGCCGCGACCGGAGTTCCGCGTAGTCAGCGCGACTCATTGCGGGCAGCCGCGGACGCCCTGCGAGCACCGGGCGATCCGTTTAGTCGGGCCGCTTTGGCGCTGAGCCGCGAGGTCGAGGAACTACTGAAGCACTACCCGCTGCGTGAGCTGGTGACCCGCGGCGAGCAGTACGGGGTGTGGGTCGATCGCCCGCTTGCCCGCTTCGGCTCGTGGTATGAGATGTTCCCCCGGTCGACCGGCGGGTGGGACGCCGAAGGCAACCCCGTGCACGGCACCTTCGCCACCGCGGCGGCGGCGCTGCCGCGCATCGCGCAGATGGGCTTCGAAGTGGTTTACCTGCCCCCGATCCACCCGATCGGCAAAGTCCACCGCAAGGGCCGCAACAACACCGCGACCGCGGTTCCCGGTGACGTCGGATCGCCGTGGGCGATCGGCAGCGATGAGGGTGGCCACGACGCGGTGCATCCGCAGCTGGGCACGATCGCCGACTTCGACAAATTTGTGGCAGCCGTACACGACCTGGGCATGGAGGTGGCCCTGGATTTGGCGTTGCAGTGCGCGCCGGATCACCCATGGGCCAGCGAGCACCGGGAGTGGTTCACCGAATTACCCGACGGCACCATCGCCTACGCCGAAAACCCGCCCAAGAAATACCAGGACATCTACCCGATCAACTTCGACAACGACCCCGCCGGACTCTACGACGAGGTGCTGCGCGTAGTGCGGCACTGGATGGACCACGGCGTAAAGGTCTTTCGGGTCGACAACCCGCACACCAAGCCGCCCAACTTCTGGGCATGGCTGATCGGTCAAGTGAAGGCGACTGACCCCGATGTGCTGTTTTTGTCCGAGGCGTTCACACCACCGGCCCGCCAGTACGGGCTGGCCAAGCTGGGTTTCACCCAGTCCTACAGCTACTTCACCTGGCGCACGTCCAAGCGGGAGCTCACCGAATTCGGCGAGGAGATCCCTGCGTTCGCCGACTTCCGTCGCCCCAACTTGTTCGTCAACACCCCCGACATTTTGCATGCCATTCTGCAACACAACGGCCCGGGCATGTTCGCGGTACGCGCCGTGCTGGCGGCAACGATGAGCCCGGCCTGGGGAATGTACTCCGGCTACGAACTCTTCGAGCACCGTGCTGTGCTAGAAGGCAGTGAGGAATATCTCGACTCGGAGAAGTACGAGCTGCGACCCCGCGACTTCGAGGGCGCGTTGGCGGCCGGACGGTCGCTGGAGCCATTCATCGCACAGCTGAACAACATTCGTCGACTCCATCCCGCTCTCCAGCAGCTGCGGAACATCACATTCCATTCCGTCGACAACGACGCACTGATGGCTTACAGCAAATTCGACCCGATCACCGGCGACTGCGTGCTGGTTGTGGTGACGCTCGACGCGTTCGGGCCGGAGGAGGCGACGTTGTGGTTGGACATGGCCGCACTGGGTATGGAACACCACGAGCGGTTCTGGGTGCGAGACGAGATAACCGGCGAGGAATACCAATGGGGACAAGCCAACTACATACGCATCGACCCCGGCCGCGCCGTCGCCCACATCATCAACATGCCGCTCATACCGCCCGAATCCCGAATCACGCTGCTGAGCCGGAGGTGACGCTGCGATGACGCCCACCGACCAACTCGCCAAGACCAACCTGGCGCCCGATCCCAGTGACCTGGCCCGCCTGCTGGCCGGCGAGCACCACAATCCGCATGGCATCCTGGGCGCCCACGAGTACGGCAACCAGACGGTGATCCGGGCGTTTCGACCGCATGCTACCGACGTGGTCGCACTGGTCGGAGACGAACGGTTTCCGCTGCAGCACATCGACTCCGGTCTGTTCGCGGTGGCGCTGCCATTCGCCAACCTCATCGACTATCGCCTCGAGGTCAGCTACGGCTCCGACCCGCAAACCGTCGCCGACGCCTATCGATTCCTACCGACTCTCGGCGAGGTCGATCTGCATCTGTTCGGCGAGGGCCGCCACGAACGACTGTGGGAGGTGCTGGGCGCCCACCCCCGCTCGTTTACCACCGCCGACGGCGTGGTCGAGGGTGTGTCATTCGCCGTCTGGGCGCCCAACGCCAAGGGCGTCAGCCTGATCGCGGAATTCAACGGCTGGAACGGCAACGACGCTCCGCTGCGCGTACTCGGCTCGTCGGGTGTGTGGGAGCTGTTCTGGCCGGACTTTCCACGCGATGGCCTGTACAAGTTCCGGGTGCACGGCGCCGACGGCTCAGTCACCGACCGCGCCGATCCCTTCGCATTCGCCACCGAGGTGCCGCCGCAAACCGCGTCGCGGGTGACCTCGAGCAACTACCGCTGGGCTGACGACGAATGGATGACAGCGCGGGCTCAGCGGAATCCGGTATTCGAGCCGATGAGCACCTACGAAGTCCACCTGGGCTCGTGGCGACCGGGCCTCAGCTATACCGAGCTTGCCCGCGAGCTGACAGAATACGTTGTGACACAAGGATTTACCCACATCGAGCTGCTGCCTGTCGCCGAGCACCCGTTCGGCGGATCCTGGGGGTACCAGGTCACGTCCTACTATGCGCCGACGTCCCGATTCGGCACGCCCGACGAGTTCCGGGCGCTGGTCGACGCGCTGCACCAGGCCGGTATCGGCGTCATCGTCGACTGGGTCCCGGCTCACTTCCCGAAGGACTCATGGGCGCTCGGCCGTTTCGACGGCACACCACTCTACGAGCATTCCGACCCCCGGCGGGGCGAGCAACTCGACTGGGGCACTTACGTGTTCAACTTCGGCCGCGCCGAGGTACGCAATTTCCTGGTGGCCAACGCGCTGTACTGGCTCGATGAATTCCACATCGACGGGCTGCGAGTCGACGCCGTCGCCTCGATGCTCTACCTCGATTATTCGCGCCCCGCAGGCGGCTGGACACCGAACATCTACGGCGGCCGGGAAAACCTGGAAGCGGTGCAGTTCCTGCAGGAGATGAACGCCACGGCACACAAGGCCGCCCCGGGAATCGTCACCGTCGCCGAGGAATCGACATCGTGGCCAGGTGTCTCGCAGGCCAACTTCCGTTGGCGGCCTGGGCTTTTCGATGAAATGGAACATGGGCTGGATGCACGACACCCTCGACTACATCAGCCACGATCCGGTGCACCGCAGTTATCACCACCATGAGATCACCTTCTCGATGCTCTACGCGTTCAGCGAGAACTTCGTGCTACCGATCAGCCACGATGAGGTGGTGCACGGCAAGGGCACCCTGTGGGGGCGGATGCCGGGCAACGACCACGTGAAGGCGGCCGGGCTGCGCAGCCTGCTGGCCTACCAGTGGGCGCACCCCGGTAAGCAGCTGCTGTTCATGGGGCAGGAATTCGGGCAGCGCGCCGAATGGTCCGAAGAACGCGGCCTGGACTGGTTCCAACTCGACGAGAACAGCTTCTCCGACGGCATCTTGCGCCTGGTGCGCGACATCAACCAGATCTACCGCGGCCACCCGGCGCTATGGAGTCAGGACACCACGCCGGAGGGTTATTCCTGGATCGACGCCAACGACTCCGCGAACAACGTGTTGAGTTTCCTGCGCTACGGCAGCGACGGCTCGGTGATGGCCTGCGTGTTCAATTTCGCGGGTGCCGAGCACAGCGGTTACCGGCTCGGGCTGCCCACCGCCGGGCGGTGGCGTGAGGTGCTCAACACCGATGCGATCGGCTACAACGGCACCGGGATCGGCAACCTCGGCGGCGTCGACGCGACCGACGACCCGTGGCACGGCCGTCCGGCTTCTGCGGTGCTGGTGTTGCCGCCCACGTCGGCGCTGTGGCTAGAGCCCGAATAACCGGGCGACGACTAGTACAGCGCGTTGGCGAGGTTGCGCCGCCCCGCAATGACGTCGGGATCGGCGGGATCGAAGAGCTCGAACAACTCAATCAGCCGGGTGCGCACCAAGGTTCGCTCGTCACCGGACGTTCGCCGGATTAACGCAACCAGACGGTCGAACGCTCCGCGCACATCCTGGCTGAGGATCTGGACATCGGCAGCGGCGAACGCGGCCTCGATGTCATCAGGGGCGGCGTCGGCGGCGGCCACAGCGTCAGACCCATGCGCGGTCGCCCGCATCAAGAAGGCGAGCTGGCGTACCGCGCCCTTCGCTTCGGCGTGGTTCGGATCGGAATCCAGAATCGCCTGATACGAATCTGTGGCCGCGGCGAAATCACCATCCTCGAGCTGCTGGCGAGCCTGAGCCAGCGCCGGGTCCACCTGCTCGGGTTCCTCGGAATCCGTTGCGCCGCTGAGCTTCCCCGCGGTTGCCGATAGCAACGAGTCCACCCATTGGCGTAACTGATCAGGAGGCTGCATGCCCTCGAAACCTGCAAGCGGTTGCCCGGCAGCCAAAGCCAACACGGTGGGAACCACCTTCGCGCCGAAACTCTGGGCTACTCGGGGGGCCGTGTCGACGTTCACGCTCACCAGTGACCACTTCCCTTTGTCAGCGGCGGCGAGGGCGGTCAAGGTGTCGGCCAATTGAAGGCACACATCGCTGCGCGGCGACCACACCAACACGATCACCAGCACCTCGTTGGACCGGAGCAGCACCTCGTCTTCGAAATTAGCTTCGGTGATCTCGACGCCGGCGGGAGTAGCGTCTCCCGCGGCCGCATCACCGCTGGACGGCGCAGGTTGCTTGAGGCCGGACAGATCGACCGCGCCGGCCAGAGCAGGCCCGATCGGGGGTCGAGGACGGGTCACGTCGTCAAGTTTGGCATGTTGCTCACCGGTCCGAAAACGCGGCCGAACGCCTTCTGCGACCGCTCTACGGCAGCTGTATGACCAAAATCACATCGGCGGTCAATTTTGCGCACGCTCACGCTGCCAGCAACCCATTGCCACCGCGGCACTCGAACGCATGTGCGGCCCTTAAAGCTGACGACGGTACCGCGCGGATTAGCCCGCCCGCAGGATTAGCGCGTCGCCCTGACCACCGGCACCACACAGCGCTGCGACGCCATAGCCGGAACCCCGGCGCGCCAACTCCAGTGCTGTATGCAGCGTGATCCGCGCACCCGACATGCCGATGGGATGCCCGATGGCGATAGCACCGCCATTGACGTTGACGAGGTCGGGATCAACACCCAGTTCCTGAGTCGAGGCCAACGCCACCGCAGAGAACGCCTCGTTGATCTCCACTACATCGAGTTGGTCGACCGAGATACCTTCGCGGCGAAGAGCTTTCTTGATCGCGTTAGCGGGCTGCGACTGCAGCGTCGAATCCGGGCCGGCCACCACGCCATGTGCGCCAATTTCGACCAGCCACGACAACCCCAGTTCGGTGGCCTTGTCCTTATTCATCACGACGACCGCGGCCGCGCCGTCGGAAATCTGCGACGCCGAGCCGGCTGTGATGGTGCCATCGCGACGAAACGCCGGTTTGAGACCGGCCAGCGACTCGGCGGTGGTGTTCGCGCGGATGCCCTCATCCTCGTTGAACTGCAAGGGATCGCCCTTGCGCTGCGGGATGTTCACCGCCACCACTTCGTCGGCGAAGACGCCATCCTTCCACGCCGCGGCGGCCTTCTGGTGCGACCGCGCAGCGAATTCGTCTTGTTCGAGACGAGTGAACTTGTCGACGTCGTTGCGCTGCTCGGTCAGCGCACCCATCGGCTGGTCGGTGAACACGTCGTGCAGGCCGTCGTAGGCCATGTGGTCCAAAACCGTCACGTCGCCGTATTTGTAGCCCGACCGGCTGTCCATCAGCAGGTGCGGCGCCTTGGTCATCGACTCCTGGCCACCAGCTACCACCACATCGAACTCGCCGGCCCGAATGAGCTGGTCAGCCAGTGCAATGGCGTCGAGACCGGACAGGCACATCTTGTTGATGGTCATTGCCGGCACGTCCCAGCCGATACCGGCGGCTACTGCAGCCTGTCGCGCGGGCAGCTGACCGGCGCCTGCGGTCAGCACCTGACCCATGATCACGTACTCGACCGCGGCGGCGGGCACATTGGCCCTCTCCAGAGCCCCGGCGATCGCGATGGCGCCCAGATCGCTGCCCGAAAAATCCTTCAGCGAGCCCATCAACTTGCCGATGGGTGTTCGTGCTCCAGCAACGATCACCGATGTCGTCATGACTACCTCCAGGACGGTGTTTAACGGCCGATCCTGCGGATCGGAGAAGCAGAATCTTTCCCGTCAGGTTACCGTTACGTTATGACCACCGATCAAGTTGACGGCCGTCGAGTCCTTGCCACTGCGCTGGTGACGGCAGTCGATCACGTCGGCATTGCGGTTGCGGACCTCGACGCCGCGATCTCGTGGTACCACGACCACCTGGGCATGATCGTTTTGCATGAGGAAGTTAACGATGACCAGGGGATTCGCGAGGCCATGTTGTCGGTCCGTGGCGCCCCGGTCGGCAGCGCGCAGGTGCAGCTGATGGCCCCGATCGACGAGTCGTCGGTGATCGCGAAATTCCTCGACAAGCGCGGCCCCGGCATCCAGCAGTTGGCTTACCGGGTCAGCGACCTCGAAGCGCTCACCGAGCGGCTGCGCGAGCAGGGAGTCCGGCTGCTCTACGAAGCGCCACGACGCGGCACAGCGAACTCGCGGATCAACTTCATCCACCCCAAAGACGCCGGCGGCGTTCTGATCGAGCTGGTCGAGCCGTCCGCCGACTCAGATTCCGAGTAGATACGCTTACGACCATCGTCGGGTCGGCCTGCGGGTTGCGCGATTAGCCCAGCACGGCGTGTGCCAGTGTCGCCGGTCGTCGACCGCAACATCACCCGAGTCTGCTAACCAGACCACTACATGAGCCGTGCCCGACCGGATTTCGTGGTCGCAGCCAGGGCAGCGATACGTCTTGACAGCTCGTGCGGCGGCGACGGGTCGTACTTCGTAGTCGTGGCCGTCGGGCCCAGTTTCCACCCGGCGCTGCGCTGGCAACGGCCGAAGCGACTGCTGCCTGCGCGGCGGGGTGCGGCGCCGAGCCATGGCGCCAGTCTAGTAAGACAGCCTCAGAACAGTCGGTACTCGTCAGAATCCATCCCCCGCATCTCGTCGTAATCCAGTGTCAAACAACGGATCCCGCGATCGATGGCTAAAGTCCTTGCCTGCGGCTTGATCTGCTGGGCGGCGAATACCCCACGCACCGGCGCCAGCACGCTATCCCGGTTGAGCAACTCGAGATAGCGGGTGAGCTGCTCGACGCCGTCGATCTCCCCGCGGCGTTTGATCTCGACCGCGACCGAGCGTCCCTCTTCGTCGCGGCACAGCAGGTCAACCGGTCCGATCGCGGTCATGTATTCGCGGCGCACCAGCGTGTATCCGGCGCCGAGCAGTTCCACGTGCTCGGCGAGCAGCGCCTGCAGATGGGCTTCGACACCATCCTTGACCAGCCCCGGATCGACCCCCAGCTCATGGCTGGAGTCGTGCTCGATGTCCTCGACGGTGATGCGCAGCTGCTCACCGGCCTTGTTCTGGACCACCCATACCGGCACCGTGCCATCGAGCTCTTCGGTGAACCAACACGGCGGACTCATCCAGTTCAGCGGCTTGTAGGCGCGGTCGTCGGCGTGCACGCTGACCGAGCCATCCGCCTTGAACAGCAGTAAGCGGCGCGCCGACGGCAGATGGGCGGTCAGCCGCCCGAGATAGTCGACCGTGCACTGGGCGATGACGAGACGCACCCGACTCACCTTAAGCGGGAGCCGTCGGACGAATTAGGCTGACGCCACCATGATGGCCAAGAGAACGACCGCGCAACGGCTGGGCCGACTGCTGGAAGCGGTAACCCAGCAGAGCGGTCGACTCTCGGAGACGCCTGAGTACGGCTCATGGCTACTTGGGCGGGTCTCGGAAAGCCAGAGCCGCCGGCGGGTGCGCATTCAGCTCATCATCACGATCTTCATCCTTGCGACCAATCTGATCGGTATCGGCGTTGCGGTGTTGCTGTTGACCATCGCCTTCCCGGCGCCCAGCATCTTCAGCGACGCACCGCTGTGGATCACGTTCGCTGTCGCGCCGGCCTACATCGCGGTCGCGTTGGCACTCGGGGTGTACCTGATCACCCGTCGGCTGATAACGGCCCTGCGGTGGGCGATCGAGGGACACAAACCCACTCCCGCCAATGAACGCGCTACCTTCCTGGCGCCGCTGTGGCTGTCACTGGGCGTGCTCGCGCTCTGGGGAATCGGAGCAGCGTTGTTGACGACGCTCTACGGGATGGCCGACAGCACATTCATCCCGATTGTGGGTTTCTCGGTCAGCTTCGTCGGCATCCTGGTGGCCACCGCGTCTTACCTCTTCACCGAATTCGCACTGCGGCCGGTGGCCGCCCAAGCTCTCGAGGCGGGCCGCGCGCCGCGGCGATTGGCGCCGGGCATCATGGGCCGGACCCTGACCGTGTGGCTGCTGAGCTCCGGTGTCCCGGTTCTCGGCCTTACCCTCACCGCGTTCTTCGCCCTGGTGCTCGGCAACCTGACCAAAACCCAGCTGGCAGTGGCAGTGCTGGTCATCTCAACCGCGACGCTGATCTTTGGGTTCGTCTTGATGTGGATCCTGTCCTGGCTGACATCGACGCCGGTGCGGGCGGTACGGGCGGCGCTGCGGCGTGTCGAAGAGGGCGATCTGCGAGGCGATCTGGTGGTCTTCGACGGCACCGAACTCGGGGAGCTACAGCGTGGTTTCAACTCGATGGTCGACGGCTTACGCGAGCGCGAACGAGTGCGCGACCTGTTCGGCCGTCACGTCGGACGCGAAGTCGCCGCCGCTGCCGAGAAGGAACGGCCAAAACTCGGCGGCGAAGAGCGCCATGTCGCAGTGGTTTTCATCGATATCATCGGCTCGACGCAGCTCGTCACCGGCCGACCGGCAGGAGAAGTCGTGCAGCTGCTCAACCGATTTTTCGCGGTGATCGTCGACGAAGTGGACCAACATTGCGGACTGGTCAATAAATTCGAAGGCGATGCCGTGCTGGCGGTGTTCGGCGCGCCCAACCGTCTCGAAAGACCGGAAGACCAAGCGCTGGCCGCCGCCCGCGCCATCGCTCGTCGACTCGACGACGAGGTACCCGAGTGTCCAGCCGGCATCGGCGTGGCCGCCGGGAAAGCTGTCGCCGGCAATGTGGGCGCCAAGGAACGATTCGAATACACCGTGATCGGCGAGCCGGTCAACGAAGCCGCCCGGCTGTCTGAACTGGCCAAGGACGAGCCCGAGCGACTGCTGGCCTCCTCCAATACGGTTGATGCAGCGAGCGAAAACGAGCGATCCAACTGGTCTTTGGGTAAGACGGTGACGCTGCGCGGCCATGATCAGCCCACCCGGCTGGCGGCACCCGTCGTAGCCACGACGATGTCGGTTTTCCGCCAGTAATGTCAGTGGTCGGGTGTAATTGTCGAACCGTGCATGAAGACTTCGACCGCTGCTACCGGGCCGTGCAATCCAAGGATGCCCGGTTCGACGGCTGGTTCGTCACCGCGGTGCTGACGACCGGGATATATTGCCGCCCCAGCTGTCCGGTCCGGCCACCGTTCGCCCGCAATGTCCGGTTTTATCCGACTGCGGCCGCCGCACAACACGCTGGCTTTCGCGCGTGCAAGCGCTGCCGCCCGGACGCGTCGCCGGGTTCACCGGAGTGGAACATCCGCGGCGACCTCGTCGCCCGGGCCATGCGGCTGATCGCCGATGGTGTCGTGGACCGCGAAGGTGTCACCGGCCTTGCCGCCCGGCTCGGCTACACTACACGGCAACTGGAGCGGCTGCTGCAGGCCGAAACTGGCGCCGGCCCACTGGCTTTGGCCCGCGCGCAGCGCACGCAGACTGCACGGGTGCTGATCGAGACGACGGACCTGCCGTTCGGCGATGTGGCGTTTGCCGCGGGGTTTTCCAGCATCCGTCAGTTCAATGACACGCTGCGCACGGTCTGCGACAGCACTCCGACCCAGTTACGCAAACGCGCGGCCGCACGGTTCGGGCATGCCGCATCAGATGCGCCCTCACCCGGGACGGTGTCGCTACGCCTGCCGGTCCGGACACCGTTTGCCTACGAAGGGGTGTTCGGTCATCTGGCCGCCGGCGTGGTACCCGGATGCGAGGAGGTACGCGATGGCACCTATCGCCGTACGCTGCGACTGCCGTCCGGTAACGGCATTGTCAGCCTGACACCCGCACCCGACCATGTCCGATGCCTCTTGGTGCTCGATGACTTCCGCGACCTGACGACCGCGATCTCCCGTTGCAGGCGGCTGTTAGACCTCGACGCCGATCCGGAGGCGGTGATCGAGGTCTTGCGATCGGATCCGGCGCTGGCCCCCGTAATAGCCAAGGCCCCCGGGCAACGTATACCCCGCACCGTCGACGAGGCCGAACTGGCAGTGCGAGCGGTGCTGGGCCAGCAGGTATCCACCAAAGCCGCGCGAACCCACGCGAGCAGGCTTGTCATCGCATATGGTCAGCCGGTCCACGACCCCGACGGCGCATTGACGCACACCTTTCCATCGATCGAGCAGCTCGCCGACATCGATCCGGCCCATCTGGCCGTCCCGAATGCTCGCCGGCGGTCCCTGACCGCCCTCATCGCCGGGCGACCCACGCGAGCAGGCTGGTCATGGCATACGGTCAGCCAGTCCACGATCCCGACGGCGCACTGACTCACACCTTTCCGTCGATCGAGCAGCTCGCCGACATCGATCCGGCCCATCTGGCCGTCCCGAATGCTCGCCGACGGTCCCTAACCGCCCTCATCGCCGGGCTGGCCGATGGCAGTGTGGTCCTTGACACCGGCTGCGACTGGGACGCGGCCCGTCAGCAGTTGCTGGCCCTGCCCGGCATCGGACCGTGGACCACGGAGGTCATCGCGATGCGCGGTCTGGGTGACCCCGACGCCTTCCCGGCCAGTGACCTCGGATTGCGCATAGCTGCTGAACAATTGGGCTTGCCGACCGCCCAGCGGACACTGGACGCACGAAGCCGCGCTTGGCGCCCATGGCGCTCCTACGCCACGCAACATCTCTGGACCACGCTGGACCATCCGGTGAACGACTGGCCATCCAAGGAGATCGCATGATCCACTACCGCACGATCGACAGCCCGATCGGTCCATTGGCACTGGCCGGGCGCGGGGAGGAGCTGACGCACCTGCGCATGCTGAACCAAACCTACGAGCCGAACCGCACTGAGTGGGTGCCCGACGACCGGGCCTTTCCGGACGCGGTCGACCAACTCAAGGCGTACTTCGCCGGCCAGCGCACCGATTTCGACCTCGAGCTCAGCCTGACGGGCAGCGAGTTTCAGCGGCGGGTCTGGCAGGCACTGCTGACTATTCCGTATGGGGAAACCCGGTCGTATGGACAGATCGCAGAACAGATCGGCGCATTCGGTGCCGCTCGCGCCGTCGGGCTCGCAAATGGCCACAATCCGATCGCCATTATCGTCCCGTGCCATCGGGTAATCGGTGCAAGCGGAAGCCTTACCGGATACGGCGGTGGTCTTGAACGTAAACGGACGCTGCTCGATTGGAGAGACGTCATACCTCGGCGACGTTGCCCCTGTTCGACTGACCGCGCGCCTAGAGTCCCGGCAACGTAGCTCTGGTTGCGCGCCCGCGGGGTTGAGGCCAGGCAGCAGCGGCTGCGGAGCCGGAGATGGCACCCGTGGTAGGCCGAGCGGCAACCCGGGCCCACCGGCGCCCGGGATGGGGAACGGCATGTTGCCGTTGGCGACCGAAGTCAT
>CAWISO010000002.1:0-254032 GCA_963838755.1 uncultured Actinomycetota bacterium | reverse complement strand
ACGCGCACAAGTCCATTACCGGGCAAGACAATCTGCTGGCCGACAACCCGGCGCTGGCACGGTCGGTGTTCAACCGCTTCCCGTATCTGGAACCGCTGAACCACTTGCAGGTGGAGCTGCTTCGGCGCTACCGCTCCGGTGACGACGACGAGCTTGTCCAGCGGGGGATCCTGCTGACCATGAACGGGCTGGCCAGCGCCCTTCGCAACAGCGGCTAGGCCTTAAAGAGTCTCACTCCCCACCGGGCGTGAAGCCAGCTTCACCGTCGGCGCCGAAGGTGCGGCTAGTTTCACACTCGAGGCCGACACGGCCGGGCAGGCCTCGAGCACCGTTTAGCGCGCCGTCCGATTCCGCAGCGATTTGAACACGTTGCGCACAGCATGTTCGGTCACCGACAACGGCGACATCACCGTTTCGCCGACGCCCACCATGTAGTCGATTCGCTCGACGATGGCCTCGACCGGCGCGACGAGCGTAAGCAACCGCTTCATCAGGTCGTCAATCCTGCTCAGCGTGGCTTCGAAGTGGTCCAAGCCGTCGTCGAGGCGCTCCACCGCGTCGTTCAAGTTCGAGAGCGACTTGTTCAGGTCGGTCAGGGTGTCGCCCAGGCCGCCGAGCAAGTCTTCGAGTTGATTCACGGTGACATCGGCGTTCATCGCTGCTTGGGTCAGGGTCTTGATCCGCTGTCGGGGAGGGCGATCGCCAGCGTTTTTGTCTGCCATGACGCCATTATTACCGGCTGGTGGGGAACCCCTGGAATGGATTCGGCATCTGACCGGATATGCAACAGAGATTTTGCGACCCCTACCGCCCCGCGCTGACGCCGCCCGCCGCATCCTCCGACATCAATCGACGACCGGCAGACTACGTACTCGGCTATACCGATCGGCTGGCTGAGCGCTGCCGCTAGGGGGTCTGTCCGGCAGCGAGCTTGCTCGCTGCCGGGGTGTCGAGAAACCAGACCGTGTTTACCCGGCCGACGGCGCCGGCAGCCGGCAGCGAGACCGGGTCTGCGCCGCCGATCGCGGCGGCGACCGCGTCGGCTTTCTCCTCGCCGGACACCAACATCCAAACTTCGCGGGACCGCTGGATTGCCGGCAATGTCAGCGTGATCCGCTGCGGCGGGGGTTTCGGCGAGTCTTCGACGCCGACCACCTGGTGGGTGGTCTCGCGCACGGCGGGAGTGTCCGGAAACAGCGAATTGATGTGACCTTCGGGTCCCACACCGAGCAGATGAACGTCGAAATTCGGTGCGGGCTCGCCTGGTTCGGCGTTCGCGGCCAGCAGCTGCTCGTAGGCCAGTGCCGCGGCGGGGAGATCGTTGCCGAATTCCCCGTCGCTGGCCGGCATCGCATGCACGTTGCGGGCCGGGATGTCGATGTGATCCAGCAACGCCTCGCGGGCCTGTTTGTCGTTGCGTTCGTCGTCGTCTTCAGTGACGTACCGTTCGTCACCCCAGAACAAATGCACCTTGGTCCAATCAACCCCCGCTGCGTGCGCAGCGAGATACCGCAGTATGCGGTTGCCGTTGCCGCCGCCGGTCAGCACGAGCAGGGCTCGTCCGCGCGCGGCCACGGCGGCGTCGATGACGTCGATCAATCGCTTGCCTGCTGCAGCGGCCAGCGCATCGCCGTCGGGGAATGTCTCGACAGATGTGCTCACGCGTACTCCACTCGATCGATGCCTTCGAGAGCTGAAAAGTAGATCACATCCGGATCCAGCCGGCGTAGATCTTCGGCAAGACACTCCGCGGTTTCCCTGCGTTGCAGCGGAACAAGCGCGTCCGGCTTGGCCGTGCGGCTCAGCGTCGCCGTCGTTCCTTCCTGCGGCCGGCTCAGCGTCACGGTCTCGCTGCTGCCCCGCATCAGTTCGACTTTGAGCTGACCGACCTCGCGCCGCACCGGCCCGTCGATCCGGCTTGCCAGCCAGCCCGCAAGGACATCCAGCGCCGGCTCGGTCTTCAGCCCGGACACCAACGCCGAGGTGATGGGCTCGTGTGGCGGCAGGTCGATCGCCGAGGTGAGCAGCGCCCGCCAGTAGGTGATGCGGCTCCACGACAAGTCGGTGTCGCCGGGGGTGTAGCCGGGCAGCCTGCTCTTGATTGCCGACAACGGGTCGGCGCCGTTGGTGGCGTCGGTGATTCGCCGAATTGCCAGTTGACCCAACGGGTCCTGCGCCGGCACCGCCGGAGCGATGTCCGGCCACCACGCCACCACCGGGATGTCGGGCAAGAGAAACGGTACGACGACGCTGCTGTTGTGTCCGGCGAGCGGACCCGAGAGCCGCAACACCACCACCTCGCCGGCGCCGCTGTCGCCGCCGACCCGTAGTTGCGCGTCCAGCCGTGCTTGGGTGGAGTCCGCATCCCCGGCCATCACGACGATTACCCTGCTGGGGTGTTCGTGGCCCGCCGCGATAGCCGCTTCGATGGATTCTTCGAGAACCGCATCGCTGTCGGGCGCGATGACCAAGGTCAGCACCCGCCCGAGTGACACCGCGCCCGACTTTTCGCGCAGCTCGTCGAGCTTCTTGTTGATCGCGGTGGTGCTGGTCTCCGGTAAGTCGACAATCACGGCCGCCGCCATTCCCGACCGGTCCGGCGCAACATCTCGAACGCCGACATCGGGCCCCATGTGCCAGCTTCATACGGATCGGGTTTGCCGTGCTCGGCCCAGTGGTCGAGAACCGGATCTAATATCTCCCAAGCCAATTCGACTTCTTCGTTGACCGGAAACAGCGACGGCTCGCCGAGCAGCACGTCGAGGATCAGACGTTCGTAGGCTTCGGGCGATTCCTCGGCGAACGCCGAGCCGTAGGAGAAATCCATATTGACGTCGCGCACTTCCATCGCGCTGCCCGGAACCTTCGACCCGAATCGCATCGTCACACCTTCGTCCGGCTGCACCCGGATGACCAGTGCGTTGGCACCCAGCTCATCGGTCATGGTTGCGTCGAACGGCAGATGTGGGGCCCGTTTGAACACCAGGGCGATCTCGGTCACCCTGCGGCCGAGCCGTTTTCCGGTGCGAAGGTAGAATGGCACACCGGCCCAGCGGCGGGTGTCGACTTCCAGTGTGATGGCAGCGAACGTCTCGGTGGGGGAGTCTTTGGAGAACCCCTCCTCGTCCAGCAGCCCCACCACGTGCTCTCCGCCCTGCCAGCCGGCGGTGTACTGCCCGCGAGACGTAGTCTCGTCCAGCGGTTGCGCGAGTTGAATTGAAGAGAGCACCTTGATCTTCTCGGTCTGCAATTCCGAGGGTTGAAAACTTACCGGTTCCTCCATCGCCGTCAGCGCCAGCAACTGCATCAGGTGGTTTTGGATCACGTCACGGGCCGCGCCAATGCCGTCGTAATAGCCTGCGCGACCGCCCAGCCCGATGTCTTCGGCCATGGTGATCTGCACATGGTCGACATAGTGCGCGTTCCAGATCGGGTCGAACAACTGATTGGCGAATCGCAACGCCATGATGTTCTGAACTGTCTCCTTGCCCAGGTAGTGGTCGATGCGGAACACCGATTCCTCCGGGAAGACGCCGTTGACCACGTGGTTGAGCTCGCAAGCGCTGGCCAAGTCGTGGCCAAATGGCTTCTCGATGACCACGCGTCGCCAGCTGTCCTCTTCTGGACGAGCTAACCCGGCCTTACTCAACTGCTCACAGACCGCCGGGAAGCTCTTCGGCGGGATCGCCAGGTAGAAAGCGTGATTACCGCCAGTCCCGCGTTCCGCGTCGAGCTTGTCCAATACTTCCGCAAGCCGGGCGAACGCAGCATCGTCGTCGAAAGTGCCTTGCACGAAACGGCAGCCGTCGGCCACCCGGTCCCAGATCGCCTGGCGAAACGGTGTGCGTGAGTGTGCTCTGACGACGTCATAGACCTCTTTGCTGAAGATGTCGTCGTTCCACTCGCGACGGGCGAACCCGACCAGAGCGAAGTTGGGCGGCAACAGGCCGCGGTTGGCCAAGTCGTAGATGGCCGGAACCACCTTCTTGCGGGCCAAGTCTCCAGTGACGCCGAAGATGACCACCGCGCACGGCGCGGCGATTCGGGGCAGCCGCTTATCGCGTTTGTCCCGTAGCGGGTTTTGCCATTGCTCGGCGCTAGCGCGGGTGCCGGCTGGCGTCATTTGTCGTTGGAATCAAGCTGTTTCTGGGTCTCCTCCAGCAGCTCGCTCCACGACTCCTCAAACTTCTCAACGCCTTCGTTCTCCAGCACCAGGAAAACGTCGGTCACGTCGACCCCGATCGCCTCGAGCTTGTCAAACACCTCTTGGGCGGCTTTGGCCGTGCCGGTGACCTTGTCACCGGTAACCTCACCGTGATCGGCGATTGCGTCGATCGTCTTCTCGGGCATGGTATTTACGGTATTGGGTGCGACCAGCTCGGTGACATAGAGCGTGTCGGAGTAGTCCTCATTCTTCACACCGGTCGATGCCCACAGCGGGCGCTGCACCCGTGCCCCGTCGGCCTTGAGCTGCGCGAAGCGGTCGCCTTCGAAGACTTCCTGGTATGCGGCATAGGCCAGCCGCGCGTTGGCCACTGCGGCTTGTCCGCGCAGGCCATTGGCATCCTCGGAGCCGATCTTCTCCAATCGCTTGTCGACCTCGGTGTCTACCCGCGAGACGAAAAACGATGCCACCGAATGAATCTTGGATATGTCGTGACCAGCTTGCTTCGCTTGCTCAAGTCCCTTTAGGTAGGCGTCCATCACCTCGCGATGGCGCTCAACCGAGAAGATCAGCGTGACATTGACCGAGATCCCTTCCGCCAGTGTCGCGGTGATAGCAGGCAGGCCTTCCTTGGTGGCCGGAATCTTGATGAACAAGTTCGGCCGGTCGACGATCTTCCACAGCTCGATAGCCTGCTTGTTGGTCTTGTCGGTGTCGTGCGCCACTCGTGGGTCGACTTCGATCGACACGCGCCCGTCGACCCCGTCGGAGGCCTCCCACTCACGCTTCAGCACATCGCAGGCGTTGCGGACATCGTCGGTGGTGACGGTGCGCACGGTGGCGTCCACGTCGGCACCGCGCTCGGCGAGCTCGGCCACCTGATCCTGATAGGCGTCGCTCTCGGCCAGCGCCTTCTGGAAGATCGACGGGTTGGTGGTGACACCGACGACGCTCTTGGTGTCGATGAGTTCTTGCAAGTTCCCGGATTGCAAGCGCTGCCGGGACAAATCATCCAGCCACACCGAGACGCCCGCGGCGCTCAGCGCGGCGAGGTTGGGATTCTGAGTCATCCAATTTCCCTTCGCTAGTTGTCCAGTGCTCGTTCGGCGGCGTCGACGACGGCTTCGTGGGTGAACCCGAACTCGCGGAACAAGGTCTTGTAATCGGCGGATTCCCCATAGTGCTCGATCGAAACGATCTCGCCGGTATCGCCGACCAGCTTGTGCCAGCATTGTGCGACGCCGGCTTCCACGGCCACCCGGGCCGACACCGACGGCGGCAGCACGCTGTTGCGGTACTCCTCCGACTGGGACTCGAACCATTCCAGGCACGGCATCGAAACCACCCGGGCGCCAATATCCTTCTCCGCTAACGCCTTTTGAGCTGCCACGGCGATCTGCACCTCGGAGCCGGTGGAGATCAGCACGACCTCCGGATCTCCGCCGTCGGCGTCGCTTAGCACGTAACCACCTTTGGCTACGCCCTCGGGGGTGGTGCCCTCGAGCACCGGAACGCCCTGCCGGGTCAGGCAAAGCCCGACCGGCCCGCTGCCGTTACCGCGGGCCAAAATCGTGTGCCAGGCATAAGCGGTTTCGTTGGCGTCGGCGGGCCGCACCACCGAGAGGTTCGGAATGGCGCGCAGCGCCGACAGGTGCTCGATCGGCTGGTGGGTCGGCCCGTCTTCACCCAGACCGATCGAGTCGTGTGTCCACACATAGATCGTGTCGATATCCATCAGCGACGCCAGCCGCACCGACGGGCGCATGTAGTCGGAGAATTGCAGGAACGTGCCACCGTAGGCCCGGGTCGGCCCGTGCAGCACAATGCCGGACAAAATCGCGCCCATCGCGTGCTCGCGAACGCCAAAGTGCAGCGTGCGACCGTACCAGTGGGCGGTGTAGTCCTTGGTCGAAATAGACGGCGGGCCAAAGGAATCAGCGCCCTCGATGGTGGTGTTGTTGCTTCCCGCCAGGTCAGCCGAGCCACCCCAGAGCTCAGGTAGTTTCGGTCCCAACGCGTTCAGCACTTCGTTGGATGCCTTACGGGTGGCCATGTCGTCGGAACCCGGTTCCCAGTGCGGCAGGTCGGCGTCCCAGCCGTCGGGCAGCTTCTCGGCGGTCAACCGCTCCAGCAGCGCTTCGCGGTCAGGCTCACGCTGTGCCCAGGCGTCGAATTCCGGTTGCCACTTTTCGTGCGCTTCCCTCCCGCGGTCCAGCAGCTTGCGGGTATGGGCGAGTACGTCGTCGCGGACCTCGAAATTCTTGTCCGGATCAAACCCCAAGATCTTCTTGACCTCGGCGACTTCTTCGTCACCGAGGGCCGCGCCGTGTGCCTTGCCGGTGTTCATCAGGTTGGGTGCCGGATAGCCGATGATGGTGCGCAACGAGATGAACGACGGGCGGTCGGTAACGGACTTGGCGTTGGCAAGCGCCTCCTCGATCGCGACTACGTTCTCGCCGCCCTCGACCCGCTGCACGTGCCAGCCGTAGGCCTCATAACGGGCCGCGGTGTCCTCACAAAGGGCGATGTTGGTGTCATCCTCGATGGAGATCTGGTTGTGGTCGTAGATCACGATCAGGTTGCCCAGTTCCTGGACCGCGGCCAGCGACGACGCCTCAGACGTCACACCTTCTTCGATGTCGCCGTCGGAGGCGATCACGTAGATGTGGTGGTCGAACGGGCTGGTTCCGGGTTCGGAGTCCGGATCGAACAGGCCGCGTTCGTAGCGCGAGGCCATCGCCATCCCCACCGCCGATGCCAGGCCCTGGCCAAGTGGACCGGTGGTGATTTCCACACCTTTGGTGTGCCGAAATTCCGGGTGACCGGGAGTCTTGGATCCCCAGGTCCGCAGCGACTCGAGATCCGACAGCTCCAGGCCGAAACCGCCCAGGTAGAGCTGGATATAGAGGGTCAAGCTGCTGTGCCCGGCGGATAGCACGAACCGGTCGCGACCCAGCCAGGCGGTGTCGCTCGGGTCGTGGCGCATGGTTCGCTGGAACAGCGTGTAGGCCAGCGGCGCCAGGCTCATTGCCGTCCCCGGATGGCCGTTGCCGGTTTTTTGTACCGCGTCAGCGGCCAGCACCCGGATGGTGTCGACCGCGGCCGAATCGATCTCGGTCCAGTCATCGGGGAGGTGCGGTTCGGTCAGGGTCGAGATGTCTTCCATTGTTGTCACGTATGTGGTCCTCGGGTCGCCAGGGTGATCAGATCCAACACTAGTGCGGGTACCCGCGTCGAGGCAGATCCACCGCTTCGCTAAATCTTGCCGAATTGTTGTGAGTCGACCCTGCGGTACGGGCGGTCCAGGCAAGCGGTCTACCATCGCCTGTAGTAGAAGCTGCGCGCTGCTGCGAACCGAGGAGTTATTGCGTGAGCATTCGCGAGCGCGTTGCGCCGAACCGAGTCAGCACCACCTTATTGGCTTATTTGGCGCTGACCAAGCCGCGGGTCATTGAGTTATTGCTGGTCACCGCCATTCCGGCGATGCTGCTGGCGGACCGCGGCACGGTGCATCCCCTGCTGATCCTCAACACGCTGGTCGGGGGCATGCTGGCCGCCGGCGGTGCCAACACGCTGAACTGCGTGGCTGACGCCGATATCGACAAGGTGATGAAGCGGACCGCGCGCCGTCCGCTGGCCCGGGCCACCGTGCCGACCCGAAACGCGCTGGTGTTCGGGGTGGTGCTGAGTGTCGCGTCGATTTTGTGGCTGTGGTGGACGACGAACCTGCTGTCCGGGCTGCTGGCCGCGGCCACGATCGCGTTCTACGTCTTCGTCTACACCTTGTTGCTCAAACGCCGCACCTCGCAGAACGTGGTGTGGGGCGGGGCTGCCGGCTGCATGCCGGTGATGATCGCCTGGTCGGCCGTCACCGGCACCATCGGCTGGCCGGCGTTGGTGATGTTCGCGATCATTTTCTTTTGGACGCCGCCGCATACCTGGGCATTGGCCATGCGCTACAAGGAGGACTACAAAGCCGCCGGCGTGCCGATGCTGCCTGCCGTGGCGACCGAGCGTCAGGTCACTAAACAAATCCTGGTTTACACCTGGTTGACTGTGGCCGCGACGCTGACGCTGGCGCTGGCAGCCGGCTGGCTCTACACCGCGGTAGCGGTAGTTGCCGGCGTGTGGTTCCTGACGATGGCACACCAGCTATATGCCGGTGTGCGCCGCGGCGAGCCGGTCAAGCCGCTGCGGTTGTTCTTGCAGTCGAACAATTATCTGGCGGTGGTGTTCTGCGCTTTGGCGCTCGACTCGGCACTGGCGCTGCCGACGCTTCTGCACGTCTGACCCTTTCTCCAAGTCCTAGACCTGCGGATACCCCCTACCCGGTTAGGGTCTTGTGCCTACGACGAAGCGTCGTATTCAATGCCGTCGTGACCTCACCGGTGTGGATGGCTTCGCCACCTGAGGTGCACTCTGCCCTGCTGAGTAGCGGTCCAGGGCCCGGGTCGCTGGTGGCGGCAGCCGCCGCGTGGAACGCGTTGAGCACCGAATACACCGCAGTGGCCGAGGAGCTCAGCGCGATCTTGGCCGCCGTGCAGGCCGGGGTGTGGCAAGGCCCCAGCGCCGAACGATACGTGGCTGCGCATGTGCCCTATTTGGCCTGGCTGGTGCAGGCGAGCGCCAAGAGCGCCTCGGAGGCCGTCCAGCACGAGACAGCGGCCGCCGCCTACATCACCGCGCTGGCCGCGATGCCGACGTTGGGGGAGCTGGCGGCCAATCATTTGGTGCACGGCGTGTTGGTCGCGACGAATTTCTTTGGTATCAACACCATTCCGATTGCGCTCAACGAGGCCGACTATGTGCGGATGTGGGTCCAGGCCGCCGCCACGATGAGCACGTATCAAGCGGTCTCCACCGCAGCGGTGGCTTCGGCGCCGCAGACCGATCCGGCGCCACAAATTGTGAAGGCCAACAGCGCCGGCAGCAACAGTAGCGACAGCAGCAGCGGGACACTGGACATCATCGACAATGATGACGGCAATCCATACGACCTGAGTTGGTGGGTCAATCGATTCCTGGAAGTTTCGCAAACCTTGTCGAGAGACGTCCAGTTGATCGGCCAGAATCCCGCTCAAGGGTTTACCCAGCTATGGTCCGACATCGGCGGACTGGCATCCGACGAGTGGACCCACCTCGGCGAAGTGTTTCAGGCATTCCCCGAGCTGTACGCGATTCCGCTGGTCGTGCCGGTCGGCGCCGTAGGCGGTCTGGCTGGCCTGGCCGGGCTGGGCGGAATCCAGGTAGACGCGCCTGCCGCCCCTGACATATCGCCCGCTCCGGCGCCCCACAGTTCCGCCCTGCCGGCGGCGACCAGCAGCGCTGTCGCAGCGGGTGTCTCGGGCGGAGCCCCGGGAACGTCGCCGAGCCCATCTCCTGCGCAAACGGCGAGCGCTGTCGCTAGTTCCGTCCCGACACCCCTTGCTGCGGGTGGGCCGGGTTTTGTGCCGCCCTATGCCTTGGGTCCGCCAGGGATCGGGGTCGGTTCCGGCATGAGTGCTAGCGCCAAAACGCAGGAGCCAACGTCCCGTGGGTCCGCCAGGGCGCCCGAAGCGGCGACCGCCGCGGCGGCCGTGGGGGAGCAGCGACGGCGCCAGCGGCGTCGGCGGACGGGGGCGCGCGGGTATGGCCACGAATACATGGATATGGAGGTGGAGGTCATCCCGGACTGGGGCGCGCCGAGGGATCACCAGCCAGTCGCGGCGACGGTAGGCTCCGATCACGCCGCCGGCCCGCTGGGGTTCGCCGGCACGGTGCGTAAGCAAGCATCCGCAGAGGCGACGGGCTTGACCACGCTGGCCGGCGATCACTTTGGCGGTGGCCCCACGGTGCCCATGGTGCCGGGCACCTGGAACCCTGACCCGGCCGGTGGGGTGAAGAAAGACGGAGAGCACGGCTGACGCAGCAACGCCTATCGGGCGTCCAGCCACACTTGCCGCGGTTACTTCGAGCGAGCCTGACCCCAAAGAGGCTGCGCCTCGGTCCTTTTCCGAAGATGGCCCGGAGGAGCGTCGAGTGATCGACGCGATGCGGGAGACCGCGGAGCGCTTCGCGGGCCCGGGTAACGCGCCCTCGCGGCGCCGTCCGGTTGAACGGTCGCGTCGAGTTCCCAAACCCGCGGCCATGTGGTAGTAGTGTTAATGAAAATCATGTTCATCTCAGCGGCGGGAGGGTTGTCATGACGTTGCGCGTCGTACCAGAAGGCCTTGCGGCTGCTAGCGCGCGGATTGCGGCGCTGACTGCGCGGCTAGCGGCCGCGCAGGCCGGGACCGCCCCGCTGATTACGGCGGTGGTGCCCCCGGCGGCGGATCCGGTGTCGTTGCAGACCGCGGCCGGGTTCAGCCTTCACGGCGCCCAGCACGCGGCGGTCGCCGCTCAAGGCGCTGAAGAGCTTGGTCGCTCCGGCGTCGGGGTGGGCGAGTCGGGGGCGAGCTATGCCGCAGGCGATGCCGCGGCGGCGGCGGCGTATCACGGCGCCTGGGGCTAAGGGTGACCGCGCCCGTCTTTATGGCCGCGCCGCCCGAGGTGCACTCGGCGATGTTGAGCAGCGGTCCCGGGCCCGGGTCGTTACTGGCGGCAGCGGGGGCGTGGAACTCATTGAGCACCGAATACTCCTCGCTGGCTGAGGAACTCAGCGAGCTCTTGGCAGAGATGCAGATTGCCGCATGGCAGGGCCCTAGCGCAGAGGCCTTCGTAGCCGCATACCTGCCGTATCTGGCTTGGCTGACGCAGGCCAGCGCCAATAGCAGCGCAGCAAGTGCACAACATGAGACGGCAGCCGCCGCCTACACCGCGGCGTTGGCAGCGATGCCGACCTTGCCCGAACTGGCCGCCAACCACGCGGTCCACGGGGTGTTGCTGGCGACGAATTTCTTGGGGATCAACACGATCCCGATCGCGCTCAACGAGGCCGACTATGCGCGGATGTGGGTTCAGGCCGCGACCACCATGAGCACCTACCAAACGGTCGCCAGCACGGCGGTAGCAGCGACGCAGCCTACCGATCCGGCGCCCACCATCCAAAAATCCGACGCGCAAACCCAGGCGCCGTCGTCGTCCATCGACCTGTCTGGCGACAACCCGCTAGGGCTACCGCAGTGGCTACAGAACTTTCTGAACGAGTTGGGGATTAGCAACACCCAGGTTGCCCACGACCCGACGATTGACAATGCGTTCGACAACGTCATTGCGAATTGGCTGCAGAATCTTGGATACAACTGGAACCCTGCCGCAGGCACGCTCAACGGAGCCACCTACGACACTTATACAAACCCGGGCCAAGCGGCCTTCTGGGTTGCTCGAGTCCTCGAGCTCACCGAAGATTTCCAGCAGTTCGGCCAGGATCTGGTGACAAACCCGGCGGGGGCTTTCCAGTATCTGGTCAGCCTCGAGTTGTTCGACTGGCCGCTTCACCTCGAAGAAATCGGGGTCTGGCTGGCTCAGAATCCGGCACTGCTGGCGGCGGTGGCCAGCCCGGCGATCGCCCCAGCCGGGGCCGGTTTGCTCGGCCTGGCCGGCCTGGCCGGCATTCCGCCTGCACCAGTTGTCCCGGCGCTGGTGCCCGCGGCGGCTGCCACCCCGGTATTGCCCGTTACCGGAACCGCCGCCCCAACTTTCGCCGGCACTGGTGGCGCCGCGCCGGGCACGACCCCGGCGCCTTCTCCCGCGCCGACGGCCAGCACCGTCGCCGGTCCCGCGCCGCCGTCGCCACCGCCGGCGGCGGGCGGGGCGGGCTTCCTGCCGCCCTACGCCATCGGTCCTCCCGGTATCGGAGTCGGCTCGGGGATGAGTGCCGGAGCTGCCTCCAGCGCTAAACGAAAGACACCCGAAGCGGAGAGCGCCGCCGCGGTGGCCGCGGCAGCCGCGCGCGAACAGGCGCGGGCGCGGCGCCGACGGCGAGCAACGCAAGATGATTACCGTGACAAGTTCATGGACATGGATGTCGAGGTCGACCCGGACTGGGCCGCGTCGCCAGGGAATTCGACGGTGGCCTCCGATCGCGGCACCGGAGACTTGGGGTTTACCGGGACGGTGTCAAAGGGCAGTACGCAGGCGGCGGGGTTGGCTACGCTTTCCGATAATGAGTTCGGCGGCGGCCCGCGGATGCCGATGCTGCCCAATACCTGGGGTTTCGAGGCGCCGGAGGGGGATCAACACTGAATGTGTCTGTAGGCCAACGGTAGTCAATTAGAGAAAGGACCTAGTTCATGAGTATGTTGGATGCCCATATTCCGCAGTTGGTGGCTTCGCAGTCGGCGTTTGGCGCCAAGGCGGGGTTGATGCGTTCCACGATTGGTCAGGCCGAGCAGGAGGCCATGTCGGCGCAGGCGTTTCATGCCGGGGATTCCGCGGCGGCGTTTCAGGGCGCTCATGCCCGTTTTGTGGCTGCTGCGGCCAAGATCAACACGTTGCTGGATATTGCTCAGGCCAACCTTGGTGATGCTGCGGGCAGCTATGTGGCTGCGGATGCTGCTGCGGCCAGTAGCTACACCGGGTTCTAGACGAAGGGGTTTGTGATGTCGCAGATTATGTATAACTATCCGGCGATGCTGGCTCATGCCGCGGATATGGCTGGGTATGCGGGCACGTTGCAGAGTTTGGGTGCCGATATCGCCAGTGAGCAGGCTGCGTTGTCGGCGGGTTGGCAAGGTGATACCGGGATGAGTTATCAGGCCTGGCAGGGCCAGTGGAATCAGGCCATGGAGCAGTTGGTGTTGGCCTATCGCGGCATGGCCGGCACCCATGAGAACAACACCACCTCGATGCTGGCCCGCGACCAAGCCGAAGGCGCCAAATGGGGCGGCTAGTTGACCAATAACGCCTAGGGCACCAACACGATTGATCCGACCGTCTGACGGCCCTGCAAGTCGCGGTGGGCATCGGCGGCCGCGGCCAGCGGGTAGCGTCGGCTCACCGTGACGCTGATCGAGCCCGCTGCAATCGCATCGAACAATTCGGTTGAGCGCCAAGCTAATTCCTCGCCAGTGCGGGTGAAATGCGCCAGTGAGGGACGCGTCAGGTACACCGAGCCGGCGGCATTGAGCCGTTGCGGGTCGAACGGCGGAACCGCTCCGCTGGATGCGCCGAACAACGCCAAGGTGCCCCGCACGGCGAGGCTGGCCAGGCTGGCGTCGAAGGTGCTTGCCCCGACTCCGTCGTACACCGCAGCCACGCCCGCCCCGGCGGTCAGGTCACGGATGCGCCTGCCGAACTCCGCCGGATCGTCGCCAGGGTAGTCCAGCACGTCGGTTGCGCCTGCCTGCCGGGACAGCTCGGCTTTGGCCGGCGTCGACACGGTGGTGATCACTCGCACGCCCAGACTGTCCGCCCACTGCGTCAAGATCAGGCCTACTCCACCGGCCCCCGCGTGCACCAACACCGTTTCGCCGGGCTGCGCCGGGTAGACGGACTTGATCAAGTAATGGGCGGTCGTTCCTTTCAAGAGAGCCGATGCGGCCACATCGAAACCGACTGCTGACGGTACGTGTACGACGAATTCCGCTGGCGCGGCGGTGTACTCGGCGTAGGCGCCCGACGCTGCAGCGGTCACCACCCGGTCGGCGACCTCCGCCCTTGTGACACCTTCGCCCACGGCGGCTACTGTTCCGGCAACCTCGGTGCCCAGCACGAACGGCAGCTCGCGGGGATAGGTCCCGGAACGAAAGTAGGTGTCGATGTAGTTGACCCCGATCGCTTCGGCCTTGATCAGCACCTCACCTGCGCCCGGTGCGGGCTGTGGCTTGTCGACATAGCGCAGAACTTCCGGACCGCCGACTTCGGCGATTTCGATTGCGTGCATGCTGACATCATCCATCCCGCGATCATGGAGTCCGCATGAAGCTGGCCCGCCCTGACATCAAGCATCCGCGGATCGTGCTGGTCGGTTCGGCGGGCGGCGACGACGCCGGCCTGGTCGCCGCCTTGCGCAAACGCGGGCTGCACGCTCGCTGGTTGTCATGGGACGACCCGGATACGCTGCACGCCGACCTGGTGATCCTGCGTACCACAACCGATTACGCCGACCGGCTCGACGAGTTTCTGGCCTGGACCAGGCGGGTGCCCAAGCTACTCAATGCTCCTGACGTGATCGCCTGGAACACCGATCAAGGCGCTGTGCGCTCGACGGTCTCGGGCTCCCACACGGCGCTGATCTTCCTCGGCGGCATGCAATCCCACGCCTTTGATGCCGCTGCGGGCTCGCCGAGTGAGGTCGCCGTCGAACTGTGGGATGTCGGGCAGGCCGGCCTGCGCGAGGCCGCCGACCAGCTGAGCATCGGGATCGACGAGCTGCTCTACGCCCGCGCGGATGTGGCCGGTGGACCGGCTAGTGCGACGTTGGTGGGGCTGGATCTGGTTGCGCCGTCGCTGGGTTGGATGTTGCTCGACGACGCCGCACGCGACGATGCGCAACGGCAGTTCGCGCTGAACGTCGAATCAGCCCTGGAGCGGCTGGGGCTTGGCCCGCTGTCGCATCGACGCCCATAACGCGGCGGTGGCCGCCGTGCACGCCGCGGCGCCGGCAACGTGCACTGCCACCAGCGCCGCGGGGACACCGGTGAAGAATTGCACGGTCCCCACCGTGGCCTGACCGAACACCAGCAGCACCAAAACGCCCAGCCGTGGCAGCACCGGACGGGGCGCCCGAACCGCCAGCAGCCCGAAACCAAGCCCGACCAGCAGCGCGAGATAGGCCACCAGCAGCGACGAGTGCGCGTGCACCAGCGTGGTGATCTCGACTTTCAGCCGCGGCACCGTGCGACGCGGACTGGTGTCGCCGGCGTGTGGGCCCGCCGCGGTGACCAGGGTGCCGGTGACCAGCACCGCCGCCAATGTCATCGCGCTCAGCGCAGTGAGCCATCGCAACGGCGGGACCACCGCGTACGTCGCCTCGCCGTCATCGGGTTCGCCGACCTTGACGTAGAGCAGGACGGCCAGCCACACCATTGTCATCGATGCCAGCAGATGGATTGCCACCGTCCACCACAACAACCCGGTGCGCACGGTGATGCCGCCGATCACCGCCTGCACCACGGTCGAGGCCGGCAGCAACCAGGCGTATACCAAGACTTCGGCGCGACGCCGGGCTCGAGTGACTGCCAGCACGGCCAGCACCGCAGTGATGACCACGGC
This sequence comes from uncultured Actinomycetota bacterium, assembly GCA_963838755.1. Lineage (GTDB taxonomy): Bacteria > Actinomycetota > Actinomycetes > Mycobacteriales > Mycobacteriaceae > Mycobacterium. The sequence continues at coordinate 238,734 of CAWISO010000002.1, read as the reverse complement.
GAAGGTGATCATCCGGTTGCCGAATTCGACCGCCTGGTGGATGCGGGGCACTTCAGCATGGGCTACCGGGGTGAAGCTGCCCGGAAAGCACTGCGGCCAGGTGGGGCAGCCCAGCCCCGACGCGGTGACGCGGACGATCGCGCCGGTGACGGCGATACCGCCCTGGGTCAAGATGACGGCCACCGCGATCAGCTGCTGGGCGCGCGGGCTGGGTGTGGGCAGCAGGTCCACCACGCGCCGCAGCCACCGTCGGACAGGCATCGCCCGATCGTAGGACAATGAAAACTACGTCACGTAGTAGGGCAGGTCGTCACCAGTCAGCGTTTATGGCTGTGATTCGAGCGCCCATCACAACCATGGGCGCTATTTCGCGGCTCAGCCGCGGCGTCAGGTGAACTTGAACCAGCGCAGCGCGGCCAACGCGGCCAGCCCGCCCCAAGCGGCCAGCACCGCGACGCCGAACCAGTCCACCGAGACACTCATTGCCTGCGACAGCGCTTCGGTCAGCGCCCCGGCCGGGGTGAGCCGCGCAACCCATCTGACCGCTGCGCTGACCATGCCCGAGTCCACGGTGAGCGCACCGAGGCCGGCGAACACGAACCACAACAGGTTGGCCAGCGCCAGCACAATCTCGGCTCGCAACGTGCCGCCCAGGAGCAGGCCCAGCGCCGCGAAGGCTCCGGTGCCCAGCGCGATCACGACGGCACCCAACCCCAAGCCCAGTGGATGCGGTCGCCACCCAAGTGCAAATCCGATGACGCCCAACAGGATCGCTTGCAAGAACACGACGGTGACCACCGCCGCCGACTTACCCGCGATGATTCCCCAGACCGGAAGCGCTGTCGCCCCCAGCCGTTTCAACGCCCCGTAACGGCGATCGAAGGCGACCGCGATGGCCTGGCCGGTGAACGCGGTGGAGATCACCGCCAGCGCCATGATGACTGGTACGAAGGTGGCAGCGCGGTTGTCGCCGAACGAGCCGAGCGGCAGCAGGGTCAACCCGACCAGCAGCGTGATCGGGATGAACATCGTCAGCAGCAGTTGTTCGCCGTTGCGCAGCAGCAGTTTGAGCTCAAGCGCGAACTGGGCGGCCAACATCCGCGGCACCGCGTTGGGACGCGGGTTGGGGGTGAAAGTGCCAGCCGGGAAAACCGATTCGGTCATGGCCGCAGCTCCCGGCCGGTCAGTTCCAAAAACACGTCTTCGAGGCTGCGCTGTTCGACTCGCATGTCGGTGGCAAGCACGTCGATCTGGGCACACCACGCCGTCACCGTCGCCAACACCTGTGGGTCCACCTTGCCCGCCACCAGATACTCACCCGGCGTCACTTCGGTGGCCCGGTAATCCTCCGGCAGGGCCGAGATCAGCAGCGACAGGTCGAGGCGCGGCGGTGCGCTGAACCGGAGCTGGTCCTTGGCCCCGCTGCGGGTCAGCTCTGCCGGCGTGCCGGCCGCCACCGTCACGCCGTGGTCAATGATGACCAGCTGGTCGGCCAACTCTTCGGCCTCCTTGAGCTGGTGGGTGGTCAGCACCACCGTCACCCCGTCGCGGCGCAGCGCGTCGATCAACTCCCACACCAGAAGCCGGGCATGCGCGTCCATGCCCGCGGTGGGTTCGTCGAGGAAAATCAGTTCGGGTCGGCCGACCAACGCGCAGGCCAGTGCGAGTCGCTGCTGCTGGCCGCCGGAAAGCCGTCGGTAGGTGGTGTTTGCGGCGTCGGTCAGGCCCAGGGTGCTCAGCAACCACCGTGGGTCCAGCGGGTCGGCGGCGTAGGAGGCGACCAGGTTGAGCATCTCGCCGGCGCGGGCGGCCGGGTAGCCGCCGCCGCCCTGCAACATCACGCCGATGCGCTCCCGCAGGCGCGCGTTGTCGGCGATGGGATCCAGCCCGAGCACCTCGATAGTGCCGGCATCTGGGCGGAGGAATCCCTCGCACATCTCCACCGTCGTGGTCTTGCCGGCACCGTTGGGGCCCAGCAGCGCGAACACTTCGGCTTCTTGTACGTCGAGGTCGAGGCTGGCAACGGCCTTGGTAGCCGCGGCCCCCGACCCGTACTGCTTGCACACCCCGCGCAACCGCACGGGGACTTGGGCGGCCGGGCTCACGGGGATTCAGCGTAAGCGCCGGACACCGGGGCAGGCTGGCGGGTGTCGCTGCTGGGCGCCAGATCCGGCGGCAGCGCGTAGCTGGTCAGCTCCCTGATCGGCAGCGGCCGCCACGGCAACCGGGTGTAGGTCCCCGCGATCAGCAGCGCCACGATGATCGTGCTGGCCACGGTGGCGTCCACGATCTGGAACAGCGCGAAGCGATCGCCGTTGGCCGTCGGGCCGAAGACGCCGACGACGATCGTCACGATGATCACCGCCATCCGGAAGCCCGGCCGGGTGGCCCATGCGGCCAGCGGGATGATGGCCCAGAGCAGATACCACGGCTGCACCACGGGGAATAGCAGCACCGTGACCCCGAGCGCGACGCCGAGCCCGCCGACCGGGTGCAGCCGGCCACGCAACACCGCCATCAGCAGCCAGATCACCATCACCGCGATGATCAGCACGCCGATGCCACGGGTGAGCGACAGTATCGCGGTGGTGTGATCACCCAGGCCGAGCAGAATCCCTACCTGCCCGGTGCCCAGCGCGATCAGCGTCGGCGGCGACATCCAGCTGCGCACCACGTTGGCGGTGCCGAGCGTGAAGATCCAGCCGAAGCCGAGCCCGCTAGCCGAGCCGACCGCGGCCATCACTGCCAGCGACACTCCGGCCATCAGCCCACCGACCAGCAGCAACGCCCGCAGGTTGCCACCCCAGCGACGAGCCAGCGCCATCGTGACGAACCCCAACGCCAGCAGCGACGGCAGCTTCACTTGTGAGGACAGCGTGATCAGGATCGCGCCGAGCATCAACATGCTCAGCGGCGCCCAGTCCACCCAATGGCCCCGGGCCTGGGGCCACGGCCGGGGTATCAGTGGGCGGGTCGCGTCGACACCACGCAGCGCGAACTCGGTGCCGGCCAGCATCAGCCCAAGCATTGGTGCCTCGTTGTGAATGCCTGCTACCAGATGCATGATCAGCAGCGGGTTGGCCGCGCCCAGCCACAGCGCGCTGACCTCGGCGACTCCGCAGCGCCGCGCCAGCCGCGGGACCGCCCACACGATCAGCCCCACTCCAAGCAGCACCACCAGCCGGTGGCACAGCACCGCGGCGACAATGTTTTCGCCGGTCAACGCCGAAATCTCGCGACCGATCCACAAGAATAACGGCCCGTAGGGTGCCGGGGTTTCTCGCCACAGGCTGGGCACCGAGAGCGTGAAGACATGGTCGAGGCCCAGGCCGTCCGCCGGTCCCACCCGGTAGGGGTCCAGGCCTAGCCGGCTGATCTGGCTTTGCGCCAGATAGGAGTAGACGTCCTTGCTGTACATCGGGGGGGCGATCAGGAGCGGCAGGATCCACAGCAGCAGCGTGCGGTCCAGGTCGCCGCGGGACATCCGCCGGTTACCCAACGCGAAGCGGCCCAGCATCAGCCAGGCCAGCGCCATCATCACCGCGCCGGTGGTGGTCATCGTCAGCGAGACGGTCTGGATCCGCGACGGCAGGTTGAGCAGCCGAACCCCGAACGTCGGGTCCTGGACCACCGGCCGTGCCCCGGCGCCCAGCGCGCCGATGGCCATCAGCACGGTGCCGGTAGCGCCGAACAACCGGGTGCGGCGAAGCGCGTCGAGCTCGGTGTGGTTCAGCGGCTGACCCACGGTCAGCTCGTCGCCGTGCAAGCGGGCAATCGACGAGCTGAGCGTGTGGTGGCGGGCCGCCATCAGTGCAGCGTAGCCGCCACCCGGTTGATCCTCGCTGGCCCCGCTGGACCCACGGCCGGAATTTTGTCACACTTGTGTTGTGAAATTCAGTCCGGACGTCAAAGGTGGCGAAGCAGCAGCAGCCGCCACTACGCACGACGGGCAGACGCGAAGCGCCGTCGTGCGGTTGCTGCTGGAGTCCGGCTCGATCACTGTAGGGCAGATCGGTGATCGGTTGGGCCTATCCGCCGCCGGGGTGCGGCGCCATCTGGATGCGCTGATCGATGCGGGGGAGGCGGAATCGGTGCCCGCCGCGGCGTGGCAGCAAGAGGGACGGGGCCGCCCGGCCAAACGGTACCGGCTGACCGCCGGCGGCCGTGCCAAGCTGGACCATAGCTACGACGACTTGGCCTCGGCGGCCATGCGTCAACTTCGTGAAATCGGCGGCGAGGACGCGCTCCGGACGTTCGCCCGGCAGCGCATCGACGCGATCCTGTCCGATGTCGAGGCGCCCGCATCTGACGCCGACGCCGACGTCGAAGCCGCCGCCGAGCGGGTCGCCGGCGCGTTGACCAAAGCCGGCTACGTCGCCACCACTACGCGAGTCGAAGGCCCGATCCACGGCGTGCAGATCTGCCAGCACCACTGCCCGGTGTCACATGTGGCCGAGGAGTTTCCGGAGCTGTGCGAAACCGAACAGCAGGCGATGGCCGAGGTGCTCGGAACCCACGTGCAGCGCCTGGCGATGATCGTCAACGGCGACTGTGCCTGCACCACTCACGTCCCGCTCACCCCCGAAGCCAAACCACTCGCACTTCGGCGCACAGCCCGCGTCGAGGCCACCACGAGCAAGCAAGGAGCGTCGTCATGACGACCACCACCCCTGAGGTTCACAAGCTGGGCGAACCGCTCTCCCAAGACGAGGCCATCGCCTCATTGGGCCGCTACGGCTATGGGTGGGCCGACTCTGACGTCGCCGGCGCCAGCGCGCAGCGCGGCCTTTCCGATGCGGTAGTCCGCGACATCTCGGCGAAGAAGAATGAGCCTGAGTGGATGTTGGCGAACCGGCTAAAGGCCTTGCGCGTCTTCGCGCGCAAGCCGATGCCGAAGTGGGGTTCCAACCTCGAGGGCATCGACTTCGACAACATCAAGTACTTCGTGCGCTCCACCGAGAAGCAAGCAGCGACGTGGGACGACTTGCCGGAGGACATCCGTAACACCTACGACAAGCTGGGCATTCCGGAAGCCGAAAAGCAGCGACTGGTGTCCGGTGTTGCCGCGCAGTACGAGTCGGAGGTCGTCTACCACCAGATCCGTGAGGATCTGGAGGCTCAGGGCGTCATCTTCCTGGACACCGACACTGCGCTGCGTGAGCACCCGGACATCTTCAAGCAGTACTTCGGCACCGTTATTCCAGCCGGCGACAACAAGTTCTCCGCGCTGAACACCGCGGTCTGGAGTGGCGGAAGCTTCATCTACGTCCCGCCGGGTGTGCGCGTCGACATCCCGCTGCAGGCCTACTTCCGGATCAACACCGAGAACATGGGCCAGTTCGAGCGGACGCTGATCATCGTCGACGAGAACGCATACGTGCACTACGTGGAGGGGTGCACCGCGCCGATTTACAAGTCGGATTCGCTGCACTCGGCGGTGGTGGAGATCATCGTCAAGCCCGGTGGACGGTGTCGTTACACCACGATCCAGAACTGGTCGAACAACGTCTACAACCTGGTCACCAAGCGGGCCCGCGCCGAGGCCGGTGCCACCATGGAGTGGGTCGACGGCAACATCGGGTCCAAAGTCACCATGAAATACCCCGCGGTCTGGATGACTGGCGAGCACGCGAAGGGCGAGGTGCTCTCGGTGGCCTTCGCTGGCGAGGGTCAGCATCAGGACACCGGCGCCAAGATGCTGCACCTGGCCCCGAACACGTCGAGCAACATCGTGTCCAAGTCGGTGGCGCGCGGCGGTGGCCGGGCGTCCTACCGCGGCCTGGTGCAGGTCAACAAGGGCGCGCACGGGTCGCGATCCAGCGTGAAGTGTGATGCGCTGCTGGTGGATACGATCAGTCGCAGTGACACCTATCCCTATGTGGACATCCGCGAGGACGACGTCACAATGGGCCACGAGGCAACCGTGTCCAAGGTCAGCGAAAACCAGCTGTTCTACCTGATGAGCCGCGGGATGACCGAGGACGAGGCGATGGCGATGGTGGTGCGTGGCTTCGTCGAGCCGATCGCCAAAGAACTGCCCATGGAGTACGCGCTGGAGCTCAACCGGCTGATCGAGTTGCAGATGGAAGGCGCGGTCGGGTAGTGGCGGAATTGACTGAAGCGGTTGAGGGTTCATCACTCGCCGCTGTCAACAAGGGCGAGCAGTTCGCGTCTTTCGACGTGGACGCCTTCGAGGTCCCCGCCGGTCGCGACGAAATCTGGCGGTTTACCCCGCTGCGGCGGCTGCGTGGCCTGCATGATGGCTCAGCGCCTGCCACCGGAACCGCCCGGATCACCGTCAGTGAACGGCCCGGGGTGCGGGCCGAAACGTTGCGCCGCGGTGACGAGCGACTCGGGGCTGCCGGTGCGCCCACCGACCGTGTTGCCGCGCAGGCCTTTTCGTCGTTCAACTCGGCCACGTTGGTGACCGTCGCGCGGGACACGCAGGTCGCCGATGCGGTGGATATCGCGATCACCGGCCCGGGCGAAGGTGCCGTGGCATACGGACATCTGCAGCTCCGGGTGGAGGAGCTCGCCGAAGCCGTAGTGGTGATCGATCAGCGTGGCAGCGGAACATACGCTGACAACGTCGAATTCGTTGTCGCCGATGCCGCGCGGCTCACGGTGGTGTGGATCGCCGACTGGGCCGACGACGCCGTGCACGTCAGCGCCCAGCACGCCCGGTTGGGCAAGGACGCGGTGCTGCGCCATGTCGCTGTCACCCTCGGCGGTGACCTGGTACGAATGTCGGCGACCGTGCGGTTCGCTGCGCCCGGCGGCGACGCCGAGCTGTTGGGCCTGTACTTTGCCGACGACGGTCAGCACCTCGAGTCGCGGCTGCTGGTAGACCACGCCCACCCCGACTGCAAATCCAACGCGCTGTACAAAGGCGCGTTGCAAGGCGATCCGGACTCGAACCGGCCGGCCGCTCACACGGTGTGGGTCGGCGACGTGTTGATCCGGGCCGAAGCCACCGGCACCGACACTTTCGAGGTCAACCGCAATCTGGTGCTCACCGACGGCGCCCGCGCCGACTCGGTACCCAACCTCGAGATCGAAACCGGCGAAATCGTCGGCGCCGGACACGCCAGCGCCACCGGACGCTTCGACGACGAGCAACTGTTCTATCTGCGTTCCCGCGGCATCCCTGAAGACCTGGCCCGCCGGCTGGTCATTCGCGGCTTCTTCGGCGAGATCATCGCCAAGATCGCGGTCCCTGAAGTGCGGGAGCGTTTGACCACAGCCATCGAGCACGAACTGGCCATCACGGAATCGAGAGCAACAGCCTCATGACCACTCTGGAAATCAAGGATTTACACGTCAGCGTTGAGAACGCCGCGGATGGCGAGGAAATCGCCATTCTCAACGGGGTCAACCTGACGGTGCGCTCCGGTGAGACACATGCGGTCATGGGCCCCAACGGATCCGGCAAATCCACGTTGTCCTACGCCATCGCCGGGCACCCGAAGTACCGCGTGACGTCGGGCTCCATCACGCTGGACGGCTGCAACGTCCTGGACATGAGTATCGACGAGCGCGCCCGGGCCGGACTCTTTCTGGCCATGCAGTACCCAGTCGAGGTGCCGGGGGTCTCGATGTCGAACTTCCTGCGCTCGGCGGCTACCGCAGTGCGCGGTGAGGCGCCCAAGCTGCGGCACTGGGTCAAAGAGGTCAAGGCCGCGATGGATGACCTGGACATCGATCAGGCTTTCGGCGAGCGCAGTGTCAATGAGGGCTTTTCCGGCGGTGAGAAAAAGCGCCACGAGATTCTGCAGCTGGGGTTGCTGAAGCCCAAGATCGCGATCCTCGACGAAACCGACTCCGGCCTGGATGTCGACGCACTGCGAGTGGTCAGCGAGGGCGTCAACCGCTATGCGGAGTCCGAGCACGGCGGCATTCTGCTGATCACGCACTACACCCGGATCCTGCGATACATCCATCCGGAATTCGTGCATGTCTTCGTGGGCGGTCGGATCATCGAGTCGGGTGGCCCGGAGCTGGCAGACGAACTCGAAGAAAACGGTTACGTCCGCTTCACGCAGACGGCAACGGTGCGGTCTGCGGGGGCCTGACCATGACAACTTCGGTATCACAGCTCGACGTTGCTGCGATCCGAGCCGACTTCCCGATCCTCAAACGGGTGATGCGGGGCGGAAACCAATTGGCGTACTTGGACTCAGGAGCGACGTCGCAGCGACCGGTGCAGGTGCTCGACGCCGAGCGCGAGTTCCTGGTCACCTCCAACGGCGGCGTGCACCGCGGTGCCCACCAGCTGATGGAGGAAGCCACCGATGCCTATGAGCAGGGCCGTACGGACATCGCCGAGTTCGTCGGCGCCGACCCAGACCAGCTGGTGTTCACCAAGAACGCCACCGAATCGCTCAACCTGCTGTCCTATGTGCTGGGCGATAGCCGCTTCGAGCATGCCGTCGGCCCGGGGGATGTCATCGTCACCACCGAGCTCGAGCATCACGCCAACCTGGTGCCGTGGCAGGAACTCGCCCGTCGCACCGGCGCCACCCTGCGCTGGTACGGCGTCACTGACGATGGGCGTATCGACCTTGATTCCTTGAGGCTCGACGGGCACGTCAAAGTCGTTGCCTTCAACCATCATTCGAACGTGACCGGAGCGCTGGCTCCGGTGGCCGAGCTGGTAGACCGAGCGCGCGAAGTGAATGCGCTGACCGTGTTGGACGCCTGCCAATCGGTGCCGCACGAGCCAGTGGACTTCCATGCCCTCGACGTCGACTTCGCCGCATTCTCCGGGCATAAGATGCTGGGCCCCAACGGGATCGGCGTGTTGTACGGGCGCCACGAGCTGCTCGTCGCGATGCCGCCATTCCTCACCGGCGGATCGATGATCGAGAACGTCGCGATGGAAACGTCGAGCTACGCGCCTCCGCCGCAGCGGTTTGAAGCCGGCACCCCGATGACCTCTCAGGTGGTTGGACTGGCGGCGGCCGCACGCTATCTCGGCGCCATAGGCATGGACGCCGTGGCAAATCACGAACATCAGTTGACCGCCGCGGCGATCGAGGGGCTATCCGGCATCGACGGTGTGCGGATTATCGGACCGACATCGATGGAGAACCGGGGTTCGCCGGTTTCTTTCGTCGTCGACGGCGTGCACGCACATGATGTCGGGCAGGTCCTTGACGATGATGGCGTTGCGGTCCGGGTCGGTCACCACTGCGCGTTGCCGCTGCACCGCCGATTTGGTCTCGCCGCCACCGCGCGCGCATCTTTCGCGGTCTACAACACCCGCGAGGAAGTCGACCGGCTGGTGGCCGGCGTGCGACACGCCCTCGACTTTTTCGGCGGGGCGTGACCTGCAGTGCGTCTGGAACAGATTTACCAGGACGTGATCCTCGATCACTACAAGCACCCGCAGCACCGCGGGCTGCGCGAGCCGTTCGGCGCGCAAGTGCACCACGTCAACCCGATATGCGGTGACGAGGTCACGCTGCGGGTGGCGTTGTCAAACGACGGTGAGCACATCGCTGACGTCTCCTACGACGGCCAGGGATGTTCGATCAGCCAGGCGGCCACGTCGGTGCTCACCGAGCAGGTGATCGGCCAGACCGTTGGGCAGGCGTTGATGACGGTTACCGCGTTCACCGAGATGGTGTCCTCCCGTGGAACCATGGACGGTGACGAGGAGGTGCTGGGGGACGGCATCGCGTTCGCCGGTGTCGCCAAGTATCCGGCGCGGGTCAAATGCGCGCTGCTGGGCTGGATGGCCTTTAAGGACGCGCTGGCGCGCGCGACTAAAGATGTCGAGGAGGTCAAAGGATGAGTGAAACCGCCGCACCGGACAATGAGCTGCTCGGCGACATCGAAGAGGCGATGCGTGACGTCGTCGACCCTGAACTCGGCATCAACGTCGTTGACCTGGGACTGGTCTACGGCCTGAACCTTGAAGAGGGCGACGAGGGGACCGTCGCATTGATCGACATGACGTTGACGTCGCCGGCTTGCCCGCTGACCGACGTCATCGAAGACCAGTCACGCAGTGCACTGGTCGGCACCGGTCTGGTCGATGAGCTGCGGATCAACTGGGTGTGGAACCCGCCCTGGGGCCCGGACAAAATCACCGACGACGGCCGCGACCAGCTGCGTGCTCTGGGTTTCACCGTCTGAATTCTCGATACTGCTGCGTAAATTCTCGGCCGATGCTGGGTTTCGACCGGGCCAGACCTGGCTACCATCAAGGGTGTGAGCGACGCTGATTCGACAGCTCGCGGGGTCAAAAAGAAGGCCGGCGCTGAGCCGCACGTCATCGTGTTGTTCGGTGCGACCGGCGATTTAGCGCGTCGGAAGCTGCTGCCTGGCTTATACCACCTTTCCTGCTCCAACCTGGCTCCCGATTTCCACATCGTCGGCATTTCGATGGAGGAACTCGACACTGACGGTTTTCGCAAGCTGGCGCACAAAGCCTGCGACGAGTTCGCCAGGTGCGAGGTATCCGACAACCAGTGGGAAAAGTTCGCCAACAACCTGACCTACGTGTGTCATGATTCCGGCTCGGACGCGGTGGCCGAGGCCGTGCGCGAGGCGACCGACGCGCTCGGCGACAGCAGCTCATCGCCACCTCGCCTCATGCATTACCTGAGCGTGCCGCCGGCGGCAGTAAAGCGGGTTTTGGAGACGCTGCACGAACTGGATTTGGCGGAGAACTCGCGGGTCGTCATGGAAAAGCCGTTCGGCATGGATCTGGCCAGTGCGCAGGAACTCAACGAGGCGATCCACCAGCGATTCGACGAAGAACAAATCTTTCGAATCGATCACTTCCTCGGTAAGGAGCCCGCGCAGAACATTCTCGCGTTCCGGTTCGCGAACGGATTGTTCGAGCCGATTTGGAACCGCAACTTCATCGACCACATCCAGATCGACGTGCCGGAGAAGCTCACCTTGGAGGGGCGGGCAGAGTTCTACGAGTCGGTGGGCGCGTTCCGCGACATGGTGGTCACGCACTTGTTCCAGATTCTGGGGTTCGTGGCGATGGAACCACCCACCGAGCTTGCTCCCGAGGCGATCAGCGACGAGAAAAACAAGGTATTCCGCTGCATGCGTCCTCTTGATCCCAGCCAGGTAATTCGCGGTCAATACAAGGGTTACCGTGACGAGTCCGGAGTGGCCGCCGAGTCGGATACCGAGACGTTCGTCGCGCTCAGGTGCGAGATCGACAACTGGCGCTGGGCGGGTGTGCCGTTCTATTTGCGCACCGGTAAGGGCCTCGCAGAGGGGCAGCGCATCATCTCGATTGCATTCCATGAGCCGCCGAAGAGCATGTTTCCGCGCGGATCTGGAGTGGGACAACATGGTCCGGACCACCTGACCTTCGATCTGGCCGATGTGTCGAAGATGTCGCTGTCGTTCTACGGAAAACGGCCCGGGCCGGGAATGAAGCTGGACAAGCTCAGCCTGCAGTTCACCATGGAAGAGTCCGGCCATGCCGGCGAGGTCCTCGAGGCCTACGAGCGTCTGATCCTCGACGCGATGCGCGGCGACCGGACGCTGTACACGACGGCAGAAGGCATCGAGCGGCTCTGGGAGGTCTCGGCACCGTTGCTCGACGATCCGCCGCCAGTACGCAGCTACGACCTCGACTCGTGGGGACCCAATGCGATTCATCGGTTGATCGCCCCGCGAGGGTGGCGGTTGCCGTTCGAGCGTGAGTGGCGCGGCAAGGACTGACAGGGCTAGTGCTAGTGGCGTCTCCCGCCGGGCAGCGGCGGAAGTCCTCGCTAGAACGCCGCGTCGGGGAGTTCCATGATCTCGTCGTCGATCGCGTTGACGATGCCGCGCAGTGCGGTGAGGTTGGGCAGCATGTTCTTGGCGAAGAATCGCGCGGTGGCGATCTTGCCCTGGTAGAACGCCTCGTCGTTCACCGGTGCGGTGGTCAGCGCGGCGTGCGCAACGTCGGCTTGCTCCAACAGTCGCCAACCGATCAGCAAGTCGCCGACCGCGAGCAGGAAACGCACCGATGCGAGCCCGACTTTGTATATCTCCGTTGGGTTTTCCGCGGCGGCCATCAGGTAACCGGTCAGGGTGGCGGTCATCGCTTTGACGTCGTTGAGCGCGGTACCCAGCAGCTCGGCATGCTCGCGCAGCGCCTCGTCGCAGTTTTCGACGGTGTGGCTGATCTGCGATGCGACATACTCGAGGGCTTCGCCGCGGTCGCGGATGGTCTTGCGGAAGAAGAAATCCAGCGCCTGGATCGCGGTGGTGCCCTCGTAGAGAGAATCGATTTTGGCGTCGCGGATGTATTGCTCGATGGGGTAATCGGTCAAAAAGCCCGACCCCCCGAGCGTCTGCAGTGACTCGGTCAGGATCTCATAAGCCCGTTCCGAGCTCACGCCCTTGACCACCGGGAGCAGCAGATCGTTGACGCGGTGTGCGATCTCGGCGTCGGCGCGCGAAACGTGGTGGGCAACGGCATTGTCCTGATGCGCTGCGGCATACAGGTAGAGCGCTCGCAAGCCTTCGGCGTAGGCCTTCTGCGTGATCAGGCTGCGGCGCACATCCGGGTGGTGCATGATCGTGACCCGCGGCGCGGTTTTGTCGGTCATCTGGGTCAGATCGGCGCCCTGCACCCGCAGTTTGGCGTAGGCCAGCGCGTTGAGATAGCCGGTGGACAGCGTGCCGGCAGCCTTGACGCCGACCGTCATGCGTGCGTGCTCGATGACGGTGAACATCTGCGCGATCCCGTTGTGCACGTCGCCGACCAGGTAGCCAACCGCGGGCACTCCGTGGGCGCCGAAGGTCAACTCGCAGGTCGGGGAGGCCCTCAGACCCATCTTGTGTTCCAGCCCGGTGGCGAAAACCCCGTTGCGGGAACCGAGTTCGAAAGTCTCCGGGTCGAACAGGTACTTGGGCACGTAGAACAGGCTCAAACCTTTGGTGCCCGGACCAGCGCCCTCGGGCCGGGCCAGCACGAGATGGAAGATGTTTTCAGCGGTATCGCCCACATCGCCACCGGAGATAAACCGCTTGACGCCCTCGATGTGCCAGCTTCCGTCCGGCTGGGCAATGGCCTTGGTTCGCCCCGCTCCGACATCGGAGCCCGCGTCCGCCTCGGTCAACACCATGGTGGCCGCCCAACCTCGTTCCAGGGCCATCGCCGCCCACTGCTTCTGCCGTTCGGTGCCCTCGATGTAGAGCGCGTTGGCCATCGCCGGGCCCATGCTGTAGAAGAAACCGGCCGCCGGATTGGCGCAGTGCAGCATCTCGTTGATCGCCCACGTCACTGGGCCCGGTGCGGACACGCCGCCGATTTCTTCGGCAAGACCGATGCGCCACCACTCGGCGTCTTTGACCGCCTGCACCGATTTGGCCAACTCCGCCGACACCGAGATGGTGTGACGGTCCGGCTCGAAAACCGGCGGGTTGCGGTCGGCTTCAGCGAACGACTCGGCGACCGGGCCCTCGGCCAACCGAGCGACTTCGTCGAGCATCGTGTGGACCGTCTCGACGTCGAGGTCGCGATAGCGCCCTGAGCCGAGGATGGGCCCGATGTTCAAAACCTCGAACAGATTGAATTCGATGTCGCGCAGGTTGGCGATGTAGTGCCCCAAAGGACTGCTCCTCTTAGCTGGCCCAGGTGAACTTGGACGCAGTGTGTCCGAGGCTGCAATGGGTACGCAACCGTAAGCTACGGCAACGGAGGCGTAACCTACGGCGACGCAAGCGTAGGGTCCCTGGTCAGCCACTCCGCTACGGAGGGAAGGGTTTTCGTTGCCGACAGCGATCAGTGCTGCGTGAAATCTAATGGTGGTGGTGCGGAAAATGGGGGAGGTGGGGGAGGGGGGGAAGGTGGAAATGGTGATGCGGGCGCCCCATTGGGGGGCACGGTTCCAGATCGATTGTCATCGCCTGTAATACGCCACCGTTCGTCGTTCCCTGAGCTGCCATGCACTTACCTTGCTGCAGCGCTTGGGTATTGGTCACCGCGTGTTTGGTGTAAGTGGTCGTGTTGGTGACGGTCACATTGCTATGCGTGGTCTTGCCGGTGGGATCGGCCTCTGTGACGGCGAACGTGTTGCCGCTGACCGAGGCGACTGCGCCGTAAACCCCCGCCGGTTCTCGCGGTGGCGGGCACTTCCCGCCGACCCCCGGGCTGATCTCCACGGATTCGGCGGTGATCGCACCGCCCGCCGGCGGGTTTTCCGGGGCAGCCCGCACGTCGACGCAACTGCCGGGCGTGACATCGCTGAGCTGGCCCGAGGTGAGCTCGGTGACCATCGTCTGCGGGCTGAAGTTCACCGTCGCCGCGGTCCGGTCACGCTGCGTGAGCTGGATCGTGTTGCCCGATACTGATCTGATCAGTCCTTCGATGTGGTCGTGCCCGACGGGCGGTGGCATGGGCTTCGGTAGGACGCTCGTCGGTCTGGACGATGAGCTCGGCCGAGCGGTGTTCTGATTGTTCGACGTGCTGCACGCGGCCATCGAGATCGCGGCGGCTCCGGAGACGGCGACGATCGCGAGCCGAATCAAACGCGGCTTCACCGAGAAGGCAGACATCGACGCTTCTCCCCTCGCCGGCTAGCGAGTACCCGTTTCCAGCGGTAGATCTCACAACACACCGTAGAGACGCGTCGCCGATTTAGAGTTGTGCCGTGTTTTGGTTGTGCAGAACCTGTGGTGTCGAGCACGCCTCCGCGTCGGGCGTGTGCGCGATTTGTGCCGACGAGCGGCAGTGGGTGCCTAGCGAGGGCCAGCAGTGGGCGACATTGGATGAGCTGGTCGCCGAGGGAACACAATCGCAGGTCACGGTCATCGAGGATGGGCTCGTCGGGGTCGGCGCGGCGCCCGCGTTGGGGATCGGACAGCTGGGAAAGCTGGTGTGCACCGATGCCGGCAACGTGTTGTGGGATCCGTCCGGCTTTGTCGACGACGCCGCGGTGGCCGCGATAGCAGAGCGCGGGCCGGTCATCGCGATCGTGGCCAGTCATCCGCACATGTACGGCGCACAAGTCGAGTGGAGCCACCGACTCGGCGGTGTCCCGGTGTACGTGAACGCGGCGGATGCCGAGTGGGTGATGCGCCCCGATCCGGTCATCCGGCAGTGGTCGGACAACTTGCAGCTGACTGCGTCGTTGTCGGTGGTCCGGGTCGGCGGCCACTTTCCGGGCAGTGCGGTGGCCTGCTGGACCGACGGCGCCGCCGGCCGTGGTGTGCTGCTGGCCGGCGACACCATCTTCCCCAACCCGGACCGCCGCACGGTTGCGTTCCTGCGCAGCTACCCCAATCGTCTCCCGCTGTCCGCTACCGTGGTGCAGCGCATGGCCCGCACCCTGGTGGCGCTGCACTTCGACCGCATCTACGGCTTGTTCACCAATGCCATCGACACCGACGGCCACGCCGCGGTGCAGCGATCGGCCGACCGCCACGCTGCCTGGGTCCGCGGCGACTACGACCACCTGACCTGATCCGGGGCGATCACACTCGATGCGAAGTGCCACCCCGGGGGAACATTAATGCAGTTCGCCGCGTTGAGCCGGGCGTGACTACCCGAGACCTCACTGCCGAACAGTTCAACGACACCATCAACGGCAACGACATCGTTCTCGTCGACTTCTGGGCATCGTGGTGCGGACCATGCCGCCAGTTCGGGCCCACGTTTGCCGCATCTGCGGAGAAGCACCCCGACATCGTTCATGCCAAGGTCGACACCGAAGCCGAACAGGGACTTGCCGCGGCCGCTCAGATCCGATCCATCCCGACGCTGATGGCTTTCAAGAAGGGCAAGCTGGTATTCAACCAGGCAGGCGCCCTGCCGCCGGCCGCGCTCGAAGATCTGGTGCAACAGATCAAGAACTTCGACATCGACGCTGCCATCGCGGCGCAGGAGAGCGAGCAGGCCTGATCCATTCCGCCGCGCCCCCGGGTTACCGTTGCGCGGTGAGCATGGTTCTCGTCGAACATCCGCGGCCGCAGGTCGCGCTAATCACCCTCAACCGGCCGGAGCGGATGAACTCCATGGCTTTCGACGTCATGGTTCCGTTGAAGGCGGCTCTGGAGACCGTCAGCTACGACAACTCCGTTCGGGTGGTCGTGCTGACCGGGGCCGGCCGGGGCTTTTCGTCCGGAGCCGACCACAAATCGGCCGGAGAGGTGCCCCACGTCCAAGGATTGACCCGGCCAACCTACGCGCTGCGATCGATGCAGATTCTCGACGACGTCATTCTCGCGCTGCGACGGCTGCACCAGCCGGTGATCGCCGCGGTCAACGGCGCAGCGATCGGCGGCGGGCTGTGTCTGGCGCTGGCCGCCGATATCCGCGTCGCGGCCAGCACTGCGTACTTCCGGGCCGCAGGCATCAACAACGGGCTGACCGCCAGCGAGCTGGGGCTGAGTTACCTGCTGCCGCGGGCCATCGGTTCGTCGCGGGCGTTCGAGATCATGCTGACCGGTCGTGACATCGACGCCGAGGAAGCCGAGCGGATCGGGCTGGTATCACGCCAGGTACCGGAAGACCAGTTGCTGGAGACGTGCTATGCGCTGGCCGAACGAATCGCCGGCTTCTCGCGCCCGGGAATTGAGTTGACCAAGCGCACCCTGTGGAGTGGACTGGACGCCGCTAGCCTGGAGGGGCATATGCAGGCCGAAGGCCTAGGACAGCTCTTCGTTCGTCTGCTCACCACCAACTTCGAAGAGGCGGTGGCCGCGCGTGCCGAGAACCGGTCGCCGGCGTTTACCGACGACAAGTAAGTCTGAACAAGGAGAGTGACCGTGATCACGGCTACGGACCTCGAGGTCCGCGCTGGCGCGCGCACATTGCTCTCCGCTGACGGACCGGCTCTGCGAATACAGCCCGGTGACCGGATCGGTCTGGTTGGGCGTAACGGCGCCGGAAAGACCACCACCATGCGCATCCTCGCCGGCGCGGGCGAGCCATACGGGGGAACGGTGACCCGCACCGGCGAGATCGGTTATCTGCCGCAGGATCCCAAAGAGGGCGACCTGGAGACCCTCGCCCGCGACCGGGTGCTTTCCGCGCGTGGACTGGACATTCTGCTCATTGATCTGGAAAAGCAGCAGGCGTTGATGGCCGAAGTCGCCGACGACGCCGCGCGCGACCGCGCGATCCGCCGCTACGGCCAACTCGAGGAGCGCTTCGCCGCGCTTGGTGGTTACGGCGCTGAAAGCGAGGCAGGCCGGATCTGCGCCAGCCTCGGGTTGCCCGAGCGGGTACTGACCCAGCAGCTGCGCACGCTGTCCGGGGGTCAACGCCGCAGGGTGGAGTTGGCGCGGATCCTTTTCGCCGCGTCTGACACCGGTGCCGGATCGGCCACCACCTTGCTGCTCGACGAACCCACGAACCACCTCGACGCCGATTCGCTCGGCTGGCTAAGGGAGTTCCTGCGCAACCACGCCGGCGGTCTCGTAGTGATCAGTCACAACGTCGAGTTGTTGGCTGACGTGGTCAATCGCGTCTGGTTTCTCGACGCCGTGCGCGGCGAAGTCGACGTCTACAACATGAGTTGGCAGAAGTATCTCGACGCCCGCGCCACCGATGAGCAGCGGCGCCGTCGGGAACGTGCCAACGCCGAACGCAAGGCCGCCGCATTGCGGACTCAAGCTGCCAAGCTCGGCGCCAAGGCCACCAAAGCCGTTGCGGCCCAGAACATGCTGCGACGCGCCGACCGGATGATGGCCGCGCTCGACGAAGAGCGAGTCGCCGATAAGGTGGCCCGGATCAAGTTCCCGAGCCCGGCGGGCTGCGGACGCACGCCGCTGGTGGCCACCGGTCTGACCAAGACCTACGGTTCGCTGGAAGTGTTCACCGGTGTTGACCTCGCCATCGATCGTGGCTCTCGGGTCGTGGCGTTGGGTCTCAACGGCGCGGGCAAAACGACCCTGCTGCGGCTGTTGGCCGGTGTCGAGCAACCCGACGCCGGGGCGCTCGAGCCCGGACACGGTTTGAAAGTCGGGTATTTCGCGCAGGAGCACGACACCCTGGACGACGCCGCGACGGTATGGCAGAACATCCGCCACGCCGCACCCGATTCGGGCGAGCAGGATCTCCGAGGCTTGCTCGGCGCGTTCATGTTCAGCGGTAGCCAGCTCGAGCAGTTAGCCGGCACGCTGTCCGGCGGCGAGAAGACGCGACTGGCGCTGGCCGGCCTGGTGGCCTCCACCGCGAACGTATTGCTGCTCGACGAGCCGACGAACAATCTCGATCCGGCGTCCCGCGAGCAGGTGCTGGACGCGCTGCGCAGCTACACCGGGGCTGTCGTGCTGGTGACACACGACCCCGGGGCTGCCGAGGCGCTCGATCCGCAGCGCGTCGTGCTGCTGCCGGACGGCACCGAAGACCATTGGTCGCAGGATTACCGGGATTTGATCGAGCTGGCCTGATCACCCGGGCGCGTGGCCTGGACGGTGGCGCAGGCGATTTCGTCAAACGGGCCCGCCACCGACATCTGCTTCCTACGCTGTGACCTTTGGGGATCCTTTTGAAGCGGGGAGGGCCGATGAGGAAATCGAAAAAAACACGTGCTCAGTTGCTGGTCGAACTGCGCAGCGCCTATGAGGGCGGAGCCAGCATACGTACGTTGGTCGCGTCGACCGGTAAGTCGTACGGATCGATCCACAGCATGCTGCGCGAATCGGGGACTACGATGCGCAGCCGCGGTGGGCCCAACCACCGCACCCGATCCCGGTAGGCTCGGCCCGCAGCTACCCGACCGACCCCGCTAATTCCGATCCCGACGCTGGTTACGCGCTGGTAGGAAGCGAACTTTGAGCTAGGTCTGGCGTACCGAGCCCTCGACCAGATCGAGGACTGCGGTAAGCCGCTGTGGGTCTTCACCGGAGGCGACCTTGGCGACCAAGCCGTCGAGAACCAGGTCGAGGTAGCACACCAGTACGTCGCTGGGGACGTCGTCGCGCACCCGCCCGGCCTGCTTCTGTCGACGCAGCCGATCGATCGTTGCCGCCGTTAGCTCCGCCGAGCGCTCCGCCCATCCCTGACTGAACGCGGGGTCGTGGCGCAGCTTCCGTGCGATCTCCAATCGTGTGGCGAGCCAGTCGAACTGGTCGGGCGCGGTGAGCATGTCCCGCATCACCTGGATGAGACCCTCTCGCGACGCGACCACGGCCATCCGCTCGGCGTCCTCGCGGGCCAGCTCGAAGAACAACGTGTCCTTGTCGCGGAAATGATGAAAGATCGCTCCGCGCGACAAGCCGATGGCCTTCTCCAGTCGGCGCACCGTCGCCTGCTCGTAGCCATATTCGGCAAAGCAGCGCCGGGCACCGTCGAGGATCTGACGGCGGCGGGCCGCCAGATGGTCCTGGCTGACCTTAGGCACGGGCGTTCCGAGCTACTTCGACCTGAGCATGTTGCGCAGCACGTACTGCAGGATGCCGCCGTTGCGGTAGTAGTCCGCTTCCCCAGGGGTGTCGATGCGGACCACCGCGTCGAACTCGATGACGTCGGGCCCACCTTCTTTTCCGGCCTTGACGTGCACCGTCTTTGGTGTCTTGCCATCGTTGAGCGCCTCGATGCCGGTGATGTCGAACACCTCGGTGCCGTCGAGCCCCAACGCCTCCGCGGTCTTGCCCTCCGGGAACTGCAACGGGATCACACCCATTCCGATCAGGTTGGAACGGTGGATGCGCTCGAACGACTCGGCGATCACCGCACGCACCCCCAACAGCCGGGTGCCCTTGGCTGCCCAGTCACGTGACGAGCCCGAACCGTACTCCTTGCCACCCAGCACCACCAGCGGAATATCTTCTGCGGCATAGTTTTGCGCCGCATCGTAGATGAACGCTTGAGGGCCGTCTTTCTTGGTGAAGTCGCGGGTGTATCCGCCGGAGACGACCTCCCCCAAACCAGCAAGCAGTTGGTTACGAAGCCGGATGTTGGCGAACGTGCCGCGGATCATCACCTCGTGGTTGCCGCGCCGAGACCCGAAGGAGTTGAAGTCCATGCGCTGCACACCGTGGTCCTCGAGGTACTGGGCTGCCGGAGTGCCCGGCTTGATGCTGCTCGCCGGTGAAATGTGGTCGGTGGTCACCGAGTCGCCCAGTAGGGCCAGCACCCGGGCGCCGGTGATGTCGCTGACGGGCTCGGGTTCGGCGGGCATGCCGTCGAAATACGGTGGCTTGCGCACGTAGGTGGAGCTGTCATCCCACTCGAAAGTGTCGCCGCTGGGAGTCGGCAGGTTGCGCCACCGCTCGTCGCCCTTGAACACGTCGGCGTAGTTCTTGGTGAACATCTCCTGGTTGATCGCCGATGCGATGGTGTCGGAGACATCCTTTTGCGACGGCCAAATGTCTTTCAGGAAGACATCTTTGCCGTCCTTGCTGCTGCCCAGCGGCTGCGACTCGAAGTCGAAGTCCATCGAACCGGCCAGCGCGTAGGCGACTACCAGCGGCGGCGAGGCCAGATAGTTCATCTTCACGTCGGGGTTGATGCGGCCCTCGAAGTTGCGGTTGCCCGATAAGACTGCGGCCACCGAAAGGTCGTTGTCGTTGACCGCCTTTGAGACCTCATCAGGCAGCGGGCCCGAGTTGCCGATACATGTGGTGCAGCCATAGCCGACCAGGTAGAAGCCAAGTTTCTCCAGATACGGCCACAGCCCGGCCTTTTCGTAGTAGTCGCTGACGACCTGCGAACCCGGTGCCATCGTGGTCTTGACCCACGGTTTCGACGTCAGACCCGCCTCCACGGCGTTACGCGCCAGCAACGCCGCGCCCAGCATCACCTCGGGATTGGAGGTGTTGGTGCAGGACGTGATCGCGGCGATGACCACCGCGCCGTGGTCGAGCACGAATTCGCCGAGTTCGTCAGACTTCACCGTCACCGGGTTGCTCACCCGGCCGTTGGCATGTGCGGCAGCCGATTCCACCTGAGGAGCATCGTCGGCATGTCCGTTCCCAAGTGCCCCAGGGTCGCTAGCCGGAAACGTCTCATCGACGGCCTCGTCCAGCTTGGAGTATTCCTTCTTGTCGGGGTCGTCGCCCACATAGGTAGTGATCTGCTTGCGGAACGTGGACTTGGCGTCGGACAACCGGATCCGGTCTTGCGGGCGCTTGGGTCCGGCGATCGATGGGACCACTTCAGACAGGTCGAGCTCGAGGTACTCGGAAAACTCCGGCTCGTGTTCCGGATCGTGCCACATGCCTTGCTCTTTGGCGTAGGCCTCCACCAGGGCGAGCTGCTCATCCTTGCGCCCGGTGAACCGCAGATAGTGAAGAGTCTCCTGGTCGATCGGGAATATAGCTGCAGTGGAACCGAATTCGGGGCTCATATTGCCCAACGTTGCGCGGTTGGCCAGCGGTACCTCGGCCACCCCCGCACCGTAGAACTCGACGAACTTGCCGACCACGCCGTGCTTGCGCAGCATCTCGGTGACGGTGAGCACGACGTCGGTGGCGGTGACACCGGGCTGGATCTCACCGGTGAGTTTGAAGCCCACCACCCGCGGGATGAGCATCGACACCGGCTGACCGAGCATTGCGGCTTCTGCTTCGATTCCTCCCACGCCCCAACCCAACACGCCCAGGCCGTTGACCATCGTGGTGTGTGAGTCGGTTCCCACACAGGTATCCGGGTACGCGACTCCGTCACGTTGCATCACCACGCGTGCCAGGTATTCGATGTTGACCTGATGCACGATGCCGGTGCCCGGCGGTACCACCTTGAAATCCTGGAACGCGCCCTGTCCCCACCGCAGAAATTGGTAGCGCTCGCCGTTGCGCTGGTATTCGATCTCGACATTGCGCTCGAACGCGTCGGCGCGGCCGAAAAGATCCGCGATCACCGAGTGATCGATCACCAAATCAGCCGGCGCCAGCGGGTTGACCTTGTCGGCGTCGCCGCCTAGATCCCCGATGGCCTCACGCATGGTGGCCAAGTCGACGATGCACGGCACGCCGGTGAAGTCCTGCATAACGACGCGGGCGGGCGTGTATTGGATTTCGATGCTGGGCTCTGCCTGGGAATCCCATTGTGCAATCGCCTGGATGTGATCCTTGGTGATGTTGCTGCCATCTTCGTTACGCAGCAGATTTTCGGCGAGAACCTTGAGGCTGTAGGGGAGTTTCTCTGTTCCGGGTACGGCGTCGAGGCGATATATCTGGTAACTGCTGTCGCCGACCTTCAGAGTGTTGCGCGCTTCGAACGAATTCGCCGAACCTTTGCTGGTCACATCAACTCCCGGGATCTTGTTCATTGGCGGCGACCCGTTGCGTCCGGCTACGCCGCGCGTGCGATCGCCGCTCGTTCTGCATGCCGACGGGCTGGCGGTGCCATTCTAACAGTACGCTTGTCCTGCATTACGGCCGGCCGCCTCTCGCCAGTGGCTGCATCCGCCGGGTTCCATACGCCGCTCTCGCGGTACGGTCTTGAACCGTGACCACGCTGCACCCGCCGCTGTACATCCCAAACGAAATCTGCGGGAGCATCGGTGCCGATCCGGCGGCGACGCCGCCAGAGCAATGCCTGGCGATCGTGCAGCAACAGGTCACTGCCGACGACATCAGCGCGCCAGCAGACGTCACGCCGCCGCTACAACAAGTGATCAATCAAGCGCACAACGACGGCATCGACCTCAAAATCGTCGTGCTCGACCACAACCCGGCCAGCGACACACCGCTGCGCGACATCGCGACCAGGATCGGCCAACAGCATCCCGACGCCACCGTGCTGGTGCTCAGCCCGAACTTCGTCGGCACCTACAGCACACACTTCCCGCGCGCCACGCTCGAGATCGGCGAAGACAACGCCAAGACCGGCAACACGGTCGTCTCGGCACAGAATTTCTTGCACCAACTCAACACACCGCAGTTCCCTTGGACGGCGTTCACCATTGTGCTGCTGATTTTTGTTTTGACGGCGGTGATCGGCAGCCGAATCATGCAACTGCGGGCCAGACGTCTAGCAACGTCGGGTAACGAAGCCCAAGCACCCGCAGAAGGCGCTGGCCAGAGCGTCTAACTCGCCGTATTCGGCCCGTGTCGGATGAGAGCGACACGCAAACCGCTCGTGTCGGGCAAATCAGTGATGTCACCGTTGGGTCACAGTTCTTGGAAGAACAGACGTGTAATTTGTTACTAAAGTTTCTATTGAGTCGGATGTGTCATACGGTGCAAAGGATGCTTTTGGTTTAAATCGTGCCTCCAGTGGTTAGTGGGGCGCGAATTACCAGCGCCGTCCGCCCGCGTTGACCCATAGGAGACCCGAGTCGAATGAGACGCAACTGCCGCGGCTCGTGTTTCCGACTGGCGGCCACGCGCCCTCACCGCGTTGGTCCGGCGATGCTCGGCGTGGCCATGCTGCTGTGCATACCGGGGTTGGCGAACGCCGACCCGGGCAACGCGCCGGACACCGTCGCTGCGCTGATCGCCGATGTGGCCCATGCCAACCAGCGTCTGGGAGAACTCGGCGCGCAGATTCAGGCCGAGGAAGAGAGCGTCAACAAGGCGGTGGTCACCGTCGAGACGGCCCGCGACAACGCCGCGGCCGCGCAGCACGACGTCGAGGCCAGCGAGCAGTCCGTCAAGGATGCCAACGCCGCGATCGCCTCGGCCCAGAAGCGATTCGACCGCTTCGCCGTCACCAGTTACGTCAACGGCCCGTCGGACAGTTACCTCACCGCGGCCAGCCCCGACGACATCATCGCGACCCAGGCCGCCAGCCAAACACTGGCCGCCAGTTCCCAGCAGGTGATGGACAACTTGCAGCGAGCTCGCACCGAGCAAGTCAACAAAGCGTCGGTGGCGCGGCTGACCAAGCAGAAGGCCGATCAGGCCGTCGCCGACGCCCAATCCAGCCAGACCGCCGCGGTAGCCGCGCTGACCGACATCCAGCGCAAGTTCGGCGAACAGCAGCAGCAGATCAACCGCTTGGCCGACGAGCGCAACGCGGCCCAAGCCAGACTCGACGCCGCCCGCAATTGGTCGGCATCCGCGGGCGGACCGGATGCCGGACAGCGGGCGGTTATCACACCAAAGCCTTCCGGTGACCGATGGGATCCGGCGGCGCCGGGCTCGCCGGCCGCCCCCCGGGGCAACGCGGGCAATTGGGACGGCGCATGGGATCCCACGCTGCCCATGGTGCCCAGCGCGAACGTCGCCGGTGACCCCATCGCCGTTCTCAACACGATCCTGGGGATCTCGGCGACCTCGTCGCAAGTCACGGCGAATATGGGACGCAGCTTCCTGCAGCAGATGGGCCTGGCTCCTACGCCGACCGGCTTCACCAACGGCCGGATCCCCCGGGTCTACGGACGGCAGGCGTCCGAGTACGTGATTCGTCGTGGCCTCTCGCAGTTGGGCGTGCCGTATTCGTGGGGCGGCGGCACCGCCGGGGGGCCGAGCCACGGCATCGACTCGGGCGCCGGCACGGTCGGCTTCGACTGCTCCGGGTTGGTGCTGTACTCGTTCGCCGGGGTCGGTATCAAGCTGCCGCACTACTCGGGTTCGCAGTACAACATGGGCCGCAAGATCCCGTCGTCGCAGATGCGCCGCGGCGACGTTATTTTCTACGGCCCCGGCGGCAGTCAGCACGTGACGATCTATCTCGGCGACGGTCAGATGCTCGAGGCGCCCGACGTGGGGCTGAAGGTCCGGGTCGCCCCGGTTCGAACCAGCGGCATGACGCCCTACGTGGTCCGCTACATCGAGTACTGACGGGTGAAAGGACCTGTGCGCCGCAAGTGTTTTCGCCGGGCCGGTTTGGTCTGGTCGATTCTGGCGGCGTTTGGTCTACTGATCGCTCTGGCCGTTCCCGCCGGTGCCGAGGACGGCGGGTGGGATCCCACTTTGCCGCCGGTGATCAGCGCAGGCGCACCGGGCGACCCGGTAGCCATCGCCAACCAATCGCTACAGGCCACTGCCAACGCCACCCAGACCACGCTTGACTTGGGCCGGCAGTTTCTCGGCGGGCTGGGCCTCAACCTGGGCGGCAGCAGCAGCACCAGCCCCAACGGAATACCGCGGGTGTACGGGCGCCAGGCGGTCGAGTACGTCATCCGCCGCGCGTCCTCGCAGATGGGCGTGCCGTATTCGTGGGGCGGCGGCACGCCCAATGGCCCTAGCAAAGGCGTGGACTCTGGCGCCGACACCGTCGGCTTCGACTGCTCGGGATTGGTTCGGTACAGCTTCGCCGGGGTGGGCGTGCTGCTGCCGAGGTTTTCCGGTGATCAATACAACGCCGGTCGGCACGTCCCGCCGTCGCAAGCCAAGCGCGGCGATCTGATCTTCTACGGCCCCGGCGGTGGCCAGCACGTCACCATCTACCTGGGCAACGGCCAGATGCTGGAGGCGTCCGGCAGCGCCGGCAAGGTCACCGTCAGCCCGGTACGCAAGGCCGGGATGACGCCGTTTCTGACCCGGATAATTGAGTACTGACGCAATTGTCCAGCGTGTCCGGTGCGCATCGACGGTGGCCTGCGTCGACGGAATCCGGGCGGCCTGGAATAGTTGAACCAGGGCACGCCTGCTGCCCCGCGACGTTCGTCGTGCGAGCAGTCGTGTGTGATGGAGCTTTGGAGGTCCGAGCCGTGGAGGGTAATCGATGACATCAGCAGGCGGGCCGCCCCCGGGCGCCAGCGGTTACTCAGGTCCGGGTGGGCCCCCGGCGCATGCGGCGCCGTCCGGCGGCGGCGGTGGTGGCAATGGGCTGGCTGCCGAGGTGCACACCCTGGAACGGGCCATCTTCGAGGTCAAGCGAATCATCGTGGGGCAAGACCAGCTCGTGGAGCGGATGCTGGTCGGCCTGCTGTCCAAAGGCCACGTGCTGCTCGAAGGTGTGCCCGGGGTGGCCAAGACACTGGCCGTAGAGACGTTCGCGCGAGTAGTCGGCGGCACGTTCGCACGTATTCAGTTCACGCCCGACCTGGTGCCTACAGACATCGTCGGTACCCGGATCTACCGGCAGGGCAAGGAGGAGTTCGACACCGAACTCGGCCCGGTGGTGGTCAACTTCCTGCTGGCCGACGAGATTAACCGGGCTCCGGCGAAGGTGCAGTCGGCACTGCTGGAGGTCATGCAAGAGCGCCACGTCTCGATCGGTGGAAAGACCTTTTCGTTGCCCAACCCGTTCCTGGTGATGGCGACGCAGAACCCGATCGAGCACGAGGGCGTCTACCCACTGCCGGAGGCCCAGCGGGACCGCTTCCTGTTCAAGATCAACGTCGGCTACCCCTCGCCGGAGGAAGAGCGCGAGATCATCTACCGAATGGGCGTCCGGCCGCCGGAGCCCAAGCAAATCCTCAACACGGGTGATTTGCTGCGGCTGCAGGAGATCGCCGCGAACAACTTCGTTCACCACGCGCTGGTGGATTATGTGGTGCGGGTCGTCACCGCCACTCGTCATCCCGAGCAACTCGGCATGAACGACGTCAGGAGCTGGGTCTCGTTCGGTGCTTCGCCGCGTGCCTCGCTGGGCATCATCGCCGGCGCGCGCTCGCTGGCATTGGTGCGCGGCCGCGACTACGTGATCCCTCAGGACATCGTCGAGGTCATCCCCGACGTGCTGCGGCACCGGCTGGTGCTCACCTACGACGCGCTCGCCGACGAAGTCTCGCCGGAGATCATCATCAACCGGATCTTGCAGACCGTTGGCATGCCGCAGGTGAATGCCGTTCCGCAACAGGGCCATTCGGTACCTCCGGTGATGCAGGCCGCGGCGGCTAGCGGTCGGTGACCGATCCAAATTCCGCCGCAGGGCAGCCCGCGGCTGTGCATCCACCGTCAATGCAGCGCGGGCAGATCGACGACCCGAAGCTGTCGGCGGCGCTGCGCACGCTCGAGCTGACGGTCAAGCGCAAGCTCGACGGTGTCCTGCACGGTGACCACCTCGGGCTGATCCCGGGTCCGGGATCAGAGCCGGGGGAGTCGCGGGAGTATCAGCCCGGCGACGACGTCCGCCGGATGGACTGGGCGGTCACCGCGCGCACGATGCACCCGCATGTCCGGCAGATGATCGCCGATCGTGAACTGGAGACCTGGCTGGTGGTCGACATGTCGGCCAGCCTGGACTTCGGCACGACGGTCTGCGAGAAGCGTGACGTGGCGGTGGCGGCCGCGGCCGCCATCACCTATCTCAACAGCGGTGGCGGAAACCGGCTCGGCGCGCTGATTGCCAACGGCGAGAAGACGACTCGGGTGCCGGCACGCTCCGGACGTCAGCACGAACAGACCCTATTGCGCACGATCGCCACCATGCCCAAGGCGCCGGTTGGAGTGCGCGGAGATCTGGCGGTGGCCATCGACGCACTGCGCCGGCCCGAACGCCGACGGGGGATGGCCGTGATCATCAGCGACTTCCTCGGCCCCATCAACTGGATGCGGCCGCTGCGGGCGATCGCGGCACGCCATGAGGTGCTCGGCATCGAGGTGCTCGATCCGCGCGATGTCGAGTTGCCCGACGTCGGCGACGTCATCTTGCAGGACGCCGAAACCGGTGCGACGCGTGAGTTCACCATCGACACACAGCTGCGCGACGACTTCGCCAAAGCGGCCGCTGCGCATCGCGCCGACGTGGCCCGCACGATGCGCAGCTGCGGGGCGCCGCTGCTGTCGCTGCGTACCGACCGCGATTGGATCGCTGACATCGTCCGCTTCGTGGAGTCCCGCCGGCGCGGAGCACTGGCGGGGCGCCAGTGACGTCAGCTGGCACACACGCCAAGGTACGGTGCCGCTCCTCCGCATCGCTGCGTCCCCCTCGCCGTTCCCCGCAAGCGGGCGGTGCACCCAGCGCGGCTGGAGGTACCCCCACTGCATCGTCGCCGGCACGGACAGGTTCGTTATGACATTGCCGTTGCTCGGGCCGATGACGCTGTCCGGCTTCGCCCACGCATGGTTTTTTCTGTTCCTGTTGGTCGTTCTGGGAGTCGTGGCGCTGTACGTCATCGCGCAGGTGGCCCGGCAGCGGCGGATGCTGCGCTTTGCCAACATGGAGCTGCTGGAAAGCGTCGCCCCCAAGCAGCCCACCCGGTGGCGGCACCTGTCGGCCATCCTGCTGGTGTTGGCGCTATTGCTGTTCACGATCGCGATGGCCGGTCCGACCCACGATGTCCGGATTCCGCGTAACCGCGCCGTCGTGATGCTGGTCATCGATGTGTCGCAGTCGATGCGGGCCACCGACGTCGAGCCCAACCGGATGGTCGCCGCCGAAGTCGCGGCCAAGGAGTTCGCCGGTGAGCTGACCCCTGGGATCAACCTCGGCCTGATCGCGTATGCGGGGACGGCAACGGTTTTGGTGCAGCCGACGACGAACCGGGACGCGACCAAAGCCGCGCTGGACAAGTTGCAGTTCGCCGACCGTACCGCAACCGGCGAGGGCATCTTCACCGCGCTGCAGGCCATCGCCACCGTCGGTGCGGTGATCGGCGGCGGCGACACCCCGCCGCCGGCCCGGATCGTGTTGTTCTCCGACGGCAAGGAAACGATGCCGACCAACCCGGACAACCCCAAGGGTGCGTTCACCGCGGCGCGCACCGCGAAGGATCAAGGCGTGCCGATCTCGACGATCTCGTTCGGCACCCCATACGGCTTCGTGGAGATCAACGGCCAGCGCCAGCCGGTGCCGGTCGACGACAGCACGATGAAAAAGGTCGCCGAATTGTCCGGTGGCAATCATTACGACGCTTCGAGCCTGCAGGAGCTCAAGCAGGTCTACGCGTCGCTGCAGCAGCAGATCGGCTACGAGACGATCAAGGGTGACGCCAGCGTCGGTTGGCTGCGCCTGGGGGCATTGGTGCTGGCGGCGGCCGCGTTGGCGGCCGTGCTGATCAACCGCCGGCTGCCGACCTAGTCCCTGGTTGTCACCGCGATTGTCACGCCAGCGTGGCTGCCTGCGTCGAGTGTCACCCTAGCGTGGCCGTGAGCATCCAATCGGGGGACATTTCGGCCCCACCGCACCGAGGCGATAGGTTGGCCTGGTGACTGACGCAGCCACCGACGGCGGCAAACCCGCATTCGTATCCCGTTCTGTCCTTGTGACGGGCGGAAATCGGGGGATCGGTCTGGCGATCGCGCAGCGGTTGGCCGCCGACGGCCACAAGGTGGCTGTCACGCACCGCGGATCCGGGGCGCCCGAGGGGCTGTTCGGCGTCGAGTGTGATGTCACCAACAACGACGCCGTGGATCGCGCTTTCACACAGGTTGAGGAGCACCAGGGGCCGGTCGAGGTGGTGGTGTCCAATGCCGGCGTTTCCGCGGATGCCTTTCTCATCCGGATGACAGAAGAAAGATTCGAAAAAGTCATCGACGCCAACCTGACCGGGGCGTTCCGGGTGGTGCAGCGCGCATCGCGCAGCATGCAGCGAAAGCGGTTCGGCCGGTTGATCTTCATCGGTTCGGTGTCCGGTACCTGGGGCATCGGCAACCAGGCCAACTACGCAGCCTCCAAGGCCGGTGTGATCGGCATGGCCCGCTCGATCGCCCGGGAGCTGTCCAAAGCCAACGTCACGGCCAACGTGGTCGCCCCGGGCTACATCGACACCGACATGACCCGCGCGCTGGACGAGCGGATTCAGGCGGGGGCACTGGACTTCATTCCGGCGAAGCGGGTCGGTACCGCCGCCGAGGTCGCCGGGGTGGTCAGCTTCCTGGCCTCCGAGGACGCCTCGTACATCTCCGGTGCGGTGATCCCGGTCGACGGCGGCATGGGCATGGGTCACTGAGAGATATAGGACGGACATGGCAGGACTGCTCGAAGGCAAACGAATTCTGGTCAGTGGGATCATCACCGACGCGTCGATCGCATTTCACATCGCGCGGGTGGCCCAAGAACAGGGGGCGCAGTTGGTGCTGACCGGATTTGACCGGTTGCGGCTGATTCAGCGCATCGCCGACCGGCTACCAGAGAAGGCCCCGCTGATCGAACTCGACGTGCAGAACGAGAAGCACCTAGACACCCTCGCCGATCGGGTGACCGAAGCGATTGGTGAGGGCAACAAGCTCGACGGCGTCGTGCACTCGATCGGCTTCATGCCGCAAAGCGGGATGGGCATCAACCCGTTCTTCGACGCCCCCTACGAGGATGTCTCCAAGGGCATTCACATTTCCGCGTATTCGTATGCCTCGCTGGCAAAGGCACTGCTGCCGATCATGAATCCCGGTGGTTCCATCGTCGGGATGGACTTCGACCCGAGCCGGGCGATGCCGGCCTACAACTGGATGACGGTTGCCAAGAGCGCGCTGGAGTCGGTCAACCGGTTCGTGGCACGCGAAGCCGGTAAGTTCGGCGTCCGCTCGAACCTTGTTGCTGCAGGGCCGATCCGGACGCTGGCGATGAGCGCGATCGTTGGTGGCGCGCTCGGCGACGAGGCCGGTGCCCAAATTCAGCTGCTGGAAGAGGGCTGGGACCAACGCGCTCCGGTCGGTTGGAACATGAAGGACCCCACGCCCGTCGCCAAGACCGTGTGCGCGCTGCTTTCCGAATGGCTGCCGGCGACCACTGGGACGATCATCTACGCCGACGGCGGCGCAAGCACCCAATTGCTCTAATAAGCAATGGAATTCGACGCCGTCCTGCTGTTGTCTTTTGGCGGGCCCGAGGGGCCCGATCAGATACGGCCGTTCCTGGAGAACGTCACCCGCGGCCGAAATGTGCCGCCCCAACGCCTCGATGAGGTAGCAGAGCATTACCTGTACTTCGGCGGGGCGTCGCCGATCAATTCGATCAACCGTGCGCTGATAGCGCAACTGCGCGCCGAACTCGTCGAGTGTGGTTTGGACCTCCCAGTCTATTTCGGCAACCGCAATTGGGAACCCTTCGTTGAAGACACCGTTACCACCATGCGAGACGACGGCATTCAACGCGCAGCGGTGTTCACCACCTCGGCGTGGAGCGGGTACTCCGGCTGCACCCAGTACGTCGAGGACATTGCCCGTGCCCGACGGGCGGCCGGACCCGATGCGCCCGAATTAATAAAGCTGCGACCATACTTCGACCACCCTGCTTTAGTGCAGATTTTCGCCGACGCCATCGATGCGGCCTCCGGCACCCTACCCGCCGAGCTGGCCGGCGGCGCGCGGCTGGTGTTCACCGCCCATTCGATTCCGGTGGCCGCCGATCAGCGCTGCGGTCCGCAGCTCTACAGTCGCCAAGTCGCTTACGCCGCAAGGCTGGTCGCGACGGCGGCCGGATACCGCGACTACGACGTGGCGTGGCAGTCGCGGTCGGGTGCACCGCAAGTTGCGTGGCTGGAACCCGACGTCGGCGACCTTCTTTCGACGTTGGCCGGCGCAGGGACCAAAGCGGTCATCGTCTGCCCGATAGGGTTTGTCGCCGACCATATCGAGGTGGTGTGGGATCTCGACCAGGAGTTGGCATCGCAGGCGAAGACGGCGGGCGTGGTGTTGGCGCGGGCTTTCACACCTAATGCCCATCCGCGATTCGCCCGGCTGGCGGTGGACTTGATCGACGAATTGCGCTATGGCCGGCCGCCGTCGAGAGTGAGCGGCCCCGATCCGGTGCCCGGCTGCGCGGCCAGCATCAACGGCGAACCGTGCCGGGCACCGCACTGCGTCGCCGAAGACCGGCCGGGACCGGCCGCCGGCTAGGGCCGCCAGGCGGCGTGCAGAATCGCGCTGAGTGCAGCCATTCGCGCCGAGCGCACCACTGCGGCCAACGGACGCAGCGCATCAGTGGCGATTTGCGCCTCCGACAACGACTGCGTGCCAATCCGTGTTAGCCCGGCACTGACCGCGATGATCGCGTCGACGTGTGCGGCGTTTTCCAGCACTCGCAGGGCGCGTGACGGTGCATGCTCGGGAACTTGGTGTTGGCGCGCGGATTCCAGCAGCTGCTCGATAAGCCCACGCGGATCGTCGATATCGACGCCGGCGGATCCCAACCCGATGGTGGTGAGTGCGTCGGCGGCCGATCGCACGGCCAGTCGCAGTGCGTATTCGGCCTCACCCAACTCGGTGTGGTCGATCAGCGGGGCACCCGGCAATGAGTACACCGTCCAGGCCAGCGCACATAACTCGGACACAGCGACTTCGTCGTCGGAGTCGTCGTAGCCGAATTCAGGCACCAACCCGACGGCGACGCCGGGGTCTTCGGGACTGCTGACGATCACTGCTTCTCCGGCGGCCAACGCGTCTCGCTCGAACTGTGTGCCTGCGGACAGACCGCGGACATCGCCGGGAACCGGCAACACCACCTTGATCGACGGTGTGCCGGTGGCCGACCCGCCCGCAGCGGTGCGCAGCGTCTGCAGCAACGACACCGCTCCCGCATCGTGCACATCGGGCCACGGCAGGCCGGTGTGCCCGGCCGCGACGGCGTCGTATGCTGTGACCGATTGTGCTGGTGCCCAACAAGATAACGCATCCAGGACGTCATCTGGCGCGGCCTTGCCGGCAAGCCAGGCGTTGGCCCAGATCGTGAGCGTCGCGCTAGGGCACCACATGGTTTCGCAGTCTAGTTGTTCGCCTCGATCGCGGTCGATCACGCGATATCCTGGCGGCATGCCTGCGGCCGTGATCTGGCTCATATTCGCCTTGGGGCTGGCCGGTGCGGAGGCGCTGACCGGAGATATGTTCTTACTGATGCTCAGCGGCGGTGCGCTAGCCGCGGGCGGATCCAGTTGGTTGTTGAACTTGCCGATCTGGGCCGATGGCGCGGTGTTTTTGGTGGTTTCGGTGCTGTTGCTAGTGCTGGTCCGCCCGGTGCTGCGGCGGCGCCTGACCCCCCCGAAGGCCATCACGACCGGCGTCGAGGCGCTGGAGGGCAAAAGCGCGCTGGTTCTCGACCGGGTTGCCCGCGACGAAGGGCAGGTCAAACTCGACGGCCAGGTGTGGACGGCGCGGCCGTTGAACGACGGCGACATCTTCGAACCTGGCGACCGGGTGACAGTCATGCATATCAACGGGGCCACCGCGGTGGTCTGGAAAAGTCCCTAACCCTCTGGAGCAATAGGAGCGTTTCGATGCACGGTCAAGTCGTCGTTGTCAGTCAAGATGCAGGTGGCGGTCTCGTTTTCACCTTGATATTGCTGGCCGTCTTGGTCGGCTTCGCCGCCATCGTGGTGGCCAAGTCGATTGCGCTGATCCCGCAGGCCGAAGCGGCAGTGATCGAACGTCTTGGCCGGTACAGCCGCACCGTGAGTGGCCAGTTGACCTTGCTGGTGCCGTTCATCGACCGGATCCGGGCCCGGATAGACCTGCGCGAGCGGGTGGTGTCGTTTCCCCCGCAGCCGGTGATCACCGAGGACAACCTGACCTTGAATATCGATACCGTGGTCTACTTCCAGGTCACCAGCCCGCAGGCCGCGGTCTACGAGATCAGCAACTACATCGTCGGGGTCGAGCAGCTCACTACCACGACACTGCGCAATGTGGTGGGCGGCATGACGCTGGAGCAGACGCTGACTTCCCGCGACCAGATCAACGGTCAGCTGCGCGGCGTGCTCGACGAGGCCACCGGCCGCTGGGGTCTGCGGGTGGCGCGGGTGGAATTGCGCAGCATCGACCCGCCACCGTCGATTCAGGCCTCGATGGAAAAGCAGATGAAGGCCGACCGGGAAAAGCGGGCAATGATCTTGACCGCTGAAGGGAACCGGCAGGCGGCGATCACACAGGCCGAGGGACAAAAGCAGTCGCAAATCTTGGCCGCCGAAGGCGCCAAGCAGGCCGCGATCCTGGCCGCCGAAGCCGACCGGCAATCCCGGATGCTGCGAGCGCAGGGTGAGCGAGCCGCGGCCTACCTGCGGGCGCAGGGGCAGGCCAAGGCGATCGAGAAGACGTTCGCGGCGATCAAGGCCGGCCGGCCCACTCCCGAGATGCTGGCCTACCAGTATTTGCAAATCCTGCCGCAAATGGCCCAGGGCGAAGCCAACAAGGTGTGGCTGGTGCCCAGCGACTTCGGAACGGCCTTACAGGGTTTCACCAAGCTGCTCGGCGCTCCGGGCCAGGACGGCGTGTTCCGGTATGTGCCATCACCGGTCGAGGACAACTTGCCCAAACCCGAAGACGACGACAAGGAGACGGCCGACTGGTTCTCCACCGAAACCGATCCGGCGATAGTCCAAGCGGTGGCAAAGGCGGAGGCCGACGCGCGCAAGCCGGTGGAAGGCACACTCCCGGCGCCGTCCGAATTGAAACAGTGAGGTAAGCCCTGTGACTTCACCGAAAACATATGCGGCCCTTGCTGTTTTCCAAGCGGCCGACGCGGTGGCATGCGCGATCCCGGTGCCGTATATCACCAAAGTCCTTGACCAATTGGGTGTCCCGCTGAACATCCGGTGGATCCTTCCGGTCACGAAGGCCGCCTCGGTGATCGGCTTGCTGTCGGCCAGCAGGATTCCGGCATTGGCGCGGTTGACCACCGCGTTGCTCACGGTGTACTTCGTGCTCGCGGTGAGCGCGCACATCCGCGTCCGCGACCGCATCGTCAATACCATTCCGGCGGCGTCATTTTTGGTCACCTACGCGGTGCTGACGGCGAAGGGGCCGGATCGCGGTTAGCTGAGTCGTTATTCACCGCACGCGCGCCTGGGTGTTTGCTGCGGACCACTTAACGGGTACCTGACGGTCTGATGAGCGCGACACCGCGGCGCTTCCGCCGCCGGAAATGGCGACGCGACGAGATCCGGGTCATCGACCCCGCGGCAACACGTCGCTCAATCGCGGGCACCGCGATCGGCAACTTCATGGAGTGGTACGACTTCGGGGTCTACGGCTATATCGCCACCACGATCGCCCAGGTGTTCTATCCCGGCAACAGTGTCAACGCTGTCCATCTCATCGCCACCTTCGGAACGTTAGCGGCGGCGTTCGTCGTGCGTCCGATCGGCGGCCTCATCTTCGGTCCGCTCGGCGATCGGATCGGGCGCAAGCGGGTGTTATTGACCACGATCCTGTTGATGATGGTGGGCACCACCGCGAGCGGCTTGCTGCCCGGCTACGGCACGATCGGCATCTGGGCGCCGATCCTGCTTCTCGTCGCGCGAATCTTTCAAGGGTTGTCAACCGGCGGCGAGTACGTCGGCGCGATGACCTACCTCGGTGAGCAGGTACCGGATCGTAAACGCGGGATGATGGTCGGTTTCCTGCCGATGGGCAACCTGAGCGGATTCGTGCTTGCGGGATTGCTGGTCACCGGACTGCAGACCCTGCTGTCGAGCCACGACATGCTGACGTGGGGCTGGCGGATTCCGCTCTTGCTCAGCGCGCCGTTCGGTGTCGTTGCCCTAGTGCTGCGGATGCGACTCGAGGAGTCAGCTGCCTACCAGAACGCCGGCGCGGACACGGATAAAGACGACCAGGAGCCGCTCTTCAGCACGTTCCTCGAGCAGTGGAAACCCATGCTGATCTGTGCGGCCCTCGTGGTCACGGCCAGCTCGGCGGACTACATGCTGACCGGATACTTGCCGACTTACCTCAAGGTCGTCGTACGCGTCGGGCATACTGCCGGACTGGCGATGATCACGGCGACGTTGACGATCTTGATGGTCGTTTTGGTGCTCGTCGCGAGGCTGTCCGACCACATCGGCGTCAAACCGATCATGTGGACCGGCTGCGGTCTGCTCATCGCGGCTGCTGTCCCGGCGTTCCTGCTGATCCGCTCTGGGGGCTATCCGCTGATTTTCATCGGCGTGCTGTTGATCGGGCTGATGGAACTCTGCTTCGACAGCACTTCTCCGGCCGCGCTGCCGGCCTTATTTCCGACAGACGTCCGGTACGGGGCACTGGCCATCGCCTACAACGTCTCGATATCGACCGTCGGCGGCTCCACCCCGCTGATTGCTCAAGCGTTGGTGTCCGGCACTGGCAACATCATGGTGCCGGCCTACATGCTGATCGTCGCCGGGCTGGTGGGCGCTGTCACTCTTCCGTTCATGCCGGAGGTCGCCGGCAAGCGGTTGCCGGGATCCGCGCCGGCTGTCGAAAGTCAGCAGGAGGCGCGTGAACTGGCCAAAGACGCCGAGTAGCCCCGCGCTCTGCGAAGCCTTTACGGTGTCTTCGTCGCCGGCTGCCCGCCCTTAGGTCCCGCTGGCCCGCTGTGCGGCAGGGCAGTCGTCGGTACCGGGCCCGGGCCTTGCATGCCGGGACTCGGCGGGGCCGGGGTTGGCGGGGGCGGGTCTTGCGGCAGGGCGTTGACAATTCCTGCGCCCGTTAGTGTTGATAAGCCGACGCAGGTAGCGATCGCTGCCGCGTGGGTTAAGCGCTTCAGATACATGGCTTTGTTCCCTCTGAGAGGCTTGTTCAGGCGACACCCGACAGCGGACTCTGGGGGCGACAAACCCCATTCGCCCGGTAGGAGGGAGGTACCCAACGGCGACGCCGCTCAACCGCCTGGTGGCGGGGGCGGCGGCGGGGTGTACAGGTGTATGCCGCGCGGCGCTGCATAGGACGGCACGCCGCCACCACCTTTGGGACCTCCCGCCCCCTGGCGGTGAACCGGTGGCTGTGGCGTATACGGGCCCGGCGGGTTCGGTTTCTTGGCTGGCGGAGCCGGAGCATCCCCCATTGCCCCGCCGGGACCGAGGGCGCCGGGATCCACTGGCGGCGGGTCGGACGGCGCGGCGTTGGCTGGTGCTAACCCGCCCGTCAGTGCTGCGATGCCAACGCTGGTGGCGATCGCCGCCGCCGCAGCGACTAAGCGCTTGAGGTTCATTGGGTGTTCGCCTCCCGACACTGCGTCACGCTGACCCTGCCAGGGGCGGCTCGGCGTGAAATACGCGCTGTCACAGTGGGAAACGGGGACGCACTCGTCGGGCCCGCTGCGAATTGCAATGACAAGTATAGGCGTTTGATTACGCCGTTCGCGCGTTGAACGCGCAGATCAGCGTACTGAGCTGGGCCATCCCCGCTACCCGTGCAGCGCCGGCTCGACCGCATCCTCGATGGGTTCCGTCTGATGGCGCCGGTGGTGACGGATTTCGTAGGCCAACAACGCAAGCCCGACCGCGCCGGTGCACACCGAGACCACAAACAGCAGTGGGCTGACGTGACCGGTAAGCGCGTCGCCCAGAATCACGACGGCAGCTGTACCGGGAAACAGCCCGGCCAGCGTGGCCAACGTGTAGGGCAGCATCCGCACCGCCGATGCGCCGACGGCGTAGTTGAGCACCGAAAACGGTACGGCGGGAATTAGACGCAGCGACATGACCGCAACCCAACCGCGATCGTGCAGACGGGCGTCGAGGGTCTCGACCGCCTGGTGACGGACCAGTCGGCTCAGCTGCCAGCCGGCCGCCCGCACCAAGACCAGCGCGATCATCGCGCTGGCGGTGCTCGCTGCCACCGCCAGCGCCACCCCAAGCACCGGACCGAACAGCAGGCCGGCGGCCAACGTGAACGCGGTGCGGGGAAATGGCAAGACGGTCACCACGATGTGAGCAACCAGGAACGCCAGCGGGAACCACGGACCCATCGACGTCGCCCAATCCCGCAGTTGCACTGCGGTGGGCAGTGGAATCAGCAGCGCCACCGCGACCAGGATGGCCGTCAACCCACCCGTCACGGCGATCCGCCGCTTGGGCACCTGGCGCGCCGTCGCCGCGACCACCGAGGCCAAGCCGCGCAGCGCGTTGGTGATTTTGCTGGTGGCGGGCGCCGTCACAGCACTGAGCCTACGGCCCACCGGGGAACAACTCGTGGCACGCGGCACGAGTTTTGTCGCCTTCAGGGTTGAATCCCCCGACCGGCAAATACCTCAGCGGATCAACGGGACGATCAGCGACAGCAGTTTCTTGCCTAACGGCATCGCGCTGGAATCGTTTTCGGTGCGGACGGTGACGCGTTCACCAGCCCGTCGGCGCAGTTCGCGCTGCAATTTGTCGTGAAGTGTTGAGCTCGCCGCCGGGCACCCCCGACAGGCGCCGGACACCCGGACGGTGACATCCTCGCCGTCCACCGAGACCAACTCGATCGAGCCGCCGTGCGATTCGGCGAGCGCGCCGATCGGACCGGCCAGCAGCTCCGCTGCGATCGTCGTCAGCTCGGTGGTGCTGTCGGGCGACGGGCCGATTCGCCAGCCCGCCAAGTCGAGCAATGCGTCGCCGAGCGCCCCCCGAACGTCATCGCCCAGCTCGCGCCAGCTGCCATCGGGATCCAGGGTGATCAGCACATCAGCGGTGCGCACGACGATCTGCTCGATCACCCCGCTGTCCAGCAGGATGCCGAGGCGGCCAGGGGCCCGGTGCACGGTGCCGCCGGGCGGCAGACGGTTGGGCGGGATCGCCCAACGCAGCTGCTGGGGGTTTGCGGTGGCTGTGGCGTGGATCGGAATCATGCGCCGAGGCCTATGGCAATCGAGCGGGCAGTAAACGCCATCACCCACGCGAGGGCGAACATGTAACTGAACGCGAACGCCGGCCATCGCCACGAGTTGGTCTCGCGGCGCATCACGGCGATGGTCGACATGCACTGCAACGCGAACATGAAATAGACCATCAGCGCAATGACGGTGGGTGCGGTGAACACCCGTTGGCCGTGATCGCCGGTCATGGTGGCCAACGCTTGACGCGGATTGTGCGGGTCTGTCGCCGCCGACACCTCACCCAGGGTGGACACGAACACTTCGCGCGCCGAGAGCGAACCGACGAGCGCGACGTCAGTGCGCCAGTCGAAGCCCAGCGGGGCGAATACCGGCGCAACCGCCTTCCCGACGTCGGCAGCGTAGCTGTGGTCCATCACATAGGCGGTCGCGTCGGTCGAGGACACCCCCCGGGTTTCCGCCTCGCGCAGCGGCAGATTGAGCAGCGCCCACAGCACCAAAGACGTGCCCAGGATGATCGTGCCTGCCTTTCGCAAAAATACCTTGGTCGCACTCCACATCGCGGCCAGCATCGCCTGCGGAGACGGGAGTCGGTAGGGCGGCAGCTCCATGGTGAACGGCAGCAAATCACCGCGCAGAACCGTGGACTTGACCAGCAACGCGGCGATCAGCGCGGACGACCCGCCACCCAGGTAGAGCAGGAACATCGTGACGCCCTGTGCGCTGAGCCCCCACCATCGCGTTTGCGGCGCCACCAGCAGACCGACCAGCAACGTGTACACCGGCAGTCGGGCCGAGCAGGTCATCAACGGCGCGGTGACGATGGTGGCAATCCGGTCGCGCGACGACGGCAACGTCCGGGTCGCCATGATGCCCGGGATGGCGCAAGCGAACGACGAGAGCATCGCGACGAAGGCGCGGCCCTCCAGCCCGGTCTTGGCCATCACCCGGTCCATCAAGAACGCCGCCCGCGCCATGTAGCCGACGTTCTCCAGAAACGCGAGCAGGCAAAACAACAACACGATCTGCGGGATGAACTGCAGCACGGTGCCCACCCCACCGATCAGCCCCTGGCTGAGCAGACCCCGGATGATCGGATTACCGACGTGCTCGGCGACCTGAGTTCCCAGCCAGGTCAGCGCTCTGGCGATGCCGTCCCGCAGTGGCGCGGCGGCAGTGAACAAAACCTGAAAGACGTAGAACATCACCGCGAAAAAGACGACGGTGCCCCACACCGGGTGCAGCAGCACCTGGTCGATCCGGTGGGTGCGTCGATCTGGTTGCGGTGCAACGTAATCAGCTGCATCGAGGACCGACTGCCCCCACGCGTCGATGGCTTGCTGGCCGGACGGCGGGAGGATCGGCGGGCGTTGCCACTGCTCGAAGCACACCAGTTGTGCCCGCAGGCCGTCGATGCCCGACCCATGGTGCGCCACCACCGCGACCACCGGAACACCCAGCGCCGTCGACAACGCCTCGACGTCGATTCGGCCGCCGCGGGAGGTCAATTCGTCGCCCATAGTCAGCGTCAGCAGGCACGGCAGGTCCAGCCGTAACACCTGGCCGATGAGCATGATCGAGCGACGCAGCGTTGTCGCGTCCGCGACCAGCACTACTGCGTCGGGCCGGTCGATGTCAGGGTGTTTGCCGCTCAGCAGGTCGGTCACCACCTGCTCATCCGGGCTGATCGGGTCGAGGCTGTAGGTGCCGGGCAGGTCTTCTACCGCAGTCGCGACGCCGTCAACGCGGATGGTGCCGACGCTGCGTCCGACGGTAACGCCTGGGTAGTTACCGGTCTTGGCGCGCAGCCCGGTCAAGTGGTTGAAGACGCTGGTCTTACCGGCATTGGGGCTGCCGACCAACGCAACTCGCCGAATACCTGCGATGGCAACCGGATTGGCAGCGACGTCGTGACAGGCGGTCATTGGTCCGGTTCGGGGACGACTTCGATCAGTCGGGCCTCTCGGCGGCGCAGGCAGAGTTCGGTGTCCTGGACGCGGTAGATGGTCGGGTCACCCAGTGGCGCACGGCGGATCACGTCGACTTCTGCAGTGGGTCGAAAGCCCAATTGTTGCAGCCGGCTTGCTGTCGATGAGGCCGCCTCTGGCAGGGTGCCCACGATCGTTGCCCGTCGGCCCGGCAACAGGTTGGCAAGCACGATCACCGAATCGGAGTGATCGCGTGCGCGCTGCGCCCGAGTAGGCATGATCGCCCTAACATTAGACCTCTTACGTTAGTAAGGTACACCTAACTTGGGCCGCTGGTCATGGCCGCGTGAGCCCCGCCCGGCCGATCATTTAGCCTGGTGGTCGGGTGGCAAGCCAGTATCGAAACCGCCACATGCTGCGAAAGAGGAGCTTTCGGTGTCAGCCGATGTGTCCGCCGAGCCCGTCGATTTGGCGGAGGGCCGTGCCCGTTGGCGCAAGGCGGTGGCGGGTGTGCTGGCCAAGAGCACACGGCGGGACGATCTCGGGCCCGAACCCGAGCGTCTGCTCGACAGCCCGACCTACGAGGGCTTCGCTATCCACCCGCTCTACACCGCGCTGGATGCGCTGCCAGAACCGCCGCTGCCGGGCGAGTGGCCGTACCTGCGCGGCGGTGACGCGCTGCGCGACGTCAAGTCCGGATGGAAGGTCGCCGAGGCGTTTCCGGCCCAGCCGGTGCCCGGGGTCGCGGCCGAGGATGTCAACAGCGCAGTGCTGATCGCGCTCGGTGAAGGCGCCGGCGCACTGCTGGTCCGGGTGGGGGAGTCCGGGGTGGCACCCGCTCAACTGCGGAAGGTGCTCGACGGGGTGTACCTGAGCATGGCGCCGGTAATCCTGGACGCCGGTGCCGACTACTCCGCGGCTTGCGACGCCCTGTTGGCACTGGTCGCTGAAGTGGAACCCGACCAGCGCGCCACACTGTCGGTTGACCTGGGCGCAGACCCTCTCACGGCGCTGCTCAGTGAGCGTCCGGTGCCGCCGCTGAGCGAGGTCGTCGCGGCGGCAACTCGGGTGGCGGACCAGCGCGGCGTTCGGGCGATCACCGTCGACGGGCCCGCCTTCCACAATCTGGGCGCCAATGCCGCGTGGGAACTCGCCGGCACTGTCGCGGCCGCTGTCGGCTACGTGCGGACGCTCGTGGAATCCGGACTCTCGCTCGGCGACGCTCTGCGCCAGATCAGCTTTCGGCTGGCCGCCGACGACGATCAGTTCATGGCGCTGGCCAAGATGCGTGCCGCACGTCGGCTGTGGGCCAGAGTTGCCGAGGTCGTCGGTGATCCGGAGAGCGGCGCGGTGGTGGTGCATGCCGAGACGTCGCTGCCGATGATGACTCAGCGCGACCCGTGGGTGAACATGTTGCGCAGCACGCTGGCGGCATTCGGCGCGGGGGTCGGCGGCGCCGACACGGTCCTGGTGCTCCCGTTCGATGTGGCGATTCCGGGGGGATTCCCCAGTATGGCAACGAGTTTCGCGCGCCGCATGGCCCGAAACGTCCAGTTGCTGCTACTGGAGGAGTCACACGTCGGTCGCGTGCTGGACCCAGGCGGCGGATCATGGTTCATCGAGGAGCTGACCGAACAGCTGGCGCAGGCAGCCTGGAAGCATTTTCAAGCTATCGAGGGGCACGGCGGATTCGTCGAGGCCCGCGATTACATCGCGCGCGAAATCGCCGAGATCGCGGCCAAGCGCACCGACGACATCGCGCATCGACGCACCGCGGTCACCGGCGTCAGCGAATTCCCCAATCTGGACGAACCGCCGCTGCCGCAGAGTGATTCGCCGGACACCCCGCTTGCCGCGGGCAATCTTCTGCGGTATGCGGCGGGTTTCGAAGCCCTGCGAGACCGTTCGGATGTCTATCTGGCCGCCAACGGCTCGCGCCCGCAGGCGCTGCTGCTGCCCTTAGGGTCGTTGGCCGAGCACAACATTCGCACAACGTTCGCGTCGAATCTGCTTGCCTCGGGCGGTATCGAGGCGGTCAACCCCGGAACTGTCGACGCCGACGGTGTCGCACAGGCGGTGTCCGACGCAGGGTCGCCCAAGGTAGCGGTCATCTGCGGTACCGACACCAGATACGGCACCGAGGCGGCCGGGATCGTCGAGGCGGCGCGTCGTGCGGGGGTTTCGCACGTCTGCCTGGCGGGACCGGAGCAGGTGCTCGGCGACGCGACAGATTTTGCACATCGACCCGATGAGTTTCTGACCGCGAAAGTCGATGCGGTCAAGGCGCTCTCGAGTCTACTCAGCCGGTTGGGAGCCTAGTCACGATGACCACCACCGCACCTGTTGTCGGCAGTTTCGCCGACGTTCCGCTGTGCAGCGAGCGCAGCGTGCCGCCGCCAACCCAGGCCGCGGTGGAACAACACGTCGCCGCGGCCGCGGCAGCGTCCTGGTATACCCCCGACCAGCTTATTTGGCATACACCGGAAGACATCGACGTCAAACCGGTGTACATCGCCGCCGATCGTGCGGCCGTCGAGGCCGACGGCTATCCGCTGAACAGTTTTCCCGGCGAGCCGCCTTTTGTGCGCGGCCCTTACCCGACGATGTATGTCAACCAGCCGTGGACAATCCGTCAATACGCCGGATTCTCCACTGCCGCGGAGTCCAACGCGTTCTACCGCCGCAACCTTGCCGCCGGCCAGAAGGGGCTGTCGGTGGCCTTCGACCTGGCCACCCACCGTGGTTACGACTCCGACCATCCCCGCGTGCAGGGCGATGTCGGAATGGCAGGTGTGGCAATCGATTCCATTTTGGACATGCGGCAACTGTTCGACGGTATCGACTTGTCGACGGTGTCG
This sequence comes from uncultured Actinomycetota bacterium, assembly GCA_963838755.1. Taxonomy (GTDB): domain Bacteria; phylum Actinomycetota; class Actinomycetes; order Mycobacteriales; family Mycobacteriaceae; genus Mycobacterium. The sequence goes on along the minus strand of CAWISO010000002.1, from coordinate 195,751 downwards.
GTGTCGATGACCATGAACGGCGCGGTGCTGCCGATCCTGGCACTGTACGTGGTGGCCGCCGAGGAGCAGGGGGTGCCACCGGAGAAGCTGGCCGGCACCATCCAGAACGACATCCTCAAAGAGTTCATGGTCCGCAACACCTACATCTATCCACCCAAGCCGTCGATGCGGATCATCTCCGACATCTTCGGCTACACCAGCGTGAAGATGCCGAAGTTCAACTCGATTTCGATCTCTGGCTATCACATCCAAGAGGCAGGCGCCACAGCGGACTTGGAGCTGGCCTACACGCTGGCCGACGGCGTCGACTACATCAAGGCGGGCCTGGACGCCGAGCTGGACATCGATAAGTTCGCTCCCCGGCTGTCGTTCTTCTGGGGCATCGGAATGAACTTCTTCATGGAGATCGCCAAGCTGCGGGCCGGACGGCTGCTGTGGAGCGAGCTGGTCGCTCAGTTCGACCCGAAGAGCTCCAAATCGTTGTCGTTGCGGACACATTCGCAGACCTCGGGCTGGTCATTGACCGCCCAGGACGCCTTCAACAACGTCGCTCGTACCTGCATCGAGGCGATGGCCGCAACCCAGGGCCACACCCAGTCGCTACACACCAACGCGCTCGACGAGGCGCTGGCGCTGCCGACGGACTTCTCGGCACGAATCGCCCGTAACACCCAACTGTTGCTGCAGCAGGAATCCGGCACCACTCGGCCGATCGACCCCTGGGGGGGCTCCTACTACGTGGAGTGGTTGACCCACCAACTGGCGCAACGGGCGCGTGCCCACATCGCCGAGGTCGGCGAGCACGGCGGCATGGCTCAGGCCATCAGCGACGGTATTCCCAAGCTGCGCATCGAGGAGGCGGCTGCGCGCACTCAGGCCCGCATCGACTCGGGGACCCAGCCGGTGATCGGGATCAACAAGTACCAGGTCGTAGAGGACCAGGAGGTCGAAGTCCTCAAGGTCGAGAACAGTCGGGTGCGTGCCGAGCAGCTGGCCAAACTGGAAGAGCTGCGGGCGAATCGGGACCAGCCGGCGGTTGAGGCCGCATTGGCCGAGCTGTCACGTGCCGCCGCCGCGCGCGGCCGCGCCGGTGACGACGGGCTGGGAAACAACCTGTTGGCGCTGGCGATCGACGCAGCCCGGGCCAACGCCACCGTCGGCGAAATCTCCGAAGCGCTGGAGAAGGTCTACGGGCGTCACCGTGCGGAGATCCGTACCATCGCGGGGGTCTATCGCGACGAAGCTGGAAAGGCCGGCAACATGGTCAGCGCCACCGAACTCGTCGAGAAGTTCGCCGAGGCCGACGGTCGCCGTCCCAGGATTTTGGTGGCAAAGATGGGCCAGGACGGCCACGACCGTGGCCAGAAGGTGATCGCAACAGCGTTCGCGGACATCGGATTCGACGTCGATGTCGGGGCGCTGTTCTCCACACCTGACGAGGTGGCCCGCCAAGCGGCGGACAACGATGTGCATGTGGTCGGGGTGTCGTCGCTGGCGGCCGGCCACCTGACCCTGGTACCGGCACTGCGAGACGCGTTGTCCGAGGCAGGCCGACCCGACATCATGATCGTGGTCGGCGGGGTCATCCCGCCGGATGACTTCGACGAACTGTACGCCGCCGGAGCCGCGGCGATCTTCCCGCCGGGAACGGTCATCGCCGACGCCGCAATCGATCTGCTGAACAAGCTGGCCGAGCTGCACGGGTACACCCTTTAGCCGGATGGCAACCGAGAACGGCGACAGCGTCGAAGAACTCGCGGCTGCTGTGCGCAGCCGCGACCGCGCGGCGCTGCCGCGGGCCATCACACTGGTAGAGTCCACCCGCCCTGACCATCGTGAAATGGCCCAGCAGCTGCTGCTCGCGCTGATGCCCGATGCCGGAACCGGCCTTCATGTCGGCATCACCGGTGTTCCGGGAGTGGGGAAGTCAACCACCATCGAGGCACTCGGCATGTCGCTGATCGAGCGGGGGCACCGGGTGGCGGTGCTGGCCGTGGATCCGTCGTCGACCCGCACTGGCGGATCGATTCTGGGCGACAAAACCCGGATGCCGCGGCTGGCAGTGCATGCCGACGCCTACATTCGTCCCTCGCCGACGTCGGGAACCCTTGGCGGGGTGGCCAAGGCCACCCGGGAAACCATTGTGCTGTTGGAAGCTGCCGGGTTCGACGTGATCCTGGTCGAGACCGTCGGCGTCGGACAATCCGAGGTGGCGGTTGCCAACATGGTTGACACCTTCGTCTTTCTGACCTTGGCGCGCACTGGAGATCAGTTGCAGGGCATCAAGAAAGGTGTGCTCGAGCTCGCCGACATCGTCGTCGTCAACAAGGCCGACGGCGAGCACCTGCGCGAGGCGAAATCAGCCGCACGCGAGCTTTCCGGGGTGATTCGGTTGATTTATCCGCGCAAAACCCTCTGGCGTCCACCGGTTCTCACCATGAGCGCTTTGGAGGGCAGCGGGTTGGACGAGCTATGGGAGACGGTCGAGCGGCACCGTCAGGTTCTGAGCGAGGCGGGGGAATTCGAGGCGAGGCGGCGAGCCCAACAGGTCGATTGGACCTGGCAGATGGTCCGGGACACCGTGTGGGACCGGGTACTGTCCAACCCAAACGTGCGCAAAATACGAGCAGAGGTAGAACGTCAGGTTTTAGCTGGTGAATTGACCCCCGCTATGGCTGCACAGCAAATACTTAAGAACGCATTAATAACGGAAGGGTAACTTTCAAGTTGTTTGCCGGTCTAACCGGTAAATTTAATGACATGACCCTCGAAGTGGTCGGTAATCGCCGATCGGTGCTGCCGCGTGGCGTGCACGGCGCGGCCGATCCGCACTTTGCGTGTGCAGTGCGCAACTTTGCCAGCATGTTCCTAGCCCGAATCGGCGGCGGAGCGATGGCTGTGTATCTCGACGGAGAACCCGTTGTCGACGTGTGGACAGGCTATTCGGACCGCCGTGGCCGCGTGCCTTGGGAAGCGGACACCGCGACTATGGTGTTCTCGGCGACGAAAGGTATGGCCTCCACCGTCATTCACCGGCTGGCCGACCGCGGGTTGATCGACTACGAAGCGCCGGTGGCCGAGTACTGGCCGGAGTTCGGGGCAAACGGCAAGTCGAATATCACTGTCCGCCAGGTGATGCGGCACCGCGCCGGGTTGTCAGCACTCAAGGGCGCCAGCAAGGCGGACTTGCTGAACCACGAACTGATGGAAGCGCGGCTGGCGGCGGCGCCGTCGGGCTACGCGTACGGAAAATCGGCCTACCACGCGCTGACCTACGGTTGGCTGATGTCGGGGCTGGCCCGGGCGGTCACCGGCAAGGGGATGCGAGAGCTGATCCGTCAGGAGTTGGCTGAGCCGCTGGGTACCGACGGCCTGCATCTAGGACGCCCGCCTCTGGATGCACCGACTCGGCCTGCGCAGATCATCATGCCGCAGGGCGTATTTCGTAATCCGGTGTTCGATGCGCTGGCACCTAAGGTGGCCGCGCTGCCGATATCCGGTGGCTTTAGCTCCATGTATTTCCCCGGTGTCAAGGCTGTTGTGCAGGGCGACATCCCGTTGATGGACGCCGAAATCCCTGCGGCCAACGGTGTGGCGACGGCACGTGGCCTGGCGCGGATGTACGGCGCGATCGCCAACGGCGGCCGGATCGACGGCACCCAGTTCTTGTCCCGTCAGCTGGTTGCGGGTCTGACCGGACGGCGCAGCCTGCGGCTGGACCGAAACATTCTGGTGCCACTGGCATTTCACCTGGGCTATCACACAGTGCCGTTCAACGCGATGCCGGGATTTGGCCACATCGGGCTCGGTGGTTCGCTGGGCTGGGCTGATCCGGCGAGCGGGCTGGCATTCGGATTCGTGCACAATCGGCTGCTGTCGCCGTTCGTGGTGGTGGACCACGCCGGGTTCGTGGTGACGAGCAGGCTGCTGCGACGGGCCGCCACGGCGGCTCGCAAGCACGGACTCGAGCGGGTCACCGACTTCGGCTCGCCGTTTGCCGAGCCGGGAGCCGTTGCCGGCTAACCGTTTACTAAGGGTTCTCCAGCCGGAACCCGACCTTCAAGGTCACCTGGAAATGCGCGACCGCCCCGCTCTCCAGGTCGCCGCGAACGGACTGTACCTTGAACCAGTCCAGCCCTCGCGTCGTCTCGGCCGCGCGGGACAGACCGTTGCGAATCGCGGCATCGACGCCCTCCGGCGATGTGCCGACGATCTCGATCACCCGGTAGGTGTGGTTGGCCATTACGTCCCTTTCGTTTGGTCGGCGAGCAACAAACAGGTAGCGCCCGTGCCCTTTCGGCCTGTCTTTTTCGCGGCCAGGCTGCGATGGCAAAGGTACAGTGACGCCTGTGATCGAGCCGCGGCCAGCCCGATGTTGCCATCCAACGACTCCGGACCCGATGAGCGCATCCTCTTTCGGGTGACCGGAGGACCACCCGTGCAATGACCGAAGCCCGCGTTCCGCGTCTGCCCGTCGACGAGGCCAAGGCCGCCGCCGACGAAGCCGGCGTCCCCGACTACATGGCCGAGCTCGCCATCTTCCAGGTGCTGTTGAACCATCCCCGGCTGGCCTGCGCCCTAAACGACCTACTTGCCACCATGCTGTGGGGCGGCATCCTGGATCGGCGGTTACGCGAGCTGTTGATCATGCGAATCGGCTGGCTCACCGGCTCCGCTTACGAATGGACACAACACTGGCGCGTCGCGCAGGGTCTCGGGGTAAGTGCCGATGACCTGCTTGGCGTGCGCGATTGGCAGGCCTACTCGGCTTTCGGGCCCCCGGAGCGAGCAGTGCTGGCAGCCACCGACGATGTGGTGCGTGACGGGGTGGTGAGCGCCGAAAGCTGGGCGGCCTGTGAGCGCGAATTCGGCGCCGACCCGGCCGTGCTCGTCGAACTCGTCACCGCGATCGGTGCGTGGCGAATGGTCGTGTCGATCCTGGATAGCCTCCGCGTTCCGCTCGAGGACGACCTGACGAGCTGGCCACCTGACGGGAAGGCGCCCTAGGCGCGGCGAGTGTGGGCTTAAGGCACGCGTCGGTTTAAAAGGCGTGACACAAGTCCACATTCGGCGTCTATGTCAGCGGAAGGGAATCGACGGCTGCCGACTAATTGACATGTCAATCAGTCACTCATAGCGTTCGGCGAATGCGAACAAGGGTCGCCGAGATGCTCGGCGTGGAGTTCCCGATCTGCGCGTTCAGTCACTGCCGCGACGTGGTGGCAGCCGTCTGTAATGCGGGCGGGTTCGGCATCCTCGGCGCCGTTGCGCACAGCCCCCAACGGCTGGAAACCGAACTGATTTGGATTGAGGAGCAGACTGGTGGCAAGCCGTACGGCGTCGACTTGCTGCTGCCGCCCAAGTATGTCGGCGTCGAACGCGGTGGGATCGACGCCCAGCAGGCCCGGGAGCTGCTGCCCGAGGAGCACCGAGCGTTCGTCGATGACCTGCTGGTCCGCTACGGCATTCCGGTGCCTACCGACGAGCAGCGTCTGCTGCCCGGCGACCTCAACATCTCACCGAAGGGCTACGAACCGCTGCTCGACGTCGCGTTCGGTCACGAGATTCGGCTGATCGCCAGCGCGCTGGGGCCGCCGCCGCCCGACCTGGTCACCCGCGCCCACGACAACGACGTCGTCGTAGCCTCGCTGGCCGGAACTACCCAACACGCGCGGCGACATGCCGCGGCCGGTGTCGATCTGATCGTCGCCCAGGGCACCGAGGCCGGCGGGCACACCGGTGAGGTGGCGACGATGGTGCTGGTCCCCGAAGTGGTGGATGCGGTTGCCCCGGTGCCGGTGCTGGCCGCCGGTGGAATCGCCCGTGGCCGCCAGATCGCCGCAGCCCTGGCGTTGGGGGCCGAAGGCGTGTGGTGCGGGTCGGTGTGGCTGACCACCGAGGAAGCCGAGACGTTGCCGGTCGTCAAGGACAAGTTCTTGGCCGCCACTTCGTCAGACACCGTGCGATCGCGTTCGCTGACCGGCAAGCCGGCGCGCATGCTGCGCACCGCCTGGACCGACGAGTGGGAGCGGCGCGGCAGCCCCGACCCGCTCGGCATGCCGCTGCAAAGCGCGCTGATCGGCGACCCGCAAATTCGCATCAACCGGGCCGCCGCCCAGCAGGACTCCGGGGCTCGCGAGCTGGCCACCTACTTCGTTGGCCAGGTCGTTGGTTCGCTGCACAAGGTGCAGCCGACGGCCGCGGTGGTGTTGGACATGGTCTCGGAGTTCATCGATGTCGTCGGGCGTCTGGACGATTTGATCGACCGTGACTGACGGCAGCCGCACGCGCAGGCGCCCTGCGGTCAGTGCCGAGGACAAGTCGCGGCGGCGTCACGAGATCATGGCGGCGGCCAAGAAAGTCTTTGCCCGCAATGGCTTTCACGCGACTACGGGTCGATCTACTGGTACGTCGACTCCAAGGACGCCCTGTTCCACGCCTTGACAGCAGCTGAGGAGTTTGCCCTTCGCGCCCATGTCGCCGTCGCGCTGGCCGAGATCGGCACACGATTCGGCTACGCCAAGGAACCATTTCGGGCACCTTGCGAGCGACCTTCGAATTCTTCGATGCCGACCGGGGCGGATGCGCGACCGCAGCCGCCGATTTCGTCGTGTCGCTGGTCATCAAGGGATTGCGACGAAGCAAGCGCTGACTTGCCACCGACGCCTGGCGGCCGGCCGGCGCCGGCCGATCACAACGTCATAACGGCTGGTCAGCCGCCTAACTTTGGACAGAAACTTCACAGGCGTGGCGAATTGACGCGAACAGAATGTTCGTGCATGATCGACGGGGTAAGCACCTCGTTAGGTGAGGCGTCTGCACGGATATAGGCCACTGACCCCGAACGTCGAGAGACGCCCAGGGTCAGGACAGCTCCTCCCGGGTTAAGGGTTGAGCCCAAGTGGCTTCCGGAAATCTCCGGACACGCCGTGTTTTGCCGAAGCTGTGACGAGTGGGGTGCGATTATCTCGATAGTCATCGGGATTCTTGTACTCCTGCTTGCGTGTAATTGTGCGGCTAGCCGCACGTGTCGCGACCGCGAGGAGGTGAGGGACGAATGAGTTCCAGTTCTAGTCCGGACCGATATCCGGGCTCTGTGCCGTCCCGATCCGGTCTCCGGCGCGCCGCTCTCAGCTGAGCCTTCTTGGCCTAGGCAGCGAGTCGCCTCATCGGAGGAGCGATCTAAATAGCAGATCTGCTCTAAGCCGCCTCGGACGGACATCGAATCCCGTTATGCCCGTTTGACTTTCCGCTAAGGAGGCGACCATGACCGCTGTACTGTACGACGAAGTAAAGGTAGCGGCGACGCCCGCACCCCGGCTCCAGGCAGTTCCTGCGCCCGAGCCGACCGCTGTGCCGACGCGAAAGAGCACCTCCAAGCGGCCTGACTTCCAGCAGATCGCCGGCGACCCGTTGGTCGAAGGAGCTGCTCGCTTGCTCTCCATTCCGATGCGCCAGCTGTACGCCGCGCTGTGGCGTGCGGGCGTGTTGGAGGTTGGCGCCTGAAAAGTCCGGCGACGACTCGGGCCGTCTGAGGCCCTCGGGCCCCTCGCTTTTGGGCGAAGCCGGATTCACACGGCTGACGCTCCCGGTACCTGAGGTTGTGAGCTCCCCCGCAAGCGGGGGGACCCCCACGGTGCCGGGAGCGTCCGTCATTGCTGAGCGGCGATGAAAGCCGACAGTCCGTCGTGATACGCAGTGAGGCTATGCCGCCACGCGACGTTCACCGGTCCGCCGCTGTCTATCGTGATCTGCGCGCCGACGTGCACGTACGGTGTTGGGGGCAGATACGGGACGATATCGAGGAAGTTCACCACTCGATAACAGCTTTCGATGGCGGCATCGAAGGCCGCGCCGAAGTCGCTCAGCCCGACCCGCGGCCCGCCGAACGTGATCAACCGGGGCTCGATTTTGTTCGGTGGCATGTTCTGGGAAATGTCCGGCGCCGCAAGCACGGCCAGCGCCGCGCCAAGGCTGTGGCCGGTGATCAGGATTTGATCGCAGCCGGCGGTCGCAGTCGCCAACTCCGCGGTGACGCTTTTGCGGATGAGCTGGTAAACATCCTGGAAGCCGGAGTGCACTTGACCGAATTTCGCGATCGGCAGGTAGTCGGCGGGAATGGCGTCAATGTCCGCTACCCAATCCTCGATATCCGAGGTGCCCCGAAATGACACAAATGCCGTGCGACTGGTTGGATTGCGGCCCATCAACCCGAAGATATTGGTGTCCTTCGTCATCGCAGCCACCGCGGGATGGGGAGCGGTCATCGCGGTGAGAACAGCGGTGTCAGCCCGAATCAGGCCGGTCTGGATGTAACCGGGTGGAAGGCCCGCCGGGCTGCCACTCATCGCCATGAACGCCGCCTGCGCCAGCGGCAAATCCACATCGCGAGCGAACGTCGCGTCGAACGCCACAGCGGCAGTCTAGGAAAGGCCAGGCTGATTTCGTGGCGCCAGCGCGAAAGTCACGGTATTCCGGCAACGCCATCCGCAGTAGCGTTAAGACGCATGGCGACCGATCTGACGTTCTACCTCGACGACGAGCCGGGCGAGCTGGCGCTGCTCGGCGACGTGCTGGGCAAAGCAGGCGTCAATATCGCCGGTCTGTGCGCCCTGACCAGTGGGGGAGGCCAGGCAGAGGTGCACGTCTTGGTGCAGGACGCTACCTCGGCGTTCGAGGCGTTGCAGGCCGCCGGAATCGAAATCGCCGAGGAACAAGAGGTGATCGTGCTGGACGTGGAGGACCGTCCCGGTGCGCTCAGCGAGGCCGTCCACAAGCTTGGCGCGGCAAAAATCAACTTGGAAACCGCATATCTTGCTACCCACAACCGCTTGGTGCTTGGCGCCGACAACCTTGCCGACGCGAAGGCGGCGCTCGTGAACCCGCTGTCGGATCTCAGCGGAATCAGCGAGCCAGGCGGGTGATAGCGCTTTAAGCCGGAGCGATTCGAGTATCACCTGACGGAAAAAGACGCGCGCTACAGCCGGTGATCGCGGGACCTGGAAGCTCGCCGCAGCGCCGGCCGCCGCGTAGGCGTACTCGGCTGATCTAGAATCGTCATACGACATCGATCCGGCCATCACCGGGGAGTCTTCGGAAGAACAGCCGGTCGGCTTAGTAGAACCGAACGGGTAGGCCCGTCACAGCCTTCGTTGAGCGGCTACGCCTCGGCGTGGCAAGCGGGGTGGTACCGCGGCGCTTGCGCATCGGCGCGACGTCGTCCCCGGCCTGACAGTGGCACGATGTGCCGAAACGGCACGGGGCACATGGAGACGACGCACGCAGTGACCGACAACGCCTATCCCAAGCTGGCCGGTGGCGCACCCGATTTTCCGGCTCTCGAACTAGCAGTCCTTGAGTCCTGGGCAAACGACGACACGTTCCGCGCCAGCATCGCCCACCGAGCCGGCGCGCAGGAGTACGTGTTCTACGACGGGCCGCCGTTCGCCAACGGCCTACCGCACTATGGGCATTTGCTGACCGGCTACGTCAAAGACATCGTTCCGCGGTATCGAACCATGCGGGGCTACAAAGTGGAGCGGCGCTTCGGCTGGGACACCCATGGGCTGCCCGCCGAACTGGAGGTCGAACGCCAGCTCGGGATCACCGACAAATCTCAGATCGACGCGATGGGCATCGCCGCGTTCAACGGGGCCTGCCGCGAATCGGTGTTGCGCTACACCGGCGAATGGCAGGCGTATGTGACCCGCCAAGCCAGGTGGGTGGACTTCGACAACGACTACAAGACGCTCGATCTGTCCTACATGGAGTCGGTGATCTGGGCCTTCAAGCAGCTGTGGGACAAGGGCTTGGCCTACGAGGGCTACCGGGTGCTGCCATATTGCTGGCGCGACGAAACCCCGTTGTCCAACCACGAGCTGCGGATGGACGACGATGTCTATCAAAGTCGTCAAGATCCGGCGATCACGGTCGGATTCGCGGTGCCGGAAGGGGAGTTGGCCGGCGCCCACCTGTTGGTGTGGACGACGACACCGTGGACGCTGCCGTCGAATCAAGCGGTCGCGGTCAACCCCGACGTCACCTACCTGCTGGTGCGAAACGGCGAGCACCGTGTCGTGCTTGCCCAGGCGCGGCTGGCGGCCTACGCGCGAGAACTCGGCGAAGAGCCGGAGGTGCTGGGCACCTACCATGGCAGCGACCTGGTGGGCATCCGGTACCTGCCGCCGTTCGGTTATTTCATGGACTCGCCCCAAGCCTTTCAGGTGCTCGGGGCCGACTTCGTGACCACCGAGGACGGCACCGGCATCGTGCACCTGGCGCCGGCCTATGGTGAGGACGACAAGGAGACCGCCGATAAAGCCGGCATCGTGCCGGTGACGCCCGTCGACGCCAAGGGCCGCTTCGACGCCACCGTCCCGGATTACCAGGGCCAGCACGTCTTCGAGGCCAACCCGCACATCATCCGCGACCTGAAGAGTCACAGCGGCCCGGCGGCGGCCAACGGGGCGGTGCTGATCCGCCACGAAACCTACGAGCACCCCTACCCGCACTGCTGGCGTTGCCGGAATCCACTGATTTACCGAGCAGTGTCGTCGTGGTTCGTCAAAGTCAGCGAATTCCGCGACCGGATGGTTGACCTGAACAAGCAGATCACCTGGTATCCCGAGCATGTCAAAGACGGTCAGTTCGGTAAATGGCTGCAGGGCGCACGCGACTGGTCGATCTCACGAAACCGCTACTGGGGCACACCTATTCCAGTCTGGCTATCCGACGACTCGACCTATCCCCGGATCGACGTCTACGGCAGCCTCGACGAACTCGAGCGCGACTTCGGCGTACGCCCAGACAACCTGCACCGGCCCTTTATCGACGAGCTCACCCGGCCCAATCCCGACGACCCTACCGGGCAGTCGACGATGCGGCGCATCGCCGATGTCTTCGACGTGTGGTTCGACTCCGGCTCAATGCCCTACGCCCAGGTGCACTATCCGTTCGAGAATCGCGACTGGTTCGACAGCCACTACCCGGGCGACTTCATCGTTGAATATATCGGCCAGACCCGCGGCTGGTTTTACACCCTGCACGTGCTGGCGACCGCACTGTTCGACCGTCCGGCATTCAAAACCTGTGTGGCGCACGGGATCGTGCTGGGTAGCGATGGGCAGAAGATGAGCAAGTCGCTGCGCAACTACCCCGACGTCAGCGAGGTGTTCGACCGGGATGGCTCGGACGCCATGCGCTGGTTCTTAATGGCCTCACCGATCCTGCGTGGCGGAAACTTGATCGTCACCGAGCAGGGTATCCGCGAGGGTGTGCGCCAGGTCCTGTTGCCGTTCTGGAACGCCTACAGCTTTCTTGCTTTGTATGCGCCGAAAGTCGGTACCTGGCGGACGGATTCGCCGCATGTGCTGGATCGCTACATCCTGGCCAAACTGGCGGCGCTGCGCGACGACCTGACCACTTCGATGGACGTGTGCGACATCTCCGGAGCATGCGAACAGCTGCGTCAGTTCACCGAGGCGCTGACGAATTGGTATGTGCGACGGTCGCGCTCGCGGTTCTGGGAAGAGGACGTCGACGCGATCGACACCTTGCACACCGTCTTGGAAGTGGCTGCGAGACTGGCCGCACCGCTGCTTCCACTGGCCACCGAGATCATCTGGCGCGGTATCACCGGTGAGCGCTCGGTGCATCTGACCGACTGGCCGCAGGCCGAGCTGCTGCCGGCGGACGCCGAGCTCGTCGCGGCGATGGACCAGGTCCGCGAAGTGTGTTCGGTGGCGTCGTCGCTGCGAAAAGCAAAAAAGCTTCGGGTGCGCCTGCCGCTGCCGAAGCTCACCGTAGCCGTCAGCAATCCGCAGCGACTGCAACTGTTTACCGATCTGATCGCTGACGAGCTCAACGTCAAGAAGATCGAGCTCACCGACGACATCGACACCTATGGTCGCTTCGAGCTGACCGTGAACGCCCGGGTCGCCGGGCCACGGCTGGGCAAGGATGTGCAGGCGGCAATCAAAGCGGTCAAAGCCGGCGAGGGCGCCGTCAACGCCGACGGCACACTGACCGCGGGGCCGGCGGTGCTGCAACCCGACGAGTACAGCTCCCGGCTGGTGGCCGCCGACCCCGAATACACCGCCCCGCTGCCCGGTGGGGCGGGACTGGTGGTGCTGGACGCCACCGTGACATCCGAGCTGGAGGCCGAAGGATGGGCTAAGGACCGCATCCGCGAGTTGCAGGACCTGCGCAAATCGACCGGGCTTGACGTTTCTGACCGGATCAGCGTGCTGATCTCGGTGCCGCCGCAACGCGCCCACTGGGCGAAAGCCCATCGCGACCTGATCGCCGGCGAAATCTTGGCCACCAGTTTCGCATTCGGTGAGCCGGGACCGGGCGCCACCGAGATCGGCGACGGCGTACGGGTTTCGCTGACTAAGGCGTGACGCTGACCGCGTTTTTCGTTGCCTGCCGTACCGGCTGCGGGCGGCCACTTGCCAGTGCGGCCAGCGCCGCATCGATCACGGCCTGACCGGCGTAGCCGTCGTAGGCCGACGCTGCGGTATTTGACTTTCCGGTCACTGCGGCAAGCCACGCCGCGTCCTGGGTGCGATAAGCGCCGGCGAAGCGCTGCAGCCACGAGTCCGGCTTGTGTGCGGTCGGCGTAACAAGGGCGAGTGCGCCACGGCTGCCGACGATCTGGCAGCCAATGTCGTAGTGCATTCCCGGCCCACGACCAAGCTCCATCACGCCAAGAACACCTGATTGCGAGGTCAGTGTGAGGACAACCGTCACAGTGGATCCATCCCGGCTGATTTGGGCTATCGCGGAGACTTCTTTGATCTCCTCACCGCTGAGCCAGCGGAACACATCGATGTCGTGGGAGGCAGAGCTAGAGATGAGCTGCTTCTCATCAAAGGTGATGACTCCCAGAGGATTATGATGGCGCTGGCTGATTAGCACGAGTTGGCCGAGGCGTCCCGACCGCAGGGTGCGCTGAATGTTCTGGTACTCGGTGTCGAAGCGGCGCATGAAGCCGACCTGCACCAGCTGGCGACCAGCGGCCCGTTCGGCGTCGACCAACTGTAACGACCGCTCAGCCGACGTCGTAAGTGGCTTCTCGCAGAGCACAAACAGACCACGCGCGATGCATGCCGCAACGATCCCGTGGTGGGTATCGTCAGCGGTTGCCACCACCACGGCGTCGACGTCGCCGTTGTGCACACAGTCCACGGGATCGTGGAAGATGGCGGCCCCTGGCGCACGCTCGGCGGCGCGTTGCGCGAACGGAACATGTGCGTCGGCCACCGCACTTATCCGCGCTTGCGGTTCCAGGCTTTTGAAGATCTCCAAGTGCGCCATTCCCATGTTGCCCAGCCCGATCAGGGCGAGTCGCACTGGTGAGGGTCTCATACGTCTGTCCACCCGCCGCTGGAGACCGAGCTGGCCACGGCAGCGTGAATTGTCGCTGCCCGCAGACCGTCAGCGAACACCGGCAGCCCTACAGGTGCGGCGCCCGTGCGGATGGCGTCGTAGACGTCGGCAACGAAGAGGTTGAAACAGTCCTGGTATCCCTGCGGATGGCCGGCCGGCAACAGCGAATAGCGCGCGCTGCGCGGGTCGAGCACAGGTGCCGCTGACCGCTGGCCGCTGCGCGGCGTACTGGCACTGACCGCAACCAATTGTCCGCCGGCTCGACGAACAGCATGCGCATGCACCGAGCCGACCATGCCTGCGCCGATGATTGCGCTTCGTGGGGGGTGCGATTGGCTCATCGCGCGCCAGCCTAGTCCAAGGCATGGACGTCGAGATCGACGGCAGCGCGCAAAAGTTCGACGAAAACTTCACGCTACTGTCGAGCTCGGCGCCCGTTAGACGTTCAGGCGCCGCCGTTTTAGCCCTTGACCGCGCGCCAACGCAGCCTGCGGCCGGCGGGCTCGACCTCGATATCGCCGAAACCCGCCGCGCGCAACCGTTGCGGGAGCGTCTGGGTGCTTACCGGGTTGCAGGTGTCGCGAAAATGCAGGAGGCGGAACAGCGTCGAGTCCGCACTGTCACTGCCGGCGAATACGCCGCCAGGACGCAGCACCCGAAACGCTTCGGCCAACAACTGATCCTGCAGTGCCGGTGTCGGAATATGGTGCAACATGGTGAAACACACCACCGAGCTGAACTCTCCGGTCGGCAACCCGGTCGCGGTACCGTCGCCGCGGATGATCTGGGCCCGGTCGCCGTATGTCGCCGTCAGCCGCTCGGCCATCGGCTGGTCAATCTCGACGGCGGTGTAACGCGGTGCTTTGTTGATCAGCACCCGGATGTTGGCACCGTAACCTGGCCCGATTTCCAGCACATTGTCGCCCAAGTCGACGTCGGCCAAAGCCCACGGCAACAGTCCATCCTCGACTGCTTTGAAGTAGCGCGGCGAGCTGCAACACAACCGGTGACACAGGTTCATCGCCATGACTTGAGACGCTAGCGCAATAGCATCGGGGATTGTGGACTCCCGCTGGGTGCTGCATTTCGACATGGACGCGTTCTTCGCGTCCGTCGAGCAACTCACCCGACCCACATTGCGCGGGCGACCGGTGTTGGTCGGTGGGTTGGGTGGGCGCGGGGTGGTGGCCGGCGCGAGCTACGAATCACGGGTGTTCGGGGCGCGGTCGGCCATGCCGATGCACCAGGCCCGCCGGTTGATCGGCGTGACGGCGGTGGTGCTGCCGCCGCGCGGCGTGGTGTACGGAGTTGCCAGCCGCCGGGTCTTCGACACGGTGCGCGGGCTGGTACCCGTTGTCGAGCAGCTCTCGCACGACGAAGCCTTCGGGGAGCCGCCGGAACTCACCGGCGCATCGGCGAGCGACGTCGAGCACTTCTGCGAGGAGCTGCGTCGACGAGTGCGCGACGAGACCGGACTGGTCGCCTCGGTGGGCGCCGGCTCGGGCAAGCAGATCGCCAAGATCGCCTCGGGTCTGGCCAAACCCGACGGCATCCGGGTGATCCGGCGTGCCGAGGAGAAGCCGCTGCTGGGCGGACTTGCGGTCCGCAAGCTCTGGGGAATTGGGCCAGTCGCCGAGGAGAAGCTGCATCGGCTGGGCATCGAGACGATCGGGCAGCTCGCAGCGCTGAGCGCAACCGAGGTCGCCAGCATTCTGGGTGCCACGATCGGGCCGGCACTGCACCGGCTGGCTTGTGGCATCGACGACCGGCCGGTCGCCGAGCGAGCCGAAGCCAAGCAGATCAGCGCGGAATCCACGTTCGCGGTGGACTTGACCACCGTCGAGGAGTTACGTGAGGCCGTCGGGCCGATCGCCGAGCACGCCCACGGGCGGCTGTGTCGCGACGGTCGTGGCGCCCGAACGGTCACCGTGAAGCTGAAGAAATCCGATATGAGCACGTTGACCCGCTCGGCCACCCTGCCCTATGCGACTACCGACGGCGCCACGCTGGCGGCACTGGCCCGGCGGTTGCTGCTCGACCCGCGCCAGATCGGGCCGATTCGCCTACTGGGCGTGGGTTTTTCGGGCCTGAGCAGCGTGCGGCAGGAGTCGCTCTTCCCGGACCTGGAGTTGGTGATGTCCGAGGCCGATCAGATGACGGACACCACGGCGGAACGGTCGGACATCACCGCTACCCGGGTGGAGGACGACACGACGTGGCGGGTGGGAGACGACGTAACACACCGCGACCTGGGGCACGGTTGGGTGCAAGGGGCCGGGCACGGCGTGGTGACGGTGCGGTTCGAAACCCGAGGGTCGGGGCCGGGCCAGGCCCGAACCTTCCCGTCGGACACCGGCGACCTCACGTCGGCGAATCCGGTCGACAGTCTCGACTGGCCCGACTATGTCGCCGCGCTGGCCGAAAGCGCCTCAGCCCAACCGGTCGACGACGTCACGCAGCGGTAGTTGGGCGGCCAACGCCGCCATCACCAGCACCCGCGCCTGACTCGGCGGCAGCCGCGACACCATTACCGCTCCCGCGTCGGCCAGGTCGCGTCCCGGACCATAACCCGGGCTGACCCGGCCGCCCGCGACCCGGGTGGACACCGCGACCACGACGCCGTTTCGGCAATGCCGACGCACGCCGTCGACCAGGGCCTCTCCGGCATTTCCGGAACCGAGCGCTTCGAGCACGATGCCGTAAGCGCCGGCGGCCACGCAGGCGTCGATCGCCACCGCGTCAGCTCCGGGATACGCCGCGACGATGTCGACCCGCGGCGCGGTGGCCGCGCTCAGCTCGCCGAGGTAAGGACGGGCCTTTGGCCGTGTCAGCGCGACCCCGCCGTTGACGGTGCCCAACAGCGAGCCGGCGAAACCCTCACGGGTTGCCACCTTGTGCAGGCCGGACGGCTGCAGTATCCGGCCGGCAAAAGACACCAACACACCAAGGTCGCGGGCGGCGGGGCTGGACGCGACGGACAGGGCGTCGCGCAGGTTCACCGGCCCGTCGGCGTCGGGTGCATCGGCGCTGCGCATAGCCCCGGTGATCACCACGGGAATCGCGCCCCCGTGGGTGAGGTCCAGCCAGAGCGCTGTTTCCTCCAGGGTGTCGGTGCCGTGCGTCACCACGACACCTTCGGCGCCGCCATGGGCCGCGGCTGTGGTTGCCGCGCCGATCACATCCCAGTCCGCCGGGGTCAGCTGCGAGCTGTCCACGGCCAGGACGTCGACGACATCGACGTTGAGGCCGGCGGTCAACTCGGCGCCGCCGCGCGTTGGACGCATGACCCCGTCGGGGTCGGTGGTGGTGGCGATCGTCCCACCGGTGGCGATCACGGTGAGGCGGCTCATGCTGCGATCATCCCGCATCCGGCTATCGGCGGGTCGCCGCTATCCGACCTAGTGGATGATGGGGGAGTGACTGACCAACCAACGGGATCGGTTGAACCGGTGACCGAGCCTGCTGAGCCGTTAGCGGCCGAGGAGGCGCAAGCTTCGGCGCCGCAGAGTCCTCCGAGGCGGCTTCGCCTGCTGCTGTTGGTTGCCGCGGTCGTGCTGGCGCTGGACATTGTCACCAAGGTGCTTGCGGTCAAACTGCTGACACCGGGCCAGCCGGTGCCGATCATCGGCGACACCGTTACCTGGACACTGGTGCGCAATTCCGGGGCCGCTTTCTCGATGGCGACCGGATACACCTGGATGCTGACGGTGATCGCGACCGGTGTCGTGGTTGGGATTTTTTGGATGGGCCGGCGGCTGGTGTCGCCGTGGTGGGCCATCGGCCTCGGGTTGATCCTGGGTGGTGCGATGGGAAACCTCGTCGACCGGTTCTTCCGTTCCCCGGGGCCGCTGCGCGGCCATGTCGTGGACTTCTTGTCGATCGGCTGGTGGCCGGTGTTCAACGTCGCCGACCCGTCGGTGGTCGGCGGGGCGATCTTGCTGGTAACGCTGTCGGTGTTCGGCTTCGACTTCGACACCGTCGGCCGTCGCAACACCGGCGAGGCGCCCGATGCCGCCGATGCTCCGGTTGTCATCGAAACGCCGGTGGAACCCGCCGAAGGGCGCGACGAACGCCGATGACCGATCGGTCGATGCCTGTGCCGGAGGGCTTGGCGGGCATGCGTGTCGACGCCGGGCTGGCCCGGCTGCTGGGCTTGTCGCGCACCGCCGCTGCGGCGCTGGCCGAAGATGGCGGTGTCGAGTTGGACGGCATGCAGGCCGGTAAGTCGGATCGTCTGCCGTCGGGGGCGTGGCTGCAGGTCCGGCTGCCCCAGCCGCCGGCGCCGTTGGAGAACACGCCCGTCGACATCGAGGGCATGACGATCTTGTACTCCGACGACGACATCGTCGCGGTCGACAAACCGGCTGGGGTGGCCGCACATGCGTCGGTGGGCTGGACGGGACCGACGGTGCTCGGTGGGCTGGCCTCGGCCGGTTACCGGATTACCACCTCCGGGGTCCATGAGCGGCAGGGCATCGTGCATCGTCTCGACGCCGGGACTTCCGGAGTCATGGTGGTGGCAATCTCCGAGCGGGCCTACACGGTGCTCAAGCGCGCGTTCAAACAGCGCGCTGTCGACAAGCGTTACCACGCGCTGGTACAAGGACATCCCGATCCGTCCAGCGGCACCATCGACGCGCCGATCGGCCGCCACCGCGGCCACGACTGGAAGTTCGCCGTCACTGCCAACGGCCGCCACAGCCTCACTCACTACGACACCATTGAAGCCTTCGTCGCTGCGAGCCTGCTCGACGTGCATCTGGAAACCGGCCGCACACACCAGATTCGGGTGCACTTCGCCGCGTTACACCACCCGTGCTGCGGCGACCTGACTTATGGGGCCAACCCGAAGCTAGCCGAAAAACTTGGACTGGAACGCCAATGGCTCCACGCCCGGTCGTTGGCGTTCACTCATCCCGCCGACGGCCGGCAGGTAGAGATCGTCAGCCCTTACCCGCTCGATCTGCAGCACGCGCTGGATGTTCTCCGCGATCACAGTTGACTCGTCTCGCGCCCGACGTGGGTAGCCCTTAGGCCCATCGTCGTCGTAGGCATATCGCTTTCATGGCACGCCTGTGCCGGTTGGCTGCCTTGTCGATCGCGCCGGGTCTCGATCGTCATTCAGGTGACATCATCGAGCCGGAAAGGACACCACCATGCAGTACTGCCTGCTCATGCACTACCAGGAGGGCCCCGAGATCGGGCTGACCGAGGAGGACATGGCCCCCGCGCGTGCGGCTTTCGCGCGCTACGCCGACGATTTGGACGCCGCGGGTGTGCTGATCGGCACCCAGGTCCTGCAATCGGCCGTCGCCTCCACGACGTTCACGGCGCGCAACGGCACTCCCACCGTCCAGGACGGGCCGTTCGCCGACACCAAAGAACGTCTTGGCGGAGTGTTCGTCATCGACGTACCTGACTTGGACACCGCATTGGCGTGGGCGAAGCGCTGTCCGGCCGTTCACTGGGGGTCCGTTGAGATCCGTCCGGTCGCGGTCACTTACGCAAGCGGCAAAGGCTGGTACAGCCCTGAGTGAGGCGCAGAGCCGGGTCGCCGAGCTGGTTCGCACCAGCTACGGCCGACTGCTAGCGCTGCTCGCCGCCGGCAGCGGCGACATTTCCGCCGCCGAAGACGCGATCGCCGACGCGCTCGAACGTGCCTTGACCCGATGGTCGGTTGAGGGCATCCCTAACAACCCAGAAGCCTGGATGCTCACCGTGGCCCGCAATCGTCTGCGCGATCATTGGAAGTCACACGCCTACCGGATGACTGACGTGCTGTCCGAATTCCCCAGCGACACAACTGAGTTCGAGCCAGATGCCATTCCCGATCGGCGGCTGGAGCTGATGATGGTTTGTGCGCACCCTGCGATCGCAGCCAATTGCCACACGCCGCTGATGCTGCAAACTGTGCTGGGCGTCGACGCAGCGGCGATCGCGCAGGCGTTCGCGGTGCCCGCAGCCACGATGGCGCAGCGGCTGGTACGTGCGAAGCGCCGAATCCGCGACGCCCGCATCGCGTTCGTGCTGCCGGGTCGCGCCGATCTCGACGAGCGGCTGCCCGCGGTGTTGGAGGCCGTGTACGGGGCGTATGCGATCGACTGGCAAACGGCGAGCGCGTCGATCGAGTCGCTGTCCGCCGAAGCGCTACATCTCGCGCTGGTGCTCGGCGAACTGCTTCCCGATGAGCCCGAGGCGCTGGGGCTGGCGGCGCTGGTCTGCCTGGCTGAGTCGCGCCGGACAGCCCGGCGCACCGGCGATGGTGCGTTCGTGCCGCTTGACGAACAAGACCCGGGGTCATGGGATCCAGCGCTCATCGCCCGCGGCGAGGCTCTGCTGCGGCGGGCTCACGAATTCGGTCGTCCGGGCCGCTACCAATACGAGGCCGCAATTCAGTCGGCGCACTGCACTAGGCAGGTGGACTGGCTTGCGCTGCGCACCCTGCATCGTGCGCTGCTTCGGGTCGCGCCGTCGTTGGGCGCGGCGGTTGCTCTAGCTGCCGTCGATGCGGAGATCGAAGGACCCGAGGCCGGTTTGCGGACGCTGGACGCGATCACCGATCCTGCAATCCGACAATTCCAGCCGGCGTGGACGACCCGTGCGCACCTGCTGGCCCAGACTCAGCGCTGCGACGAAGCTCGCTCAGCGTATCGGCGGGCCATCGAGCTGACGACCGATCGCGGCATCGCCGATTACCTCGGAAACCGGCTCAACTTGCTCGACTCCCGTTAGGAACTGCTTGACGACGATCGTGGAGGCCGAATCTTGAACGAGATCCGCAGCTTTGTCCGGAAGGTGATCCCGCCTGCCTCGTCCATGGACATGTCCTGCTCGAGGACTTCGGCGACCCGGATGTCGTCGATGGTTTGCTGCGCCCGGCGCACCGCCTCGGTCGCGGCGTCCTCCCATGACGTGGGGCTCGTCCCGATCAGCTCGGTGACCCTGTACACGCTCATGCCTGCCTCCTCAGGTCGACGAACACCCAAGCTAGAGGAGGCCGGCAGGAACTGTCTGGAAAACGCTGGTTGTCTCAGATGCCGGCCGCGGCGTGATCCGACGCGATATCAGCAGCCAGCGGCGCAATGGCGCCAAGGATCTCGTCAATCGTCGCCGAAGGCACCCCGGCCGCGGACAACGAGTCCTCCAAATACCCAGCCACCAGGTTGAAGTGGCCCATCGTGATGCCGCGGCCTTGATGGACCTGCTTCATCGGCGCGCCGGTGTAGGGCTCCGGCCCCCCAAGCGCGGCAGCAAAGAACTCGATCTGCTTACCTTTCAGCCGGTTCATGTTCGCGCCGGCGAAAAAGCCCGATAATCGATGGTCGCCAAGCACCCGGTGGTAGAAGTCCTCAACAACGACTTCGATCGCCTCATGGCCGCCGATCGTGTCGTAGATGCTGGTCGCTGCGACCGGGCCAGTTGTCCTGCGCTGCCGCAAAAGTGAAAGCATTCCCATGTCCGACAGCTCATCATCTCGGCGTTGCCCGAGAGTTAGGCCGCTATCACCGCGTGATTACCAGTAGTAACTACTCGATTGCCGGGCATCACGGAAACGTTGCAGCGGTGAATGCGGCTCGGTGAGGAATCCCAGGCTAAAATTATCCAGGAGTAACAATCCGTTGGGCGAATGTGGGACGGTCCCTCGGATGTCAGCGCCACCTGCTACTTCTCACCCGCTCACAATGTACGTCGGCGTGGCGTGAGGGCGATTTCACCGCGGCGACATCGTCGGCAGCGGGGGAGCAACATCATGCCGTTAGGTTCATGAGGCACAGGCTAAGGAACGCAGGGGAAAAGCGGTGAAGCGATCACACGAAGCGACGCATGACCAAGTCTGACGCATTGCCGTTGACGGGTTTCACCGTGGCGATCACTGCGTCGCGGCGGGTGGAGGAGTTTGCGACGATGTTGCGGCGTCGCGGCGCGGAAGTGGTTGCGGCCGCGGCCATTCAGATGGTGCCGCTGGCCGACGACGTGCGGCTGCGAGCGGCGACCGATGAGGTGATCGCTACGCCGCCCGACATTGTGATCGCGACCACCGGCATCGGTTTCCGCGGCTGGGTGGAGGCGGCTGAAGGCTGGGGTGTGGCTGAGTCGCTGCTGGACGCAGTGGGGAAAGCCCGGGTGATTTCGCGCGGGCCCAAAGCCACCGGCGCTTTGCGGGCCGCCGGTCTGCGCGAGGAATGGTCGCCGGTGTCGGAGTCCTCAGAGGAGGTGCTGGGGCACCTCAACGTCGATGACCTAGATGGCAAGCGGGTTGCGGTGCAGCTGCACGGCGCCACCGACGATTGGGACCCGGTACCGGGCTTTGTGGGAACGCTCGCCGAGCGCGGGGCCACCGTCGTGGCGGTGCCGGTTTACCGGTGGGAGCAGCCGGTGGATCTGGCCGCGCTGGACGGCTTGGTCGAGAATGTCGCACTCAGTGGTGTGGATGCCATCACATTCACGTCAGCGCCGGCGGCCGCGTCGTTTCTCATGCGGGCCAACGAATTACGGCTCATTGACGCGGTGACTCGGGCCCTGACGACGACCGTGACACCGTTTTGCGTGGGGCCGGTGACCGCGCGCCCGCTTGGGAACGCCGGCGTGCGGTCGGTGGTGCCCGACCGGATGCGGTTAGGGGCGCTGGCCCGGGTTGTTGCCGACGAGCTGCCCCGCCTGCGTCCGGGGCTTGTCGTTGCGGGGCACACCCTGGGTGTGCGTGCAACCTGCGCGGTTGTCGACGGCGAGGTGCGTAATTTGTCGCCAAACTCGCTGATCCTGCTCAAGCTGTTGGCCCGCGCGCCGGGCACCGTGGTGTCGCGCGAGGTGATGCTCGAAGCGCTCGGTGGCGACGACCCGCATGTGGTCGAGGCGGCGGTCGCGCGTCTCCGCTCGGCGCTGGGCGCTAAAGAGCTCATCGCCACTTCGGTGAAACGTGGATACCGGTTGGCCGTGGACTACCTGCCCGACGACGGCAGCTGATTCGCGAGGGCGGTCAGTCAGGCGGACAGACCCGTCCGGCGGTAGCCGAACTGGATATCGGGGGAGTTGGCGACGTACACGGTGCCGTCTACCGCGACCCGGGTGGCATACACCGGCACGAACACCCCATCCGCGTCCAGGCACCGGCCGTCGAGCAGGCTGAATGCCTGCTTTTTCAGCGGTGACTGCACCACGGGGAAGCCGCCGCGGTCGCCGACGATGCCGCGGGAGAGCACTGCGGCGCGGCCGATCGGGTCGACGTTGCCGACAGCTCGGATGCTGTCGTCCGCCAGCCGGAACAGCGCGACCTGGGCGCCGTCTGGCAGCAACACCGCCACGCCGCGCAGCGGCTGCAGGCGCGACAGCGAGCACGCGGCAGTCCAATCGCCTCGCCAGCGGGCCGGGTAAAACGCAGTGGTCATCGACGAACTCCTGTTCAGCGCGACGGAATGGGACTTGACGGGAAGGACGGCGTGCCGATCAGCACGGGGATCTTGCGCCCGTTCTTTTCGGTGAACTCGACGGTGGGGTCGGGCGCGCCTGGTGCATTGACGAACGACACGAACCGGGCCAGCTTGTCCGGGTCGTCGAGGACGGCTTTCCATTCGCAGGAGTATCCGGCCACGTGACGCTCGATTGCGGCCTCGAAGTCTGCTGCCACACCGAGTGAGTCGTCGATGACGACCTCGCGCAGGTGGTCCAGTCCGCCGTCGAGCTCTTCCAGCCACGGCGCGGTGCGCTGCAACCGGTCGGCAGTGCGGATGTAATACATCAGAAAGCGGTCGATGTAACGCACGAGGGTTTCGTCGTCGAGGTCGGAGGCGAGCAGCTGGGCGTGCTTGGGTGTCATACCGCCGTTACCGCACACGTAGAGGTTCCAGCCGGCCTCGGTGGCGATCACGCCCACGTCCTTGCCTCGGGCCTCGGCGCACTCGCGGGCGCAACCCGAGACGGCCATCTTCACCTTGTGCGGCGCCCGCAGGCCGCGGTAACGCAGCTCGAGGTCAATAGCCATCTGCACCGAATCCTGCTGGCCGTAGCGACACCAGTCGGTGCCCACGCAGCTCTTCACGGTGCGCAGCGCCTTGCCGTAGGCATGCCCAGATTCCATCCCACCCTCGACCAGCCTGGCCCAGATCTGCGGCAGCTGATCGACGGTGGCGCCAAACATGTCGATGCGCTGCCCGCCGGTGATCTTGGTGTACAGACCGAAGTCGCGGGCGATCTCACCGATCAGGATCAGCTGCTCGGGCGTGATGTCCCCGCCGGGAACCCGCGGCACAACCGAGTAGGTGCCATTGCGCTGCAGGTTGGCCAAGAAGTGGTCGTTGGTGTCCTGCAGCGACGCCTGCTCGCCGTCGAGGATGTGCTCGGAGCTGGTCGAGGCGAGGATCGAGGCCACCGCCGGTTTGCAGATGTCGCAGCCGGTGCCGCTGCCGTATCGCCCGATCAGGCCGGAGAACGTCCGGATGCCACTGGCCTGGACGATCTCGAACAGCTCGGCCCGCGACGCAGAGAAGTGCTCGCACAACGCTTTAGAGACTTCGACGCCCCCGACGGCCAGCAGCTGCGACAGCAGCGGCACGCAAGACCCACACGACGTGCCCGCGGCGGTACGGCTTTTGAGGTCGGCCACCGTGCACGAACCGTCGGCGATCGCCGTGCACAACGTCCCCTTCGTGACGTTGTTGCAGGAGCAGATCTGGGCTTCAGCGGGAAGTGCGCCCACACCGATCGCGGATCCGTCGCGAGAACCGGTAGGCGCGATCAGCGCGACGGGGTCACCGGGCAGCTGCGACCCGACGAGTGGCCGCAGCACCCCGTAGTTGGATGCGTCGCCGACCATGATCCCGCCGAGCAGGGTCTGCGCGTCGTCGGACAGCACCAGCTTGGAGTAGGTGCCGCCGATCGGGTCGGAGACCACGACCTCCAGCGCGCCCGGCGTGGTCGCCAGCGCGTCGCCGAAGCTGGCGACGTCGACGCCGAGCAACTTGAGTTTGGTTGACAAATCGGCGCCCGGGAACTCCGCGTCGCCGCCGAGCAGACGGTCGGCGACGACTTCGGCGGTGGTATAGCCAGGCCCGACCAAGCCGTAGCAGCGGCCCTCGATCGCCGCGACCTCGCCGATCGCGAAGATGTCGGGATCGCTGGTGGCACACGATAAGTCGCAAACCACGCCGCCGCGCTCGCCGATGTCGAGACCCGCGGTCCTGGCCAGTTCGTCGCGCGGGCGGACCCCGGCCGAGAACACCAGCAGTGCCGCGCTGATGACTTCGTCGTTGCTGAGGGTTACCCGAAGCTCGCCGGCGTTGACTCGCTCGATGGCCGACGTGCCCGCGCCGACGGTGACGTCAATGTTCAGGGCCCGCACCAGGCGCAGCAGGTGCTCGCCACCAGCCGCGTCGACCTGTAGCGGCATCAGCCGCGGTGCGAACTCGACGACGTGCGGGCGTATTCCCAGCAATCGCAAAGCGTTGGCGGCTTCCAGGCCCAGCAGCCCGCCGCCGACCACGATGCCGACAGCGCCAGGATCGTGGGCCAGCGCGGCCTCGGCGTCGGCGCGAATAGCATCCAGATCGTCCAACGTGCGATAGACGTGGCAGCCGTCGGCGTCGCTGCCCGGCACCGGCGGGACGAAAGGATAAGAGCCGGTGGCAAACACCAGTGCGTCGTAGTCGACGACCGAGCCGTCGGCGACGGTGAGGCGTTTGGCGTCCCGGTCGATGCCCGTCACCGCGTGGCCGAGGCGCAACTCGACGAGATCGTCACCGGCGTAGTCGTTGCCGGAAAGCGCCAGTAGCGAGCGGTCCCAGGCACCCACGTACGACGACAGGCCGACCCGGTCGTAGGCGGCGTCGGGTTCGTCGCCGAGTACGACGATTCGCCAGGCGCCGTCGGTGTCTCGTGCCCGCAGCGCCTCCACGAATCGGTGTCCCACCATGCCGTGCCCGATGACCACCACCGTGCGTGCCCGCACCTGTTCGCTCCTCTCGCCTTAATCGAAGCTAGTTATTCGGTATTGCGACGGCGTCGCCCCCGGTTGCCACCCCGTCACGCCTTTCTCACCTCGTCGACGGCAGTCGTGTGAGGGTTGTGCGGAGGCGTCCGACGACGTTTGCCAAATAGCGGTGCTCAATAGACGTCCCGCACGTAGCGTCGCTCGGCTGACATCGCCCGCAGGTAGGTCGTCGCGCTTTTTGGACTGCGTCCACCGTGCTCGGCGATGATGCCGCGGAGCGCGTCGTCGACGTCCCGCGCCATTCGGGAGGCATCGCCGCAGACGTACAGGTGTGCGCCGTGGGAGATCCACTTCCACAACTCAGCGGCGTTCTCCCGCATCCGGTCCTGGACATACAGCTTGGTTTCGCTGTCCCGCGAGAACGCGGTATCCAACCGGGTGAGCACGCCCGAGCGCCGGAAGGCATCCAACTCGTCCCGGTAGTAGAACTCGGACGACTCGTGCCGCTCGCCGAAGAACAACCAGTTGGCGCCGGTATGCCCACGCGCGGCGCGCTCGTGCAGGAACCCGCGAAATGGCGCGATCCCGGTGCCCGGTCCCACCATGATCGCCGGTACGTCCGGGTCCTGTGGCGGCCGGAAGTGCTTGGTGCGCTGGATGAATACCTCGACCTCGGCGCCGACCGCCAGGTTCGCCAGGTATCCCGAGCAGACCCCGTATCGCACGGCGCCATCGGTCGCGGCGGCCATCGACTCGAAGCGGACGACCGAGGGGGTCACGTGCACCTGCGTCGGGTCCTCGAGCGGACTGGACGAGATCGAGTACAACCGTGGCGTCAGCGGCCGCAGCACCCCCAACCAGTCGTCCAGCCCCGCCTCGACGGGATGGCTCGCCAGCAGGTCGAGGGCTTGGCGACCGCGGCTCCACTCAGCGAAGTGTGCGGGATCGTCGATCACTGCCGTCAGGTCGTCGGCCGGTCGGCGTTCGTGTAGGAAGCGGACCAGGTCAGGCGTGATCCGGGTGATGTCCATTCGCGCGCGGAACAATTCGGCCAGCGCCGTCGTCTCGCCTGCGACGGTGACCTCCGCCGAGCCGTCCAGGCCAGTGCGCTCGAGGAACTCGATGACCACCTCGGGCCGGTTGTGCGGCCAGACGCCAAGCGAATCGCCGGGACTGTACTGCAGGGTGCCCTCCGGAAGATGTATGCCGACGTTGCGCACATCTTTGTCTGAACCCGCGCCACAGAGCGCGACGTTGCTGGAAACCGTAGTGCACAACGGTTTACTGCGTGAATATGACTGTGCTACAGGCTGTTCGAGTTCCGGTCGAGCGGGCGACTCTCCGCTCAACACCGCGGCGACGCGATCGGTCCAGGCCAGCGCGGTGGCTTCGAAGTCGGGCTCGCACGACGCCCGGTCGACAATGCGGTGCGCGCCGAGATGCTGCAGTCGGGAGTCCAGCCGGCGCGCAAAACCGCAGAAGTCCGCGTACGAGGAGTCGCCAAACCCGAGCACGGAGAATTCGAGAGAGTCCACATCGCCCGGCTTCGCGGTGGCCATCGCGTGCCATAGCGCGACGCCGTTGTCGGGAGGGTCGCCGTCACCGGTGGTGGCAACCACGAACAACACGGTCCCTCGCAGATCGTCGACCGACACCTCGTCGGCTCCGCGGATCCGCGTGACGACGCCCGCGCTGGAAAGCCGCTCGACGCAGGTCTGGGCAAACTCCTCGGCCGTTCCGGTCTGGGACGCCCACACCACCGTCGCCATCGGGCCAGCGGGGACTCGCTCGGATTCCGACGTCGTCAATTTGGCTGCGCGGGAGAAGATCCCGGCCAACACTCCGTCGACCCAAGCCCGGTTGCCCGGCGCCAGCGGCGTCACCGTCGGCAGGGTCGGCACCTCGTCCTCGGGTGGATGCGCGCGCACCCCGGCGAGGAACCCGGACAGGAACAGCTGCTCGTCGGTGTCGAGGGCGGCATGCGACGGCAGCGGCCCAAGGGCCGCGGCAAGCGCCTCGACCGGTGCTGTGGCGGTCTGGAGAGTTTTTTCTGCTGCAGCAGCGGCAGTTTCGATCGCGGTGAGCGCGACGGCGCACACTTTGAACTCGGGTTGCAACGAATCGGCATCCACCGCGTCGTTGGTGACGGCGTTGACTGCCACGTCCGGTGCGAATGCGTCGGCCCAGTGCATCGGGGCGAAGCACACCCCCTGTCGAACGGAGTCATCCACCGCCGCCGGCAGTACGGCGCGCCCGCGGCGGGAACGGATCTCGACCCGGTCACCGTCGGACACCCCGAGACGGTCGGCGTCTTCGGGGTGCAGTTGCAGGAACGGTTCGGGGTTCAGCTTGTTCAGTTTGGCGACTTTTCCGGTCTTGGTCATGGTGTGCCATTGGTGCGCCAGCCGGCCGGTGGTGAACACCAGCGGAAACTCGTCATCGGTCAGCTCGGCCGCGGGCAGATACGGACGCGGGAGGAATCGGGCGCGACGGCTCGGCGTCGGGAACGCCAGCGCGGGTACGGTACCGTCGTCGGCCGTGTGCAGGTCCTGACTGACGCCGTCATTGCGGTACCGGATCGGGTTGCGGTCGGCGCCACCGGGCGCAGCGGGCCACTGCACCGGGCCGCGTCGCAGCCGGTCGTAGTCAGCGCCGCGCAGGTCCCAGCCGGTTCGGGGATTGTGGAACCCGACCAGCTCTGCGAAAACCTCAGCGGCGGAGTCGAACTCGAAGCCGGCGTAGCCCAATGCGCGCGCGACCCGGCAGACCAGCTGCCAGTCTGGCAAAGCCTCGCCGGGCGGGCTCAAGGCGGGAGCGCAATGCGTCAGAGTGCGCTCGCTGTTGACCATCACCCCGTCGGCCTCCGACCACAGCGCGGCCGGCAGCACCACGTCGGCGTACTCGGCGGTTTCCACGCCGGCGAACGCGTCCTGCACCACCACCAACTCGGCGCGCTCGAGACCTGCGATCACCGACGCCCGATTCGACACCGACGCAACCGGGTTGGTGCAGATGATCCAGGCTGCCCGGATCTCGCCATCGGCCATCCGGCGATACATATCGATAGTGCCGGTGCCGGCCTCGGCCCGGATCGTGCCGGGTTCCAGGTCCCAGCGGTCCTCCACGAACGCACGGTCTTCTGCGTCCAGGGCTGATCGCTGCCCGGGCAGGCCCGGGCCCATGTATCCCATTTCCCGTCCGCCCATTGCGTTCGGCTGGCCGGTCAGCGAGAACGGGCCCGCGCCCGGATGGCAGATCGCTCCGGTCGCGAGGTGCAAATTGCACAGCGCGTTGGTGTTCCAGGTGCCATGGGTGGACTGGTTGAGGCCCATCGTCCACAAGCTCACCCAGTTCTTGGTGCCGCAAATCAGCTCGGCGACCGCGCGCAGGTCGGCCTCCTCGATACCGGTGATGTCGGCGACCAGATCGGCCGGGTACTCGTCGAGCAAGGCGTCCAACGGTTCCCAGCCCTCGGTGTAGGCCGCGACGAAATCGGTGTCGACGCCGCCCGCGTCGCGCACCAGCCGCAACAGCCCGTTCAGCAGCGCCAGGTCGGTGCCGGGGCGTACGGGCAGGTGAAAGTCGGCTTTGTCCGCGGTGGCGGTACGTCGTGGGTCGACGACCACGAGCTTCGCGCCGTCGCGGACGCGGTCCATCATGCGCAGGTACAGGATCGGGTGGCAGTCCGCCATATTGGCGCCCAGCACCAGGAACAAGTCAGCGCTGTCCAGGTCGTCGTAGCTGCCGGGCGGGCCGTCGGCGCCGAGTGACTGCTTGTAGCCAGTGCCGGCGCTGGCCATGCACAGTCGAGAGTTGGACTCGATCCACTGGGTCCGCAGGTAGCCCTTAGCGAGCTTGTTGGCCAGGTACTGCGCCTCGATGGACATCTGCCCCGACACGTACAAGGCGATCGCGTCCGGCCCGTGTTCGTCGCGGATCGCCGACAGTCGTGTGCCCACCGTCTCGATAGCGGCGTCGATGCCCGTTGGCGCAGCCTCGGCGGACCGCTCCGGTCGGACCAGGGCCGTCGTCAGGCGCCCGCCGGCTCGCAGCATGTCCGCGGTGGTGGTGCCCTTGGTGCACAACCGGCCCCGGTTGGCCGGGTGATCGGCGCGGCCGGTCGCCTTCGTCACCACGCCGTCGGCCACGTGCAGTTCCATCCCGCAGCCCACGCCGCAGTAACCGCACACCGTGGCCACCGTGTCCATTCCACCTTCCTGCTTTCCCGCGCGGCAGAACTCCGCGACTCGCGGCGATCGGACCCCATGGTGGGGCCGTCGTGTTTCGACGGTCCTAGATGGGGGTTACAGATGTATCAACTCGACCTGCGAATCGGCTGCCCGGTCATTGTGAGGCCGCGGTGAGAGCGTGAAATCCCAGTTATACGTTGTGAAGTGGTCCACATGGGGGCTACGACGTGGCGAACACCACACAGTCGTGCAGGCAGCCGGCGGCGGACCCGGGAATGTTCGGGTCGGCATTGCGATGCAGCAGCGCGCGTTTCGGGGTCACCCGAAGTGCAGCGGGGTCGCCATCGGAGTCCGCCACTTCGCCAATTTCGGCCTGGCCGTCGACGATCAGCGAATAGCCAGCCGGATCGGACGGCGGCCACAACAACGTGACGGCGCTGCGGGTTTCGAGGTTCTTGCGGGTTCGGCCGCCGATCAGCCCGACCTCCAGCACGCCGTCGCGCAGCTCTGGTTCGACGGTCACCGTGTGCACGCGGTATCCGTCGTCGACGGTGACGAGGTAGGCAAACCGGTAGTCGTCCAACGCGTCAGCCAGGCGTTCGAAGTCGACGCTCTTCGCGGCCTTGGTGCTCATCCTTTAGAGGGTATGCGCCTGAAGCCCGGGCCGGTGGGGGTAAACGCTGCACATCTGCACTCTGCGGGCGCACAGCAGATTCACAGCAGTAAATACGGTGATTACTCATCATAATTCCCGTATCTGCGGTTCCGCGGGGTTTAGACTGCTTATAGCGTCCGCTCGGCAGCGGACGC
Organism: uncultured Actinomycetota bacterium; assembly: GCA_963838755.1. Taxonomy (GTDB): domain Bacteria; phylum Actinomycetota; class Actinomycetes; order Mycobacteriales; family Mycobacteriaceae; genus Mycobacterium. The sequence continues at coordinate 165,439 of CAWISO010000002.1, read as the reverse complement.
ATGTCGAGTTGATGACGCAGCTCGGCCGCCCGTGCGGGCTCGGGTCGCTCTGCACGGTGTGGTGTTGCGCTGGCGACGACTTTCACGTCGGGAGTCCGAAATGATGTTGCGAGTTCTTCCTGAAGGTTTGGCCGCGACCGGTGCGGCGGTTGAAGCGCTGACCGCCCGGTTAGCCGCCGCGCATGCCGCGGCGGCGCCGGCGATCACAGCCGTGCTGCCGCCGGCGTTTGATCCGGTATCACTGCAGACGGCAACGGGTTTCAGCACTGTCGGCGACGAGCACGTTGCCATTGCTGCCCAGGGTGTTGAGGAGTTGGGCCGCTCCGGGGTTGGGGTCGGCGAATCCGGCGCCAGCTATGTCGTTGGTGACGCCGCGGCGGCGGCGGCGTACTGATCTCGGCCGGCGACGATGACCGCGCCAATCTGGATGGCGTTTCCGCCGGAAATACATTCGTCCCTGCTGAGTAGCGGGCCGGGGCCAGGGGCGTTGCTCGCTGCCGCCGGTGCCTGGAACTCCCTGAGTGTGGAATACACCGGGGTCGCTGAAGAACTCAGTGCGTTGGTCGCCGCAGTACAAGGCGGGGCCTGGGAAGGCCCGAGCGCGGAGTCCTACGCGGCGGCCAACATGCCGTATGTGGCGTGGTTGCTGCAGAACAGCACGAATAGCATCGCAATGGCCGCCCAGCACCAGCTCGCAGCTACGGCCTATACCGCGGCGTTGGCCGCCATGCCGGCCCTGGCGGAATTGGCCGCCAACCACGCCATCCACGCGGTCTTGTTGGCAACGAATTTCTTCGGTATCAATACGATTCCGATCGCCGCAAATGAAGCCGACTATGCGCGGATGTGGGTTCAAGCGGCGATGACGATGAGCACTTATCAAGCCGTTTCGACGGCGGCGGTGGCTGCTGCGCCGCAATCGACACCTGCGCCGCAAATCGTGAAAACCAACGCGGCAGCCGGCCCGCCGTCCGGCCCGACATCCAGTCCGCTAGTAAATGAGATACTCCAATTTATCGAGCAATCCACTGGCTATACACCTCCGGCACAGTTACCGACAAGCCCCTACGCCGGAAACCCCGGCGCCGCACCATACCCAACAGGTGTAACTGATTCCCAGGCGCTAGCGGCTATCGAGGGCTATTTCAATACGTATGTTGTCAACGGGGGCGAGCTCACTCCTGGCGAGCCGCTGTCTTATGACTTAGGTAAGGCATTGTTTTTTATCGTTTATGCAACCCAAGAATACGGGGCGGTGGATATAGCGGAACTTTTGCATGGCAATCTTTCTCAGATATTCTCACTCGAAACTGTTTCTATCGCATTTTCGTTCATCAGTATGCGAATCAGCAATGTACTCGAAATTATCAACGTCGCTATCCAGTCTCCGCTAGTCCTGTTGGGCGGGGCACCGCTGACCACCGTCTCCCCGTTAAGCCTCTTAGCCGCCCCGTTGGCCGCCGCGCCGGTGGGTGCGGTAGGCGGCTTTGCGGGCTTGGCGGGCCTGGCAGGGCTGGCCGACCTGCCTGCACCCGCGGTGGCGCCCGTCGCGCCGGCCATCGCGCTGCCTGCCCCGGCCGTCGCGACTCCGGTTCCGGCCCCCATGCCGGTTCCGGCGGCGGCGCCCGCCGCGACCTTCGCGCCCGGGACGTCACCGCCGCCGGCCCCCGCCGCACCGCCGGCGGTCGCCGGTGCAGGCATGTCCATCGCCACGGGCATGCAGAACCCTGCTGCCTCCTATCTGGTCGGAGGCATTACGCCGACTGGTCGGTCGAGTACCCGCGCCAAGGCTCAAACGCCTGCTGCCGAGGAGATGGCAGTCCCGGGGGTCGCCGTTGCGACATCGGCCGAGGAAAGGTCCCGGGCGCGCCGACACCGGCGAGCAAAAGCGCAAATGCTGGGCCGCGGTTACGAATACATGGATTTGGAGCCAGAGCCGGGTATCGGGGCGCTGGCGTCGGATAAGGGTGCGGGACCCTTGGGATTTGCCGGAACCGCATCCAGCGAGCTCGCCGCTCAGGCCGGGGGGTTGGCCACGCTGGTCGACGACTCCTTCGGTGGCGGCCCGCGGATGCCGATGCTGCCCAATACCTGGGGTTCCGAGGCGCCGGAGGGGGATCAACACTGAATGTGTCTGTAGGCCAACGGTAGTCAATTAGAGAAAGGACCTAGCTCATGAGTATGTTGGATGCCCATATTCCGCAGTTGGTGGCTTCGCAGTCGGCGTTTGGCGCCAAGGCGGGGTTGATGCGTTCCACGATTGGTCAGGCCGAGCAGGAGGCCATGTCGGCGCAGGCGTTTCATGCCGGGGATTCCGCGGCGGCGTTTCAGGGCGCTCATGCCCGTTTTATGGCTGCTGCGGCCAAGATCAACACGTTGCTGGATATTGCTCAGGCCAACCTTGGTGATGCTGCGGGCAGCTATGTGGCTGCGGATGCTGCTGCGGCCAGTAGCTACACCGGGTTCTAGACGAAGGGGTTTGTGATGTCGCAGATTATGTATAACTATCCGGCGATGCTGGCTCATGCCGCGGATATGGCTGGGTATGCGGGCACGTTGCAGAGTTTGGGTGCCGATATCGCCAGTGAGCAGGCTGCGTTGTCGGCGGGTTGGCAAGGTGATACCGGGATGAGTTATCAGGCCTGGCAGAGCCAGTGGAATCAGGCCATGGAGCAGTTGGTGTTGGCCTATCGCGGCATGGCCGGCACCCATGAGAACAACACCACCTCGATGCTGGCCCGCGACCAAGCCGAAGGCGCCAAATGGGGCGGCTAGACCCGCGCTGACTAATCCCGGTCCTAGTCGCGATGACTGAACAGATGCGGTTCGGGCTCTCGGGAAGCCTGGGCGGACTGGACGCGCACGGCGCGAACGCGGTTGTCCAACAGGCGAAGGTCATCGAGCAGCTCGGATTTGATTGCCTGTGGTTCAACGAGGAGCACTTCAGCGAGCCAAACTCCCGGCGGGGGCGGCGGGTAGCGTCGCCGATCGTGCTGGCCGCTGCCGTGGCTGCCGCGACAACCACGCTGCGGGTGGGCTTTTCGGTGCTGCTGGTGCCGTTACATCACCCGCTGCGGTTAGCTGAGGAGATAGCTACCCTCGACGTCCTGTCGGGCGGGCGGGTGAACTTCGGTATGTCGCGGGCGAACAGCCAGCGCTACCGCATCCCGTTCGGTTACGACGAAAGCCGCCATCCCGGGCTAGAGGAGTGTTTGGACCAGATTCTGGGTTATTGGTCGGGAAAGCCGATCGTCGTCGATGGTCTCTGCTACACGGTGTCGCCGATTCCCGTGCAACAACCGCATCCACCGCTGTACGTCGGCGCCTACAACCCGCAGACGCTGACCTGGGCTGCCGAGCGGAACTACCCGATAATTCAGCACGGTATTCAGGCGCCAGCATCGCTACACCGCTGCCTAACCACCTACGCCGAACACGGTGGTGACCTTGCCGCGGTGCCGGTCGGACGATTCTGCTATGTGGGCGAATCCGACCGCCAGGCCCGAAAAGACGTCTGGCCTATTGTGGTTCAACAGGCAGAGCGGCTGCATAAAATTGCGCTGCGACGCGGTGACCTCGTCGTCACCGAGGAAGACCTCCAGCCAGAGCGGTTCTATCACGAGACCGCGATCATCGGCGGACCGGAAACCGTCGCCGGGCGCCTCGCCGAACTGCGTGACCGCTACGGGCTGCGCCGGATTAACCTGCTGTCGTCGTTCTTTGGCTATCTCCCACCGGAATTGCTCGATGGATCGCTGGAACTGTTCGCGACCCAGGTCATGCCCCGGCTCAAGTTGCCCAGCGACCGGAACCGGGCGGCATCGTGGTGTGCGGCCACCTCGACCGGCAAGACTGGGAAGTCTGAATGCCCGTAACGTTCCAATTGCCAACCGCCGAAACCTGGTCCAACCCATGGCCGATGTACCGCGCGCTGCGCGATCACGATCCCGTGCACCACGTGATACCACGGGCTGAGGCGAGCAGGGCCTCGCCCGGCTATTACGTGCTGTCTCGACACGCCGACGTTTGGTCGGCCGCCTGGGACCCGGAAACATTTTCGTCGACCCTGGCTGCCGTCGTCGACCACAGCACTCTTAAACCTGCTAAACCACAGGGTATTCCACCTTTAGTGATGCAAAGTTCGTCGCAACATGCCGAGTTTCGCAAATTGGTCTCGCATGGTTTCGCACCCCGACTGGCAACCCTGGAGACCAAGGTGCGTCAGTTTGTCGTGGAACGTATCGAGCGACTGCGCGCCCGCGGCGGCGGCGATATTGTCGCTGAATTGTTCAGGCCACTGCCGTCGATGGTGATTGCGGAGTATTTGGGCGTCCCGGAGGCGGATCGGTCCCATTTCGAGGGCTGGGCGGAGACGATCGGCACCGTCACTACCGCCGAAGGGGGCCTAGCTAACGCTTTGCAAAAGGTGATCGGGCAGCTTGCGACGATGATGGGGTATTTCACCGCGCTGATCAAGCTGCGGCGCCGGGTGCCGGGGGACGACACCGTCTCGCAATTGGTTGCAACCGGGCTCGGTGCCGAGGGCGATGCCTCAGGGATGCAGTCGGTGCTTGCGTTCGTGTTCGCGATGATGGCCAACGGCATCGACACCACCACCGGAATGCTCGGGGGCTCCGTGCAACTGCTACATCAGCGGCCCGACCAACGCAGTTATTTGGTTGAGAATCCCGAGATGATACCGATCTCCGTGGACGAGTTGCTTCGGCTGACGTCACCGGTGCAGGCCATGAGCCGGACCACCACCCGCGACGTCACGATCGGCGGCATCGCGATTCCGGAAGGTCGTCAGGTGCTGTTGCTATACGGTTCGGCTAATCGCGACGAACGCCAGTACGGTCCGGATGCCGGCGAGTTGGACGTGCAGCGACAGCCCCGCAACATCGTAGCTTTCAGCCAAGGCGTGAACCGCTGCCTGGGCGCGGCGGCAGCCCGCATGCAGTCGCGGGTAGTGCTGACTGAATTGCTATCGCGGTGCCCGGATTTCGAGATCGACGAGTCCGCGATCGTGTGGGCAGACAGTAGCCATGTGCGGCGGCCGCTGTCGGTCCCGTTCCGGGTCCGTCCGTAATGGCCGGAATCACGGCGGCTGCGAAATCCGAACACATCAGCGCACTCGGAAGGGTTCGGCGTCGGCGTCCTTGATCTGCAGACCCAGGCCTGGGTGGTGCTGGTCGGGACGCAGCATGCCGTCGTGCGGATCCAATGCGCCGTCGAACACCAGGGTTTCGATGCGCACGTGGTCGTGGAAATACTCTAGGTGTCGCAGGTTTGGTATGGCGGCGGCAACGTGCGCGTGCTGGTTGGGAGCGCAGTGACCCGATACTTGCAGGTTATGTGCGGCGGCGACGGCCGCAGCCCGCAGCCAGTCAGTGATGCCGCCGCAGCGGGTGGCGTCGATTTGCAGGCAGTCGACGGCTTTCGCGTCGATCATCCGGGCGAAATACGCTAGGTCATAACCGTATTCGCCTGCGGCTATGTCACATTCAGTTTGGCTGCGCACCTCGCGTAGACCGTCGAGGTCATCGGAGGAGACCGGTTCTTCAAACCAGGTTACGTTCTGGTCGCTCATCGCATGGGCCACACGGATCGCTTGCTTGCCACTGTATGCCCCGTTGGCGTCGACGTACAATTCGACGTCCGGCCCGATCACTTTGCGCGCGAATACGATACGATCAAGGTCGCGTGCTACCTGGCGGCCCCACGATTCGCCGATCTTGATTTTGACGCGCGGGATACGCCATTCCTCGACCCAGCGGCGGAGTTGGGCTTCGGCGGTGTGATTGTCGTAAGTGGTGAATCCGCCGCTGCCGTAAATGGGGACTTGGTCATGCGCGACGCCGAGCAGTCGGCACACTGGCAATCCGAGAAGTTTTGCCTTCAGGTCCCATAGGGCATTGTCCACAGCAGAGATCGCGCACGACACCAAACCAGGCCGTCCGTTGTTGCGCATCGCCCGGACCATCGCCCACCACGACCCGGCGATATCCCATGCGGATCGGCCGGCGATGGCCTGCGCGAGTGACCCGCTAATCAGGGATGCGCACACACCATCGGCATAGGTGTAACCAATTCCCTGGGTGTCGGCCGCCGATACCTGGGCCACCACTAAGGTGGTCGACGACCAGGCAAGCGTTCCATCAGCTTCCGGTGCATCGGTCGGAATTTCGTAGACCCGGGCGGTGACGGTGTCAATCGTCGGATCACTGTGCGTAGCTGAAGGTCTCATAATTATCGCCTGAAGATGCCGGCCAGCAGGCAGGCCGACGCCAGCGCGCCGGCCGCCACGGATAATCGAGGATGCTGAGACATCCACAGTTGTGGGCTGTGCCCATGGGCGCTGGCAGTAAAGGCTCCGCGGGCACCGTGGTCGCGGCCATCGGCGTCGTCGACCGGATCGTAGAGGTTGTGCGGTCGATCGCCGCTGACCGGTTGGTCGGTTTGCTGTGAAGCGTAGCCGGTGCGGCCGAGATAACGGTCCAGCAGCGGGGCAGCGACTTTTTGCGCCGCCAGGGTCACCGCAGTACTATCGCCGACCCAATACTGTTTGCGTTTGGGATGATCGGCGGCGTACACGACGCCGCGGGCGGCGACCTCAGGTTGGTAAATCGGGGGCACCGGTTGTGGGTGATGCGGGAGCCGACTCAGCACCCAGGAGAATTGCGGAGTATTGACAGCGGGCATCTGCACGACGGTGATCCGGACCCCGGAATGCTCGTGCAGCAGTTCGGTTCGGACCGATTCGGTGAACCCGTTGATGGCATGCTTGGCGCCGCAATAGGCGGACTGCAGCGGAATCGAGCGGTGTCCGAGAGCGGAGCCGACTTGAACGATTGTGCCGGTGTCGCGAGGTTTCATGGTCCGCAGCGCCGCCATAGTGCCGTAGACGAACCCGAGATATGACACTTCGGTTACGCGTTTGTATTCGGCGGCACTGATCTCGGTGAAGGGCGCGAACACCGACGCGAACGCGACGTTGATCCACACATCAATAGGTCCGAAGTGTTCTTCGGCCTGGCTCGCCGCACGATCGACAGCATCGGCGTCAGCGACATCGGTGACGATGGGTAACGCGTGACCTCCGGCGGCTTCGACTTCACGGGCAGCACCGGCCAGTCCCGCTGTGCCGCGGGCGAGTAGCACGACGTTGGCGCCGCGGCGCCCATAAAGTGCCGCGGTGGCGCGGCCGATGCCGGCGCTCGCGCCGGTGATAACCACGGTCTGCATGACGGTAGTCCTTCCGCTTAGGTGCCAACGGGCGCACCAGTAGGTGCATGGTCGTCGAGAGTGGGATCCTTGAGGGTGGCCGCGGTTTCCAGCAACAGGGCATGGACGAAGGCCTGAGGCAGGTTCCCGCGCAGTTGACGCTGTTCGATGTCGTATTCCTCGGATAGCAAGCCGGCCGGCCCGCAGGCGGCCCGATTACGTTCGAAATAGCGCACCGCGGCCCAGTGGTTGCCTTGGTGGTGTTCGGCCAAGGCCATGATGAAACCGCACAGTAAAAACGCGCCTTCGGCGACACCGAGCTCACGCTGATCGTGGCGAAACCGATAGACGTAGCCTTCTCGTGCGAGTTGTTTACGGACCGCGGCCAGTGTTGTCCGCGTGCGAGGGTCGTCTGCGGCCAGTGCGCCGTATACCGGTGGCAGCAGCAGCGAAGCGTCCACGCCTCCCAGATCGGGGCTGCGGCGCCAGTACCCATTGGGGTCCAGCCCGTCTCGGGCGGTTTCGGCCAGGATGGCATCGGCGAGTGCGCTGAAGGTGCCGAGTTCGGCAGCGCGGTGAGGCAGCCTGGCTATCGCGCGTAGCCCGGCGACGCAGGCCAGCCGCGAATGCGTCCACCTACGGTTGTCCAACTCCCAGATCCCCGCCTCGGGTTCTCCCCAGCGCTCCTCGATTGCCTTGACGGCCAAGTCAATAGCCCGCCATCCCGCGGCGGGTAGCCGGTCGGCGCGGTCGGCGGCGGCCAACAGCTGCAGCGCTTCGCCGAAGCTGTCGAGCTGAAACTGGCGGTTGACCCAGTTACCGGTCTTACACGTGGCGCCGGGGTAACCGGGCAGGTCGAGAGCTTGCTCGTCAGGCACTCGTCCGCCTGCCACCGTGTAGGCAGGTTTGAGGTCAGGCCCGTCGTCGAGCAGTCGTGCGACCACGAATGTGATTGCCGCGTCGAGCAGGTCGGTGGCGCCGGCGCTGGCGGCCGCAATCCCTGCGTAGCACTGGTCGCGGATCCAGGCGTAGCGGTAGTCATAGTTGCGGTTGGTGTTGGCATGTTCGGGCAGGCTCATCGTGGCGGCGGCGGCCATGCCGCCACCGATACTGGTAAGCCCGCGTAGCACTGCCCAGGCATGGGTGGCGTCGCGCGGCGCGATCGTGTCCGTCAAATCCGGCCGAGCCTGCGTCCATGCGTGCGCTGTGGCCTGCCACGCTGTGTCGGGGTCGACCAGCTCGTCAGGCAATTGCCGGTCGGACAATTCGAGCACCAGATCGTGGTGGTGGCCCTCTGCGACAGTCAACTCGGCGGTGAGTTGTTCACCGCTACCGTGCGGACTCGGTTGGGGCTGTGCGGTTGCGGCGCCGATAAACCGCCACCGTAGCGGCCCGGTGCGCGCGGTCCATACCCCCTCATGGCAGCAGAGATCGCGGCTGGGATGGTGACCGAAGCCGGCGCGAGGCTCGAGCAGCACTTGCACGCGGGCGGTGCCGCTGACCGCGACAACGCGGCGCAGTATCAACACTCGATCGGTATCGGCGGGAAACGCCAACGCTTCTCGGGATTCGATGATGGCGTCGCTGGTGATCCAGCGGCTGCGCCAGATCAGCGAGCCCGGCTCGTAATAGCCACCCCACACGTGGCGCGCCTGGCGCGGGGTGATCGCGTAGCCGCCGGCCCCGCCGATCAGGGTTGCGAATACCGCATCGGAATCCCAGCGAGGTGCGCAGAGCCATGCCAGATCGCCGTGCGGACCGATCAGCGCGCCGCGCTGCCCATCGGCCAACAGTGCGTACTGACGTAGCACCTGTGGCGGCAGCGCCGCCGCAGGTTCCGCGCCCTCACCGCCGGCCACAGGTCAATCCACTTGTCGCAGTTGACATGACGAATACCTGCTGCGGCGTGATGTGCGCGGCCTCGGCATGGATGAGTGCATGGTAGCTATTTCTTGTGCGGCAGAAATTCCTGTGCTTTGGTCTTGACGCCGACCTTGATGAAGTCGAACGCGTCTTCATCGCCTTTGAGGACCGCGGTGGTGGCGGCTTTGAACTGGTCGAAGGTGGCGTGCGGGGGGATGGGGGGCATGTTGGGGTCGGTGTGGACGTCCAAGACGGTGGGGCGGTCCGCCGACAACGCTTTGTCCCACACACCGCCCAATTCGGCCGGGTCGGTAACGGTGTGCGCGGCCAAACCCAGGCTGGCTGCGAAACCGGCGAAATCGACGTCGGGCAAGGTTTGGGATTCGGCGAACTTTGGTGAACCGGCCATGGCCCGCATCTCCCACGTGACTTGATTGAGATCGTTGTTGTGCAGGATCGCGATGATCAGTCGCGGATCGCTCCACTGTCGCCAGTAGTGCTTGATGGTGATCAGCTCGGCCATGCCGTTCATCTGCATCGCCCCGTCACCGCTGAATACGATCACCGGCCGCCCGGGATGACCGAACTTGGCACCGATTCCGTAAGGGACGCCCGGCCCCATGGTGGCAAGGTTGCCCGACAACGAACCGCGGATCTGGTCGCGGAATCGCAATTGGCGGGCATACCAGTTGGCCGCCGATCCCGAATCTGCGGTCACGATTGCGTCGTGCGGCAGGCGAGGCGACAGCTCGGCGAACAACCGCAGCGGGTTAACCGCCTGGGTCTGTACTGCTGCTTCTTTTTCCATGGTCTCCCACCAGCGCGACACATTGGCTTCAATCTCTTCCCGCCAGCTGCGGTCGGATTTGCGCTGTAAGTGGGGAATCAACGCGCCAAGCGCGCTGGCGGCGTCGGCCACCACGTTGACCTCGTAGGGGTAGCGCATGCCGATGAACCGGCCGTCGACGTCGATTTGAACGCCGCGAGCTTGACCGTACTCGGGCAGGAACTGGCTGTAGGGGAAACTCGACCCGATGGTGAGCAACGTGTCGCAGTCGCGCATCATCTCGTAGCTCGGCCGGGTGCCCAAGAGGCCGATCGCTCCTGTCACCCAGGTCAATTCGTCGGACAAGACGTCCTTGCCCAGCAGTGCCTTCGCCGCTCCGGCGCCGAGCAGGTCGGCAACCTCGGCAATCTCGTTGTGGGCGCCGCGGGCACCCGAGCCGACCAGGATGGCCACTTTGTCGCCAGCGTTGAGTATCTCCGCGGCGCGGCGTATCGCGTCGTCATCGGGCGCGATAGTCGGCCACTGCACGCCCATGCTGGACGGCACCATCTTGAAGTCGTGTGTCGGCGGGGAGTACTCGAGTTCCTGAACGTCGGCAGGAATGATCACCGCGGTCGGTGCTCGCTGGCTCATTGCGACCCGAATGGCCCTGTCCAACACATTCGGCAGCTGCTCAGGAACAGTGACCATCTGAACGTAATCGCTGGCCACGTCTTTGAATAAGGTCAGCAGATCAACCTCCTGCTGATAGGACCCGCCCATGGCGCTGCGACTGGTCTGGCCCATGATGGCGACGACCGGGACGTGATCGAGTTTGGCGTCATAGAGGCCGTTGAGCAGGTGGATGGCACCCGGGCCGGAGGTGGCCATGCATACCCCCACCCGACCGGTGAACTTGGCATAGCCGACTGCCTCGAACGCGCTCATCTCCTCGTGGCGGGCCTGGATGAATTGCGGGTTGTTGTCCGCGCGTGCCCACGCGGCGAGGATGCCGTTGATGCCGTCACCGGGAAAGCCGAAAACTTGCTCAACACCCCAGCTGCGCAGTCGTTCAAGGACGTAATCGGCGACGGAGACGGTGGACATTAGAGATTCCTTTCGAAAGTGCTGTTGAAAAGGCTGAGTGAAATGTCAGGTCCTCGCGGCGATGCCGTCACGGGGCGCGGCGATAATTTGTTTTGTGGCTATCCGCTCGGCGACGCGGGACGCCAGGGCCATGATGGTCAGCGCCGGGTTGGCGCTGCCTTGGGTTGGGCATACCGACCCGTCGGTGATGAACAGGTTGGGTACCGCCCAGGTTCGCTGGTCGGAATTGACGACGCTGGTCTCCGGGTCGCTGCCCATCCGGGCGCCGCCGATGAGGTGGGCGAAGCGCTGGATGGTCAGGATGTCCTGGGCGTCGGCGGCGTGCAGGATGTTGGTGATCACCTTGGTGGAGTACTCCATGTTGGCCTTGTCGTTGTCCGACAGGGAGTAGTCGAATCGGGCCACCGGGATGCCGTAGGGATCGGTTTCATCGGCCAGGGTGACCCGATTCTCGGGGTGGGGAAGTAACTCGTTGAGCACGCCGACGGTGGCCCAGTGGTTGTAGTCGCGGATGTATTCGCGTAGCGCCGCTCCCCAATGCCCATCGGCGAGCACGTGTTCGGCCCAACCGATCGGCAACGGCGATATAGTCTGAATCGAGAAACCACGGGCGAACCCACGGTCCGGGTCGGTCTCGTAAAACTGCTCTGAGGACACCTCTGGTGGCGGCGCCTTGTACATTCGCTGTTCGTCGGGCCAGCGGCCGGCGGTCTGCGAGGCACCCTGCACCATCACGTAGCGACCGACCTGGTCGTTGTTGTTGCACAATCCGTCCGGAAATCGGCGATCGGCTGAATTGAGCAGCAAACGGGGAGTTTCGATTGAGTACCCGGCCACCGCAACTACTTTTGCGCGCTGACGCCGCTCCTGCGATGATCCATCGGCGAAATAAGCTACCCCGCTGGCATTTCCGGCTTCATCGAGCTCGATGCGACATGCCATGCTATTGGCCCGGATTTCTACCCCGTGGGCCAGCGCATCAGGTAGGTGGGTCACATAGGGGCTGGCCTTGGCGTTGACTTTGCAGCCCTGCAGACAATACCCGCGGTAAATGCAGTGCGGCCGGTTGCCGAAGGTCCCGTTGACGATTCCGACCGGACCGACCCGCATTTGGATGCCGAGTTTGATTGCCCCGTCCCAGATCTTCATGGCGGGTCCGGAGACGGGATGGGGCGAGAACGGGTAGCGGTGCGGATCTCCCCACGGCCAGTTCTGCCCGGCCACCGGCAGTTCCTGCTCGAGGCGTTCATAATGCGGACGCAGCTCTGCGTAACCGATCGGCCAGTCGGCGCCCACCCGGTCGCGGGTAAAGGTCTCAAAGTCGCTGGGATGAAAGCGCGGTGTGTAGCCGGCATAGTGCACCATCGACCCGCCCACGCCGCGGCCAGAATTGTTCTTGCCCAACTCGATCGGATCCGAACCGCCGATGATCCGCTTCTGCGTCCAGTACAACGCATGCGATCCGGCCTCGTCGGATACCCAGTCGGTGTCCGGATGCCAAAACGGGCCGGCTTCCAGGATGACGATTCGCCAGCCGGCGCGGGCCAGCCGCTGCGCCAGGACCGAACCACCCGCGCCCGCGCCGACCACGACCAGATCGACTTCTTCGTCGTCGCTGTAGCGCCGCATGGTGGACTCGCCGGGCAGGTCGCGGGAGTGCACGTCGAGCAGAAACCGCGAATCGTTGTCAGGCGGTCCAAGCGAACCTTTCAGCAGGGTGCGCCAGAAGTCACCCATCGATGTGTTCCTCGTCGACAGCCTCGACCGGGTCTTCGTCTGTGGCGCCAGGTCTTTCGAAGGGCTCACGGACTCCAACCCCGCCCAGCCGCATGAAGCCCCGAGGATAGGCCGGCCCGCCGAAACCGATCTCGTTCCACGCCCACGGATGGCTGTAGAACGCGCTCAGCGTCATTCGCATGACCACCGACCATGCCCTGGATACGTTCAACCTGTCCCAACTGCCGCCGGAGAGCTCAGCGTGGGCGAATCGCTCGACGATCGCCTCACAGGTCTTGGCGTCGGCATCGCCGAACGATTCTGCACCGCCGTCGCGCGCGGCTTCGTCGAGGCCGGCAAGCACCAGCCGCCACGTGTCGCGGTCATCGGGCATGTCGACGTACTGATAGCCATCCAGTCGGCCATCGGCCAGTTTGGCGTCGACGATCTCGGCGACCGGTATCGTCGGCTCGCCGTCCTGGGCCAGCACTGTCTTACAGAAGATCCGCAGCGTCGGTTCTTGCGCGGTGTCGAAGAAGCGCAGCGGTCCCGGTTCGTCCAACCGGGCCAGCACCACGCGGCGGGTGGCCTCGTCCCACGTGTCGGCGGTGGACAGCACGTCGAAGTCCGGATAGCGGCCGATCATCTGCGGCGTGATGCCGCGACGCTGCCGGGGCAGCCACGACGGATGCAGCGGCTTGCCGTCGGGGCGCAGGTGGGGCAAGTGGTGCCCGCTGGAAATATCTGGCATCGAGCTCGGCCTCACTTTTCGCGCCGCAAGACTGCGGCTAGCAACCCCATCGCGCCGACGATGCTCATCAGTCCCGGTGCGGCGATCGGCGGCCCCATCGGCACGTTGTAGCTGGCGTTGCGCCAGCCGCCGGGCCTTCGACTTACGCCGCGAGCATGGAAGTACTGTCCGAGCAAGCCGTCACCCGCGTACACCGCCGCGGTAATCGGCAACCAACTCTTGGCCCAGCGCTTGGAGAACACCCCGGCGATCCCGGCGACCACCACCGGGGGCGTAACCAGGATCGGGCTCCACATCCACTTGTTGCCGAAACTGGCCTTATAGTGCTCGAAATACACCTCGGTGGTAGTTATCAGCGCGGCGAAAGCCGTTAACCCCGAAAGCGACCGCTCGAAGCGACCGTGGGCGACATTGCGCAGGGCACGGTCGGCGAGATGCTCCACCTGACCAATCCACTCGCCATGACTGTCGACGTCTTGGTGGCCCGCCTTTGCCAGAGACATTTCGAGCTCCCTTCGCAATTCGGGGTCGAGCACTCACAGTGCTACCCAATGCCAGTGATACCCAGATAGCGCCCCGGTTGAAGCTGTCGATTGTCTGTGCGTTTGTCGAGGGTTTACTGTTAAGCGCTCTTTTGAACCGACGTCGAAATGTGCTGTGCCGTCAATAAAAACTCTGCACGATCGCCGGGCAGTTCCGACGAATCAGCACCGCCTGGCACGCAGTTCATCACGATCCCCAGGTATTGACCAATCCGAGCAGGTTCTGGAAACCAAGCCGCACAACGAGTTCGATAGGGTTGCAGACGTCGGGTGAGCTGATCGCCCAGGCCGACACAGCCGCGCGTGCTAGGGAGATGGACGATGAGGTTTCGTTATATCGAGTTGATTCGCGCAGGATGGGGTGTCGCATTGGTGGTGGCGCCGCGCGCCGCGCTCAGCCGAGTACCCGGTGCGCGGATCCGGCCGAAGGCAGTTGTCGTCGCGCGCATCCTGGGGGTGAGACACCTTATCCAAGCGTGCCTTTCCGGTTTCCGTCCTACCCCGGAAATCCTCGCGGCCGGCGTCTGGGTGGACTTCGTGCATTCAGTGACTGCTCTCGGATTGGCGATTACCGACCACAGGTACATCCGGGCTGCCATGGCCGATACGGTCGTGGCAGCGGTCTGGTCAGCCGCCGGCTTGTGCGATCTACACATCGGCAACGTGCCATCCGCCAGCCACGCCCGATTACGCGATCGGTTGGCGCGAAGTGTCTTTGGTGTTCTGCCCGGCGGTCGTCTGCTGATGAACAAAGCAAGCAAGGCTCGTGCCATCCAGCAAACCAGGCTCTAGAAAGCGAAGTGTCTAATAGCCCTATGCCGCAGGGTCGCGGTGGTCGGTGTCGTAGTTCTCAAGGCGGCGGGTTCGTCGTGCTTCTCTCGCCAGCCAGGCCACGCCGACACCGGCTGCCAAGGCTGGAGTTTTTAATGTTTGGCCCACGTGCGGACGGCTGGTACGGGCATGGTCGATGGGGTCGCGGGAGATATCGCCCATGGGGTATTTACCCTTGTGCAAAGCGGGTAAAACGAATCCCTTTTGGGTATTGCTCGGATCAAAGAGGGCGAGGAGGTTGGCGAGCATCGTGGTCAGCCGGTTGTGGCGCTGGTGGGTGCTGGTAGTTGCGAGTGTTGTTGCCTCGGGAGGCTGTTCGGCGCCTGGGACAGCGGTGGAAACCTCACCTGAGGTCACCGTGGTGACGACCGGTGCCGCGCTGCGTGATCCGGTGTGGTCGTACCGCAGTGATGCCCTCGTCGGGCTAACCGACGATGGCCGAGTAGCCGAAATCACCGATTTGCTCGGCTCCGGTCACGCCACGACGCGGCTGTCGCCGCCGCTAGCCGTGGGGCGCAACCTGCAGATCAGTCGCAAAGACGATCGGCACGTCTTTGCGCCAGAGCCGCAACGCGGCAAGATCGCGGTGATTGATCTCGCCACCTTGCGCCAAGTCGATGAGTTCGATGCCGGACCGGCTCCTGCCTACCTCTCCGAAGACAGCGGAATGCGGGTGTTGCTCGCGCTCTCGGCGGATGGATCGTCGATAACCCCGATTGACGAATACGGCTTCCGGCAATTGCCGACGGCCAAGATCGCTGGTGATCCCTCGGACGTGATCGACGGCGCCAACCGTGGGCGCGATATCGAATACCACGTGTACGGGCCATCGGGAATCCGCTACTACAAAGGACCTGCGTCGCCACCCGAGGAGCTGGGATCGCGGTCTATGGACGTCGGAGCCTCGGCCGGTGACGGGACTGCCGTGTCCCGCAGCTACGTGGCCCGCCGCGACGACGACACCCTCTATGTCGTCGACTTGCGGCGCAGCAATGAGGGCTTGAGGGTGCGGGCCACGACCCAGTTACCGTCGCCGATCCGGCGAATCGGTACCGACGACACCCGCATCTACGCAGCCACCGATCGGGAAGTGGCGGTGCTGGAGACGAACAGCTTCATGCGCTTCGAGCAGGACAAGATCCCGGTCCTGCGGATCACCAATTACCGAACAGCTCTCCCTGAGTCCCAACGGTCGGCCCAGCTTTCAGGAATGGCTCTCGGGCCGCACCGGGTATATCTCACTTTCACAGGGACGCCGATAGTGGTCAGTGTCGCCAAACCGCACCTGTAACAAGATAACTGGAGGATCATGGGCGCCGACATGGAAGATGACCGCGTGCCGATCACGATCGACGACGATGTCGAGTGGCTCACCGAACAGATCCAGGCGCTCAAACAACTTGGCCGACAAGA
Source organism: uncultured Actinomycetota bacterium (assembly GCA_963838755.1). Taxonomy (GTDB): domain Bacteria; phylum Actinomycetota; class Actinomycetes; order Mycobacteriales; family Mycobacteriaceae; genus Mycobacterium. The sequence goes on along the minus strand of CAWISO010000002.1, from coordinate 149,226 downwards.
CGAAGTGACCGACGGTGAGAAGTACGACTTCAGCATCAGATGGGGCACCGCGCTCGCCGGACGGCTGCCGCGGCTTGTGCATTACAGTTCGCGCGGCCTGCTCGGCGAGGCTGATGAACGCCGGTTTCAAATGCTATGCGACGAGTTGCGGGAGCTGTCCGACCTGATCGATCGGATCGGGCTTACCCAACCGATTTTGAGCTCCGCTCCACCCGGCAACGCTAAGCGCCGGCGGGAGCCGAGGCCAGCCACGTCGCGGCGCGGGCTGTTTCTCCGTCGACATTGAGAAAGTCCGTCTCGCACAGCCTGATTGCGGTGCGCTGCCTGCAATCAGGGTTGCGGCACGTCAAGGCGACCATGTAGGCGTCGTCGTCCTCGTCAAGGAAAAGATAGCCCAAGTAGAGGGCGTGGCCGACCTCGAGATCCGTTCCGCCGCACCTTTCGCAGTGCCCGCCTTTTGCGGCGACCAACCCAAGGACGCGGTCCCGATCCGCGGGGACGAGGCTGATCAGTTCAGGTCGCACCTTCGCGTCGTTGTTGCTCACCTTAGATCTCCACGTCCTTGGCGTAGTAGACGTTGTCCTCCCGCCAGCCGCCCGCGCCCTTACCGATGCCCGAGTAGTCATTGATGAACTCGATCTGGTTGATCCATTTGGCCATCTTGAAGCCGACTTGCGTTTCCACTCGAAGCCGCAGCGGTGCGCCGTGTTTGATCGGCAACGGCTTGCCATTCATCTCGTAGGCCAGGATCGTCTGCGGCTTGTACGCCAGTTCGAGGTCCATGACCTCGTAGAACTGGCCTCCGCCGTGTGAGGCAGGCTCGTCTCGGTCGTTGTCCTGCATGGTCATCGAGCAGACGTATTTCGCCCCCGGCAACGGCCGAACCAGTTCCACCAGTGCACTCAGGTGCAGGCCGCTCCACTGACCGATGCTGGTCCAACCCTGAACGCAGTTGTGCATGACCCGTTGCATCTCCGGTTCGCCTAGCGCGCGTAGCGCCGCGAGGTCCAAGGTGACCGGATGTTCGACCAATCCGCCGACCCGCAGTCGCCAGTCGACGAAGTTGTGCACGGCCATCACCTTGTACTCGGTCGAACATGGTGGCTTACCGTTGACCCGGTGTTGCGTGGTCAGTTTCCGCTCGGGATAGTTTTGCCGCGAAGCCAGCGGCCGCAACAAAATCGATCGAGCGATGCCGACCACCGCATCGAGCCTGCGCTGAACCGAACGAGGGTTACGCAGGCTCCACAGTGTGGCGGCGACGTGGATAGCGACGATCGCGGCGATGATCAGCAGTGACAGCGCGGTCGCCCAATAGGTGTTGCGAATCGAGCCGAAGATCATCGCGGCGGTGAGGTGGCCCCAGCCCCAGAAGAACACCATCGAGAGATGGATGACGATGAAGCCCACAAAGCTGACCAGCCCGATGAAATGCAGACTGCGCGCCCACTGCCGGCCGCCCCACATCTGGACATACCACGGAAACCTGGCCTCGACCGCGGGGGACTGGGCGGCGCCGGTCAGGATCTGGAACGGCGCCAACACAAAAATCACGCCAGCGTAAGCCAGCTTCTGCATGGCGTCTAAGGGTTCACCCGGCAGCAAGGGCGGCAGGTTGAAGGTCATGTAGGTGACGATGTCGTCCCAGGCCTCGGGGAAGATCGACCACGAGGCGGGCCAGTAGCGGTGCCATTGTCCGGTCGTGAACAGCAGGATGTAGTAGGACAGGCCGACGAGAATCCACCCGATCACCGAGAAGAAATGCCAGTGGCGGCCGATGCCCAATTGCGCGTGGCCGGGCAGCGAAATGAACGGAGAATAGTCCTCCTCTTCATCGAGAGTGTCGTACAACCTGTTCTTGGGCATGACCTTGCGGGTGAAGCGTGCCCACTCGCTACCGGGTCGGCTGTCGTCATTCCAGTACAGCTTGGGGTGGGTGGCCAAGATCTCCAGGCCGCTGCGAATGATCAGTGTTACGAACAACACGTTGAGCCAATGGTCGATTCGCAGCCACACCGGATAATCGAAGGTCGTCATTGCGTGATCCTGTCAGTCGGTCCATTGTTGCCGTTGCGGATAAGCGACGTTTATCCCCAACAGCACCGACATGTGAACGGCGATGAAGCCCAACGCGGCCGCGCCCGCGAGAGTGCCGGGTGCAAAATCCCACCGGCCGGTTACCGCCACCAACCCGGGCAGGCTGGCTGCCCGACTGACCAGATACATGCCCAGGAACACGACGCACACCACATCGCCAAAAAACCACCCCAACCGCGCCACCTTGGGCTTGCGGCCGAGCCACATGGCTGCGGCGGTCAGCAGACAGCAGACCAGTAGTGCCGCGGTGTAGACGACGAAGTACATCGGCAATGCCGTCTGGCTGGTCAACACGTAAACATGGGCCGCGGCGATTCCGATCAGCAGAGTTGCCCCCAGCATGGTCACCGTCCGGGGCAAATTGAAGGCGACATAGCCTTTCAGACGAAGCCATTCATATAGCCCGCTGCGCTTCCAACGTTCGGCGACGACGCCCACGGCGGCGGCTTACCCAGTCGTGTCGATCGGCAAACCACCGCTGGGAGCATGACGAAAGCGGTTGCCGCACAGCGGGTGCCCGCGCTGCTGATGGCGCGTCCCGATCCTGTCAAAGCGCTGCAAATGCACCGAAAAGTCGCTGAAAAGTTCACATTTGCGCAGGGCGATCCGATAACGTGGACGCGAGTAAACCGCTTGGCGAGCATACGACCCGAGCGCATTTGTTGTGCCCGGTTCGAGGAGCGCGAAGCTATTACTCTGCCCCGAGATCCCCAGGGGTGTTTGGGGTTTCGACAATCACATTAGTGGCCTTGACGACGGCTACCGCAAGACTGCCGGGCTCGAGTTTCAATTCCCGCGCGGCCTCGGTGCTCATCAGGGACACGACCGTGTGGGGACCACACTGCATCTCGACGCGCGTCATCACCTTGTCGCTGAGCACATCGGTGACCAAGCCCACGAAGCGATTGCGCGCTGAGCTACCGATGCCGAGGGGGTTTGGCGGTGATGGTGCGGCTTTGGTTCGCCAGAACTCGGCCAACACGTGCCCGGCGATCACCTTGCGGCCGGTCTGATCTTGGCTGGCCGTCAAAGTGCCGTTGTCGATCCATCGGCGGACCGTGTCGTCGCTGACCCCCAGCAGCAGTGCTGCCTGACGGATGCGCATCGTTGGCACGGATGAATGTTATCTGCGTCACCTTTGACACGCACCAGCAGCGCCGAGATGGGTTTGCAACGAGCCTGCGGGGAATACTCGCGGATAATGGTTAAAGACACAGTCGCGAGACCCCCACCAGCGGGGACGTACAGTCGGGTGGTGCCATGACGATCACGACGCTCGGGGTGCCGTCGGTGCCGCGTCGGCTCGACGGCCCCGCTGCCCACGCCCCGGCAACTGGCCCTTTGGCGGACAGCTACGGTCGGATCGCAACCGATCTGCGGGTGTCGTTGACCGATCGCTGCAATCTGCGCTGCACCTATTGCATGCCCGCCGCCGGTCTGCCGTGGTTGGCGGCCGAGCAGTTGCTCCAGCCCGAGGAGATAGTCCGGCTGCTGAGCATCGGCGTGACTCGGCTGGGTGTGACCAAGGTACGGTTCACCGGCGGAGAACCGTTGCTAGCCAAGCAACTCGAGGAGATCGTTGCCGCGACGGCGGCGCTTCGCCCGCGCCCGGAGCTGGCGCTGACCACCAACGGCATTTTGTTGGCGGGGCGTTCGGAGGCGTTGGCACGGGCCGGCTTGGACCGGGTGAACGTGTCGCTGGACAGCATTAATGACGCGAGTTTCGCGGCGATCACCCGCCGCAACCGGTTGGACGATGTGCTGTCCGGCCTGGCCGCGGCCTACGCAGTGGGACTGCGACCGGTAAAAGTCAACGCCGTGCTGGACCCGGGCAGCGGTCTGCACGACGTAGTGCCGCTGGTCCGCTATTGCCTGGACCACAACTATCAGCTGCGGATCATCGAGCAGATGCCGCTCGACGCCGAGCATCGATGGCGCCGTGAGGCAACGGTCACCGCGAACCAAGTACTGGCAGAGCTGCGACGCCATTCGTTTGACCTTGCACCCGATCGCGCGGCGCGAGGTGCCGCGCCGGCCGAGTTGTGGCGGATTACCGATCCCGCGACAGGCCGCACCGGAAAGGTCGGACTCATCGCTTCGGTGTCGCAGCCGTTTTGCTCGACCTGTAACCGCGTTCGGTTGACCGCCGATGGCCAGCTGCGTAGTTGCCTGTTCGCCATCGAAGAGACCGACCTGCGGGGACTGCTGCGCGACGGGGCCGACGACGCCGCGATCGAGCTGGCCTGGCGGACGGCGATGTGGGGCAAACCCGCGGGCCATGGCATCAACGACCCGGATTTCGTTCAACCGGGGCGGCCGATGAGCGCGATCGGTGGTTGAGGTGACCGACGAGATCGGCATCACCGTGCGCTATTTCGCGGCGGCCCGCGCCGCCGCGGGTTCCGATTCCGAGCGGCTGACCGTGCACAGCGGCGCCACGGTGGACGAGCTTGTCGACGGCTTGGGCTGCCGCAGCCACGAACTAGCCCGCGTGCTGTGCCGATGCTCATTCCTGTGCGACGGTGTGGCGGTGCGGGACCGAACGCAACTGTTGCAGTCGGGCAACACCGTCGACGTCCTGCCACCGTTCGCCGGCGGATAATCCCGCCGCGCCGTCGCTAAGCCGAGCCCACCCATTCGTCGGTGCCGTCGGCGAAGAACTGTCGCTTCCACACCGGCAACCGCGCCTTGATGGCGTCCACCAGCTGCGCACAGGTAGCGAACGCCGCCTGGCGATGGTCGGCGGCGACCGCCACTACCAGGGCCGCCTCGCCGATCTCTAGCACACCGATCCGGTGACTGGCTGCCACGGCGCGCACCCCGGCCGACTGCGCGGCCACGTCGGCCACCACCTCGGCGATAACGTCAGCGGCCGACGGGTGCGCGGAGTATTCCAGCTTGACCACCTGGCGCCCCTCGTCGTGGTCACGAATCATGCCGACAAACCCCACGATGGCTCCGGCGGCCTGCTGGCTCACCAGATCTTGGTGTTCGGCAAGTGTGATCGCTCGATCCGTTAGCGCCGCGCGCACAACCAGAGTCATTACCGCAACTATATTTATTGACGCCGGGCCTGGTAACTGTCGGGAGTTTGGGGGACACGTTTGCGGACTGATGCCATGCGGTCGGTTGAGGAGCATCAACGTATCGTCGCTGAGCTGATAACCGCCCGGCCCGCCATCACCGTCGGCCTGTCCGACGCCGAGGGCCTGGCGCTGGCCGACGATGTGACCGCCACCGTGTCGCTGCCGGTTTTCGACAACTCCGCAATGGACGGGTACGCGGTGCGTGCCGACGAGGTGGCATCGGCAACGGCCGAGCACCCGGTGAAACTGCCGGTGGCCGAGGACATTCCGGCCGGTCGCACCGATATCCCCGCGCTCGAGCCCGGTAGCGTGCATCGCGTGATGACGGGCGCGCCGATCCCGGCCGGCGCCACGGCGGTGGTGGCCGTCGAGGCCACCGACGGGCGGACCGACGTCGTGAGCATCACCGCACCCAGCGTCGAAGGACGCCACATCCGCCGCGCCGGCGAGGACGTCGCCGCAGGCACCACGGTGTTGCGGGCCGGGCAGGTTGTCACACCTGCGGTGGTCGGGCTGGCCGCGGCGCTGGGGCTGGACAAGCTGAGCGTGATCCCGCGTCAGCGAGTCCTGGTGGTGTCGACCGGATCGGAGCTGGTGTCGCCGGGTACGCCGCTGCGGCCCGGGCAGATCTACGAGTCCAACTCGAGCATGCTGGCCGCTGCCGTCCGCGCGGCAGGCGCCGAGGTGGTCGCCGCGGTGACCGTCAGCGATGACGTTGCGCAGTTCACCGGGGTGCTGGACCGCTACGCCGCCGCGTCGGATCTGATCATCACCAGCGGGGGCGTCAGCGCTGGTGCCTACGAGGTGGTCAAGGACGCTTTCGGTCGAGCCGGTGATCAGGGAGTCGAGTTCGTCAAGGTCGCGATGCAGCCGGGCATGCCGCAGGGCGCCGGCCGGGTAGCACAGACGCCCATCGTCACCGCTCCGGGCAACCCGGTCAGCGCGCTGGTGTCCTTCGAGGTATTCATCCGTCCGGCGCTGCGCTCGGCCATGAGGCTGCCCACCCCGGATAGGCCGCGGCGGTCCGCCGTGCTCGCCGAGACGCTGACCGCCCCGGCCGGTAAACGCCAATTTCGTCGCGGGATCTTCGACGCCGCCGCCGGCACCGTGGTGAGCTGTGGGCCGCCGGGCTCACACCACGTGCGGTGGCTGGCGTCGGCGAACTGCCTGCTGGACATTCCGACGGATATCACCGAGATCGCGGCTGGCTCCCAGGTGCCGATCTGGGACCTTAGCTAGCGCGGGACCTGTCAGAATGGGACGCGTGGCTGATGCGGGTCGGCTCTCGCACATCGATGATGACGACGGGGCTCATATGGTCGACGTCACCGGGAAGACAGCCTCCGAGCGCACCGCGGTTGCCGCCGGCTCGCTGCGCACCTCGGCGCAGGTGGTGGAGTTGATCTCGACCGGCGGTCTGGCCAAAGGCGATGCCCTGGCCACAGCGCGGGTAGCAGGGATTCTGGCCGCCAAGCGCACGAGCGAGTTGATCCCGCTGTGTCACCAATTGGCGTTGACCAGTGTCGAGGTCGACTTCACCATCGGCGCGACGGATGTCGATATCACCGCGACAGTGCGCAGCACCGATCGCACCGGGGTCGAGATGGAGGCGCTGACCGCGGTGAGCGTGGCGGGTTTGACGCTCTACGACATGATCAAAGCGGTCGATCCGGCCGCTCGCATCGACGACGTCAGGGTGTTGCGCAAGGACGGCGGCCGCCACGGATCATGGGCGCGGTGATGACAGGCCGATCCGCGCGCATCATCGTCGCGTCGACTCGCGCTTCAGCCGGGGTCTACGAAGATCGATGCGGGCCGCTCATCGCTGAATGGCTTGCACAGCGTGGGTTTTCGTCGCTACCCCCAGTCCTGGTCGCCGACGGCGATCCGGTTGGCACAGCACTGCGTGAGGCCGTCGCCGACGGTATCCACGTGGTGATCACCTCAGGGGGTACCGGCATCTCGCCGAGCGACGACACACCGGGACAGACCACGGCGGTGCTGGACTACGAGATACCCGGTCTTGCCGACGCGATCCGGCGATCCGGTTTACCCAAGGTGCCGACCTCGGTGCTTTCCCGCGGCGTATGCGGGGTGGCCGGTCGGACCCTGGTGGTCAACTTGCCGGGTTCACCGGGCGGCGTGCGCGACGGCCTCGAGGTACTCGCCGAGGTGCTGGACCATGCGCTGGATCAGATCGTGGGGGAGGGCCACAGCTAGTCGTTCCGGGTCAACTCCGGTGCGCCAGACCCGGCGTCGTCGCGGCGCGCCCGCCGTGCTTGGAAGAGGCGAGCCAGCCACCAAATCAGCAGTGCCCCAACGAGTGCAACGGCGAGGTTGCTGAGAAATCCGATGACCCCGACCGCGATGGCCAGCGCCCAGTGCGCGGGCCCCCGCAGGTCTTTCAGCAGTCCGATGTGGAGCAGGCCGGCGACCGTCAGCAGACCCGCCAGGATCGGCACGGGGAACCTCGACAGTGCAGCGGTCAGCGTCGCTCCCAACGCGACCGCGAGCGCGATCAGCAAGCTGCCCAGCATGATTGGTGCGCCGCCGCTGCGTGCACCGAAGGTGCGATGCGCGGTCATCCCGCCTGCGCCGTGACACACCGGCATCCCGCTGATCGCGCCGGCGAACAGGTTGGCCAGGCCGATGGTGGTCGCCAGCCGCCCCGGACGAACCCGGCGGGCGGCGTCGCCGAAGTAGGTGCGCGCGGTGTCCGCGGTGGCCAAACACGAGTTGGCGAACGACAACGGCACCTGGGGCAACACCAAAGCGACTGCCGCGGCACCGAATACGCTCCAGCTGAGGTGCGGCCTGTGCACCGCCGACGGGCCGAAGGCGACCGGGCCGTGGAAGGTTGACACCATTACCACCACGGCAACCGCAACGAAGATCAGCGTAATGACGCGGCGTCGGAACACCAACGCCGCGGCGATGACAGCAAGAGTGGCACCTGCCAACCACCAGATCGAGTGCCGGTGGTCGGTGAACGCTTTCGGAGTCGTGGACACCAGCTTCCACGCCAGCTGGCAAAACAGCAGTCCCACCGAAAGCTGGATGCCGCGAATGATCGGATGCGGGAACACTTGGGACACCCAGTCCAGCAGGCCCGATGCGCCCAGCACCAGGAAGATCATGCCCATCAGAAGGGCGCCGGAGGCGATGGCATCAGCGCCGAAACCGTGCGCGATCGCGATCGCCCCGAACGCCTTCAACGGCTGCACCGGCACCGGCAGCCGATAGACCAGGCCGGCCACTACGTATAGCAGGCCGGCCGGTAATAGCACCGCCGTCGGCGTCAGGCCGTTCTTCACGATCAGTGCTACCGCAATTGGCACCAATACGCCCAGATCGCCTACCGCACCGGCACATTCCGCCCAGTCGAACCGAAAAGAACTTACTTGTTCCGGCCGCGAGGGTGCCGTGCTGACCATGCCAGCACTCTAATGCAGGCAGTTGCCTGAGACGTGCCCGCACTTCTACGTCGCTGATACGTCGCTCACGACCCGTCCTGAAGGGCCGTGAGAGCGATTTCACGGCGGCGACACCGCGTGCATCCAGCCCGCAACATGGCATCCCTACGTTCGAGTCGAGATTGCCCCGAATAAGGAGAACGCGGTGTCGCGATCGTGCACGATCACGGGTTGGGATCCAGAAGACCGGAGTGCCTGGGCCGCAGGTGGACAAGCCATCGCCCGGCGCAACCTGCTGTGGTCCGTGGCGGCGGAGCACGTGGGATTTTCGGTGTGGTCGCTGTGGTCGGTGATGGTGCTGTTCATGCCGCAGCCGGTTTACGGTCTCACGGCGGGCGACAAGTTCTTGGTCGCGGCGACTGCGACGCTGGTCGGCTCGGCGCTGCGGCTGCCCTACACGATGGCGACCGCACGATTCGGTGGTCGCAACTGGACCGTCTTCTCCGCCTGCGTACTCGCCGTGCCGGTGGTCGCGACAATCGTCGTGCTCGCCGAGCCCGGTCGGCCGCTGTGGGTCTACCTGATCTGCGCGGCGCTGTGCGGCCTGGGTGGCGGCAACTTCGCGTCGTCGATGACCAACATCAACGCGTTCTTCCCGCAGCGACTCAAGGGCTGGGCGTTGGGAATCAACGCAGGTGGTGGGAACATCGGCGTTCCGGCTGTGCAGTTGGTCGGCCTGTTGGTGATAGCGACCGCGGGCAACCGGCAGCCGAATTGGGTATGCGCGTGCTACGTCGTCGCTTTGGTCATCGCGGCGGTCGGTGCGGCCCGGTTCATGGACAACCTCGACATTGTGTCCGTCGACACCAGCGCGATGCGCGCCGCGCTGCGCAATCGCCACACCTGGCTGGTCAGCCTGCTGTACATCGGCACCTTCGGTTCGTTCATCGGCTTCTCGTTCGCGTTCGGCCAGGTGCTGCAGATATCGTTCGCCGCGGCAGGGCAGGGGTCGGCGCAGGCGGCACTGCACGCCGCTCAGATAGCGTTTGTCGGCCCGCTGCTCGGTTCAATAGCGCGGATTTACGGCGGCCGATTGGCCGACCGGGTCGGCGGCGGCACCGTCACATTGTGGGCGTTTGCCGGCATGATCGGCGGCGTTGGGATCCTTGCCGTCACCGCTACCGTCGCGGGTCGTCACACTACTGCGGCGACAATGACCATGTACGTGATCGGCTTCGTGGTGCTGTTTCTGCTCAGCGGCGTCGGCAACGGCGCGGTGTACAAAATGATCCCGTCGATCTTCGAGGCGGCCTCCCGCTCGCTGGACGCCGACGAGAAGACGCGCGCCGACTACTCCCGCTCGATGTCGGGCGCCGTCATCGGCATTACCGGCGCGATCGGCGGCCTGGGGGGAGTGGCGATCAACTTGGTGCTGCGCAGCTCGTATCTCGCCACCGGGACCGCCACCGTCGCTTTCTGGGAGTTTGCCGCGTTCTACGCGGTCGCGGCGCTGGTCACCCTGCGTGTTTACGTGCGGCTGCCGTCCGGAGTCGGCGGCGCTCAGCCGGTATTGGCCCCAGCACGATGACGACGCTGCTGGTAGCGCACGGCACCCGAAATCCGCACGGCATCAAGATGATTGGCGATCTGGCAGCCGCGATGGCGGACGAGCTGGAGGAGCCGGTCCGGGTTGGGTTCGTCGATGTGCTCGGGCCCGCGCCCGACGAAGTGTTGCGGACCCTTCATGACTGGCCGACCGTGCTGGTGCCTGCGTTGCTGTCCAGCGGCCACCATGTCCGTGCCGACATCCCGCGCTATGTCGCGGCGTCCGCGCATCCGGCAGTCAGGGTGGCGGCTGCGCTCGGGCCGTCGTCAGAGCTCACTCGCGCGACACTCGACCGCCTGCTCCAGGTGGGTTGGCGCCCCGGCGACCACGTTGTCCTCGCGGCCGCCGGCAGCAGCGATCCGCACGCCCAGAACGAGGTCGCCGCCGCCGGCGTGATGCTGTCCGGGCTGATCGGCAGCCGGGTGTCCGTGGCCTTCGCCTCGCCATGCCACGACGGGTCGGGCTACCCGTCGGTGCCGTCCGCGGTGGCCCGAGCCCGCCGGGCTGGCGCGCGCCGGGTGGCTGTGGCGTCCTATCTGTTGGCGGATGGCATGTTTGCGGCCCGGCTGCGTCAGGCGGGTGCCGACATGGTCAGCGCACCGTTGGGGCTGCATCCGGCCGTGATCCGATTGGCTTGTCACCGCCGCAGATCGGCTCGACAAGCCAGGCTACCCATCGTGCCCGCTGCGCGGGTGTCTCAGACTCCGGCCGCGGCGTGGTCGGCGATGTCGGTAGCCAGCGGCTCGATGGCGCGAAGTATCGCGTCGATCGTCGCCGGGGACACCCCGGCCGCGGACAACGAGTCTTTCAAGTGACCGACTACCAGGCTGAAGTGGTGCATGGTGATCCCGCGGCCTCGATGCGCCTGCTTCATCGACTGGCCTGTGTAGGGATTCGGCCCTCCCAGCGTCGCGGCCAGTAGTTCGACGAGCTTGCTTTTCAGACGCTTGATGTCCGACCCGGCAAAGAAAATCGCCAGGTGGTCATCCTCAAACACCCGGCAATAGAAGTCCTCCACGAGGACTTCGAGGACGTCGTCGCCGCCTACCGTGTCGTAGAGACTGACCGTATTGGGCTTGTTGAATCGGGTGAGCAGTCCCATGCCGATAGCGGACCATCCTGCCGTTGCCCGGCCGTAAGAACGTCGTCACCAGGGGATTACTCGGTGTAACAAGCGGATTGCCGCGGAATCACTCGAACTGTCCGCCCGGTGTAGCAGACTCGGTGGGGAACCCCGCCGCACATCACCAGGAGCGAGAAAAACTCATGAATCTGGGTGACTTGACCAGCCTCGTCGAAAAGCCGATCGCCGCGGTGTCCAGCCTCGTCAATACCCCGAACTCGGCGGGCCGCTATCGACCGTTTTACCTCCGCAATCTGCTCGACGCGGTGCAGGGTCACACGCTGCGCGAGGCCGTCGAAGGTACGACCACCCTGATCACCGGCGGATCGTCGGGCATCGGGGAGGCCGCGGCGAAGAAGATCGCGGAGGCGGGCGGCGAGGTGGTGCTGGTCGCCCGAACCATGGAGAAGCTCGAGAAAGTCGCCGACGAGATTCGGGGCGACGGTGGGACCGCCCACGTGTACTCGTGCGACCTGTCCGACACGGACGCCATCGCACCCATGGCCGATCAAGTGATCGCCGATCTTGGTGGCGTCGACATTCTGATCAACAATGCTGGTAAGTCGATTCGGCGCTCCCTCGAGCTGTCCTATGACCGGATTCACGACTACCAGCGCACCATGCAACTGAACTATCTCGGCGCGGTTCAGTTGATCCTCAAGTTCATCCCGGGAATGCGAGAACGCGGCTTCGGACAGGTGATCAACGTGTCCTCGGTTGGCGTGCAGACCCGCGCACCGCGGTTCGGTGCCTACATCGCCAGCAAGGCGGCGCTGGACAGCCTCTGCGATGCGCTGCAAGCCGAGGTTGTCGACGACGACATCAAGTTCACCACCGTGCACATGGCGCTGGTGCGCACTCCGATGATCAGCCCGACCACGATGTATGACAAGTTTCCGGCACTGACGCCCGATCAGGCCGCCGGTGTGATCACCGACGCGATCGTGCACCGCCCCCGGCGGGCCAGCTCACCGTTCGGGCAGTTCGCCGCCGTCGCCGACGCCCTCAACCCGGCGGTGATGGACCGCGTCCGCAACCGAGCGTTCAGCATGTTCAGCGACTCAGACGCGGCCAAGGGAGCTGACGCCAAGGGGTCCGAATCCAAGACTGACACAGCAGAATTCGACAAGCGAAGCGAAACGTTCCTCCGCGCGACCCGAGGGATTCACTGGTGATCCGATGAGCCTTCCGAAACCAACCAACCAGGCAACCGTCGTCATCACCGGCGCTTCCTCAGGTATCGGCACTGAGCTGGCCCGCGGCCTGGCCCGGCGCGGCTACCCGCTGGTGCTGGTCGCTCGCCGTCGGGAACGCCTCGATGACCTCGCCGGTGAGCTAGCCAACGAATATTCCGTCGAGGTCGACGTGATGCCTTTAGACCTGGGAACGGCCGGGTCCCGGGAAAAACTGGCTAAGCGACTGCGCACCGAACCGATAGCCGGTTTGTGCAACAGCGCAGGCTTCGGCACCAGCGGGGTCTTCCACGAATTGCCAATCGAGCGCGAACGTGAACAGGTCGTCTTGAACTCGCTCACGTTGATGGAACTGACCCATGCCGCGCTGCCGGGCATGGTCGAGCGTGGAGCCGGAGCGGTGCTCAATATTGCATCGATCGCGGCGTTCCAGCCGTTGCCGGGTATGGCGGTCTATTCGGCGACCAAAGCCTTCGTCCAAACGTTCTCGGAAGCCGTCCACGAGGGGCTGCACGGAACCGGAGTGTCGTGCACTGTCCTCTGTCCGGGACCGGTGCCGACGGAGTGGGCGCAGATCGCCGACGCCGAACACGTAAACATCGGCTTCGCGCAGGTCTCGCCGGCCGACGTCGCTAGAGCCGCGATCGCGGGAATGCTCGAGGGTAAACGCAGCGTGGTGCCCGGGGTAGTGCCCAAAGTCGCCAGCATGGGCGGTCGATACGCACCGCGCAGCGTGCTGCTGCCTGCCCTGCGGATCGTCCGGGGACTCCGACGCTGACTACGCCGAGGCTCAATCCTGTTGTCCGGGGGCCTCGCCCATGACGTCGGCGAAGGTCCCGGTGAGCTCGTCGATCATCCGCTCGAGAAGTCGATCATCCTGGCGCGGATCGTAGTGGGCCCCCATGCTACGGCGGCCCAGGTAGGCGCCGGCCGCGATCGCTGACCACATCGTTATCGCCCGGCGCACGCGCCGATTCTGCGCATCGACTCCCATCCATTCGGCGAGCGCACGTGTCAGTACCTGCTTACGGGCTGAGGAAGCCTGTCTTTTCAGGCTGGGGTTGGCGACCACGATCTGCGCCATCGCGAGCATGCGATCACATGTGATCACGCCACGGCCATCGATGATCGCGGTTAACACCTCGGTGTTGGCGATGAGCAGAGCCTGCTCCGGGCTGGCGCCTGCGTCAACACTTGTGAGCGCGATGGCAGTGGCCTGTAGCAAGTCGTCGACGATGGACATCACTGCTGCATCCTTGGTCGCAAAACAACGCACAAACTCAGCAGGCGCTAGGTCTGCGGCCGCGGCGATCTGATCGACGGTCGTGGTCTCATACCCGAATCTCATAGACAGGTTCAGGATGGCATCGATCAGTCGCTCGCGGCAGTCGTGCGCCGCCACGGTTGGAGCCTAGCAAATTTCACATCGATGCCTGCGCGCTTCCAACATGTCGGAGGAAGCCGCTGGTTACTGCACGATCGTCGAGGTTAACCTGGTTGGCCCCGTGCGTGGGGAAAGCGATCACCGGTTGCCTTTTGCTGGCTGTCTTGCCGGAGGTCGCTTTTGGCAAAGTCAAGAAGGCTTTGCGTCACAACGAAGCGGTGACGCCGGCAGCCTGCCGCACGCGGACAGCTCGCTGCATCGGCGGACAGACACGAGACACACTCTCCGACACGCCGGGGATGCGTCAGTGTGCGGCCATAGACTGGCGTCCCTATGAACCAATCGTTCGTGCACCTGCATAACCACACCGAGTACTCGATGTTGGACGGTGCCGCGAAAATCACGCCGATGCTGGCCGAGGCGCAACGGCTGGAGATGTCCGCGATCGGGATGACCGACCACGGCAACATGTTCGGCGCCAGTGAGTTTTACAACGCCGCTACCGCGGCCGGAATCAAGCCGATCATCGGTGTCGAGGCCTACGTGGCACCCGCTTCTCGTTTTGATACCCGCCGCATCTTGTGGGGCGACCCAGGACAAAAAAGCGACGACGTGTCGGGCGGCGGGTCGTATACCCACCTGACCATGGTCGCGGAGAACGCCGCTGGCTTGCGCAACCTCTTCAAGCTCTCGTCGCTGGCTTCCTTCGAGGGCCAGCTCGGCAAGTGGTCGCGGATGGACGCCGAGCTGATCGCCGAGCACGCCGCGGGCATCATCGCCACCACCGGCTGCCCGTCCGGGGAGGTGCAAACCCGGCTGCGGCTCGGGCAGACGCGCGAAGCGCTCGAGTCTGCCGCCAAGTGGCGGGAGATCTTCGGGCCCGACAACTATTTCCTCGAGCTGATGGACCATGGGCTGTCCATCGAACGTCGCGTGCGTGACGGGCTGCTGGAGATCGGCCGAACGCTCAACATCCCGCCGCTGGCAACCAACGACTGCCACTACGTCACCCGCGAAGCCGCGCACAACCATGAGGCGCTGCTGTGTGTGCAGACCGGCAAGACGCTGTCGGATCCGAACCGGTTCAAGTTCGACGGCGACGGCTATTACCTGAAGTCGGCAGCCGAGATGCGAGCGATCTGGGACAGCGAAGTCGCCGGTGCATGCGACTCGACGCTGCTGATCGGCGAGCGGGTGAGCTCCTACGCCGATGTGTGGGCACCGCGCGACCGGATGCCAATCTTCCCGGTGCCCGACGGGCACGACCAGGCGTCCTGGTTGCGCCACGAGGTGGACGCCGGTCTCCGCCGGCGGTTTCCCGGCGGCCCCCCGGACAGCTATGCAGAACGGGCCGCCTACGAGATCAAGGTCATCTGCGACAAGGGGTTTCCGTCCTACTTCCTCATCGTCGCCGATCTGATCAACTACGCGCGGTCCGTCGACATCCGGGTCGGTCCGGGCCGCGGGTCGGCGGCCGGCTCGCTGGTGGCCTACGCGCTGAGCATCACCGACATCGACCCGATCCCGCACGGGCTCCTGTTCGAACGGTTCCTCAACCCCGAGCGCACCTCGATGCCCGACATCGACATCGACTTCGACGACCGTCGCCGCGGCGAAATGGTGCGCTACGCCGCCGACAAGTGGGGACATGACCGAGTCGCGCAGGTCATCACCTTCGGCACCATCAAAACCAAAGCGGCGCTGAAGGACTCCGCCCGAATCCATTACGGGCAGCCCGGTTTCGCGATCGCCGACCGCATCACCAAGGCGTTACCGCCGGCGATCATGGCCAAGGACATCCCGCTATCGGGCATCACCGATCCCGACCACGAGCGTTACAAGGAGGCCGCCGAGGTCCGCGGCTTGATTGACACTGACCCCGATGTGCGGACCATCTACCAAACCGCGCGCGGCCTTGAAGGCTTGATTCGCAATGCAGGTGTGCACGCCTGCGCGGTGATCATGAGCAGCGAACCGCTGACCGAGGCGATCCCGCTGTGGAAGCGGCCGCAAGACGGCGCGATCATCACCGGCTGGGATTACCCCTCGTGCGAGGCCATCGGCCTGCTGAAGATGGACTTCCTGGGGCTGCGCAACCTGACGATCATCGGCGATGCGATCGAAAACATCAAAGCCAACAGGGGAATTGACCTCGACCTGGAATCCGTGCCGCTGGACGACAAGGCCACCTTCGATCTGCTGGGCCGCGGTGAAACGCTCGGGGTGTTCCAACTCGACGGCGGGCCGATGCGCGACCTGCTGCGCCGCATGCAGCCCACCGGATTCGAAGACGTCGTCGCGGTGATCGCACTGTACCGGCCCGGCCCGATGGGCATGAACGCGCACAACGACTACGCCGACCGCAAGAACAACCGGCAGGCGATCAAACCCATTCATCCCGAACTCGAGGAACCACTGCGCGACATCCTTGCCGAGACCTACGGCCTGATCGTGTATCAGGAGCAGATCATGCGCATCGCGCAGAGGGTCGCTGGTTACTCGCTGGCTCGAGCCGACATTTTGCGCAAGGCAATGGGCAAGAAGAAGCGCGAAGTGCTGGAGAAGGAGTTCGAAGGTTTCTCGGAAGGCATGCAGGCCAACGGATTCTCGGCCAAAGCGATCAAAGCCTTGTGGGACACCATCCTGCCGTTCGCTGACTACGCGTTTAACAAATCGCATGCCGCTGGATACGGCATGGTGTCGTATTGGACGGCCTACCTGAAGGCGAACTATCCGGCCGAATACATGGCGGGCCTGCTCACCTCGGTCGGTGACGACAAGGACAAAGCCGCGGTCTACCTGGCGGACTGCCGCAAGCTCGGCATCACCGTGCTGCCGCCCGATGTCAACGAGTCCGGATTGCACTTCGCCTCGGTGGGTACCGACATCCGCTACGGGCTGGGCGCGGTCCGCAACGTCGGCGCCAACGTGGTTGCCTCGCTGCTGAGCACCCGCACCCAGAAGGGTAAGTTCACCGACTTCTCCGACTATCTCAACAAGGTAGACATCGCGGCGTGCAACAAGAAAGTCACCGAGTCGCTGATCAAAGCCGGCGCATTCGACTCACTGAAACACCCACGCAAAGGCCTGTTCCTGGTCCATACCGACGCCGTCGACTCGGTATTAGGTACCAAGAAGGCCGAGGCGATGGGACAATTCGACCTGTTCGGCGGTGACCCGAATGATGGGGGACCAGGCGCCGACGCGGTGTTCACCATCAGGGTGCCCGACGAGGAATGGGACGACAAGCACAAGCTTGCGTTGGAGCGCGAGATGCTGGGCTTGTACGTGTCCGGACATCCGCTCAACGGGGTGGCGCACCTGCTGGCGACCCAGGTCGATACGGCCATTCCGGCAATACTCGACGGCGATATCGCCAACGACACGTTGGTGAAGGTGGGCGGCCTGCTGGCCTCGGTGAACCGGCGGGTCAACAAGAACGGAATGCCGTGGGCCTCCGCGCAGCTGGAAGACCTCACCGGCGGTATCGAAGTAATGTTTTTCCCGCACACCTACTCCGCGATCGGTGCTGACATCGTCGATGACGCGGTGGTCGTCGTCACCGCCAAGGTCGCGATCCGTGATGACCGGATTGCGCTAATCGCCAACGACCTTGTGGTGCCCGATTTTTCCAGCGCACAACTGGATCGGCCCCTGGCAGTCAGTCTGCCTACCCGACAGTGCACGATCGACAAGGTCAGCGCGCTCAAACTAGTACTGGCCCGCCACCCTGGCACGTCGAAAGTGCATCTGCGGCTGGTCAGCGGAGACCGGATCACCACGCTCGAGCTGGACGCGTCGCTGCGCGTGACGCCGTCCCCCGCACTGATGGGCGACCTCAAGGAGCTGCTCGGTCCGGGTTGCCTGAGCGGCTAAAGCCCCTCGAATGTGAAGCTGGCCTCACGCTCGGCGCGAATCGGTGGTCGGATCCTTGACAACCATGCCCTCTTTCATGACGAAATCCACTTGGCCGGTGACCTCGATGTCGGTAAAGGGGTCGCCGGGCATGGCGGCCAAGTCGGCGATCTTGCCCTCTGCGATGACGCCGAGGTCGTCGAGGCGCAGTAGTTCGGCCGCCACACTGGTGGCAGCACGCAGCGCCCGCAGCGGGCTGATACCCGTCGACACCATCATCGGGAACTCACGCCAATTCTCGTGGTGCGGAAACATTCCGGCGTCGGTTCCGAATGCGATCCGGACATTGCTCGCCGCCAGCCGCTCGGCAGCATCCAACAACGCGCCGCGGTACTTGCCAAACTTGCGGCGCATGTGTTCGGAAACCGTTGTCCAGTAAGGGTCGTCGTCCTCGCGCCGAGCTGCCGACAGGATGACGTACTGGGTGGGCACCAAAAACACTCCCGCGTCCTCCATCATTTGCAAGGTGTGCGCCGACGCGAGGTTTCCATGTTCGATGCTGCGCACGCCCGCGCGCACAGCGCGCTGAATACCGTCGTCGCCGTAGCTGTGTGGGGTCGCGGGGATGTCGAGGTCGGCGGCCGTGGCCACCAGCACATCCATCTCGTGCTGACTGTAGGTGGCGTGGCCGGGTTCGTCGGATGGTGAGGCGAAACCCCCGGTCGCCGCGAACTTGATCCAGTCGGCGCCCGCTCGGATCTCCTGCCGAACCCTGGTCCGGATCTCGTCGTCACCATCGGCTGCTGCCAATTCCAATTGCCGCGACGGACCCTGATATTCATCGGTGACCATCCCGCTGAAGTCGCCGTGGCCGCCGCGCGCCGAAATCATATGCGGCGCCACCACCATCCGCGGGCCCTCGACGATCCCGGCTTCGATGGCGTTGCGCAGGTCGATTGTCGGATAGTCCACATCGCCGCAGGCCAGATCGCGCACCGTAGTGAACCCGTTCATCAGCAAGGCCCGCAGCACGGGCAGCGCCTTCAGGGTCTTGGCGACGCTGGATTGCAGGGCCATCAGCACGCCGACCGGCGGCGCCAAAGTCACGTGGGTGTGGCAGTCGATGAACCCCGGTGTCACGGTGTGACCGGCTAGGTCGACCACCTGCGCGTCAGCCGGTGGCTCGATCGCGTCGCCGACCTGCTGGATACGGTCGTCGACCACCAGCACTTGGCGCGGCACCGCCCGATCAGAAATGCCGTCCCACACATTTGCGCCGGTGATCAGCGTCGCGCCCATATTCGTCACCTTCTCTGCTTCACGGCCTAGAACCGATAGCGCAAGATCCGCGCCGTGCGAGCACCGGCCTTGGTCATGCCCATCAGTCGGGTTGACAAACGCGCGCCTGCCGGAAACAGGTCGACCTCCGGAGCGTGCGCCAGGCTGGTCTCCTCGACCAGCGTCAGGCGCGGACTCCAGCTCTGGGGCAGTCGGGCGTCCTTGAAACCTCGGTAGATCCACTGGTTTCCGACGGCGCTGAAGACAACTTTCATGGCCACCAGGCTTGACCGGCTGACCCGCCCATAGTCGTTCAGAGCCACTTCGCCGGACCGGAAATGCTCAGGAATATGGCGGAACAGGTTGATGATCACTGGTTCGGACACAAACGCCAGTAATCCGTCGGCGACCAGCATGGTGGGCCGGTCGGACGGGATCTGGTCGCTCCAGGCATCGTCGGCCAGCGATGCCGCCAGCGAGTATGCGTGGTCGTCGGCTGGCATTAATTCATCGCGCAACGCGATGACGTTCGGCAGATCGACGTTGTACCAGTCGACGCTGGCCGGCGGCTTGACCCTGAGCATGCCGGTGTCCAGTCCCGCGCCGAGAGAGACAACGACGGCGTTGGGGTGCTCGGAGACGAAAGTTCGTACCCGATCGTCGAGCATCTTGGCGCGCAGGGCAGTCTGGCGCACCGCGCTCGATGGCACGCCCAGCGCGGGGAAGTCGAAGTCGATCTTGCCAACGATCTGGTCAGCAAGGGTGTCGCCGAGTATCGGCCGGGGCCAACGGCTGTCGAGTGCGCGGGCGTACTGGGTCACCAGCGCGGTCCGCTCGACCGGTGTCAGCTCGGTGATCGCAATTCCCATAACGGCAACCTACCGTTCCTGAGTAGCCTCGACTCCATGATCGATTCGACAACCGGGACGACGGCTTCCACGCCGCCGGCCACGCTGTGCGAGGCATTCCAGCGCAACGCCGCGATCGACCCGGACGCTGTAGCGCTGCGCACTCCCGGTGACACTCAGACCCTGACCTGGCGGGAGTACGCGGCTGATGTACGTCGGGTTGCTGCCGGCCTGGGCGGGCTCGGGGTCCGCCACGGTGACACGGTGTCGCTGATGATGGCCAACCGCGTCGAGTTCTACCCGCTGGAAGTGGGCGCCCAGCACCTTGGCGCCACCTCGTTCTCGGTGTACAACACGCTTCCAGCCGAACAGCTGACCTACGTTTTCGACAATGCGGGCACCAAAGTGGTGATCTGCGAGCAGCAGTACGTCGACCGGATCCGGGCCAGTGGCGCGGAACTCGCGCACATCGTCTGCATCGACGGTTCCCCGGATGGCACCCTCTCGCTGGACGAGCTTTACGCCGCCGCCGCCGACGACTTCGATTTCGAGTCGACCTGGCGGGCGGTGCAACCCGACGACGTGGTCACGCTCATCTACACCTCCGGGACAACGGGAAATCCCAAAGGGGTGGAGATGACGCACGCCCACCTGCTGTTTGAGGCGCAAGCTCTCGACGCGGTTTTGGGCGTTGAGTTCGGTGATCGCGTCACGTCGTTTCTGCCCACGGCGCACATCGCCGACCGCACGATGGCGTTGTACAACCAAGAGGTGTTCGGAGCCCAGATCACTGTGGTTTCGGATGCTCGCGCGATCGCGGCGGCGCTTTCCGACGCGCGCCCGACGGTCTGGGGGGCCGTGCCCCGGGTCTGGGAAAAGCTCAGAGCAGCAATTGAATTCGCCGTTAGCCACGAGGCGGATGATGCGAAGCGTCAGGATCTGGAATGGGCCATGTCGGTCGCCGGGAAACGCGCCGCAGCGCTGGTCGCCGGCGAGCCGCTTTCCGACGACGCAACGGCCGAATGGGAGAAAGCCGACGCGCTGGTGCTGTCTACGCTACGGGAGCGCCTCGGTTTCGCCGAGTTGCGATGGGCGGTTTCGGGGGCGGCCCCGATACCAAAGGAGACGTTGGCCTTCTTCACTGCTATCGGCATCCCGATCGCCGAGGTGTGGGGCATGTCTGAGCTGAGTTGCGTTGCCAGCGTGAGCCACCCAGCTGAGGCGCGGCTAGGCACGGTCGGCAAGTTGCTGCCCGGGTTGGAGGCCAAGATTGCCGACGACGGCGAATATTTGGTGCGTGGACCCCTGGTGATGAAGGGCTACCGCGGCGAGCCGGCGAAGACCGCCGAAGCCATCGATCCGGACGGTTGGCTGCACACCGGCGACATCCTGGACGTCGACACCGACGGTTATCTGCGGATTGTCGACCGGAAGAAAGAGCTGATCATCAATGCAGCTGGAAAAAACATGTCGCCGGCCAACATCGAGACCACCGTGAAGGCCGCCTGTCCGATGGTAGGTGCAATGCTCGCCATCGGCGACGGCCGTCCGTACAACACCGCGCTATTGGTCTTCGACGCCGATTCGGTTGGCCCGTATGCGGCCCAGCACGGAATCGCCGACGCATCTGCCGAGGCGCTGGCAGCCGACCCACAGGTGATCGCCCGCATCGCGGCGGGGGTAGCGGAGGGCAACGCCAAACTGTCGCGGGTTGAGCAGATCAAGCGCTTCCGCGTGCTGCCCAGCCTGTGGGAGCCCGGCGGTGACGAGATCACTCTGACGATGAAACTCAAGCGCCGACCGATCATGGCCAAATACGCCGACGAGATCGAGGAGTTGTACGCAAGCGAACCGGGCCCAGATGTCCACGAGCCCGGGAGGGCATCGGCGGACCAACCGGCTTAACCACGGAGGGTCCGGGTCGAAATAGCTAGGCGTGACGGCGCGCTTCGGGCTGGCGTCGGTTCCGGCGGGTAAGTAGTGCGGTGGCCAATCCGCGTCGCCGCACATCGTCCCCGACGCATGACAAGTCCGATCGCTTGTTGACCTTCCGGAACTTGTTCTCGGAGGCGGTTTCGGGTGCGTCGTCAGAGGTAGCGGAAAGAAACCGGTCCGGTAGCGCTAATTTGCAGATGGTGCGGACGGTGAGGAGGAACTGACGAAGCAACGGACCTGTCGTGTATGGCAAGTCGTAGGTGACACACAAAGCGCGCACCCGCTCAGCGATGGCAGGATAGCGATTGCTAGGTAGATCGGGGAAGAGGTGATGCTCGATCTGGTAGCAAAGGTTTCCGGTCATGAACGCCAGTGCCGGTCCGGCTCGAAAGTTTGCGGTACCCAGCATCTGCCGGAGGTACCATTCGGGTTTCGCCTCATCCTCCAAAACCGACGCGGTGAACTTTTCCGCTCCGTCAGCGAAGTGACCGCAGGCGATTACCACGTACGCCCACGCATTGCGCAACCCGTTGGCCACCACGTTCGCCCCAAGTGTCCCGCGCCACCGTCGGCGGCTCAACGCAGGAAAGAGAACATAATCCTTGACGACCTGGCGAGCCATCTTGCGGATCATCGCCCTTGTGTGGGCGGCTTTGGCGGCGTCTGTCGTCTCGCGCTCCTGTACCGAGTACAGGCCGTGCAGTGCGACGCCCCATTCGAAGAGGACTGCAAGCAGCACCGCGCGCAACGGCTGGGCCAAGGAACTGGGTTGCCACTCCTGGTCGCGAGTGACCCGCAGGACTCCGAATCCGAGGTCGTCGTCCACGCCGACGACGTTGGTGAACATATGGTGTCGGTGATTGTGGGAAGACTGCCAGTGCGATGAGGGACCGACCATGTCCCATTCCCAGGTACTCGAATGAATTTCCGGGTCGTTCATCCAATCCCACTGACCGTGAGTGATGTTGTGGCTGAGCTCCATGTTCTCGACACACTTGGCCACGGCCAGCGCGACGGTTCCCGCCGCCCATCCAAATTTGCTTTTGCTGCCAGCGATAGTCAGCCTCGCCGCGACCTCGAGGCATCGTTGAAAGGCGATGGCGCGCCGGATGTATTGACGGTCCTTGGCACCGCGCGAATCCTCGATTTCGCAACGGATGTTGTCCAACTCGGCTGCCAACGCCTTGATATCCGCATCGCTCAGATGGGCGTACTCAGGAACTTCGGTGATGGCCACTGACGTTTACCGGGATCCGGACAAAGTAGCCTGCGGCACTGTTCGCGTGACGACGCGCACAGAGACACAACTCAAGTACCCCAGCATCGTGGGTCACGTCCGATCTCTTCGGGTGGATGTCGACGCGCGCGAGGGACGGGTCTGCGCGAGTTCAGGGGCGGGCGGCGGTGCTCACAGATCGGCACCGGAATCCGGCCGCACATGGCTTGGCATGCCCGAGGCCCAGCGTCGGTCGCACACTCTACACGGCGGACACCACCTCACAAGCTGGCGTTGCCGCATCGTGATCGCGTCGAAAGCGGAAGCCCTGGGCCGTCGCGGTTAATGTGGTGCATGCCCCTTTCAGGTGAATATGCCCCAAGCTCGTCCGACTGGGCCCGCGAGCACGCCGAGAAGTTCATGGATTCGGGCGGGACCGAGGCCACCGATCTGCAGGGGAAGCCCGTCATCCTGCTGACCACGGTGGGCGCCAAGACCGGCAAGATCCGCAAGACCCCGCTGATGCGGGTCGAGCACGACGGCCAGTACGCGATCGTGGCGTCGCTGGGTGGGGCCCCGAAGAATCCGGTCTGGTACTACAACGTCAAGAAGAATCCGCGGGTCGAGTTGCAGGATGGGACGGTCACCGGCGACTACGACGCACGGGAGGTCTTCGGCGACGAGAAGGCGGCCTGGTGGGAGCGCGCCGTCGAGGCCTGGCCGGACTACGCCAACTACCAGACCAAGACGGATCGGCAAATTCCGGTCTTTGTGCTCACCCCTGTGCACTGAACGTGCAGCTGGGTGGCACCATTGACCGGTGTCCGCCGAACTGAGCCAAAGCTCGATGATCCCAGGTAGTGGGCCGCTGGCTGCTGTCTCGGCGGCCGACATCGACGCGGCGGCGGAGCGAATCGCCGGGGTAATCACACCCACCCCGCTCCAGTTCAGCGACAGGTTGTCCGCCACGACCGGCGCCAGGGTCTACCTCAAGCGCGAAGACCTACAGACCGTGCGCTCCTACAAGCTGCGTGGCGCCTACAACCTGCTGGTACAGCTGTCCCCAGAGCAGATTGCCGCCGGCGTGGTGTGCTCATCGGCGGGCAACCACGCGCAGGGCTTCGCCTACGCTTGCCGGTCACTGGGCATCCGCGGGCGGGTGTACGTGCCGGCCAAGACGCCCAAACAAAAGCGTGACCGCATCCGCTATCACGGCGGGGAGTTCATCGAACTGATCGTGGGCGGCTCGACCTATGATTTGGCCGCCGAGGCCGCGCTCGCAGATGTGGCCCGCACCCGCGCCACGCTGGTCCCGCCGTTCGACGATCCGCGGACCATCGCCGGCCAGGGCACGATCGCCGTCGAACTGCTCGATCAGCTCGACGGCGAGCCGGATCTGGTGGTGGTCCCGGTTGGCGGCGGCGGATGTATCGCCGGTATCACCACCTACCTGGCCGAACGGACCACGAATACCGCGGTGCTGGGTATCGAACCAGCCGGCGCTGCCGCGATGATGGCCGCGCTGGCCAACGGCGGCCCGGTGACACTGGACCATGTCGACCAATTCGTCGACGGTGCGGCGGTAGCCAAGGCGGGCAAGCTGACCTACGCCGCATTGGCCGCCGCTGGTGACATGGTGTCGATCACCACAGTCGACGAGGGCGCGGTGTGCACCGCAATGCTCGACCTCTATCAACACGAGGGAATCATCGCCGAGCCCGCAGGTGCTCTGGCGATCGCGGGCCTGATGGAAGCTGACGTCGAGCCGGATTCTGTCGTTGTCTGCCTGGTCTCCGGCGGTAACAACGACGTGTCCCGGTACGGAGAAGTGTTGGAGCGCTCGCTGGTGCATTTGGGCCTCAAACACTATTTTCTGGTCGACTTTCCGCAGGAGCCGGGAGCGTTGCGCCGGTTCCTGGACGGCGTTCTCGGGCCCAACGACGACATCACGCTCTTCGAGTACGTCAAACGCAATAACCGGGACACCGGCGAGGCGCTCGTCGGTATCGAGCTGGGGTCGGCCGCAGACCTGGAAGGCCTACTGCAGCGCATGCGGGCCACCGAGATGCAAATCGAAACCATCGAGCCCGGCTCGGCGGCTTACCGATATCTGTTGTAGCCAACGCGAGAGGCACACCTCGGAGAGCCCAAAACCCGCCCCGTAGTTCTACTGAACGCGTTAGCGGGCGTCGACAATCCGTTGAGCGATCTCGGTCAACCGCACGTTCATCTCTTGCGAGAGTTGCCGCAACATTTCGAAGGCGCGTACGGCATCGACGTGGAATCGCTCCATAATGATGCCTTTAGCTTGGCCGATGAGGTCTCTGCTGAGCAGCGCGGACTGAAGCTGTTCGCCTTCGCGGCTGGCCAGGATGGCTGCGGCGGCATGGGCTGCCAGCACCGAGCCGACAGCTTCGGACTCTGGGGTGAAAGCATGCGGCTGCAGCGAAAACAGGTTCAACGCGCCCGCGGTGCGATCGCCGGTGTATAGCTTGAACGACAGGCTGCTTCGCACACCGAGTTCACACACTGCGCGGGAGTACTCCGGCCAACGTTGCTCGTTCTCGAAATCGTCTGTGCGGACCACCAACTCATCGACCGCCGCGTCGACGCACGGACCTGAGCCACACCTTGCCTGCAGTCGGTCCAGTTCGTAGATCAGCTCAGAGGTGCCGAATAAGGATTCGAATTTGCCGTTCTTGCTAACCAACAGCACACCAGCGGTTTCGGCCCCCGGCAGTAGTTCAACTGCGGCGCTCGTCACACCGGCAAGGACATCGTCGACACTACGGAGCGTCGCGACCGAGCGGGCTAAATCGGCCATCCGCCGTGCTACGTCTTGACTCGATTCGTTCGGCATGGTCTTCGGGTTCCCTTACCTTCGCGGAATTACACAGGGCCGATTCATCGTCGAAACCATGCAGGGTAACTGCAGCTAAGGCGGGTTCGGCCGTGATATAAGGCGCCCCCTCAGCGGCGACCAGTGGCTGGCCGTGTATGGCAGCGGCCCCGGCGCCCGGCTTCGCTCCTGGGTTGAGCCACCACGAGTTGCAAACGGCTTCTAGCCGACTAGCTCCAGCGATTCATCGTTGGCCCGGAAGATCGGCTCGATCGGCACGCCGAACTTTTCGGACATCTCCGTTAGCGCCTTGGCCCACAGCCGGTCAGCGGAGGAAATTGGTCCGCGCCCGGGTCCGGTCAGTAGCAGGGCAACCGTAGTGCCTGATGCCAGATCGTCGAGCAGCGCGCGCAGCGTGGACATGAGGTTCCACAGGATCCCGCCCATAGGGCGCGGGCCGATCGGCAGTTCATTGAGCATTTTGATCAAGCAACGATCCGGCCCGACGAAGGCGTACCACAGCCGCCGTTCCTCAAACCCCAACGGTCCCATCAGTGCTCGCCACCGCTGCCGCAAGTCGGCGGCCGAATGGACAGGATCGGTGGCGGTCTTCATCGAGGGAATCGGCAACAGTTCGTGATGACTCATCCGCGAATCATCAGCGGCGGCGGTCCGCCCCGGTAGTCAGATATCCACAGCCCGCAGGATCGCGAACGAATGTGCCAGTGACATCGGGCAGCGCAATGGCTTTTTCTGCGCGCGAGCGTGCCCAGATGTACAGCACTGACGGCGTGTCGACGTGCAAACACGCACGCTCGCGCTTACCGGACTGGCAGTTGAGTTACTGAGGTGACCGCAGGATCGCGAACGAATGTGCTGGCAGCTCGGTGCTTTCGTCGCCGACGCCAGGGGAGCCCCAGCACAGCACCACCTCGCCGGTGAACGGGACAGTTACCGGCTCGGCGCCCAGATTGCAGGCGATTGCCAGCCGGCCGCGACGCAAGACGAGCCACCGCCGATCCTCGTCGTAGTCGACGAGCAGGTGCCCCAGCCACGGATCGGCCAAGTCGGTTTCACTGCGCCGCAAGGCAATCAAGTCCTGATAGATGCGGAGCAGCCGCACATGTTCGCCGGTGTCTACCTCGTCCCAGTTGAGTTTCGAGCGCTGGAAGGTCTGCGGGTCCTGCGGGTCGGGAATGTCGTCGGCGTCCCACCCGTGATCGGCGAATTCCTTTTTGCGCCCCTCGGCGGTGGCGCGGGCCAGCTCGGGTTCTGGATGCGAGCTGAAGAACTGGAACGGCGTCGACGCTCCCCATTCTTCACCCATGAAGAGCATGGCGGTGTAGGGCGACCCGAGCACCAGCGCGGCTTTGATGGCCAGCTGGCCGTAGGTCAGGTTCTGTGACGGTCGGTCCCCGAGCGCGCGATTGCCGACTTGATCGTGGGTGCAGGTGTAGGCCAGCAGCCGGGTAGCCGGGATGCTGGAAGCGTCCAATGGCCGACCGTGACGCCGCCCACGAAACGACGAGTAGGTAGCTGCGTGGAAGAACCCGTTCCGCAGCGTCTTTGCCAGCGTGGCCAGCGACCCGAAGTCGGCGTAGTAGCCTTGGCGCTCCCCGGACACCGCGGTGTGGATGGCGTGGTGGATGTCGTCATCCCACTGCGCCGTCATCCCGTAGCCGGCACCGGCGCGGGGAGTGATCATCCGCGGGTCGTTCAGGTCGCTCTCGGCGACCAGCGACAGCGGACGGCCCAGCTGCTCGGCCAGCGCCTCGGTTTCGGCTGACAGTTCTTCCAGGATGTGGATGGCGGTGGTGTCGAACAGTGCATGAACCGCGTCCAGCCGCAGGCCGTCGGCGTGGAAATCACGCATCCAGCGCAGCGCGCAGCCGATGATGTAGCGGCGTACTTCGTCGGACTGGGCGTCGGCGATGTTGATGCCTTCCCCCCACGGATTACTCGCAGACGACAGGTACGGGCCGAACCGAGGGAGGTAGTTGCCCGACGGGCCGAGGTGGTTGAATACCGCGTCGATCAGCACGCCCAAGCCGCGGCGATGGCAGGCGTCGACGAATCGGACCAGTCCGTCGGGTCCGCCGTAGCCTTCGTGCACGGCGTACCACAGCACGCCGTCGTATCCCCAGCCGTGTGTGCCCGAAAACGCGTTGACCGGCATTATCTCGACGAAATCGACACCGAGATCCACCAAATAATCCAGCTTTTCGACGGCTGAGTCGAAGGTGCTCGCTCGGGTAAAGGTGCCGATGTGCAGCTCGTAGATCACCGCGCCCTGCACGCCACGTCCGGTCCAGTCGCCGTCCGTCCACGCCTGTGCCGCAGGCTCCCACAGCTGCGACCGTTCGTGCACGCCGTCGGGCTGGCGCGGCGAGCGCGGGTCGGGCAGCGGCTTGGGGTCGTCGTCGAGGAGATATCCGTAGCGGGCGTCGGGTGCCGCGTCGACGGCCGTCCGCCACCAGCCGTCGCGGTCACGTGTCATGGGATAGACCGTGGCATCCACGTCGAGGCGGACGTTTTCAGGTTTGGGTGCCCACACCGCGAATTCATGCATCGGTGCGCTCCAACAAAGCCACCGGCAGCTCGGCGAACAACTCGGCAGCCGGCACCGGCCCAGCGATCACCCGGCCGGTCAACGCGTCAGTCCACGTACCGTCGGGCACCTTCAATTCGGTGTCGCCCCAGCTGGTTTGCTCGAGACGCACTGTCCAGCGCGTCACCGCGACCAGCACGTCGTCGCCGCGCCGGAACGCGATCACATGATCGGCCGCGCTGCCGGCTGCGAGCACCGGACGGTAATCACCTCGCAGGAACGTGTCCGGGCGGGCGCGCCGCATCTGCAAAGCTGCTTGGACGACACGGATTTTCGGGTGCTGCAAAGACTTCAGCGCCTGTCGTCGGGCGGGGTAGTCGACTTGCCGCCGGTTGTCGGGATCGACCAGGCTGTCGTCCCACAGCTCAGTGCCCTGGTAAACGTCGGGGACACCCGGCACGGTCAGCGCGAGGAGTTTCTGACCGAGCGCGTCGTTTTCGGCGTGGGTGTTGAGCTGGTTGACCAACTCGGTCAGCTGTGCGGCCACCGGGCCGTCCAATACTGCGTCCAACCAGCGATGCACGGCGCTTTCGAATTCGGTGTCCGGATCATTCCACGTGGTGTGCAGCGCGGCTTCCCGGATGGCTTTCTCGGTGTAGCTGTGCAGGCGATCCCGCAGCCCGTCAGTGACGTCACCGCTGGCTGGCCACACCCCGAAGATGTTCTGCCACAAGAACAATCCGGTCGCATTGTCAGGTGAGGGGTTGAGGCCTTCCCAGCGGGTGACGAACTCCACCCACAACGACGGCACCTGCGACAGCACCCCGATGCGGGCCCGCACATCTTCGCCGCGCTTGGTGTCGTGAGTGGTCAACGCGGTCATCTCCTGTGGCCACAGCCGGGCACGGGTGGCGGCCGTGTGGTGAAATTCCGCGGCGCCGACACCGAACCGATGCGGCTCGCCGCCGACCTCGTTAAGCGAGACCAGGCGGGCGTCGCGGTAGAACAGGCAATCCTCGACGGACTTGGCCGTCACCGCGCCACACAGCTGTTGCAGCCGGGTGTCCGGTTCGCCGCCGGCAGCAACAGCAGCGGCCAGCACTTCCAACGGCCGGGCTAGTTGCGGTTGAGCAGACGCGGCTTCGGCCAGCGCACTGGGCAGCAGCGCCGCCAGTCCCTGATAGTCGAAGCGGTAAACGTCGATGCGGCCGAGCAGTGCGGCCACCGCATCGGGTAGTTGCGGGTGGTCTGCGCCTGCGGTGGCGACGATGACCCGTCGCAGCCGGGCCAGTTCGCTGCTCAAAGTCCCGGTGGCCACGGTCGTCTTGAGGTCGCGTAGCACCGCCGGCATGCCCTGATAGGCGCCACCCGTCGATTCGTAAAGCGCTGTGAGAGCAGGCGCTCCGGTCGGATCGATAAACAGCCCGCCCACGTCGCGCAGCATGTTGTACCCGGTGGTGCCTGCCACGGGCAGGGTTGGCTCCAATGCCTCATCGGCGGCCAGGATTTTCTCGATCACGATGTAGGCGTCCGGGCCGACCAACTCCCGCAGCCACCTCAGATACCCGGCTGGATCGGACAGGCCGTCGGGGTGGTCGATGCGCACGCCGTCGACGAGTCCTTCGCTGAACCAGCGGGCCACCTCGGTGTGACTGGCCTGGAACACCGCGTGGTCTTCTTGGCGGAGCCCGGCCAGCGATGTGATGGAAAAAAAGCGCCGATAACCGCACACCCCGTTGCGCCAGCCGATCAGCCGGTAATGCTGGCGGTCGTGTACCTCGGGGCCGGTGCCATCACCGGTGCCGGGCGCGATCGGCAAGGCCAGGTCACCTAGCCGCAGCAGGTCCCCGTCCACGGTCAGGTCAGCGACGTCACGGTCGGAACCCAACAGCGGCAAGACGATTCGGCCGTCAGCCAAATCCCAGTCGATATCAAAGAACGGGGCATATGCCGACGACCGGCCGTGTCGCAGGACATCCCACCACCACGGGTTCTGCTCCGGCTTGTCTATTCCGACGTGATTGGGGACGACGTCGATGACTAGCCCGATGCCGCGAGCCTGCGCCGCTGCCGACAGTCGCGCCAAACCCTCTGCGCCACCGAGCTCGGCTGACACCGCCGTCGGGTCAGTGACGTCGTAGCCATGTGCCGAGCCGCTGACCGCGGTCAGGATCGGCGACAGGTACAGGTGCGACACCCCGAGTTCGTCGAGATAGTCCAACAAATCCTGCGCATCGGCGAAGGTGAATCCGAAGCCGCTTGACGCACCCCGCAGCTGCAGCCGATAAGTGGACAGTACCGGAAAAGCCATGGATTACTGGGTCTTACGGAACACGAGCAACGCCCGTCCGGGCAGCGAAACTTCGTCGCCGTCGTTCACGACGAGCTCCACCTCACCGGTGGGATCAGTGGTGTCCAGTTCCGCTGTCCACTCCTTGGCGTAGTCGTCATGGGGGATCACAAAGTCCACCTCGTGGTCATGGGCGTTGAAGCACAACAGAAACGAATCGTCGACTACCCGCTCGCCGCGTGCGTCGGGCTCGGGCAGTGCCTCGCCGTTGAGGAACACCGCAATGCACTTGCCGAAATCGCTGTCCCAGTCTTCCGACGTCATCTCGTCGCCCAAGGGTGTCAGCCAGGCGATGTCGCGCACCTGGTCGGCACTGCGAATCGGGCGACCCTCGAAGAAGCGGCGGCGACGAAACACCGGATGTCTTTTGCGCAACTCGGTGACTTTGCGGGTGAATGCCAGGTGGTCGCTGTTTTTGTCGACCAGGGACCAGTCCATCCAGGACAGCTCGGAGTCCTGACAATAGACGTTGTTGTTGCCCTGCTGAGTGCGGCCCATCTCGTCGCCGTGCGCGACCATCGGAGTTCCCTGGCTCAGCATCAGCGTGGCCATGATGTTGCGCATCTGTCGGTGCCGCAGTTCCACGATTTCCGGATCGTCGGTCGGGCCTTCCACGCCGCAGTTCCAGGACCGGTTGTAGCTTTCGCCGTCCTGGTTGTCTTCACCGTTGGCCTCGTTGTGCTTGTCGTTGTAGGACACCAGATCGTTCAGGGTGAACCCGTCGTGCGCGACGACGAAATTGATGCTGGCGCTTGGACGGCGGCCGGTTGCCTCATAGAGGTCCGACGACCCGGTCAGCCGGGACGCGAACTCGCCAAGGGTTGCGGGCTCGCCCCGCCAATAGTCACGCACGGTATCGCGATACTTCCCATTCCATTCGGTCCACAAACCTGGGAAGTTGCCGACCTGGTAGCCGCCTTCGCCGACGTCCCACGGCTCGGCGATCAGCTTGACCTGACTGATGACCGGATCCTGTTGCACCAAGTCGAAGAACGCGCTCAGTCGGTCGACGTCGTAGAACTCACGGGCCAGCGTGGAGGCCAGGTCGAAGCGGAAGCCGTCGACATGCATCTCGGTCACCCAGTAGCGCAGCGAGTCCATGATCAGTTGCAAGGTGTGCGGCATGCGGGCGTTGAGACTGTTGCCGGTGCCGGTGAAATCTTTGTAAAGCCTCAGGTCCTCGTCGACGAGCCGGTAGTAGGCCTTATTGTCGATCCCGCGGAAGTTGATCGTCGGGCCGAGCTGGTTGCCTTCGGCAGTGTGGTTGTACACCACGTCGAGAATCACCTCGATGCCTTGCTCGTGAAATGCCCGGACCATGGTCTTGAATTCCGCCACCGCGCCGCCGGCCTGCCGGTTGGCAGCGTATGCGCTGTGTGGAGCGAAGAACCCAAAGGTGTTGTACCCCCAGTAATTCCGCAGGCCCAGCTCGAGTAACCGACTGTCGTGCAGGAACTGATGTACCGGCATCAGCTCGATCGCGGTGACGTTCAGCGATTTGAGGTGATCGATGATCGCGGGATGAGCCAGACCGGCGTAGGTGCCACGCAATGCTTGCGGGATGCCGGGGTGGGTCTGGGTCATGCCCTTGACATGCGCCTCGTAAATGACTGTCTCGTGATACGGCGTGCGGGGCGCACGGTCGGTCGCCCAGTCGAAGAACGGATTGATCACCACGCTGGTCATGGTGTGCCCGAGCGAATCGACCTGCGGGGGAGTACCGGTCTCGACGGGGTCTTTGGCAGCGACGGCCATGTCGTAGGAGAACAGCGCCTGGCCGAACTTGAAGCGACCGTCAAACGACTTCCCGTACGGGTCGAGCAGCAGCTTGCTGGCGTCGCATCGGTGGCCGGATGCCGGGTCGAACGGCCCGTGCACGCGAAACCCGTAGCGCTGTCCTGGGCTGACGGTCGGTAGGTAGGCGTGCCATACGTATCCGTCGACCTCCTCGAGAGGGATGCGCATCTCGCCGCGGCTGTCGTCGATCAGGCACAACTCCACCTTTTCGGCGATCTCGGAGAACACCGCGAAGTTGGTGCCGCCACCGTCGAAAGTGGCGCCCAGTGGATAGCTACTTCCTGGCCATACGGTGGTCAGCGCGGGCGGAGCGGCGGCAGCATTGGTCGAGTCTGTCGGCGGCATGGTTCGACCTTATCGGCGCCGCGCCGGTTGTGATCGTCGCGACGGTGGCGACGGCCGGAGCTAACCCGCCGACCGCCGCCAGGGATCCCGGTCAGGCCTGGATTATTCGTGTCAGATACGGAGTCATGCCGCTGGTGCGTGCCGGCGAAACCGTGACGGCAGGCTCGGTGGCCTCGATCATCTGGCCGTTGCCCAGGTACATCGCGACGCTTTGCGAACCGCCGGGGCCGTAGCACATCAGGTCGCCGGGGCGCGCCTGCGCGGGTGGGACCTTGGTGCCGACGTTGCACTGTTCGGCCGAGGTCCGCGGCATTTTGAGTCCGGCGCCGGCATAGGCGTATTGGATCAGGCCCGAGGCGTCGAACCCCACGACGTTGGCCTTCAGCCCGGTGCCGCGGGTTGGGCCCGCGGCGTTGCCGCCTCCGTACAAGAACGGCACGCCGCGCTGCGCGAGCGCGCGCTGGATCACGTAACTGGTCGACTGCTGGTAGCCCACCAACGAAGGGTCCGCGCTCGCGGCATCGGGGTTCACCATCGGCAGCGTCATCAACAAGGCCAGACCAATCGGGACGGCGTAGCTGCGTTTCATGTCGATCACCTCTCTGTGGCCTCGGCGCGGTGACTGCGCGCGTCCGCCGTCTTCCCTGTCGGTTCACCACAGAGACTTATGCGCTGGCCCGCCCCGTCGGGGGCCCCGCGCCGCCACCTACACCCCCGTGTGGACGCGAACCCTTCGGTGAACCGCTGAATTCACAACAGTCACTACAGACACTCTGACAACAAATGAGTACGGGTGCCATAGCGCAGGGGTCCCCGGCAAGATTTTTTGTCGTACCGTGACCCAACGGTGACCGCTTCGCCCGATCTTTTGCGGCCGTTGTGATTTCGGTCTCAACCGGCCAGGTGCCAGTAAGGCTCGCTGTAGGCCGTCAACGTGGAGCCGGCCACTGAGCTGATCACGAGGATGGCGATCGCCAACAGCGGCCAGAACGACAAGTACCAACCCTTCAGCAGGGACACCACCGGGCCGATCACCGCTGCGGCAATCGCTGCCCCGATACCGCCCCACACCACCGGGTAAATGTAGAAATCCACGCCGTAGGGCACCGGCGGGCACTCGTCACCCGTGCACACGTCGTGCAGGAAGCCGAAGAGCCGCGGGTACCAATCCGTCGCGGCGGCCACGACCACCAGCGCTGCCAACCCTCCGACTGCGCAGACGACGTCCCATGGGACCAGTCGCAGCCGCAATATGGGTGGTCGGGCCTCCTGCGAGTCCGAAGACCGCTTCTGGTTGCCCGGGGATGGATCGTCGGTCTGCTGCGGCGAAGCCATGATTGCTCAATGCTGCCGGATGCTCGGCAGTTCTGCGACCGGAAGCTGAGAGCGGCTGCTTTACCCTCGTTTCTTATGGCCGCGGCGACTCCCGGGCTCACGCCCGAGCAGATCAGCGCGCTCGACGCGGCGCATCTGTGGCATCCCTACAGCACGATCGGCGCCGAATCCGTGCCGCCACTGGTGGCCGTCGGCGCCCACGGCGCATGGCTGACGCTCATCCGCGGCGGCGAGCGGGTGGAGGTGCTCGACGCGATGAGCTCCTGGTGGACGGCCATCCACGGGCATGGCCACCCGGTCCTGGATGCGGCGGTAGCCGCGCAGCTGGCGACGATGAGCCACGTCATGTTCGGCGGCCTGACCCACGAGCCCGCCGCACGGCTGGCGCAGCTACTCGTCGAGATCACCCCGTCGGGGCTGGAGACGGTGTTCTTCTGTGACTCCGGATCGGTGTCGGTGGAGGTCGCGGTCAAGATGGCGCTGCAGTACTGGCGCAGCCGGGGCCAGCCCGGCAAACAGCGGCTGATGACTTGGCGCGGCGGCTACCACGGCGACACCTTCACGCCGATGAGCATCTGCGACCCCGACGGCGGCATGCACGCGCTTTGGGCCGACGTGTTGGCCCGGCAAGTGTTCGCCCCGCAGGTGCCCCGCGACTACGAGTCCGGCTACAGTGCGGCGTTCGAGGCGCAGCTGGCCGAACACGCCGCCGAGCTGGCCGCCGTCGTCGTCGAGCCGGTGGTCCAAGGCGCGGGCGGAATGCGCTTCCATGACCCGCGTTACCTGGCTGACCTGCGGGAGATCTGCGCACGGCACGACGTGCTGCTGGTCTTCGACGAGATCGCCACCGGTTTTGGCCGCACCGGCGAGCTATTCGCCGCCGACCACGCCGGCGTCACCCCCGACATCATGTGTGTCGGCAAGGCGCTGACCGGCGGGTATCTCGGTTTGGCCGCGACCCTGTGCACCACCGATGTTGCGCACACCATCAGCTTCGGGGAGGCCGGAGCCCTGATGCACGGACCCACCTTCATGGCCAACCCGCTGGCCTGCGCGGTGTCCGTGGCGAGCGTGGAGCTGCTGCTCAGCCAGGACTGGCGATCGTCGGTCGCAGAGATCAGCGCCGGGCTGACCGCCGGGCTCGCACCGGCGCGAGCATTGCCCGCGGTGACCGATGTCCGGGTATGCGGCGCCATCGGCGTCATCGAATGCGACCGGCCGGTCGACCTGGCGATCGCCACACCGGCCGGGCTGGACCGTGGCGTATGGCTACGGCCGTTCCGCAACTTGGTCTACGCGATGCCGCCGTTCATCTGCTCGCCCGCCGAGATCGCGCAGGTCACCTCCGCGATGGTCGAGGTGGCCCGACTCACCGGCTCTCGTAGGCTCTAGGGCGATGACGCGAATCGACACGTCGCCGCTGGCCTGGCTGGAAGCGGTTGAGCAGCAGCGCCGGCAGGCCGGCCTACGACGTTCGTTGCGCCCGCGTCCGGCCGTGGCCACCGAACTCGACTTGGCGTCCAACGATTATCTGGGCCTCTCGCAGCATCCTGACGTCATCGACGGCGGGGTGGACGCGCTGCGCACCTGGGGTGCCGGCGCAACCGGCTCGCGGCTGGTCACGGGCAACACCGAACTGCACGAACAACTCGAGTCCGCACTGGCCGAATTCGTCGGCGCTGCAACCGGTTTGGTCTTCTCTTCGGGATATACCGCCAATTTGGGGGCGGTCGTCGGATTGTCCGGCCCTGGTTCGTTGCTGGTGTCGGATGCCTACTCGCACGCCTCGCTGGTGGACGCGTGCCGCCTGTCCAGGGCCCGGGTGGTGGTGGCTGGACACCGCGATGTCGATGCCGTGGAGGCGGCATTAGCGTCTAGGGACGAGGAGCGGGCCGTCGTCATCACCGAGTCGGTATTTTCCACCGACGGCGCGTTGGCTCCGGTGCGGCAACTGCACGACGCGTGCCGTCGGCACCGGGCACTGCTGATCGTCGACGAGGCCCACGGCTTGGGTGTGCGCGGCGTCGGCGGGCGCGGACTGTTGCACGAGCTGGGACTGGCCGGTGCGCCGGATGTGGTGATGACGACCACGCTGTCCAAAGCACTCGGCAGCCAGGGCGGCGCGGTGCTCGCATCGTCGGCCGTACGCGATCACCTCATCGACGCCGCCCGGCCGTTCATCTTCGACACCGGTCTGGCGCCGGCGTCCGTCGGAGCGGCACTGGCCGCGCTGCACGTCTTGAGCGCCCAGCCGTGGCGGCCCGAGGCGGTGCTGCGGCACGCCGCGACGTTGGCGCAGATCTGCGGAGTGACCCAAGCCTCACGCTCGGCGGTGGTGTCGGTGCTCCTTGGCGAGCCCGAGGCCGCGCTGGCAGCCGCCGTCGCCTGCCTGGACGCCGGGGTGCGCGTGGGCTGCTTCCGGCCGCCGACCGTGCCCGCCGGCACGTCGCGACTGCGGCTCACCGCCCGCGCTTCGCTGGACTCTGACGATCTCCAACTGGCCCATACGGTGCTGACTGACGTGCTCAGCGCGGCCCGGCGTTGACGGTTCTGGTCGTCACCGGGACCGGGACCGGGGTTGGTAAGACCGTCGTCACCGCCGCCCTGGCATCGGCCGCGCGGCAGGCGTGCGTCGACGTCGCGGTGTGCAAACCCATTCAGACCGGCACCGAGGATGGTGACGACGACCTCGCCGAGGTGACCCGGTTGTCTGGGCTGACCAAGGCGGTGGGGCTTGCGCGTTACCCGCAGCCACTGGCGCCGGCGGCGGCCGCCGAGCAGGCCGGGATGTCGTTGCCGACCCGCAATAATGTGCTGAAACTCATTCGCGCACTGGACCACCCGGGGCAGCTGACCCTAGTCGAGGGGGCCGGCGGCCTGTTGGTGCAACTCACCGACACTGGTGCGACCTTGCGGGATCTGGCGGCCGATCTGGAAGCCGCGGTGCTGGTGGTGGCCACTGCCGAGCTCGGCACCCTCAACCACGCCGCGCTGACCGTGGAATCGCTTGCTACCCATGGGCTCAGCTGCGCCGGATTGGTGATCGGCAGTTGGCCGCTGCAGCCCGGAGTCGTAGAGACGTCGAACCGATGTGCGCTGGCCCGCCTGGCGCCGCTGCGCGCGGCGCTGCCTGCCGGTGCCGCATCGATGGCGGCCGCCGAGTTCGCCGTGATGAGCGCGTACGCATTCGACCTGGACTGGGTCGCTGCGCTGGTCGCCTGATGGTGCATTCAATCGAGCTGGTCTTCGACCGCGACACCGAAGCTGTGATCCGCCGCATCTGGGCGGATCTGGCCGCCGTCGGGATACCCAGCCAGGCGCCGGCCAGTCGCCCGCACGTCACCCTGGCGGTGGCCGACCGGATCGCACCGGACGTCGACGCGCTGCTGCGACCGGTGGCCCAACGGCTACCGCTGAACTGCACGCTCGGCGCGTCGCTGTTGTTCGGCAGGGCCAGCGTTGTGCTGGCGCGACTCATCGTCCCGACGGCCGAGCTGCTCGAGGTGCACGCCGAAGTGCACCGAATATGCGGCCCCCATTTGGCGCCCGGTCCGATGCCGAACAGCCTGCCCGGTCGGTGGACCGGGCATGTCACGCTGGCCCGTCGGGTCGGTGCAGCCCAAGTTGGGCGGGCCTTGCGAATCGCGGGCCGACCGGCAGAGATCGTCGGCAGCTTCGCCGCGCTACGCCGATGGGACGGCAACAAGAAGGCCGAGCACTCGATCGGCTGACCGACCGGATGTGGTCAGTCTCCGAGGTAGTCGAATTCCTCGGGCTTTGGACCGGTGCGTCCAGATTCACCGCGATCCAAGCCGGTGATGGCATCCATCTCGTCGCTGTCCAGCTCGAAGTCGAAGATGTCGAAGTTGGACTGCATCCGCTCGCGGTGAGCCGACTTCGGAAACACGATGTCGCCGCGCTGGATGTGCCAGCGCAGCACCACCTGGGCGGGAGTTTTGCCGTGCGCGTCGGCGACGCCGGTGATGGTCGCATCGTCGAGCACCTTGCCTTGTGCGATGGGCGACCAGGCCTCGGTCGCGATCTGGTGTTGGCGGTCGTAGGCGCGCACCTGCTCGTTGCCGAAGTACGGGTGTACTTCGATCTGATTGACCGCGGGCGCGGTCTGCGATCCTTCGGCGAGCTTGTCCAGATGGTCCACCTGGAAGTTGGACACGCCGATGCTGCGAGCCCGGCCTTCCTTGGCAAATTCCTCCAACACGATCCAGGTCGAGACGAAGTCGCCGTCGTAGAGAGTCGGCAGCGGCCAATGGATCAGGAACAGATCCACATAATCAGAGCCCAAGGCGCTCAACGTGGCCTCGAACGCGCGCCGGGCGTCGTCCGGCCGGTGATACCGGTTGTTGAGCTTGCTGGTAACGAAGACCTCACCGCGGTCCAGCCCGGCATCGCGGATTCCTTGACCGACTTCCTTCTCGTTGCCATACATCTCGGCGGTGTCGATATGGCGGTAGCCGATTTCCAGCGCGGTACGCACCGCCTCGACGGTCTGATCCGGCTCGATCTGGAAGACGCCGAAACCCAATTGCGGGATGGCGTTGCCGTCATTGAGCGTGATCGATGGCACAGAACTCATCTACCTGACCTCCTGGGGGATTCCGCTAGTGGCTGCCCGTCTCTGCGCCAGAACAAACCAAACCGCGAGCGAGCGTGTTTGCACGCTGACACGCCGCAGAGTGTGTACATCGACGCACGCTCGCGGCTTGCGCTGCTAGGCGCTGAAAAGCAAGTACAAGCCGGTAAAGGTATAGCCGACCATGACCAGCATCATGGTGAGCTGACCGGTGAGTTGATGTCCGGCGGGCAGCAGCCGCAGCGCTCTGTCATGGGCTGCAATCACCGCCACGATGTGTCCGGTGACCACGCATGACACCTTGGTCACCGCCAGCACCGTCGGATGCATGGACAGCACGTAGCCGACGTGAAGGTGTGCCAGCCCGAGCAGATTCCATCCGCGGCCGAACGGATCGGCGAGGGAGAACACGGCCTGCTGGCCGCGCTCCACGAGATAGGACAGGTAGTGGGCGAAGATGTAGCCGACCACGATCGGGATCAGCGAGTGCGCCATTTGACCGGGTAACGCACGGCGCTGGTCGCGCTCGACCCCTCCCGTCGCGCGGGCGGCCAGCGAAAAGGTCGTCGCCACCACCGCAACGAAGACCAGCAATCCGACGGTTCGCAGTGCAGACGACGACACCGGCGCCGGCACACCGTGCGCCGCGCGGGCAAGCCGGTCGGCGAAATTGCGCCAGGTCACCGACGACGAGAAGCTGTCGAATGCGGTCGAGCCGAGCAGCACCGCCAGTATCGCGACGACGCCCGGCCGAATTGGCAGCGACGGAAGGTGATCGAACGGGTTGCCGACGACGATTCTCCCGGTCTCGGGGTTACGTCGAAACGGTGAAAGCCGCGAAACCGCCATGCTGTACACCCCGAACGGGTCGACCCGGGCGAACCAGCGCTGTCCGTATAGCCAAGCCCCGCTGAGCAAGACCAGCGCATAGATCAGCAGCCAGGTTTGCACCCACGGCAGCGAAGCCGGGTTGGGGCTGGCCAGTTCCAACCAGACAAACGCGAACAAGCCGACCGCGGCCGGGCGATATCCCCAGGCTTCGGGATAGGCCAGCCGTGGACGGCTGAGGCGTCCCGGTGTGATGCGCTGCAGCGACAGATACAGCGTGCGCACCGGTGAGATCACTCGCCACACCGGTCCGAACAACAGCGAAACGACGACCAGCCCGACCCACAGCACCACATAGAACACCCCGAGCAGCGCGTTGGCCTGAGTCTGCGGGCCGCACAGCCCGGCCAGCACCACCCACACGGTGAAAATCAAAACCGCGGCGGCGACGATCCCGCGCGCCACCGGCGAATCCACCACCGCGGTCAGCGTTGTCGGCAACGGATGACCGGGTTTGAGCGGATCAAACCGAGGCCGCCGCCACGCGAACGCGACCAAGGCGAAGGTAAACGTCAACGCCCAGGCAGCGCCGATCACCGAATAGGCATAGGGGACCGGGAGGTCGCTCGATCCGCCGAGACCATGCGCCAGAATTACCCGGCCGGTCACGGACGTACTTGAATCGTCGCGATCGTCCGGTCGAGGTGATGCAGCTCAACGTCGACGTTGCCCGGGACGTCGACGCTGAACTGAAAGGTCTGGTTGGCTGCGGCGGCGACCCGGAACTTGTGATCGGGCACCGAGTGCACATGCAGCTCGTCGGTGGCGTCGCTGGTGACCCGCAACGTGATCGGTTGCGCGACCGTGGCCTGCAGGGTGGCGTTGGTTGGCGTCACCTGCCCTTTGGCGATGGTGATGTCGACGACCAGTCCAGCGCCCGCGGGTTGGGTGGCCTTCGGTGAACCAGCGCAGCCAACCAGGCCGAATAGCAGCGTCGAGACGATGACGCCAGTGGCAGCGGCGAATGCCGCGGGAAGCCTCAGCGACCCTTTCATGCCGCCTGCGGCGGAGAGCGGTCCAGCGCCTCTTCGCCGGGCTGCGTCGGCGCACTTTCCGCCGCGTTAATCCGGCCGGCACCCCAGGTCAGCGCGGTGATCACGGTCAGCGTGAAAACCAGCACCACGATGCCGCCGGCGGTGAACAACCACGCGGGCACGCTCGGGTCGCGTTCGCGCTGCAGAATCGTCACCTCAAGCACGAACGGCTTGGTGCTGACCGGCTGCGCCGCAATTTCCGGGACCGGGATCGCCGGGTCGGCCGGCGCCCAGATCGGCACCGCTGTCAGCGTTCGGCCGTCCTGCACGCGCAGCAACGTCTTCCACTCGCCCCACACCGGGATCGGTTGTGTGGACACGTAGTGTCCGGGTCCGACCCTCTTGAGGCGGTCGATTTCAAGGCCCCGGTCGTTCGACATCTTGCCCTGCCAGGACAAGATCGTGAGCCAGTCCGGGCGGTCGCTGACCAGCGTGGGGGGATTGATCCGCACATCGGCGGACACCATCCGCTCTCCGGGCTTACTCGGCAGGTCGGCCAGGCTGATGGTCGCGGTGTCCTGCTTGGGCACATGGATGTGCAGCCCGTTGGCCACCGTGCCGCCGATCACCAGCACGGTCAGCGCCACGGCGGTGATGCCGAACGCTCTGCCGGGCAAACGCTGGTTGGTCAACACCATGCCGAAGAGAGCCGCGCAGACGCCGGCGAGGATCGCCACCGGCACCGCCGTTGGCAGTGCTTCCCGCCACAG
This sequence comes from uncultured Actinomycetota bacterium, assembly GCA_963838755.1. GTDB lineage: Bacteria > Actinomycetota > Actinomycetes > Mycobacteriales > Mycobacteriaceae > Mycobacterium. The sequence goes on along the minus strand of CAWISO010000002.1, from coordinate 107,755 downwards.
CGGGGTCGGCCACGGGTAGTGATACACCGCGCCGATCCACAGCGACTCCAGCCAGAGTCCCAGGGTGCCGACACCCAACCCGGCGACCGCGCCGAACAGGATCGGACGCCGGAACAGCGGAGTGAGGGCCACCAACTCGACAACGAGAGCCGGACCCAGGTAAAGCGGGAACCAGTTGATCGGGGCGCCGAGGATGGGCCCGACGATCAGCGCGACGGCACCGCGCAGCAGGATCGCGAAAAGGGCTGCGATGATCGCGGCGCCTCTGCCCATGGTCATCCGGGCAATGACCGTGCCGACCGTTGCTGCCGCGGCGATCAGCATCGGCTGGAACACCAGGCGGAATTGCGGGACACCGAAGTCGAATTCGATCTGGTAGACCGACATGCCGATCAGCAGACCGCCGCACGACAGGTAGCGCAGCAGTCGTACCGTCAACTTATCTTGGCGCTCCAGCGCTTCGCCGGGTTGAGCCTGTTCTGAGTATCGCGCGCCTTCGTACTCCAGCATGAGGACGGCGAACAGAGAGAAGTTCGCGCCGCCGATCATCATCAGGTGGGTCGGCCCCCACAGTGTGACGTCCTGGCCGAAGATCCGATGCCAGATGTCGTCGAGCGGAAAGCCGGTCATGGCGTAGAGCCCGCAGCCGGCCATCAGCACACCGCCGACGGGGGCGTACCAGTTGCGGGTGATCCGCACCGCGGCCGGTCCTGGCTTGTCGTACGGCAGTACCACGGCCAACATGCCGGCCAGGAAGATGCCGAAGAGGCCGATGATGATGAAGTAGTGCGCCGGATTAGCCAGCGGGCCGGGGTCGCGGCCATTGCCGATATGCCAACTCACATCCCAGATGAAGCCGAATAAGGCGCAGATGATGGACGTGGTGAAGACCGGGATCGGCAAAGCGACCCACCCCGGCCGGTCAAATTTGCCGCCCAGTTTTTCCGCGACCGTGGCCAATAACGAGATCCGATGCGTGCGGTGCGCCCAGCCGACCGTAAGCATCACCGCGCCAATGATCATGGCGGCGATCGAGAGACCGATCACCTGGCTCAGTCCGGCTCCGCGCGCCGGCGGCGCCTCTGCCATCACCGTCAACACCACTGTGGACCCCTCCCTCTCGGGCTGCTAGCTACGAAGAACAGTTGTTCACTGAGTCAAGTTACTGCAAAGTAGGTTAGCGATCCAGCGGCATTCGGAGCCGAATATGCCCCAATTGACGGCATCTCAATCTTTTCTATCGTCAGCAGTGGCCTGTTCGGCCGAATCGGCGCTGCGCCGGTCCCTAATCGCGACGTACAGCACGACGCCGACGACGGCAATCGCCGGCAGAAAAGCCGGGCCGGCCAGGATGAGCCAGTGGTGAGCAAGGTAGTGCACGTTCGGATCGGCCATCGTTTTCTGCTCCGGTCCTAATGCCGGCTCGGGATAGCCGGTGCCGGCAGGATAGCCATCTTGGAGGTCTTCCAAGCGCAGCAAGCGAACCTTGTTTGGCTCGTTACGCGGCGCATGCCCTAACCTGAACACCGTTCTTGAGCGGCGCTGAGCCGCCCGCGCACGACAAGCACGTGGTTCAACGGAAATAAGGAGTACCTAGTGACTCAGGCGGCGACACGGCCAACCGCGGACACTGGCAGCACCGACATCGTGGCCGCGGCCCGTCAACAGGTGCTCGAGCGTGGTGAAGGACTAAGCCAGCAGCAGGTGCTGCAGGTCCTGCAACTGCCCGACGACCGACTCGAGGAACTGTTGGCCTTAGCCCACGAGGTGCGGATGGCCTGGTGCGGGCCGGAGGTCGAGGTCGAGGGCATCATCAGCCTGAAAACCGGTGGCTGCCCGGAGGATTGCCACTTCTGCTCACAGTCGGGGCTGTTCGCCTCGCCGGTGCGCAGCGCCTGGCTCGACGTTCCCAGCCTGGTGGAGGCGGCCAAACAGACGGCCAAGACCGGCGCCACCGAGTTTTGCATCGTGGCTGCGGTGCGCGGACCCGACGAACGGTTGCTGGCACAGGTTGCTGCGGGCATCGAGGCGATCCGCGACGCGGTCGACATCCAGATTGCCTGCTCGCTGGGGATGCTGACCTCTGAGCAGGTGGGCCGGCTGTCGGCGATGGGGGTGCACCGCTACAACCACAACCTGGAGACCGCGCGTTCGTATTTCCCCAACGTTGTCACCACCCACACCTGGGAAGAGCGCTGGCAGACGCTGTCGATGGTGCGCGACGCAGGCATGGAGGTGTGCTGCGGCGGCATTCTCGGCATGGGCGAGACGATCGAGCAGCGCGCCGAGTTCGCCGCCAACCTGGCCGAACTGGATCCCGACGAGGTGCCGCTGAACTTCCTCAACCCGCGGCCCGGCACACCCTTCGGCGACCTGGAGGTGCTGCCGGCCAGCGAGGCGCTGAAGGCGGTGGCCGCGTTCCGGCTCGCGCTGCCGCGCACCATGTTGCGCTTCGCCGGGGGCCGCGAGATCACCCTGGGCGACCTCGGCGCCAAGCAGGGCATCCTAGGTGGGATCAACGCCGTGATCGTCGGCAACTACCTGACCACGTTGGGCCGCCCCGCAGAGGCCGACCTCGAACTGCTCGACGATCTGCAGATGCCGATCAAGGCTCTCAACGCCAGCCTGTGAAACGGGTTCGCCTGTAGAAGTGGGAGTGATGGTTCGCGAGTTGCCCGCGCCAGTCGGTGCGGGCATTTACAACGTCTACACCGGCCTGTCCTGCAGCGATGACTCGGCCGGTGGCGCTGTGCCGACCGCGGCGCAGCTGGGTCTGGAGCCGCCGCGGTACTGCGCCGAGTGTGGGCGCCGGATGGTGGTGCAGGTCCGGCCCGACGGCTGGTGGGCGAAGTGCTCGCGCCACGGACTGGTGGACTCCGCCGATCTGGAGGCGCGCCGATGACCCCGGTGGGTTCGGCACCGCTGGGCGCCCCGCGCATTTCGCGGCGGCGGGCGATCGTCACGATGGCGGCTGGGCTGCTGCCCGCGGGAGCGCTCGGCGGCGCGTTGTGGGCCTGGATCGCCCCACCGATCCACGGTGTGGTGGCGCTCACCCGCGAAGGTGAGCGCTTGCACGACTACCTCGGCGACGAATCCGAGCACTTCTTCGTCGCTCCGTTTCTGATGCTCGGGCTGTTGAACGTCGTTGCGGCGGTAGCGGCCGTGCTGGCCTGGCAATGGCGGGCGCACCGTGGGCCGGGGATGGTCGCCGGGCTTTGCGCCGGTGCGGTGATCGCCGCCTCGGCGGCCGCCGGAGTGGGCATGTTGCTAGTCCACTTGCGCTACGGCGCAGTCAATTTCGCTGCGGCGCCGGTGACTCACGATCACCCGTTCTACTACTTCACCGAGGCGCCGCCGGTGTTCTTCGGTCGAGGTTACTTGCAGATCGCCTGCACGCTACTGCTACCCGCGACGACCGCCGCCCTGGTATATGCGGTACCGGCCGCGGGCACGGCACGTGACGACCTCGGCGGTTACCCCGCCGTCGACCCCTCGTATCCCCGGACCGTGGAGGCGCCGTCATAGCGGGCGGCGGCGCACTTTCCTTCCAGTGATGACCTTCGCCGCGATCGCACCCAGCCGAGCCATCCCGATGTAGGTGGCGGGGTTGAACATCGTCGGCCACTTCGTTCTGATCAGGTGGTCGGTCAGCGGTCGGCGTGCGAACCGGTCCTGCAGCCAGCGCAGCGCCATCGGTGCAGACAGCGGATGCAGCAGCAGGTGCTCATTGAACGCGTCGCGGTGATAGGTGACGTCGGCTCCGCCCGCGGAGTAGGCGTCGGCCAGCCGGTCGATGTCCTCGACGTCGATTAGGTAGTCGTGCACAGCCTGCACGATCAAAACCGGCGGTGTCGGCACGGTGGCGCCCAACCTGATGCTGTCGAAGACGTGCTGGACTTCCGGCATCTTCAGGATCTCTTCGAGCGGCCGGTTCAGGTAGACGCTGACGTCCTTTTTCGCCATTCGGAGAACCGCGCCCGCCGTCGTCATCTGTTCCAATTGCTGCAGCAGGATGCGGCCCTTGCCAGTGGCATGCTCCTGGATCACCCGGTCCAGTTCAGGGTAGATGTGCGCTAACGCGGCAATCACGATTGCCGGCAGGCCGGCCAGGACGCTGCCGTTGAGTCGTTGGAAGGTGTGGCCGAGGTCGCCGACCGGTGACCCGAGAACGGCGCCGACGATGTCCAGGTCGGGCGCATAGTCAGCGCACAGTTCGGCCGCCCACGCGGTAGCCAGCCCGCCGCCGGAGTAGCCCCACAGTGCCACCGGTGCTGACGGGGACAACCCGAGGCGCTCGGCGCTCAGCGCAGCGCGGATTCCGTCCAGAATGGCGTAGCCGGGCTCGTAGGGGGCACCCCACATGCCCTTGCGGCCTTCGTGGTCGGGTATCGAGACGGCCCAGCCTTCGGCAAGGGCGGCATTGATCAGCAGAAACTCCAACTGGGCCACTGAGCCCACAGCTACGGCCCGTCGCCGCAGCGCATACGACGGGAAGCAGCGGGAGGTCACGGCGTCGATGGCGCACTGGTAGGACAGCACCGGGCAGGGCCGTTCGGGGGTCACGTCTGCCGGTACGAGCACGGTGGTCACCGTGGCCTCGGGCCTGCCGTGCATGTCCGTCGTCCGGTACAGCAGCTGGGTGGCCATGGTCGGCTGCGGTATCAGGCCCATAAAAGCCAGCTCGACGTCGCGCGAACGCAGCACGGTGCCCGGCAGGGCGTGCTGATAACCCGGCGGCGGTTCATAGAACTGGTCGTCCGATGGCAGCAGCGGGCGGACCTTTGGCCGCAACTCCTCATGGGGTGCCCGACCGATCCACTCCGCACCGGTTGTAGCGCCAGCTGTACTCGCGAGGCTGCCAATGTCCATCCCGGCGAGGTTACTTAAGGGCGCATTAAGAATCCAGTCGGCCCGCCGCACGGTGTGTCGCCCGTCCTAGCCCGGGCCGCCGGGAGGTCGTAGGGCAGCGAACTCGTCGGTGACCCGCAACTGCGAGTCGGTGAAGCGGTACAACGCCGCCGGGCGGCCACCGCTGCGCCCGGACTGCGCGACCGTGCCGGTTGGCGTGATCACGCCGCGACGGGCCAGCACCCGTTGCAGGTTGGTGGAATCGACTTGATACCCGAGCGCGGCACTGTAAATGTCACGCAGTGTCGACAGCGCGAATTCAGTTGGTGCTAAAGCAAATCCGATGTTGGTATAGGACATCTTGGCGATCAACCGGGTTCGGGCGTAGGCGACCATGGGGCCGTGGTCGAACGCCATGGTCGGCAGCGCGGTAACCGGGTGCCAGCGGGTGTCAGGCGGCAGCTCGGGTGTTGCGGGGGAGGGCACCAGGCCGAGGAAGGTGGACGCGATGGTGCGGGTCCCGGGCACCCGCTCGGGTTCGGAAAACACCGCCAACTGCTCGAGATGGGCGACTTCGCGTAGGTCCACCTTCTCGGCCAGTTGCCGGCGCACCGACGTCGTCATGTCCTCGTCGTGGCTCAGCTGCCCGCCGGGCAGCGACCATGCGCCACGTTGCGGATCGCGGGCGCGCTCCCACAGCAGCACGTCGAGCTGGAGCTGCTGGATCTTCGGCCCCGAGCCAAGACCGCGAACCTGGAATACGACGGCGAGCACTTCGTGGGCAGTGCTACCATGGGCCATGTTTTCGATTATAAGTCGAAAACCGGGTAGGGGGCGAAAGGAACGGCGATGACGGTCCTGAATCGCGCGGATCCGCTGGCCGACGAGATGGTGGCGGATATCACGAACTCTCCCGCCGGTTACGCCGGTGTCGAGGGCGACCAGCGATGGGCTGCCGAGATTCGACGGCTGGCCGACCTGCGCAACGCCACGATCTTGGCGCACAACTATCAGCTACCGGCCATCCAGGACGTCGCCGACCACGTCGGTGACTCGCTGGCGCTGTCCCGGATCGCCGCCGAGGCGGCCGAGGACACCATCGTGTTCTGTGGTGTGCACTTCATGGCTGAGACAGCCAAGATCCTCAGTCCGGAGAAGACCGTGCTGATCCCCGACCAGCGGGCCGGTTGCTCCCTGGCGGACTCGATCACTGCCGAAGATCTGCAGGCGTGGAAGGACGAACACCCCGGCGCCGTCGTCGTCTCGTATGTCAACACCACCGCGGCTGTCAAGGCGCTCACCGACATCTGCTGCACCTCGTCGAACGCCGTCGACGTGGTCGCCTCCATCGAGCCGGGCCGCGAGGTGCTGTTTTGCCCTGATCAGTTCCTCGGGGCGCACGTGCGCCGGGTCACCGGACGACAGAACCTGCATGTGTGGGCCGGCGAGTGCCACGTGCACGCCGGGATCAACGGCGACGAGCTCGCCGACCAGGCCCGCGCACATCCAGAGGCCGAGCTGTTCGTCCATCCCGAGTGTGGTTGCGCGACCTCGGCGTTGTATCTGGCCGGCGAGGGTGCGTTTCCCCAGGAGCGGGTGAAGATCTTGTCCACCGGCGGCATGCTGGACGCTGCGCGGGCGACCCACGCCCGCCAGGTGCTGGTCGCCACCGAGGTCGGGATGTTGTATCAGCTGCGGAATGCGGCTCCCGGCGTCGAGTTCCGCGCGGTCAACGATCGCGCGGCGTGCAAGTACATGAAGATGATCACGCCCGCGGCGCTGCTGCGCTGCCTGGTCGACGGCGCCGACGAAGTTCATGTCGACGCCCAAACCGCGGCACTGGCGCGGCGAAGCGTGCAGCGGATGATCGCTATCGGCCAGCCGGGCGGCGGCGAATGAGCAGTCGTCCGGCCTGGCACCAGCGGGCCGATGTCGTCGTCATCGGCACCGGGGCCGGTGGCCTGGCCGCCGCGCTGGCCGCTCATCGGGCCGGTTGCCGGGTCGTGGTGCTCAGCAAGGCGGACCGGAGGGCCGGCGGCACGGCCACCCACTACGCCCAGGGCGGGATCGCGGTGGTGCTCCCGAATAACCCAGAAAACCCAGACTCAGTCGACGCCCACGTCGCCGACACGCTGGCCGCCGGCGCCGGCCTTTGCGATGCCGATGCAGTGGCCTCGATCGTCGCCGACGGCTATCACGCGGTGGTGGAATTGGTCGGCGACGGAGCACGATTCGACGAGGCCGCGCCGGGCAGCTGGGCGCTGACCCGGGAAGGCGGACATTCTCGGCGGCGCATCGTGCACGCCGGCGGCGACGCCACCGGCGCCGAGGTGCAGCGGGCGCTCGACCATGCGGCCGCCGCATTGGACATCCGCACCAACCATGTCGTGCTGCGATTGCTGCACGACGCACGGTCAGGGACGAATGCGGTGACCGGGGTCCTGGTGACCAGTCCAGATGGCATTGGCATCGTGCACGCGCCGTCGGTGATTTTGGCCACCGGCGGGCTGGGACATCTCTACAGCGCAACAACCAATCCGGCCGGCTCCACCGGTGACGGGATCGCCTTGGCGCTGTGGGCCGGTGTCGCAGTGAGCGACATCGAATTCATCCAGTTCCACCCGACCATGCTGTTCGACGGCAGTAGCAGCGGCCGGCGGCCGCTGGTCACCGAAGCCATCCGCGGCGAAGGCGCGGCTTTGATTGACAGTCAAGGCAATTCGGTCACGGCAGGCGTGCATCCGATGGGCGACCTGGCGCCGCGTGATGTCGTCGCCGCCGCAGTTGACGCGCGGCTCCGCGCAACGGGCGAGCAGTGTGTCTACCTCGACGCGCGCAGCATCGACGATTTCGAGACCCGTTTTCCGACCGTCACCGCCGCGTGCCGGGCCGCCGGCATCGACCCGGTTCGCCAACCCATCCCGGTGGTGCCCGGTGCGCACTACAGCTGCGGTGGCGTAGTCACCGATGTGCACGGCCAAACCGAACTGCCTGGTCTGTTTGCCGCGGGCGAGGTCGCTCGCACCGGTATGCACGGCGCCAACCGACTGGCATCCAACAGCCTGCTGGAAGGTCTGGTCGTCGGGGGGCGGGCGGGAGCCGCCGCGGCTATGCACGCTGCGCTCGCCGGACATCCGACCGCGAAGGTGCCGGAACCGACCGGCCTTCCCATGCTCGCCCGCCGCGACCTGCAGCAAGCGATGAGCGGCGATGCCTCGGTGGTCCGCGACGCCGCGGGACTGCACCGGTTGATCGGCACACTGACGGCGGCGCCGGTTCGGGGAGTGGTAACCCGAGCCGACCTCGAAGACGCCGCATTGACCGTGACCGCGCGCGCGGTGGCGGCCGCCGCGACGATTCGCGAGGAAAGCCGCGGCTGTCATCACCGCGCCGAGTACTTGCACGCCGACCTCGCGCAGGCGCGCAGCGTCGTGGTTCGGCTGGCCGATGAGCACAGCAACCCCAGCGCGACGCCGGTCGAGGCGCTGGCGGCGGTCAGCTAATGCCCCTCTTGGAGTGTGAGCTCGCCGAAGCTCGCGCGACGATCCGACGCGCGCTCGACGAGGACCTGCGCTACGGGCCGGACGTCACGACCTCAGCGACCGTGCCCGACGGAGCCAGCAGCACCGCGTCGCTGATCACCCGCGAACCCGGTGTGATCGCCGGAGTGGAGATCGCGGTGCAGGTGCTCGACGAGGTACTCGGGCGCGACGGCTACCGGGTGCTCGACCGCGTCGACGACGGCGCGAGATTGCAGCCGGGGGCTGCGCTGATGACGGTGCAGGCCCCAACGCTCGGCCTATTGACCGCCGAGCGGACCCTGCTGAATCTGATCTGTCATTTGTCCGGGATTGCCACTGCGACCGCTGCGTGGGTCGACGCGGTGCACGGCACCAACGCAAAGATTCGCGATACCCGCAAGACGTTGCCGGGCTTGCGGATACTGCAGAAATACGCGGTCCGCGTCGGCGGTGGGGTCAACCACCGGTTCGGTTTGGGCGACGCCGCGCTCATCAAGGACAACCACGTCGCGGCGGCGGGATCGGTGGTCGCGGCGCTGCGGGCGGTGCGGGCCACCGCACCCGGTTTGCCCTGCGAAGTCGAGGTCGACTCGCTCGAGCAGCTCGACGAGGTGTTGGGCGAAGGAGCCGAGTTGGTGCTGCTCGACAATTTCCCGGTCTGGCAGACCCAGATCGCGGTGCAACGCCGCGATGCCCGGGCACCGGAAACCAAACTGGAGTCCTCGGGCGGGCTGTCGCTGGACACCGCCGCGGACTATGCCGGCACTGGTGTGGACTACCTGGCCGTCGGCGCGCTCACCCACTCGGTGCGGGTGCTCGACATCGGCCTCGACATCTGACACTCAGGCCTTGACGCAGTCCAGCAGGACAAAACTCGGATACCGAAGAAACTCGGCGAAATAGCCGGGTTCGTCCTTTTGGTCGGATGGCACTTCGGGCATCCGCACCGCAAAGTCCCGAAAACCCGTTTGGGTCAGGGCGGACTCGTAGGCTGCGATCGGCATATAGTAGTTCTCGATTTCCAGCGTCGAATCCTCCAGCAGCAGAATCACTTTGGTCGGCGCACCCTCGACAGCATGCTCGGCGAGCGACAACGTGAAGCCGTATTTGCGGTAGTCGGGCAGCAGGTCGAAGTCGTACACCGCAGGGTTGCTGATGACAGTGACGAGGCGCCCGCCCGAATTGAGCCGGCTCGCCAACCCCCGGCACATCTGCGCGAGCTCAGCTCGGGTCCGCGCATACACCAGCAGCCAGACACCGACGACCAGGTCGAAATCCGCTTGCTCCGCCACGGTCTTAGCGTCTTCGACGCGATATTCGATACCCAGCGGCTGGCGTGCCTCCTGCGCACGGGCCAAGTCGATCATCCGCTCGGAAATGTCGACGCCGACCACCTCGGCGGCGCCGGCTCTGCGCAGCAGTCGCGTGAAATGCCCTTCACCACAGGCGACATCGAGCACTCTTTTACCCTTGACGTCGCCGATTAACTTCAGCACGGAATAAGTCTCGATATGCGAACGCCCGTGCTGAGTCCTGGCCTGTTGATACTGCTCTGCGATATGCGACTGGTTGTAATCGGTGACCATGGCGACTCAGACTAGCCACCTCACCACCGCGGCGGCGCGGCTCCCCGGCCGAAGCCCCACGTCGACTGCCCTAGTCTGGGCTTACGCGGTTCGTCAGGCGGTCGCTGAAAGTCGCTCCGCAGCAACGGTTCCGCATCGGCGCCTTCGGTAATGGCCGAACACGGCGCGTTGAATTCGCAGTCCCGACAGTGGGCGGCGAACGTCGGGTAAATGGTTGGCCAATCGGTCATATCGACCGCCTCGGCAGCGATCACCGATCCGACCGAGGTGATCTCGTGGCGGCTCCGACGGATGCGGGTACGTCGCAGCACACCCGCGATGCGCTGCTCGGTTCGCTCGGTTGCGGTGCGGCGTGACGCTTGCGCGGATACCCGCTGGTGCTGCGGGAGCAATCGACCACCACCGCTGGCCTCGTGTTGGGCCACGGCTTTCGGCAGGCGCTTCGTCACGGTCCCGGCCGCCGGGAATACCAGCGGGCCAGCGATGCGCAACTCGTTGTGGATGGTTCCGGCGATTTGCACACCGATGTAGTCGTGCTCGAAGGCCCAGCAAGCGGCTACCGCCTGTTCGTCGCGCACTAGCTGATCGCTGTCTAGCCACTCATCGACGATCTGATGGCACACCACCCAGTACTCGTCGGCGGCGTCGACGGCCACCAGATCGATTCGGCACGAGTAGATCACCGGCGATCCGTCGTGCACCACCAATCCGCGCTCGGGGTCGTCGGGATCTGGGACCAGTGCGTCGACATCGAGGTTGATCTTGACCGGTGCGAAATCGTCGACAGCGTTCGCCCAGGCGTCGTAGCAGTCCAAAAACGCAGCGCCCCGAGCGAGCGAGTCGTCGGCGCCTGCCTCGTCCAATGACCGTTCGAGCGCTTTGTGCACCAAGGGTTGGGTCACCTCGTGTTGCCAGTCCCAGGTGCCGGGATAGTAGTAGACCGCCAACGCATCCTTGAGCGCACCGGGCAGCGCGGCTTCGAGGAAACCGCTGGGTTGCAGGTTGCGCCGATGCGGCGAGGCGAAATCCCACTGCCGGCGGCATCGCTTGAACTGTGCACGCTCCTCGGCGCTGATTCGATAGTCCAGCATCATGTGCCCCGCCGATCAGTGCTGGTGCGGCCAGGGCTCGTCGATCGGCCACCTACACCGGTCCGCGGTGTCGGCCATCGACTCCAGTTCGGCGAGCAGGTCGTCGAAGAAGGCGCGCAGCCGTGCCGGTTCGTCGAGGGGCCAGTCGGCGGTAAGCGTCATCCACACGTCGGGAGCAGTTGCTGACGAGGGCATTTCACCGGCCGACACCATTCGCCACTGATAGGCGTCGCCGCAGCGCTCGAGGTACACGAGATCATCGCGACCGGGGCCTGTCGCCACGATCGAGGCGAACAGTTCATCCCTGGTCATGAGGCGCCCCGTCCATCCAGAATAGGCGTGTTGGCGCCGGCGATCTAGCGGCGAAGTAAGCGGCGCGCCGCCGGTTTGGCGGCGTTCAGCGCGCGCGCATCGCCCGCGATGCGCGACAAGATCAGCGCCCCCTCGATCAACGAGATCACCGCCACCGCAAGGCTTTCCGCTTCAGTCGCTGGCCAGTCTTCGGCGCCCAGCCGCTCTTCGATGGCTTTGCACCAGCCGGTGAAGGCTCGTGCCGACGCCTCGCGCATCACCGGACTGGCATGCACCGACTCGGTGGCTACCGGCTCGATCGGGCAGCCATCGCGCCCATCGGCGGCCAGCCCGCCGATCAGCACGTCAACCCAGCGATCGACGATGTCGGCCACCGGCAGATCGCCGGCCAGGAACCTACGCAGTAACTGCTCGATGGCCGCACCGCTGCGCTCGACGACCGCGGCGGCCAACTGCTGCTTGCCCTGCGGAAAGTGGTGATACAGCGAGCCGGGCCTTGCGCCCGCCTCGTCGAGGATCTGGTTGAGCCCGGTCGCGGCATAACCCTGGCGGCGGAACAGGATGGCCGCGGCGTCGATCAACGCGGCCCGGCTGCGGTCTTGTCTCGGCACTGCATTGACAATACTTGAGTAATCGATCAAGAATGCTGAAGTGAGGCAACTGACGTTCGAAGCGACCGGCCGATACGCATGGCGCGAGGCCCCCGATCCGACAATCACGACACCGGGACAAGCGCTGGTCAGACCATTGCTGGTGGCGTGCTGCGACCTCGATGTCGCCGTCGCGCACGGCCGGTTGCCGATGCCACCCGGACATGCCGTAGGTCATGAAGGGCTGGCCGAGGTCGTCGCCGTTGGCGACGACGTCTCAGGTGTCCAAGTCGGCGACCGCGTGGTCGTGCCGTTTCAGATCAGCTGCGGCACCTGCCGCGAATGCCGCCGCGGCGTGACGGGTTCGTGCGCGTCACTGCCGCTGATGGCGATGTACGGGATGGCCCCGTTGGCCGGGCTGGACGGCGGCGGATTCATGGCCGACCTGGTCCTTGTGCCCTACGCCGACGCGATGCTGATCCCGATTCCCGACGACATCGACCCAGTCGCCATCGCCTCGCTGTCGGACAACATTCCCGACGGCTGGCGCACGGTCGGGCCGTATCGCACGGAGCTGGCCGGCCTGGATCCGGCCGATCGTCGGGTGCTGGTGGTCGGCCGCCTTTCGATCGGGCTGTACGCCGCGGCGTTCGCGGCTGCGCTCGGCTTCCACGTCGACTATCTCGACACCGACCCGGACCGGCTTGCAATCGCGGAGAAGCTCGGCGCGGTCGCGCACGACGTTGTTAAGCCCGATAAGTCCTGGGACCCCTATCCGGTCACCGTGCACACCAGCGGCGATTCGGCGGTGCTGGGCGCCACACTGCGTGCCACCTGGCCGGACGGGGTGTGCACCGACACCGGGATCTACCCCGAGTACAACGTGGAAATGCCGTTGCTGCCGATGTACACCCGCGGTGTGCGGTTTGTCACCGGACGTGTCAGCGCGCGTGCTGTCATCCCCGAAATCCTGGAGTTGCTGTCGTCCGGCTGCGACCTGTCGCCGGTCCTCGACCGGGTCGTGGCATGGGACGACGCACCCTCGGTTTGGCCGGCGATGGTAGGCAAGACCGTCTTCACGAGATTGCGCTGAGGGCAGCGATCACTTGAGCCCGCCGGCGGAATCCGCAACCCTGTGCGCAATCTCGTGAGCTAGGCGATGTCGGCGACGAACACCCCGACCCGTCCGATTTGCTGGCGGGCCAGAAAGGGCAGCCCCGTGCCGTCACTTCCGGCCGGTAGCACCCGCGGGTTGATGATGTGCACGTCTTTCCGGATGAAGTGCACGTCGGCTTCACCGGCCGCGAGCACGTTTTTGACCCAATCCGTTTTGCCGTGGGCCAGCGCGATGGCCAGCACATTGCCTTTGCGGTACGCGGTCACGATCGTCTCGTACTGCTTGCCGGAGGTGCGGCCACGGTGCTTGATCACCGAGAACGTCGGAAGGTAACGCGCGATCGGCTTGACCGCCGGGTTGAAGTACTTGGTTTGGAAGCGCTCGAACCAGGGCGGGAAGAGCATCGGAACGCCCGGGACGTTGTTGGGGTGGTCCTTTGCGGACATGGCGGCTCCCTCTTTTGTAGCTGTGCGGTCACTGTACCGGCCAATATGCGGTTGCTCTGATCTGGGACAATGGTCGACGTGAACGTGATGGCGCGCATCGACCTGCGGGGGGTGGAGCTCACGGCTGCCCGGCTGCGGACGGCGCTGCCCCGCGGCGGGGTGGACGTGGATGCCGCGCTGCCGACGGTGCGCCCGATCGTCGAGGCGGTTGCTGAGCGCGGCGCGCAGGCCGCGCTGGAGTTCGGCGCGTCGTTCGATCGAGTACGGCCGGCGACGGTGCGGGTGCCGACCGCCGAGTTGGACGCCGCCGCAGCAGGCCTGGACCGCGACGTGCGGGTCGCGCTTGAGGTGGCGATCGAGCGCACCCGTGCCGTGCATGCCGACCAACGCCGCGCCGACTCCACGACGACGCTGGGCCCGGGTGCCACCGTCACCGAGCGATGGGTTCCGGTCGAGCGGGTCGGGCTGTACGTGCCCGGCGGCAACGCGGTGTACCCGTCGAGCGTGGTGATGAACGTGGTGCCGGCGCAAGCCGCCGGTGTCGACTCGCTGGTGGTGGCCAGCCCGCCGCAAGCGCAGTCGCAGGGCCGGTTTAACGGCCTGCCGCACCCGACGATCCTGGCCGCGGCACGGCTGCTCGGCGTCGACGAGGTATGGGCGGTCGGCGGGGCCCAGGCGGTCGCGCTGCTGGCCTACGGTGGCGTCGACACCGACGGCGCCGAGCTCGCACCGGTCGACATGATCACCGGGCCCGGCAACATCTATGTCACCGCGGCCAAACGGCTTTGCCGCTCACGGGTCGGCATCGATGCTGAAGCCGGGCCGACCGAGATTGCCATCCTGGCCGATCACACCGCCGACCCCGCCCATGTCGCCGCCGATTTGATCAGCCAGGCTGAGCACGACGAGATGGCCGCCAGCGTGCTGGTCACACCGAGTGCCAACCTGGCCGATGCCGCCGATGCCGAACTGGCCGCCCAGTTGGCCACCACCGTGCACCGTCAGCGGGTGACGGCCGCGCTGTCTGGGCGGCAGTCGGCGATCATCCTGGTCGACGACATCGACGCCGGTATCCGTACCGTCAACGCTTACGCCGCCGAACACCTGGAGATCCAGACCGTCGAGCCGGATACAGTTGCGGCCCAGATCCGTTCGGCCGGTGCCATCTTCGTCGGCCCGTACTCACCGGTCAGCCTCGGTGACTACTGCGCCGGCTCCAACCACGTGCTGCCGACGGCCGGCAGTGCGCGGCACTCCAGCGGTTTGTCGGTGCAGACGTTCCTGCGCGGTATCCACGTCGTCGACTACACCGAGGCGGCGCTGAAAGACATCACCGGCCATGTGATCACGCTGGCCAAGGCCGAGGACTTGCCCGCACATGGCGAGGCGGTACGGCGGAGGTTCGAGCGATGACCGACCGCCCGACGCTTCACGAATTGCCGCTGCGCGACGACTTGCGCGGCAAATCGCCCTACGGCGCACCGCAGCTGGCGGTTCCGGTGCGGCTGAACACCAACGAAAACCCGCACCCGCCCACCCAAGCGCTCGTCGACGACGTCGTCGCATCGGTGCGGGGTGCTGCCGTCGACCTGCACCGCTACCCCGATCGCGACGCGGTCGAGCTGCGTCGTGACTTGGCCGCGTATTTGAGTGTGCAGACCGGTGTACAGCTCGGTGTCGAGAATCTCTGGGCCGCAAATGGTTCCAACGAGATCCTGCAGCAGCTGTTACAAGCGTTCGGTGGGCCGGGCCGCAGCGCGATCGGGTTCGTCCCGTCGTACTCGATGCACCCGCTGATCTCCGACGGCACCCACACCGAATGGATCCAGACGGTACGCGCCGCGGACTTCAGTCTCGACGTCGAGGCCGCCGTCGCTGCGATCGCCGACCGTCGGCCCGACGTGGTGTTCGTGGCCAGCCCCAACAACCCGTCGGGACAAAGTGTTTCGCTGCCCGATCTGCGGCGGCTGCTGGACGCGACCACGGGGATCCTGATCGTCGACGAGGCGTACGCCGAGTTCTCCTCGCAGCCCAGCGCGGTGGCGCTGGTGGAGGACTATCCGACGAGGCTGGTGGTGACCCGCACCATGAGCAAGGCGTTCGCCTTTGCCGGCGGCCGGTTAGGCTACCTGATCGCTACCCCGGCGGTGATCGACGCGATGCTGCTGGTGCGGTTGCCCTATCACCTATCCTCGGTCACTCAGGCCGCGGCCCGGGCGGCGTTGCGGCACGCCGACGACACGCTGGGCAGCGTCGCGACGCTGATCGCCGAACGCGAACGAGTGACTGCCACGTTGAACAGCATGGGGTTTCGGGTGATCCCCAGCGACGCCAACTTCGTGCTGTTCGGCCAGTTCGCCGACGCGCCCACCACCTGGCAGCGCTACCTGGACATCGGCATCCTGATCCGCGACGTCGGCATCCCCGGATACCTGCGCGCGACGACAGGACTGGCGGCAGAAAACGATGCGTTGCTGGCCGCCAGCGAACAGATCGCCGCCACCGAATTGGCCCAGCCCTTAGGAGCGTCATGACCGGCACCCGCCACGCGCGTGTGGAGCGCAGCACCAAAGAGTGCGACATCGTCGTCGAACTCGACCTCGACGGCGCCGGGCAGGTCGACGTTGACACCGGTATCCCGTTCTACGACCACATGCTGACCGCGCTGGGCAGCCACGCCAGCTTTGACCTGAGCGTGCGCGCCAAGGGTGACGTCGAGATCGAAGCGCATCACACCATCGAGGACACCGCAATCGTGCTCGGGCAGGCCCTCGGGCAGGCTCTCGGTGACAAGAAGGGCATCCGCCGGTTCGGGGACGCGTTCATCCCGATGGACGAGGCGTTGGCGCACGCGATCGTCGACGTGTCGGGACGCCCCTACTGTGTGCACACTGGCGAGCCAGATCACTTGCGGCATTTCACGATCGCGGGTAACACAGTGCCGTACCACACCGTCGTCAACCGGCACGTGTTCGAGACGTTGGCCAACAACGCCCGCATCGCCTTGCATGTGCGGGTGCTCTACGGTCGCGACCCGCACCACATCACCGAGGCCGAGTACAAGGCGGTCGCTCGTGCATTGCGCCAGGCAGTCGAGCTGGATTCGCGGGTCACGGGGGTGCCGTCCACCAAAGGCACACTGTGAAATCAGTTGTCGTATTGGACTACGGCTCAGGGAATTTGCGGTCGGCGCAGCGGGCGCTCGAGCGCGTCGGCGCCGCGGTGGACGTGACGGCCGACCTCGATGCCGCCGCAGCCGCTGACGGGTTGGTGGTGCCCGGCGTCGGCGCTTTCGAGGCGTGTATGAGCGGGCTGCGCGGGATAGCCGGCGAGCGGGTCATCGCCGAGCGGGTTGCCGCAGGCCGACCGGTGCTGGGCGTATGCGTCGGTATGCAGATCTTGTTCGCCCGTGGTGTCGAATTCGGTGTGGAAACCAGCGGCTGCGGGCAGTGGCCCGGCGCCGTGACGCGGCTGCACGCACCGGTCATCCCGCACATGGGATGGAACGTGGTTGCGGGTGCGCCCGGTACCGCACTGTTCAAGGGCATTGACGCCGATGCTCGCTTCTACTTCGTGCATTCCTATGGCGCCCAGCAATGGGATGGTGGACCCCAAGCACTGCTGACGTGGGCCACCCACGGGACGCCCTTCCTGGCCGCCGTCGAGGACGGTGCGTTGGCTGCCACCCAGTTCCACCCGGAGAAGAGCGGGGACACCGGGGCGGCCGTGCTGAGCAACTGGGTAGAGGGGCTGTAGACGTGCCGTTGATTTTGCTACCGGCCGTCGATGTGGTCGAGGGTCGGGCGGTGCGCCTGGTGCAGGGTCGCGCCGGCAGTGAAACCGAGTACGGCTCAGCGTTAGACGCCGCGCTGGGCTGGCAACGCGACGGCGCCGAGTGGGTTCACCTGGTCGACCTGGATGCGGCGTTCGGCCGGGGATCCAATCGTGAGCTGCTGGCCGAAGTGGTGAGCAAGCTCGACGTGCAGGTCGAACTTTCCGGGGGCATCCGCGACGACGACTCGCTGGCGGCGGCACTGGCGACCGGATGTGCGCGGGTCAACCTCGGCACGGCTGCCTTGGAGCATCCGCAGTGGTGCGCTCAGGTGATTGCGGAGCACGGCGACAAGGTCGCCGTCGGCCTGGACGTGCACATCGTCGACGGCGATCACCGGCTGCGTGGCCGCGGTTGGGAAACCGACGGCGGCGACCTGTGGGAAGTGCTGGAACGCCTTGACGGCCAGGGGTGTTCGCGGTTCGTCGTCACTGATGTCACCAAAGACGGCACCCTGACCGGTCCGAACCTCGGTCTGCTGCGCGCGGTCGCCGAACGCACCGAGGCGCCGGTGATCGCCTCCGGCGGTGTGTCCAGCCTCGACGATTTGCGTGCGATCGCCACCCTGACCGGCAGTGGGGTAGAGGGCGCGATTGTGGGCAAGGCGCTCTACGCCGGACGATTCAGCTTGCCGCAGGCGTTGGCAGCGATGGCAGAGTAGAGCTGCAATGGATCTCGATGCACTGGTGACGGAGGCGTCGGTGATACTCGACGCCGTCGTCGAGAAGTTCGTCGCCGGTCACCGCGCGGATTCCGCGGTCAGCAAGCGGGGTGACGATTTCGCCACCAAGATCGATCTGGAGATTGAGCGCCAGGTCGTCGACGCGCTGGTCTCGGCGACCGGAATCGACGTGCACGGCGAGGAGTTTGGTGGCGCGGACCTCGACGCGCCGTGGGTGTGGGTGCTCGATCCTGTCGACGGGACGTTCAACTACGCCGCGGGGTCGCCGATGGCCGCAATCCTGCTGGGTCTGCTGCACGACGGAGATCCGGTGGCGGGCCTCACGTGGCTGCCGTTCACCGGCGAACGGTACGCCGCGGTGTCTGGTGGTCGGCTGGTGAAAAACGGTGTGCCGCAGGCGCCGTTGGCCGAGGCCGACCTGACTCAGGCGGTTATCGGTGTCGGAACCTTCAATGCCGACTCGCGTGGCCGGTTTCCCGGCCGTTATCGGCTGGCGGTGCTTGAAGAGCTCAGCCGAGTGTCGTCGCGGCTGCGCATACACGGCGCCACCGGCATCGACCTGGCTTATGTCGCCGACGGAATCCTTGGCGGCGCAATCAGTTATGGCGACCATGTGTGGGATCACGCCGCCGGCGTGGCGCTGGTACGGGCCGCCGGCGGCATCGTCACCAACCTGGTCGGTGAAGCCTGGACTCCCGATTCGCGGTCGGTGTTGGCTGCTGCCCCTGGTGTGCACGACCAGATGCTCGAGATCCTGCGCAGGGTAGGACGACCCGATGAGTACTGAAACCTATTGCGGAACAAGCCTGGCGGTTCGGGTGATTCCCTGCCTGGACGTCGACGACGGTCGGGTGGTCAAAGGCGTCAACTTCGAGAACCTGCGCGACGCGGGTGACCCGGTGGAACTCGCCGCCGCCTACGACGCCGAAGGCGCCGACGAGCTGACCTTTCTGGATGTGACCGCTTCGTCGTCGGGACGGGCCACCATGCTGGAGGTGGTGCGCCGCACCGCCGAGCAGGTGTTCATCCCGCTCACCGTGGGCGGCGGCGTGCGTACCGTCGCCGATGTCGACGTGCTGCTGCGGGCAGGAGCGGACAAGGTCTCGATCAACACCGCTGCGATCGCTCGACCTGAGCTGCTGGCCGAGATGGCTGCCCAATTCGGCTCTCAGTGCATCGTGTTGTCGGTCGATGCGCGCACGGTGCCGGCCGGTTCGGCGCCTACTCCGTCGGGCTGGGAGGTCACCACCCACGGTGGACGCCGTGGCACCGGCATCGACGCCGTCGAGTGGGCGGCTCGTGGTGCCGAGCTCGGGGTGGGGGAGATTTTGCTCAATTCGATGGACGCCGACGGCACCCGGGCCGGTTTCGACTTGGCAATGCTGCGGGCGGTTCGCGCGGCGGTGACGGTGCCGGTGATCGCCAGCGGGGGAGCGGGTGCGGTGGACCACTTCGCACCGGCGGTCACCGCGGGTGCCGATGCGGTGTTGGCCGCCAGCGTCTTTCACTTCCGGCAATTGACCATCGGACAGGTGAAGGCGGCGATGGCCGCGGCGGGGATCAGCGTGCGATGACGCTCGATCCGGAGATCGCCGCACGCCTCAAGCGCAACGCCGACGGCCTATTCACCGCCGTAGTCCAGGAGCGCGGCAGCGGCGACGTGCTGATGGTCGCCTGGATGGACGACGCGGCGCTGGCCCGCACGCTGGAGACGCGTGAGGGGACGTATTTTTCGCGATCCCGCGGCGAGCAATGGATCAAGGGGGCCACGTCCGGTCATACCCAGCACGTGCACTCGGTTCGGTTGGACTGCGACGGTGACGCCGTGCTGTTGGTCGTCGACCAGGTCGGCGGCGCCTGCCACACCGGCGATCACAGCTGCTTCGACGCCGACCTGCTACTGAGCCCGGACGAGGACTGATCACACGTTATGCCTGATCGACCGGCCCGAGTCGGCGACGTCCATAAAATCGCCGCGTCGATGCCATACGTGAAGCGGGTGGAAGGGCCGAGGGGCAATTCGGTGTATCAGGTTGGGGGCAAGTCGTTCGTGTTCTTTCGAACTCCACAGCCGGACGCGACGGATCCGGTCACCGGCGAACGCTACACCGACGTGATCATGCTCTGGGTGGAGTCCGAGAGCGAGAAGTTGGCGCTGGTCCAGGACCCGGATTCGCCATTCTTCACCACCGATCGGTTCGACGACCATCCCTCGGTGCTGATACGGGCCAGTCGGTTGGCCGACGTCAGCAGAACGGAATTAGCCGAACTCATTCAGGATGGCTGGCTGTCGCGCGCGTCGACGCGCAGAGCAGCCGAGTGGCTGGCCGCCCATCGCCGGTAATCGATGTTGTCAAGACCCGGAATGGGCCATGGGTGCATTGGCACAATCATCGACGCGTGCGAGCTGTCATCGACCTGGCGCACGCTCTGAACGTGACAACTGTCGCCGAGGGTGTGGAGAACGACGAGGCCGCATTATGGCTACCCGACTGCGGATGCGAAGTGGCGCAAGGCGTCCTCTACAGCCCGCCGATCACGGCTCCCGCGATGATGGAGTTGATCGCGTCACCGGCAGCGCGGTGTTAGCCGGCGGTCTCCAACCCATTGGCAGCGCCGACTGCCGCGCGCACCCATTCGTCGTTTCGCACTGCAGGCGCGATCCGGTTGTTACGGATCAGCTCGGCGTTGACCCGAGTTCCGTTGGTTCCGTTGGTCATTGCGACCGGCGGTCGAAATGAGAAGGTCTTGTTGGCGGTGGCGATGGCCAACAGTCCGTCGGTGTCGCTGAACCCGTTGGCACGCATGGTCTCCTCGGCCCATCGGAAAGGGGTGAGGCCGGAGAAATCGTGCACATACGCCACCCACAGGTGGACGTTGCGCTGGGTGTAGAGCGTGGAGATGGCACCCTCGACCGCGGTGCGGCCGGCAGCGGTCAACACACCCGAGGAATCGGTGATGTACCTGGTGAGTTGGACCGTCGGCGGCGCCGGGGAGGCGGGACTGGTGCCCGACTGATTCGGACCCGTGGTGGCGCCGTAGGCCGGCTGGGTTGTGGCGGTGGTGGAACCGCTGCTCGGCGCACTCGCGCGGTGGTGCAACAGTCGTACACCGACGACGGCGGCCAGGGCGATCAGCACGATGGTGGCGATCGCGGATATCAGCACCGCCGGCCGTAGCCCGCGCCGCTGCGCCGGGGGCGGTGTGGACTGCTGCGGGGCGGTAGCAAGCGTGGTCGGGGCGGCGGCCACCTGGCCGGCAACCGTGTCTGCCCCGCCGACACTCGGTTGGCCGGTCAAAGCCGTCGCGAAATCCGAACAGCTGGTGTATCGGTCGACCGGGTCCTTCGCCAGCACTTTGGAAAATACGGCGTTGAGTTCTGCCAATTCGGGCCGTCGCTCAGCGATCTGCGGGGGCGGTGCGGACAGGTGCTGGCTGATGACGACCGCCGGATTGGAGTTTTGATACGGCGCGACGCCGGTCAGTAGGTGAAAAGCGGTGCAGCCAAGCGCATATTGATCGACTCGCCCGTCGAGGTCAGCGCCCATGAGTTGCTCGGGCGCGGAGTAGGCAGTGGTTCCGACCACCATGTTCGTTGCGGTGAGACCGCTGATATCACCGATCTCTCGGGCGATACCGAAGTCGGCCAACAGGATCCGTCGGCCCTGCGGGTCGGCATCGGTCAGCAATATATTGGCGGGCTTGACGTCGCGATGCAACAATCCGCGCAGATGGGCGTAATCGAGCGCGTCGGCGACGGCGGTGACAATCTCGAATACGTCGGCTGACGGCATCCCGGATGGGTACTGGCTGCGCAGCAACTCGGCGGCGTCGGTTCCCTCCACGTAGTCCATCGACAGCCACAACTGTCCCTCGAACTCGCCGCGATCGTGGATTCCGACGATGTGGGGATGCCACAACTCGGCGGCAATGTCCGCTTCCCGGCTGAATCGTTGCCGGAACTCACCGTCGGCGGTCAAGGCGGCTGGCAGGACCTTCAGGGCGTCTCGGCGAGGCAGTCGGGGGTGCTGCGCCAGGTAGACCTCGCCCATCCCGCCAGATCCCAATAGCCGCACGATGGTGTAGCCGGCGAACACGTCTCCCTCGTTTAGCGGCATGCGAGCATGCTACAAAGGCGACGGTTCCGCTACTCCCCGTTTTCGGGCAGGCCCTGGGCCTCGGGCTTGTACACACACTGGTGGCGGAGTTCATGACCGTCCACGCTCTCCCAGCTGATTTTTGACGCGGCGGCCCGGTCGCAGGTCAAGGTGAAATAAGTCCCGGTTCCGGCGTTGATCTGGACGGCGCTTAACGGACCCTTCACGGTGATCGTCCCGCTTTGAAACTGCGGATCGGTGAATAGTCCTTTCCACATCTGCGCGGTTGGCAAAAACAATTGGTCATCCGCGGCGACTTCCTTGTGAAAGATCGTGCCAGTGGTCTCGCGGACCGTGTAGCTAATGGTGCAGGTCTTTCGCCCATTGCAGTTGACGATCGGTGAGCCCGCTATCGGCGCGGCAAACCGGTCAGCTCCGATAGCGTCTTGGACGAGCTGCACCACAGCGGCGTTGCCAACCGTGAATGATTCGGGAGCTGAATACCGGGGCGTCGACGAGCACCCGACGAGAACAGCGAGTACCGCTAGCGATAGTGACACTTTGCCGACGGCACCATTAACCATCCCTGAGACGATAGGGCGGTTTCGATTCAATTACGGGATTTCAGCGCGGCGAGCGCCTTGTCGGCGTGGGTGTCCATGCTGATCTCGCTGGAGATCACGTCGAGCACCTTGCGATCGGTGTCGATGACGAATGTCGTGCGTTTGACCGGAATCAATTTGCCCAACAGCCCTCGCTTGACACCGAATTGAGCCGCGACCGCGCCATCGACGTCGGACAGCAACGGGTAGTCGAAGCGCTGCGTGTCGGCGAACTCGGCTTGCTTTGCAACGGGATCAACGCTGATGCCGACCCGGCTGGCCCCGACGGCGGCGAATTCCCCGGCCAAGTCGCGGAAATGGCAGGCCTCCTTGGTGCAGCCGGGTGTCATAGCGGCTGGATAGAAGAACAGCACGACGGGCCCGTCAGCAAGCAGAGTGCTGAGTTTGCGCGGGGTCCCAGTCTGATCGGGAAGCTCGAAGTCGGCCACGGTGTCACCGGATTTCATAGCCGTGAGGTTACGCCGGGGGTCGCTGCGGCACCTGGGAAGATGGCTTGGAAGATAGAGAGGTGCCTGCCAACCTCGCCGCCACCACCTCGCGGGAAGATTTTCGCGTGCTGGCGGTCGAGCACCGCGTGGTGCCGGTGACCCGCAAGGTCCTTGCCGATGCTGAGACGCCGCTATCCGCCTACCGCAAACTCGGCGCCAACCGGCCCGGCACCTTCCTGCTGGAGTCGGCCGAGAACGGCAGGTCGTGGTCGCGGTGGTCATTCATCGGTGCCGGTGCTCCGTCGGCGTTGACGGTGCGCGGCGGCGAAGCGGTGTGGCTGGGCACGGTGCCCCAGGACGCTCCTAACGGCGGGGATCCGCTGCAAGCCCTAACTGCCACCTTGGAGTTGCTGGCAACCGGTGCGCCGCCCGGGCTGCCGCCATTGTCGGGCGGCATGGTGGGCTTTTTCGCCTACGACCTGGTGCGACGGCTGGAGCGGTTACCCGAATTGGCCGTGGACGACCTCAACTTGCCGGACATGCTGCTGTTGCTGGCCACCGACGTGGCGGCGGTCGACCACCACGAGGGCACCATCACCTTGATCGCCAACGCAGTGAACTGGAACGGCACCGACGAGCGGGTCGATGAGGCTTACGACGACGCGATCGGCCGGTTGGATGTGATGACCGCTGCGCTGGGCCAGCCCCTGCCCTCGACAGTCGCGACGTTCACCCGACCCGAGCCGCGGCACCGCTCGCAGCGCACGGTCGAGGAATACGGAGCAATCGTCGAACATCTCGTCCATGAAATCGAGTGCGGCGAGGCTTTCCAGGTCGTGCCCTCGCAGCGTTTCGAGATGGACACCGACGTCGAGCCGATCGACGTGTATCGAATGCTGCGGGTGTCGAATCCCAGCCCGTACATGTATCTGCTGCATGTCCCGAATGATGAAGGCGGCACGGCGTTTTCAATTGCCGGGTCCAGTCCCGAAGCGTTGGTGACCGTGCAGGATCGATGGGCAACAACGCATCCGATCGCCGGAACCAGATGGCGGGGGGAGACCGAAGAAGAGGATCAGCTGCTGGAAAAGGAGCTGTTGGCCGACGAAAAAGAACGCGCCGAGCACTTGATGCTGGTCGACTTGGGCCGCAACGACCTGGGCCGAGTCTGCGTGCCGGGCAGTGTTCGCGTCGAGGACTACAGCCACATCGAGCGCTACAGCCACGTCATGCACTTGGTATCCACGGTGACCGGGATGCTCGCCGAGGGGCGCACTGCCCTGGACGCTGTGACGGCATGCTTCCCGGCTGGAACATTGTCCGGCGCGCCAAAGGTGCGGGCCATGGAATTGATCGAAGAGGTGGAAAAGACCCGTCGCGGCCTGTACGGCGGCGTGATCGGCTACCTCGACTTCGCCGGCAACGCGGACTTCGCGATCGCGATCCGCACTGCCTTGATGCGTGACGGCACCGCCTACGTTCAGGCCGGCGGCGGAGTGGTGGCCGACTCGAATGGCCCCTACGAGCACACCGAGGCGACGAACAAGGCGCGCGCCGTGCTCAACGCGATCGCCGCCGCGGAGACACTGACCGCTCCGGACGCAGGCCAAGATGGCTGTCGAGATGGTTAAGGCCCAGGCCGATCGCCGGGGCTGGCTGAACCATCCGGATAGCTCAGGCGCTGCTGGTGATGGCCGCCACCGGATTGTGGGCGGCTTCCCGGATGACCTGGGTTGACCTGCGGACATTCGACGGGCTGGGCCCGCCCAAGCTCGTCGCGCTGTCCGGCGCGGCATGGTCGTCGGCGCTGCTGCCGTTGACGCTGGTGCTGCTGGCCACCGCGATCGCCGCGCTGGCGGTGCGCGGCCGGCCGCTGCGGATGCTCGCGGTGCTGGTGGCGGTCGTCAGCCTGGCGACCGGGTATCTGGCAATCAGCATGTGGGCTGTCCCGGACGTGGCGGTGCGGGCAGCCGACCTGACGCACGTGCCGGTGCTCACGCTGGTTGGAAGCCAGCGGCATTACCTGGGTCCGGTGATCACGCTGGTGGCCGCAGTGTGCACGCTGGTCGGCGCCGTGCTGCTGATGCGAGCGGCGAACCTGGCCCGGGGCATAGCCACGAAATACCTGACGTCGGCGGCGCGCCGGTCCCGATCGCGGCGCAGCGAGGAAGAAGTGTCGGAGCGAATGATCTGGGATGCGCTCGACGAAGGCTTGGACCTCACCCAGGACCCAACCCAGGACCCAACCGATCAACCACAAGAGTCGGCGGCGCCACCGGATCACGATCCACGACACGAAGCTGACTCCGAGGGTCGGTGACGGACCGCGCGCCGACGGTCGCTACCCTTCGAAGGACGCCACCGATGTGCTGGCGACCGTGGGGAAGGATCCGACACGCATGAGTTCGGCAACCGTGCTCGACTCCATCATCGAAGGAGTCCGCGCTGACGTTGCCGCCCGTGAGGCTGTCGTGAGCATGTCCGAAATCAAGGCGACCGCCGAGGCCGTGCCGTCACCGCTGGACGTGTTAGCGGCGTTGCGCGAGCCCGGTATCGGCGTCGTCGCGGAGGTCAAGCGTGCCAGCCCCTCGGCGGGGCAACTCGCGTCGATTTCCGACCCGGCCAAATTGGCGCGGGCATATGAGGATGGCGGCGCGCGGATCATCAGTGTGCTGACCGAAGAGCGGCGGTTTCACGGCTCACTGGAGGATCTCGACGCAGTACGCGCGTCGGTGTCGGTGCCGGTGCTGCGCAAGGACTTTGTGGTGGGCCCCTATCAAATTCACGAAGCACGCGCGCACGGCGCCGATATGCTGCTGCTGATCGTCGCGGCGCTGAACCAGTCCGCGCTGGAGTCGATGTTGGAGCGCACCGAGTCGTTGGGCATGACCGCGCTGGTCGAGGTGCACACCGAGGAAGAGGCCGACCGCGCGCTGAAGGCCGGGGCGCGGGTAATCGGCGTTAACGCCCGAGACCTCAAGACACTGAACGTTGATCGTGATTGCTTCGCGCGCATTGCCCCCGGATTGCCTAGCGACGTGATCAAAATCGCGGAATCCGGGGTGCGGGGCAGAGCCGACCTGCTGGCCTACGCCGGCGCGGGCGCTGACGCTGTGCTGGTCGGCGAAGGTCTGGTCACCAGCGGCGATCCTCGCGCAGCTGTTGCCGACTTGGTCACGGCGGGTAGGCATCCTTCGTGCCCGAAGCCGGCTCGCTAGGCGTCGATGAGACGCATGCGCGGAGATGGTGAACCCGATGAGCCACTTGCGCGTTGAGTGTTGGTGATGGCAGACCTGTCCCGGCCGGAACTTCCGCGTTCCAGCGCGGCGATCGCCGAGCCCACCCACCACGATCCCGACTCACGGGGTCATTTCGGTGTGTACGGCGGTCGGTATGTCGCCGAGGCGCTGATGGCCGTGATCGAAGAAGTTACCGCCGCCTACGAGAAGGCCCGCACCGACCAGGAATACCTGGACGCCCTCGATAAGTTGCAGGTGCACTACACCGGCAGGCCCTCTCCGCTGTACGAGGCTGTTCGGCTGAGCGAGCACGCCGGCGGCGCACGGATATTCCTCAAACGAGAAGATCTGAACCACACCGGCTCTCACAAGATCAACAACGTGCTCGGTCAAGCATTGCTGGCCCGACAGATGGGCAAGACCCGGGTAATCGCTGAGACCGGGGCGGGCCAGCATGGAGTGGCCACCGCCACCGCCTGCGCGCTACTTGGCTTGGACTGCGTCATCTACATGGGTGCGGTGGATACCGCACGGCAAGCCCTCAACGTGGCGCGCATGCGACTGCTGGGCGCCGAAGTCGTGTCGGTCGATTCGGGCTCCAAGACCCTCAAAGACGCGATCAACGAGGCGTTCCGCGACTGGGTCACCAATGCCGACAACACCTACTACTGTTTCGGCACCGCCGCCGGCCCGCATCCCTTCCCGACCATGGTCCGTGACTTCCAACGGGTCATCGGGCTCGAGACGCGTGCGCAAATCCAAGACCAGGCCGGCCGCTTGCCCGACGTCGTCACCGCTTGCGTTGGCGGGGGTTCCAACGCCATCGGAATTTTCCACGCCTTCCTCGACGACCCCGGGGTTCGGCTGATCGGGTTCGAGGCTGCCGGTGACGGCATCGAGACCGGGCGCCACGCCGCGACATTCACCGGCGGCTCGCCGGGGGCGTTTCAGGGGTCGTTTTCGTTTCTGCTGCAGGACGACGACGGCCAAACCATCGAATCGCATTCGATCTCGGCCGGGCTGGATTATCCGGGTGTAGGCCCAGAACACGCGTGGCTGAGAGACACCGGGCGCGCCGAATACCGGCCGATCACCGACAGCGAGGCAATGGACGCGTTCCGGCTGCTGTGCCGGACTGAGGGCATCATTCCGGCGATCGAGTCGGCGCACGCCGTAGCCGGCGCCGTCAAGGTGGGCGTCGAGATCGGTAGCGGGGCGGTCATTGTGGTGAACCTGTCCGGCCGCGGCGACAAAGATGTCGAGACAGCCGCCAAGTGGTTCGGCCTCCTTTCGGACGGCGACAATGCGGGCAGCGACCGATCATGACTATCGAGCAACGCGAAACAAATAGTCTGACTCCGCTTTTCAGTGCGTGTCAGCACGATAACCGGGCAGCCTTGATCGGGTATCTACCGACTGGATACCCCGATGTGCGGACCTCGATTGAGGCGATGACGGCGTTGATCGAATCCGGTTGCGACCTCATCGAGGTCGGGGTGCCGTATTCGGATCCCGGGATGGACGGCCCAACCATTGCGACCGCCTCGGAGGTTGCGTTGCGCGCGGGTGTGAAAGTTCGGGACACCCTGACCGCTGTGGAGGCGATCAGCAAAACCGGTGGCCGCGCCGTGGTGATGACTTACTGGAATCCTGTGCTGCGCTATGGAGTTGATGCATTCGCGCGTGACCTTGCCGCAGCCGGTGGGCATGGTTTGATTACCCCCGATCTCATTCCCGATGAAGCGGATGAGTGGTTGGCTGCTTCCGATCGGCATCAGTTGAACCGTATCTTTCTCGTTGCGCCTTCGTCGACCCCGCAGCGGTTGGCGGCGACGGTCGAGGCCTCACGCGGGTTCGTCTACGCGGCGTCGACCATGGGGGTGACCGGCGCCCGCGACGCGGTGTCGCAAGCGGCGCCTGAACTGGTGAGCCGGGTGAAAGCGATTTCCGACATACCTGTCGGTGTCGGTCTAGGGGTGCGGTCGCGCGAACAAGCGGCCCAGATTGCGGGCTATGCCGACGGCGTCATCGTAGGTTCGGCCCTTGTCTCCGCGCTTACTGCCGGTCTGCCGACGTTGCGCGCACTAATAGATGAACTCGCGGCCGGTGTGCGACAGAGGATTTCCGGGATATGACGACGGCGATAATCGCATACTTCCCAAGCCCGCCGCGCGGAGTGTGGCATCTGGGGCCGGTGCCTGTCCGCGCGTACGCATTGTTCATCATCCTCGGCATCGTGGCCGCACTGCTGATCGGTGATCGGCGTTGGGAGGCCCGCGGCGGCGAGCGCGGCGTGATCTACGACATCGCTCTGTGGGCAGTACCTTTCGGACTCATCGGTGGCCGGTTGTATCACCTGGCTACCGATTGGCGGACGTATTTCGGTGAGGGCGGCGCGGGGCCCGGCGCAGCGTTGCGCATTTGGGATGGCGGCCTGGGGATCTGGGGTGCGGTCGCGCTTGGCGGTGTGGGCGCGTGGATCGCTTGCCGGCGTCGCGGCATTCCGCTGCCGGCTTTCGGCGACGCGATAGCTCCGGGCATTGTTCTCGCCCAGGCGATCGGCCGGCTCGGCAACTACTTCAACCAGGAGCTTTTCGGCCGCGAGACCACTATGCCGTGGGGTTTGGAGATCTTCTACCGTCGCGACCCGGCGGGATTCGTGGATGTGCACTCGCTCGACGGCGTGTCAACCGGACAGCTGGCGATGGTTGTGCAACCGACATTCCTCTACGAATTGCTGTGGAACCTCGTGGTATTCGCCGCGCTGATCTACCTCGATCGGCGATTCACGATCGGACACGGTCGGTTGTTCGCGCTTTACGTCGCGGGGTACTGCATTGGACGCTTCTGCGTCGAGCTGCTGCGGGACGATGCCGCCACCCATATTGCCGGAATTCGGATCAACTCCTTCACATCGACTTTCGTCTTTGTCGGCGCGGTGGTTTACCTCATCCTGGCTCCCAAGGGCCGCGAGGATCCGGCGACGCTTAGCGGTTCAGCTGCCGAGCTTCTGGCACCGGACTCGGTTGACGATGCCGAAACGGTTTCGTTGCCGTCCGCTGCTTCCGCTGCCGCCACTGTTGACAAGCCGGTCGAGTCGACAGAGACCGCAGAGATGACAACTGCCGAGCTGACGGCGGTCGGTGAGCCCGACACCGAAGCTGTCGCGGTGGCGGAAGAGACCGCGGCGGCGGAAGTCGCCGCACCTGAGGTCGCGGTCGGGGAAGGCGCTGAGCAACCTGCAGATGCGGAGGCTGAGCTGACGACGGGCGATACCACTGAATCCGCGGAATCTGACACCGATGTCGAGCCGGAGACGGCCCATGCAGCAGAAGCCGAGACATCCGAGGTTGAGGTCGCCGAAGCAGCTGGCGAGCCGGAGTCCGCGGAAGCAGAGGCTGAGCCGACGACGGAGGACGCCGCTGAATCCGCGGAATCTGAGCACGATGTCGAGGTGGAGACGGTCGAGCCGGAGACCGCCGAAGATGCCGATGCTGAAGAAACCGATGCCGAAAAAGCCGTGGGCGAACAGCCGGTCGAGGAAGGCGAAGAGGAGGCACCACCCGTTCGCAGGGAAGATCTGGTGTCGGATCTGCCGCTGGAGCCAACCGGCTCAATCGCGACGCGGTGGGGATCGCGGCTGAGGAGGTTGGATCCCCGGTCGCGCCGATGACAGCCGCACCACCCCATCAAATGGCATGCTGAATGACGTGACCAATCGGCGCCGTCTGTCGGTCGCGCTGACCTCCGGCGCGCTGGTGGCGGCTGGGCTCGGTTACGTCGGCTTGGTGGACCCGCACCGGCCGGACTCGGTCTTCCCTCTGTGCCCGTTCCGGCTGCTTACCGGTTGGAATTGTCCTGCTTGCGGCGGTCTGCGCATGACCCATGACGTGCTGCACGGGGACCTGGCCGCCGCGATCACCGACAACGTATTTCTGCTCGTCGGCATCCCCGTGCTGACCGGATGGCTTCTGCTGCGCCGCCACCGCGAAAAGTCGCTGCTACCAGTGCCGACAGCGGCGACGATCATGATCGCGATGCTGGCCTGGACGGTGCTACGCAACTTGCCGGGGTTCCCGTTGGTTCCCACGTTGCTCATCAGTTAGTCCACTGCCGGAGCTCGCACTGTCGCGAGATGATCATCCGTCACGACTATGCTGTTACGTCGTGGGGCGGCGCGGCAAGATCGTGTGCACTCTCGGTCCGGCCACCAGCACTGACGATTCGGTCAGAGCACTGGTCGAGGCCGGAATGGACGTCGCCAGAATGAACTTCAGCCACGGCGACTACAGCGACCATAAAGTCGCCTACGACCGGGTCCGTGGCGCCTCCGATGCCACCGGGCGCGCGGTCGGCGTTCTCGCCGACCTGCAAGGCCCCAAGATCAGGCTCGGGCGTTTTGCCGACGGACCGACCTATTGGGCCGAGGGCGAAACGGTGCGGCTCACTGCCGCTGCGTGCCCGGGCAGCCACGACAGGGTCGCGACCACCTATAAGCAGTTGGCCCAAGACGCGGTGCCCGGTGACCGTGTTCTCGTCGACGACGGCAACATCAGCCTGGTGGTCGAGGACATCGACGGCGACGACGTCGTGTGCACGGTCACCGAAGGCGGCCCGGTCAGCAACAACAAGGGAATGTCATTACCGGGGATGAACGTATCGGCTCCTGCCTTGTCGGACAAGGACGTCGAGGACCTGGAGTTCGCACTGCATTTGGGCGTCGACATGGTCGCGCTTTCGTTCGTGCGCTCGCCCTCCGATGTCGAGCTGGTCCACGAGGTGATGGATCGGGTCGGCAGACGAGTACCGGTCATCGCCAAACTCGAAAAGCCAGAAGCCATTGACAATCTCGAGGCCGTCGTGCTGGCCTTCGATGCCGTCATGGTTGCCCGCGGCGATCTGGGTGTCGAGCTGCCGCTGGAAGAGGTCCCGCTCGTCCAGAAGCGGGCCATCCAAATGGCAAGGGAGAACGCCAAACCCGTCATTGTAGCGACGCAGATGCTCGAATCGATGATCGAACACTCGAGACCGACGCGGGCCGAGGCATCCGACGTAGCCAACGCCGTGCTCGACGGAGCCGACGCGGTGATGTTGTCCGGGGAAACCTCGATTGGCAAGCATCCGTTGGCAGCGGTGCAGACGATGGCCCGAATCATCTGTGCGGTGGAAGAAAATTCCACGGCCGCCCCGCCGTTGACTCACGTACCCCGCACCAAGCGTGGCGTGATCTCCTACGCGGCCCGCGACATCGGTGAGCGGCTCGACGCCAAGGCGCTGGTTGCGTTCACCCAATCCGGAGACACCGTGCGGCGACTGGCCCGTCTGCATACGCCGTTGCCGCTGCTGGCATTTACCCCGCTGCCCGAGGTGCGCAGCCAGTTGGCCATGACGTGGGGCACCGAGACTTTCATCGTCCCGGTCATCCAGACCACGGATGGGATGATCCGCCAAGCGGATATGTCGCTGATGGAGCTCGGCCGCTACAAACGGGGCGACCTGGTCGTCATCGTCGCCGGCGCGCCGCCGGGCACCGTCGGGTCGACCAATCTGATCCACGTGCACCGAATCGGCGAGGACGACGTCTAAGCAACGCCCGCGTGCCGCGGAGGGCAGATGTCGCCAATTAGGCTGAGCCGGTGTCTGACTTCGACGAGCTGATGGCGGTGCTCGACCTGCATCCAGTGGGCGACGACGTCTTCATCGGATCCCACCCCAGTAAGAACCCGCCTCGCACGTTCGGCGGCCTGATGATGGCGCAATCGTTTGTGGCGGCCAGCCGTACGCTGACCCGCGACCTGCCGCCCAACGCGCTTTCGGTGCACTTCATCAATGGCGGTGATACCGCCAAAGACATCCAATTGCAGGTTGCGTCGTTGCGTGACGAACGCCGCTTCGCCAATCGCCGGGTCGAGGTGACTCAAGACGGTACCTTGCTGGCCACGGCCATGCTCTCCTACTTGTCCGGTGGCCGCGGGCTTGAGCACCATGTCGA
Source organism: uncultured Actinomycetota bacterium (assembly GCA_963838755.1). Classification (GTDB taxonomy): domain Bacteria; phylum Actinomycetota; class Actinomycetes; order Mycobacteriales; family Mycobacteriaceae; genus Mycobacterium. The sequence continues at coordinate 75,351 of CAWISO010000002.1, read as the reverse complement.
ACCGCCGGAGGCCGCAGATCCAGAGACGTTGCCTTCGGTCAGGGAACACCTGCGCGGATACGAGGAGACCGTCCCGCTGTTTGTCAACGCGCTGCAACCAATCGAATGGCGCTACAGCAACGACCCCAGCTGGGTGATGCGGGAGAAAGGCGAGCGACTCGATTACAACCGAGTCTGGGTGAAAGCCGACGGTGCTCTGCCCGACGATCCGGTGCTGCACGCCGCCACCATGATCTATTGCTCGGACACCACCGTGCTGGACTCGATCATCACCACCCACGGGCTCTCGTGGGGATTCGATCGCATCTTCGCTGCGACCGTGAATCACTCGATCTGGTTTCACCGCCCAGTCGATTTCAACGACTGGCTGTTGTATTCCACCTCCTCGCCGGTCGCCGCCGATTCACGCGGACTTGGAACCGGCTATTTCTTTGACCGCTCTCGGCGGCCAGTGGCCACCGTGGTGCAAGAAGGCCTGGTGAAGTATTTCCCGAGTTCGCGGCCTTAAGTCGGCGAGGACAACTCCAGGCAACAATTCGATTGCAGCGAGTCCCGCGCCGCTGCGGCAAAACCGGTTGGAAGCGTAGGTTTGGGGTGTCGGCCGGAGGTGGGCTGTGGACGAATCATCGATCCGCGTCGCGCCCGAGGTCCGCGCCGCCGAGCGGGTTGTCGTTCACGTCAACTCGAAGTCGGCGCGTTGGATCGGCGCGTTAGCACTCTTCAGCGCGGCGTGCTGGCTAATCGCCGTGATCGCACGCAGCTACGACCAGGCGGGTTGGCACGCGACTGGCCGGCTGGAATGGTCGTTGACGGTGCTGGCCGCAGTGGCACTGGTTGCCCGCGGAATCTTCCTTGGTCGCCCGGTCACGGCGCGGCATGCAACCGCCGCGGTGATCGTCCTGATTGCCGGGGTCGGCGCGCATGTGCTGTCCTTCGACCTACTCGGCGACGTACTGATCGGGGCGTCGGGGATGGCGCTGATGTGGCCGACATCGGCGCGTCGGGAGCCCGGCGATCTGTCGCGGGTGTGGGCATTGATCAATGCCACCAGCGGCGATCCGCTCGCGCCGTTCGCCATGCAGGCGGGCAAGTGCTACCTGTTCAGCGCGGACGGCACGGCAGCGCTCGCCTACCGGACCCGCATCGGGTATGCGGTGGTCAGTGGCGATCCCGTCGGTGACGAGGCGCAGTTTCCGCACCTGGTGGCCGACTTCGCCAACATGTGCCATACCCGCGGTTGGCGGATCAGTGTGCTGGCGTGCAGCGAGCGCTGGCTGCACCTGTGGAGCGACCCGCGGGTGCTGGGCCAAGCGCTGCGGGCGGTACCGATGGGGCGCGACGTCGTCATCGACGTGTCCAACTTCGACATGGCGGGACGCAAATTCCGCAACGTGCGTCAGGCAGTCCAGCGCACCCACAACGGCGGCATCACCACGGAGATCCTCGCCGAGCAGGAACTCGACGAGCGGCAGGTGGCCGAGCTGACCGAGATACTGCGGGCATCGCCCAGCGGCGCGCACACCGATCGCGGATTTTGCATGAATCTGGACGGCGTGCTGCAAGGGCTATACCCCGGGGTGCAGCTGATCGTCGCTAGAGATAAGTCAGGGCGAGCACAGGGATTTCACCGGTACGCCACAGCCGGCGGCGGCAGCGATGTCACGCTCGATGTGCCGTGGCGTCGGCGCGGGGCGCCCAACGGAATCGATGAACGACTCAGCGTCGATATGATCAAAGCAGCAAAAGATGCTGGGGCACAACGGGTATCGCTGTCTTTCGCGGCCTTTCCGGAGATCTTCGACGAGAAAGATCGCGGGCGGATGCAAAGCCTCTTCTATTGGCTGATCCACCTGCTGGATCCGCTCATCGCGCTCGAGTCGCTGTATCGATACCTGCGCAAGTTCCATGCGGCAGACGAGCGGCGTTACGCGCTACTGTCGTTGACTCAGCTGGCTCCGTTGATTTGGGTGCTGCTGTCGCTGGAGTTCATGCCGCGTCGGCGTGGGCTTTGACCGGCTAAGGCACCGGTGTCGGCGTCAGCGTGACGCTGAGCCGGTCCTGGACGTTTTGCCGGAACTGATCCGAGCACTGCTGCTGCTCGGCCTGGCTTGAGCCGGCCTTCTCCATGCAACTGATGTAGTCGCCGCCGCCGACGTCTTTCCAAACCGCCGTCCATATCGCAATAAACGCCAACCCGACGATGATCGCCAGGGCGCCCAGCACGATACCTGCGATCGCGACCCCACCATTGTTGGCGATGCCGCGCTTGACGCGTCCGCGACCGAGGATCCCGATGACCACCGCGACAAGCCCCAAAATGACGCCGGCGAACACCGACCAGACGCTGAGCAGGGCGATAATCGCCAGCACCAGCGAGGCAATGCCAAATCCATTCTTGGGCTGCATCGGCGGCTGGTAGCCGTAATAGGGCAGCTGCGGTTGTGGTGGATAGCCGCCGGGATACTGCCCGGGCTGATGTTGATATGGATGCGGGCCTTGGGGTGCTCCCTGGGGGCTGTCGTGTCTGTCCGGCGGCGTGTCCGAAAATCCGGTCATGGCTCGCTTTCTAGATCGGCAGCGTGGGACCACTGTTAATCAGGGTACTCGCCGGTAGCAACCCGCAATGTCCCCTCGATCACGGCCCGGCCGGCGGGCTACCCGTTAGGGCCTTGTCCACCTTGTTGGATGCGCTGCGGATGCGGAACGACGCGATGATCTCGAATACCCCGATGACGATAAGCCAGATGCCGACGATAAGCGCCAGGGCCCAAAGACTTTGGAAGGGCGAACCGATCATCACGATTCCGGCCACAAGGCTGATCAGGCCGGAGACTATCTGCCAGCCGCGACCCGGTAGAGCGGGATCGCTGATGGCGGATACCGTCATCGCCACACCACGAAAGATGAAGCCGACGCCGATCCAGATGGCCAGTAATAGGATCGCCGTGAGTGGATCCTTGCCGAAGTGCCGAAAAGCCAGGACCGCCAAAACCAGCGAAGCGGCACCGCTGATGAATAGCAGGACTCGCCCGCCGGCAGAGACGTGCAGGCTGAAAGCGAAGAAGACTTGCGCGAATCCGGTGGTCAGCAAAAAGGCGCCGAAGATGATGGCGGCGGCCAAGATACTGATTGCCGGCCAGGCCAACACCAAGATACCGAGGGCCAGCGCCAGAAGGCCGGATGCCAGAGTCGACTTCCAGAGATGCGGCAACAACCTCGGAACAGCATTGGTTTCCATTGCTGAATATTCCCACAAGCGGCCAGCGCGGTGGAAGGGCTGCGGGACCAATCAGACGCGGGCCGCCTGTGCTGTCTCGGAGCCCACGCCGTCGGCACCAGTGTCTGGTTTGCGGCTAACGAGATACCACGTGCGCATGACGCCCTTGCCCTTGACTTCGACGACACCGCGCTCCTGCAGCACGAAATCGTTTTTCAGCCGCTGGTAAACCGTCTGGGGCACCTGGATACGCCCCACCGAGTCAGTGGATTCCATCCGAGAAGCGACATTGACCGCGTCGCCCCATACGTCGTAGAAGAACCGTCGCGAACCCACCACACCCGCGACCACCGGACCGGAGGCCAGCCCGATCCGCAGCGGTAGCGGATTGCCACGCGAATCCTTCAGCCGGGCGGCGGTTTCGGCCATATCGAGCGCAAGATCTGCCAGCGCCTCGACGTGATCGGGCCGCGGCTGTGGCACTCCACTGACCACCATGTAGGAGTCACCGCTGACCTTGATCTTCTCCAGGCCGTGCTTATCCACCAGCGCGTCGAAGTCGCTGTAGAGCCGATCCAGGAAGCGGATCAGCCTGTCCGGCGCGATATCGCTGGCTCGCTCGGTGAAACCGGCGATGTCGGCGAATAGCACTGAGGCGTCGTCGTATTTGTCGGCGATGATGTTGCGCGCCGGGTCTTTCAGCCGTTCGGCGATGCTGGCCGGCAACATGTTGGCCAGCAGAGCCTCGGACCGATCGTATTCAACTTCGACGGCCTCCTGGGCGCGGCGGAGCTCGCGTAGCGCGTACCAGAGCGTCGCGACCGCCATCACGCACGCCGAAACCGTGGTGACGACGAAACCCAGCGACAAAAACCACGCCGGTTGGACACCAGTGTCGCGGGGGACCAGAAACTGCAGGGCGATCACCAATGTGGCGGCGACGCCTGCCAGGCTGGCCGCCAAGATGATCCGTTCGCTGCCCAGCTGCAATACGATCAGGCACGCGGCGACCAGAAAATAGAGCTGTAAGCCCGATCCGGTGCCCACCATCCAGCAGAGGACGAATATCGACACGTAGGCGGTGCCGATAAAGGTCAGTGGCGCGACGAGCTCACCGAAACGGTATAGGTAGGGGACGATCGCGTAGATCGCCGCGCCAATGAGATTGACCGCACCGGCCCACCACAGCTGGGGCGCTACCACCAGCTGCATCACCGCGAAACCGGCGCTGATCACCACCGCCATCGAGGTGCTGAGGCGCATTATGTTGCGGCCACCGGCGATGCGCTCGGCGTCCTGCTGATCGCGGACGTGCGGTTGCGCCCGCACTGCTGCTACGCAGTTCGGCGTTGGCCGCGAAGCTGCCTGTTGTGGGGCGCCGCACCTCTTAGCCGCCACAGCAAAAGCCTAAACGGTGAGCTCGAGTTTGCCGAACGCGGTGTCAACTCTGATTCCCGACAGATCGCCGTGAGCCGCGACGTGCGCGCGTGCTACCCGGTTTTGTCTACCACCGCGGCACCACGCGCACTGGTTTGCACGGATCTGATGCCGTTCTCCGCGCTTGCCTTCGAGCCGTAACCCTCGCTGCTCGCGACGATCTCTCCGTTGGCTGCCTTCAGGTGGAACCGGAACTCGCCGCGCGCATCCTTGAACAACTCAAACGTGCCCGCCACCTCGTCTCTTCTGGGTGGAGCGTGCGAGCTACCAAGGCAGCCTGGTACGAGATCGGGCGAGTGAGCTGTCACGGCAACCTCATACGGCTACGCCGACCCATCAGGCCGGTGCGGGTGCGCCGACCCATCACGTATTCGTAGATCGCGATGAGGACGACGGCAGCGGCGACTCCGATGAGAAACGGAATCCAAGCGACTCCACCATTGGCATTGTGATATCCGAAGTGGCTGGCTACCGCTGAGCCGATCAAGCCACCCACGGCGCCGATGAGAACCGTCACGACCATTCCGATGTTTTGCTTGCCCGGCAAGACGAGGCGCGCCACCAGCCCGATGACCGCGCCCACGATAAGGGCGAGAATTACCGATCCGATCATTGCAGCTCCTGTCGTAGCAGCGCCCGGACTGAACACCGGCTTCAACTAGGAGTTCCCCGAACCGACCAGCTTATAACACACATGTCGAACGGGTTAATTTGGGACCAGCACCAACTTCGAGTCTTCTGGAAATTGTGGGCGCCCTCGGTGAGATGCGGTGCCCTCGGTGAGATTCGAACTCACACTGTACGGGTTTTGAATCCGTTTCCTCTGCCAGTTGGGATACGAGGGCGCGTAACCACGGCCTCCCACCATAGAGGATGGCGATCGCGACGCGGCGTCACAACCCCGCGGTCGCTGATCGTCGCGGGTCACGACACAATGTCGTCATGACCGGCTCTACGACCGACGTCGATACCGCCGCCTCGCGCCGGGTACTGATCGCCGAGGATGAGGCGTTGATCCGGCTCGACTTGGCCGAGATGCTGCGTGAAGAGGGCTATGACATCGTCGGCGAGGCCAGCGATGGTCAGGAGGCTGTCGAGCTGGCCGAGCAGCTCGAGCCCCGACCTGGTGATCATGGACGTGAAGATGCCGCGCCGCGACGGCATCGACGCGGCGTCGGAGATCGCTCGCAAACGCATCGCGCCGATTGTGGTGCTGACCGCGTTCAGCCAGCGCGATCTGGTCGAGCGGGCACGGGACGCCGGGGCGATGGCTTACCTAGTGAAACCGTTCACGATCTCCGACCTGATCCCAGCGATCGAAGTCGCGCTGAGCCGATTCGCTGAGGTCCGCGCGCTGGAACGCGAAGTCGCAACGCTGTCGGATCGGCTGGAGACCCGCAAATTAGTGGAACGCGCCAAAGGGCTGCTGCAGGCCAACCAGGGCATGAGCGAGCCGGAGGCGTTCAAGTGGATCCAGCGCGCAGCGATGGATCGGCGGACCACGATGAGACACGTCGCCGAAGTCGTTCTGGAAACCCTTGGTACACAGAAAGACACCGAGTCGTCGGGCTAGCTGCGACCAGCGGGCCACGGATCACATCGAGTGTGCGGTGACGGCGCCGACTGTGCGCTCAGGGCGGAAATTCGTCCAAATCCTCGCCCTCAGTGCACACTCAGATCCCTCAGCGCACACTCGCCGAAGGTCACGCCGGAGGGTCTGGTGCGCTTACCGCGCCACGATCACCGACGAGCCGTGCCCGAAGAGGCCCTGGTTCGCGGTGATCCCGGCCTTCGCGCCCTCGACCTGACGGCCGGTGGCCTGCCCGCGCAGCTGCCAGTTCAGCTCGCAGACCTGCGCAATCGCCTGCGCGGGAATCGCCTCGCCGAAGCAGGCCAGCCCACCTGACGGGTTAACCGGAATCTTCCCGCCGATGGTGGTGGCACCACTGCGCAGCAGCTCCTCGGCCTCACCCCTGGCGCAAAGTCCCAGGTGCTCGTACCAGTCCAGCTCGAGCGCGGTGGACAGGTCGTAAACCTCGGCCACGCTTAGGTCTTCTGGCCCGATGCCAGATTCGGCGTAGGCGGCGTCAATGATCTGGTCCTTGAACACCCGGTCCGGTGCGGGCACCGTCGCCGTGGAATCCGTTGCGATATCGGGTAATTCGGGCAGATGCTGCGGGTAGCGCGGCGTGACTGTGCTGACCGCGCGAACCGACGGCACGCCGTTCAGCGAGCCGAGATGTTCGCGAGCGAACTTGGCGCTGGCCACGATGAGCGCCGCGGCGCCATCCGAGGTGGCGCAGATGTCCAACAGCCGAAGCGGGTCGGCCACTATCGGGCTGGCGAGCACGTCGTCGACCGATGTCTCTTTTCGGAACCGGGCGTTGGGGTTTTCCAGTCCGTGGCGCGCATTCTTGACCTTCACTTGTGCGAAGTCCTCGAGGGTGGCGCCGTAGAGATCCATTCGGCGGCGCGCCAGCAGCGCAAAGTACACCGGGTTGGTGGCTCCGATCAGGTGGAACCGCTGCCAATCCGGGTCGTTCTTCCGCTCACCGCCGACCGGCGCGAAGAAGCCTTTCGGGGTGGTGTCCGCGCCGATCACCAGCGCGACGTCGCAGAAGCCGGCCAGGATCTGAGCGCGGGCGCTCTGCAGTGCCTGCGAGCCGCTGGCACAGGCCGCGTAGCTGGAACTGACCGGCACGCCGTTCCAGCCCAGCTTTTGTGCAAACGTCGCCCCCGCGACGAAACCCGGGTAGCCGTTGCGGATGGTATCCGCGCCGGCCACCAATTGGATCTGCCGCCAGTCCAATCCGGCTTCGCCCAGCGCGGCACGCGCGGCGGCCACCCCGTACTCAGTGAAGTCGCTACCCCACTTGCCCCAGGGGTGCATCCCGGCGCCGAGGATGTAAACAGGCTCGGTCCTGCTAGTCATGAGCGCCGCTCCTCATCGCTGCGTCCCCCGCAAGCGGGTGGTACCCCCACTGCATCGTCGCCGGCGCGTGCAATCCTCCAGGCGTAGACGATGCGTTCGACGCCGTCGTCGTCGACGAACAGCGGCATCGTGGTCAGCTCCATCTGCATGCCGACCTTGAGGTCAGCTGCCAGAGTGCCCTCCACCACCTTGCCCAGCACGATCAACCCCTCCTCGGCCAGCTGGACTGCGGCGACAGCGAAGGGCTCGAATGGATCCGAGGCCGGATAGGGCGGCGGGGGAGCATAGCGGTTTTCGGTGTAGCTCCACAGCGTTCCGCGCCGCGATAGCGGCACCTGCTCGAGCTCGTCCGCGTCGCAGCCGGGGTTGGGGCAGTTGTTGGCGCGCGGCGGGAAAACATAAGTGCCGCATCGCGGGCATTTTGCGCCGATCAGGTGTGGCGCACCGGCCGCCTCGGCGGCAAACCAGCCGTCGATTGCCGGTTCTTGGCGGGTTGCTGCTGGCATCCGGTCAGCGTACCGACAACACGGGCAAAACTGAAACGTGTTGCAGTTTTGCCGTGGTGGAGGTGCCCGTCAGGACCAGTGCCTAGAGTTGAGGCCGTGAGTCCAGCGAAGACCGCAAGCGCAAAGACGCCCGCCCGCCAGGCCGCTGACGACAAGCCGACGTTGATGCTGCTGGACGGCAATTCGCTGGCGTTTCGGGCTTTCTACGCGCTGCCCGCCGAGAATTTCAAAACTCAGGGCGGGCTGACCACCAACGCGGTCTATGGGTTCACCGCGATGTTGATCAACCTGCTGCGCGATGAGTCGCCCACGCATGTGGCCGCCGCGTTCGACGTGTCGCGGCAGACGTTTCGCTCCGAGCGTTACCCGGAGTACAAGGCCAACCGGTCGTCCACCCCCGACGAGTTTCACGGCCAGATCGACGTCACCAAGGAAGTCCTTGCGGCGCTGGGCATCACGGTGCTCGCCGAGCCGGGCTTCGAAGCCGACGATCTGATCGCCACGCTGGCCACCCAAGCCGAAAAAGAGGGATACCGGGTGCTGGTGGTCACCGGTGACCGTGATTCGTTGCAGCTGGTCTCCGACGACGTGACCGTGCTTTATCCCCGTAAAGGCGTCAGCGAGCTGACTCGCTTCACACCCGCGGCGGTAGTCGAGAAGTACGGACTGACCCCCGAGCAATACCCGGACTTCGCCGCGCTGCGCGGCGACCCGAGCGACAACCTGCCTGGCATTCCCGGAGTGGGCGAGAAGACGGCGTCGAAATGGATCGGCGAATACGGCTCGCTGCAGGCGCTGGTGGACAACGCCGACTCGGTGCGCGGCAAGGTGGGTGATGCGCTGCGGGCGCATCTGGCCAGCGTGGTGCTCAACCGGGAGCTCACCGACCTGGTCCGTGACGTGCCGTTGGCGCAGACGCCGGACACGCTGCGGATGCAGCCGTGGGATCGCGACCAGATTCACCAGTTGTTCGACCAGCTGGAATTCCGGGTGCTGCGAGACCGGCTATTCGAGACGCTGGCAGCCGTCGAACCCGAGGTAGACGAGGGATTCGACGTGCGAGGGGGAGCGCTGGAACCCGGCACCGTCGGGCAGTGGCTGGCCGAGCACGTCGTCGACGGACGGCGAGCCGGCCTGGCTGTGGTCGGCACGCATCTGCCCTATGACGGCGACGCGACCGCCCTGGCGATCGCTGCAGCCGATGGCGACGGCGGCTACCTCGACACCGCGACATTGACACCCGAGGATGACTCCGCGCTGGCGGCATGGCTCGCCGATCCCGAGAAACCGAAAGCGTTGCACGAGGCCAAGTTTGCTATTCACGACCTCGCCGGCCGCGGCTGGACGCTGGACGGTGCCAGCTCCGATACCGCGCTGGCCGCCTACCTGGTCCGCCCCGGGCAGCGCAGCTTCACGCTCGACGACCTGTCATTACGCTATCTACGTCGCGAGTTACGAGCGGAAAATCCTGAGCAGCAGCAACTTTCGCTTCTGGATGACACTGACGGGATCGATGATCAAGCCGTGCAAACCGCGATTCTGCGCGCCCGCGCCGTGGTGGACCTTGCTGACGCGCTGGACGTCGAATTGGCCCGCATCGACTCGACGTCGCTGCTGGCCGAAATGGAGCTGCCGGTTCAGCGGGTGTTGGCGGGCCTGGAGGCCGCGGGTATTGCCGTCGACCTCGGCCAATTGACCGCGCTGCAAAGCCAATTCGGCGACCAGATCCGTGACGCGGCTGAGGCTGCCTATGCGGTGATTGGCAAACAGATAAACCTCGGCTCGCCAAAACAACTGCAGGTGGTGCTGTTCGATGAGCTGGAGATGCCAAAAACCAAGCGCACCAAGACCGGATATACCACCGACGCCGACGCGCTGCAGTCGCTGTTCGATAAGACGGGACATCCGTTCTTGCAGCATCTGCTCGCACACCGGGACGTCACGCGGCTAAAGGTGACTGTTGACGGGTTGCTGAACTCGGTTGCCGCCGATGGTCGTATCCACACCACGTTCAACCAGACGATCGCGGCGACCGGCAGATTGTCGTCCACCGAGCCAAACCTGCAAAACATTCCGATCCGCACCGACGCCGGCCGCCAGATCCGCGACGCTTTCGTTGTCGGTAACGGCTACACCGAGCTGATGACGGCCGACTACAGCCAGATCGAGATGCGGATCATGGCGCACCTGTCTGGCGATGGCGGCCTCATCGAAGCATTCAATACCGGCGAGGACCTGCACTCATTCGTCGCGTCGCGGGCATTCGGAGTGCCGATCGACGAGGTGACCGGTGAGTTGCGGCGCCGGGTCAAGGCGATGTCGTACGGGCTGGCCTATGGGTTGAGTGCTTACGGACTGGCGCAGCAGCTGAAGATCTCCACCGAAGACGCCAAAGTGCAGATGGACGCCTACTTCGCCCGGTTCGGCGGGGTGCGAGACTATCTGCTCGACGTCGTCGAACAGGCCCGCAAGGACGGCTACACCTCGACGGTGCTGGGTCGGCGGCGCTATCTGCCCGAGCTGGACAGCAGCAATCGCCAGGTGCGCGAGGCCGCCGAGCGGGCGGCGCTCAACGCACCGATCCAGGGCAGCGCCGCCGACATCATCAAGGTGGCCATGATCGAGGTCGACTCGGCGCTCAAAGCGGCGGGGTTGGCGTCGCGGATGTTGCTGCAGGTGCACGACGAATTGTTGTTCGAAGTGGCGGCCGGCGAGCGCGAGCAGCTCGAGGCGTTAGTGCGCGACAAGATGGGTGGCGCCTACCCGCTTGACGCGCCGCTGGAGGTCTCGGTCGGCTATGGCCGCTCATGGGACACCGCCGCGCACTGATTGCGGGTCGCCGACGGTCGATTTCCGCGGCCGTGAAAATCCTGTCAGTCTCGCCCGGCTGTGGGTAACCCCCTGGCAGCGACGAAAACTAGGAGTGTCATGAATGCAACCTGGATGATCCCCTTCATCATCCTCGGCGGCGCCCTTCAGACCTGCGGGGCTGCCATGAACAATCAGCTCTACAAGCACATGATCAACCCATGGCTGGCCTCGGCGATTTCGGCCGCTGTGGTCGCGTTCTTCTTCGTTGCGGTATTTGTAGCCAGGCCGAAGCCGCTGCCAAGCGCGCAGGACACCGCGTCGATGCCCTGGTGGGCAGTTGTCGGAGGTCTCGTCGGCGCCGTCCAGGTCTATGCAGGTCTGACCTTGGTGCACAAGGTTGGGGCGGGCATGTTCATGGCCTTGACGGTCACCGCGGCACTGATCATGTCACTGCTGATCGATCATTTCGGCTGGCTTCGTGTCCATCCTCACCCGATCAGCCTCGGCCGAGCTTTGGGGGGCGTGCTGATGGTTGGCGGCATCGTGTTGATTGCCAAGTTCTGAATGCGCCTCGCCTGCCTCAATTCTGGTGATCACGTCCCGCGTAATCGCGGCGAAGATTACGGTTCACCTATGAATTCTCCTCGTCGTATTCGTCGCCTGCTGGGTGTCACCGGCGCGGTCATCGTGATCGTCGCGCTGGCCGGTGCTTGCCAGGGCAAGGGCAGCAACAACAATCCGCCACCAGCCGGGACGAGTGCAGCACCGACAACGTCTGCGGGGGCAACTGCGAATCCTGCACCGACTTCGGGGCAAACCGCGCCATCACCCGCCGCGCCGGTGGGGTCAGCCGTGGTACTGCCCTTCTCCGGCCTGGATCGCCCGACCGGTGTGTCGGTGGATAGCGACGGAGCCATCTACGTCACCGATACGGGCCACAACCGGGTTGTGAAGTTACCGGCCAACTCCGAGACCCAGACCGTGTTGGCGGCCACCGACATCAGCAAACCGCAAGACCTGACCGCGGTGAACCGCGACGAAGTCTCCGTCACCGACGCGACCACCAACCGGGTGCTGTGGTCGCAGGCCCCCACCACTTCTCCGACTGCACCATGGAAGGCCACCTCTACCACCGAGTGGGTGGGGCCGTTTAGTGGCCTTAAGACCCCGCGCGGTGTAGCGAGTCTCAACGGCATGTTCTTCGTCGTCGACAGCGGCAACAATCGGGTGGTGAAATGGGCGCCTGATGCGAACTCCTCGGACGTGGTCGCATTCACCGGCCTCAGCAACCCGGACGGGTTGGCGGTCGTGAACACGGGGCTGGCCAGCCTTTACGTCGCCGACACGGGCAACAACCGGGTGCTGAATCTGGCTGACGGCCGCAATGTCCCTCAAACCGTGCTGGCGTTCACTGGCCTGGTCAATCCACACGGTGTAGCGGTCTACGACCCGAACGCTGTTTACGTCACCGACACCGGCAACAACCGGGTACTTAAACTGGCGACAGACCCCACAACCAACGCCACGAACCAGACCATCCTGCCGTTCGCCGGCCTCAAGAACCCGCTCGGAGTGGCTGTGGACGGCGCCGGCAACGTCTACGTCGTGGACAGCGGCAACAACCGCGTGCTGAAACTGGGCAGCGACTTTACGAAAGGCTGAGCGCGCTGAGCCTGGGCGCCGTCGAACAGGCGCGCATTAATACGCTCGGTAGTTGGCAAACCCCGCGGGCGCGGCCGACCGTGCCGCCACCAGGTCCTCGGCTTCCTCGGCTTGCAGCGCGAGCATCTGATGGTCGCTGAAGCCGCGGGCGATTCGATCGCGCAGGAAGGCCAATTCGACTGCCGCGATGGCTACTTCGGCGATTGCCTTACCCGCTGGTCTTCCATCGACCGACGTCGCCCTCCGGATCGCCTGTCGCCGGGTGCGCATTGATCCCAGCCAGGTCGCCTCGTTGGGGGTGATCAGGTTGGCCGCCACCATGTCGGGAAGCCTGGCGGCAACGATTCGCTGTTCTTTGCGGCGACTAAGCACGGCTAGCACGATCACCAGCACGAAGACCGGCACCATCCAGAAGAGGTAGACGGCCATGAAGTGCCCCAGTTTCATGGAACCGTTCCACAGCCCGTGCATGACTACCGCGGCCAGGTAGCCGAGCAGGATGCAGCCGGCCTTCGCGACGACCGTGTGTCGCTGTAGTGCGAAGTACACGCCGATACCGGTCATCGTGGTGAACAGCGGGTGGGCAAACGGCGCTATGACGTCGCGAAACAGGTCGGCGAACAGCGGGATCTCGCCGGCGTACATGATGTCCTCGAGCCAGGCAAACCCCGCCGCGGTAACCCCGGCGTAGACCAGGCAGTCGGTCAGCGAGTTCAGCTGGTTGCGCCGACGGCCGGTCATCATGATCAGCAGGAACAGTCCTTTCGTGGCCTCCTCGACGAACGGGTCGAGGATCGCCATGGAGTCGAAGTCCAGTGGTGTGGCGCCGAGCAGGTAGTCGCCGTACGCCTCCAGGATCAGTGCGAGTATCACGGCCACCGAAGCACCCCAGCAGAATGCCAGCACCAGCAGTCGCCGCGGCTCCGGCTCCCATCGATCCAGCCACAGATAGGCGAACATCACCACCGACATCGCTGCGGTAGAGAGGATGAATCCGAGGATCCCACGGACCGGGTTGGCCACCGTGATCAGCAGCAACAGCATCCCGATGATGACGCCGAGAGCGATGATTACGGCCAGCGGCGCGCCGACCTTCCGGATCCGTCTCGGCAGCGGAGGAGTGGCCGGAAACTGCGGGTTTGGCATGAAAAACTGTATCGCCGCTGGATAGCCGCGTCGCTGGTTTGGCCAGCGTGTCACCAGTCGAGTAGCCTCGACGGGTAGCCCGGTGACGATGCAGAGCGCGCAGCGCGATGGGGAGGAGTCGGGCAATCGAACACAGCCCGATCTGTCCCTACGACCCCAACCTGTCCGGAGCAACCCAACAATATGCCGAGTCCCACCGTCACCTCGCCGCAAGTAGCCGTCAACGACATCGGCTCGTCCGAGGATTTTCTCGCCGCCATCGACAAAACAATCAAATACTTCAACGATGGCGACATCGTCGAGGGGACGATCGTCAAGGTTGACCGGGATGAGGTCCTGCTCGACATCGGCTACAAAACCGAAGGTGTCATTCCCTCCCGCGAGCTGTCCATCAAGCACGATGTCGACCCCAACGAGGTAGTGACTGTCGGCGACAAGGTCGAGGCCCTGGTCCTCACCAAAGAGGACAAAGAAGGCCGGCTGATCCTGTCCAAGAAGCGCGCGCAGTACGAGCGCGCCTGGGGGACCATCGAGGCGCTCAAGGAGAAGGACGAGGCCGTCAAGGGCACCGTCATCGAGGTCGTCAAGGGTGGCTTGATTCTCGACATCGGATTGCGCGGCTTTTTGCCCGCCTCGCTGGTGGAGATGCGACGCGTGCGCGACCTGCAGCCCTACATCGGCAAGGAGATCGAAGCCAAGATCATCGAGCTGGACAAGAACCGCAACAATGTGGTGCTGTCGCGGCGCGCCTGGCTCGAGCAGACCCAGTCCGAGGTGCGCAGCGAGTTCCTCAACCAGCTGCAAAAGGGCGCGATCCGCAAGGGCGTGGTGTCCTCGATCGTCAACTTCGGCGCGTTCGTCGACCTCGGCGGGGTCGACGGTCTGGTGCACGTCTCCGAGCTGTCCTGGAAGCACATCGATCACCCCTCCGAGGTGGTTCAGGTGGGCGACGAGGTGACCGTCGAGGTGCTCGACGTCGACATGGACCGCGAGCGGGTTTCGTTGTCGCTGAAAGCCACTCAGGAAGACCCGTGGCGGCACTTCGCCCGCACCCACGCCATCGGCCAAATCGTGCCGGGCAAGGTCACCAAGCTGGTCCCGTTCGGCGCGTTCGTCCGCGTCGAGGAGGGCATCGAGGGCCTGGTGCACATCTCCGAGCTCGCCGAACGGCACGTCGAGGTGCCCGACCAGGTGGTCGCCGTCGGCGACGACGCGATGGTCAAGGTGATCGACATCGACTTGGACCGCCGCCGGATTTCGTTGTCGCTCAAGCAGGCTAACGAGGACTACACCGAGGAATTCGACCCCGCGAAGTACGGCATGGCCGACAGCTACGACGAGCAGGGCAATTACATCTTCCCCGAGGGCTTCGACGCCGAGACCAACGAGTGGCTCGAGGGCTTCGACCCGCAACGCCAGGAGTGGGAGGCCCGCTACGCCGAGGCCGAGCGCCGGCACAAGATGCACACCGCGCAGATGGAGAAGTTCGCCGCAGCTGAAGCAGCCGACGTCGCCGCTTCCGGATCCCAGGCCAACGGCTCGCCGGCCGAAGAAGAGCAGAGCGGCGGCTCGCTGGCCAGCGATGCGCAACTGGCCGCCCTGCGGGAGAAGCTCGCCGGTAGCGCCTAGCCCCCCGACGACGATGCTTCGGATCGGGTTAACCGGTGGCATCGGCGCCGGAAAGTCAGCGGTAGCCACCACGTTCGCCGATTGCGGTGGTGTTGTCGTCGACGCCGACGTGATCGCCCGGGAAGTCGTGGAACCCGGCACCGAAGGGCTGGCTGGGCTGGTCGAAGCGTTCGGCGAGGATATTCTCTCCGCCGACGGGGTACTGGATCGGCCTGCTCTGGCGGCCAAAGCATTCAAAGACGACGAGGCGCGCAACACGCTCAACGGGATCGTTCATCCGCTGGTGGGCAAGCGCCGCGAGGAGATCATCGCCGCGGTGCCAGCGGATGCGGTTGTCGTTGAAGACATTCCGCTACTGGTCGAATCGGGAATGGCGCCATTGTTCCCGTTGGTCGTCGTGGTGTACGCCGACGTTGAGATGCGGGTACGACGACTGGTTGATCACCGCGGCATGACCGAGGCCGACGCGCGGGCCCGAATCACCGCGCAGGCCAGTGATGATCAGCGCCGCTCAGTGGCCGACGTCTGGCTGGAAAACTCCGGCAGCTTGGAGTCGTTGGCCGAACAGGCCGGTGACGTATGGAATCACCGCATCACCCCGTTCGCGCGGAACCTCACCGCCCGCCGAGTCGTTCGGTCGGCGCCGCTGCTGACACCGGCCGATGAGACCTGGCCCGATCAGGGGCGCCGGATCGTTGCGCGCATCGAGACCGCGTGTGGTGCCCAGGTGCGGCGTGTCGACCACGTCGGGTCGACCGCGATTCCCGGCTTGGACGCCAAAGACGCCATCGACATCCAAATAACCGTCGAATCCATCGCCGCGGCAGACGAAATCAGCGACGCCCTGCTGTCCGTCGGTTACCCGCGGATCAACGATGTCATGAGCGATCAGCCCAAACCGGATTCCCGCAGCACCGTCGCGGCCTACAACCATAGCGTTGATCCAGCGTTGTGGCACAAACGGATTCATGCCAGCGCCGATCCGGGACGACCAACCAATGTTCATGTCCGCGTCGAGGGTTGGCCCAATCAGCAGTTCGCGCTGCTGTTCGTCGACTGGCTGACCGCCGAGTCTGAGGCGCGCGCCGAATATTTGGCCGTCAAGCAGGATGCAGCGAGAGCGGTGTCGGCCGACGATGACATCTCGGCTTACGTCGAGGCCAAAGAGCCCTGGTTTTCCGGCGCCTACCGGCGGGCGTGGGACTGGGCCGACGCCGTGAATTGGCGACCCTGATTTGACACCCGACTTGGCTCAAATTGGTGCGCACTAGCACCACGGGGTGTTGATGGCGTTTGCGGAGGTGTTGGGGTCGCGGATCAGCGGCCGTGCGGGCCTGGCGGTCGGTGCCGGGTAATGTGAACGAATTTGTTGATGCCCCAACGGGTTTAAGCTTCAATGCATTGCCGGTCGTGGCCAGCCCCGGATAATTACGCTAATTGTTAGTCGGTGGTGGTTGGGGTTGGAAGGGCTCATACCACCACCAGTGGGCGCGCTCGCCGGTAGGTCCCGGGCAGGGCGCCACCGCGGGCGGGGGTTTTGTTGGTGGGCGCGCCAGCGATCCCGGGCTTAGCGCTCGGCCGGCGTTGTCGGAGACGATGAGCGCGCCTGGGTGTCCGGTGATGGTGATCACGCCACGATGGTGTAGCCGGTGATGATAAGGGCACAGCAGCACCAGGTTGGCCAACTCGGTGGGGCCGCCGTCTTCCCAGTGCCAGATGTGATGGGCGTGCAGCCCACGCGTAGCGCCACAGCCAGCAACCGCGCACATGCGGTCGCGATGCTCCAGCGCGCGGCGAAGCCGCCGGTTGATCAGCCGGGTCGCCCGGCCGGCGCCAATGACCTCGCCGTGACGGTGGAACCAGACTTCACAGGTGGCATCACAGGTCAGGTAGCGCCGTTCGGCGTCAGACAGCAGCGGACCCAGATGCAGTGCCGCAGCGCGCTGGGCAACGTCGAGGTGCACCACCACGGTGGTGTGCTGCCCGTGTGGGCGGCGGGTGGCCTCGGCGTCCCAGCCCGCCTCAACCAGACGCATAAACGCCTCGGCGGTGCTCGGCAGCGGGGGCCGCTGATCAACAGCGTCTGCGCTGTTGGCGTGATCGTGTTTCCACTGCGCGATCAGCGCATCACGGTGAGAGGCCAAGGCGGCGTCGAACTTCGCGGCGTCATGGTGGGCAAGGGTGATCCGATAACAGCTGCGGTGCTCGGTGCTGGTCGTGGAGATCGAGGGCTCGGGCTCACGCGCAGGTTCGGGTTCGGGTCGCGGTTCTAGGCTGACCGCGGTGCGCAGCTGATTGACCGTGGCGACCCGCGCCAGCGCCGCGTAGTGCTCATCGGATCCCGCCCCGGCCCGCGCGGCGATGACGCCGACCTGATCGGCCGACAACCAGCCCGCGCGCATGCCCTGGGCGCAGCGTGGGAACTGCTGCAGCCGGCTGGCGATGGTGGTGATCGTGTGAGCGTTTGCCGGCGAGCAGCCGATCTTCCAGGCCACCAACGCCGGCACCGACCGCGCCCCGGTGGCACCCCACAATTGGTCAGAATCGATCTCGGCGACAATCTCAACGATGCGCCCATCAATCGCGTTGCGCTGACCGGTCAACTCCGCCAACTCCTCAAACAACACCTCAAGACGCTCGCCAGCACTCACCGCCACCACGGCGCCAGCAGATGCGATCGAAGACATAACGTCATCATCGCAGCCACCACCGACAAATCCCGGTCCCAGCGAAAAGCAACAGGTCAACCCACTGGGACTACCGCCAATCCCGATTCGTCAGCCAAGTCAGGCCTACCGGCGCGCTGGGACTGGGCCGACGCTGCCGGTTGGCAACCGACACGCCTCATTCCGGTTGGCAGCGCGGGCACCACATCGACGTTCTGCCGCCGATTCGAGCACGCTTGAGCCGGGTGCCGCAGCGCGGGCAGCTCGGATCCGGATCGTCGCGGGCTCCGGTGAGCCATCGCGGCAGACCGGGCACCCTGCCGTGGCGCACCGCGGTGCGCAGTACCCGGGTCATCGCCACGTGTAGCTGTTTCAGTTTGCCATCGTCCACATCGGCAACCAAGCGTGACGGATAAATCTCTGCCCGCCAGCAGATTTCGTCGGTGAGTAGGTTGCCGAGCCCAGCGATAACCGACTGGTCCATTAACGTCGGCTTCAGCCGGCCGCGCCGACCGGACAGCGCTTCCCGGAATGCACGCAAGCCAATCCCCAGCGCATCGGGACCCTGCGGACCCATCACGTCGGCGGCGTCGTCGTCGCCGTCGGCGAGCCAAATACCGCGCAGCTTGCGGAGATCGGTGTAGCGCAGTTCGCCGCGATCCAACGAGACCACCAACCGCTCGTACCGTTCTGGCTGGATGCCGTTGGCGGCATAGTACGGGTGGCCGGTCATACCGCTGTGCACCAACAAGATCGGGCCGTCGGTTGGCAGGATCAGCCACTTACCGTGCCGCCGCGGCTCGCCGAAGCGGTGGCCGGTGAGCCGGCGGGCGAGCGACATAGCGGTGGTGTTACGCAGGATGCCTGGGTCGTGCACATTCACGTGGCGGATCCGGCGGCCCGGTAGCTTGTCTGCCAGCTCGCGCCGAAATCCCTCGACGTCAGGCAGTTCGGGCACGAAGCTTGGCTACCCGCTTGATGGGCCCGTTCAGCGAACGGCAGTGTCGGTACATGTCGGCCCACGGATCGCGTTGGCCGCTGAGCCGCTTTGGGACGTCACGGATGGTGAACCGCCCGTCGTCGGGAAACAACACCCGCTCCGGGTGGGTGACCTCGATTTCGATGTGGCGCATCAGCGGGTCTCCCTGACCACGTCCGCCGCGTCCTTGTCAGTGCGCAGGCGCTGGTAGCGGGGATGGCGTAACTTGCCGTCGCGCGTCCACTCGGTGAAGCCGATCTGGGCCACCAAATCTGGGTGCACCCATCGAGCGCCGGTCTCGCGCACCAGTCCGCGGGTGAACGGCGGCGCGTCCTGTTCGATGGCCGAGAGCCGCTCGTGCAGGCTGCGCAGCGCGGCCTGCGTAAAGCCGGTGCCCACCTTGCCGGCGTAGACCAGGTCGCGACCGGCATGGTAGCCGAGCAGCAGTGCGCCCAATCCCACCCGGCTGCCTTGGGGAGTCGTGTAACCGCCGACAACGAACTCCTGGTCGCGAACACACTTGAACTTCAGCCAGTTCGTCGAGCGACGGCCTTCATATGTAGAGTCGGCCAGCTTGGCGATCACTCCTTCGTCACCGCGCCGGCAAGCAGCCCGATAGGCCGCCATGCCGTCTTCGACGCGGTGCGGGGTGTTTCGGAGCGGATCGTGGAATTCAATAGCGTTGCGCAACAGACGTTTACGCCATCTGAGCGGCAATTCGGTGGTCAACTCACCGTCCAGGTGCAACAGGTCGAAGAGGTAGTAGTAGATCCGGACCCGCGACGCCCGAGCGACCTTGGGGTCGGTGATGCCCAGCCGTCCCTGCAGCCGGGCGAAGCTGGTGCGGCGTCCCTCAAACGCCACGACCTCGCCGTCCACCACGAACCGGGTTGTGCGCTGGTCGGCAAGTGCGTCGACCAGTTCCGGATACGTTCCGTTGAGCGACTTGCGATTCCGGGACAGCAGCCGAACTCGGTCACCGTCTCGAAACGCCAGACAACGCATCCCGTCGAACTTGCGCTCGAAAACCCATGCCGGATCGGAGAATCGCTTGTCGGTCAAGGTGGCCAAGGTGGGCGCTCGCCAGTCAGGCACCGGCTCGTCACGCAGCGCTGCGCGTATCGAGTCAGGCAGACCGGCCCGCGGGGTCACGACAACTCGTCTAGTGTCCGTCCGGACAGTGTCGACTCGGGCTGGGTTCCTACCGGGTTGCGCCGGGCATCGGCATCGTCATCGCTGCGCTTGAGCAGCAGCCACGTCTCGTCCTCGCCTTCGCGGATCCTGGTCAGCGCGTAGCCGCCGCGCAACTTCTTGCCATCCAAGCGGAACGACAGGTGACCGCGCCCTAGGCACGTGGACATCTCGTGCTCGGTCTTGTTGGCATACGTGCCGTGGTCCCAGACGATGACCCGCCCGGCGCCGTACTCGCCATCGGGGATCACCCCTTCGAACGCCGAGTACTCCAACGGATGGTCCTCGGTGCGCCGCGCCATTCGCCGATCCTTGGGGTTCGTCGAAGGCCCGCGGGGAATCGCCCAGGACACCAACACGCCGTCAATCTCCAGGCGAAGGTCGTAATGGTCACTGCGCGCCGCATGATGCTGAATGACGAAACGCGGCCGACCGCCGCCTCTCCGGCGCCGTCGCAGCTGCTTACCGTGTGGCTCCGGGCTGCGCCCGAAGCGCCGCTTACCCCGATATTCGCTCAAACCCATCCCTCGCACGTACCCGCCCGGCCGGGTTGCGGAAACGCTAAGGACCCCCGCGCCAGTGCTCGATGCGGTGATGATCAGGAGTAAAGCCGTGCTTTACACCCCACAGCACGGCCTGGGTGCGGCTCCCCACGTCGAGCTTGCGATAGATCGTGCGGATGTAGGACTTCACCGTGTTGGGGCTCAGATACGTCAGCCGCGCGACGTCCGCGTTGCTCATGCCCTGGGTGATCAGCGCAAGAATCTCCGCCTCGCGTTCGCTGAGCCCTTCGCCGCGGCCGGGCCAGTCCAGTCCGGGCGCGTTGCGGGCCCGCGCGCCCGCTTCGCTGAAGACCACCTCACCGGCATGCACCGCTTCCAGGGCCGCGACCAGCTCGCGGGCCGGCAACGTCTTCGACAGATACCCGTGGGCGCCATGCTGTCGCGCGCTTTCGACGAGTTCAGGGTGGAAGTTCCAGGTGTACACCACCACGCGGCGTGCCCGGGGATTCGCCATCAAAACCCCGATCTCTTGGTGATCGGATTCGGGTTGGGCGAATGAGTCGTACAGCACGATGTCGACCGTGTCCTTGACCGACGTGGTGGAGTCGAGTTCCGCGATCACGATGCGGTCGCGATACGGCTCCAGCATGTTGGCCACCCCCTTGACGACGACGTCGTAGTCGTCGACGAGCGCGACGGTGATGGGCGCTCGAGGCGGTTGTGGCATGCCCGAGAGATTACCTCCCTAGGGGTGTATTTCTACCCCCCTTAAGGGTGTCGACTGGTGTTGGGCCGACCAACCCCGTCATCCGTCAACCATCATCAGAGGAAGGCTTAATCATGATCATTCTCGGCATCATCCTGTTAATCGCGGGATTCCTGCTCAAGATCTCCATCCTGTGGACCCTGGGAATCATCCTGCTCGTCATCGGCGCCATCCTGGCGATCCTGGGTAGTACCGGACGCGCCATCGGCGGCCGTCGGCACTACTTCTGACGATTCGAGCGCGCCCGGTGGACCGAAGCGTTGTGTCGCACATCACAAAATGACGTTTGCGCCGTCGCCGGCTGGGCTATTTGACATACGTAAGAGAGGAGCCAGTTATGCCTACTTGGCTATTGATTTTGATCGTGGCCGCTGCCGTCGTGGCGGTCGTCGCGGCGATTGTCGCGATAAGCATGGTGAGTTTTCGCCTCAAGACGAAGCGGCTCAAACAGCACTACGGCAGTGAGTACGAGCGTCTGGTATCCGATACCGGAAGCGAGAAAGGAGCCGTGCGGGAACTCACTACGCGGGAACGCAAGCGGGGCAAGCTCGACATCGTTCCGTTGACGCCTTCGGCGCTTTCGGATTTCACCGCCCGCTGGCAAGAGGTACAGGCCGGGTTTGTCGACAACCCGGCAACTGCCGTCGGTGTCGCTGACCGGTTGGTAACCGAGGTGATGCGCCAGCGTGGTTACCCCGTCGACGATTTCGATCAGCGGGCCGCGGATATCTCGGTAGACCACCCGCAGATCGTCGAGAACTACCGAGCCGCCCACGGTATCCACACTTCGCAGCAGGATGCCAACACCGAGCAGCAGCGGGAGGCGTTCGTGCACTACCGAGCGCTGTTCGAAAAGCTGCTCGAGCCAACGACTGACAACACCGAAACCGATGCAACGTCGCACGCATCACAGGAGAAAAGCGCATGACTACCCATGAAGAACAGACCATGACCCATTCACCTGAGGAGTCACCGCCTCCTGTCTCGGAAACTCCGCGGGTGGAGGACGAAAGCACAGCCGTCACGCGGGAGCAGCCGCCGGCTGTCGAGACACCGGCACCCACTGCCGACGCTGCCGAGGCTGAGCCACCGGCCGCGGAAGGCGAACCGTCAGCGGACGAAGTGCTTTTCGCCGGCGACGACCTTGCGGACCTGCGCGCACGGTGGGCTGGCGTGCAGGCGGCCTTCGTCGATGATCCCAAGGACTGCGTGCAGAAGGCAGACGCCCTGGTCTCCGACTTGGTCGAGCAGCTCACGACTGGATTCGCTCAGGCGCGGTCGCGTCTGGAAGAGCAGTGGTCGCGCGGCCAGGAGGCCAACACCGAAGACCTGCGGCTGGCTCTGATGCACTACCGCGAATTCTTCGAACGGTTGCTCGCCGTCTAGATTGGTTGTCTTGCAAGAGGATCGGTGTTTAGCGCCACACCAAATCCATGCCGCTGCCGAACAGCCAGCTGTTGAGGTCGTAGTTGTGGCGGGCCAGCCCGTCGACAGCGGCGGCGGCCCGCCGTATCGCCAGCTCGCCGACTTCGGGTGTCAGCAGGCCGTGCCGAACTGCATCCAGCAACTCGTCGACGTCGGCTAAATCCGCGCCCCGAGCGGTGCGTACCTCGAGGTCGAGGTAATGGTCCTCGGAGCGCCACACGTCCGGACCGGGTGTGTATTCACCGACATCGAGGTAATAGTTGTGGTCGCGTTCATGGCCTGGGTTGAAGTGGAAAACCGTGGCCCGCAGACCCAGCGACGGCAGCAACCACGACTCGAGGTAGTGGAACTGGGCCCGGCCGGGCGTGGGACGGGCCAGATACAGCCCCCATGGCCGCACGGTGTAGTCATCGACGGCCCGTACGATGCCCTTGGGGTCGGTGTTGGTGCGGGCGCGCAGGTCGAACGTTTCGTGCTTCGGCGGGTGGATGGCGTCACCTCGTCTCCGGTCAGCGGCGCAGCCGGATTTTCCAGCGGACAAACCCTGCGTAGACCACGGTCAGTGCGGCCAGCATGCCCATGTCGAAAAGCCAGATCTTCCGGGTGTGCTCCCAGAACCGGTCCTGTGGGAGCAACGAAGGCGGTACCAAGTGGCGTATGTCGACCGTCGACGACGCGGCAGCGTAGCCCCAGCGTGCGGGCATCGCCCAGGACAGTTGATCGAGCCCCAGTCTGCCGGTCACCGGCACCATCCCCCCGCACAGCACGAGCTGGGCCATCACCGCCACCACAAACAGCGGCATGATCTGTTCGCTGGATCGCACCAACGACGAGATGGCCAGGCCGAGGACGGCCGAGGCGACACAGGTAGCGGCCACCGTCGTAAACAGCTCCAGCGTGCCAGGAAGAGTGCTCTTGCCGAACAACACGGCGCCCGCGGGTCGGCCCGCCGCCCTTACGACCACCACGATCGCGGTGATGATCGCCGATTGCAGGATCGCGAACCCGCAAAACACCGCGGTCTTGGCGAGCAGGTAGGCCGTCGTCGACAGACCGACTGCCTGTTCGCGTTGAAAGATGGCACGCTCGCCAACCAGGTCGCGGATCGTCAGCGCAGTGCCCATAAAGGCCGCGGCCGGCAGCAGCAGCGCCAAAATCTGTGCTGATTCGTCGGGTGTGTCGGCATGCGGCCCGGGCAGGTGAAATCCGCTCGTGCCCGGAACGGTCAGCGACAGCGCACCCAGGATGAACGGCAGCAGCGCCAAGAAGACGAAATAGGCGCGGTCGGCGACGACCAGGCGGATCTGTCGGCGGGCGACCGTCGAGATCTGCCGCCGCACACTGGTATGCACGGGTTCGCCCAAGTCGGCCGGCTGGTCTGCCGGCGCGGGTGGCGGCTGCTGTTTCCGCTCGAGGAAGCGGCGGTTGGCTGCCTCCGGATCGGCGCCCACCTGGCCGAAGATCTTGGCCCAGTTGGTGGTTCCCATCGCCTCACCGATGTGGTCAGGAGGACCGCAGTATGCCGTCTTACCGCCCGGGGCCACCAAAAGCACCTGGTCGCAGGTGTCCAGGTAGGACAACATGTGCGTTATCACGATCACGACGCGGCCGGCGTCGGCCAACTGTCGCAGCATCAGCATGACCTGGTGGTCCAGCGCCGGATCCAGGCCGGATGTCGGCTCGTCGAGGATCAGCAGCGATGGCCCGGTCAGCAGTTCGAGTGCCACCGAAGCCCGTTTGCGCTGGCCGCCGGACAGCTTGTCGACCCGGGTATCGGCGTGCTTGGCCAGGTCGAGTTCCCCAAGCACCTGGGTGACGACCTTGGCGCGGTCGGCTTTGCTGGTGTCAGGCGGCAGCCGAAGTTCGGCGGCGTAGCCCAGCGCTTGGTTCACGGTCAGCTGACGGTGCACGACGTCGTCCTGCGGGACCATGCCGATCCTGCTGCGCAGCGACGCGTATTCGGAGTGGATGTCGTGGCCCTCGAAGGTGACCGAGCCCGAGCTCGGTGTGGTGTACCCGGCGACCAGCCTTGCCAATGTGCTCTTCCCGGCGCCCGACCCGCCGATCACGGCGGTCAACGTTCCCGGACGCGCGGTCAGCGAGATGTTGTCCAGCAACTTTTTGCCGCCGTCGACGACGTACTCGACGCCGCGTACTTCCAGACCGCCGGTGCGTGCCGCGGCTTCGGTTTCGCTGCGAGGAACCAAGATTCCACCGCTGACCACCAGGTCGACGTTGCCGATCGTGACCACGTCACCCTCGGTCAAGATCGCCGAGCCGACCCGAGTGCCGTTGACGAACGTCCCATTGACGCTGCGGTCCTGAATTTCCGTGCCGAGCGGCGTCAGCACCAACGTCGCGTGATGCCGCGAGGCCAGCACATCGGCGACCACGATGTCGTTGTCGTTGGCGCGACCGATCGTGACCGACCCGGCCTGCTTTGCCGGCGGCGCCGAGCGCTGTGAGAGGAACTTCACAAACCGCGTCGCCAGGTTGGACACGTCGCCAGAACCCGCGCTGACCGTAGTCATCTCGATGGGCGACGCCGTGTCCTGTGGCGGCGCCGAACCGGCGTTGACCACCGTTGTTTCGGCGGAGGGTGGAGCCGACGAAGCAGGCCGCGGCGCGGGTAAATGCACGTCGGTCGGCTGCGCCCGCGCCGGGCGCGGCGGCGGAGCAGGAGCGCGTCTCGGTGGGGGCGACTGCGGAGCCCTGGGCCTGGCTTGCTGTGGGCCGCCGGCACGACCCGGTGGGTGTGCGCGGGACGGTCCGGGCGGGGGTGTCGACCAGTCGGCGGTGATCGGCTCAGCGCCCGGCTGTGCTGCACTTCCCGGCGGTCGTCCCCGGTGATGCTGTCCAACCTCGAAGGTCAGCCGCGGTCCGCCGGCGTTGCCGATATTGATGCTCTGCCCGTCATGAATGTCGATCACCGGCCTGCGGTAGCCGTTGACGAAGGTCCCGTTCACCGAGCCGTTGTCGATCGCCAGCCGTTTGCCCTGCTCGAAGCGCAATATCAAGTGCTCACGCGAAATCCGCGGATCGGGGATGCGAATGTCGGCTCTTTGGTCGCGTCCGATGACCACGTCATGGCCTGCCGTGAACGTGTGTTGTGACCCGTCGTGCCATATGGTCAGCAGGGGCGGGGCGGCTCGACTCACCACATCAGTATCGGCTGTGGCGCGGACAAGCTTCCACGCGACTCACCTGTGATTTGGTTATGTTTCGCACGCCTCCAGCCGACACCGCCATTCACAGCGGTTTCATAAGTGGCACCCACGCTAGGTGACCGCATTGCCCGGCATCATGCCAAGAGTGAATAAGTTTGCCGCCACCTGCGTCCAGACCTGTTGCGGCCGAGGGCCGGTGGATGGCGCCTTGAAAGTGTGGCTGGCGTGCAGAGCTTTCTGGCCCGGCGCCGTTGGGCGGGCAGGGTGTTGAGCATATGAGGGGGTGGGACGGCAGATGGATGAGTCAACGAACATTACTGAGCGCTGGGACGTCGGGTCCGAACCGGCGGTCGCCCCGCGACGCTCCCAGGACGCGCTGCGGCGTGGCTATCAGTCGCTCCCGCATCTGGCGGTAACGCGCCTGCTGAATGGGATTCTGCTGATTAAATCAGCGCCGAATCGCGATCGCGCGGCAACCGCCGGGCACGACCCGCCGCACACCGGGATAGCCGACCGGACGGAGTTTGCCGGCTATAGCATCCTGCGCCCGTTGGGGTCTGGTGGGATGGCCGAGGTCTATCTCGCTAAACACCCGCGGTTACCGCGTCGCGATGCGCTCAAAGTCCTGACCAACGCGATGACGGCGGACGCCGAATTCCGCGAGCGGTTCAATCGGGAAGCCGACCTGGCGGCGACGTTGTGGCACCCACATATTGTCGCGGTGCACGACCGCGGCGAATTCGAAGGCCAACTTTGGATCGCGATGGACTACGTCGAGGGCACCGACGCCGCTCGACTGGTCAGAGATCGTCACCACAACGGGATGTCGGCGGAGGACGTCTGGACCATCATCACCGCTGTCGCGGGAGCGCTCGACTACGCCCACGTGCGCGGACTGCTGCACCGCGACGTCAAACCCGACAACATCCTGATCACCCATCCCGAAGAGGACGAGCAACGGATTTTGTTGGCGGATTTCGGAGTGGCTCGCCAACTCGCCGAGATCAGCGGAATCACCGAGACCAACGTCGCCGTCGGGACCGTTGCCTACGCTGCGCCCGAGCAGTTGGTCGGATCGAACATCGATGGCCGCGCTGACCAGTACGCCCTGGCCGCCACCGCATTCCACCTGCTCACCGGCGCACCGCCGTATCGGCATGCCAACCCGGTCGCGGTGATCGGCCAGCACCTGCACGCAGCGCCGTCCCGGCTCAGCGACTACCGCCCCGATCTGGCAGACCTGGACGACGTTTTCTTCAAAGCTCTCGCGAAGGATCCGACGGACAGGTTCGGCAGGTGCCGCGAGTTCGCCGCCGCGTTCGGCAAGCGGGTCGCCGGCGACGCCAAACGGCGCGGCGCTCCCTCCCTGGTGCGGCGCAGGTCCGGTGTCGCAAAGATCAGCCGCAGGCTTTCACTGAAATCCGCCATTGCCGTCGCGATGGCTGTCACCCTGCTTGTCGCACTTGGCATAACGTGGGCAGTGTCGTTTTTCTCCTGGTGCGACCAATCCGTGCCGGCGCCTTCGCCGCCGCCCCGTTTCAATGCGACATCGGCGGTATCCAATGCGCCGGACGGTTTATCAAATTCGGTCGTTGCCACCCCGGTGCTCGACGGGGCCTACCAGTTGAATTACGACCGCGCTATGCAGACGTCCAACGGCGTCATCGGCAACAACGGCGCGCCGACCAGTTGGTGGGCCTTCCATTCGGCCTGCACGGCGACCGGGTGTGCCGCCACCGGAACCAAGCTCGACGAGACCGACCACCAAGTCGCGAGAACGATCGGCACCGGCAACACCGGCGTGCTGCATTTCGTCGACGGTCACTGGCAGAGCGCGCCCAGGCAGGTGCAGGTGCAATGCCGCCGGGCACACGAGTCCGCCACGTCGACCCAGGCGGAGGCAGTGGTCTGGTCGTTGACGCCGCAACCCGACGGGACGCTGCGCGGCGTGCAGTCCCAAACCGTGCAGAGCAACGAGTGCGGAGGTCAGGGCGCCACACTTCGGATCCCGGTGGTGGCGACCCGGACCGGCGACGTCCCGCCGGGCGTCGTCGTGGCCGATCCCGGCCAAGCTGTCGCGACCACCGCGGCGCCGACCACGGCCTCCGCGGCGCCGGTGCTCGGTGGCGTATGCAATGACGTCGACAAGCTCGCTTACGATTCGACTGCCAACGAGCAGATCGTGTGCGAAGCCAATACCTGGGACAAAGCGCCCGCCACAACCGGGGTGCATCCGGTCGGAACCTCGTGCGGCGGGCCGAACATCCCCGCCTTCGAGATGTCGATGTCCCACGACGGACACCTGATCCAGTGCGATCCTGCCAGTCAGGTGTGGAGTCGTCGCCAGGGCTAACGCCGCTACGGCCTGTCAGTAGCGTGGCCCGCGCCCAAGCCGAGCGACTGTTCTCCGCTGCGGCGTGGCCGTGTGTCCTCGTCGAGGACGCAGGCAGCCCAACGGGATTCGTGATGCCGGCCATTCCCGACGAGTTCTTCCTACCATTGACTGCAGGGTGCGTCACTGCGGGAGCAGTCCTGATAGACCTGCGCACTGCACATCGGCGTCATCGCGAACGCCGACAACGCGTAGCCGAGTCGCTCAATTCTGGGATTTTCCCGACGACGACGATCTATCGTTCGCTTTAACCGAATGCCTTCATGGTCGGGGAGGGTACATGGGCATGCGAGATCTAGCTTCTTTGCTCTACGCGGGCCGGCGAAGCGGCGATCGCAGATTCATCGAGGGCCGAAATAACAAGCGCACCAACCGTGCTGACTCGCAACACCGACGGTAGCAGCCAATCAGCCCCGCCATCACGGCACCCAGACCTCCGACACCATCTCAAGGGAGAATGAAAATGACTGCTGAATTACCGCCGGCGGGTTGGTATCCTAACCCGACTGGCCAGCCGGGCCAGATGTATTGGGACGGCCAGCAATGGCAGACAACCCTCCCGCCGTCTGAGCCCGTGACTACCGCAGTGACCGCCACGCAGCAACCCGAGACCCATCTGTCCGCCCAACCGGCCGGATTATCGAATCCTGTTGCGCTGGGTGCGGTCTCACCGAACGCGATCTCGTCGATCGCCTACGGTCCCGAACAGATCCTGCTCGAACTGCTTCCGATGGCAGGGCTGGCCGCGTTTGCGTTGTTGCTTCCGATCACCATCGTCGTCGTGGTGATCTTGGTGTTCGTGGCGGCATCGTACGGACAGGTCGTCAAGGTCTACGCCCGAGCGGGCGGCGCATACCTGGTTGCACGGGATAATTTCGGGCCGCGCGGGGCACAGGTCGCCGCCGCGGCGTTGCTGATCGACTACGTGGCCACCGTGGCCTTGCAATGCGCGGCCGGGACGGTCGCGGTGGCCTCGGCGGTGCCCGCGCTAGGTCCCCACCACCTAGAAATCGCCATCGGTGTGGTACTCGCCCTCTGTTCGATTAACGTGCTCGGATGGCGGCGGCCAGGCCCGGTGTCAGCGATCATCACTTACTTGTTCGTGGCGCTCATCGCATTGACGATCGTGACCGGCTCTGTCCGTGAGATTTTGTGGGGTTTGCCGGTATACGACCCTCTACACATCGTGGGTGCGGTGCCGGTCCATCAAGGCAGCGGGCTGGTGATGGGCGCGACCGTCCTGGTTGTGCTGCGCGCATTCGCAAACGGTGGTTCGTCGTTGACCGGGGTGGAATCTGTTGCCGATGCGGCCGACGTTTTCCGTGAGCCGAAGGGCCTCAATGCCGGTCGGGTCCTCACGGTGATCGCCGTTATCTTGGGGTTTTTATTGCTTGGCGTGGCCTGGCTGGCGCACGCCACGCATGCCACCCCGTATATCGATGAATATCCGTCCATGCTGTCCCAAGTCGTGCGAGTAGTTTTCGGTGGCGGGTCGCTCGGGAACATGCTGTATCTGTCGGTTATGGCCGCGACGGCCGCGATTTTGCTCGCCGGCGCCAACACCGGAATCCACCGGTTTTCTGCCTTGGCCAGTTTCGTTGTCAAGAACCAAGCACTGCCCCAGCCGCCGACCAACCGCGTCGATCGCGGGGTGCTAGCCGGCGGCATCGTGCTGGCAGCGCTTTCGATCATCCTGTTATTGCTCACCGGGGGATCGGTCAACGCGCTGGTGTTGATTTACGCGATCCCTGTGTTTACTGCCTTTTCTTTGAGCGGTTACGCCATGACCAAACATCACGGCACGCATCGAGAACCGGGCTGGCTCCGACACCTCGCGGTTAGCCTGGCGGCGGCGATTTTGTCGTCGATTGTCGTAGCAATCTTCGTGGTAACAAAATTCACCGAGGGTGCCTGGTTTGTCATCTTCGAGTTCCTCGTGCTGCTGCCTGTGTTGATACTGCGAAACCGCGGTAGTGCTGCGCCGATGGAGCGCACTAGACGCTGATGATCTGACCACCGGTTTAGTATCTCGCCCGCACCGTCGCGCTCCATGTCAGTGCCGCGGCCTACCCTGGTCGATATGGCTTTCGCTACCGAACATCCGGTTGTCGCGCACTCGGAATACCGCCCTGTCGAGGACATGGTGCGGGCCGGCGGGCGCTTCCAGGTAGTCAGCCCGCACGCCCCGGCCGGTGACCAGCCGACCGCGATCGACGAGCTGGAGCGGCGGGTCACGGCAGGGGAGCGCGACATCGTACTGCTCGGCGCCACCGGAACCGGGAAATCGGCCACTACTGCATGGCTCATCGAACGGCTGCAGCGGCCCACGCTGGTGATGGCGCCAAACAAGACGCTGGCCGCCCAGTTGGCCAATGAGCTGCGAGAAATGTTGCCGCACAACGCCGTCGAGTACTTCGTCTCGTACTACGACTACTACCAGCCGGAGGCGTACATCGCCCAGACCGACACCTATATCGAAAAAGACAGCTCGATCAACGACGACGTGGAGCGGCTGCGGCACTCCGCGACGTCGGCGCTGTTGTCGCGGCGCGACGTCGTGGTGGTGGCTTCGGTGTCCTGCATTTACGGCCTGGGTACGCCGCAGTCCTACCTAGATCGCTCGGTTGAGCTGCAGGTGGGCAGCGAGGTAGCCCGCGACGGGCTGCTGCGGCTGCTGGTCGACGTGCAGTACACCCGCAACGACTTGTCCTTTACCCGAGGCTCGTTCCGGGTGCGCGGCGACACCGTCGAGATCATCCCGTCCTACGAAGAGCTCGCGGTTCGCATCGAGTACTTCGGTGACGAAATCGAGGCGCTGTATTACCTGCACCCGCTCACCGGTGAGGTGATCCGCAAGGTCGACTCGCTGCGAATCTTCCCGGCCACTCACTATGTGGCCGGCCCCGAGCGGATGGCCCATGCCATCTCGACCATCGAGGATGAGCTTGCCGAGCGGCTCGCCGAGCTGGAAGGGCAGGGCAAGCTGCTGGAGGCTCAGCGACTGCGGATGCGCACCAACTACGACATCGAGATGATGCGCCAGGTCGGGTTTTGCTCCGGGATCGAGAACTATTCGCGGCATATCGACGGTCGTCCCGCCGGCTCGGCGCCGGCAACGCTGTTGGATTACTTCCCGGAAGACTTTCTGATGGTCATCGACGAGTCGCATGTGACCGTGCCGCAGATCGGCGGCATGTATGAGGGCGACATGTCTCGCAAGCGCAACTTGGTCGAGTACGGATTCCGATTACCGTCCGCAGTCGACAACCGGCCGCTGACCTGGGAGGAATTCGCCGATCGGATCGGTCAAACGGTGTATCTGTCGGCCACTCCCGGGCCGTATGAGCTCAGTCAGTCCGGTGGGGAGTTCGTCGAACAGGTGATTCGGCCTACTGGCCTGGTGGACCCCAAGGTCGTGGTGAAACCCACCAAAGGCCAGATCGACGATCTGATCGGCGAGATCCGCAAACGTGCCGAGGCCGATCAGCGGGTCTTGGTGACCACCCTGACCAAGAAGATGGCCGAGGACCTCACCGACTACCTGCTGGAACTGGGCATCCGGGTGCGCTACCTGCATTCCGAAGTCGACACGTTGCGCCGCGTCGAACTGCTTCGCCAGCTGCGGCTGGGCGACTACGACGTGCTGGTCGGCATCAACTTGCTCCGGGAGGGTTTGGACCTGCCGGAGGTGTCGTTGGTTTCCATCCTCGACGCCGACAAGGAGGGTTTCCTGCGGTCCTCGCGCAGCCTGATCCAGACCATCGGCCGCGCGGCCCGCAACGTGTCCGGCGAAGTGCACATGTACGCCGACACCATGACCGACTCGATGAAAGAGGCCATTGACGAAACTGAGCGGCGGCGGGCCAAGCAGATCGCCTATAACGAGGCCAACGGCATCGATCCGCAGCCGCTGCGCAAGAAGATCGCCGACATCCTCGATCAGGTCTACCGCGAGGCCGCGGATACTGATGCCGTCTCGATCGGTGGCTCGGGGCGCAACGCGTCGCGCGGACGTCGAGCGCAGGGTGAGCCGGGCCGGGCAGTCAGCGCGGGTGTCTTCGAGGGCCGCGACACCGCCAGCATGCCGCGCGCCGAGCTCGCTGACCTGATCAAGGACCTCACCGCGCAGATGATGGCCGCCGCTCGTGACCTGCAATTCGAGCTGGCCGCCCGGTTCCGCGACGAGATCGCCGACCTGAAGAAAGAGCTGCGCGGGATGGACGCCGCCGGTCTGAAGTGACGATGGGCAACGCGCCCTCGAGGTGCCGCCTTGATCTCAACCATGGTTGAGCTCATACCGTGGTGCCCGTGATGGATACCACGAGCACCGACGAAATCGCCGGCAGTTGGCGCGCGCTGCTGGGTCCCAGCTTTCTGGGTACCTCCACGCTGCTTGCCGGCGGGGTGGCGCTGTATGCCATCAACGAGTTCCTGACGATCAGCTTGTTGCCGAGCACCGTAGCCGACATCGGCGGTGAGCGGTTCTTTGCCTGGGCGACAACGCTTTACCTGGTCGGATCGGTCGTCGCGGCCACCACGGTCAATGCGGCGCTGGTGCGTGTGGGGGCCCGTCGGGTGTACCTGGTCGGACTGGCGGTGTTCGCGCTCGGCAGCGTGGTGTGCGCCGCGGCTCCCACCATGGAGGTGCTGCTGGTCGGCCGCACCCTGCAAGGGGCGGCTGGCGGGCTGTTGGCCGGCCTGGGCTACGCGGTGATCAACTCCGCGCTGCCGCAGTCGCTGTGGACACGGGCCTCGGCGCTGGTGTCGGCGATGTGGGGCGTCGCCACCATCATCGGGCCCGCGATGGGTGGCTTTTTTGCCCAATTCGGGCTGTGGCGCTGGGCGTTCGGCGCGGTGGCGATGCTGACCGCGGCGATGGCCGCGCTGGTTCCGATCGTGCTTCCGGCCGGCCGTGGCGATCAGGGCGATGTCCGGCCGGCGGTGAAGATTCCGGTGTGGTCGCTGCTGATTTTGGGGACCGCCGCGCTGGCGGTCAGCGTTGCGGAGATCCCGCACTCTCACGTCGCGACCGCAGGGCTGCTGGTGACAGGTGCGTTGCTGGTCGTTGTGTTTGTGCTGGTTGATCGGCGGATGTCGGTAGCGGTGCTGCCGCCCAGTGCATTTGGCTCGGGTCCGCTGAAATGGATTTACCTGACCCTGGCGCTGCTGATGGCCTCGGCGATGGTCGACATGTACGTGCCGCTGTTCGGCCAACGCCTGGCGCATCTGGTTCCGGTGGTGGCTGGCTTTCTGGGGGCGGCGCTGGCGGTCGGCTGGACCGTCAGCGAGATCGTCAGTGCATCGCTGAGCAACGGGCGACTCATCTCGATTGTGGTCGCCGCCGCGCCGCTGATCATGGCCGTGGGCTTGGCGTTGGGTGCGATTACCCAGGTCGATGCCGCGCCCGCGGGTCTTGTCCTGCTGTGGGTGCTGGCGCTGATGGTCACCGGGACCGGCATCGGGGCGGCGTGGCCGCATCTGTCGGCATGGGCGATGCAGTGCGTCGACGGCGAGAACGAAGGCGCGGCCGCTGCCGCAGCGATCAACACGGTGCAACTGATCTCCGGAGCGTTCGGCGCCGGCCTGGCCGGTGTCGTGGTCAACGGCGCCGAAGGTGGTGCGGTGATCGCCGCGCGTTGGTTATTCGCGGTGTTCGCCGCTCTCGGCGTGGGGGGCGCGGTGGCCTCCTACCGTGCCAGCCGGGGACAGCGCTGACCCGCGCCGACAACCGGTCTAGTCTCAGCTTCGTGGACGCCTTCGGCGCAGGTCGCCTCACCCGCACGTTGGACACATTGCATTCGGTCGTGTACTTCGTGCCGGAGGCTGATCAGAAGTTCGGCGAACTCGGCTTGGATTCGGTCACGCACTATTTCGCAAGCAGGTCCGCGCCGATGGGCGCCGTCTCGGCGAATGTCGTTGCGGGGACGTTCTATAATTTCAACCCGCGGTTGGTAGCGCGCGCGCAATCCCCGCCGCTTGGGAGCTGGCGGCGCCGGCGGCGGTGACTAGGGTGCGGTATGAGATCGTCGCGTCGGCTCTGCCGCGAGTGCTTGGTGAACAGTTCAGCAGATCACCGGAAGTGCAGCGCGCAGCGACATTACTGCGAGGGGTCGCGAAATCGATCCCGAACGCCGACGGTCGGCCGCTGTATGCCGGTCACGCCGAACTGCCGTGGCCCGACAACCCGCTCGTCGCACTCTGGCATGCGATCACGTTGTTACGTGAATACCGCGGCGACGGGCATATCGCCGCGCTGGTGACCAATGGGCTCAGCGGATTGGAGGCGCTAATCACCCATGCCGCAACAGGAATCGGTTTCAATCCGGATTACGCTCGTCGGCTGCGCGGCTGGAGTCACGACGAGTGGAACGCAGCCAGCGAAGGCCTGATCGCTCGGGGCCTGCTCGACGATGCGGGCGAACTGACCGCGGCCGGCGTTGAGTTGCGCTCGACGATCGAGGACCTCACCGACGAACTGGGTTATCCGCCGTGGCGGCCGCTGCCGGGTGAGCATTTCGACGAGTTAGTGGATTTCGCCAAGGTGATTCGCGCAGCCGTGCAGGCCGCGGGGGTTTTTCCCGCCGCAGCATTCGGCCCGCGGTACGGTCAGGCCCGCTAGCTGCTTAATTACCTGGATGCGGTGGAACTGCCAGCGTTCGACAATGTGAAAGCCGAGTTGTCGGGCCGTCAGATATACGGGTGCGCGTCTTAGCACGCGGCCTGGTGCCAGCGATGTCCCGCGTTGGTGAGCTGGCAACGTCGTGTCATGAGTCGCGATCGTCCACAGCGTCGAGCACTTCTTCAACCGGGTCTTGACCACCCGCACCGCCACGTTGCCGTCCCACAGAGTGCCGTGCTCGGCCGCGCGGGCTCCACGGCCGACATCGACCAACGGTCCGAAAGCCGCCGGACGGCTCCCGACCAGCGCGCGGGCCGGCCCGGGTGCCCAGCGCGCGTTGTCGACCAGTAGGCAATCTCCGGATGCGGCGTGCTCGCTGATGACGTCAGCGACCCGGCTGTAATCCCAGCCTTCCTTCGCGTAGGGCTGCCGTTGCGACAGAAGGTAATTCGGGAAAGCCGCCACGGCGAGCATTATCAGCACAACGGCGATCGGACGCGGTTGGCGGGCGACGGCCACGATGCATACGGCCAGCACGATCGCCATCGCCGGTGCAGTGAAGGACAGATACCGAGGGCGGTACAGCGGATCTGTGATCGCCGAATAGACCAGGCTGACCACGGTCGGCACGACGATCCACGCCGCGCACACCATCAGCAGCTGGCCGGTATTGCCAGGCGATTCCCAGCGGCCGGTCAGCCGAACCGCGAGCGCAGCCACGATGATGACCGCCACCAGCACCGCGAACGGAACACTGTTATCGAAAAACTGGTGCTGCGCAACGTCGATCACGCTGTGCCAACTGGGCGGCGAGATCCAGGCCACCTGGATTCTCTGGCCATGCGCGAACATCATGAATGGCGTCATGAATCCCAGTGCCGCCGCCGAGTACGCGACGCACCCGAGCACTGCTTTGCGCTGTCCGAGGATCGGTGCGATCACCACGTAGACCGGCACCAACAACACCAGGTAGATGTTCAGCAGTATCGACAGGATCAACGCCAGCGCGTAGAGCAGCCATAGCCACCGCCCGTTGCGCCGTATCGAGGTGACCAGCAACACGGTCAGCCAGACCGCGGCGAGTGCTGTGAGTGCATAGGAGCGGGCCTCGATACCTGCCCACGTCACACGGGGCAGGATGGCGAAGACGACGCCCGCACACGCCGCGATGGACCGCCTCGAGAACTGCTTGACGAGCACCACGACGCCCGCGGCTGCCATCCCGACTGCCAGACAACCCGGAGCCCGCGACCAGAATTCGGTGGGTGGGAAGACAGCAAACCAGCCGTGCATGAGCAGGTAGTACAGGCCATGCACGGCGTCGATGTACCTCAATAGATGCCACAGTTGGGGCACGGAGCGACTGGCCGAGGCGGAGATGGTTGCGCCTTCGTCGAACCACAGCGACGGTCGGCCCGCCGCTGCGCCGCTGACGACGACGGCAAACGCACCCACCGCGAGCGGGTCGAACAACCTGCCGTGGCGTCGCGGAGCTGCATCGCTTGCGGCGACGGCTGTTCTGGGCTCATCAGTTGTCCGGGCAACCATGACGTGTGTCACTGTAAATACGTAGTGGTGAATCTGCTTACCCCTACGGTGCGGTGCGTAATCCATTCTGCTGGCGGTATCGAATCCCACGGATCGATCCATATCGGTCCTGATCGGTGGAATGAATTGTGAATCAATAGATGTCATCGGTGGCAGATACTCGTCGATGACATATTCGGTGCGGCTGCGGTCCCGAATGCACCGGCGCCCGCCCGGTGCCGTGGTGCTGATCGCACGGCGGCGTGTCTCAATCCGGCCATCTGCATCCGGCGAAGCGATACTGTCTTGGGTTGGCGTAGCAACCAACAC
Source organism: uncultured Actinomycetota bacterium (assembly GCA_963838755.1). Classification (GTDB taxonomy): domain Bacteria; phylum Actinomycetota; class Actinomycetes; order Mycobacteriales; family Mycobacteriaceae; genus Mycobacterium. The sequence goes on along the minus strand of CAWISO010000002.1, from coordinate 38,446 downwards.
CTGGGAGGGTAAATGAGCGCCTATCGGACCGTGGTGGTAGGAACCGACGGCTCGGATTCGTCGCTGCGCGCGGTGGAACGTGCAGGCACCATCGCCGGGGCGGACGCAAAGCTGATCGTGGCATCGGCGTATTTGCCCAAGGATGACGATGCGCGGGCCGCCGACACACTCAAGCACGAAAGCTACAAGGTGCAGGGCGCCGCCCCGATTTACGCGATTCTGAAGGAAGCCAAGGACCGGGCCCAGGCTGCCGGGGCCAAAAACGTCGAAGAACGATCGGTGGTCGGCGCCCCGGTTGACGCGCTGGTCGGACTGGCCGAGGACGTCGGGGCCGATCTGCTGGTCGTCGGGAACGTCGGCCTCAGCACGATTGCGGGACGGCTACTTGGCTCGGTGCCTGCCAACGTCTCGCGCCGGGCCAAGGTTGACGTGCTGATCGTGCACACCACCCCGTAAGCAGCCGTCAGAACAGGCCGTCACGCGCTGGCGAGATCGTGCCGCGCCAGCCGGAACGTCCGGCTCAGCCGGGCCGGGCCCGTCGTCAGCGTCACCTCTACGGCTCCGCCGGGCGTGACCACATAACGTTCCTCGACGTCGGGGCCGTCATCGCGACGGTTGACCGGCCTGCGCCGAAGGTCTTGGTCGTCGCTCAGATCCGGATCGAACGGGAAGAACACCGCATCAAAGGGCGTCACGTCGCCGTCGGGGTGGCCGTCGCGCAGCCGGCTGCATTCCACGAACCGGAAGTGTCCGATATTGTGCGCCGCACGGTAGCTACGGGTGACGACAAACGGCGGCTGGTCGGCGGTGGGCAGTCGGACACCTTTGGGCAGGATCGGGTCGAAGCAGACATCCTCACCGGCGCGCGTCTCGCGGAAGACGCCGAAGTGTCGGGATAGCCGCTCGGACAAGGCATATCCGGCTTCTCTGTCGAGGAAAACCGCCAGGCCGATCGCCGTCGCCGCAAAGGGATGCGGCGAGCGTTTGACCCGTTTCTCGTCGACGGCTGCGCGCAGCATCCGGGCGACGAGCGGGAAGCTGCCGGCCCCGCCCACGACGTAGATGCCCGCCACCTCGGCCCAGCTGACGTCGTCACCGTCAGGATCGTCCAGCACGCGAGACAGCGCCGCGATCGTCTTGTCGACCAATGGCGCACAGGCCACGTAGACGTCTTCGATCGGGCAAGAAAACGGCGGCTTGCCGACCGCGGAGAGGTCGGCCAAAAATCGGCGCGTATTGGGGCCGACGGCCTCCTTGCGGGCGGCGCACTCCTCGAGCAACAGCTCACGGGTGCCGGCCTCGAGCTTGCGGAGCCGAGCCCCCTTGCGCACGACCTTGAGGATCGTCTCGTCGAAATCGTCGCCGCCGAGTCGCTGGATGCCTTCGCTGAGCACGACCTCGTTGCGGCGTCCTGTCATCTTCAGCAGCGACGCGTCGAATGTCCCGCCGCCAAGGTCGTAGATGAGCACGTGCTCACGCTTGGCGGTAATCGTCGAGCGGTATCGGTGGGCATATTCGAAGCCCGCCGCAGACGGCTCGTTGAGCAGCGCGATCACCTCGAACCCGGCCTGTGCGAAGGCGTCCAGGGTCAAGAAACGCTGCGCGCTCGACGCGTTGGCCGGCACACTGATCGCGGCTTCGACCCGCTCACCCGATGCCAGTTCGGCGTTCGAACGGTTATGCAGGTCGCTCTTCAGCTGGGCGAGGAAACCCGCGAACAGGTCGGCCAGACGATAGCAGCGCCCGGCCAGTTGCACGGTCGTCGTCGGCCCGGCGTCGTTGAGTAGCCGCTTGAACGACCGCAGCACCGACCAACGCTGGTCGTGGCGCACGGCGGCGGCATCTAGCCCGAAGCGCAGCTCGCCGGCCTCGTTAGCCGCGATGACCGAAGGCCAGGTGTCGACTCCATCGAACGACACGACGGGATAGTTGCCCCGGTCCACGACCGCCGCGACGGTGTGCGTTGTGCCGAAGTCGATCCCCACCCTCATCGCGGCTAAGCTTAGGCGCTGCACCGCGTTTCGCGGCCGCTATTCACCAACCCCGTTCGCGCCACTCGGCAAGACTCGGGCGCTCGGCGCCCAACGTCGTGTCGTCACCGTGACCGGGGTAGACAACGGTGGAGTCGTCGTAGACATCGAACACCCGGGTGGTGACGTCTTCCAGCAGCTGAGTGAAGTCGCCGGGCTGCCAGGTCTTGCCGACACCGCCGGGAAACAGGCAATCACCAGTGAACAGCTGGGTGACCCCGCCGGTGGCGGCACCGTCGAGGGCTAGTGCGACCGAGCCCGGCGTATGCCCGCGTAAATGGATGACGTCGAACGTCAGCTCGCCAATCTGGATGGTGTCTCCGCCCGCCAGCAGGCGGTCCGGCTTGACCGGCAGCGGGTCGGCGTCGATCTGGTGCGCGGCAGTCGGGGCGCCAGTGGCCTGCACCAGGGCTTCCAGCGCCTGCCAGTGGTCGAAATGCTGGTGGCTGGTGACGATCAGCGATACCTTCGGGGCCTGAGTGCGTACCAGGTCGACGAGCACATCGGCGTCGTTGGCGGCGTCTATCAGCAGGGTTTCCCCGGTCGCGGAACACGTCACCAGGTAAGCGTTGTTGTCCATGGGGCCCACTGACGTTTTCAAGATCGAGACGCCCGGCAGAATGCGTTGTGCGGTCGTTCCCGGTTCGACGTGCCCGGTGTAGTTGTCGTCCACGGTGCTCATAGCGCCACTCCTCGATGCCGGCTGCGCCGGCATGTCGTCGCCGGCGCGTGTCATACCGGTCACGGTACTGGCCGACCGTTGGTTGTCGGTACGGGCACATAGCATGGAAATGTGGTGACCCTAGAAGGGACATGAGGGGATTCAATGAAGGGGCTAGGGGTAAAAGGGATGGCGTGGCTGACCGCCTGATCATCAGGGGTGCGCGTGAGCACAACCTGCGCAGCGTCGATCTCGACTTGCCGCGCGACGCGCTGATCGTCTTCACCGGCCTGTCCGGTTCGGGCAAGTCGTCGCTGGCGTTTGACACCATCTTCGCCGAGGGCCAGCGGCGCTACGTCGAATCGCTGTCGGCCTATGCCCGCCAGTTTTTGGGGCAGATGGACAAGCCCGACGTCGACTTCATCGAGGGGCTGTCCCCGGCGGTGTCCATCGACCAGAAATCGACCAACCGCAACCCGCGGTCGACGGTCGGAACGATCACCGAGGTGTACGACTACCTGCGGCTGCTTTACGCGCGCGCAGGCACTCCGCACTGCCCGGTCTGTGGCGAGCGGATCGCCCGGCAGACACCACAGCAGATTGTCGACCAGGTGTTGGCGATGCCCGAGGGAACCCGATTTCAGGTGCTTGCCCCGGTGGTACGCACCCGTAAGGGCGAGTTCGCCGACCTGTTCGAGAAGCTCAACGCCCAAGGCTACAGCCGCGTGCGGGTCGACGGCGTGGTGCATTCGCTGACCGACCCGCCCAGGCTGAAGAAACAGGAGAAGCACGACATCGAGGTGGTGGTGGACCGACTGACCGTCAAGCTCACCGCCAAGCAGCGGCTCACCGACTCGGTGGAAACCGCGCTGAACCTGGCCGACGGCATCGTGGTGCTGGAGTTCGTCGATCACGAACACGACGCCCACAACCGCGAGCAGCGGTTCTCCGAAAAACTCGCCTGCCCCAACGGGCACTCGCTGGCCGTCGACGACCTGGAGCCGCGGTCGTTCTCGTTCAACTCGCCGTATGGCGCCTGCCCGGAGTGCGCAGGTCTGGGGATCCGCAAAGAGGTCGACCCTGACCTGGTGGTGCCCGACCCCGACCGCACGTTGGCGCAGGGTGCGGTGGCGCCGTGGTCGATGGGCCACACCTCGGAATACTTCACCCGGATGCTGGCCAGCCTTGGCGAGGCGATGGGGTTTGACGTGAACACGCCGTGGCGCAAACTACCGGCCAAGGCCCGCAGGGCGATCCTGGAGGGCTGCGACGAGCAGGTGCATGTGCGGTATCGCAACCGCTATGGCCGCACCCGGTCCTATTACGCCGATTTCGAAGGCGTGCTGGCGTTCCTGGAGCGCAAGATGGACCAGACCGAATCCGAGCTAATGAAGGAGCGCTACGAGGGTTTCATGCGTGACGTGCCGTGCCCGGTGTGTGACGGCACTCGGCTGAAGCCGGAAATCCTGGCGGTCACGTTGGCCGCGGGGGGTCGGGGCCCGAAGTCCATCGCCGAGGTGTGCGAACTGTCCATCTCCGATTGCGCGGACTTCTTAAACGCGCTGACGCTGGGCTCACGCGAACAAGCGATCGCCGGTCAGGTGCTCAAGGAAATCCAGTCCCGGTTGGGTTTTCTGCTCGATGTCGGGCTGGATTATCTGTCGCTGTCCCGCGCGGCGGCCACGCTGTCCGGCGGTGAGGCGCAGCGTATCCGGCTGGCCACCCAGATCGGCTCCGGGCTGGTTGGCGTGCTGTATGTGCTCGACGAGCCGTCGATCGGGCTGCACCAGCGGGACAACCGTCGACTCATCGAAACCCTCACCCGCTTGCGGGCTTTAGGAAACACGCTGATCGTCGTCGAGCACGACCTGGACACCATTGCGCACGCCGATTGGGTTGTCGACATCGGCCCGGGAGCCGGCGAGCACGGCGGCCGCATCGTGCACAGCGGAACCTACGACGAGCTGCTGCGCAACCGCGACTCGATCACCGGCGCCTACCTGTCGGGCAGGGAAAGCATTGCCGCCCCGGTGATCCGGCGTCCGGTCGACAAGCGGCGCCGACTCACGGTGGTCGGCGCACACGAACACAACCTGCGCGGAATCGACGTGTCTTTTCCACTTGGTGTGCTGACGTCGGTGACCGGCGTGTCCGGTTCCGGCAAGTCAACTCTGGTCAACGACATCCTGGCCGCGGTGCTGGCGAACCGGCTCAACGGCGCCCGGCAGGTTCCGGGCCGGCACATCCGGGTCACCGGGCTCGACCACGTGGACAAGCTGGTACGTGTCGACCAGTCGCCGATCGGCCGCACGCCGCGGTCCAACCCGGCCACCTACACCGGCGTATTCGACAAGATCCGCACCCTTTTTGCCGCGACCACCGAGGCCAAGGTCCGGGGCTATCAGCCCGGCCGGTTCTCGTTCAACGTCAAAGGCGGCCGCTGCGAAGCGTGCACGGGCGACGGCACCATCAAGATCGAGATGAACTTCCTGCCCGACGTGTATGTGCCCTGCGAGGTCTGTCACGGCGCCCGCTACAACCGGGAAACCCTTGAGGTGCACTACAAGGGCAAGACCATCTCCGAGGTGTTGGACATGTCGATTGAGGAGGCCGCGGAGTTCTTCCAGCCGATCACCGGCATTCACCGCTACCTGCAGACCCTGGTCGATGTCGGCCTCGGGTACGTGCGACTCGGCCAACCGGCGCCGACGTTGTCCGGCGGCGAGGCGCAGCGAGTGAAACTGGCCTCCGAATTGCAGAAGCGCTCCACCGGGCGCACCGTCTACATCCTCGACGAACCCACCACCGGTTTGCATTTCGACGACATTCGCAAGTTACTCGACGTCATCAACGGGCTTGTCGACAAAGGCAATACGGTGATCGTCATCGAGCACAACCTGGACGTGATCAAGACGTCGGACTGGATCATCGACATGGGGCCGGAGGGCGGTGCCGAAGGAGGGACCATCGTCGCCGAGGGCACGCCGGAGGACATCGCAGCGGTGACGGAAAGCTACACCGGCAAGTTCCTGGCCGAATCACTCAGCGGCACCGCGGCAGCGGCCAGCGCACCGCGGCGTACGAACCGGCGGCGAAAGGTCAGCGCCTAACCGCCGCTGGCGTCAGGGCGCATCGATTCGCGGATTCGGGCCAGCCGCTCGGCGGCCGCCCGCTGCCGCGCCTGGTATTGCTCCTCGATGTCACGGCCTTCCGGGCTTTCGGCGTCCAATTCGGCTGCGCCGATGGATGTCTCGTATCGCTTCTCGACCTTGTCGCGCACCGACTCGAACGTCGGAACGCCGGAGGTCGTGTAGTCCGCCTCGACGTCGGACTCAGCAGCAGAGCTCGTCGGCTCATCGGGCACGGTTTCACGGTACCCGTGCCGTCAAGCGGCTACCTGCGGACAGGCTCAGCGCGTGGAGCCGGCGCCGGCACGGCCGGATGGGCAGCCGAGGACGGCAACGCAATCCGCGGCACTTCGGGAGTGCCAAGCCGGCCCGCCAGCCAGGGCAGCGCCGCAGCGAAAGCCCTGCTGGCGAAAGGCCAGTCGTGGTGGCCCGGCTGGGCGACGACCGCGCACTCGATGCCGTTGGCGTGGCCGAGTTTGCACAGTGTCTTGGCGGCAGCGGTCTGGTCGTCAGGAAGCGCCATCTCGTCCTGACCGCCCAATCCCACCGCGTCGGCGTCGATGACCGAGACACTGCTATGCCGTTGCGTCCTGTCCGAGGAGATGTCGAACCAGCCTGCGACTCCGTGGTATCGACCGTGTCTGGTGATCACCGTGGCCGGGTCGAAGGCGGCCCACGCGTCAGCGTCGCCGCCGAACAGCCGAGCGATGGTCTGCGCCTTGGTTCCGGCGTTCGGGCTCATGTCGCCGGCGATATCGACAAAGGCGCTGAACAACTCCGGATGCATCACGGTGAGATCTAACGCGCAGGTCCCACCCATCGACCAGCCCACAGCGCCCCACTGCGCGGCTTTCGGGCTGACACCGAAGGTCGAGATCATGAATGGCACCACGTCTTTGGTCAGATGGTCGGCCGCGTTCCCGCGCCTCCCGTTGACGCATTCAGTGTCGTTGTTGAACGCTCCGCCGGAATCCACAAACACGAACACCGGGGCGTTGCCGCGGTGCGCGGCCGCCAGGTCGTCGAGCTTTTTCACCGCATTGCCGGTCCGCAGCCAATCGGCGGGCGTATTGAACTCACCGCCGATCATCATCACCGTCGGCAGCAGGGGCGTCGGGCTGGTGGCAAACCACGCCGGCGGCAGGTAGACCAGTTCACCGCGATGCTTGAAGTGCGATGCATCGTCAGGGATGTCCACCGGCACGACGGCGCCGTGCGGAGGCTGAATATGCTTGGCCGCCATCGCCGTAACAGTGGCCATGTCGGTCTCGTCGGGCAGCGGACCGGCGGTGAGCTGGTTCCAGGCCACCTGCACGGTGGGGAAGTAGCCGACCCATAGGTTGAGTGCCAGGCCGGTACTGAGCAGACACAGCGGCACGGCCAGCACTGACACGCCGCGCCGCCACCAGCGTGCGCTCCGCCAACCCAAGACCGCGATTGCGACGGCGAGACCGCTGAAGCCGATCCACCACCACAGCAGGCGCGGCGCGGGGTCGTCGGCAAGACCACCGGCGGTGATGTACCAATGAGCCCAGGCCGCCACTGCGGCTCCCACGGCCGCCGCCACCGGCACCCACAGCACCCGCCACCGGCGCGATCGCCACCCGACCGCCAGCAGCAGCGACGTTATGGCGATGGCCTGCACGGTGCCGGGCACCCAGCCGTGCATTAACGAGGTGTGCTGGTCTGCCAGCAGCGAGGCCGCAAGGCTCGTTGTTGAAACCGTCACGTCATCCATTGTGGCGCATTTAGGACAAGAGGTAAGGACGGCATCGCTATCGCGGCTTCGCCAACGGGAAGGGCAACGTCTCGCGGATGCTTCGGCCGGTCACCAGCATGACGATTCGGTCGACGCCCATCCCGAGGCCTCCGGTGGGCGGCATCGCGTACTCCATCGCCTGCAAGAAATCCTCGTCGAGCTCCATGGCTTCCAGATCCCCACCAGCGGCGCGCAGCGACTGCTCCTGCAAGCGGCGGCGCTGCTCCACCGGATCGGTCAGCTCGCTGTAGGCAGTACCCAACTCGACTCCCCACGCCACCAAATCCCAGCGTTCGGCCAGGCCGGCCTTGCTGCGGTGGGGTCGGGTCAGCGGCGACACCGACAGCGGGAAGTCGATGTAGAAAGTCGGTTGCTCGGTTCGATCCTCGACCAGATGCTCGTAGAGCTCCAGCACCACTGCGCCGGCATCCCAGCGCGCCAGGTATGGGATGTGTGCGGCGTCGGACAGCTTGCGCAAGGTGGCCAGGTCGGTGTCGGCGTCAACGTGCTCACCGAGCGCCTCGGACACCGCGTCGTGCACGGTCTTGACCGGCCAGCAGCCGGAGATGTCCACCGCTTCGAGACCGTTATCGTCGGCGTCCGCGCGGGGCCGCATCACCACCTGCGCGCCGTTGGCGGCCTCGGCGGCGTTCTGGATCAGCTCTCTGGCACCGTCGATCCAGTCGGTGTAATCGGCGTGCGCCTGATAGGCCTCCAGCAGGGTGAACTCCGGGTTGTGGCTGAAGTCGACCCCCTCGTTGCGGAAAGCTCGGCCCAGCTCGAAGACCCGCTCCACGCCCCCTACGCATAGCCGTTTGAGGTACAGCTCGGGTGCGATCCGCAGATACAGGTCGAGGTCGTAACTGTTGATGTGGGTAGCGAACGGACGGGCGGTGGCGCCGCCGTGTATTTGCTGCAGGATCGGAGTCTCGACCTCGAGGAAACCCTTGGCGGTCAAGGTTTCTCGGATGGCGCGCAGCACGTTGCTGCGAGCCGCGATCAGCTCGCGGGATTCGGCATTGACCGCCAGGTCGACATAGCGGCTACGTAGTCGTGCTTCTGGATCGGTCAGTCCCTTCCATTTGTTGGGCAGCGGACGCAGGCACTTGCCGATCAACCGCCAGCTGCGAACGATCAATGACTGGGTTCCCGTCTTGCTGTATCCCATCTCCCCGGTCACCTCGACCAGGTCGCCGAGATCGATCGCTTTGGTGAAATCTGCGGTGCGCCCGCGTTCCAGCACCGAGTTCTCCAGCAACAACTGCACTTCGGCTGACCAGTCGCGCAGCTGGGCGAACAACACGCCGCCGAAGTCCCGAATCCGCAGCACGCGTCCGCACACCGAGACCGTCGTCTGGTCGTCGGCGCCGAGCGCCTGGGCCACCGTGTGACTGGGCTGCTGCCCCACGGGGTAAGCATCAATGCCGCTGTCCTGCAGCATCTTCAGCTTAGACAGCCGGACTCGCATCTGTTCCGGCAGTCGGCCCTCGCGCTCGTCCAAGATTCCGATGTCGGTTCGCCGCAACGCCGAGACATCCGGCGCCGAGCCGTCCTGATTCAACAGCCCGCTCTCGAGCAACGCCGCTGGCACGGATGGATGATGACCGGTGTGATGTTCGTTGCGCCGAGTGAACGGCAGCACGAGGAAGCCCTCCGCGACCACCGAGGCGACGCCCACCCGCGGGATCATTCGAGCTTCCTCGTAACAGGCGTAGCGAGGTACCCAGTCGGGTTGATACTTCACGTTCGAGCGGTACAGCGTCTCCAACTGCCACCACCGCGAAAAGAACAACAAAAATCCGCGCCACAATCGCGCCACCGGTCCAGCGCCGAGTTGCGCGCCCTGCTCGAACGCCGAACGAAACATGGCGAAGTTAAGCGAAATACGACTGATGCCGATGCGCTCAGCGTGCAGTGCGAGTTCGCTGACCATCAGTTCGATGGTCCCGTTGGGCGATTGCGGGGAACGACGCATGAGGTCCAGCGAGACGCCGTTGCGCCCCCACGGCACCAGGGACAGCATCGCCACCACGGTCTGGTCGGGTTGGATCGCCTCGACCAAGAGGCAGTCGCCGTCGGCCGGGTCGCCCAACCGGCCTAGCGCCATCGAGAAGCCGCGCTCGGATTCGGTGTCCCGCCACGCATCCGCACGTGCGATCACCTGCGTCATCTCGTCAGGTTCGAGGTCGTGGTGGCGACGGATGCGCACCGTCAGCTCGGCGCGTCGCGCCCGGGTGACCGCCTGGCGCACCCCGCGCATATCTCGACCGGACAACTTGAAGTCGCCGGTGTTCAGGATGGCTTCGTCGCCCAGTTCCAGGGCGTTCAGGCCGGCCTCGCGAAATGCTTGGGCCCCCGCCGAACTGGCACCCATATTTCCCGGGGTCCATCCGTACGTCTGGCACAGCGCCAGCCAGGCGTCGACGGCCTGTGGCCATGCTCGCGGGTCGCCCACCGGGTCTCCGCTGGCCAGACAGACTCCCATCTCGACCCGGTAGGTGATCGCAGCGCGCCCGCTCGGCGCGAACACCACCGACTTGTCGCGGCGAGTGGCGAAGTAGCCCAACGAGTCGTTTTTTCCGTACAGCTCGAGCAGCGCGCGAATGGCGGATTCGTCTTGGCCGGTCAGCGCATTTTCGGCACGCTGTGACTGGAACAGCACGATCGCAGCGGCTATCAGCGCCATGGCGCTGAACAGCCCGAACAGTGCGTTGAGGAAGACGTGCGGCCTGCCCTCAAACGAGCGCTGGCCGGCGACGGCGAATCCGACTACCCGGTCGACCACGTAGAAGAGCCGGTCGTCGCTCGCCAGCGTCCGCGGGAACGTCTCGACCAGTGCCCAGGACAGCAGGATTCCGATCGCCCAGCCGGCCAGCAGCACCGCGGCTGCCTTGTACAGAGCGCCGCGCCGGACCTTCGCCCAGAATTCTCGATAGGCCGACGCCAGCACCACAAACGCGGCCACATGCAGGACCAGCCCGAGGCTCTCGCCGATGCGGTCCATCCGGGTGACGTGATGGGCCGTCAAACCGGCGACGTTGAGCCCCGCAGCCAGGATGAGGTTGAGGATCAACACCCACCAGGCGATGCGCTTGCGCGCGGTCAGCGCACCGGCCAGCAAGGCGAGCACGAAAGACCACGCGAAACTGGTGTCGGGAAAGTTGAACAGGTAGTCGTTGATGAATTCCCGTGGCACCTTGATGACCCATCGGATCACCGGCGACACGCTGGCGATCAACGACAGCGTGGCGATCACGCCGACGGTCCACCCCGCGGCCGCCGGCACCCAGCGGAGCCGAGAAATCGACTTGCTCCGCGGCCGAGACGCAGTGAGGGTCACAGACCGCGAGGATATTCGCTCCAGCTAGGAAATGGGTATTCCGGCAAACACCGAATTGCTCACGTCGCCGCTCTGTGGCCGAGGGCAGCGTCATCACTGCTAAACTCACACCTGCGACCGTCTCCGGCGAAGGCCAGAGACAGCAAGTGGAGTCCCACTCCCACCGTTGGCCACGAGGTTGTTTTTCAAGGCTCAGCGGTCCGGTCACAGGCACCGCCAGCGGTGCTTGTTCTGCGTAGCGTAGGCGGCTTCGGCCGCGACTGGTCGGCACCGGGCCCTGCTTACGCAGGGCTTTTTTGCTGGTGGCGTGGTATTCCGACCGCTGATTCTGGACGGGCCGTTGCGGTGGCAACGGAATGCAAACAGCCCGGTGACAACCTCGGCCCGAGGTGGGGGTCCCCCCGCCTGCGGGGGCAAGCCGGGCAAACGAGCTAGGGAGGCCCCATCAGCACTGAGACCCGCGTCAACGAACGCATCCGCGTACCTGAAGTCCGCTTGATCGGCCCGGGAGGGGAGCAGGTAGGCATCGTGCGTATCGAAGATGCTCTCCGCGTCGCCGCGGATGCCGATCTCGACCTTGTCGAGGTCGCGCCAAACGCCAGGCCACCGGTCTGCAAGATCATGGACTACGGCAAGTTCAAATATGAGGCGGCGCAGAAGGCGCGCGAGTCTCGCAAAAACCAGCAGCAGACCGTCGTCAAAGAACAGAAGTTGCGACCCAAGATCGACGATCACGACTATGAGACCAAAAAGGGTCACGTGATCCGGTTTTTGGAAGCGGGATCGAAAGTCAAGGTGACAATCATGTTCCGCGGACGCGAGCAGTCGCGGCCCGAGCTGGGTTATCGGCTGCTGCAGCGCCTGGGCGCCGACGTCGCCGACTACGGCTTCGTTGAGACATCGGCCAAGCAGGACGGACGCAACATGACGATGGTGTTGGCACCGCACCGCGGCGCGAAGACTCGTGCCCGGGCGGCGCAGCAGGCCAGCGGCCCTGCGCCGCAGCCGGCGGCCAGCAGCGACACCGAACCATCGCCGAACTGACTACAGATAGAACCGAGGACCGAAGACAGATGCCCAAGACCAAGACCCACAGCGGTGCGTCGAAGCGATTCCGGCGCACCGGGACCGGCAAGATCGTGCGTCAGAAAGCCAATCGCCGGCACCTGCTCGAGCACAAGCCCAGCACCCGGACGCGACGGCTGGAGGGGCGTACCGCCGTGTCGAGCAACGACACCAAGCGGGTCAACAAGATGCTGAACGGCTGACCGGCGCACGCAAACATCCCAGCGCCGGAACAACCAACACGTCCACACGAGGATAGGAATTACCCATGGCACGCGTGAAGCGGGCAGTCAACGCCCAGAAGAAGCGGCGCACCGTCCTGAAGGCCTCCAAAGGCTATCGCGGCCAGCGGTCCCGTCTCTACCGCAAAGCCAAAGAGCAACAACTACATTCACTGAACTACGCCTTCCGTGACCGTCGTGCGCGCAAGGGCGAGTTCCGCAAGCTGTGGATCTCGCGGATCAACGCCGCGGCCCGCGCCAACGACATCACCTACAACCGGCTGATCCAGGGCCTGAAGGCCGCCGGTGTGGAGGTCGACCGCAAGAACCTCGCCGAGATCGCGGTGAGCGATCCCGCGGCGTTCACCGCGCTCGTCGGTGTCGCCCGGGCCGCACTGCCCGACGACGTCAACGCTCCCTCCGGAGAGGCTGCCTAACCCGGTCCGGCGATCTAGTCGGGCGACGATGCGGGCCGGGAAGCGCGATGCAGCGGGGGTCCCCCCGCTTGCGGGGGAGAACCGGACCATCGGATCTCAGTCGGACCCGCTGCTCACCGAACGATCGGCCCGGGTGGTCGCGGCGGTCAAACTGCACCGGCAGGTCACGCGGCGCCGAGCGCAGCGCTTCTTGGTGGAAGGTGCTCACCTGGTCGAGGCAGCGTCCGGGCGCGGGCTGATCCGGGAGATATTTGTCACCGAGTCGGCTGCAGAGCGCTTCGCCGCCCTGCTGGCCGGGCATGATGCTGATGTTCATCTCGTCACCGAGCGTGCCGCAAAAGCCCTGTCGGACACGGTGACTCCGGCGGGCCTGGTTGCCGTGTGCGAGATGCCCGAGTTCGCTCTCGACGACGTGCTGGCCGGTGCGCCCCGGCTGGTCGCGGTGGGAGTGGAAATCGGCGAGCCAGGCAACGCGGGAACGCTGATCCGCATCGCCGATGCGATGGGCGCCGCGGCAGTGGTCTTCAGCGGGTACAGCGTCGACCCGTACAACGGCAAATGCCTGCGTGCTTCTGCGGGCAGTATCTTCTCCCTACCGGTGGTCGTCGAACCGGATGTCGGTGCGGCGGTGGGTGCGCTGCAAGCGGCCGGGCTGCAAGTACTGGCCACCACGGTGGACGGCGAGGTGTTGCTCGACGACGTCGAGCTCGGGCCACCCACGGCGTGGCTGTTCGGGGCCGAGGCCCACGGCTTGTCACACCAGCTGGCCAAACAAGCTGACAATCGGGTGAGTATTCCGATGTCCGGGGCCGCGCAAAGCCTCAATGTGGCCGCTGCGGCGGCGATTTGCCTTTATAAGAGCGCCCGAGCCCAGCAGACCGATCGCTAGATCCGATTGCCGGGCTAGGCGGCCTTGCCGCGCCCCCGCACCGGCCGCAGCCCGGCCAGCGAGAAAGTGGTATGCACCAGCGATCCGGCACGCTCGACGATTTTTTTGGACAGCGGGCTGCGGGGCGGGAAGTAATGCATCGGCAGCCCGCGCCGGTCCCGCGGCGGCGCCATGAAGCTTGGCGCCTCCACCAATGGGGCATCGTCGGCAACGCGGCCGTCTGCCCGCCGGTAGGCGGCCAATGCACGCGGATGCAACCGAATCTCGTCGGGGACTGCCAGAAACGCCAGTTCGACCAGCTTGCCGAACAGCCGCAGCACCACCTCGTCGCCGGGTGTCCAGCGCATTCCGGCCTTCTCTCGAACAGCCGGCTCGAACAACCCGGCCGCGATCCAGCGCTGCCCCGCGACGAGCGGTTTGAACAGCTGGTCCCACACCGGGGTGGGCATCAGCACGAATTTCGGTTTGGGAATACGGATCTGAAAGATGTCCAGGGTGGCCTGATTGATTTCCAGCTCATCGCGGCAGACCCGCTGCCAGTACTGCTGGAACTCATCCCACGAGTCGGGCACCGGCCGCATGCTCATCCCGTACATCCGGTACCACTGCACATGCTCGTCGAACAGCTGGCGTTTCTCGGCTTCGGTCAACCCGCCGCAGAAGTACTCGGCCACCTTGATCACCAGCATGAAAAACGTTGCGTGAGCCCAATAGAACGTTTCCGGGTTCAAGGCGTGGTAGCGCCGGCCGGTCGCGTCGACGCCCTTGATGGTGTGGTGGTATTGCTTGATCTGCTCGCCGGTCTGGGTCGCCCGGTTGCCGTCGTAAACGACGCCCATGATCGGATAAACAGAGCGTGCCACCCGTTGCAGCGGTTCACGCAGCACGATGGAGTGCTCCTCGACGGCGGCACCCAGTTCCGGATACATGTTCTGGATCGCGCCGATCCACACGCCCATCATCGCGGTGCGCAGGTCACCGAAATACTTCCAGGTAAGCGAGTTCGGCCCGAGCGGGGCGGTCCCGACCGCCTCCGCGTCGCGCTGCTCCACCGTCTCAGGCGGAGCGGACGTCATCGATCGCATTGGCGTCATCGGTGTCCTAGTCATCACGGCCTCCTGGTCCTGATGCGCGATGAATCCACGATAGTGTTGACAACACACGTTGTCTACGATTTCGGGGCGTGCCGCGTCGTGCCGTTATCGAGAGTCGACCGCAGCGTCGTAACGACGTGATCAGGCGGTTTGTCGCAAATGCGGCGCTGCTCGTCGGGTGGCCGGTTTGCCAGTGTCACATCGTCGTTGGGCGGTGGCGTACACCACGACGGCGGTCGTTGCCGGTTGCTCTCGGGACCACCTACCCTTGGCGGTGTGGAACTCGGGCCCAATCTGGCGTCCGGCGAGCCCGAGCAAACGGCAACCGCGCCGGATCCGTCTGATTCGCGACAGCATTCCGCGGTGTCACTACACAGCGCGGGCGAGTGGCTGCGTAGGAAAAACCAGAGTCCGGGCGTCATCGGCCTGGTAAAGCGGGCGCGCCGCATCTTGCCGGGTGATCCCGAATTCGGCGATCCGCTCTCCACAGCGGGTGACGGCGGACCGCGGGCAGCCGCCCGGGCCGCGGGTCGTCTGCTGGGCGAGCGCGGCGGCGCGTCCCGGGAGTTCGGTCTCGGCGCGCTGCAGGTGTGGCAGGCGGTGACCGAGACGGTTTCCCGACGCCCGGCGAACCCTGAGGTCACGCTGGTCTTCACCGACCTGGTGGAATTCTCCACGTGGTCGTTGAAAGCCGGTGACGACGCGACCCTCAAGCTGTTACGGCGAGTGGCTCGCGCGGTTGAACCGCCATTGCTCGACGCCGACGGACACATCGTCAAGCGGATGGGTGACGGCATCATGGCGGTCTTCGGCGATCCGCTCGTCGCGGTGGGTGCGGTGTTTGCCGCGAAGCGGGCGCTGAAATCAGTCGACGTCGACGGCTACCACCCGCGGATGCGGGTCGGTATCCACACCGGGCGGCCTCAGCGACTGGCCGCCGATTGGCTCGGTGTCGACGTCAATGTCGCCGCCCGGGTGATGGAGCGCGCCACCAAGGGCGGGGTGATGGTGTCCGGCACCACACTGGACCAGATCGCGCAGTCGGATTTGGATGCCTTGGGTATTACCGCCAAACGGGTACACCGAGGGATGTTCGGAGGCAAAACCCCAGGACTTCCGGCGGACCTGGCGATCTACCGGCTTAAGGCGGACCAAGAAACTGACAGCGACCTATCAGGTGGGGATGGTTCAGATGACGAAAATCCGAAGGCATAGTAGACGTCGATGATTTTCGGGATGCTGGCGCGGCTGTCGCGCGTCCGGATGACGCTGGGCTATTCGGCCACGCTGGTTGCGGTCAGCGTCGCGCTTGTGGTTCTCGGTCCACGGGTGCACGACCGGGTGGTCCTGCTGGCCAGTACCAACTTGCACAACCTCGCACGCGGGAATTTGGGGACGCTGTTCGGTAGCGCATTCGTCACCGATGCCGGTCCGATGTGGTTCTGGCTGCCCGGCCTGGTCTGCCTGCTCGCCCTGGCCGAACTGATCTGGCACAGTGGGCGGCTGGCCTTGGTGTTCGTGACCGGTCACATCGGTGCGACGTTGCTGGTCGCAGGAGGCCTCACCGCCGCGATCGAGTTGCATTGGTTGCCGCTGTCGATCTCGCGGGCCAGTGATGTCGGCATGAGTTACGGCGCGGTGGCGGTGCTGGGCGCGTTGACCGCGGCCGTCCCTCTCCGGTGGCGGCCAGTGTGGATCGCGTGGTGGGTTCCGGGGGCTATCGCGGCAGCGATTGTGGCCGGTGACTTCACCGACGCCGGGCACGCCATCGCGCTGCTGCTGGGCATGTTGGTGGCGACCCGCCTCACAGGACCCGCGCGTTGGACGCCGGTGCGTTATGCGCTGCTGGCCGTCGGTGCGGCCTTCGGATGCCTGCTGCTAGCGCACAGCGGATGGTCGGCGGTTGCGGGGGTCATCGTCGGTGGGTTGGGCGCTGTGGCGGCTGACCTGATCACCCGCTCGCGCATGGCGCGCCGGTCGCTGCCGGTGGCAGCACCGGAACCGGTGCTCAACAGCTGAGGCATCGCTTCACCGCGAGTGACACACGAAGCTGACGGCTTCCGATCACCGATCACCGCACCACATATGATCGGCATTTGCGCGTCACGCCGTGCCGCAGAAAAGCCATCTTCCTAGCAAGGAGAGTGTTGCCGCGTGGGTGGCCAACCCGTCGACCTGTCGCTGGAGGCGTTGACCGCAGCGGTCAACGCGGCCCGGCAAGCCTTCGAGCGCGCGGCCGATCTGGACGCACTGTCCCGTGCCAAGACCGAGCACCTTGGTGACCGTTCCGCGCTGGCACTGGCGCGCCAGGCGCTGGCCGCGGTGCCCAAGGAGGACCGAGCGGACGCCGGCCGGCGAGTCAACGCCGCCCGTACCGACGCGCAGACCGGCTATGACGAGCGGCTGGCGGTGTTGCGCGCCGAGCGGGATGCCGCAGTGCTAATCGCCGAGCGCATCGACGTGACATTGCCGTCGACCCGCCAGCAGACCGGGGCGCGGCATCCGATCACGATACTGGCCGAACACATCGCTGACACCTTCATCGCGATGGGATGGGAACTGGCCGAAGGCCCAGAAGTCGAGACCGAGCAGTTCAACTTCGATGCGCTGAACTTCCCGGCCGATCACCCGGCGCGCAGCGAACAGGACACCTTCTACGTCGCCCCGGAGGGCTCCCGGCAGCTGTTGCGCACCCACACCTCGCCGGTGCAGGTGCGTACCCTGCTCGAGCGCGAGCTGCCGGTCTATGTCATCTCGATCGGGCGCACGTTCCGCACCGACGAACTCGACGCCACTCACACGCCGGTCTTTCATCAAATAGAGGGGCTGGCGGTGGACCGCGGGCTGTCGATGGCTCATCTGCGCGGAACGCTGGACGCCTTCGCTCGTGCCGAGTTCGGGCCGCAAGCGCGGACCAGGATTCGCCCGCATTTCTTCCCCTTCACCGAGCCGTCCGCAGAAGTCGACGTGTGGTTCGAGAACAAGAGGGGCGGTGCCGGCTGGGTCGAATGGGGCGGCTGCGGAATGGTCAACCCGAATGTGTTGCGCGCCGCAGGTATTGACGCGCACGTGTACTCGGGCTTTGCCTTCGGGATGGGGCTGGAACGCACGCTGCAGTTCCGCAACGGTATCCCCGACATGCGTGACATGGTCGAGGGCGATGTGCGGTTCTCGTTGCCGTTCGGGGTGGGTGCCTGATGCGCGTCCCGTACAGCTGGCTACGCGAAGTTGTGGCGGTCGGTGCCCCGGACTGGGATGTGTCGCCCGAGGACCTCGAACAGACACTGCTGCGGATCGGGCACGAGGTCGAAGAGGTGATCAGGCTCGGCCCGGTCGACGGACCGCTGATCTTGGGGCGAGTAACCGACATCGAAGAGCTCACCGAGTTCAAAAAGCCGATCCGCGCCTGCAAAGTCGACGTGGGCGAGCCTGCGTTGCGTGAAATCATCTGCGGCGCAACCAACTTCACGACTGATGACATTGTGGTGGTGGCACTGCCCGGCACCATCCTGCCCGGCGGATTCACGATCACGCAGCGCAAGACCTATGGCCGCGTTTCCGACGGCATGATCTGCTCGGCGGCCGAACTCGGTTTGGCCGCAGATCATTCCGGCATCTTGGTGCTGCCGCCAGAAACCGCTGAACCCGGCGCGGTCGGTGCCGAGGTCCTGGGCCTCGACGATGTCGTTTTCCACCTGGCCATTACCCCGGACCGGGGTTACTGCATGTCGGTTCGCGGTTTGGCCCGCGAGATCGCCTGCGCCTATGACCTCGACTTCATCGACCCGGCCTCCGCCGATGTAGTGCCCTCGCTGCCTCGGGAGGCGGCCGCCTGGCCGTTGACGGTGCAACCGGAGACCGGCGTGAAGCGGTTCGCGCTGCGCCCGGTGACCGGGATCGACCCGACCGCGGTGTCGCCGTGGTGGCTGCAGCGCCGGTTGTTGCTCTCGGGTATTCGAGCGATCTCGCCGGCCGTCGACGCGACGAACTACGTGATGCTGGAACTCGGTCACCCGATGCACGCGCACGACCTCAAACGGATCACCGGCGGCTTCGCGGTGCGGTTCGCCCGACTCGGCGAGACGGTGGTCACCCTCGACGACATCGAGCGGCAGCTGAATCCGGCCGATGTGCTGATCGTCGACGACGTGGCGACCGCGGCGATCGGCGGGGTGATGGGGTCGGGCAGCACCGAGATGCGTGACGATTCCACCGACGTGCTGCTGGAGGCTGCGGTGTGGGACCCGGCGGCGGTGTCCCGCACCGCGCGACGGCTGCACCTGCCCAGCGAGGCCGCGCGCCGCTACGAGCGCGAGGTCGACCCGGCCATCTCGGTGGCCGCGCTGGATCGCTGCGCCACGTTGCTCGCCGAGATTGCCGGAGGCGCAGCGTCTCCAACACTCACCGACTGGCGGGGCGACCCGCCGCGGGACGATTGGTCGCAGCCGCCCGTACGGATCACGACTGACCTTCCGGATCGCATCGCCGGGGTGAGCTATGCCCCGGGCACGACTGCCAGGCGGCTGACCCAGATCGGCGCCGCGGTAACCGGCGACAGCGAAACCCTGACCGTCACCCCACCCAGTTGGCGGCCCGACCTACTGCAGCCCGCCGACCTGGTCGAGGAGGTGCTGCGCCTGGAGGGGCTGGAACTGATCCCGTCGGTGCTGCCGTACGCTCCGGCCGGACGTGGACTGTCCGCGACGCAACGGCGCCGCCGGGCGATCGGCAAGTCGCTGGCGCTATCCGGCTACGTCGAGGTCCTGCCGACGCCGTTTCTACCCGCGGGCGTGTTCGACGCCTGGGGGTTGCCCGCCGATGATCCGCGACGTCGCACCACGCAGGTGCTCAATCCGCTGGAATCAGACCGGCCGCATTTGGCCACCACCTTGCTGCCGGGCCTGTTGGAAGCCATGGGCCGCAACGTGTCTCGCGGCATTGTCGACGTCGCGCTGTTCGCGATCGCGCAGGTGGTGCAGCCGACGGCGCAGACCAAAAGTGTCGGCCTGGTTCCGGTGGACCGACGTCCCACTGATGCGGAGATCGCACTGCTCGACGAATCGCTGCCGCGGCAACCTCAGCATGTCGCCGCGGTGTTGACCGGGCTGCGGGAGCCGCGCGGCCCGTGGGGCGATGGCCGGCGTGCCGAGGCGGCCGATGCTTTCGAGGCGGTCCGAACTATCGCTCGTGCCAGCGGAATCGAGGTGGGTTTGCGCTCTGCTCAATACCTACCGTGGCATCCGGGCCGCTGCGCAGAGGTTCTCGTCGGCGAATCGGTCATCGGCCACGCCGGGCAACTGCACCCCGGGGTGCTCGAGCGCTCCGGCTTGCCGAAGGGCACCTGCGCGGTTGAGCTGAACCTCGACGCCATTCCCATCGTCGTCACCTTGCCCGCACCGCGGGTTTCGCCATTCCCGGCGGTCTTTCAAGACGTCAGCCTGGTAGTCGACGAGGACGTCGCTGCGCAGACGGTGGAAGACGCGGTGCGCGTCGGCGCAGGGGAGTTGCTGGAGGATGTCCGGCTCTTCGATGTCTACACCGGCCCGCAGCTGGGTCCGGACCGCAAGTCGCTGACGTTCGCGCTGCGCTTTCGCGCGGCCGATCGCACGCTCACCGAAGACGAGGCCAGTGCAGCCCGGGACGCGGCGGTGCGTTGTGCCGCCGAGCGGGTCGGCGCAGTGCTGCGCGGTTGAATCTTGACGTCGAGCGTCGACTTGTTGCGGGAATTGGGCGAAACGGCCCGACGACTCGACGTCGGTCGCACAGGAAAAGAATGAATTTGCAAGCTTATGCATAGTCATGCAACGATGGCTGTCATGACCCAGTCGATACGGGTGGGGGTGGCAGGTGCCAGCGGCTATGCGGGCGGTGAGATCCTGCGGCTGTTGCTCGGGCACCCGGCCTACCACGACGGCCGACTGACCATCGGCGCGCTGACCGCGGCCGCCAGCGCGGGCAGCACGCTTTTTGACCACCACCCGCACCTGCTACCGCTGGCTCAGCGGGTCCTGGAGCCCACCGGGCCCGAGATATTTGCCGACCACGATGTGGTTTTCCTGGCGCTTCCGCATGGGCATTCGGCGGCGTTGGCCGATCAGCTCAGCCAGAAGACGCTGCTGGTGGACTGCGGCGCGGATTTCCGGCTCACCGACGCGACCGCGTGGGAACGCTTTTACGGCTCGGCGCACGCCGGCGCCTGGCCTTACGGGCTACCTGAGCTGCCCGGCGCGCGGGAGGAGCTGCGGGAGGCCCGGCGCATCGCGGTACCTGGCTGCTATCCGACTGCGGCATTGTTGGCGCTATTTCCCGCGGTCGCAGCGGACCTCGTCGATCCTGCCGTGACTGTCGTCGCGGTCAGCGGCGCCTCGGGTGCCGGTCGCACCGCGAAGACCGACCTGCTCGGTGCGGAAGTCATCGGCTCGGCGCGGGCTTACAACATCGCCGGTGCACACCGGCACACCCCCGAAATCGTCCAGGGGCTCAAGCAGGTCACCGACCGGGACGTCAGCGTGTCATTCACGCCGGTGCTCATCCCGACCTCGCGGGGCATCCTGGCCACCTGTACCGCGCGCACCCGCGCACCGCTGTCGCAGCTCCGCGCAGCCTACGAAAAGGCCTACCACGCTGAGCCTTTCGTCCATCTCCTACTCGAAGGTCAGCTGCCGCGCACCGGCGCGGTGATCGGCAGCAACGCCGCCCACATCGCGGTCGCGGTCGACGAGCACGCCGCCACGTTCATCGCCATCGCAGCGATCGACAACCTGGTCAAGGGCACCGGCGGTGCCGCCGTGCAGTCAATGAACCTGGCGCTGGGTTGGCCAGAGACCCAGGGTCTTTCGGTAGTCGGGGTGGCGCCATGACCGACCTAGCTGATGCCGCTCGGTTAGTGCGCGCCCAGGGGGTGACGGCAGCGGCCGGGTTCCGCGCCGCCGGCATCGCCGCCGGGCTCAAAGCGTCGGGTGCGTTGGACCTGGCGCTGGTACTCAACGAGGGCCCGGACTATGCGGCTGCCGCGGTGTTCACCCGCAACCAGGTCAAGGCCGCGCCGGTGCTTTGGACGCGGCAGTTGCTCAGCACCGGCAGATTGCGCGCGGTGATCCTCAATTCCGGGGGGGCCAATGCCTGCACCGGGCCGGGCGGCTTCCAGGACACCCACGCCACGGCGGAGGCGGTTGCCGCGGCGCTATCCGACTGGGGCACTGAAACCGGAGCAATCGAGGTCGCTGTCTGCTCCACCGGGCTGATTGGTGATCGGTTGCCGATGGACAAGGTGCACGCCGGCGTGGTGGCTCTGGTGCACGAGATGGCCGGCGGCCTGACCGGCGGTGAGGAAGCCGCTCGGGCGATCATGACCACTGACAGCGTCCCCAAGCAGGTCGCGCTGCACCACCCCGGCAACTGGACGGTCGGCGGAATGGCCAAAGGCGCAGGGATGGTGGCGCCCTCGCTGGCCACGATGTTGTGCGTGCTGACCACCGACGCAGTCGCGGATCCGGCCGCGCTCGATCAGGCCTTGCGCCGCGCGACAAAGCAGACATTCGACCGCCTTGATGTCGACGGCAGTTGCTCGACCAATGACACCGTGCTGTTGTTGGCCTCGGGCGCAAGCGAAATCGCACCGTCTCAGCGCGATCTCGACGACGCCGTGTTGCGCGTCTGTGACGACCTGTGTGCGCAGTTGCAAGCAGACGCCGAAGGGGTCACCAAACGGATCGCCGTGACCGTGACTGGCGCCGACACCGAGGATGACGCGCTGGTCGTGGCCCGGATGGTCGCTCGCGACAGCCTGGTCAAGACCGCGTTATTCGGTTCCGACCCGAACTGGGGCCGGGTGCTTGCGGCGGTCGGTATGGCCCCGTTCACGCTCGACCCGGACCGGATTACCGTCTCCTTCAATGGTTCTGCGGTCTGCGTCAATGGCGTCGGGGCGCCCGGTGCACGCCAGGTGGACCTCTCGGGCAGCGATATCGACGTCCACATCGACCTTCGCATGGGTGGCGCAGCGGCAGCCGTTCGCACCACCGACCTGTCCCACGGCTACGTCGAAGAGAATTCGGCGTACTCATCATGACCGTCAGTGCGCTGTCCACCCAGGCCAAAGCCCAGCTATTGGCGGAGGCTTTGCCGTGGCTCACCCAACTGCACGGCAAAATCGTCGTCGTCAAGTACGGCGGCAACGCCATGACCAACGACACCCTGCGGCGTGAGTTCGCGGCCGACATGGCCTTCTTGCGCAACTGTGGTATCCACCCCGTCGTGGTGCACGGCGGCGGCCCGCAGATCAGTGCGATGCTGCAGCGGCTCGGTATCGCCGGCGACTTCAAAGGCGGATTCCGGGTCACCACACCGGAAGTGCTCGACGTGGCGCGGATGGTGTTGTTCGGCCAGGTCGGCCGTCAGCTGGTCAACCTGATCAACGTGCACGGTCCTTACGCGGTCGGCGTCACGGGCGAAGACGCCAATCTGTTCACCGCGGTGCGGCGCAGCGTCACCGTCAACGGCGTCGATACCGACATCGGTCTGGTCGGTAACGTCGCATATGTGAACGCCGCGGTGGTACAGGATCTGATTGCGGCCAACCGGATTCCGGTGGTGTCGACGTTGGCGCCCGATGCCGAGGGCGTGGTGCACAATATCAACGCCGACACCGCAGCCGCGGCGCTGGCCGAAGCGCTGGGAGCCGAAAAGCTGCTGATGCTCACCGACATCGAAGGCCTCTACACCCGGTGGCCTGACCGCGATTCGCTGGTCAATGAAATCGACACCGCCACACTGGCGCAACTGTTGCCGACGCTGGAGACCGGGATGATCCCCAAGATCGAGGCGTGTCTGCGTGCCGTCGACGCCGGCGTGCCCAGCGCGCACATCATCGACGGCCGCGTCGAGCATTGCGTGCTGGTCGAGTTGTTCACTGACGAGGGCACCGGCACGAAGGTGGTGGGGCCATGACCAACACAGCGGGGATGCAGCAGCGCTGGTCGGCGGTGATGATGGACAACTACGGCGTCCCACCGGTCGCACTGGCCAGCGGTGACGGCGCGATCGTGACCGACGTGGACGGAAAGTCCTACCTGGATCTGCTCGGCGGAATTGCCGTCAACGTTCTAGGGCATCGTCATCCCGCCATCATCGAGGCAGTCACGAAACAAATGTCAACGCTTGGACATACCTCTAATCTGTATGCGGCCGAACCCGGCATCGCGCTGGCCGAGACGCTGGTCGGGCTGCTCGGCTGCGATGCGGAAACCCGGGTGTTCTTCTGCAACTCCGGCACCGAGGCCAACGAGCTGGCGTTCAAACTGTCGCGCCTGACCGGGCGGACGAAACTGGTTGCGGCCCAAGAAGCCTTTCATGGCCGAACCATGGGCTCGCTGGCGCTGACCGGCCAACCGACCAAGCAGGCGCCGTTTGCGCCCCTGCCCGGAGACATCAGCCATGTGCCCTACGGCGACACCGATGCCCTGGGCGCTGCGGTCGGTGACGACACCGCCGCGGTGTTCTTAGAGCCGATCATGGGGGAGAGCGGCGTCGTCGTCCCGCCCGACGGATACCTCGCGGCAGCGCGCGACATCACCGCCCGACACGGGGCTCTGTTGGTTGTCGACGAGGTGCAGACCGGAATGGGCCGTACCGGGACGTTTTTCGCGCATCAGCACGACGGCATCACGCCCGACGTGGTGACGATGGCCAAAGGCCTCGGCGGTGGGCTGCCGATCGGTGCGTGCCTCGCGGTCGGACCGGCCGCGCGGCTGCTTACACCCGGTTTGCATGGCAGCACCTTTGGTGGCAACCCCATCTGTGCGGCGGCAGCTTTGGCCGTGTTGCGGGTATTGGCCGCCGACGACCTGGTACGACGCGCCGATGTGCTCGGAAAGACGTTGCGCCAGGGCATCGAATCGCTCGCTCACCCGCTGATCGACCACGTCCGCGGCCGCGGGTTACTGTGCGGGGTGGTGCTCGGCCGCCCCGCCGCGAAGGATACCGAGCTGGCTGCTCGTGCGGCCGGTTTCCTCATCAACGCGGCCGCTCCCACCGTGATCCGGTTGGCTCCACCGCTGATCATCACCGAACACCAGATCGAGGCGTTTCTCACCGCGCTGCCGGGCGTCCTGGACACTGCCGAGGGGGATGCGGGGGAAAGACAATGACACGAAACTTCCTGCGCGACGACGACCTGTCGCCTGATGAGCAGGCCGATGTGCTGACGCTGGCTGCCGAAATCAAAAAGGATCCGTTCAGCCGCCGACCGCTGGAGGGGCCGCGCGGGGTTGCGGTCATCTTTGAGAAGAACTCCACCCGCACTCGGTTCTCGTTCGAGGTGGGCATCGCCCAACTCGGCGGGCATGCCGTCGTGGTCGATGGCCGCAGCACCCAGCTGGGACGGGAGGAGACCCTGGGCGACACCGCAAAGGTGCTGTCCCGCTATGTCGATGCGATCGTCTGGCGAACCTTCGGTCAACAGCGGCTCAATGCGATGGCCGCGACGGCGACCGTCCCCATCGTCAATGCGCTCTCCGATGAATTTCATCCCTGCCAGGTGCTTGCCGATCTGCAGACCATCGCCGAGCGCACCGGATCGCTGCGCGGTTTACGGATGACGTACTTCGGTGACGGCGCCAACAACATGGCGCACTCGCTGATGCTCGGCGGCGCCACGGCCGGCATCCACGTGACGATCGCCGCTCCCGACGGGTTCGCCCCCGATCCGTCGGTGGTCGCCGCCGCCGAGCGGCGCGCCGCGGACACCGGTGCTTCGGTGACGCTGACCGCGGACCCTAATGCCGCCGCTTCCGGTGCCGAGGTGCTGGTGACCGACACTTGGACGTCGATGGGTCAGGAGGACGACGGGCTGGACCGAGTTCGGCCGTTCCGTCCGTTTCAGCTCAACACCGAGCTGCTGTCCCTGGCCGACCCGGAAGCAGTTGTACTGCATTGCCTTCCAGCGCACCGAGGTCACGAGATCACCGATGACGTGCTGGACGGGCCGCGCAGCGCGGTGTGGGACGAGGCCGAAAACCGGCTGCATGCGCAAAAGGCACTGTTGGTGTGGCTGCTGGAGCGGCGCAATGACGCGTAGCAAGACCACCTCCGACGTCACCCGCGCCGGCCGGCAGGCCCGCATCGTGGCGGTGCTGTCGTCGGCCGAAGTTCGCAGTCAGAGCGAGCTGGCCGCCTTGCTGGCGGCTGACGGCATCGAGGTGACGCAGGCTACGTTGTCGCGGGACCTCGAGGAGCTCGGCGCGGTGAAGCTGCGGGGAGCCGACGGCGGTGTCGGCGTCTACGTCGTGCCCGAGGACGGCAGCCCGCTGCGCGGGGTAGCCGGTGGCACCGCGCGGCTGTCGCGACTGCTCAGCGACTTGCTGGTCTCTACCGACGCAAGCGGGAACCTCGCCGTGCTGCGCACCCCTCCCGGCGCGGCCGACTACCTGGCCAGCGCCATCGACCGGGCAGCGTTGCCCTACGTCGTCGGCACCATCGCCGGAGACGACACCATCTTTGTGGCGGCCCGCGAGCCGACGACCGGTGCAGAGCTCGCAACCTTGATCCAAGACCTCAAATAACTGGCGATATAAGGAGATCAGTTCATGTCCGAGCGCGTCATCCTGGCGTATTCCGGCGGTTTGGATACCTCGGTGGCGATCAGCTGGATCGGCAAGGAGACTGGCCGGGAGGTCGTCGCGGTCGCGATCGATCTGGGCCAGGGCGGTGAGGACATGGAGGTGGCGCGTCAGCGCGCACTGGACTGCGGTGCCGTCGAAGCGGTCGTTGTCGACGCCCGCGACGAGTTCGCTGACGACTACTGCCTGCCGACCATCTTGTCCAACGGTCTTTACATGGATCGCTACCCACTGGTCTCGGCGATCAGCCGGCCGCTGATCGCCAAGCACCTGGTGGCCGCGGCCCGCGAGCACGGCGGGGGCATCGTCGCGCACGGTTGTACCGGAAAAGGCAATGACCAAGTTCGGTTCGAAGTTGGATTCGCCTCGCTGGCACCGGATCTGGAAGTGCTCGCACCGGTCCGGGACTACGCGTGGACCCGGGAAAAGGCAATTGCCTTCGCTGAAGAGAACGCCATCCCGATCAATGTGACCAAACGCTCGCCGTTCTCGATCGACCAGAACGTGTGGGGCCGGGCGGTGGAAACCGGCTTCCTGGAACACCTGTGGAACGCACCGACCAAAGACATCTACGCCTACACCGAAGATCCCACCGTCAACTGGAACACCCCCGACGAGGTGATAGTCGGGTTCGAGCGCGGTGTGCCGGTCTCGATCGATGGCAAGCCGGTGTCGGTGCTGCAGGCGATCGAGGAACTCAACGAGCGTGGCGGCGCGCAAGGAGTTGGGCGGCTCGATGTCGTCGAGGACCGGTTGGTGGGTATCAAGAGCCGCGAAATCTACGAGGCGCCCGGAGCGATGGTGCTGATCACCGCGCACACCGAACTCGAGCACGTCACGCTCGAGCGAGAGCTGGCACGCTTCAAACGCCACACCGACCAACGTTGGGCCGAGCTGGTTTACGACGGTCTGTGGTATTCGCCGTTGAAGACCGCACTGGAAACCTTCGTCACCAAGACCCAGGAGCATGTGTCCGGCGAAATCCGAATGGTGTTGCACGGTGGCCACGTTGCCGTCAACGGCCGGCGCAGTGCCGAGTCGCTCTACGACTTCAACCTGGCCACCTACGATGAGGGCGACAGCTTCGATCAGTCCGCTGCAAAGGGCTTCGTGTACGTCCACGGCCTGTCGTCGAAAATCGCTGCCCGCCGGGACTCATCCGCCGATCAAACATGACCACCAACGAGGGATCACTCTGGGGTGGCAGGTTCGCCGACGAGCCGTCCGACGCGCTGGCGGCGTTGAGCAGATCAACCCATTTCGACTGGGTGCTGGCGCCCTATGACATCACCGCGTCGCGGGCACACACGGTGGTGCTGTTCGGAGCCGGGTTGCTCACCGAAGAGCAGCGCGACGGGCTCTTGGCCGGGCTGGACAGCCTCGCTGAGGACGTCGCCGATGGCAGCTTCGGCCCACTGGTTACCGACGAGGATGTGCATGCCGCGCTGGAACGCGGACTGATCGACCGAGTGGGTCCCGACCTGGGCGGCCGGCTGCGGGCTGGCAGGTCACGAAACGACCAGGTAGCCACGCTGTTTCGGATGTGGCTGCGCGACGCGGTGCGCCGCGTGGCCGCCGGCGCGCTCGATGTCGTCACCGCCTTGGTCACTCAGGCGGCTGCCCACCCGAGCGCCATCATGCCCGGGAAAACCCACCTGCAGTCCGCCCAGCCGATCCTGCTTGCGCACCATCTACTCGCGCACGCCCATCCGTTGCTGCGCGATGTCGACCGAATCGTCGACCTGGACAAGCGCACCGCGGTGTCCCCGTACGGTTCCGGAGCGCTGGCCGGGTCATCGCTGGGACTTGATCCCGACGCGATAGCCGAAAAACTCGGATTCGCCGCGGCCGCTGACAACTCCGTCGACGCCACTGCGGCAAGGGATTTCGCCGCAGAAGCGGCGTTTGTCTTTGCCATGATCGCGGTCGACGTGTCACGACTCGCCGAAGACATCATTATCTGGAGCTCAACCGAGTTCGGCTACGTCACGTTGCACGATTCGTGGTCGACCGGCAGCTCGATCATGCCGCAGAAGAAGAATCCCGACATCGCCGAGCTGGCGCGCGGCAAATCCGGTCGGTTGATCGGAAACCTGGCCGGGTTGCTGGCGACGCTCAAGGCTCAGCCCTTGGCGTACAACCGGGACCTACAGGAGGACAAGGAGCCGGTGTTCGACTCGGCGGCGCAGCTGGAATTGCTGCTGCCGGCGATGGCCGGACTGGTGAGCAGCCTGACGTTCGACGTCGAGCGGATGGCGGCGCTCGCCCCGGCCGGATACACCCTGGCCACTGATATCGCCGAATGGCTGGTGCGCCAAGGCGTGCCGTTCCGCGACGCCCACGAGGCGGCGGGGGCGGCCGTGCGTGCCGCCGAACAGCGCAGTGTCGGGCTGGAGGAGTTGACCGACGACGAGCTGGCGGCCGTCAGCGCCAACCTGACTCCCGAGGTGCGCGAAGTGCTCACCATCGAGGGCTCGGTGTCGTCGCGCGACGCGCGGGGCGGTACCGCGCCGATGCAGGTCGCCGCTCAGCTGGATGCGGTTCGTGCTTCCGCCGAGCGACTTCGGCAGCGGCTGAGCCGCTAGCTCACTCCAGCGTTTCGGAAACCTCCAACCAGCGGCTCTCCAACCCGGTGACGTCGTCCTCGAGCCCGCGCAGTTCCTGGGTGAGCCGGGTAATGCCGACGTGGTCGGATTGGTCGTGCTCGGCGAGTTCCTGGTGCTTGGCCGCGATCTGCTCGGCCAGCCGCGCCAGCCTGCGGTCGATAGCAGCGATTTCCTTTTCGGCGGCGCGCACTTCGGCTCCGGACATGGTTTGCGGCCCAGCAGTGCTAACGGCGGGTGCGGCGGCTCGAACATCGGCCGCAGCGGCGGCCAGCCGCAGGTATTCGTCGACACCACCGGGCAGATGCCGGAGCCGGCCGTCCAGAATCGCGTATTGCTGGTCGGTGACCCGCTCCAGCAAGTAGCGGTCGTGGGAGACGACGATCAGTGTGCCCGGCCACGAGTCGAGCAGGTCTTCGGTAGCGGCCAGCATGTCGGTGTCCACGTCGTTGGTGGGTTCGTCGAGCAGCAGCACATTGGGCTCGGCCAGCAGCGTGAGCATCAGCTGCAGTCGGCGGCGTTGCCCACCGGAGAGCTCAACCACGCGTGCCGACAGTTGTCCGTCGAGAAAACCGAGGCGCTCCAATAGCTGCGCCGGGGTGACGTCACGGCCGTCGACCTGATAGCCGCTGCGCAGCCTGCCCAGTACGTCGGCAACCCGATCACCCGCCAACGACGCCAGCTCGTCACCGCGCTGATCGAGGATGGCCAATCGAACCGTCTTGCCGCGCTTGACTTTTCCATTGTCGGGTTGGACGGCGCCGGTGATCAGCCCGAGCAGGGTGGATTTGCCCGCGCCGTTGGCCCCGACGATGCCGCTGCGTTCACCGGGGCCGATTCGCCATTCGACGTCGCGTAGCACCGGATGGCCGTCGAACGAGACGGACACCTCAAGCAGGTCGACGACGTCCTTGCCGAGCCGCGCGGTGGCAAGTTTCGCCAACTCGACGGTGTTGCGCAGCGGCGGCACGTCGGCGATCAGCTGGTTGGCCGCATCAATACGGAACTTCGGTTTCGACGTGCGCGCCGGCGGGCCGCGGCGAAGCCAGGCCAGCTCCTTGCGCATCAGGTTCTGTCGCTTGGCTTCCGCGGCAGCGGCTCTGCGGTCCCGCTCGAGGCGCTGCAAAACGTACGCGGCGTAGCCACCCTCGAACGGCTCGACAATGCCGTCGTGCACCTCCCACGTCATCGTGGCCACCTCGTCGAGAAACCATCGGTCGTGAGTCACCAGCAGCAGGCCGCCGGTATTGCGGGCCCAGCGCTGACGCAGATGGGCGGCGAGCCAGGTGATGCCTTCGATGTCGAGGTGATTGGTCGGCTCGTCCAGCGCGATGACGTCCCAGTCGTCGACCAGCAACGCGGCCAGTTGAACCCGGCGCCGTTGGCCACCGCTGAGCGTGTGAATCGTCGCGTCCCAGGGGATGTCGGCGACCAATCCGCCGACCACGTCGCGGATGCGTGGATTACCGGCCCATTCGTGTTCGGGCCGGTCGCCGACCAGCGTCCATCCCACCGTGCTGTGCGAGTCGAGGGTGTCTGCCTGGCTCAGCGCGCCGACCCGCAGCCCGCTGCGCTGGGTCACCCGTCCGGAATCCGGGTGCACTCGGCCGGTCAGCAAATCCAGCAAACTGGATTTGCCGTCGCCGTTTCGACCCACGATGCCGGTGCGGTCGCCGTCGCTGACCCCGACGGTCATCGACGTAAAGACGACCTGGGTCGGGTACTCCAGGTGCACTGCCTCGGCGCCCAGCAGATGTGCCACCGCCCCGACCCTAGTGACTTGGTCACCGGACTAGGCTGGCGAACGACCTGGCACCGTGATCAAAGCTGCGGGCCCACCCACTGTGATGTGCCATGATGTGCACGCTGTCA
The DNA here is from genome assembly GCA_963838755.1 of uncultured Actinomycetota bacterium. Lineage (GTDB taxonomy): Bacteria > Actinomycetota > Actinomycetes > Mycobacteriales > Mycobacteriaceae > Mycobacterium. Next base: position 7,729 of record CAWISO010000002.1, on the reverse strand, counting down.
GGCCCACATGGTAGGGAGCGCGGGCATGGATCTGAGTTTTTCAGCGGTCACGCGACCGGTTGAACGTCTGGTGGCGACAGCGCAGAACGGCCTGGAAGTGCTGCGGCTGGGCGGCCTGGAAACCGGCAACTCTCCGTCGCCGTGCCAGGTCGTGGAGAGCGTGCCGATGTACAAGCTTCGGCGGTACTTTCCACCCGACAGTCGGCCGGGGCAGCCGGTGGCTGGCCCGCCGGTGCTGCTGGTGCACCCGATGATGATGTCGGCGAACATGTGGGATGTCACCCGGGAAGAGGGAGCGGTCGGCATTCTGCACACCGCGGGACTGGATCCCTGGGTGATCGATTTCGGATCACCCGACGAGGTCGAAGGCGGTATGCGCCGCAATCTGGCCGATCACATCGTCGCGCTCAGCGAGGCGCTCGACGCGATGACAGAGATCACCGGTCAGGATGTGCACCTGGCCGGCTATTCGCAGGGCGGGATGTTTTGCTACCAGGCGGCGGCGTACCGGCGCTCGAAAAGCATCGCTAGCATCATCACGTTCGGCTCCCCAGTGGACACGCTGGCCGCACTGCCGATGGGGCTACCGCCCAACTTGGCTCCCGGTATTGCCAACTTCATGGCCGACCATGTCTTTAACCGACTCGACATTCCAGGCTGGTTGGCGCGCATGGGCTTTCAGATGCTCGATCCACTTAAAACCGCCAAAGCGCGGATCGATTTCGTGCGCCAGCTGCACGACCGCGAGGCTCTGCTGCCGCGGGAAGCTCAGCGCAGATTCCTGGAGTCCGAAGGCTGGATCGCCTGGTCCGGACCGGCGATCTCTGAGCTGCTCAAGCAGTTCATCGCGCATAACCGGATGATGACGGGCGGGTTCGCCATCAACGGCCAACTGGTGACGCTCACCGACATCACCTGTCCGGTACTGGCTTTCGTCGGCGAGGTCGACGACATCGGTCAGCCGGCCGCGGTGCGTGGTATCCGGCGGGCAGCGCCCAATGCGGAGGTCTACGAATACACCCTGCGCACCGGTCACTTCGGTTTGGTCGTCGGATCCAAAGCAGCACAGCAGACTTGGCCGACTGTCGCCGATTGGGTGCTGTGGATTTCCGGGCACGGCGACAAACCCACCGACATCTTCCCGATGGCTGATCAGCCGGTCGAGGCCACTGAGCGCGGCGTCGCGCTCAGTTCCCGGGTGATGCACGGCCTGGGTGAGGCATCCGAGGTGGCGCTGACTCTCGCGCGCGGTGCGGCCGACGCCGTTGTCACAGCGAACAAGTCCATGCGCACGTTGGCTGTCGAAACCGCTCGAACCTTGCCCCGACTGGTGCGTTTGGGCCAGATCAACGACCACACCCGGATTTCACTTGCCCGGGTCATCGGCGAGCAAGCTCAGGAGGCGCCCAATGGCGAATTCCTGCTCTTCGACGGACGCGTTCACACCTATGAGGCGGTGAACCGGCGCATCGACAACGTCGTGCGGGGCCTCATCGAGGTCGGAGTGCGCCAAGGCGAACGCGTCGGGGTGCTGATGGAGACCCGGCCGAGCGCGCTGGTCGCCATCGCCGCGCTGTCGCGGTTGGGCGCGGTCGCGGTCCTGTTGAAGCCCGACGTCGACCTGGCCGCAGCAGTCCGTCTCGGCGGGGTGACCGAAATCATCACCGATCCCGCCCAACCTCGAGATCGCGCGACAATTGCCCGGACAAATACTTGTCCTCGGCGGCGGTGAATCCCGGGATCTGCATCTGCCCGATGGCGCCGGTGTCATCGACATGGAAAAGATTGATCCCGACGCGGTGGAACTGCCGGCCTGGTATCGGGCGAACCCGGGATATGCGCGGGATCCGGCGTTCATCGCGTTCAGCACCGCCGGGGGACAGCTCGTCGCCAAGCAGATCACCAACTATCGCTGGGCGTTGTCGGCGTTCGGAACCGCCTCCACAGCGGCTCTGGGACGCAACGACACCGTCTACTGCCTGACGCCGCTGCACCACGAGTCGGGGCTTTTGGTCAGCCTCGGCGGCGCAGTGGTCGGCGGCACCCGCATCGCGTTGTCCCGCGGCCTGGAGGCCGGACCGGTTCGTCGCCGAAGTGCGCCAGTACGGCGTCACCGTTGTCTCCTACACGTGGGCCATGCTTCGCGATGTCATCGATGACCCGCATTTCGCGCTGCATGGCAATCACCCGGTGCGGTTGTTCATCGGCTCGGGTATGCCGACCGGGCTGTGGCAGCGCGTCGTCGACGTGTTCGCGCCCGCGCATGTCGTCGAGTTCTTCGCGACCACCGACGGGCATGCGGTGCTGGCCAACGTTTCCGGCGCCAAGATCGGTAGCAAGGGCCGGCCGTTGCCCGGCGCCGGACGCGTCGAACTGGGCGCCTACGACGCCGAGCATGACCTGATCTTGGAAACCGAGCGCGGGCTGGTCCGGGTGCCCGACACCGATGAAGTCGGCGTGCTGCTCGCCGAGCCGCGCGGGCCGATCGATCCGACCGCGTCGGTCAAACGCGGCGTATTCGCGCCCGCCGACACCTGGGTTTCCACCGAATATCTTTTCCGCCGCGACGCCGACGGCGACTTCTGGCTAGTGGGCAGGCGCGGCTCGGCGATCCGTACCGCGCGTGGCATCGTGTTTTGCGAACCGATCACCGATGCGCTCGGGCGCCTTCCGGCGGTCGACCTCGCAGTGACCTACGGTGTGTCGATGAATCATCAGCAAGTCGCAGTGACAGCGTTGACGTTGCGGCCCGGTGCGACCATCACGGCGGCGGATCTCAGCGAAGCAGTGGCCGCCATGCCGTTCGGGTTGGGACCCGACATCGTCCATGTGGTGACAAAGATGACGCTGAGCGCTACTTACCGCCCGACCGTCAGTCCGTTGCGGGCGGCGGGGATTCCCAAAGCGGGGCGACACGCCTGGCTATTTCGATGCTGACACCAACCAGTTCCGGCGGTTGACGGCACCGGCTCGGGCCGAGCTGTCCGGCGCGCACAGGTCATCGGGCCGATCATGATTGACCAAACGTTGCTCAGCATCCTGGTCTGCCCGGCCGACCGGGGTCCGCTGGTGCTGGTCAGCGACGACGACCACGAGCTGCTGTACAACCCACGGCTGCGCCGCGCCTACCGGATCGACGACGGTATCCCGGTACTGCTGGTGGACGAGGCGATCGAGGTGGGCGACGACGAGCACGCGCAACTCATGGCGCGGGCCACTCCGGGAAATCCCCAGTGAGGTAACGCTGCAGGTTCGGCGCGATGGTCTGCGCAATCTGCTCGGCCGGCAGCGACGCGAATGGCTCCAACTCCAAGATGTAGCGAGCCATGACCACACCCACCAGCTGTGAAGCGACGAACTGGATGCGGATGATGCCACTGCCCGGCGGATCGTCGACGCGCGTACCCACCTCGACCGCGATCACGTCCTCGATGAATGAACGAAAAAGATTGGCCTCCGATCCCGCCAGGATTGACCGCAGCGTGGCAATGAAACCCGCACCGATCTCGGAGTCCCATAGTGGCAACAACATTGACAGTAGTTTGTGGCCGAGTTCCTCGACGGGCACCTCACGTAACGGGCCGATCACGTCCATCGGGTCGATCGGGATGTGAACGGCCGCGGCGAACAGCTTTTCCTTGGTGCCGAAGTAGTGATGCACCAACGCCGAATCCACGCCGGCTGCCGCGGCTACAGCACGTATCGACGTATTTCTAATCCCATTGCGAACAAACAGCTCTCGGGCGCTAACCAGAATCCGGTCTCTGGTGTCGGAGCTTCCGGCCGGTCGTCCGGGCCGTCTGCGGCCAGTGTTGGTGGTCGCCACGCTAGGCTGTTCGTCGGCGAAGGGTAGCGGCGGCCAGGCATAGTGCTGCGATCGCGAATCCCAACACGGCCATGATGTCTCGCACTGCAACGCCGGTCAGCTCGGTGTGCGTGCCCACCTGCTGCAAAGCCTCCAAGGCATAGCTGGCTGGCATCGCGTTGCTGAGCCACTCGAGCCAGGTCGGCATCAGTGCTCGCGGGACGATGATGCCGGCCAACAGCAACTGTGGCACCATCACCAGCGGGATGAACTGCACCGCCTGAAACTCAGTGCGCGCGAACGCACTACACAACAATCCAAGACCGACGCCGAGCACCGCGTTGACGATCGCGATCAGGAACACCCAGAAGGGACTGCCCGCGGTATCGAAGCCGAGGATCCAGAACGACACGACGCAAGCCAAGGTGGCTTGCACTGCGGCTGCGACCGAAAAAGCCGTGCCGTAAGCGATCAGAAGGTCGAGCCGGCGCAACGGCGTCGTCAGGATGCGTTCTAACGTTCCCGAAGCCCTTTCGCGCTGCATGGTTATCGCGGTGATGATGAACATCACGAACAGCGGGAAAATGCCCAACAGGATCAGGCACGCATTGTTGAACGGCGACGGCGTGCCCGGACGGTGCGGCGCGTTCTGGAACATGAAGTACATCAACGTGATCACCAGAACCGGCACCGCCAAAATCATCGCCATGCTGCGGCGGTCGGCGGCCAGCTGGCGCAGGATCCGTAACGTGGTCGCACGGTACGGCTTCAGAGACCCCTGCAGGCCTAACCGGCGCGGCTCTTCGTGCTGCGCTTGATGATGGACAGAAACGCGTCCTCCAGTGACGTGCATCCGGTGTCCTCTCGTAGTTGGGTCGGGGTGGTGTGTGTGACCAAGTGGCCCTCGCGCATCAGCAAAAGGTCACCGCAGTGGTCGGCTTCGTCCATCACGTGGCTGGAAACCAGCAGCGTGGTCCCACCACGGGCGAGGTCGGCGAACTGCTCCCAGAGGTCTGCCCGCAGCACAGGATCCAATCCGACTGTCGGTTCGTCGAGAACGAGCAACTCGGGCTGGCATACCAGCGCACACGCCAGCGATGCCCTGGTGCGCTGACCACCGGAGAGATTGCCGCAGTAGGCAGTGCTGTGATCGCTTAGCCCCACCCGATCGATCGCGGAATCAGCGGCGCGAGTGTCAAAACCGTACAGCGATGCGAAGTAGCGGACGTTGTCGACGACGCGCAGGTCGTTATAGATCGTTGGGTCTTGCGGTAGATACCCGATCCGGTGACGCAACGGTGCTGACCCGGCCGGCAGGTCCAGCACGTGGACAGTGCCCGAAGCGATGAGCTGGGTCCCGACGATGCAGCGGATCAAGGTGGTCTTCCCACAGCCCGACGGGCCGAGCAGACCGGTGATACTGCCGCGGGCTATTCGAACGGAGAAGTCGTGAATCGCGGGGCGTTTGCCGCGGATCACCCGCAAGTGACTGATGTCGACGGCTGGCGTGCGGTCGCGCGAAGGTAATTCATCATGTGATGAAGTCATCATACGATGAATATCCGCCCCTGGCGCCCGGCTGTCAAGGGGCGCAGGCAGAATTTGTCCGGTGAGCGCTGAGCAACTCGCGGTCGACCCGGTCGAAGCCGCGCACCGACTCCTCGGCGCCACCCTCACCGGTCGCCGCGTCACCGCCACGATCGTCGAGGTAGAGGCCTACGGTGGGGTTCCCGACGGGCCGTGGCCGGACGCCGCGGCGCATTCTTATCGCGGTCCCACCGGCCGCAATGCGGTGATGTTCGGCCCGCCAGGGCGGCTGTACACCTACCGGAGCCACGGCATCCACGTCTGCGCAAATGTGGTGTGCGGCGCCGACGGAACGGCGTCCGCCGTGCTGCTCAGGGCGGCCGTGGTCCAGACCGGGCTGCACGTCGCCCAGTCGCGGCGCGGTGAGTCGATCCGGACCGTCGCGCTGGCGCGCGGACCGGGAAATCTCTGCTCGGCGTTGGACATCACCATGGCTGACAACGGCCTCGATCTCTTCGACGTCGACAGCCCGGTGCGGCTGAGACTCAATGACACCGTCGATGCGGCGTCCGGGCCCCGCGTCGGCATCAGCAAGGCCGCCGACCGGCCATGGCGGCTGTGGTTACAGGGGCGAACGGAGGTCTCGGCCTACCGTCGCAGCCCCCGAGCACCGGCGCCGGGCGCCAGCGATTAAGCGCAGGCTCAACCCAGTCGAACCAGCTCAAAACGTCCTTGACAACGCCCGCCCCCTGGGGATGACAATTCCTCCGACGCAGGTCAGAATGCGCCGTGAAAAACAGATGGATGGAGTCGAACAGGCTCTGGAATAGTCCGCTGCTGGCAACCGCCCGTGCTCAATTGCACCAATCCACGCGTCGACGTTATTGATGTTGTCGGAGATGTCGACATAGGTGAGGTCGCCATCGATCGACGTGGTCGCGTCAGCGATCTGCGCCGTGTCAATCCCAGATACTCCACGTGCGTGGTGAATAGGTGCACGAGCGGGTCCAGCAGACCTCCGGCCTTGAAGTCCTCTTGGAAGTCGGCGACCCCGTCGCCGGCCAGTGTGTAGATGGTCGTCGGATACAGATCATCTGGCGTCACGTTGCCAAGGACGCCGTTCAACTCGAAAAACTTGATAACCCAGTTCGTCAGATTCGGACCGAGCGTCGCGTTCATGTCTGCTTGCAGGTTGGGCCATACGCCGCCCGGGGTGGACGGGTCGCCGATAAACACGAAGTGCAGGTCGTTGGGGGAGATGCCGGCCTCTGCGAGCCGGGTCATTGCGATCGACTCGGCGGTGGCGCTCTGCGAATACCCGAAGATCGTCAGCGGGTGCTCGGCGCTGAACGCGCCGGATCCGCCTTGAATTCGTTCTCCACGGCGAGAACGATGTCCGACGCGGCGGTGAGACTGCTCGGACCCTGCTGGATCAGTTCGGGCGTCGTCAGCACCTGCAGCGGGGCGCTGCACGGGTCCACGCCAACCATGTCGCAGACCATCGAGTGGGTCGCGCCACCGTCGAAACCCAGCGGGTGCAGATACAGGTCTTCGGCGGCCTGCGCAAAGGCGGTCGACGGCGTCGGCTCGGTGGTCCCGCCGAGGATGATCGCCGTGTCGCTACCCGACAGCGGTTCGTCGGCAGACAACAGAGTCCAGTCGGCGTGGGCGAGTTGGGTGATCGGCACGCTCGCCGCGCCGACGATCATGCCAACGGCGGTAATGTGCGCGAGGATCTTATATCTGTTCACCGCTACCTCCATCCGCTCTGACTCGTCGACGTGGGGTTCGACCATGTCCAGTACGTCGCCACGTCGCGGTAACTTGAGCCGAGACGGCCGCCCGTACTGTGATCTAGGTCATCGCCTGTTCTTACCTGATTTTAAGTTTCGTTTCAAGGAAAATTAAGGTTGGCTGGTCGAGCCCAGCGACGTCGATGTGATGGACGCAAGGAGCTCGTCGCCTTCACCGAACGGGCATCGGGATTCGGCCGAGTCGTGGGCTGATCCACTGCGCGATTGCCGCCGACAACACCGACAGACCGACCACAACCGACACCGACCTACAACACGCCAACGGCTCCCATTCCGACGCGCCGTCCGGTCGCTCGGCCGCGGCGGCCCCGCGGGTGCGAGAAGATCTATGACTGTGGGCATGACCATCCTCGACGAGCTGAGCTGGCGCGGGCTGATTGCACAGTCCACCGACCTCGATGCGCTGGCCACCGAGGCGGCCCGGGGTCCGATCACGCTGTACGCCGGTTTCGACCCCACCGCACCCAGCCTGCACGCCGGCCACTTGGTGCCGCTGTTGGCGCTGCGGCGTTTTCAGCAGCGCTGGACACCGCCCCATCGTGCTCGCCGGCGGCGCTACCGGCATGATCGGCGACCCTCGCGA
>CAWISO010000001.1:0-213407 GCA_963838755.1 uncultured Actinomycetota bacterium | reverse complement strand
TTGCACAGCGCCGTCGGGTCGATCGCGTAGCGCAAGTCGTGGCCGACCCGGTCCACGACATGGTCGAAATCGTCCGGATCGCGACCCATCAGCTCCAGCAGTGTCTGCAGCACCGACAAGTTGTCGCGCTCGCCCCCGGCGCCGATCAGATAGGTCCGACCAAACTGGCCACCCTTCAAAATCCGCCGAACCGCGTCGTTGTGGTCGTCGACGTGAATCCAGTCCCTGACGTTGGCCCCCTTGCCGTACAACTTGGGCCGCCGACCGGTCAGCACATTGGTGATCTGGCGCGGAATGAACTTCTCCACATGCTGATAGGGCCCATAGTTATTGGAACAGTTCGAGATCGTCGCGCGCACGTCGTAGGAGCGCACCCAGGCCCGCACCAGCAGGTCGGCGCCGGCTTTCGTCGACGAATACGGACTGGACGGGTTATAAGGCGTGGACTCGGTGAACCGCTGCGGATCATCAAGGGCCAGATCCCCATAGACCTCATCGGTGGAAACGTGATGCAGCCGCACCCCGTGGCGGCGCACCGCCTCCAAAACGGTGAACGTTCCGATCACGTTGGCCCGCAGGAACGGAGCCGGATCAGCCAACGCGTTGTCGACATGAGTTTCAGCCGCGAAGTGCACCACCGCGTCGGACTCGCCCACCAACCGGGAGACCAGCTCGGCGTCGGTGATATCGCCCTGCACCAGCCTGATGTCATTGTCGACGCCCGCCAGCGACTCGCGGCTACCGGCATAGGTCAAGGCGTCCAGCACCGTCACCGCATCGTCTGGATGCTCGCGCACAGTGGTGTGCACAAAGTTGGCGCCGATGAAACCCGCGCCACCGGTAACCAGCAGCCGCATGCTGGCACCTTAGCTGACCAGCGTGATCAGCTTGGGGGCGTCAGCCCCAGCGGTCCGGCCAATTCGGCCAGTGCGGGCAGCAGCGTCTCTTCGGTCCAACCGCCTAACACCTGGATCGCCACGTGGTCGGCACCGGCTTCCACGTGCTCGTTGAGACGTTGCGCGATGGCCTCCGGGGTGCCGTAGGCCACCATCGCGTCGATCAGCCTGTCGCTACCGGGCTTGCGCACATCGTCTTCGCTGAAACCCAACCGCCGCCAGTTGTTCACGTAGTTGCTCAGGCCCAGGTAGTGGTCGACGGTCTCGCGGCCGATTCGGCGGGCCTCGTGGGCGTCGGTGCTGAGCACCACTTTGTGTTCCGGCGCCAAGAACACCGAGGCGCCCATCTCTTCGCGCGCTTTAGCGGTGTGTTGCGGGGTGGTGAGGTACGGATGAGCGCCGGCACTACGTTCGGCGGCCAGTTTGAGGACCTTGGGGCCCAGCGCCGCGAGCACTCGACGACTGGTCGGCACCATGGCGCCGTCGAGTTCGTCGAGGTATCCGACCAGCGCATCGTAGGGTTTCACGTACTCCTGGGTGTGCTCGCGGTGCCCCACCCCAATACCCAGCAAAAACCTTCCCGGATGGGCGCTTTCGATGCGCTCGTAGGACTGGGCGACCGTCTGCGCCGGCGCGGACCAGATGTTGACGATGCCGGTCGCCAGCTGCAGCGAATTACTCTGGGCCAGAGCCGGATCGACCCAATCGAGTTCCGCGTCCGGCGAGCCGCCGATCCAGGCGGCGCCATAACCGAGCGATTCGATTTGGGCGGCGAGTTCGGGTTTGATCGAGCGGAAAGCCAGCCACACGCCGAACCGGCCCAGGTCAGGTTTCAGTGATACGGCCTCGGTCATCTAGGTCCCCCTCTGCTTTATCAAGACTTATTGAGTCCAAGCGGCCCTGCCAACTCGGCCAGCGCCGGGACCAGGTTCTCAGATCGAGTCAGGACCTGAACAGCGACGTGGTCTGCGCCCGCGTCGAGGTGCTCGTTGAGGCGAGCAGCGATCGCGTCGGTTGTGCCATAGGCCACCAGGGCATCGACCAGACGGTCACTGCCGGGTCGAGCGATGTCGTCGTCGGTGAATCCCAACCGCCGCCAGTTGTTCAGGTAGTTGGCCAGGTTGAGGTAGATGTCGAGCGCCTTGCGGCCGACGGCACGGGCGTTGTCCGGGTCGGTGGTCAAAACCACCTTGTGCTCGGGCGCCAGGAAGGCCGACCGGCCGATCTGTTGCCGGGCCTGCGCCGTGTGCTCGGGAGTGGTCAGGTAGGGATGGGCCCCGGCGCTGCGTTGCCCCGAGAGCCGAAGCACTCGCGGACCCAGCGCGGCAATGACGCGACGCTCGGCCGGTACCCCGTAGTCGTCCAGGCGATCGAGGTAGTCCACCAGCGCGTCATAGGGCTTGCGATATTCGCTGATTGCCTCGGGATGCCCGACGCCGATACCCAGCAGGAATCGGCCTGGGTAGGCCGTGTCGATGCGGTGGAAAGACTCGGCCACCGGCTTGGCCGGCGCCGACCAGATGTTAACGATGCCGGTGGCCACCTGCAGGGTGGTCGTGGCTTCGAGGGTAGGTTCTACCCATTCCAGTTCGGCCGGCGGTGAGCCGCCGACCCAGACGGCTCCATAGCCCAAAGCTTCGATCTCTTTGGCTTGTTGCGGGGTGACTCCGCGACCGAACGATCCGAACCGACCAAGATTGGGTTTACTCGCTGCTACGTCAGTCATGGTCTTCTCCAACCGGTCGGATGGTGTCGCTATTCCGCCAGTTCTGCATCCAGGTCGGGATCCGTCAAATCCGCCAAATCCTCTGTGGGCGGTTTTTCCAGCGGCAGCAACACGATAAAGCGGGTATTGCCCGGCGCGGACTCCACGCGCAGATCTCCGCGATGCTTCTTCACGACGATGTTCCACGCCAAATCCAGCCCGAGACCAGTGCCTTCGCCCACCGGTTTGGTGGTGAAGAAGGGCTCGAAGATGTGCTCCCGCACGTCATCGGCGATGCCGGGGCCGGTGTCGCAGATCTCGATTCGGGCCAGCTTTTCGCCTTCTCTGCCGGTGCGAATGGTCAGCGTACCGCCCTGCTCCCGCATCGCCGCCAAAGCGTTGTCGATGATGTTGGTCCAGACCTGGTTGAGATCGCCTGGAAAGCAGGGGATTTCGGGAAGCGATTGATCGAATTCCTTGACCACGGTGATCGCGCGGGTGTGCTTGCCGCTGTCTTTGGTCAATCGGTCGGCGAACATCGCCAGCGTGCTGCGCAACAGCTCGTGCACGTCGGCCACATCGAACGGAGCTCGGTCCATCCGCGAATACTGCTTGGCGTCGGCGACCAGCGCCGAAATCCGCTTGCTTGCTTCGGAAATCTGATTCATGAGTAGTTCGCTTTCGATGGTGTAGCTAATCCAGCGGATCGCTTCTTCCACCGAAGCCGAACTGTCCAATTCCTCGGCGGTCGCGGCAATCCGCTCCAGCCAGTCGGTGTCGATGCCGCCTTCGACCAGTGTCGGCGCGATGTCCCAGCCGCCGGCGACGTCATGGTCCTCCAGCCACTCGCCAACGGCGTCCTCGCGGTCGGCGGTTTCGAGCGCTGTCATGTGCTGCGCGGCCGATTTGGCGACCTGCTCGGCGACCGCTTCCTGCAGCCGCACCAGCGCGTTCAACGTTTCGGGGGAGACGGTGCCATCGGCGAGCATCGCCAGCTTTCCGCGCATGCGGGCGATCCGGCCGCGCAGCTCGTCGGCGGCCCGTGCGATAGCCGCGGCGGGATTGTTCAGCTGATGTGTCAGACCGGCCGACAACCGGCCCAAGGCGAGCAGCTTCTCCCGGTTGTCGATGATCCGGCGGGTTCGGTCGGTGCCGACGGCGATCCCGTCGAGCAGGTGAACCGCCATCGGAAACTGGTCCTTCATGAACTTGGCGAACACCGGGGCGTCCATCACGAAGAACCGCGACGGCTTGGTCACGTGCACCGACGCGTCGTAGCTCTTTTGCTTTCCTCCGGTGAACGCCCGCCAGGCGCCGCAATACACGCCGCGCTGTGATGTCCGGTTCGTTTCGATGTCCTGGCCGCCGGAGAGCTTCGACATCATCAGCTCGCCTTCGATCAGAACGTAGAAACAGGTCGCCGGCTCACCTTCGACGATGATCGGTCCCGGCTGGCACTCCTCAATATGTCCGGCTGCGCACAACGTGGCGAGCTGCTCGTCGGAGAGCGCCTCGAACAAGAACAGAGTGCGCAGCTCGTCGGCGTCACACGGAATCGGACCGGTCATGACTCCGCCAGGTAGCGGTGAACCAGCATCACGGCCATCGATCCTTCGCCGACCGCGGCCGCGACCCGTTTGGCGGACTCGGCACGCACATCGCCTGCCACGAAGACGCCCGGCACACTGGTTTCCAGATGATGCGGCGGACGGTCCAACGCCCATCCGCAGACGTTCCGCAGGTCTGGGCCGGTGAGGATGAACCCGTGGTCGTCGCGCGCGACGACCCCGTCAAGCCAGTCGGTGCGCGGTGCGGCGCCGATGAAGATGAACATCCGGCCGCAGGTGACATCCTCAGTAACGCCGGTCCGGTTGTCGATCAGGGTCAGCTTCTCCAGGTGGTCGTCTCCGACCGCGCAGTCGACTTCGGTGCAGGTGCGCACGGTGATCTTGGGGTTTTGCTCGATCTGCTGAATCAGGTAGTACGACATCGACGCCTCCAACGACGGGGCACGCACGATGATCGTCACCGATTTGGCCTGGCGGGACAGATACATCGCGGCCTGGCCGGCCGAATTGGCGCCGCCGATCACGTAGACCTCTTCGTCCTTGCAGTCCGACGCGACGGAGACGGCAGCCCCGTAGTAGACGCCGCGTCCGGTCAGTTCGTCACAGCCGGTTGCCGCGAGCTGGCGGTACGCGACGCCGGTGGCCAGGATCACCGCGTGCGCGTCGATCCAGCCGCCGTCAGCGAACCGTATGGTCCGCTTGGATCCGTTGACCTCCAGCGCTGTGGCAGCGCGGGCGGTGATGAGCTCGGCGCCGAACTTTTCGGCCTGTCTACGCGCTCGATCCGCCAACTGATCGCCCGACACCCCGTCAGGAAAGCCCAGGTAGTTCTCGATCCGCGAACTCTGGCCCGCCTGACCGCCGGTCGCCGTGCGTTCGATGAGCACCGTGCGCAACCCCTCGGAGGCGCCGTAGACGGCGGCGGCCAGCCCGGCGGGTCCGCCGCCGACCACGATCAGGTCGTAGAACTCCTGCGATGGCGTGGTGGTCAGCCCCAACGTGTCGGCCAGTTCGGCGTCGCTGGGTTCGATCAAGGTGTCGCCGCGTTCGGTGACGATGACCGGGAGCCGCAGGCCGTCCTCGCCGGCGGCCCGCAACAGCTGTTCGCCCTCGGGCTCGTCAGCCATGAACCAGTTGTAGTAGAGCCCGTTGCGGGCCAGAAAATCGCGCACCTGCCAGGATCGCGCCGACCAGCGGTGCCCGATCACCTTGGTGTGCGGAATGGGATGTTCCGGCGCCCGCTTCCAGGCGTCGAGCAGGGCGTCGATGACCGGGTAGAGCTTTTCCTCCGGCGGATCCCACGGCTTGAGCAGATAGTGGTCGAGGTCGACGACGTTGATCGCATCGATGGCGGCGTGGGTGTCGGCGTAGGCAGTCAGCAGCACCCGCCGCGCGGCCGGATACAGGTCCATCGCGTGCTCGAGGAAGTCGATACCGGTCATCTTCGGCATCCGGTAGTCGGCGACGAGCATCGCAACGGTCTCGCCGCGCAGCTTGAGCTCTTTGAGGGTCTCCAGGGCGTCGGGACCCGACTCGGCCCGCACGATCCGGTGGATTTCGCCGTAGTGGCGACGCAGGTCCCTAGCAACCGCGCGGGATACCGCGGGATCGTCGTCGACGGTCAGCATCACCGGTTTGCGGGACGGGGGATCGGGGCTTGCCATCGGCGTTAAGTATGCGCTCGTCAGCGCCGGTGCGCGCGGGCGAGGGGGTCGTCCCGATTCCCCTTAGAGCGATTTTGGCCAGCCCGAATGAGCGGGTATCGTGGAGCAACGGTGCGTCATCGCGCTGGTTTCTCGCGTGCCCAGTCCTAGGAATTATGGGAATTTTCCTAACACCGGCTCACGTTGCAAAACCAGTCAATGCTGCGCCGATCTCGGGCGTAGAAGCAGCGAAACCAAAGACGAGGATTTCTGAAACGTTATGGCCAAGAAGGACGGCGCCATAGAGGTCGAGGGCCGCGTGGTCGAGCCCCTGCCCAATGCGATGTTCCGCATTGAGCTAGAGAACGGCCACAAGGTGCTCGCCCACATCAGCGGCAAGATGCGGCAGCACTATATCCGCATCCTGCCCGAGGACCGGGTGGTGGTGGAGTTGTCTCCCTACGACCTGTCGCGGGGCCGCATCGTGTACCGCTACAAGTAACAACCCGCTTTCAGAACCAAGACAGGATCGAATCAGCCGTGAAGGTGAACCCGAGCGTCAAGCCGATCTGCGACAAATGCAGGGTGATCCGTCGGCATGGGCGGGTCATGGTGATCTGCTCCGATCCGCGGCACAAGCAGCGTCAAGGCTAGTCAAGTGTCGTCCGGCGACGATGCAGGGCGGGTAGCGACCTGAGGAGGAGCCGGACAATTTGCGTCCGCCCTGCACACACAACTGAATGCAGACCTCCCAGCACCAGTGAGCGGATAGGCCGCTTACCCACGTCCGGAACGGAGGCCGGACCCCGGAGCAGTCAGCCGGGAACGGACTGGGATCAGACCTCCGCGAAGAGAAGGAATGCCACCATGGCTCGAGTTGTGGGCGTCGACCTCCCGCGTGACAAACGCATGGAGGTCGCGCTGACCTACATCTACGGCGTCGGCCGTACCCGGTCGAACGAGATTCTGGCTGCCACCGGAATCGACAAGGACCTGCGCACCAAGGACCTCACCGATGATCAGGTGACCCATTTGCGCGACTACATCGAAGCGAACCTGAAGGTCGAGGGTGACCTGCGCCGCGAGGTTCAGGCCGACATCCGCCGCAAGATCGAGATCGGCTGTTACCAGGGGCTACGGCACCGCCGGGGCCTGCCCGTGCGCGGCCAGCGCACCAAGACCAATGCGCGCACCCGCAAGGGTCCCAAGCGCACCATCGCAGGCAAGAAGAAGGCCAGGTAAGTCATGCCCCCAGCCAAGAAGGCCGCTAGCGCTACGAAGGCGCCCAAGAAGGGCCAGAAGACCCGGCGGCGGGAAAAGAAGAACGTCCCGCACGGTGCCGCGCACATCAAGAGCACGTTCAACAACACGATCGTGACGATCACCGACCTGCAGGGCAACGTCATCGCCTGGGCGTCGTCTGGCCACGTCGGCTTCAAGGGATCCCGCAAGTCGACGCCGTTCGCTGCTCAGCTGGCCGCCGAGAACGCCGCCCGCAAAGCCCAGGAGCACGGGGTGCGCAAGGTCGACGTGTTCGTGAAGGGCCCCGGCTCGGGCCGAGAGACGGCCATTCGGTCGTTGCAGGCCGCCGGCCTGGAGGTCGGCGCGATCTCTGACGTCACCCCCCAGCCGCACAACGGCTGCCGCCCGCCCAAGCGGCGCAGGGTCTAGCAAGGGTCAAGGGAGAAGAATAGACAATGGCTCGTTACACCGGACCCGTCACACGGAAATCCCGCCGGCTGCGCACCGACCTCGTCGGTGGCGACCAGGCGTTCGAGAAGCGCCCCTACCCGCCCGGCCAGCACGGCCGCGCGCGGATCAAGGAGAGCGAGTACCTGCTGCAGATGCAGGAGAAGCAGAAGGCTCGGTTCACCTACGGCGTGATGGAAAAGCAGTTCCGCCGCTACTACGAAGAGGCTGCGGGCCGTCCCGGCAAGACCGGTGACGAGCTGCTGCAGATCCTGGAGAGCCGGCTGGACAACGTCGTCTACCGCGCCGGGCTGGCGCGCACCCGTCGGATGGCCCGCCAATTGGTGAGCCACGGGCATTTCACGGTCAACGGCGTGCACGTCAACGTCCCCAGCTACCGGGTATCGCAGTACGACATCATCGATGTCCGAGACAAGTCGCTGAACAGCGTGCCGTTTCAGATCTCGCGGGAGACCGCCGGTGACCGCCCGATGCCGAGCTGGCTGCAGGTGGTCGGCGAGCGTCAACGCATCCTGGTCCACCAACTGCCGGAGCGGGCGCAGATCGATGTGCCGCTCACCGAGCAGCTGATCGTCGAGTACTACTCGAAGTAAAACGCAGTTTTCCGCCGCTGCGACCGCACCGGCGGATCTTGACGGCATCAAATAGCGGGTGCCGAGAAGGAGAAGAAGAAACACCATGCTGATTTCACAGCGACCCACCCTGTCCGAAGAGGTCGTCAGCGATAACCGTTCGCAGTTCGTCATCGAGCCGCTGGAGCCGGGATTTGGCTACACGCTTGGTAACTCGCTGCGCCGCACGTTGCTTTCGTCGATCCCCGGCGCGGCGGTCACCAGTATCCGTATCGACGGCGTGCTGCACGAGTTCACCACCGTGCCCGGTGTCAAGGAAGACGTCACCGACATCATCTTGAACCTCAAGAGCCTGGTGGTGTCGTCGGAGGAAGACGAGCCGGTGACGATGTATCTGCGTAAGCAGGGCCCGGGGGAGGTCACCGCCGGTGACATCGTGCCGCCGGCCGGCGTCACCGTACACAACCCGGAGATGCACATCGCGACGCTGAATGACAAGGGCAAGCTCGAGGTCGAACTCGTCGTCGAGCGTGGCCGCGGCTACGTCCCGGCGGTGCAGAACAAGGCGTCCGGCGCCGAAATCGGCCGCATCCCGGTCGATTCCATCTACTCGCCGGTGCTCAAGGTGACGTATAAGGTGGACGCCACCCGTGTCGAGCAGCGCACCGACTTCGACAAGCTGATCCTCGATGTCGAAAGCAAGAGCTCAATCACTCCTCGTGACGCGCTGGCATCGGCCGGTAAGACGCTGGTCGAATTGTTCGGCCTGGCACGCGAACTCAACATCGAGGCAGAAGGTATCGAGATCGGGCCGTCGCCGGCCGAGGCCGACCATATCGCGTCGTTCGCGTTGCCGATTGACGACTTGGACCTGACCGTGCGGTCGTACAACTGCCTCAAGCGCGAGGGTGTGCACACGGTGGGTGAGCTGGTGTCGCGCACGGAGTCCGACCTGCTCGACATCCGTAACTTCGGTCAGAAGTCCATCGACGAGGTGAAGGTCAAGCTGCATCAGTTGGGTCTGTCGCTCAAGGACAGCCCGGCCAGCTTCGATCCGTCGGAGGTCGCCGGCTACGACGTTGCCACCGGCACTTGGTCCAACGACAGCGCTTACGACGACCAGGACTACGCGGAAACCGAACAGCTCTAAGGGCTCGTCTGGTGACGATGCGGACCGTCGAGGTCCGCTGAGGAGCCGGACAGTACTCAGCAGAACTAGACAGGAGCCTCAGCAATGCCCAAGCCCACCAAGGGACGTCGCCTCGGCGGGTCGTCTTCGCACCAGAAGGCGATCTTGGCCAATCTGGCTACGGCGCTGTTCGAGCATGGCCGGATCAAGACGACCGAGCCCAAGGCCCGGGCACTGCGGCCCTATGCCGAGAAGCTGATAACCCACGCCAAGAAGGGCACGCTGCACAACCGGCGCGAGGTGCTCAAGAAGATCCGTGACAAAGACGTGGTGCACAGCCTGTTCGCCGAGATCGGGCCGTTTTTCGCCGACCGCAACGGCGGCTACACCCGCATCATCAAAGTCGAGGCACGCAAGGGCGATAACGCCCCGATGGCGGTGATCGAGTTGGTGCAGGAGAAAACGGTAACCTCGGAGGCCGACCGCGCACGTCGGGTCGGCGCGTCGAAGGCCGCGTCAAAAGCTGCTTCGAAGTCGGCGCCGGTGGCCGCCGCGGCCGCTCCGCAGGCTGCCGTCGAGCCGGAAGCCGCAGTCGGGCCGGAGGCGTCGGACGTTGCGGCGGAGACCACAGCGGCTGTGGAGCCGGAAGCCGCTGAGCCGGAGACCGCGGAGCAGGAAGCCGAGGACACTGACAAGCCCGCCGAGTCGTAGCAATTCGGGGATTAACGACGTGCCCGCCATCGGCGCCGATGGCGGGCCCGTTCGTCTTCGGCTCGATATCGCCTACGACGGCACGGATTTCGCCGGATGGGCAACGCAGTCAGCTCAGCGCACCGTCGCAGGCATTCTCGAGGACACGCTGTCGACGGTATTTCGGACCCCGGTGCGGTTGCGCGCGGCCGGGCGCACCGATACCGGTGTGCACGCCACCGGGCAGGTGGCGCACCTCGACGTTCCGGTCGATGCGCTGCCCAACGCCTATCCCCGCTCGCCCCGACCAAATGAACCGGAATTCCTGCCGTTGGTTCGGCGTCTGAGCCGGCTGCTGCCAGCCGACGTGCGGGTGCGCCGGATCGTGCGCGCGCCAGCGGGTTTCGACGCCCGATTCTCGGCGCTGCGCCGCCACTACGTCTACCGGATCTCGACCGCCCCCTACGGGGTAGAGCCGCATCAGGCCCGCTTCATCACCGGCTGGCCGCGTGTGCTCGATGTGGACGCGATGAGCCTGGCATCGCGACACCTGGTGGGATTACACGACTTTGCCGCATTCTGCCGTCAGCGCGATGCTGCCACCACCATCCGCGACCTGCAGCGTCTGGACTGGTCGCGTGACGGCGACGTGATCACCGCGCACGTCACCGCCGATGCGTTCTGCTGGTCGATGGTGCGCTCGCTGGTCGGCGCGCTGCTGGCCGTCGGCGAACACCGGCGCACTGCCGCCTGGTGCCGTGAGCTGCTGGAATCCACGCAGCGCTCCAGCGACTTCGCCGCCGCGCCGGCGCGGGGTTTAACGCTGATCGGCGTGGACTACCCGCCGGACAGCGAGGTGCAAGCGCGCACCGTGATCACCCGCGACCTGCGCACCCGGAACTGAGCGACCCGACGGGTCGCTACAGCTTGCCGGCGACGAAGCCGGCGGCCTGATCCACCAGCCCGGAGCTGATGTAGGACGGCCACCCTGGCTGACATCTCTCGCGGCCCGGGGCCGCCCGCGAACGATTACTGCAGCTTGCCCGCGACGAAGTCGGCTGCCTGATTGACCATGCCGTCCCGGATATACCCGCTGGCCGCGTGCTGCGGCCAGTTCTCCGACCAGGTATGCGGGTCAGCGGGGTTACAGATGGGATCGGTGCCGTGGCACAAATCGATCGTCCGGTCGTTGTAGGCAGGGTTGAAGTTGGTGATCGGCCCGGCCCACTGGCTGCCGTTGCCGAACAGCGCGACCGCCGCGATGTGCTGATCGGCACCCGGTGGCAGCGGACTGGTGAAGCCGAATGCCGCGATCGGAGCCGCCACCACCACGTCGGTGACCGCCGCGCCGAGCGAGTAGCCACCCAGCACAATGCGGGTGTCCGGGCAGTTGTTGATGTCGGACTGAACGTGGGCGCTCATGTCGTTGGCGCCGACGTCGACCTGGTTGTCGGCGGGATAGCGCACCGCGTAGAGACTGATATTGCGGTTGACCCGCGACCGCAGCGCGCTGATGAACGCGTTGCCGATGGTGCCGGCGCCCGCCGGTTCCAGTCGCCCGCGGGCGAAGGCCACATCGACATCCGGGCACGACGCCGATGCCTTTGGAATCGAGGCGATCAAGGTCGCGGTGGTCGCGGGCGCAAGCAGCATCGCGGAGGCGAGTAATCCTGCGGCTGCAAGCCGGACCAGGGGCTTTGCGACGGTAGACCGGCTGCCCGGAACCGACTGTGGCGGTAAGTTTATCAACCGACGCGTCATGGCCCGATATTAGCGGGCCAGCCCAAGGTCAAACGCACCGAGCAGCCCGTCAGCGAAACATCGTGGGCTGGTCGACCACGCTGGGCGGTGGACCGCTCGGGACAGGTCCAGGTGCCGGACCCGTGGGACCCATCGGGCCCAGGGGACCCGAGGGCGGTTGGAACTGGGTGGGTGGCATGACCGTCAAAAGCCTGGTCTGGACGAAGCTGGCCGCTTGGCTGGTGTAAACGGGCACGTAGCCCTCGGTGTGCCCGCTCCACTGGTTGCCGGGGCCGGCGTGACAGATCGGGTCTTCGGTGTTGCAGTAGTCGACGGCCTTCGCGCCGAACAGCTGGCTTTGGGCCGATATCGACCCTCCGCTGCGGTCGGCGGGGTTGCCGAAGGTGGTCACCGCGACGATGTTGTTGGCGTATTGGGCCGGAAGCGAACTGCCCCAGCCGATGCCGCCGATGGGCACGCCGGCGACGATGTCGATCACCGATGCGCCCTGCGAGTATCCGCCGAGCACCTGCGGGGTGTTCGGGCACTTGTCGGCCACGTCTTTGATGTGCTTGATGGCGTCGTTGGCGCCGTCACCGCCGTGCAACTGCAGCAGGCTGGCCTTGTAGTTGACCGGGTAGGCGTCGACGTTTTTACCGGTGTTCTGGCGCAGGGTGTCGGCGAGGGCCTGCCCGACCCGACCCAGGCCTGCTGGCTCGTTGGTGCCGCGGGCAAAGGTCAGCGCGACGTCTGGGCAGTTGTCGGCGTTGGCCGACGGGACGCCGGTGGGTGCCACCAGCACGACACCGGCCGCCAGCAGCGCGGATGCGGCCAGGCCGACCCAGCGCAGGCCCCGTGACCAGCGACGATAAGACACGGCACGGCTAACAGAGGTGCGCACGCCGCGATTTTACCGAGAACCGGGCTCATGGTCACATCGGCGCTAATCTGGCCGCTGCGCTGTGGATCGACGACACGCAGCTCTGTGACCACGGCCTACGGTGAAATCGACGACTCGGGGGTTCGAGGTGGCACGGCAACCGACCACGCGGCTGCAGGTCAGCGGGCATCGCTTTTTGCTGCGTCGTATCGAATGCGCACTGTTGGGCTTAGACATCCGCACCGTTAACGAACCGATCCGCGCGCCGATGCAGTCGCTGCTCGTCGGTTCGCTGTTGGCGGTTGTCGTGCTGGCTGGGAGTGCGGTGCTGGCTGTGCTGCGCCCACAACCAACATTGGCGGATGCTCCGATCTTGATGGGCAAACAGTCCGGGGCGCTTTACGTCCGAATCGGTGACATCTTGCATCCGGTGCTGAACCTGGCCTCGGCCAGGCTGATCATGAAGACGAACGCCGACCCGCAGCCGATACCGGAGTCTGCACTGAGTGGCGGCAAACGGGGCCCGATGCTGGGCATTGCCGGTGCGCCGCAATATCTGGGAACCCCGCTGGCCGACGACGAATTGCAGTGGGCGGTCTGTGACGCCCACGGCGATGCCCAGCAGGGTACGACGGTGGTCGTCGGCCGGTCCGAGCGGCCATGGCTCGGCCATCCGCACCTCCTGGCAAGCGGACAGTCCGTGCTGGTCACTCTGGTCTCCGGCGGATCGACCTATCTGCTTTACGACGGTCACCGAGCAGTGGTGAACCTGACCGAATCTGCGGTTGTGCGGGCGTTGGGTCTCGAAGGTCGGATCCCGTCGGTCGTTTCACCGGTGCTGCTTAATGCCGTGCCAGAAGCACCGCCCATCACCGCGCCGCGGATTCGTAATGCCGGTAGCCGCGGACGACTCCCGGGCTTTCCGGTTGGCAGCGTGCTCCGCATGGCCCGCGCGGACGGCGACGAGTATTACGTCGTACTGCGTGACGGGGTTCAGCGGGTCGGCCAGGTTGCCGCGGATCTGGTGCGGTTCGATGACTCGCACGGCACTCGCAATGCCATTTCGGTGGCGCCCGATCTCATCCGCGCCACTCCGACCGTAGCCGAGCTTTCTGTCTCCACGTTCCCCGACCGGGTGCCTCTATTGGTGGATGCCAGCGGTACCGCGGTATGCGTGCGCTGGACCCATCGGACGTCGGACGGCAAAGATTTGCCGGAGATCTCGTTCCTGACAGGCGGGTTACCCATTCCGATCGGCCAGGAGCCGGTGAAGCTGACGCAGGCGGACGGGAAGGGCCCCGCGATCGACGCCGTCTATCTTCCGCCTGGGCGCAGTGCATATGTGCGTGCCACCGGCCTCTCAGGCGGCAATGCCCGCGCCGGCACCCGACACCTGGTGACCGACACTGGCGTGCAATTCGCCATCCACGACGACGACGCTGCACACGACCTCGGCCTGCCCAACACGTTGATACCGGCGCCATGGCAGGTGTTAGCCAAACTGCCTGCGGGGCCGGAATTGAGCAGGGCGAATGCGTTAGTCGCACAGGATGTTCTCGTCGGAGCGAGCATGGCGGTGCGATCGACCTCGAGCTCGCCGTAGTCGAGCCCACACTCCGCCAGTGGTCACTATTACCACCAGCACGCCGGCGCACACGGCCGCGCCGCCCAACGCCGTGTCTCGCGCGCCATGGTCGGCCG
The DNA here is from genome assembly GCA_963838755.1 of uncultured Actinomycetota bacterium. GTDB lineage: Bacteria > Actinomycetota > Actinomycetes > Mycobacteriales > Mycobacteriaceae > Mycobacterium. The sequence continues at coordinate 199,173 of CAWISO010000001.1, read as the reverse complement.
CCGCAACAGGCCGAGGCGGCAGGATTGGTACCGACGTGTCCGGTGGGCGCGGTGATGGGGTGGGGCTGGACGGAGCGTCTGTGCTGACCGCTGCAAGGAAGTCCACAACTCCCGTCCCGACGCGCGGATCCCATCCGCCGGATGGGTGATGCGCGGTTGCCTTGATGCGCTGCATCACCTGGCGCGCGGTGAGTTTGGGAAACCGGGACCGGATCAGCGCCGCCAGCCCGCTGACCACCGGAGCGGCGTAACTGGTGCCCGACAGCGAAGTCGAAACACTCGGTTCACCAATGGCATTCATCAGCCCGTCGCCCGACGAGCCCAGCGACGTCACCGCCTCGCCGGGCGCAGCGACGCCCACCCACGGCCCGGGCAGTGTGAATGGCGACGGTTCGCCATGAATGTCAACCGAACCCACGGCGAGCACGTAGTCGTCATACCAAGCCGGACTGACTGCAACCGTCACGGTGTCCCATGTCGCTTCGGGCTGCTGAGTGGGGCACTGTCCGGCGCCGGTGTTTCCGGCGGCGACCACCACGACGATGTCTTTGACGTCAACGGCGTAGGACAGCGCCGCGCCGAGTCTGCGGTCATCGAGTGTCGACTCGGCGCGAATGCAGGCAACCGAGGAAATATTGATCACCGAAGCACCCAGGTCGGCCGCGGTCCGCACGGCTTTCGCCATGGTGTCGACATCACCGAATCCGGAGTTGGACGGATCTGCCAGCGCGCTGAACTTGATGCTGGACTGGCGGATGCTGATCAAACTGACCTCCGGGGCCACACCGTTGAAACCATCCGTTCGACCGGGATCGGGTGCGGCGGCAATGATCCCGGCCACCGCGGTGCCGTGTCCGTCACAATCCTGGGTGCCGTCACCGGTGAACACGTAGTCACCGCCCGCCGTCGTAGCGGGCAGCCTCGAGTGTGGTGAAATCCCGGTGTCGATGACGGCAACTCGTTGACCCGAACCACGGGTGAGTTTCCACACCTGTGGCAGATCGAGTCCGGAGAGTTGGCTGGGCACACTAGCTCGGTCGGCATTGGAAGCCATGGACGGCATCGCGCAAACCTCCCGTTGCACGGTGGGTTGTGGTGGCCGTGCCGGCGCCGGATCAGGTAGCCGGCTGCTGTCGATGGGCGGTGGCGAGACCGCGCGCGCTGCGGGCACACAACACTGCGGCAGTGCCATGAGTAGCGCGAAAGCCGCTGCCGTCGCACAACGCAGCGCTTTGGACTGCGCGGGCATCATGCGAGGTTCAAGCCACGCGCAGCGCTGTAAAGCCCGCAGATCCAGCACGCCAGCGGTGCGATGACGGCCAAGGCGAGATACTCGAGCAGCTCTGTGCTTCGTCGCGCGATGGGGGAGAAAGCGATGGCGTGGGTGATCAATCCGAGGCAGAGTGCGGCGGCGGCCAGCACCGTTAAGCCCGCAGCTACCTGCAACGCATGTTGTGGATAGGTCGCGGCGGCGATCACGAGAGCAACGCTGAGCGTGACTATTCCACTCACGACCAGCGGCACAGATCGCGCGAGGTCATGGTGCGCACGAGACCGCAGCAACAGCGCACCTCCGGTGACCGTCGCGAACGCGATGCCAAGCGAGCGTGAGCTGCCCGCGGGATACGGTGCGCCCGCAACGCCGATGGCTCCCAGCGCAGCGGATGCGGAGAACCCGGCGACCAGGCCGGTTAGCCAGGTGCTGGCACGCATCGCTTTGGTGTTCACGCTCTGCGGTTCCGAACTCAGCTGCGGGGACAATCCGGCCAGCATGATCGACGCCGGTGCGGACGCTTCGACCAATGCCAGCGAGATCGCCGCGGATCCCGCGGCGATGGCCTGTAGCGGGACGGCGGATACAGCGGCTACCAGCGTCGCAACTGCGGCCGCTGTCGCGAAACAGCACACCGCGGTGAATACGACTGCACAACAACCTATCACGCGTAACGAGGCCGCTGACACCGCCGCCGCTGTCATCGCAAGAAGTGCGCCCGGTGCGCCCAGTGCGCCTCGAACGACCAGCAATCCGGCGAGTGCGATGAATCCTGTGGCGACCAGACCCAGCGTCAGTCCGGCAGTCGTGTCGCGAAACCCATGATGCGCGATTACCGCCGACAGCAGAGCGATGAAACCAACCGCGGCAGCTACGCCGGCACCGCCGGTGTGCCGGGCACCGTTGGTATCAAAAGCTGTTCGCATCAGTACCGCGGCGCCCGCGCCGGCTAGCCAAACTGTCAGCAGCGCGCCGGTGAGGCGGGCTGTCTGTCGAGTCCAGGGCCGCATTGCCGCGGTGACCGATATCGATACCCCCTCTGCTGTGTCGTCGAACCGCGGCGCCGTCAGCTCGGTCGACGAGCTAGTCAAAATCAACGTGGCGCCATCTCGGATTCCGTTCTGGGCCAGTGTTTTCGATGGCTCGAGTGCGACATCGCCGGGAAGGGAAAGCCGGTAGCGGACAGTCATGGGCTGAGCGCCAAAACCGGATCGGGCAGTCAAGATGTCCACGATTGCCGGGATCAGCGTTTCAATGGGCATTGCGGCCGACAGGACCAAGTCGACCTGCGCGGAGTCGGCATAAACCGATACCCGGCGCAATCCCCCGCCGGCCACACCAGGTTGGCCCGGTTGGGGTCGTATGCCCACTGCTTCGTGCACCGCAACCTCCGTTCGCCGATGTGGGTCTCCGACGCTAACCGCAGCGGAGGTGTCGCGTATGCGTTGATCCACAGCTGACTTGCAGCCGGGTGCGCTCCCACATACGGTGTCGATCGCATGGGGCACCGCGACGGTTCTGCGACTGCGGAATTCACGCCGCCGGCGCGGCTGCCTCCTGAGGTGTTCGAGACCGCCGACATTGTTGTCACGGCGCCGCCGGAAACGCGAACGGTGCGGACGCCCGTGCTGGCCCGCTATCTGCCGGTCGTCATGGCCATCGCCACCGTGGGGATGATGGCGGTGGTCTGGTATTCGCGCTCGGGACTGGCGCGTAATCCGGCGTTCATGACGTTTCCGTTGATGATGCTTTTGTCGACGGTGGCGACGGTGGTGTCTGGCGCAGATCGGCTGCGCGGCGAGATCAACGCCGACCGGGCGGAATATCTGGCTTACCTCTGTGATTTGCGGGCCGGGGTCGTCAAGATAGCGGCGGCACAACGTTCGTCGCTGGTTTGGTGCCACCCGGATCCCGATACGTTGTGGACTTTGGTGGGTGGCTGCCGAATGTGGGAGCGGCGAGCCGCGGACGCGGATTTCTGCCAGGTGCGGATTGGTGTCGGAGCACAGCGTCTCGCCACCCGTTTGGTGCCCCCGCAGATCGCGTCAGTGCACCGGCTGGATCCGGTGACCGTGACCGCGATGCGCCGGTTCCTGCAGACGCACTCGACAGTTCCGCACACACCGATCACAATCGCGCTACCCGGGCTGGCGGCCGTAACGGTCGGCGGCGACACCCAGCACACCCGCGCGTTGCTACGCGCGATGATCTGTCAACTGGCCGTGCTGCACAGCCCAAGCCTGCTGGTGATTGTCGGCGTGATCGCCGATCGCAACCGGGTGCACTGGGACTGGTTGAAATGGTTGCCGCACCATCAGCATCCGGACGCCAGCGACCAGCTTGGCGCGGCCCGGATGATGTTCTCGTCGCTGGCAGAAGCCGAGAAGGCACTCGCCAGCTTGACTATCGGTGACGCGGCGGTGCCGCCTTACCGGGTGGTCGTCGTCGACGGCGACATTGTCGGTATCAGCGAGTCGACGATCGCAAACGCCACTGGCGGTGTGACGGTGTTAAAGGTTGACACAGCCAGTGATCGCCCGGCCGCCGCTGGGGTGCTGCGGATCCGGATGAGTGCAAACGAACTAACCGGCTCGTTATCCGGCGGCGACGAGTTGTTCGCGCGTCCGGATCAGATGAGCCACATCGCTGCACTGACATGTGCGCAACGATTGGCCGGCTACCGCGCCGGTCGGCCGGATGGGCCCGCAGGGACGTCGGGCGGCGGCGTCAGCTGGCAGCATCTTCTCGGGATCGACGATCTTGAGTCGTATATGCCTACCAGTCGGTGGATTGACGAAAGTTCGCACGATCGGCTTCGCGTTCCGATCGGCCTGACGGCGTCGGGGGCAGCGCTGGAACTCGACATCAAGGAGGCCGCCGAGAACGGTATGGGGCCGCATGGGCTGTGCATCGGGGCGACCGGGTCGGGCAAGTCGGAGTTTTTGCGGACGGTCGCGCTCGGGATGATGGCCCGCCACTCACCGGAAACACTGAACCTGGTGTTGGTCGACTTCAAGGGTGGTGCAACCTTTCTCGGCTTAGAGCCAGCGCCGCACGTCGCGGCGGTCATCACCAACCTGTCCGACAAGGTGGCGCTGGTCGCTCGCACGCGCGATGCCCTGGCCGGCGAGATGAACCGCCGCCAGGAAGTCCTTCGGGCGGCTGGCAACCTCGACGGGATCTCCGCTTACCGGCATGCGCGACGAGCGGACACCCGGCTGGCTCCTCTTCCGGCGCTGTTCATCATCGTCGACGAGTTTTCCGAACTGCTCAGTCAGCATCCGGATTTCGCCGATGTCTTCGTGGGAATCGGCCGCCTCGGCCGGTCATTGGGGATGCATCTGCTGCTCGCCAGTCAACGCCTTGATGAGGGCAGGCTGCGCGGGCTGGAGACGCACCTGTCCTATCGAGTCTGCCTGAAGACATTGTCAGCCAGTGAATCGCGAATAGTCCTGGGAACGTCGGATGCTTATGAATTGCCCGGCACGCCGGGCGCTGCTTATCTGCGCGCTGGGACAGATGAGTTGGTTCGCTTTCAGACCGCCTATGTCTCTTGTCCTTGTCCCGCTGAAACCGATTCTCCTACAATAGGTTCTCGCTTAGAAATTCGAGGTGATACACCCGCACTGGTTCGACTGTTCACCCTCGGTCCGACTGGGCAGCTCACACGTGTTGATGCAGCCCGCAACGATGCGTCCGATCGGCGCACCGTTCTTCAGGCGGTTGTGCAGCGGCTCTCCGCGGTTGGCCCGCGAGCCCACGAGGTGTGGCTGCCGCCGCTGGGGGCGGCACCGGCATTGGACACCGTGCTGCGAGAAACCGCAACCAACGCTGTGCACGCAGCGACGTTGAGTGTGCCGATCGGCATTGTCGATCGCCCGTTCGAGCAGCGTCGCACGCCGATGGTTGTCGACTTATCCGGGGCCGCCGGCAATGTCGCTGTTGTCGGCGCACCTCAGTCGGGGAAGTCGCTGACATTGCGTACGCTTATCGCGGCGCTGGCCGTCACCCACGATCCGACCTTGGTGCAGTTCTACTGTCTCGATTTCGGCGGTGGAACGTTGGCCTGGCTGCAATCGTGGCCGCACGTCGGATCGGTCGCTGGTAGAGCAGACCCGCAGTTGGCCGAGCGCACGCTCGCCTATCTCGAAGCAATTGTCCGGTCGCGCGAGAGTGTCTTTCGCGATCACGGGATCGAATCGATGGAGCAGTATCGTCGGCTCAAGACGCAGGGTGATCCGGCCTGCGACCGCTTCGGTGATGTATTTCTGATTGTCGACGGCTGGTCGCGGCTGCGTCGTGAGTTCGAAGCGCTTGAGACAACGATTGCCGACCTCGCCGCTCAGGGGCTCTCATTCGGCGTGCACGTCGTGGTCTCTGCGTCTCGATGGGCCGAGATCCGACCTGCGTTGAAGGATCAGATCGGGACGCGGATCGAATTGCGGCTGGGCGATCCTGCGGATTCAGAGCTGGACCGGCGGCGGGCGCAGCAAGTACCCGAAAGTAAACCGGGCCGAGGACTTTCCCACGACGGGCTGCACATGGTGATCGCTCTACCGAGGCTGGACGGTTCGGATTCAACCTCCGGACTGGCCGATGCCGCCACCTGGATAGGAGGGATGCTGCGCTGCCGTCATCACGAATGCGCACCGCCGATACCGGTACTGCCTGCGCGCGTCGACCGCCTCGTGCTGGTCGAACAGGCGACCGGCAGGTTGGGTGCCGATGTCCTGATTGGACTGGAAGGATCTGAACTATCTCCAGTGACAGTTGATTTCGTGCAGCAGCCGCACCTACTGATTATCGGAGACAGTGACTGCGGAAAAACATCCACGCTACGGACACTATGCCAAGAGATCGTGCGGACCACGACTGCTGCAGAATCGCAACTGTTCATCGTCGATTTCCGACGCTCCCTACTGGGTGTAGTCGAACCCGACTCCGGACATCTCGAGGAATACCTCGTCTCGGTGAATGCCGTTGGTGTGCAATTGCCGCATCTGGTGGACAGGATGCGCGGGCGAATGCCCCCTGCGGACGTCACCCCTACCCAGTTGCGCACCAGGTCTTGGTGGGCGGGCCCGGAGATATATGTGGTGATCGACGACTACGACCTGATCGCTACCACTGCGGGTAATCCTTTGCTGCCGCTGCTGGAATTTGTACCGCAGGCCAGTGACTTGGGTTTGCACTTACTCGTGACACGCCGCAGTGGTGGTGCGGCCCGTGCCATGTTCGAGCCATTGCTCGCCGCGGTGCGCGACGCGGGTTGTATGGCATTGCTGATGAGTGGTAGTCCGGACGAGGGTGTACTGATTGGGTCCGTGCGCCAGTCGCCGATGCCGCCCGGCCGCGGCACGCTGATCACTCGTCGCGGCGACGCACGGCTGGTGCAGGTTGCCTGGAGCCCGCCGCCGTGAGGACACACGTGGTGGAGGTCGGTCCCAGCGCGATTCGGCAATTATGTTGCGGGAAAGACGCGGTCTTGGCCCCCGAAACCGTCAGGGCCGCACTGGACAACATCGACGATCCGTTAGCCTTTGTCGACTCCCGACCCGTCACCCTTGACTCACTATGGCGGACCGTGTTGGGGTCGGCGGACTGCCGCAACGTCGAACGTGCGGTCCTCATTCATCCGTCCTGGTGGGCGCTGACGCGTATCGACGTAGTCAGCACGGCCGCACAGGTTCTCGCTGACGAGGTGGTGACGCGACCACGTTCGTGGCTGCTGAGGATGGCATCCCCGTTCGGATCCGAGTACACGACGGTCGTCGTGGAAATTGCCGAGGGCTTCGTGGTGATGAGCGGCCTAGCAATGATGGCCGAAAGCCGCCGTGCCGAACCGCGGGCTGTTGTTGAAGCGGTGGTGCGTGGCATCGTGCAGATGACCTCGGATACCGCTGCGGTGGTGGTCATCGACGCGCCGAGCACAGTGTGCGGTGCTGATGCGCTGGCGAGCATGATCGCCGATGAAGTGCGCTCGAGCGGCTGCATGACCGCGGTAACGGTGGACGACGCCCAGTTGAGAGAGCTTGCTGTAGGAGCCATTCCGGCAAATAGCGGGGCTGGCGAGTCACATTGCGGCGACGCTACCGGGCACCGCCCTCGCTGGCAGTGGATTCTCGCACTGGTGGTACTGCTGACCATCAGCGTGGCGGGCCTGCACGCCATCACCCGCCGCGGCGTGCCGGTGGGCGGCGGCGTGTCGACAACGTTTCTGGTGGAAGGTCGCGTCGCCGTGGAGGTTCCAGCGCAATGGCCGATGCAACGTGTCGTTGCCGGGCCCGGTTCGGCGCGCGTGCAGGTGACTTCGCCTTCGGATCCGGAGGTAGCGTTGCACGTGACGCAATCGCGCGTGGTCGTAGCAACCTTGGACGCCACCGCGGAGTCTTTGAAGCATGCAATCGACGCGGAGCCCGCTGGCGTCTTCGTCGACTTCAACCCGGCCGGCCTAAGTGTCGGCCGGCCGGCGGTGACCTACCGGGAGGTCCGTGCCAGCCATGACATCCGATGGACGGTATTGGTCGACAAGGCTGTTCGGATCAGCATCGGATGTCAGAGTCCGCACGGCCACGACGACGCGGTACAGCAGGTCTGCGAGCAGGCGGTGCGTTCGGCGCGGGCCTTGAGCTGAGTTAGCGCTGCGTTATCCGTCCGCCGAACCGGCGGGAACCGAACCCGCCATACCGGGAGTCTTACGTGTCATTAGCGCGGCTAGGTCCGCGGCGATCGAGCATAGGGGAATCCGTGAGCGCACCCGCAGGCGGCAACACACTCAGTACCGATTTCGAGCTGATGCATTCGGTCGCAGCGGCTACTGACACGTGCAACGAAGAGATCCGCGCGATGCTTCAGGGGTTTATCGGTCGCATGGGCGGCGTGCCGCCGTCGGTGTGGGGCGGCGTGGCTGCAGCGCGTTTCAAGGACGTCGTGCATCGCTGGAACGCGGAATCGATGAAGCTGCACCACGCTCTGCACAGCATCGCGGAGACCATTCGCTACAACGAATCCGCGCTGCGTGAGGCCGCCGACAACCATGCACACCACATCGGCATCGCCGGCGGGAACCTGTGAGGTCACCAGTGGACTCGATGTTGTCGTACAACTTCAACGAAATCGAATGCTCGGTGCGCCAGGAAATTCACAACACCGCTGCCCGATTCAACGCGGCCTTACACGAGCTGAAGTCCAAAGTCGCACCGCTGCAGGAGCTGTGGACGCGGGAAGCCGCGACCGCGTATGGCGTCGAGCAGTTGAAGTGGCATCAGGCAGCGACTGCGCTGAACGAAATCTTGGTTGACCTCGGGAATGCCGTGCGTGACGGCGCCGAGGACATCGCGGCCGCAGACCACCGAACAGCCGGCGTGTGGGCTCGGCAGCACTGACAATCATGAGAAGACTCTGCGCGGTCCCGACGGAGAGGAGAGGCCGCGGGACCGCGCAGTTAAAAACGCAGGGGCGCGGAATCACCCAGAGAGTTCGATCACCGACACCGTGTTGTCGCCGCGATTCGCCGTGTAGGCCACACCGGTACCCGGATCCACTGCAACCGCATTGGGCTTATTGCCGACCCCGACGGCGGCGATCACCGTGCGGGTGTCCGCGTCGATCACCGACACGGTGTTATCACCGAGGTTGGTGACGTAGACACTGCGGGCACCGGGATCCACCGCAACTCCGACCGGCTCCTTGCCGACGCCGATTGTCGCTGTCACCGTGTGGGTTTGCGTGTCGATCGCCGACACCGTGCTGTCCCGCGAATTGGTGACATAGATGGCGCGAGCTTGGGAATCCACCGCCACCCCCACCGGTCTGGTGCCGACGCCGATGGTGGCGGTCACTTTGCGGATGTCCGTGTCGATCACCGACACCGAGTTGGTGCCGATATGCGCCACATAGACCGCGCCGGTATCTGGGCATACCGCTATCCCCCGCGGTTTGCTGCCGACGCCGACTGTGGCGGTCACTTTGCGGGTATCCATGTCGATCACCGACACCGTGTTCTCGCCCTGGTTGGTGACATAGGCAGTAAGGGTTTTCGGATTTACTGCCACCGCCGCAGGTTCCCGACCGACCCGAATTGTGGCGGTCACTTCGCGGGTGTCCATGTCGATCACCGACACCGTGTCCTCGCCGTGGTTGGTGACATAGACCTGGCCGGTGTTCGGATCGACAGCCAACCACCACGGCAACTCGCCCACCGAGATTGTGGCGATCACCGTGCGGGACTTTGTGTTGATCACCGACACCGAGTTGTCGCTCGCCTTAGCGACATACGCCGTGCCGGGACTCACCGCCACAGCGAAAGGCCTGGCGCCTACGCGGATAGGCGCGGCCGCGACGACGTTCCTGCGGCGCCGGGCCGCCACGTGGGCGGGCGAATCGTGATGGGTGGACGGCTGGTCGACCGGGCCGGGTGGCATGCTCGTCGTCGATTCACTGTGCGCGACGATGCGGTCGGCCTGAGTCTGGTCGGTCGCCGTCAGCGCGTTGTGCGCAGCGCGGCCCAGCTCACCGGCACTGGCATAACGGTCCACCGGATTTTTGGCCATGCCTTTCGCGATGATTCGGTCGAAGACCACCGGGATCGTTGGTCGCGTCTGGCTGGGACGAGGCACCGGCTGATGCTGGTGTGCCATATATGCAGATTCGACGCTGTCAATCCGATACGGCGGCGAGCCGGTCAAGCATTCGTAAAGCACGCAAGCCAACGCATAGACATCGGCACGCGACGTCACCTCGTCGGTGGTGAACCGCTCCGGGGCCATGTATCCCCAGGTTCCCAAGGTTCCGGTCGTCAAGCCGACGTCGCTGGCTGCACGCGCGAGACCGAAATCGACCAGATAGGCAAAGTCGCTGCCGGTGACCAAGATGTTTCCCGGCTTGACGTCGCGGTGAATCACCTCGCTTTCGTGCGCGGCGTCGAGCGCTTCGGCGATCTGGCGCACGATTGCTACCGCTTTCGCCGCGGGCATCGCCCCGTCACGGGCCAGCACCGCGTGCAGATCGTGACCATTGATCAGGCGCATATCCACATACAGTTGTCCGTCGATCTCGCCGTAGTCATGGATCGGCACCACATGGGGCTCGGTCAGCCGACCAGCGGTATACGCCTCCCTCTTCATCCGGGCCCGAAACACCGGATCTCTGGACATGATCGGTGACAACAGTTTCAGCGCCACCAAGCGTTGCCGTACCGTGTCCTCGGCCTCGTATACCTCGCCCATCCCACCGGCGCCGAGCAAGCGCATGAGGCGGTAGGGCCCAAACCGGGAACCCACCCGCCAACCTTGCCCGGCGTCGCTCATGCGACCCCCTCTCGCAGACTCGTTCCATGGTCCCAGTTAGCCAAGTCGGTCACAAGCAAACCCAATTTCGGCCAGCGAACACCACACGCCCCCGGATCGGGGTGGGATTGGCGGGAGCGGCGCGGTGCGGCCAGCGATGCAGTGCGGTATCAGGCCACTTCAGTGCCCTGCGATCGGCGTCGAAGACCTGCAGGGCACGGTGTGCTCGTTCATCGGGCTGGCAAAGTGCGTTCGCGACTAGCTACTCAGCGTTCACAATTGGAGTCGAGGCCCCCGGACGGCTGGAAGGGCAGGTAATGCGATGGCGGACGCGGTCGTCGACTTCGGCGTCCTTGGACCGTTGCAGGTCACCATCGACGGAGGTGCCCTGCCGTTAGGCACTCCCAAGCAACGTGCGGTATTGGCCATGCTGGTCATCAACCGCAACCGGCCGGTCGGCATCGACGCATTGATTGCCGCCGCCTGGGAACAGTGGCCGCCGTCCGGGGTGCGGGCCAGCCTGCACACGTACGTCTCGAACCTGCGCCGACTGCTGACCAGCGCGGGGGAGAGCCGCCAGACCGCGTTGGCAAGCGCACCGCCGGGCTACCGGCTGACCATTCCGGACGACCGGTGTGATCTGAGCAGGTTCATCCTCGAGAAGCGCGCAGGTGTGCAGGCCGCCGCGGGCGGCCAATTCGAGGAAGCCAGTGACCACCTGTCCGCGGCACTGGCCGAATGGCGTGGACCGGTGCTGGATGATCTGCGCGAATTCCAGTTCGTCGAATCCCTCGCAAGCGCGCTCACCGAGGACAAACTGATGGTCCACACCGCACGCGCCGAAGCGGAGATCGCCTGCGGACGCGCCGCCATGGCGATCAGCGAGCTCGAAGCGCTGATCATCGAAAATCCCTATCTCGAGCCGCTGTGGGCCCAGCTGATCACCGCCTACTACTTAGCCGACCGTCAATCAGACGCCCTGCAGGCCTACCGTCGGCTGAAAACGGTCCTGGCCGACGACTTGGGTATCGATCCCAGTCCGAGGCTTCGGGCCCTGCATGACCAAATCCTCGGCCAAAAACCGATAGACGCCGGACAAGTCGCGCAGACCAGCGCTGCGAGCTCGGCGACGGCGATCGAACAACGCACCGCCGTCACAGACCGGGTGGCGATCGCCTGGCTGCGCGACAGCTCTGGGCGCCGCCTTCCGCTTCAGGCCGTCGCAACCCGCATCGGGCGCCGGCCGGAGAACGACATTGTGCTCAGCGACGCCAACGTCAGTCGCCACCACGCCGTCATCGTCGACACTGGAACGACATTCATCATCACCGATCTGCGATCAGCCAATGGCGTCGAAGTCCAACACCAACGGATTCGACCCACCGCCACCCTGAACCACGGTGACCACATCCGCATCTGCGACCACGAGTTCACTTTCGAAATGCCTACGCGCACCGAGGATCAGTGACACCGCCTGACCTCGACGTAGCGGTGAGCAGTTCGGCCGCCCCAACGATGGGTCGCCGTTTGAGAATCTTTTGAGGATCCGCTGAGGGGCGTTGGTAACGGTGATGTCGCTCGCAAAGCATGCAACACCGAAAGGAATCTCTATCATGTTCGCACACAACTCGGCACTTCAGCCGAAACGACACGCCGCGGACACCCAAGTCATTGCGTCGACTTTTCGGCGCATGACCGTCGCGGCGCTTGCCGGCCTCGCCGCGGTCATGTCCATGATCGCCGTGATGGTCAGCGCGTCAACGCCGGCCGGGGCGGATGCCACCGGCACCAACACATTGGCCGGGTTGGAGAAGTCCCTGGTGATTCTCCAGACGAAGTGGAGTGGCGAGATCTTTGTTCCTCCCTCTGCCACCACCGACGGCGTGCCCTTCTGGACCAAGCAGCTCTCGGCTTTCACAACCTGCACCGGCTGGTTCGCCAGCAAGACGGGACAGATCGTGACGGCCGGACACTGTGTCGACCCTGCGCAGGGCCGCAAAATCCTCATCGAGAGCTTCCTGCAGGACGCGAACGCAACCGATCTCACCCAAACGGCTTTGGTGAACTGGACTGTGGACGGCGGTACGGCCGGATCACCGGTAGTCGCCAATGTGCAGGCCATCCAGCCGCCGGGTGTCGACGGTTCGGTCATCACCAGCTTGACCACGGTGCAAGTGGTGGACTTCAAGCCAAGCAACAACGGTGACCTCGCGTTGCTTCAGCTGCCCGACGCGACCAAGCAAACCCCACCATTGATCGTCGGTAACGCGGCTCCTCAGGTGGGCGACCCGGTCACGTCGATCGGTTTCCCCGGTGACGTCCGGGACATCGGCGACCAGAGCCAGCTCGCTCGAGCGTCGTTCAAGTCCGGCACGGTGTCCAGCCTGCAGGTCACTCCGCAAGGCGTGACGATGATCGAAGTCAGCGACGCGCTCAGCGGCGGGATGTCCGGCGGCCCCACCGTGGACAAAAACGGTGTGGTCATGGGCATCAACGACATGACCCTGACTGGTGACGCCAACTTCAACTTTGTCACCAACACCCCGGACCTCAGGTCGTTCCTCCTCTCGCACGGCGTCGTGCTGGCTGCACCCGCCGCTCCGAAGAGCGGAATCAGCGTGCTGTGGTACGCGATAGGTGGCGGTGTCGCGCTGCTACTGGCGCTGAGTGCATCGGTGTTCGCGGTGATCCTGCGCCGCAAGCGTCGACGTCGCGCAGCCGAGAATGCCGCGCCAGCTCAGACAGTGCCGGCGCAGATGCCCGCGTCCCCCACCAGTGCAGGGGCCATCCCGCCGATGCCGGTCAACGACAGTCAGACGGCAACCGTGCCCAGCTACCCCGCTGATCCCGCAACCCGGAACGGGGTGCCGGTCGGAAATTCTGCAGCCTGATTGATAGGGGGACTATCCCGGCCCGGGACACCACCCCGGGCCGGGATAGCTGCTGTATACCTTGAAACACAACCGATCTCGGGGTCATGGCACGTAGTAACCGCGAATGCGGTGATACCTGCCCCGGCCCAACAACGCATTGGCGGCCTGAAACCCGGACAACACCGCCGCCTCGATAAATCCCGCATTCAGCCCGGAGTCGGTCCAGTCGCCGGCCAATACCACGTTATCGTAACCGCTTTCGTCCGGGCGCAGGCGATACTGCTCGGTTCCCGGAATTGACTGCACATACCTGTCTGACGGGTCGACGTTGACGCTCACGTGTTGGGTCGCCAACGCCGCGGCGGCACGTTGGCCATTAACCCCGCTGAGCAGATGCCACATGAAACCGTCTTCGTTGAACGCACGGGGGAAGTAGAGCCCAAGGTGGCGGTCGATATAGCTGACTGCTTCGGCATGCACCTTCGTCGCGTAGCGGCGTAGGTAGTCAACTCCTTTGTCCTCCGTCGGCCATGCAGCGTTGACCGTGCCGCAGAAGTACGCAACGGCACCGGGTCGATCGTCTTCGGGCCAGTCTTCGGCCCACAGTGTTTGCGGCATCGACGCCCAGGTTTCGAACGGACGATGGTAGGCGCTGATCGTCACGCCCGGCCGGTCCCAACCCAATGCGGGCTCGTCCGGACGCAGCCACAATTGAAAGGCTTGGGTGGCGACGGTGCGAACGTGCGTTGTCATCTCCGCCCACTCCGGCCGATCCCGAATGATCTCACCGGCCACGACGGGGATCATTCCGAGCGAGACGGCCAGCACGACGTGATCGAAGTCGTTGCCGCTGCGCAATATTCGGGTCTCGACGTCGCGGTGGTCGGCCCAGTGGGTTTCCAGCGCGTGCCAGTCCCCGCGGCTGTCGCGATCCGGTGTCGCCAGCTGATCGGTCAACGGGGTGCTGGGAAACACCGGCAATCCGTGCACGGTCGTTAGCGGCTCGTAGTGGTCGACGCCATCGGCCAGGCGCACTTGACGAGCCATGGTGATGGAGTCGACGCTGCGACGGCTCGCATCCAGGTGCAAGGCCTGGAGGCGATGGAAGAACTCGAACTCGACCCCGCGGCGACGCAGGACTTGATAAAGCGGGGCGATGACGATGTCGCCCATTCCCGCGGTCATCTTCCAGAAGACCGCGCCCTGGTAACCGAACATCACCAGACCGGTGAGGAAGACCGCGAGCCCGGCGCTGAACGCGGGTCGTTCGGAGTCGGCGTCCTGGTAGCCGAAGACCAAGTCGTAAAGGGCACGCACCAAAGGGAAGTCAAGAACATCTGGGTCTGCGCCGTGACGGATGATCCACTGACCGAAGTCCTCGTGGTTGATGGCCCGGAATCCTGCGGGGTCGGTGATCAGGTTGTCGGCGAGAATGCCGCGGATCACCGCGGTCAGTAGCGACATCAGCAACCACGAGCGTTTGTGGTCGACGCGGTGTTCGTAATCGAGGTTGGCGCGAATCGCGTCGAGCGCCTGGCCGAGCAGGTCTGCGGGTGAGCCGGCGCGAGGATCGATCAGCACCGCCAGAACCGCGAGCATCGCCTGCTGGACCGTGTCGTACCACCCGGCCCTTCGCGGGGGATCGGCAACCGACGACAGCACCAGCCCCACCGTCGGTGCATCGCGTAGTGACGCAGCGAAATCGAAGACAAGCTGCGCGGCACGACGAACGAAATGAGGCACCGTCATCTCGCGCCCGGTGCCGCCGGGCTCGCCGGGCTGCGCATCGTTGCGGGCGAACATTCCCAGCCAAATCAGCCATTCGCTGCCCATCTGCTCGGCCAGCCCGAGATTGTCGGCCGGGATGATCGCTTGATCCCAGGTACGAATCGGTGCAGCCGGATCGGTTGCGGCTCGGTCCAATTCGGCGTAGCACTCGCGAAGCAGCCCAAAAGAATTCTCATAAGAGCCTAGCCAGATGTGCAAGCCGTGCTCTTCGATGCGACCGTTGGGGCCTCGGCTGGAAGCTGCTTTACCGCCGAGGCGCCAGCCGCGTTGGTAGACGGTGATGGATTCGAAGCGGTCGCGCCAACCCGGCTCACTGAGTCGCCACGCCGCACTGAGCCCGGCCATGCCGCCACCGAGGATGGCAACCTTGCCGCCCGGACGCCTCACTCGACCAATGACCGGGCGCGTGCCAGTTCCGGCCAGGTGCTGTCATCGGGAAAGCAACCGATCGCATCGGCCAGCAGCTGACCAGCTTGCTTCCCGCCAGCCTCGAAATAGTCTGCTGCTGAGCGTAACTCGAAGATTCGCGCATCCTGTTGATGGGCCAGTTCGATTGCCGACCTCAGATCGGCATGCCGCGAATCGATGTTATCGGTGGTGTAAGCACGCAGCCTGATGAGCTCGGCGTCGTAGAAGTGCATCCCGGTCTCGTCGGCAAGGTCCAGTGCGATCTGCAGCCGGCGACGTGCTTCCTCGGTCTGTCCGGTGGCGATGAGCAGGCGCGCGATGACCGCGTCGTAAAAGGTGATAAGCGCTCTCATGTCCAGTGTTCGCCACGTGTTAACGAATCCGGTAATCAAAACGATGTGACTGCCGATCGCGGTGACGTCGTCTGGGTTCTCGGTCAGCGCACACAATGCTTTCACCGTTTCCTGTTGTGTTGCTCCGACCATCACCCAGGCGTCGAACCCGTGCTGTTCGCCGAGCTTTCCCACATTGATGGCGGCATTGCCTGCACGCTCGAGCTGACCGGCCTCGATACGGATCAACACCTCCATCTGATGGGCGTAAGCCAAGCTGAATGGGCCTTGGGGGAACGGCAGTTGCTCGCACCAGCGTTCGGTGCGCAGCAACTCTTCTTCGGCCCCCGCCAGATCGCCTTGGATGTAGCGGGCCAAGGCGAGATGGGTATAGATCGATGCGGTTGCATCATTGGGCATGAACCACAGCGCGCTGAGTTCCGACGGCGCCGGGCTGTGGGATGCCGCCGCATGTTCCAGCCGAGCGCGCGAATCAGCAAATTCGCCGCGGTACCACCCCAGCATTCCGAATGCGGCTTCGTTCGAGGGTCGTAAGGACTCATGAGCGCCGGTGAGGGCAGCGCGCAAGGAGTCGAGCAGCCGTTCCAGACGATCGAGGTCTGCCCGCATCGCGTAGTACCCATAGAGCGCGACCATGGTGGAGAAGAACGCCATGCCGATTTTGTCCCGACTGGATAATTCAAGACACCGTTCGAAGTCTGCGGCGACATTCGGGCTCGATGGACCCTCTGCCGCATAGTTGAGGAATCCTCGGCGCAGCCGGAGTGCGGTTTCGCGCCAGTCGCGTTCCGGGCCCGCCGGGATGCGTTGAAGGTTCTCGATTGACTGGCTGAGACAGGCCCGGGCCTCGGCAAGCGCGCCTCGTTGGCGCGCTTCTGCCGAAGCCTGCTGATACGCCTTCGCGGCTTCGTCGAACCGCTCGGCCTCCTCGTAGTGCAGCGCCACCAGGCGCCAGTCGGGGGCGCCGTTGGCGGAGCTACCGACCAAAGCGTCAGCCACCCGCCCGTGTAATGCCCGGCGCGGTCTTGGCGGTGAGAGCTCGTATGCGACCTCGCGGTATAACTCATGGCGGAAGCGCCACGAGTCGGTGCCCGTCGGCTCGAAGACGAGAGCGTCCTCGAGCTCGTCGATGACGTCGTCGATGTCGACTTCGTCCACATCAAGCACCGAAAGCAGCAGCGGGCGATCGACTTCCCGGCCGATGGTGGCGGCCGCCGCTACCACCGGCACGGTGTTTCTGCTCGTGCGTAGCCGGGCGAACAGCGAATCGTAGAGCCGGTCCGGGACTTGGAGCTGGCCGGATTCATCCACAGATGCTTGGCGGCGACCGGTCACCACCTCCTCGATGTACAACGGCACGCCGTCGCAGCGGCCGCGCACGGCGTCTCGCTCCGCTGCCGAAAGTTCAGGGCCCAGAGCAACAATGAGCTCCTCGGCTTCTCCGTCAGTCAACGGCTGCACGTCAAGCACTTGCACGCCTGCCGCGTCGGGCAGCTTTGTGTCGTCGCGCCCGGTGATCACGATGAGCAGCCGGCCAAGGTCCGACGTGAGCAGCCTGTTGACCATGTCGAGGGTAGAGGGGTCGAACCAGTGCAGGTCCTCGACAACGATCAACCCTGGCCCGTCGCCGCCCTGAGCGACGAGGTACTGCTGAACCGTTGTCGCGATCTGCTCGTAGAGCTTGTTACCTTGCACCTGGACTGGTTGATAGCCGCATTTGGCTGGTATCCCGAGCACCGGGGCAAGCAGCGGAATGGCCGACGCGGGATCCATTGAGCGCGCGAGGAGTTCGGCTTCGAGCAGTCTGAGGCGTTCGGTGTCTTCGGTGAGGCGCCCGATGCCGGCGCACCTTTCGATCAGGGTTCGGACCGGATGCAGCCCAACGTTGCTGTGAAACGGCGACCCGAACAGCCAGACCACAGGTGCGCCGGACTCTTCGGCGAGTTCGGCCACGGTGGCCACCAGTCGGCTCTTCCCGATGCCCGCTTCACCCAGCAGTGCGACGCCCGGTGCTTTCAACGTGCCGGCCTGCGCCTGCGACCAAGCCTTGCTCAGGCAAGACACCTCATGTTGGCGACCTATCAATGGGCCCAGCGGATTTTGCGGCGGCGCAACCCGCTCACCGAGCACCTGGTGATGATTGACCAACCCTTGCACTCCCTTGACGGCCTGCGCCGGAAGGGCTTCCAGTTCATAGGTGTCGCGGACAAGCGGTGCGACAGCATCCGACACGACAAGTCCGTCGGGGGGAGCGAGTGCCGATACGCGCGCGGCCAAATTGGCGGCGAAGCCATAGACATCGTCGTCGGTCGTGTCGAGGTACACCAGCCCGCGGTGCACGCCGACCCGGACGCTGACCTCGACCCCGAATCGTTGCCGTGCCTGCTCGCTGAGCCGGGCTACCTCGCGGGTGATCTCCAGGCCCGCCTGCACCGCCCGGCGGACGTCATTTTCATGGGGCCGTGGGTGACCGAAAAGCGCGAGCAGCCCGTCCCCTTTGGTACTGCTGATATGACCGCCGTAGTGATCGACGAGCCGCAGCACGTCCTCGCGGTAGCGCCGGACAACGGTTCGGTACGCCTCCGGGTCGGTCCGGGTGGACAGCGCGGTGGAATCAACCAGATCGCAGAACAAGATCGTGAGACGGCGTAACTCGCCACCCTGCGCAGGCGGCCCGAGTAGATCCTGGGCTTCCGGGTTGTCGTGGTCGACGGCCAGTACCCGCCGGGCAAGTTCGGCCGCGCCGGCCCGATCTCCATCGCTCATGGCTACAACAGCTCGATCGAGCAATTCATCGATGGTCGGACGGTCTTCGGGAACGCTCACCATAAGACGCGCACGGTCACACGGTCGTCCTTGGGGTCAGGCTTCGCGGTCGGCAGGCGAGCCGCAACCGTGCCGAAATAGGTGCCGCCCGGCAGGCCCGCGAGATGGAGCTCAACCCGGAAAGCTTCCGCTCCGGCGGGCAACAGACCGAGCGGGTTCGACTTCTCGTCCCGCCCGCCGGCGGGGACGAAGCTGACAAGGTGGGCGGGGACACTGGTCGAGGTCTTGCCCCCCCGTTTGAAGTCGTCAGCAATGTACAGAGTGCGTGCGTAGTTGGCTTTCGGCAGACTCGCGTCGGAACACGCGCTCTTGGGTGCGAGCCGTGCCCCTGGGCCCGCCGCGAGGGTCGTCGCGAACGCGGCGCTATTGATCACGGCGACATCGCAGAGCTGCGTCATCGACCTGATCCACTCCTTCGCCCCGAAGTCGCCGCGGTCGATCTCACCGGCTACCCGGCTGGCAACCGCACCGTATTGCTGGACCGCGCCAATAACGATCGCTGCACACTGGTCGACGAACAGCTTCGCGCGTTCAGAAGCGGGTGTCGTCACGGCGTGCCTCTGCCCGGCTGATTCGGCGACGGCGCCGGCGGCGGCGGCGTTTTACCGGCACTTTCCATCATCCGAGCGAGGAATCTCCACGGCTCACTTGCCCAACGGGCGCTCATCTCGCCGTAGTACCGGATGATCTCGTCAGGCCGCAGTTCGCCTGCCAGCCATCGGCTGGCGTACTCGGAGGTTGTTTCGGTTGCGTACTTGAGGCAGTTGGTCAACATCGCGACGGATTCCTCGACCATCTCTTGTCGCGCACCCGGCGGGAGCGTCGGTACCGGCACGCCGGTGCCCTTGCCCGTGCCCGGGGCGGGTGGTATCGGGGTGCCGTCTCCCTCGGGGGACTCCTGCCATGGCGCATCTTGTGCGGCGCGGAAAAACATCAGTTCGCCGTATTCATTCCACCCGTTGACGCACGCCCACATCGAGGTCGCGGTCACGCTGAAGCCCTTGATCTGCACATGTTTGGTGCTTTCCACCTGCACACAGCCATCGGAGGTCTCCGAGACGAACACCGTTCCGTTGTCGACGACCACGAGCAAGTTGTCGCCGGTCTCGGTGCGATTGTCGTCCAAGTCGTAGTTCACATAAACCGCACCGTCGGCAGTTACCCCTTTCCAGTACTTGATCGCGGTCTTCAAATGGAATTGCTCGCAATCGGTGCTGATGTGCTCGAGCACACGGCTCCATCCCCGGCTGGGTGGCAACGGGTCCATCTGGCAGAAGAATGTGTTGTGATTGTGCCAGTTGACGGGGTCGGCCGCGTTTTTCACATCGTCGAAAGTCACGGCGCCCGGGTCGCTCTTGATGACACTCTGCAGGACCACGCACGATTCGGGTCCGCTTTGCCCTACCCCGCCCGTGCAGGGTGGTCCCATTTTCTTCAACACGTTGCTGACAAGTGACGGGTCGGCCGCATCGAGAGCGCTGGTGTAGTCGTCGTAACTGTTGAAATTCGCGGTGAGGGTTCTCCTTAGTTGCGCACCGGTTTTGGCGTTGGGTGCTGGATCGCCGGGTGCGGCCAGTGACAGTGCTCGGTTGAGCAGGTTGGTCGTGTTTCTGTTTCTGTCGGGTAAGCCCAACTTCGCGAGCACTGCGGTGATGTAGGTAAACCGTGCCTGCTGGCCGGGGGTGAAGAACGGCTCTTCGGAACCGCCGAAGCCTTGTGGAGGGGTCAGCGTGTTGAGAGCCGCATAGGCGTCGGGGAACTCCGCGGTGCTCGGATCCCTCGACAAGCGGGCGACCATCGCCTCGATTTGCGTCGACCATCCCCGCTGACCGGGACCTGTTGTGCCGGGCAGATACTGCTCGACCTCGTCTGCCCTGTCGGGGTGCTCCATCACCAATTTATCGAGCGCCGCATACAGCGCCAGCAGAGAATACTGAGGCTCAGGCGTCGTCATTCGGAGCATCTCCCAGGTTTCCGTCGTTAGCATACCGTGGTGCGGTTGTGCGCGCCCGGCGATTGGGGAGGAGTCATCAGTGGATCGCACCAAGGGAGCCGGCAACGGAAGCGTCAACGATGTGCCCTGGGCGTCGGTTTTCGATCCGGCCGCCAATGCGCGGGCACTTTCGGTCATCCAAGCCGAGGGTTTCCGCGCCGCGAGCGAGATCCTCGACCGGTTTGTCGGGATGGTCGGTGACGGCGCCGAACAATCACCGGCGGCTGACGGCGCAGCAGCTAGCGGCACTGATACCTATCGCCCAGCCGTCGGGGCGGTCGGGGCGCTAGAACAGCTGACGCGCGCCTGGTGGACGACGATCGGTCAACTGCTCCTGCGGCAGGGGCCCGGGGCGGCGCAGACATCCGGAGATTCGGCCGCATTGGATTTGAGCAATCCGAACACGACCGGTCAATTACGCGTTGCGTCGTCGGGACCCGGCCAAGTGTCCGGCGAGCTATGGCTACACAATCGCGGCCATAGTGATCTGGGGGCTGTGCAGCTGCGCTGCAGTGATCTGCTGACCCATGATGGCCATCAAATCGACTCCAGCGCAGTGCAATTCGAGCCCGACACGGTTCCGATGCCAGCTCGGTGCAGTCGCGGAGTGACGATCAAAATCGCTGTGCCACATAGTGTTGCGGCTGGGCTGTATCGCGGCATGGTACTGGTCACCGGCCATCCCCACATTTGGCTGCCCGTGGTCTTTACGTTAAGTCCGATCACATGACCACGGCGGAGTTGGTGTCGGCGGTCGATGATCGACTCCGTCACGTGGCCAAACAGATTCGCCGGTCGATGTTGGACGCAATGCCCGACGGCGAACCTTCCGAATGGCTGTACGCGCCGATGCGTGAATATCCGTCACGGCCGGGCAAGGCCTTGCGGCCCGCGCTGTGTCTTGCCGCTGGTCGGGTCTTCGGCGGAAACACCGATGACCTGTTGGGGATTGCTGTAGCAATCGAGCTGCTGCACAACGCGTTTCTGGTGCACGATGATATTGCCGACGGCAGCTTGATGCGTCGAGGCCGCCCAACCCTTTCGGCCACCCATGGCGTTGCGGCGGCCTTGAACGCCGGTGATGGCCTGGGTGTCGTCGCCGGCCAAGTTCTTCGGAGGGCGACTCGTCGACTGGACCGAAACCTCGCCGACCTGGTGTGGGCCGAATTCGACACGATGGCAATGCGCACCCTGGAAGGCCAGGCGACCGAAATCGGCTGGCGGCAGCAAGACGTGGCGAATCTGCGCCCCGAAGATTACCTGCAACTGATCATGCATAAAACATGCTGGTACACCACCATCCACCCGCTTCGGGTAGGTGCGATCGTCGGGTCGCGTGGCACGGTGGAGTTGGGTCCGATCGTCCGGTTCGGGTTCCATTTCGGGGCTGCGTTCCAGATTCGCGACGACGTGCTGAACCTCATCGGCGATGAGCGCGATTACGGCAAAGAAATTCTGGGTGACCTTTACGAAGGGAAGCGGACACTGCCGCTGGTGCACCTATTGGCCAACGCGCAAGGGTCGGATCTCGCCCTGGTCGATGACTATCTGCGGCGCCGCCCGGCGGAGCGGTCGGCCGAGCTTGTCGGCACTGTGCGCAGCCTGATGGACGACTACGGCAGCATCGCCTTTACCAGTGAATACGCCGAGGGCATTCTCCTGGTGGCTCAGGAGTACTTCGAACATGCCTTCGCGCACGCCCAGCCTGGCCCCGACCTTGACTTTCTGCGGGCGTTAGTCCCGTATGTGTGGTCACGCTGGCGCTGAGCTCAGCATCGACAAGATTTCGTTGAGAATCCGACAAGGCCTCAATCGCACGCTGGTTCCGGCGAAGAGCTCGCCAGCACCCGAAGGAGGTAGAGCAGTGTCCGAACTGACAATGGCACCCGATGAGTCGCGGCGTCTAGTCGACGGCGAGGAGCCGACAGAGCAAGCCGAGATGGTCACCGAGCCGTGTGCATCACCCACCGATGCCCAGCTGCTGCCGGCGCCGACACTCATCAGTGAACAAGAGGTCATGTTGGGCACTGCGGCCGCAGTGAGGGTGCAGCCGACCCGGTGGTGGACGGTGGCAACCCGGGTCTTTTCGGTCCCCCTGCGTCGCGTGGTCTCGTCGCCCTCATCGCAGCCGCAGCCGAAGCGACGGCACGTTCCGTCGCGAGCCAGCTACCTCGAGTACTCGCGTATGGAACGCGAGATGCATCGACTCTGAACCGTCGGCAAGCCCCAGCGTCACGCGGCGCTGGGGCCACGCCACGGCCGCCTCCCTTTCCGGTGCTGCGCGACCTTGCTGACCGTCGCCGGCCGGGCGTTCACCCATCCCGCCCACGACGTTTTGACCTGCCTGTACAGCCGCCGGTAAGCTGCTCCGTTGGCGTGCGGTACGCCGGGACTCGGGTCAATGTCGGTCGCCGAGGTCATCCCTTTGCCGTGGACGCCTGACCGGCACCCGGGCCACCGGGATCCAGACACCGGTGAGAACCGGGATAAGAAAGGTAAGCGCTGTGCCTACATACGCGCCGAAGGCGGGTGACACCACGCGGGCGTGGTACGTCATCGACGCCACCGACGTGGTGCTCGGCCGCCTTGCCGTGGCGGCAGCCAACCTGCTGCGCGGCAAGCACAAGCCGACATTCGCCCCCAATGTCGACGGTGGTGACTTTGTCATCATCGTCAACGCCGACAAGGTCGCCATCAGCGGCGACAAGCTGCATAACAAGCTGGCCTACCGTCACTCCGGTTATCCCGGCGGGCTGCGGAAACGCACGATCGGTGACCTGATGGACAAGCACCCCGACCGTGTGGTGGAGAAGGCGATCGTCGGCATGCTGCCGAAAAACAAGCTCGGCCGTCAGATCAAGCGCAAGCTACGCATCTACGCCGGGCCGCAGCATCCGCACACCGCCCAGCAGCCGGTTCCGTTCGAGATCAAGCAGGTGACCCAATGACAGAAACCGAAACCGCTGAGAGCACTGCAGCCGCTGTCGAAACCCACGAGGCTGCGCCCGCGACCAAGCGGGAGGACAGCTTCGTCATCGAGCGTCCGATCCAGACCGTCGGGCGCCGCAAGGAGGCCGTGGTGCGAGTGCGGCTGGTGCCCGGCAGCGGCAAATTCGACCTCGACGGCCGCACCCTGGAGGCCTACTTTCCCAACAAGGTGCACCAGCAGCTCATCAAGGCGCCGCTGGTCACCGTGGACCGGGTCGAAAGCTTCGACATCTTTGCCCATCTCGATGGTGGCGGCCCGTCCGGCCAGGCCGGTGCGCTGCGGCTGGCCATCGCTCGGGCATTGATCCTGGTCACGCCGGAAGATCGGCCCGTGCTGAAGAAGGCCGGCTTCCTTACCCGTGACCCGCGAGCCACCGAGCGCAAGAAGTACGGCTTGAAGAAGGCCCGCAAGGCGCCGCAGTACAGCAAGCGCTGATCTACGCGGGGATCACAGCCGGGTGTCGGTTGGGCGGCACTACGGGTAATCCTCTTGTCACGTACGTGCATGGCCGTCAACTGTGAGAGGTTTGTCCGCATGGGTCGACTGTTCGGCACCGACGGCGTCCGCGGAATCGCCAACCAAGAGCTCACCGCCGAGCTTGCGCTGGCGTTGGGCGCTGCGGCGGCTCGGCGGCTGACTGCCCGGCCAGGCGCGCGTCGGCGGGTCGCAGTGATCGGCCGCGACCCGCGGGCCAGCGGCGAGATGCTGGAAGCTGCGGTGATCGCCGGCTTGACCAGCGAGGGCGTCGACGCGCTTCGGGCCGGGGTGCTGCCCACCCCTGCGGTGGCCTACCTGACCAGCGCCTATGACGCCGACTTCGGCGTGATGATCTCGGCGTCGCACAACCCGATGCCCGACAACGGCATCAAGATCTTCGGTCCCGGCGGGCACAAGCTCGATGACGCCACCGAGGATCAGATCGAGGACTTGGTGGCGGCCGGGCCGGGGTTGCGTGCCGCCGGTGCGGGGATCGGGCGGGTGATCGACGCCGAGGACGCGCTGGACCGCTATCTGCGCCACATCGGCAAGGCCGGCACCGTCCGCCTCGACGGGCTGACCGTGGTCGTGGACTGCGCGCACGGCGCGGCGTCAGCGGCCGCACCTCGGGCTTACCGCGCAGCCGGCGCCCAGGTCATCGCCATCAACGCCGAACCTAACGGGCTCAACATCAACGACGGCTGCGGATCGACGCACCTGGACGCCGTGCGATCCGCGGTGATCGCTCATGGTGCCGACCTCGGTTTGGCGCACGACGGAGACGCCGACCGCTGCCTGGCGATCGATGCCGCCGGCCGGGTCGTCGATGGTGACGCGATCATGGTGATCTTGGCGCTGGCGATGCAGGACGCCGGCGAACTGGCCGCCAACACCCTGGTGGCAACCGTGATGAGCAACCTCGGCCTGCACCTGGCGATGCGCGCGGCCGGGGTGACCGTGCGCACCACCAGTGTCGGCGACCGTTATGTGCTCGAAGAACTGCGGTCCGGTGAGTACAGTCTCGGCGGCGAGCAGTCCGGCCACATCGTGCTGCCCGCACTGGCGACCACCGGCGACGGCGTGCTGACCGGTTTGCGGCTGATGTCGCGAATGGCGCAGACCGGCTCGTCGCTGGCAGCCCTGGCCTCGGCCATGCATACTCTGCCGCAGGTGCTGATCAATGTTGGGGTCGCCGACAAGGCCGCCGCCATCGCCGCGCCCTCGGTTCGCACGGCGGTACAGCAGGCCGAGGACGAGCTCGGCGATACCGGACGAATCCTGTTGCGGCCTTCGGGAACTGAGCAGATGATCCGAGTGATGGTGGAGGCCGACGACGAACGCGTCGCCCACCGGCTGGCCGCCCACGTCGCCGAGACGGTACGCGCCCAGCACTGAGTACGGAACCCCCGGACGGCGTGATACGTCGAAGCCGTCATGGGACAACGAGATGCATTCGTCGACGCCGCGGCGGTGCGCACGGTCGCGAACCGGTTCGACGACGTCGCACAGCTCATCGACGGCGTGGTGCGCACCCACTGCTGCAGGCTGGCCTTCGATGGGGCTTCTGCGGGCCGGGCATACGTCGGGCACGGCGACGCGCTGCGACTTGCTCTGAACCGGCTGACCGGTGAGCTTGCGCAATGGGCGCGGGCAACGCTGGAGATCGCCACCGCGCTGCGGGCCAGCGCCGACCGCTACGGCGAGGCCGACCTGCGCGCCGCCGCACGAATCGGCTGAAATATGCCCGCCGGCGACGTGGCCGCGCGGCTGGCCGAGGGCCAGCCCGCTGTGCAGCACACCCAGACCTACGTGCAAGCTTGCCATGCGCTCGGGTATCAGCATCCCGATCTGACCGGGCACGATTCACAGGTTCGGGACTCTTATGACACCGAAGCTGGACTTGACCTGCGGGTACTCGACAACGATACGGCCGAGTTGCGGGCTGCGGTCAACGCGATCGAGGAGGCGCTGTGGTCGCAGCGTGCGCAGATAAGCCAACTTGCGGCGGCCTGGACCGGGCCAGGGGCCGACTCCGCGACCGGTTTTCTGCGGCGCCATCTTGACGCCGCAGCCGAGCTGGCCAGGCGAGTGCGCGCGGCGGCCGACAGCTGTGCAGCGCTGGGTGACAACCTGTGGCAGCTGGTCGACGACAAGGTCGCGACCGCGATCTCCGTCGACGACCGCAGCCAGGCCCAGCGGTCAGCTTGGCTGGCCGCCGCACACACGGTGACCACCGGGGCGGGTGACCGATCAGAAGCCGAAGAACTGGTTCGTCGACAGGTTACCCCGTACGTGGACAACGATATTCGCGGCGACTGGCTCACCGCGATGCGCTCGACGGCGACGGCGGTGGCGGCGTCATACGACGTGGCCGTCGAAGCGTTGACCTCCGCGCCCGACGTGTGTTTCGAGATTCCCGGCGAGCTGGGGCCGAGCTGGCAACCGGTCACCGACCAGCTGGTTACTCTCGGCCCAACCATGCACACCCGACCGGAGGTGTCATCGCCGCCCGATGTCGCGCCCGCTGCGCCGACAGCGCCCGCTGCCGCGCCGCCGCCGCCACCGCCACCGCCGACAACCGAAGCGCCTCCAGCACTTTCGGCGAGCCCGCTCGGCAATTGGCCTTCCGTGCCCCCGGAGATGGCGACCCCACTGGGCGATGGCGCCGAGTTATCCACCGGTGCAGGCAATCTGGGCGGCCTTGGCGGTCTCGCCGGCAACATCGGAGGCGTGGTCGGCAAAATTGTCGACGGTATCGGCGCTCTGGTGGGCTCGCTGGCTGACGGACTCGCTGATCCTTCTGGTCCTTCGGATTCCGGCGATCCGCTGTTGGACGATCCGCTGGATGTCGACGATCCACTCGATGTCGACGATCTCGAGGACGACGACGAAGACGACGACGCGGACGCGGGCGACGCCGAGCCGGCCGCTGCCAACACCGACGCCGGCGCCGAAACACCCGCCGAGAACCCCTCGGCGCCAGATGATTCCGTCGACGAGCCGGTAGCCCAGCAGGTCACGGCGCCGCCCGCGCAGGCACCGCCTGCCGACCCGCCGCCCGCTGACGCGCCGCCCACCGAACCGCCGCCCGACGGGAAAACTCCGTGCGAGATCGCTGCCGACGAACTACCCCAGGCCGGGCAGTGACCCGTTCAATCAGCCCTTGAGCAGCGCGACGATTTTGTCTTCGGGTGTCACCGGGGCCGCCTGGTCCTCCAATGCGACGGTCTTGGGGAGCACGACGTCAGGATCAGCGAATTCGCGGTAGGTCTTGTCACCGCCGAGTGCGTACAGCAAAAACCCCGTCAGCAGCGCACGAACCGTCTTCTGTGTCTTGCGGTCCGGGCCGCCCAGTCCGAACGCCGTCATCAACCGGCGGCCTTCGGCAAGCCCGGCAGGCTGGGCCTTGCGCACGACCCGCAGCGTCGCGGTGTCCCAGGCCTGCCAGAGGTCAATGGCATTGGAACGTAATTTCTTCTCATCGCCGGGAGCACTGAACACCACACCGGGAACGGCCAGCGTCGCGGCCGGCTGCTCGGCCGGCGGGCTGGTCACGGTCGGAAAGATCGCCGCCACCGCTTTGGGCTTGTCCTTCATCCCGGCTGCCGCAAACACCGCGGCAGAACCGCCGAAGCCATGACCGATCAGCCCGAGTTTGTTGGGATGGACGCTGATCTTGCCTGGCCCCAGCCGAACCGCCGCGGCGATATCGAGCGCGGTGCCCAGATCGAAGGCCAGGTTCAACACCGACGGCGCCAGCCCTCGCTCGGTGTCGGGAGCCGCCGCGACAATGCCCCACGAGGCCAGATGCTCCAGCAGACCCGAATAGCGCTCGATGCCGGTGAGCCAGTCGTGACCGAAAGCGAGACCGGGCAGGTTCAGTCCCGCTTCGGGCGTGTAGACCACGCCCGGCAGGCCCGCGAAGGCCAAGTCGCCGCGTAAGACGCGATGCGGCCCACGCCGGGTCAGAGCGGCGACAAGTTTGCGGGTGCGGGCCACCCGTTGACGGTAGCGCACGGCGCCAGCGTCCCGAACGGGCAAATGGCGAAGCGGGGGCGATCAAACGGGCGCGCAATACACAGGTCCGCGCCGGATAACAGCTCATGCCAAAGCAATTGACAGCAAATCGCAAAAAAGTTGCAGCCGCCTGATGGGCGGCTGCACTGTTTTGTCGGGTTATAGCGGGTAGAGCTGGGGCAGATTGACCACGATCGCCTCTTGGGTGCTGCGAGCGATTACGACGATGGCCGGCTGGTCTGGACTCGGATTTTCTTCGCGATGCGGCAAATACGGCGGTATGAAGACGTAGTCACCGGGATGGGCTGCGATCCGCACTTCCTGCTCGCCGTCATGAAAGACGAAGTCGGGGTGGCCGCTCAGCACAAATATCGCCGTCTCGGACTCGCCGTGGTGATGGTTGGCCGACATCGCCCGCGGGTGGACGTGCGTCTCGCCCATCCAAAGTTTTTCCGAGCCGACCGCGCGTCCACTGATCGCCGCGAAGCGCTGCATGCCTTCGCTTTGCGCGGTGTCGGCGTCGATGTCAGACGACCTGACATGGTGTACTCGATTGCGTCCGATCCGTCCGCTTTGCTGCAAGTCGGGATGAAACCCGTAATCGGGCACCGGATGTCTGCTTCCTGCTCGAGACCAAAGTGTGACGTTGCAAGTTTGTCACAGGCTCAGTATCAAGTAGCTGGATATCCGCGGCAACGTCCACGGCTCGGCTTCCTGCGGCAACGCGGCTTCTAGCACCTACGTGGCCGTCAACACGAGTACCGAAACCCAGCTGGTACCAAGGTTATTCATATGAATTCATAAGAAACACTTCCTGTGGAATGTTTGGTCGTTGCAGTTGGCGTGGTACCAGGACAAGGTGAAGAACATCAGACGAATTGCAGCTGCGACTGCCATCACCGCAGGTCTAGGACTTGCTGGTTTGGGCGCGGCGAGCGTTGCCGAGGCATTACCCGGACCTGGCGGGCCGATGCCCGATTACCACTGGTGTCCCGGCCAGTTCTGGGACCCGGGTTGGGGTAACAATTGGGACTGGGGCCGCTGCCACGACGACTTCTACGGCGACGGCGACCCGCACGACGCGGGCCACTGGCACGGCCAGGGTGGCTGGCACCCAGACGGCCCGGGTGGCTACAACAACGGCCCGGGTGGCTACAACAACGGCCCCGGCTGGCGCGACAACGACCACCGTGGTCCCGGCGGCCCAGGTGGCCCAGGTTGGGGCCGGTAAGCCGGATAGCGGCGGCTCACGGGACGACCAATCGGCAAACGAGCATCCCTGCCTGACCCGCCTTTGAGCCGCTTGCGCAGGTCAGAGAGTGCAGCCGTCCCAGCTGGGGCGGCTGCACTACCCTGATTGGCTATGTGCGGAATTGTCGGCTACGTCGGGCAGCAGCATGCCTGTCAGGTCGTGGTCGGTGCGTTGCGCAGGATGGAGTACCGCGGTTACGACTCCGCAGGGGTCGCGTTAATCGACGGGGACGGCACGCTCACCGTCCGCAGGCGTGCCGGTCGGCTGTCCAACCTCGAGCATGCCCTCGACCAGACCGACCCGTCGGCGCTGGGTGGCAGCACCGGCCTGGGGCACACCCGATGGGCCACCCACGGACGCCCCACCGATCGCAACGCGCACCCGCATAGTGACGCGGCCGGCAAGATCGCCGTCGTCCACAACGGCATCATCGAGAACTTCGCGACCCTGCGCCGGGAGCTGGAGGCCGCAGGCGTGGATTTCGCCAGCGATACCGACACCGAGGTGGCCGTACACCTGGTGTCGCAGGCGTACCGCGAGGGAGCGACCGCTGGTGATTTCGCGGGTTCCGTGCTCGCGGTGCTGGGCCGCCTCGAAGGCCACTTCACGCTGGTGTTCGCCAACGCCGACGAGCCGGGCACCATTGTCGCGGCGCGCCGCTCCACGCCGTTGGTGGTGGGAATCGGCGACGGCGAAATGTTCGTCAGCTCCGATGTGGCCGCCTTCATCGGACACACCCGCGAGGCTGTCGAGCTCGGCCAGGACCAGGCGGTGGTGATCACCGCCGACGGCTACCAGATCGCCGACTTCGACGGCAACGACATGACCGCAGTGGCTCGGACCTTTCACATCGACTGGGACCTGGACGCTGCCGAAAAGGGCGGCTACGAGTACTTCATGCTCAAAGAGATCGCCGAGCAGCCCACCGCGGTAGCCGACACGCTGCTCGGCCATTTCGTCGATGGCCGCATCGTGCTCGACGAGCAGCGGCTTTCCGACCAGGAATTGCGAGAGATCGACAAGGTTTTCGTGGTGGCCTGTGGAACCGCCTATCACTCCGGCCTGCTGGCCAAGTACGCCATCGAGCACTGGACTCGGCTGCCGGTAGAGGTGGAGCTAGCCAGCGAGTTCCGCTACCGCGACCCGGTGCTGGACCGCAGCACGCTGGTGGTGGCCATCTCGCAGTCCGGTGAGACCGCCGACACCTTAGAAGCGGTCCGGCACGCCAAGGAACAGAAGGCCAAGGTCCTGGCGATCTGCAACACCAACGGATCCCAGATCCCGCGCGAATGCGATGCGGTGCTCTACACCCGCGCCGGACCGGAGATCGGCGTGGCGTCGACCAAGACCTTCTTGGCGCAGATCGCCGCCAACTACCTGGTCGGCCTGGCGCTGGCGCAGGCCCGCGGCACCAAATACCCCGACGAAGTCGAACGCGAATACCGCGAACTGGAATCCATGCCGGACCTGGTGGCTCGGGTGATCCACGACATCAAGCCGGTCGCCGCATTGGCTCACCGGTTCGCTCAGGCGTCCACCATCCTGTTCCTCGGCCGCCACGTCGGCTACCCGGTGGCGCTGGAAGGCG
Source organism: uncultured Actinomycetota bacterium (assembly GCA_963838755.1). Taxonomy (GTDB): domain Bacteria; phylum Actinomycetota; class Actinomycetes; order Mycobacteriales; family Mycobacteriaceae; genus Mycobacterium. Next base: position 168,049 of record CAWISO010000001.1, on the reverse strand, counting down.
CGCTGAAGCTCAAGGAACTGGCCTACATGCACGCCGAGGGCTTCGCCGCCGGTGAGCTCAAACACGGTCCGATCGCACTGATCGAAGACGACCTGCCGGTCATCGTCGTGATGCCCTCACCCAAGAGCTCGGCAACCCTGCACGCCAAGCTGCTGTCCAACATCCGCGAAATCCAGACCCGCGGCGCGATCACCATCGTCATCGCAGAGGAAGGCGACGACACCGTGCGGCCATACGCCGACCACCTGATTGAGATCCCTTCAGTGTCAACACTTTTCCAGCCGCTGCTATCGACCATTCCGCTTCAGGTTTTCGCCGCCTCGGTGGCGCAGGCGCGCGGCTACGACGTCGACAAGCCGCGGAATCTGGCTAAGTCGGTCACGGTCGAGTAAGCGGCTAGTCATGTGCGGTTTATGCGGTGAAATCCGCTTCGATGAGCAGGTGGCCGACGTCGACGCCGTCGCCCGGATGGCCGGTGCAATGACGTCACGCGGACCCGACGCCGACGGCGTGGTGGCGCACGGACCGATCGCTTTCGGGCACCGGCGGCTCTCGATCATCGACCTTTCCTCCCGCGGAGCCCAGCCAATGGTCGACAGTGATCTCGGGCTGACGCTGGTGTTCAACGGCTGCATCTACAACTACAAAGAGCTGCGCAAAGAACTTCAGGATCACGGCTATCGCTTCTTCTCGACTGCCGACAGCGAGGTCGTGATCAAGGCGTTTCACCACTGGGGAGTGCGCTGCGTCGACCACTTCAAGGGGATGTTCGCGTTCGTTATCGCCGACCGCGACACCGGAGTGGTGACACTGGCACGCGACCGGCTGGGCATCAAGCCGCTGTATCTGGCGTCCTCGCCGGGGCGACTGCGGTTCGCGTCCACCGTGCGTGCGCTGCTGAAATCCGGTGGTGTGGACACCGAATTGGATCGCCAAGCGCTGCACCATTACATGTCATTCCACGCCGTGGTGCCGGCACCGCGCACCGTGTACCGCGGAGTGCAGAAGCTGCCGCCGGCGACCGTGCGGGTGATCCAGCCCGACGGTGCACAAACGGACACCGTCTACTGGAACCCCGGATTCGGTCGAGATCCGGACAAGGCGTCGTGGTCGGCGACCGACTGGCAGGCCGCGCTGATGGACGCGTTGCGGACCGGCGTACGACGCCGGATGGTCGCCGACGTCCCAGTCGGGGTCTTGCTGTCCGGCGGCATCGACTCTTCGGTCGTGGTGGCGTTGTTGGCCGAGCAGGGACAACACGGCCTGGCCACGTTCAGCATCGGCTTTGACCCGCACGAAGGCGAATCCGGCGATGAATACTTCTATTCCGACCTGGTCGCCAAAACTTTCGACACCGACCACCACAAGATCCACATCGACGCCTCCCGGCTGGTCCCGGCGGTGCCGAAAACCATTGCCGCGATGACTGAACCGATGGTCAGCCACGACTGCGTGGCGTTTTACCTGCTCTCCGAGCAGGTGAGTAAATCGGTGAAGGTTGTCCAGTCCGGGCAGGGCGCCGATGAGGTCTTGGCCGGATACTTCTGGTACCCGCCGCTGGCCAACATCGCCCGCGAACAGACCACTGAGGCCTATGCGAAAGTGTTCTTCGACCGCGACCACGGCGATGTGATGTCAATCTTCGCCCCCGAGTACGGGATTGACGCCGACGTGAGCCGCGAATTCGTGACCGCCCACCAGTCGGCGCCGGGCGCCGAAACTGCGGTGGACGCAGCACTGCGGCTGGACACCCAGGTCATGCTTGTCGACGATCCGGTCAAACGTGTCGACTCGATGACGATGGCGTGGGGTCTAGAGGGGCGGGTGCCGTTCCTCGACCATGAGTTCGTCGAGCTAGCGGCTAAATGCCCGCCCGAGCTGAAGTTGGCCTCGAAAGGCAAAGGCGTGCTGAAGGATGCGTCGCGAGCGCTGTTGCCGTCGGAAGTGATCGACCGGACCAAGGGCCTGTTCCCGGTGCCGAGCATCCGCCATCTGCACGGCGAGCTGCTCGACATGGTGCGCGACGCAGTCACCAACGATGCTGCCCGCAGCCGTGGGCTTTATCGCGCTGAGTGCGTCAAAGCCCTGCTGGCGGCCCCGAACGAGACACGGACCAGGCTGGACGGCAACACGCTCTGGCAACTTGGGGTGCTCGAGATGTGGCTGCAGAGCATGGAGGCGTAAGCCAATGGACAGCAGGTGCCCATGCTCTCCGGCGCTCACGATGAAGCCGCACCTCGATTCTTACGCACGACGAACTGAGACCAGTCGGGTTGGCGGGTGGCCGCCCAGTATTCATTGAGTCGCCACGGGCTGACCGTGTGAATCTCGCCGTCGGCGTTTTTGAAGTAGGAGTGTTTGACCGCCGGGTGCGACCACACCATCTGTTTTATTTCGGCCTGGTGGCGCTGATGCCATTCGGCCGCCGCTTGGGCGGTCGGTTCTATTGCGTGCACGTTCGGCTCGGCCAATAGCTCCAGACAACTGTTGATGTAGCGCATCTGCAGCTCGGAATTGAAGATCAGACTGCCGCCGTGGGCGAGATGAGCGCCGGGTCCGTAGATGACGAAGAAGTTCGGAAAGTCCGGCACCGTGATCCCCAAATAAGCGTACGGCCGTTGGCCCCAGACGCTGCGCAAGTCGGTTCCGTCGCGACCGGTGATTGTCATCGGCCATAGAACATCGGTGTGCCGAAACCCGGTGGCATAAACGATGACGTCGACATCGTGAGTAGCGCCGTCGGTGGTGACGACGCCATCGCGAGTGATCCGCAGGATGGGAGTGCGCACCAAGTCGACGTCGTCGCGGCGCAGCGTGCGTAGCCAGGTGCCGTTGTCCTGCAGTGTCCGTTTCCCGGTGGCCGGATAGTCCGGTAGAACCTTGGCCAACAAATCCTGGTCCCCGTCAACCTGATTGGTGATCCAGTCGGTGAACATCAACCGCGCGACGGCGTTGATCTCACTGACTGCGTAGTCCTGGTCGGGGTAGGCCGGGTCGACCCGCGCCGCGTCGAGCCCTTTGTCAGAGCCGGGCCACAGCACCAGGAATCGATACCAGCGCCCGTAGAACGGCAGGTGGTCCATCGCCCAGCGGACACCGGCGCCGACACGCTCGTGGTACATCGGGTTGGGAAACATCCACTGAGCGGTGCGCTGAAAAACGGTGAGGTGCTCGACGTCGTCGGCGATTGCCGGCGCGATCTGAAAACCGCTGGCGCCGGCGCCGATCAGCGCAACGCGCTTACCGCTGAGCTCGACCGAGTGGTCCCATCTCGCGGAATGAAACGATCGCCCGCGAAAGCTCGCAGCACCCTCGATGCCGGGTTGATAAGGCCGGTTGAGCTGGCCGACCGCGGTGATCAGAGCACGCGCCCGCATTGTGTTAAGTCCCTCGTCGGGCTGTTGTACGGTGATCGTCCACATGCCGTCGTCGTCGTCCCACTCGGCGGCAACGACCTCGGTCTGCCAACGCACATGGTCGCCGAGACCATGTTTGTTCATCACGCTGGCGAAGTAATTCTGCAACTCCGGCTGTTCGGCAAAGAAGTGTGTCCAGTCATTGCTGGGCTCGAAGCTGTAGCAGTAGAAGTGGTTGGCGACATCGACGCGTGCTCCCGGATAGCTGTTCTCCCACCAGGTTCCGCCCGGGCCTGCGTTTTTCTCCACGATGGTGAACGGAACATTGGCCTGTTTCAGGCGAACTCCGGCCAGAATCCCCGATTCACCGCACCCGATGACGACCACGGGCAATTGTTCGGCGCGGTCGGAGTCCAGCGGCGCCGGGCGGCGCGGATCGACCCCGTCGAGGTCCATCTCTTCGGCGAGCAATGCCAAATAGTCATCGGGCACGTCTTCGCAGACCGCCCAATCCATCATCTCCTTGATCAGCCCGTCGGACAGTGGCGCGGGCTCGGGGCAGCCGCGGTCGCGATAGTCGGCGATTACCGGTAATGCATCGGCCCGAGCGCGGGCCTTATCGTCCTCGGACATGAATCCCTGGATCTCGTTGAGGAAGATCCCGGCGGGTTTGAACTCCCGGATGAAGCGGGCGTCGCCGGTGATGTGTACCAGCGAGAGCAGCAGCGTCGGGATGCTGACGTCCTCGAGCGCCGCGGCGATTTCGGATGTGGGGGTGGTGAAGGGTTGGCCGGCGTAGCGGCTGCGCATCGAGGGTAATCCTTTCGAGTCATCGCGGCAGCGCGCCTGCGACGTCGACCCCAATTACGATACGGATGGTCTCGTAATTGGGGAGAACGATACGCCCGGTGTGCGAGTGGATCAAGATCCGCTCAGTCGTGCCAAGGTAAACGGCGTGGGAGACCCATCCGTCCAAACGCGCCTGAAGGGCTGGCTCACCGCGGTGTGGCGATTCGTCCGCAGCGCGCCATTGACGTACTCGTGGCTGATCGTGCTACTGGTCACCACGATCATTCAGCGCAATGTGAGCCGGCAGGAATTGCGCAGTCTGCTGGTCCACCAGTCAACGAATATCCACGCGTTGGCGACCCAGCCGCTTCAAGTGCTGCTCACCAGCCTGTTCTGGATCGCTGGCCGCTACTGGGCGCCATATCTGCTGCTGTTCACCGTCTTCCTTGCCCCGGCGGAGCGATGGCTCGGCGAAATACGTTGGCTCGCCGTGGGTTTGACCGCACACGTCGGTGCAACGTACATCAGCGAGGGCCTGCTGTATCTGGCGATCCAGCTTCAGATAGAGCCTGACCGCCTGGTCTACGCCCGCGATATCGGGGTCAGCTATTTCATGGTCGGGGTGATCGCGGTGCTGGCCTATCGGGTCGCGCTGCCGTGGCGCTGGGGCTATCTCGCGGTGTTGATCACCGTGTTCACCGTGCCGTTGTTCATCCATCTGAACTTCACTGCGATCGGGCACTTCTCGGCGATCTTCATCGGCTTGCTGTTCTATCCAATGGCCCGCGCGCGCGACCGCGCTTAAGTCCGGGTCGCGGTGTTAGCTTGGTTGATCGACTGTACCGGGGTTGCGGGGCACGTAATGTTGGCAGCGCGCGGGCAGGACGAGCTGCGAGCGGCGACGATGCAGAGCGCGGGGACGCGATGAGGTGGGGGTCCCCCCGCTTGCGGGGGCGAGCCGGTCAATCGAACCAGCGGAGGGTATGCGGGCCAATGCGGCACTACTACTCGGCTGACGCGATCCGCGAGGCCGAAGCGCCGCTGCTGGCCAACCTGCCCGATGGCGCGCTGATGAGGCGCGCGGCCTACGGTTTGGCTACCGCGATCATCGGCGAGCTGACCGCCCGCACCGGCGGGGTTGCCGGACGCCGGGTGTGCGCGGTCGTCGGCTCGGGCGACAACGGTGGTGATGCGCTGTGGGCGGCGACTTTCCTGCGTCGTCGCGGGGCGGCCGCCGACGCGATCCTGCTCAAACCGGAACGTACCCACCAGAAGGGGTTGGCGGCATTCCGGGAAGCCGGTGGCCGGATCGTGGACAACATTGCCGAGTCGACCGATCTGGTGATCGACGGCGTCGTCGGTATCTCCGGTTCGGGGCCGTTGCGGCCAGACGCGGCCAAAGTCTTCGAGGTTGTCGACGCCGCGGCGATCCCGGTGGTCGCGGTCGACAGCCCCAGCGGGATCGACGTGGCGACCGGGGCGATCAGCGGCCCGGCGGTGCATGCCGCGCTGACCGTCACCTTCGGCGGGCTCAAACCCGTGCACGCGCTGGCCGACTGCGGCCGGGTGAAGCTGGTGGATATCGGCCTCGACCTGCCCGACACCGACGTGTTGGCTTTCGAAGCCGCGGACGTGGCGGCGCGCTGGCCGGTTCCCGGACCCCACGACGACAAGTACACCCAGGGCGTGACGGGGATCATGGCCGGCTCGTCGACCTATCCGGGCGCCGCGGTGTTGTGCACCGGTGCCGCGGTCGCAGCCACCTCCGGGATGGTCCGCTACGCCGGCAGCGCGCACAGCGAAGTGCTCGCGCACTGGCCCGAGGTGATCGCGTCGCCCACCCCGACCGCGGCCGGGCGGGTGCAAGCTTGGGTCGTCGGACCGGGCTTGGGCACCGACGAAACCGGGGCTGCCGCACTGTGGTTCGCGCTGGAGACCGATCTGCCAGTGCTGGTCGACGCCGACGGACTGACCATCTTGGCGGCTCACCCCGACTTAGTCGGCTCGCGCCGCGCCCCCACGGTGCTGACGCCGCACGCCGGTGAGTTCGCCCGGCTGGCCGGCTCTTCCCCCGGCGACGACCGAATCGGCGCCACCCGCAAGCTTGCCGACGCGCTCGGCGTCACCGTGCTGTTAAAGGGCAACGTCACCGTCATCGCCGAACCAGGCGGGCTGGTCTACCTCAACCGGGCCGGACAGGCCTGGGCGGCCACCGCCGGGTCCGGCGACGTGTTATCCGGCATGATCGGCGCGTTGCTGGCCGCGGGGTTACCGGCAGCCGAAGCCGCGGCGGCAGCGGCCTTCGTGCACGCGCGCGCCGCGGCGCTGTCGGCCGCCGATCCAGGGCCTGGGGACACTCCCACGTCGGCGTCCCGGATCGTCCCGCACATCCGAGCCGCTCTCGCGACCCTGTAGCACCCAGCCGCCCACGAAAGGATCCCTGTGACCGTCCGTCGCTCGTCCGTCCCCGCCCACTCGATCGCGCCTGCCTACACCGGCCGCATGTTCACCACCCCCGTGCCGGCACTGCGGCTGCCCGAGGAGTCGATGGATCCCGACGCCGCATACCGCTTCATTCACGACGAGCTGATGCTCGACGGCAGCTCGCGGCTGAACCTGGCCACCTTCGTCACCACCTGGATGGATCCCCAGGCGGACAGGCTGATGGCCGAGACGTTCGACAAGAACATGATCGACAAGGACGAATACCCGTTGACCGCAGCGATCGAGCAACGATGCGTATGTATTGTGGCCGATCTGTTTCACGCCGAAAACCTGCGCGACAACGACCCGTCCAGCGCCTGCGGGGTGTCCACCATCGGCTCCAGCGAGGCGGTCATGCTCGGCGGGTTGGCGCTCAAGTGGCGCTGGCGCCAGAAGGTCGGCAAAGACTGGAAGGGCCGTACTCCCAACCTGGTGCTGGGCTCCAACGTCCAGGTGGTCTGGGAGAAATTCTGTCGCTACTTCGATGTCGAACCCCGCTACCTGCCGATGGAGGAGGGGCGCTATGTCATCACGCCCGAGCAGGTCGTCGACGCGGTCGATGAGGACACCATCGGTGCGGTGGCGATCTTGGGCACTACTTACACCGGCGAGCTCGAACCGATCGCGGAGATCTGCGCGGCGTTGGACAAGCTGGCCGCGGGCGGCGGCGTTGATGTCCCGGTGCATGTCGACGCGGCCAGCGGCGGCTTTGTGGTGCCGTTCTTGCATCCCGAACTGAATTGGGATTTCCGGCTGCCGCGGGTGGTGTCGATCAATGTCAGCGGGCACAAATACGGGCTGACCTACCCGGGCATCGGCTTTGTGGTGTGGCGCAGCCAGGAGTATCTGCCCGAGGACTTGGTTTTCCATGTCAACTACCTCGGCGGTGACATGCCCACCTTCACCCTGAACTTCTCCCGTCCGGGCAACCAGGTAATCGGTCAGTACTACAACTTCTTGCGGCTGGGCCGCGACGGTTACACCAAGGTCATGCGGAGCCTGTCGTCGACGGCGCAGTGGCTGGGTGAGCAGCTGCGCGAAGCGGACGGCTGTGAGTTGATCTCGGACGGTTCGGCGATTCCGGTGGTCAGCTTCCGGCTTGCCGGGGACCGCGGCTATACCGAGTTCGACGTCTCGCACGAGCTACGGACGTTTGGTTGGCAGGTGCCCGCCTACACCATGCCCGACAATGCCACCAACGTATCTGTGCTGCGCATCGTGGTTCGCGAAGGACTCTCCGCCGACCTGGCCCGGGCGTTGCACGACGACGCCCGCACCGCGCTTGCCAACCTGGACAAAGTCAAGCCGGGTGGACACTACGAGGACCGGCACTTCGCGCACTGAGGCGCACCCCGAGCGTATGCGGACGCTTGACCAGCTTCTGGGACAATGGCGGCCGTGGCCGTTACGCCGATATCCCTGACACCGGGCGTCCTCGCCGAGGCTGTGGTGGACCTGGGTGCCATTGAGCACAACGTGCGGGTGCTGCGCGAGCACGCCGGTGGCGCACAAGTGATGGCCGTCGTCAAGGCCGACGGTTACGGCCACGGCGCCACCCGGGCCGCGCAGGCCGCGTTGGCCGCCGGGGCCACCGAATTGGGCGTCGCCACCGTCGACGAGGCTCTGACGCTGCGCGCTGACGGCATCACGGCCCCGGTGCTGGCCTGGCTGCATCCGCCCGGCATCGACTTCGGGCCCGCGCTGCTGGCCAACGTTGACATCGCGGTGTCCTCGGTGCGTCAGCTCGACGAGCTGTTGGGCGCGGTCCGGCGCACCGGGTGCACCGCCGCCGTGACCGTCAAGGTGGACACCGGCCTGAACCGCAACGGGGTGGCCCCGGAGCACTACCCTTCGTTGCTGACCGCGTTGCAGCAGGCCGTCGCCGAGGACGCCGTGCGGTTGCGGGGTCTGATGTCGCACATGGTTTACGCCGACCAGCCCGCCAATCCCATCAACGACATTCAGGCTCAACGGTTTACCGATATGGTGACGCTGGCGCGCAGCCAGGGGTTGCGGTTTGAGGTGGCGCATTTGTCGAACTCCTCGGCTACGTTGTCACGTCCCGACCTGGCCTTCGACATGGTGCGACCCGGTATCGCGGTGTACGGCCTGAGTCCGGTACCTGCCCTGGGCGACATGGGCCTGATCCCGGCCATGACAGTCAAATGTGCTGTCGCGTTGGTGAAGTCGGTTCGAGCGGGTGAAGGCGTGTCGTATGCACACACGTGGATCGCTGATCGCGACACCACGGTGGCGCTGATGCCGATCGGCTACGCGGACGGGGTGTTCCGGTCGCTGGGTGGGCGCCTGGACGTGCTGATCAACGGAAGGCGGCGCCCCGGTGTCGGACGGATCTGCATGGACCAGTTCATGGTCGACCTGGGGCCAGGACACGTCGATGTCGCCGAAGGCGACGAGGCGATCCTGTTCGGGCCCGGCAGTGTGGGTGAGCCGACAGCTCAGGATTGGGCCGATCTCTTGGGCACCATCCACTACGAAGTGGTGACCAGTCCGCGGGGACGCATAACCAGAACCTACCGCGAGGCCGGAAATCGTTGAGCGATGAACATTTTGACGGCTTCCACACAGACAGGGTGGGGCTGGCGCGGTGGCTGGCAGGTGCCGCGGGTGTAGGCGCGGTCGGCACGATCGCCGGGGTAACGCTGGCCCGCTCGATGACCAGGCGGGGGAGGGCAATCGATGACCCCTACGCCGATGAGGATTTCGAGACGCTCGACGGAGACCGCAGTTACCTGGTGACGACACCCGACGGCGTGCCGCTCGCGGTGCGCGAGGTCGGGCCCACCGACGCGCCATTGACCGTGGTGTTCGCCCACGGATTCTGTCTTCGAATGGGGGCCTTCCACTTTCAGCGCATGCGGCTGTCTGAGGAGTGGGGCGCACAGGTCCGGATGATCTTCTACGACCAGCGCGGGCACGGCCGGTCCGGCGAAGCTCCGCCGGAAACCTACACGGTGACGCAGCTGGGCAAGGACATGGAGACGGTGCTGCAGGTGATCGCGCCGCGGGGCCCGATCGTGCTGGTCGGTCATTCCATGGGCGGGATGACCGTCTTGTCGCACGCTCGGCAATACCCCGTCCAGTACGGCAACCGCATTGTCGGTGCGGCGTTGATTTCGTCCGCGGCCGAAGGGGTGGCGAAGTCACCGCTGGGCGAGATTTTGAACAACCCTGCGCTGGAAGCCGTTCGGCGAGCCGCACGGTCGGCGCCTAAGCTGGCTCAGCGCGGCCGCAACGCATCGCGTTCCGTGATCGGACCGATCCTGCGGGCGGCCTCCTACGCCGACGTGAATGTCAGTCCGAGCGTCGTGGCCTTCTCCGAGCAGATGATGCTCGACACCCCGATTCCGACCATGGTGGAGTTCCTACACGCGTTGCAGGTGCACGACGAAACGGCCGCGTTGCCCACGCTGGCGAAGATCCCGACGCTGATCGTCTGCGGCGATCACGACCTGGTCACCCCGGCCGAGTACTCGACGAAGATAGCCGATGCGCTGCCGGAATCCGAGTTGGTCATTGTCGCCAGATCAGGTCATTTAGTGTTGCTCGCCAAGCCTGATCCGGTCAACGATGGGCTGGTGCGCCTGGTCAAGCGGGCTACCCCAGGCAGATTCGCGGCTCTGAGTCAACTGTGGCGCGAGCGGGTCTTCCGCCGTGGCTGAGGCTCAGTCCGGGGTGGCGACGCTGCCGCGTGTCGAAGACACTGTGGCGCTTGGTTCGCGGCTGGGCGGCCAGCTGCGAGCTGGCGACGTCGTAGTGCTCTCCGGTCCGCTGGGCGCTGGAAAAACGGTGCTGGCCAAGGGGATTGCCGCGGCGATGGATGTCGACGGACCGGTCACATCGCCGACGTTCGTGCTGGCGCGGGTGCATCCGGCGCGCCGGACTGGCGCCCCCGCGATGATCCACGTCGACGTCTACCGGCTGCTGGACCACACCGGTGCCGACCTGCTCGACGAGCTCGAATCGCTGGATCTCGACACCGAGCTCGAAGACGCCGTCGTGGTGGTGGAGTGGGGTGAGGGTCTTGCCGAACGGCTGTCCGAGCGGCACCTAGACGTCCGCCTCGAGCGCATCAGCCGTTCCGACGTGCGCACCGCGACATGGCGATGGAGCTGTTCATGAGCCGCGTCGTGCTGGCGATCGACACCGCCACTCCCGCGGTGATGGCCGGTGTCGTGGCCGATGAGGACATTCTGGCCCAACGGGTCACCTTCGGCGCCCGCGCACACGCCGAGCAGCTCACACCGAATGTGCTTGCCGCGCTTGTCGATGCGGGGCTAAGAATGGCTGACCTGGACGCGGTGGTGGTGGGTTGCGGTCCGGGGCCGTTCACCGGCCTGCGGGTGGGCATGGCGACCGCTGCGGCCTACGGGCACGCGCTCGGCGTACCGGTGCACGGGGTCTGCAGCCTGGATGCCATCGGGGGGCAGACCACCGGCGAGACGCTGGTGGTCACCGACGCCCGGCGCCGCGAGGTCTACTGGGCCCGCTATCGCGACGGAATTCGGACCGTCGGACCGTCCGTTAACGCCCCGGCCGACGTCGACCCCGCTGGCGCGCGGGCGGTCGCCGGCTCACCCGAGCATGCGGGGCTATTCGGGTTGCCGATTTGCGAACCCCGATTCCCCACCCCGATCGGGTTGGTGCGTGCGGTGACGATGCGGGCTGGGACGGCCCGAGGAGGAGGCGCGCCATCGGGGTCCGCAGTAGCGGACTGGTCGGCGAGGGCCGCCGTCTTGACGCCGCTGTATCTACGTCGGCCGGACGCCAAAACGCTGGCCGAGCAGGCGGCGTCGCGATGACCGCCTGCAGCGAGCCCGTCACCATCGGCCGGTTGACCGCCGCCGACGCCGCCCGGTGTGCACAGTTGGAGACCCTGCTCTTCCCCGGCGACGACCCGTGGCCAAAGGCCGCGTTCGTTCGCGAATTGGCCGCTACGCACAATCACTACGTGGCCGCGCGCAGCGCCGAGACGCTGGTCGGCTACGGCGGCATCTCACGGTTGGGCCGCACGCCGCCGTTCGAATACGAAGTGCACACGATCGGCGTCGACCCCGCTTACCAAGGCCGCGGCATCGGCCGCCGGCTCCTGGAAGACTTGTTGAACTTCGCCGGGAATGCCGTCGTCCACTTGGAGGTCCGCACCGACAACGCAACCGCCATCGGGCTGTACCGCAGTGTGGGATTCACACAAGTGGGTCTGCGCCGCCGTTACTACCGAGTCAGCGGCGCCGACGCCTACACCATGCGGCGGGAGAAGCGGCGCCTATGACCATAATCCTGGCCATCGAAACCTCTTGCGACGAAACCGGTGTCGGTATCGCCCGGCTCGACGCCGACGGCACCGTGACGCTGTTGGCCGACGAGGTGGCGTCCAGCGTCGACGAACACGTCCGGTTCGGCGGTGTGGTGCCCGAGATTGCGTCGCGGGCACACCTGGAGGCGCTCGGTCCGGCCATGCGCCGCGCGCTGGTCGCCGCCGGCGTGCACAAGCCCGACATCGTCGCGGCCACCATCGGACCGGGGCTGGCCGGCGCGCTGCTGGTGGGAGTGGCTGCGGCCAAAGCCTATTCGGCGGCCTGGAAGGTGCCGTTCTACGCCGTGAATCATCTGGGCGGCCATTTGGCCGCCGACGTCTACGAGCACGGCCCGCTGCCCGAAAGCGTGGCGCTGCTGGTCTCCGGTGGACACACCCACCTGCTGCATGTGCGCTCGCTCGGCGAGCCGATCGTCGAACTGGGCGGCACCGTCGATGACGCAGCAGGGGAGGCTTACGACAAGGTGGCCCGGCTGCTGGGGCTGGGCTACCCGGGCGGCAAGGTGCTCGACGACTTGGCACGTACCGGTGACCGAGACGCGATTGTGTTTCCGCGCGGCATGACTGGACCGGCCGATGACCCGCACGCGTTCAGCTTTTCCGGGCTCAAGACCGCGGTCGCGCGGTACGTCGAGACCCATCCAGAGGCGGCGACCGCCGACATCGCCGCGGGCTTCCAGGAAGCGGTGGCCGACGTGTTGACCATGAAGGCAGTGCGGGCGGCAACCGGGCTCGGCGTGTCCACCTTGCTCATCGCGGGAGGGGTGGCCGCGAACTCGCGGCTGCGTGAGCTCGCCGCACAGCGCTGTGCGCAGGCCGGACTTTCGCTGCGGATCCCCGGACTGCGGCTGTGCACCGACAACGGCGCGATGATCGCCGCCTTCGCCGCGCATCTGGTAGCCGCGGGTGCGTCGCCGTCCCCGCTGGACGTGGCCAGCGACCCGGGTCTGCCGGTGATAAAAGCGCAAGTCGCCTGACGGTCAGACGTTGCTAGTTTCCCGCGTCACGATCAGCAAGTTGTCGCTGGTCGCCCAGGCCTGGTCGAAGGTGGCCATGGGGATTTGCTCGTCGCGACCGTTGGGGGTGCCACTGTCGTTGAGGTGGACAATGTTCGCGCCGGTGTCGACTCCCGTGACGACGACGGCGTGGTCGGGCGCAGTCCGGCTTCCCGGGATGTTCCAGATGGTTTCGGCGTTGAGCGCCGCAATCACCTTGTGACCGCCGGCCAGATCCTGCTCCACTACCTGCATGCTGTTGCCGGTGGTCAGGTCGGATGCGACGCCGTATTTCTGCAGTAGCACGACCAGGTCTTGGGGGGAGGTGCCGTCAAAGAAGTAGACGTCGCCACGGTGAGAACTGCTTCTGGTGAAAATCCCGCGTAACTCGATGCCGATCTGGGAGGGCTCTCTACCGTTGAGTTGGCCGACCACATCGGCGACGGCCATCAGTCCGCAGTCCTCCTGGTGCTGGTAGCGCCAGTAGGAGGCGGCGGCTTGGGGGTTGCCGTACATTTCGGCGTGCGCGGCCCCGGAGGATCCAACGGCGGCGGTGACAATCAGCGCGGCCACGCCACTAGCGCGGATCGCGCTTCTCATACCGTTGAACATGACCCCATTATCGGCCTGGGGCCTTGATGATTTCTTGGGTAACCCCGGATGGGGCGTGTTCTGTCACCAGGAAGCAACGGGCCGACCTTGAGTGCTAGCACTCGCATGTATAGAGTGCTAGATGGCAATCGGACGAACCCCTGCGTCGGCACCCGCGACGACGACGCGAGGGCGCGGACGAATGCCGAACACCTGGTAATACCAATACCCGGTCCGGGGCAGTTGTCTTCAAAGGCCCCGGACCCCATCCAACAAGTGGAGGGCTCCAATCGTGGCGAGCGTGAACATCAAGCCACTCGAGGACAAGATCCTCGTACAGGCCAACGAGGCCGAGACCACGACCGCGTCCGGTCTGGTCATTCCTGACACCGCCAAGGAGAAGCCCCAAGAGGGCAAAGTCGTCGCCGTCGGCCCCGGCCGGTGGGACGACGACGGCTCCAAGCGGATCCCGCTGGACGTGTCGGAGGGTGACACCGTCATCTACAGCAAGTACGGCGGCACCGAGATCAAGTACAACGGCGAGGAGTACCTGATCCTGTCGGCCCGTGACGTGCTGGCGGTCGTCTCCAAGTAGCCAGCGGCGTGTTCCGCCCCGGCGATCCCCGCGTGAGCGCGTGGGTGATTTCCGGGGCGGATCGCTTATCAGACGGGACAAGAAAGACCTATGAGCAAGCAGATTGAGTTCAATGAGACCGCCCGGCGGGCGATGGAAGCCGGTGTGGACAAGCTCGCCGATGCGGTGCGGGTGACGCTGGGCCCACGCGGCCGGCATGTCGTGTTGGCCAAGGCTTTTGGCGGGCCCACGGTCACTAACGACGGTGTCACCGTCGCCCGAGAGATCGACCTGGAAGACCCTTTCGAGAATCTGGGTGCCCAGCTGGTCAAGTCGGTCGCCACCAAGACCAACGACGTCGCCGGCGACGGCACCACCACCGCCACCGTGCTGGCGCAGGCAATCATTAGGGCCGGGCTGCGCAACGTCGCCGCCGGCGCCAACCCGATCGCGCTCGGGTCGGGTATCGGCAAGGCCGCCGACGCCGTGTCCGAGGCACTGCTGGCTTCGGCGACGCCGGTGTCCGACAAGAAGGCCATCGCGCAGGTGGCCACCGTGTCGTCGCGCGACGAGCAGATCGGTGAACTAGTCGGCGAGGCGATGACCAAGGTCGGCCACGACGGCGTGGTCAGTGTCGAGGAGTCCTCGACACTGAGCACCGAGCTGGAGTTCACCGAGGGTGTGGGCTTCGACAAGGGCTTCCTGTCGGCGTATTTCGTCACCGACTTCGATGCCCAGCAGGCCGTGCTCGACGACGCCCTGATCCTGCTGCACCGCGACAAGATCAGCTCGTTGCCCGACCTGCTGCCGTTGCTGGAGCAGGTGGCCGAGGCGGCTAAGCCGCTGCTGGTGATCGCCGAGGACGTGGAAGGTGAGCCGCTGTCGACGTTGGTGGTCAACGCGATTCGCAAGACGCTGAAAGCGGTCGCGGTCAAGGCACCGTTCTTCGGCGACCGGCGCAAGGCGTTTTTGGAGGACCTCGCGATCGTCACCGGCGGCCAGGTGGTCAACCCCGACGTCGGGCTGGTGCTGCGGGAGGTGGGACTCGAGGTACTCGGCTCGGCCCGTCGCGTGGTGGTCAGCAAGGACGACACCGTGATCGTCGAAGGCGGTGGCACCACCGAGGCCATCGCCGACCGCGCCAAGCAGCTGCGATCCGAGATCGAAAGCACCGACTCCGACTGGGACCGCGAAAAGCTCGAAGAGCGGCTGGCCAAACTGGCCGGCGGGGTCGCCGTCATCAAGGTCGGCGCCGCCACTGAGACCGCGCTCAAAGAGCGCAAGGAAAGCGTCGAAGACGCAGTCGCCGCAGCCAAGGCCGCGGTCGAGGAAGGCATCGTCGCAGGTGGTGGCTCTGCGTTGTTGCAGGCCCGCAAGACGCTCGCCGACCTGCGCAAGTCGCTGTCGGGTGACGAGGCCAGTGGCGTCGAGGTGTTCTCCGACGCGCTCAGTGCGCCGTTGTACTGGATCGCAGCCAACGCCGGGCAGGACGGCTCGGTGGTGGTCCACAAGGTCGCTGAACTGCCCGCCGGGCACGGGTTCAACGCGGCGACGTTGAAGTACGGCGACTTGGCCGCCGACGGGATAATCGACCCGGTCAAGGTCACCAGGTCCGCGGTGGTCAACGCGGCATCGGTGGCACGCATGGTGCTGACCACCGAAACCGCGATCGTGGAAAAGCCGGCCGACGAGGACGAGCACGCCGGTCATCACCACGGCCACGCTCACTAGACCGAAGGCTATGAGGAACCCCCGCTACGGGCGGGGGTTTTCTCGTGTGCTGGACATACACGTCAGCCGGATCAAGCGGGGCCAGCCACATACCGTCCCTCGATCAGGCACTCACGGCATCACCAGTTCCCCTTGCCAGCCTGCTATAACAGTGTTATACCTGTCATATAACAACGTTATAGGCGGTACCCGATGATGAATCGGCCCACCGTGTCCAGCGACACGATCAATGGGATTCCCCGCGTCGACCCGCGGACCCGCCATGCGGGGTGGAAGCGCGCGATGCAACGGGCTGTAGCCACCAGGCCGGGTGCGGCGGTTCACCGCACAATCGCTGCACGGCTCGACACACCCATCATGAAGGCCAGTGGCGGGCGCGTCACCCTCGCGTTCGGCGCGGTCCCGGTGATCGTCCTGACGACGACCGGTGCGCGCAGCGGCCAGCGCCGAGAGAGTCCCCTTGTGTATTTCACCGACGGTGACGACGTGATCCTGACTGCATCGAACTACGGCGGTGCACGGCACCCTGGTTGGTATTACAACTTGCTCGCCCATCCGGAATGCGAGTTGCACCTCGGCCAGCCCGGGGGGCGGTTCGTGGCGCGCGTGACCGAGGCCAACGAACGTAGCCGGCTGTTTGCACTCGCCGCGGACCTTTATGGCGGCTACCCCAAGTACGCGGAGCGCACCAACCGGACCACCAGGATGCTGCGGCTGGCGCCCGCCCCGGAGTAGGGAAGCACCTACGGGGCAGCGCGTGAGACTAGTCGCCAGCGGCCTGATAACGACGAGAGCACGCATGATGCTGACCACCGAAACCGCGATCGTGGAAAAGCCGGCCGACGAGGACGAGCACGCCGGTCATCACCACGGCCACGCTCACTAAACGCTAAGCAGTAGTTCGAAACACCCCCGGTTAACTGGCCGGGGGTGTTTCGTTTTGCCATGGATCGCATCTGGCAGTGGGCGTGGGATCGGTACGCGTCGAGGTACTCGTGGGCATGCTGGGCGCTCACTCTCCCCCTTGCACTCCCGGTTTATCTCGCCTGGTCGATGGGCATTGTCGCTTTCGAGAGGTCTGATCGCTACACCGAGGCCGCCGCAGTGACCGTGGTCGCGGTGCTCGCGTACCTATATGTGCTGGTATTTCCCAGCGGAAAGGATCCCCGCCTCATCGAGCGATGGGCCGCTGGTGATGATGTTGAGCGAGAGATCGCACTGCGCGCCACCTACAGCTACGGTCGGAAGCTGATCGCGAGAGGGGTGGTGGTCACCTTTGTTTGGATCGCGGCGCTATTCGTTGCCGTCGGGACGATTGCCGGAGCGAGCGGGTCGCGGCTCGCCGAATACGCGATTCTGGGAGCCATCGCCGGAACTGCCGGCCAGCTGATCACTGTGCACAGCTACGTCGAATCAACCTTGCGACCTGCCAGGGCTGCGATCGCCTCGGATACCGAGATCGGCGATTCTCTGCCTCGCTCTCGCCCGACGTTCGCCGCGTGGGCCAACGTGGCCATGCTTGCGGTGGGGTTCGCGTTTGCCGTCGCGGGTGCGATCCTGGGAGCCGTGTTAGACGTGGCGAGGCACGGCCCGGGCCTCACCATGGTGATCGGCGGCGTACTGGTGCTCGTCGTCGGGCCGTCGCTCTGGGCCGCGTACTCGCCACTCCTGCAACCCATTCGCGAGCTCGCCGCAGGGACTGAGCGTGTTGCGGCCGGTGATTTCGGCCAACGCCTGCCGGTGGTGCAAGATGACGACCTCGGTGCGCTGGCGGCGTCTTTCAACCGCATGCAGGCGGGTTTGACTGAGCGGCAACGACTTCAGGCCGCGTTCGGGACCTACGTCGACCCGGCCTTGGCGGCGCGGCTACTCGAGCAGGGCGACGACGTCTTCACCGGCGAGCGGCGCATAGTGACGGTGATGTTCGTCGATATCCGTGACTTCACCCCCTTCGCCGAGGCCAACTCCGCCGAAGACACCGTCGCGCGGCTCAATGCGCTGTTCGAAATCGTGGTGCCCACGGTGGTCGACGCCGGCGGCCACGTCAACAAGTTCCTCGGTGACGGCGCACTGGCTGTGTTCGGTGCCCCCAACGATCTCGCGGATCATGCCGATGCGGCGGTGAGCGCAGCGGTTCTGATCCATCGCCTCGTCGCTGAGCGTTTCGACGGCGCGCTTCGGATCGGCATTGGGATCAACACCGGTCTGGTGATCGCCGGCACTATCGGGGGTGGAGGCAAGCTCGAGTTCACCCTGATCGGCGACACCGTCAACGTTGCGGCCCGCGTCGAGCAGCTCACCAAGACCACCGGTGACGCGATCCTTCTTACTCAGCAGACCGTCGGCGCATTGGTTTCTCGACCGCCCGGACTTACCGACCGGGGTGCTCACGCCCTGAAGGGCAAGTCGACGCCCACAGAGCTTTTCGGTCTCGGCTCAGCGGTCGCGCCTTCGCATCGTGCCCGCTGAATCGCCGAAAGTTGGCTTCAATCTGATACCACCGAGACCGCCGTGGTCGACAAGCCCGCCGCCGAGGACGAGCACGCCGGCCACCACCACGGCCACGCTCACTAGTCGCAAAGAGGATGCCGGCGATGCCGTCGGCGACAAAGATGGAACAAATGGGTAGGCCGACATTTTTTGTTACTCCCGGTTATGGCGACCGCCAGCTGCGGATGTTCCACTATTCACAGGCCGTTCGGTACGGCGACCGAGTAGAGATCGCCGGCCAAGGAGGTTGGGACGACAACTGGCGCTATCCCGAGTCAGTTCGCGATGAAGTCATTCAAGCCTTCGACAATGTCGAACAGACATTAGCGACGGCCGGAGCATCTTGGCGCCACGTGGTGAGCGTGCACTCGTACCACCTGCCGGGCGCAGACGGCCAGATCGGGTCCGAGCAACTGGACACCATGGTCGAACAGTTCCGCCAGCGCATGGGTGACCGCGCGCCGCTGTGGACATGCATCGGCGTGGCCGCACTGGCGGGTCCAGAGATGCGCGTCGAGATTCAAGTCAACGCGATCGTTGCGGAGGAAGGCTGAGGCCCCTCGTCTAGTCAGCGGCGCTGGGCTCGAGGTCGCCGACGAGTGCGGCGTGGCTGTAATCCATCCACTGAATGACACCGTGTAGAAACACCCCCGGCTTGCCGCCGGGGGTGTTTCGCTTTCTGGTCGACTTCAGGTAGCGGGTCACCCACCGGGAGGACGATTAGAAGGAGGAAGGCTCGAAGTCGTCACCGTCGATGTTGGCGTGGAAGAGGTGACGGTCGGAGTGCTGGTGACCGTGGTGGTGCTCGTGCTCGTGCTCGTAGACGGCGGTGGCACGAGGACCGTGGACGTGACCGTGCTGACGCTGGTTGTCGTCGTCGCCGCCGCCGCGGCAATCACACCACAGGCCACCCGTTTGCCCGAATCACCGCTGGAACCAGCGCCAAAGTTATCCGGGTCCTGGTTAATGATGAGTGCGGTACCCGAGCTACCTCTCAGATCCGCAGCGGTGAGCAACGTAGTGGTGGTGACGAGTTTCGCCGAGCCGTCGGGGCGCACTTGTAATGCGGTCAGCTCGCCGCTGGCGGGATATCCCGAATGACCAGGCGCCTGGTACACGTCTCCGGCGGAGTTGAAGTCCGCGGTCGAACCTCCCGTTGGCGCCGCTGAGTTGGCCTCACATTTGCCCACCGAGTGGACTTGCAGCCCATGAAAACCTGAACTCAGGACCTGATTGGGCCCGGCTTCCACGGTCACCGTCGCATAGCTGTTCGCGAAATCGAAGGTGGCGTTGGCGACCTGACTGCCGGAGGCGCTCTTCAACTGCGTGGTTAACCTCTCGGCGCCGGGCGGCGCGCTGGTAAGCGGCGAGGTATTGGGCTGGCTGGTGTTCTGGTTTTTGCATGCGCCTAACGATGCGATGGTCGCGGCGAGCACCGCGGTCGCAAAGACGGCGCCCGTTTTCATGGCCGGGTCCTACCCCGTTCGGCTCATTGTCAAACCAATACGCCGCGCACCGCCGGCTGCGGTTCAACACCACTACAAATACACCGCCGCGGAGTGGAAACCGCGAAGCACCACGCGCTAGACGAAATGAGTGAGATGGTCAACGTGTGGCCGTGTTTCCGCAGACACCGGCAGCGGCAGCTGCTCGTTCCGTAGCTGCTCGTTTCTACTCGCCCGCGCTATTGAACCACTGCATACGTTCGTACTTGTGGGGAGCGATGTACGCTGCGGCACACGGCGTTTCTGTCGATGACGAGCTCTATTACGTCGCGGCGCTGCTTCACGACATCGGTCTCACCGACCCTTTCGACAGTCACCGAGTGGCTTTCGAGGAGGCGGGAGGCGAGCTAGCGTGGGTGTTCGGGGCGGCCGCCGGTTGGCCTTCTGATCGATCGACTAGGGCCAAGGAGATCATCGTCTTGCACATGCGCGACGACGTCTCGTCGGCCGCTGACGCTGAGTCTCATATCTTGCAGGTCGCTACCAGCTGGGACGTCGTCGGGCGGCGACCGGAGGAGTTCCCCTCGGAGGCACGGGCGGAGGTCCTGGCGCGCTATCCCCGGCTGGGATTCGGTAACGAGTTTCTGGCGTGCTTCGAAGATCAGGCTAGACGCAAACCGGGCAGCGCTGCGGCGGCATCCGTTGCCAACAACGGTGCCGTAAGAATCAGGGCGAACCCGCTCGACCGCTAGGTGAGTGCTGACAGGCATGGCTTACATCCACGACCGCCGAGTGCGACGTGAGCGGAAATAGCGACGATGTCACAGTGAACTCAGCAGAGCCGTGCGGCCCCAGACGCGGAGCTTGTTAAGCGTGGATTGACGTAACCGGGAGATGCGCTCGACCATTTGGTTCCCAAGCGCCTCGAGCACATCATCACTCAAATCTACTGGGGCCGGGCACAAGTCACGCTCCTCTTCGTTGGCGTGGGCGTCCAGGACCGTGACGAACGACTGCCATTCGTCCTCATATTCCGGCGCTGCGGGTGGCGTCCGGAGGAGCGCCGCCAGCTGGTCCCAGACCTGCCGGTGCTCGGCATGGGCGATTGCGACAAGTGTGCTTGCCGCCTGTACCGCCGGATAGAACAGGTCGTCCTCGATCTGCATGTGGATATCCAGCTCGATCAAGAGTTCATCAAGAGCGTCTTGCCGCTCCTCGGTATTCGGCGCTATCGCGCTGATCTTTTTGCAGAGTCCGCGTAAGACCTTGTGGTGCTCAAACAGGACGTCGTAGGCATTCATTGCGCCGCTCCCCGCACTTCGACCAATCCATCCCGGATCCGCACCGGGTAACTCGGCAGCGCTGCTGTCGCCGGTCCCCGCAGTACCTCTCCCGATTCGCACGCGAACCGGGAACCATGCCATGGGCAGACGATTTGATCGCGGTCGATCCAGCCGTCATCCATCGGCGCACCCAGGTGCGGACAGTGCGCACCGACGGCCAGCACCTGGCCATCGGTGCGATAGAGAACCACGCCGACGCCGTTCACGTCGACCCGCTGCGGCTGGCCGTCCAGCGCCGTTGCTGGCAGGACTGGCGTCCAGTGGCCCTCACTCAGTCGAGCGCCGGACTGATCAACCCCCGTGCCCGCTCCGAACACCAAAGCCCCACCCAGGTAGCCGGCACCGAGAGTAAGCCCATAACCGAGCGCGCTGCTCGTCATCCCGCGCAGGTGACGGCCGTGGCCGCGGTCCCGCCACGACACCGCGTACAAGCCGGTAGCGATGACATTCAACAAACCATGGACAAGACCGATCCGACGTGTCTGCTCATGGGAGTGCTGCCAGTCCGTTAGACCGGTTGCTGCCGCACCGACGCTTCCCGCAAGGCCGATGCCCAATGCAAACCTCGACGCGTCGCGCCATTTCGAGCCGCGACCTTCTAGCAGCCCGACCACGTCCATCGCCACGGTCGTCGATAACGCTCCAGTCGGCACCGAGGTCAACGCTGGGTGCAATGGATGACCCAGCCAGGTGCCATGCAGCGCATTGCTGACACGCTCTCGGTAACGGCCCAAGGCCGCGAACACAAACGTCAGAGCGTGCTCGAGGCGGTAGCTCGGCCGATCCAGCCACTCCTGTTGCCCGATTGTTGTCAGTACCGCATGTCCGGCGTTGCGGACCGAATCTTCAGCATGCTGAGACTGCTCAGTCATGGCAGCCCTCCGGGGCACGAGAGCGCATCGGCGCAGGACACCCGCGACGGAACGTCCGAATCTAAACTGTTGCGGCGCAACGCGTCTCGATGCCGCCTTGAGTTCGATCGTGACCGGTCGGCGCCGTGCCCCATGACCAGTACACGAACTGCCGCGGTGATTCGTTCAATCGCAACAATTGAGCACGCAGGCCGCTACCCCGGTGGCGCCTAGTTTCGACGCACCGCTCGTATGAATCCGACGTTGGATGGCAAGTTCAGGTCCTCAACGCCGGATAAGGCGACGCCGTGCTCGATGGCTCGCTTGAGTAGGTGAGCGTTTTCCTGGAGGCGTTGGTATCCGGGCTCGCGCATGATCCCGGATATGTATTCGGCGTGGTCGACGTCGTCGCCGCGTTTGCGGTCGCGAAGCTGCCCGGCCCTTTCCTCCATGTCGGCGTGGAACTCGTCGGGGTTGTCGAAGGCGGCTACCGCGACGTGTCTGCGCTCTCTCCGCTCAGGGTCATAGCGGTAGTGCCGAACGACCCAGCGATAGATGCCGTCATCATCTGGATCCACCTCGGGCACGGTGGCAGCATACCGCCGCGACCGATCCGGAACGGCTCGCTGCAATCCGATACCGCCGAGATTGCGGTGGCGGCAGCCGGTCACTGCATATGGCCTCGGGGAGTT
The DNA here is from genome assembly GCA_963838755.1 of uncultured Actinomycetota bacterium. Classification (GTDB taxonomy): domain Bacteria; phylum Actinomycetota; class Actinomycetes; order Mycobacteriales; family Mycobacteriaceae; genus Mycobacterium. The sequence continues at coordinate 145,370 of CAWISO010000001.1, read as the reverse complement.
GCGACGCCCAGTTACCTGATCATCTTTGCGATGACGAGGGTTCCGAGGCTTCCGCGCGCGGCGCCCCGTCGAGCAACCGCACGTAACTTGTGCCGAGTCGGGTGTCCGCCCAGAGTGCACCCGGTGTGATGCGCTCGAAGCGCGGACCAAATTGGTAGAGCAACCGCATCCGGCGATCGGTTCGTTTCGCCTGATCGACCAGCGGACGTCCTCGACTTCATTGAGGATATGACCTTTCTTGGAGGTGGTACTTCCTCGGAGCGGTCGACAAGCCACGGACGAGGACGCTCCGGGATTAGGTCGGCTTGGTCGACCAGGCGGCGATCTCCGAGCGGCCGACGAAGACGCTGCCGCACGCGGTGATGTCAGCCAGGACTCGGTCGGCAAGAGTGGTGGGATCGATCTCCCCGGGCGCGACGAGACCGAGGCGTTCAAGCTCGGGCAGCAGCGTTACCACGACGTCGGTGGTGAAATGCACCTGCTCGGCGCTGCCGGCGCCGGCGCCGATCACGGTCTCCATGGCGAGCTTCGGGGCGGGAAGACCAGCGGCGGTGTACACGGCCGGCAGCTTTGCGCCCATCTCGGTATCGGCACCGCTTGCGGTGAAACCCTCGACCAAGAGCCGACAGCATCGATGCCAGCTCGGCACGTGCGGAGCAGAGTATGCGCGCGCCCACTCCGGTTCCTGGAACACGACGACGCCGCCGGGAGCCAAATGCCGCAGCAGTCCGGACATCCACGAGGCTGGATCGGGTTGGAAGAGCAGGATGTAGCGGCCGACGATCGCGTCGAATGGGCGATCAAACACCAAGTCCGCCGGGTCGCCGTCCAGGAAAGTCACGTTGGACAGAGCCAAAGCGTTCGCTCGTTGCCTGGCAACCCTGAGCGCGGCTGGAACGCGCTCAACACCGATGACCTCGCCAACGTCTCCGACTAACTCAGCCGCCAGGAACGCGACGTCACCGATACCGCTGCCAACGTCGAGCACCCGCATCCCGCGGGTGATCCCCGATGCCGAGAAGAACCGGCGCGTGATCGGTTCGATCAAGCGGGCCTGGACCGCTAGCCGATCAAGCTCACGGTACGAGTGGCCAAGCACGTACCTACCCGCCTGGGCCTGCGCGGATTCCGCCGCCGGATCGAGCACATCGCGTACGGTATTCGGTTCAGGTCGGCAAGTCGTCATCGGAGTCCGAAGATGATGATGCCCACTCCAACCACGATCGACCGGGAGAGTGACACCAACAGAAAGGTGACTAACCCCTCCTTCATCGCTGAGGCTTCGTGGTCACCCGCCGCGATCGGCGCGAATTTGCGGCCGGCGCCCCAGGCCGCGGCGAGCAGCGCCGCCAGCCAGTTCGCGTAGGCGGAGTGACCGCCGTAATTCCCAGCGTTGCTCGCGGCGATTACTGCGGGTGAGTCGACAGGTAGTCCCGCACCGGGATCGGTGACGTCGCGGCGTAACCGATGGGCATTAACACGTCGCCCTCGATCGTGTAGCAATAGACGTCCCACCGGTAGTAGCCGGCAAACGCAGCGGGGTCGGCTGCAATCAGCGCTGCGTATTGGTTGACCGCTCGCACGTATTCGCTTGCGTGGTTGTAGCGGTAGATGGCGTGATCACGATCGTTGGCAAAGCCATTGGCGGCGAGGTAGCGGCCCGCTGCCATGATGCTGTCGCGGGGGGAGTGGATATCGCCGCCCTGCCCGTAGGTGGCGAATGTCGCGGGCAAGAACTGCATGGGGCCTTGCGCGCCGGCGGTGCTAACGCCGTCGATGCTGCCGAGGCGGGTCTCGATGAGATTGATCGCGGCGAGGTAGTTCCAGCCGACACCGGTTTCCGACTCGGCCTGGTGGTAGTCGCTCAGCAGCTCGTCGGCGGGAGCCGGTGGCTGAATCCGCCACGCAGGCAGCGTGTCTCGCACGGGTGTCATCGCGGTGAGCTGCCGACGGGCATCGACATTGCTGTCGTAGACGCTGAGTAACGACGGCGGGATCCGCGGACGGGTAATCGCGTCCCATTCCGGGTGCCGCCCGATGGCGCGGTAGGCCGCCTGTTGGCGGTGCGCCGCCGCTTCCAGTGCTGGCTCCGGCGTCGACCCGTTTCGCAGCGCTTGTTCATCGGCGACTAGGTCGTCGGCCAGCTGCGCGGGATCGGATGCCAGTCGCGGCTGTGCACCCGCGGGCGCGGACGCGGGGGCGGGTGGCGAAGGCTCGTCCATCATGGTCGCTTGAGCCGGCCTTGTGCCGGTCACCGTCGTGGCGGTTGGCGCTGTTGGGCTTGCACAGCCGGCGAGTGCGAACGCGATCATGGCGAGGAGAAGCGGCGCGCCCCGCCCTTTCGCGTCCACGCACGCGACACCCCGCCTCATGGCTGTCATCCAACACCACTGAGACGCGATGGTCGACAACCGCCAAAACTGACCGTCACGTTTGGGAGGGGCCAAATCCTCCGCCGCCTGCGCCTCCTCCCGCGCCCTGCCCGGCCGGCTAAACGTCCTCAGCTGAGTCGTCCGGCAGTCCGGCGTGGACTAGGCGGTGCGGCGGATACTGCGCGTCCTGCCGATCTCACGCTTGAGCAGCAGCTCGCGTTCCGTTTCCGACAGGCCGCCCCAGATCCCGTACGGCTCACCGACCTCCAGCGCATGAGTGCGGCACTGCGCCATCACCGGGCAGCGTCGGCACATGTCCTTGGCGCGTCGTTCACGCTGCACGCGGGCTCGGCCGCGCTCGCCGTCGGGATGGAAGAACACCGACGAATCCACTCCACGGCAAAGGCCATGTAATTGCCATTCCCAAATATCAGCATTGGGCCCTGGTAACTGCTCCGGCTGTGGCATTGAAGTCCCTCTCTACACGCCCACGTTCAGGCCAATCTGCGAACAGGTAAGTCGACAACTGAGTCGAGCGCGTCCTCGGTGACTACTCGTCGCACTAAAGGTAGGCACGCTAGGGAAATTCCGTCAATACGGTGTGATCTTCCGAATACTGTAGAGAGCCTTGACAATTTACCCCGCGTTCATCGACGTGGTCCGTGCGCTCGCCCCGACCGTGGTACGCCGAAGTGGTTGTATCGTGGATTTACCGGCTCGCAACCGTGCCGCGCGGCGAGCGCAGTAAATATAATCCGGGTTAGGTTTAATATTGCCGTAACGCAGAGCCCATCAGTATTTAACTATTGCGCACAGTGATCAATATGCCTTGCGGTCCGATAATCGAGTCCGACCTCGCGGCTGCCGCTTTCGGAAACCATCCCGGGCGCTGGCCGCTGCCGTCGGCGAGCACACCGGATCAGCTCTGGCTGCGCGCGGTGGCAGCCGGGGGACAGGGCCGCTTCGGCAGTGCTCGCAGCGACCTCGCGATGCTTCTACGCGCCGCGCCGGGCGATCGGCTCACCTCCCTGGCGCACAGCACCCAGGCGTCGTTTCTGCGCCAGTTGGGTTGGCACCGGCTGGCGCGCGGCTGGGACGGTCGCGCGTTGGCACTGACCGGCGGGGACCCCGAGGCCGCCGCCGATGCGTTGATCGGGCTGGCGGCTGATGCGCTGGGTATCGGTCGCCTGGGTGCCGCCGCGACACTGCTGAGCAGTGCTGAGCCGAAAGTGGCGGAGGCGACCGCGCACCGGGTGTCGGTGCGTCAAGCGTGGGTTGCCGCCGAGCTGGCGATGGCGGCCGGCGACGGGGCCATGGCGGTGCGCAACGCCGAGCTCGCCGTCGACCTGGCAGCGGCCCCGGACCATCAGCAGGTGTCGGCCCGGCACTGCGCCAAAAGCGACGTGGTGTTGGCCGCTGCCCTGTGCAGCGCCGGCGTCCTGGACCGGGCCCAGGCCGTCGGCGACGCGGCGCTCGAGTTGACCGGCCGGTTGGGTTTGGTGCCGCTGAGCTGGGCGGTGGCCTGCCTACTTATCGATGTCGGAAGCCCGCGCAACCCGATCGCAGAGCTGCGCGACATTCGCGACCAGTGCGCCCGCCAAGTGCGGGATCGTGGCGGAACCTGGTCACAGCGCTGACGCCGCAGCGGTGCCGCGGGGTAGTTTTTCACTATGTGCCGCCGCGCCGGGCGATGCTCTGTTCGTAACGTTGGAGATGCCGCCGTCGATGTCTACGCAGGAAGAATGTCTCGACGCGGTCGTTGCTGAGGCGGTGGCCGGTGATCGGGACGCTCTTCGAAAGGTGCTGGAGACGATTCGCCCGATCGTGATCCGATATTGCCGCGCACGCGTCGGGACGACCGAGCGGAGCGGCCTTTCGGCTGATGACGTGGCACAGGAGGTGTGCTTGGCCGCCGTCATGGCGCTGCCGCGCTACCGTGACCGCGGGCGCCCGTTCCTCGCCTTCGTGTACGGCATCGCCGCGCACAAGGTCGCCGACGCGTATCGCGCAGCCAGCCGCGATCTGGCCTACCCCACCGAGTCGGTTCCTGAGCACCGCTCAGCTGAGCCCGGCCCCGAGCAGGCCGTCCTCGAAGCCGACTCGGTTAGCAGGATGAGCGAGTTGCTCGAGGCTTTGCCCGATAAGCAACGCGAGATCCTCATTCTGCGCGTGGTGGTCGGTTTGAGCGCCGAGGAGACCGCCAGCGCTGTCGGTAGCACCGCGGGAGCGGTGCGAGTAGCCCAACACCGGGCGTTGGCCCGGCTGAAATCCGAGATTGTCGCTACAGGACGAGACTATGTCTGAGCAATTGCACCCGCCCTTTGAGCAGCCCGACCCGGACGCGGTGGCCCGCAGCGAGCGGTTCATCGATGCATTGGCGAATCGTGAGCCGGTCGATATCGGGGACCGGGCACTGGCCGGTCTGCTGGAGGACTGGCGTGACGAATTGAGAGCCTCGACGTCGAGCGCGATCTGCCCGGACACCGACGCCGTCGCGGCGTTGAACCGCGGAGTGGCAGAACGACGTCGCGCCCGCCGCCGTATGGCGGGTGTTGGGACCCTAGCCGCGACCGTGCTCGTCATTAGCGGATTCGGCGCGATGACGGTCGAGGCCCCGCCCGGCAGCACCCTGTATGGCGTCCACACGAAGCTGTTCGGAGAGCCGCCGGCGACACACGACGAGCGGATCGCAATGTCGGCCAAGAACGACTTAGATCTGGTCGAGCAAATGATCACGCAGGGTCGATGGGATCAGGCGCAAGACAAGCTGGCCGCGGTCAACGACCGCGTGCAGACCGTCAACGACGACGATCGTAAACAGGATCTGATTGACCGGGTGAATCAGTTGAACGTGAAGGTCGCCGCCCGGGATCCCCACGCGATGACGCCGCCCAGCTCGCTACCCGGCGCGGCGCCGGCGTTCAGCACGAATCAGCAGCCCAACCCCATCGGTGGCTGAGGCGAACAAGCCAGTCAGCGGCAGGCGGTGAGGCCCCCCGGGGTATCTAAGTATCCGAGGTCGCTTCGTTGAGCGATGCGTCGGCATACCCGCGGCAGTAGTCCCAGGTGACATAGGCATCGGGTTCGGGGTCATAGGCCGGCTCGTGCGGACGCACCGTGCCGTCGACCAACAACTGCAGCAGGTTTGCGCGCAGCATGTCCCAATCGTGATAGTGGTCCTGCTGACATTCGTCGCAACACACCACCAGGCCGCGAATTCCTTTGTGCGCTAGCAGGGCCTCGTAAACCGCGAGGTCGGCCAGGTCGGCTTCGACCGCCATCCGCTCCTGGGGGTCGAGCGGTTGACCCGGCTCGACGGCATCCAGCGCTGCAGACGGATCACACGGGTCGTCGGCAAACGGATCGGGCGGCAAACCCGGCGGGAGGTAGTCGCGCACGGGTCCACACTACGCAGCCGGGCGGCCTTCGCGCTAGCGCCGGACCCGCTGCCCAGCTGCCATGTCGCATCCCCGGCGCGCATGCTCACTCCCGTCGTGGTGAGCCGATAGGATGGCATTCTCACTCCGCATGCGTATGGGAGGGCCCCGGCGATGTCAATTGGGTCATCTGGCTTGTCCCGTCTTGAAGGCGTTGAAACCAGTGGCGACCTGATTGTCGAACCATACGTCCGCCTCGGCGGATTGTCTGAAGACGCCGTGCCCACCGGAGGTGACGATCCGCACAAGGTCGCGATGCTCGGGCTGACCTTCGACGACGTTTTGCTGCTTCCGGCTGCCTCCGATGTCGTGCCCGCCAACGCGGATACGTCCAGCCAGCTCACCAAAAAAATCCGGCTCAAGGTCCCGTTGGTGAGCTCGGCGATGGACACCGTCACCGAGTCGCGGATGGCGATCGCGATGGCCCGGGCCGGGGGGATGGGCGTGTTGCACCGCAACCTGTCCGTGGCCGAGCAGGCCGGTCAGGTGGAGATGGTGAAGCGCTCGGAAGCCGGCATGGTCACCGATCCGGTGACCTGTCGGCCGGACAACACACTGGCCGAAGTCGACGCCATGTGCGCCCGGTTCAGGATCTCCGGACTGCCGGTGGTCGACGGCTCCGGTGCACTGGTCGGGATCATCACCAACCGGGACATGCGCTTCGAGGTCGACCAGGCCAAACAGGTCGCCGAGGTGATGACCAAGGCGCCGCTGATTACCGCCCAGGAGGGTGTCAGCGCGGACGCGGCGCTGGGCCTGTTGCGCCGCAACAAGATCGAGAAGCTGCCGATCGTCGACGGCCACGGCCGACTGACCGGGCTGATCACCGTCAAAGACTTCGTCAAGACCGAACAGCATCCGTTGGCCACCAAGGACAGCGACGGCCGGTTACTGGTCGGGGCCGCGGTCGGTGTTGGCGACGACGCCTGGGCGCGGGCGATGACGCTGGCCGACGCCGGGGTTGACGTCCTGGTTGTTGACACCGCGCACGCACACAATCGGCTGGTGCTCGACATGGTCGGCAAGCTCAGGGCCGAGGTCGGCGACCGGATCGAGGTGGTCGGCGGCAATGTCGCCACCAGGTCGGCGGCCGCGGCGCTGGTCGAGGCCGGCGCGGACGCCGTCAAAGTCGGCGTGGGCCCGGGTTCGATCTGCACCACCCGAGTGGTGGCCGGCGTCGGGGCGCCGCAAATCACCGCGATCCTCGAGGCCGTCGCGGTCTGCGGCCCGGCCGGTGTGCCGGTGATCGCTGACGGCGGGCTGCAGTACTCCGGTGACATCGCCAAGGCGCTGGCCGCAGGGGCATCGACCACCATGCTCGGATCGCTGCTGGCCGGCACCGCCGAAGCCCCCGGCGAGCTGATCTTCGTCAACGGCAAGCAATACAAGAGCTACCGCGGGATGGGATCATTGGGTGCGATGCAAGGCAGGGGGGAGGCCAAGTCGTACTCGAAGGACCGTTACTTCCAAGACGACGTGCTCTCCGAGGACAAGCTGGTGCCGGAGGGCATCGAGGGCCGGGTGCCGTTCCGCGGGCCGTTGTCCTCGGTGATCCACCAGCTCAGCGGTGGACTGCGGGCCGCCATGGGCTACACCGGGTCGGCCACCATCGAAATGCTTCAGCAAGCACAATTCGTCCGGATCACAGCGGCGGGTTTGAAAGAAAGCCATCCGCACGACATCACTATGACCGCCGAAGCGCCCAATTACTACGCGCGGTAATCGATCGAGAAGGGTCGCTCATGCGTGACATGGTTGAGATCGGCATGGGGCGAACCGCCCGCCGTACCTACGAACTCGACGACATCAACATCGTGCCGTCCCGGCGCACTCGCTCATCGCAGGACGTGTCCACGGCCTGGCAGCTCGATGCCTACCGGTTCGAGATCCCCGTCGTCGCCCACCCGACCGACGCGCTGGTATCGCCGGAATTCGCCATCGAGCTGGGCCGGCTCGGCGGCCTGGGTGTGCTGAACGGCGAGGGGTTGATCGGCCGCCACCCGGACGTGCACGCCAAGATCGCCGAAGTGGTCGAGGCAGCGGCCAAGGAACCGGAGCCGGCGGCGGCCATCCGGTTGCTGCAGAAGTTGCACGCCGAACCACTGGATCCCGAGTTGCTGGCCGCCGCGGTGGCCCGGATCCGCGAGGCGGGGGTGACCACCGCGGTGCGGGTGAGCCCGCAGAACGCCCAGGCGTTGACGCCGGCGCTGGTGGCTGCCGGCGTCGACCTGCTGGTCATCCAGGGCACGATCGTCTCCGCCGAACGCGTCGCCAGTGACGGCGAACCGCTTAACCTGAAGACCTTCATCTCCGAACTCGACGTTCCGGTGGTGGCCGGCGGCGTGATCGACCACCGCACCGCCCTGCACCTGATGCGTACCGGCGCCGCCGGCGTCATCGTCGGCTACGGCTCCACCCGCGGCGTGACCACCAGCGACGAGGTCCTGGGCATCAGTGTGCCGATGGCCACCGCGATTGCCGACGCCGCCGCAGCCCGCCGCGAATACCTCGACGAGACCGGCGGTCGCTATGTGCATGTGCTCGCCGACGGCGATATTCACACCTCCGGCGACCTGGCCAAGGCCATCGCGTGCGGCGCCGACGCCGTGGTGCTGGGTACGCCGCTGGCGGAGGCCGCCGAGGCGCTGGGTGACGGCTGGTTCTGGCCGGCCGCCGCCGCCCACCCGTCGCTGCCCCGCGGTGCGCTGCTGCAGGTCGCCTTCGGCGAACGGTCACCGTTGCGGCAGGTGCTGATCGGCCCGTCCGACGACCCGTTCGGGACGTTGAACCTCGTCGGTGGTCTGCGCCGCTCGATGGCCAAGGCCGGTTACTGCGACCTCAAGGAATTCCAGAAGGTCGGCCTGACCGTCGGCACCTGATCGCCCGACTCGCCGAACGTGAAACCAGCCGCACGCTCGGCGCCGAACGTGAAGCCAGCTGCACGGGCGTGCGTCGAGCACCTGATCGGCTGACTCGCTGGATTGTTACCGCCGAGTAAGTACATACTGGTGCGGTGAAAGCGGATTACGACGTTCTGATTATCGGTTCGGGTTTCGGGGGGAGTGTCACCGCGCTCAGGTTGACCGAAAAGGGTTACCGCGTCGGCATCCTCGAAGCCGGCCGCCGCTTCCACGACGAGGACTTCGCCAAGACCTCCTGGAACCTGCGCAAGTTCCTCTGGGCGCCCCAATTGGGTTGCTACGGCATCCAGCGCATCCACCTTCTGCAGGACTGCATGATTCTGGCCGGTGCCGGTGTCGGCGGGGGATCGCTGAACTACGCGAACACGCTCTACGTGCCGCCCGACGAGTTCTTCAACGATCGGCAGTGGTCGGGCATCACCAACTGGCGCGCCGAGTTGACGCCGCATTACCAGCAAGCTCAGCGGATGCTTGGCGTGGTCGAGAACCCGACGTTCACCGACGCCGACCGCATCATCAAGGAGGTCGCCGACGAGATGGGTGTGGGCGACACGTTCGTGCCGACCCCGGTCGGCGTGTTCTTCGGGCCCGACGGCACCAAGGCGCCCGGTGAGACGGTGCCCGACCCGTATTTCGGCGGCGCCGGCCCGGCCCGCACCGGTTGCCTGGAATGCGGATCCTGTATGACCGGCTGCCGCTACGGCGCCAAGAACACGCTGGTGAAAAACTACCTTGGGCTCGCGGAATCTCATGGGGCACAAGTGCATCCGATGACCACCGTGATCGGGTTCGAGCAGCGGCCCGACGGGCTGTGGGAGGTGCACACCAGGCACACCGGCCGCTTGCTGCGCCGCAAGAGGCGCACGTTCACGGCCAATCATTTGGTGCTGGCCGCCGGCACATTCAACACGCAGAAACTGCTGTTCAAGATGCGCGATACGGGCAAGCTGCCCGGCCTGTCTGATCGGCTGGGCGTGCTGACTCGCACCAATTCCGAATCGATCGTGGGCGCGGGCCGGCTGAAGGTCAGCCCCGACCTGGACCTGACCCACGGGGTGGCGATCACCTCGTCGATTCATCCCTCGTCGGACACTCACATTGAACCCTGCCGGTACGGCAAAGGCTCCAACGCGATGGGGCTGTTGCAGACGTTGATGACCGACGGCCCAGGACCCGAGGGCACCGACGTGCCGCGGTGGAAGCAGTTGCTGCACAATGCCGGTGAAGATCCGCGTGGAACGTTGCGGTTGCTCAACCCGCGGCGGTGGAGCGAGCGGACCATGATCGCACTGGTGATGCAGCATCTGGACAACTCGATAACCACGTTCACCAGGCGGGGAAGGCTGGGTAGGCGTCGCCTGGTCAGCAAGCAAGGGCATGGTGAGCCCAACCCGACCTGGAACCCGGTCGGCAACCAAGTCACCCGCCGCCTCGCAGCCAAAATCGATGGCGTGGCCGGCGGCACGTGGGGCGAGCTGTTCAACATCCCGCTTACCGCCCACTTCCTCGGCGGCGCGGTGATCGGCGACAACCCCGAACACGGCGTGATCGACCCGTACCACCGGGTGTACGGCTATCCGACTTTGCTGGTGGTCGACGGGGCCGCGATCTCGGCGAACCTGGGCGTCAACCCGTCGCTGTCGATCACCGCGCAGGCCGAGCGAGCCGCATCGCTATGGCCGAACAAGGGTCACGACGATCTGCGTCCGCGGCAAGGCGAGCCGTATCGTCGGCTCGACCCGATCGCTCCGCAGCATCCGGTCGTGCCGCCCGACGCGCCCGGTGCGCTGCGTTGGGTGCCGATCGAGCCGACCCGCTCGGCCGGCTAGCCGACTAACGCTTCGCGCCACGCCATTTTTCGTGCGGCGTTTGAAGACAGCACATCAGGGGCACCGCTGAACGCATAGTCGCCACCCAACAGAGGAGGGACCGTGGTTTGGCTCGCTTTGGTGTGCGTCGTCCTCGGCGCAATACTGTTTGCGGTCGGGATGGTGTTTCACACAAAAGGCGCCGGGCGGGCGCCGGTCGACCGCACCGCAGACGATCCCACCGGATTCAAGCGAGCAGCCTCGCGGATGAAGTGGGGAGACCTATTTCGGCGCATGCCACGAATAGCCCGACTCATGCTCGATAAGCAGGCCGGGCGCAGCGAGAGGTTGATGACGGCGGGCTCATTGTGCGTGCTGGTCAGCTTCGTGGCACTGTTTGCCGGTGTTCTTGCGGCAATTACCGGCCTCATCTAAAACACCGACCCGCTCGGCTGGTGAACTAGACCGAAAGTTTGGCCCCGAAGCTACTGCGCCGATGTGTCGGCTCGCGGCCCGGTGGCTGCGACGGCGTAGGCATCAGCGGCTCACGCTTCCGCACCGGAACGGTCGTCGGCTCACTCGTGTTCAGCTCGAGCTCTTCGCCGGCGTGGCGGATCGTCAGCTCACCACCCGGTCCGTCGCGCAGCGTGTAGGTGACGTCGTCGTGGGTGGCCGAGACGGTCAACCGGAATCCCTGCCACATCAACCGGAATCGCAGACAGGCGAACTCATCGGGCAATTGCGGGTCCAGGGTCAGGATGCCCTCGTCGTCGCGAAGCCCACCGAAGCCGCCGACCAGCGCGGTCCACGCCCCGGCCAGCGACGCCATGTGCAGGCCGTCGCGGCTGTTGTTGTGCAGGTCGCGCAGGTCGATCAACGCCGCCTCGTAGGCGTAATCGTGGGCGAGTTCCAAGTGGCCAACTTCCGCGCACATCACCGCCTGAGTGCAGGCCGACAGCGATGAATCGCGAACGGTGCGTGGCTCGTAATAGTCGACGTTGCGGGCCTTCTGTTCGGGGGTAAAAGCGTGGCTCTGCCACTGCATGGCCAAAACCAGGTCGGCCTGCTTGATCACCTGGGCGGGGTAGAGCCGCACGTAGGGTTCGTGCAGCAACAACGGATAGGTATCGTTTTTTTCGAAGTCCCACTCTGCGAAGGTGGTGAAACCTTCGCACTGCTGGTGCACGCCCAGCTCTTCGTCGACAGGAATATTCGCCGCGTTCGCCGCATCACGCCAAGCCGCGGTTTCCTCGGTAGTGACACCCATCTCGCGTGCCTTCTCGGCATGGCGGGCGCACGCGTCAGCGGCTACCCGAAGGTTGTGCGCTGCCATCAAATTCGTGAACGTGTTGTCGCGGACGATCGCGGTGTATTCGTCGGGACCGGTCACCCCGTCGAGGTGCCAGACGCCGTGGCGGTCGTGGTGTCCCAGTGAGCGCCACATCCGTGCCGTCTCAATGAGCACCTCAAGCCCGCACTGCTCCTCCAGCGACTGGTCGCCGGTGACGACGCGGTACCGCTCGAAGGCCATCGCGATGTCGGCGTTGATGTGGAAAGCCGCCGTGCCCGCCGGCCAGTAGCCCGAGCACTCTTGCCCGCGAATCGTGCGCCAGGGAAACGCCGCACCATCCAGGCCCAGTTCGGCTGCACGCTCTTTGGCCAAATCGATGGTCGATGCCCGCCATCGCAGCGCATCGAGGGTCGCACGCGGCGCGGTGTAGGTAAGGACGGGCAGCACGTATCCCTCGGTGTCCCAGAAGATGTGGCCGTCATAGCCGGTGCCGGTGAGCCCCTTGCTTGGGATCCCGCGTCGTTCGGCGCGCGCGCTCGCCTGCATGATGTGGAAGAGGCCGAACCGCACCGCCTGTTGGATGACGGGATCGCCCTCGACCTCGACATCTGCACCGTCCCAGAAGTCGTCGAGATATTTCCGCTGGGCCTCCAACAGGCCCTGCCATCCGCTGTAGCGCGCGCCGTTCAACGCACCCGCAGCCTGATCGCGCAGTGCGGGCCGGGAACGCAGGCTCGACCATCCGTAGGCGATGTACTTCACGATCCGCAGCTTCTGGCCCGGGCGCAGCCCGCAGATGATCGTGGTGCGGGCCAAATCCGGGCGCACTTCGGTGTTGACCTCGACCCGCCCAGGGACCTCGATCTCGTGGTCCATCGCGGCCGACATCATCAGACCGCTGACCCGGGTGCGGTGCATCAACAGTGACCGGTTCTCGTTCTGCTCGTGGTCGACTGCCTCCAGGGGGCTGTCCAACACCGCCGACACCCGCGGATCGGCCGAGGTGTCGGGCTGATCCTCGTTGGTGACAAGCTCGGATTGCACTGTGACGCGGACGAACTCGTCGACGGCCTCGACGACGTACTCGATCGCTACGACGCTGCGTTGGGACAGCGACACCAGCCGAGTCGACGACATTTTCACTTCCTTGCCCGCAGGCGAGCGCCAGTGGGCGTGTCGATTCAGCGTCCCCGCGCGCAGGTCGAGGATGCGCTCGTGGTCGAGCAGCTCGCCATAGCGGACGTCGAACAACTCGTCGTCGACCATCAGGCGCAAAATCTTGCCGTTGCTGACGTCGACGACGGTTTGGCCGGCTTCCGGATAACCAAAACCCGCTTCCGCATAAGGCAGCGGGCGCACTTCGTAAAACGAGTTGAGGTACGTGCCCGGCAGGCCGTGCGGTTCACCCTCGTCGAGGTTGCCGCGTATTCCGATGTGTCCGTTGGACAGCGCGAGCAGTGACTCGGACTGGGCCAACAGCTGGACGTCAAGCCTGGTCTCGCGGACCTGCCAGGGCTCGACGGGGAAGTCTTCCTCACTGATCATGGTGGCAACCTAAAGGAGTTCGGCGAGATCGGTGACAACCACGTCGGCGCCGTGGCTTCGTAGTTCCTCGGCTTGGCCTACCCGATCGACGCCGACGACGAAACCGAATTTTCCGGCCCGCCCGGCCTCGACGCCGGAGATGGCGTCTTCGAACACGGCTGCCTCCTCCGCGGGGACGTCCAGCAGCTCGGCGGCCCGCAGGAAAGAGTCGGGGGCCGGCTTGCCCTCGATGTGTTCCTCGCGCAGCGTGACGCCGTCGACACGCTGCTGAATGAAGCGGTCCAGCCCGGTGATTTTCAGCACCTCGCCGGTATTGGCGCTTGACGACACCACCGCCATGGCCAGACCTGCGGCGGCGACCTCTTCCAGGTAACGCCGCGAGCCGTCGAACACCTTGACGCCGTCGTCATGCAGGGTCTTCTGGAATGCGTCGTTCTTGCGGGTGCCCAGCCCGTTGATGGTGTCGGCGTCGGGCGGGTCGTCGGGGTCGCCCTCGGGCAGTTCGATGCCACGGCTTTCCAGAAACGATCGGACACCGTCCTCACGCTTCTTGCCGTCGACGTACTCGCGGTAGTCCTTGTCCGGATCGAACGGGACAAACTCCTCGCCGTCCTTCTCGGCTCGTTGGCGAAGAAAGTCGTCGAACATGACCTTCCAGGCCTTGGTGTGCACACTTGCGGTGTCGGTCAGTACACCGTCGAGATCGAACAGACAGGCGTGCACCGCTTCGGGTAGACCCAGCACGGCAGACCTCGCTTCCGGGTGGTTTTGGCCAGGGGCGCTTTTGCCACCTACCACCTCACCATGCCCGATGCGGGTCTGCCATGGGTTCCGGCTGATCTACTGTTTTCCAAGTGCGTCAGCTCGCGGCGGCCTGCGCGGCGTGTAGCGGAGCCCCGCTGATCACCCGGCTACATTGACCGTGCACATCGACGGGCACATCGCCCATCACGGTAACCCGGTGCATCAGGCGATACTGGTCGTCGTAGTCGTCGATCGCCCGGTGCTGGGTGGCGCGGTTGTCCCAGATGGCGACGTCGCCGACCTCCCAGTCCCACCGAATAGTGTTCTCCGGCACGGTGATCCGTCGTTGCAGCAGCTCCAAGAGAATCTGCGACTCGTAGCTGTCCAAACCGACGAAGCCGCGGACGAAATCCCCGGCCAGCAGGGTCCGTTCGCCGGTCTCCGGGTGTACTCGCACCACCGGATGCTCGGTGCGAAAGTCCATCTTCTCAAAACGGTCGCGATGCGCTTTTTGCATTTCGGTCCGCATCAGCGGCCCCACGACATAGTCGAAGCGGTTGCTGTGCAACGCCCAGAGATTCTCGGTGAGATGTTTGAGCGAATCGGGTAACGCCTGGTACGCCGCCGCGGTGGACGCCCACAGCGTCGACCCGCCATAACTCGGCAAGGTCATGGCGCGCAGTACCGACGCGGCGGGATAGTTCGCAACGAACGTCACGTCGGTATGCCAGCGGTTGGCCTTGCCGTAGTCGGAATTGATCGGCGTGATGATCGGCACGCTCTCGTGCTGCACCACGGGATGGGCGATCGGAGTGCCCAAGCGGGCGGCGAAAGCCTGCTGCTGCGCGTCATCGAGGTGGTGCTGGCCCCGAAAGAAGATCACCTTGTGCCGCAACAGCGCCACGCGGATCTGTTGGACCGTGGCGGCATCAAGGTGGCCGCCCAGTTGTACGCCGTCGACGCGGCCGCCGATGCGGCTGCCCAACTGCGTCACGGTCAAGGTGGAGGTCGACGGAATCGTCATTGCCATAATCCTCTCGGCCGAGGTGTAGTCATATGACTACACTGGCATAGACGTAACTGTAGTCATCTGACTACGCTCGTGTCAACCGGGTTTGGTGCCGGGGAAGCGGGTGGTGGAATGCCACCTAGACTGTGCCGGTGGAGTCAGCATCGCCCCGTCCCGTGCTGGTTGTCGATTTTGGTGCGCAATACGCCCAGCTGATCGCCCGCAGAGTGCGTGAGGCCCGAGTGTTCTCCGAAGTCATTCCGCACACCGCTTCGGTCGACGAAATCAAGGCCCGTGACCCGCAGGCGGTGGTGCTTTCCGGTGGCCCGGCCAGTGTGTACACCGAGGGCGCACCGCAGCTTGATCCGGCGCTGTTCGAGCTGGGTGTGCCGGTGTTCGGTATCTGCTACGGATTCCAAGCGATGGCCCAGGCCCTCGGCGGCACCGTGGCACGAACCGGCACCCGTGAATACGGTCGGACCGAGCTGAAAGTCGTTAGTGGTGAACTACATTCGGATCTGCCTGATACGCAACCGGTGTGGATGAGTCACGGTGATGCGGTGACCTCGGCGCCGGACGGGTTCGAGGTTGTGGCCACCAGCGCAGGTTCCCCGGTGGCCGCTTTCGAGAACCGGTCGCGGCGATTGGCCGGTGTGCAGTACCACCCCGAAGTCATGCACACCCCGCATGGGCAGCAAGTGCTCAGCCGGTTTCTGCACGATTTCGCCGGCATCGCCGCGGATTGGACGCCGGCCGGTATTGCCAGTGCACTGGTCGAGCAGGTGCGCGACCAGGTTGGCGACGGCCACGCGATCTGCGGACTGTCCGGCGGAGTGGATTCCGCCGTGGCCGCCGCGCTGGTGCAGCGTGCCATCGGGGACCGGCTGACGTGTGTGTTCGTCGACCATGGTCTGCTGCGCTCCGGCGAGCGCGCGCAGGTGCAACGTGACTTCGTGGCCGCCACTGGCGCCAACTTGGTCACCGTCGACGTGGCCGCGACCTTCCTCGAGGCGCTGTCCGGGGTGAGCAATCCCGAGGGCAAGCGCAAGATCATTGGGCGCCAGTTCATCCGAGCGTTTGAGGGTGCTGTACGGGATGCCTTGGGAGACAGGGACATTGAGTTCCTGGTGCAGGGTACGCTATATCCCGACGTGGTGGAGTCCGGCGGCGGCAGCGGCGCAGCCAATATCAAGAGCCACCACAACGTCGGCGGTCTGCCCGGTGACCTGAAGTTCAAGCTGGTCGAGCCGCTGCGGCTGTTGTTCAAAGACGAGGTGCGTGCGGTTGGCCGGGAGCTGGGTCTGCCGGAGGAAATCGTGGCGCGCCAGCCCTTTCCGGGTCCGGGTTTGGCGATCCGCATTGTCGGAGAGGTCACCGCAGCGCGACTCGAGACGCTGCGGCGGGCAGACGAGATCGCCCGTGAAGAGCTGACTGCGGCGGGTTTGGACCAGCAGATCTGGCAATGCCCGGTGGTGCTACTGGCCGACATCCGTTCGGTCGGTGTACAGGGCGATGGCCGCACGTACGGGCACCCGATCGTGTTGCGACCGGTGTCCAGCGAGGACGCCATGACTGCCGATTGGACCCGGGTGCCCTATGAAGTGCTGGAGCGCATCTCCACCCGGATCACCAACGAAGTCGCCGATGTCAATCGGGTGGTGCTCGATGTGACCAGTAAGCCACCGGGCACCATCGAGTGGGAGTAACGCTTCTCATTTCCTTGAAATTGCAGCCATGGTCGTGGTGGGGGCCCTGATCACGGCCATGACGGCAATCTCGACGCGGCGTCACTGACCTGGCGGCGAGGTTAGCTGGCTCTGCTGGTGCGTGTGATCCCGCTTGACGTTGTCGGTGGCCGGGTGTTGACTAGTTCTATCGAACATATATTCGAACCTCAGCAGTAACACCCGTACCGCAGGAGTTGGTGATGACGGCTATTCTCGCGTCCGAAGAGTCTCACCACGCCCGTGCTGAGCAGCTAAAACAGCTGCGCCGACAGATGGCGGCGGTGTCCGGGAAGGTCGGTGCCGCTCGGCTAAGTCATCAAAGCCATGCGTTCTCTCACACCGGACCGGATGACCTGCTACCGGCTTCGGAGACCACCCTGCCGATTCCGCAGCTGCTGGCCGAAGTGCTGCCGGACGCGTTGCCACGGGGAACGGTGGCGGTGCTGTCCGGAGCTCGGTCGCTGCCGCTGAGCATGGTGGCCGCGGTAACAGCTGCCGGCGGGAACGCGGCCATTGTCGGCCAGCCGGATATCGGACTGCTGGCCGCGGTGGAGATGGGAGCAGATCTGAGCCGGCTCGCGGTGATTCCGGATCCCGGGACCGACCCGGTGGAGGTGGCTGCGGTGCTGATGGACGGAATGGATCTGGTCGTGCTGGCACTGGGCGGGCGCTCGGTGCCCATGACCCGGGCGCGGGCGGTGGTGGCCCGCGCTCACCAGAAAGGCTGCACCCTGCTGGTCACCGATGGTGACTGGCAGGGGGCGCCGATACGGCTGGAGGCCCGGGTCTGCGGCTATGAGACCGCCCCGTCAGTGGCGGGTATGCCCGGTTTCGGACGGATCAGCAAGGTGCGGCTCCGAATCAGCGGGGTGTGTGCGCGAGGGCGGGCGATCGCCCGGGTGCGAGCGGGGTAGTTCCCATGGGTTCTCGGGTACTGGCGATTTGGTGTATGGACTGGCCCGCGGTCGCCGCGGCGGCGGGCGCGGGCTTGCCCGCAACCGCCCCGGTGGCCGTCACATTGGCCAACCGGGTGATCGCCTGCTCATCGGCTGCCCGTTCGGCGGGAGTGCGGCGAGCGCTGCGACGACGGGAGGCGGCGGCCCGCTGCCCGCAACTGCACGTCGTGACCGCCGACCCCGACCGGGATGCTCGCTTCTTCGAAGGGATTATCGCCGCAGTGGACGACCTGGTGCCCCGCGCCGAGGTGCTGCGTCCGGGCCTGGTGGTGTTGCCGGTGCGTGGGGCGGCCCGCTTTTTCGGATCCGAGCAGCAGGCGGCCGAGCGGCTGACCGACGCAGTGGCCGCAGCCGGCGCGGAGTGTCAGGTCGGGATCGCCGACCAGTTGTCCACTGCGGTATTCGCCGCCCGCGCTGGCCGTGTCGTGGAACCTGGAGAAGACGCGCGATTTCTGTCGGTGCTGTCGATCCGGCAACTCGCCACCGAGCCCAGCCTGTCCGGTCCCGGACGGGAGGATCTAGCGGATCTGCTGTGGCGGATGGGGATTCGCACTATCGGGCAGTTCGCCGCACTGCCGCGTACCGACGTGGCTTCCCGGTTCGGGACCGACGCGGTGAGCGCGCACCGGTTCGCCCGAGGTGAATCGGAACGCGGACCGTCCGGGCGTGAGCCGCCGGCCGAGCTCGACGCCGTGCTGCATTGCGATCCGCCGATCGACCGGGTTGACGCCGCGGCATTTGCCGGACGCTCGCTGGCCAGCGCATTGCATCAGACGTTGATGGCCGCCGGGGTGGGATGCACCCGGCTGGCCGTGCACGCCGTCACAGCCAACGGTGAAGAGCTGACACGGGTGTGGCGCTGCGCCGAGCCGTTGACCGAGGATGCCACCGCCGATCGGGTGCGCTGGCAGCTGGACGGATGGTTGAACACCCGCACTGTCGTGGATCGACCCACCGCGCCGGTGACGCTGTTGAGGCTGCAGGCGGTAGAGGTGATATCGGCTGGGGCGCTGCAGCTACCGCTATGGGGTGGCCTCGGTGAAGAAGACCGAATGCGGGCCCGTCGGGCGCTGGTACGGGTGCAAGGTCTGCTCGGGCCGGAGGCAGTGCAGGTACCGGTGCTCAGTGGCGGTCGCGGGCCGGCCGAACGTATCACGTTGACGCCGCTGGGCGACGAGCCGGTGCCGCGCGCCGACCCGCGTCTGCCGTGGCCCGGTCAACTGCCCGAGCCGTCGCCGACGGTGCTTCTCGATGATCCGGTGGAGTTGCTTGACGCCCAAGGTAACTCGATCCGGGTGACCAGCCGCGGGCTGTTCTCCGCCGACCCGGCACGGCTGACTTCCCGTAGCCGGGACGACCGGCTGTGCTGGTGGGCCGGTCCATGGCCGGTCGACGAACGCTGGTGGGATCCGACGGCCGGTTCGGGAGGACGCACCGCCCGGGCCCAGGTCTTACTGGCAGGCGGGCAGGCGTCCGACCCCGGTACCGCATTGCTGCTGTGCTATCGCCAGCGCAGGTGGTACATGGAGGGAGTTTATGAGTGAAAAATCCGCGTCATCTGCCTTCTGTGCGACGGTACGATCACCCTAAATCTGCCAGCGCCAGGGGGACGACGCGTCTTGTCTGACAATGAACCCGACATTGAGGCGGAGTTACTCAGCGTCTGGCAACGTCTCTCGCTGAAACAGCTGCGTTGGACGCTTGTTGCCGCGATCATGGTGATCACGGCGGCGTTCGGCGGTTTGCAGACCGCCCACCATGTCACACCCGCCTCGTTCGGACAGGCTTATAACGACGGACCGCTGCGCATCACCCCGCATTCGGTCATAATCACCGATCAGCGGGCCGGATTGGTGTCCCTGTCATCGCAGTGTCGTTATCTGGTGCTGAATGCGACGATCCAAAGCACCGCAAACGATTCCGTATCGTTTCCGCTGCCTGGCATACTGACAGGCAACCCTGGTGACTGTGCGCCGCACCCTGTCAGGCAAACAGAGATGTTCGGAATCACCGGTATCGCCGGTCAATTCGCTGCCACATTCGGCGGTCACGAATCCATGGCTATCCCGAGCATCGAACCCGGATTCACCTATGACTATTCGGCGGTGTGGGTGGTGTCTCATGCCGAACTACGCCGTCACCCCCAGATCAGCATCCACTTCTACCAAATGGATGAGTTCGTCTCAGCATTTCGGATAGACCGCTATTGGAGCGGCGACGGCGATCATTACGGCGAGCTGTGTTCGTCGCCGGCACCGCCGGCGACGTACCCCAGCACTTTCGGCGTCATCGCGGCAGAAGCCTTCGCCTCCAGCTCGTCGAACCTGATCGGATACGGCGGCTGCCGGCCGGCCTGTCCCTGCTGATACAACTCGGTCTGGTAATCGGCGAACGCCATGGTCTGCGGGATACCCAGCGGTCGGAACGCCAAACGGGACCGGCCGCGTGTTGAGAGGCGTTCAGCCGAGGTGCTGCGCGAAGGGCCCTACCCGGTCGATGAACCGGTCGAAGAACGTTGCCGGGTCGACTCCAACACCGATCAGCGCGTTGGGTTTTCGACCCCAGTGACCCGACCAGTCGGTCACGGTCATGCCACGGGTCAGCGTGCCGGTCAACTCCACATCCACCGTCGCCGGTTCGGTCGTCACCAGCGGCGGATCGAGGGCGACAGCGGCCGCCAGCGGATCGTGCAGATGCGCTTGATATCCATGGCCCAAGTCGTGATAAGACTCCAGGTAGAACCGCATCGCGTCTTCGATCACCCGAATCAACGAGTTGGATGCTGACGACCGGGTGCCGCGTTGGTCTTGAGCGCTCATCGGGGTTGTCGTCGAATTCGCAGCCGCTGCCAGCCGGGCGAGTATCTCCGGTGTCATCGACACGTTCCAGGTCACGTCGAGGCCACACAGAATCGGAAGGGTTTGCGACTCAGCCCCTTTCGTCACTTCTGCGGGCCAGGCCGCAAAGACTTCGGCTGCCGCCTCCGGATCCACGGTAATGTTCCATTCGGCGACAGGATTGGTGTTGCCGCGATAGTCATAGGCGCCGCCCATGATCACCAGCCGACGCAGCAGTGTGGGTAGCGCGGGTTCTTGGCGCAGCGCCAGCGCCAGGTTGGTCAGCGGGCCGGTGGCCACGCCGATCAGCTCGCCCGGGTGGGCGTGCGCCGCCTTGACCCAGGCCGTGGCGGAGTCATAGTCGGTGAGCTGGCGGTGAGTTGCGGGTAGGTCGGCATACCCTAAACCCCTTGGGCCGTGCACTTTCCCCGGCGGAATCATCGGGCAGCACAATGGCTGCTCGGCCCCTTTCGACACCGCCACGTCGTCGGCCCGGCACAGGTCGAGCAGGCCCAGGTTGTTCTCGCAGACCTGGTCCACACCGACGTTTCCGCCGGTGGAGGCGATGCCGACGAGTTCGGCATCCGGGCTGGCCAGCAGATAAATCAGCGCCATCGCATCGTCGACGCCGGTGTCGACGTCGACGAAAACCGGTGCAGCGGTCACCGCGGAAACGATACCGGGAGGGACTACCAGTGCACCCCGGGCACCAATCGCACCGCGCGCTTGACCGGTCCGGGCACCCGCATACCGGCGACGGCACGCACCGGCCGCTTCGGCCGACGTCTCGATGGCTGCTGCGCGACAACAGTTTCCGGGGCGGCGATGCCGCGCGCTGCCGCCGAATCGGGATAGCCGAGGTAGAGCTGGTGCAGGATGCGTCGCGACAGTTTTGGGGCGAAGTAGAGTCCGGCCTCCGCGAGCGTGCCCACCGGGGTGTCGATGCGGGCCGGCTTATCGACCAAACCGCGCACCACCATCGCCGCCGCATGCTCGGCGGTGATCGGCGGAACCGGGTTGAGCCGCCGCGACGGCGCGATCATCGGTGTGGCCACCAAAGGCATGTGGATGTTGGTGAACGTGATGTGATCGGACAGCGTCTCGGTGCCGACGACTTCGGAGAAGGCGTCCAGTGCAGCCTTGGTCGGCAGGTAGGCGCTGTACTTGGGATTGTTGGCTTGCACTCCTGCGCTGGACACGTTGACGACGTGACCGAACCGGCGCTCGCGCCAGTGCGGCAGCAGCGCCAACACCATCCGCACCGCGCCGAAGTAATTGACCGCCATCACCCGTTCGTAGTCATGCAGGCGCTCGGTCGAGTGGACTACCGACCGTCGGATCGACCGGCCGGCGTTGTTCACCAGGTAGTCGACGTGGTCAAAGCGTCCCAGAATGTCTTTGACGGTGTGTTCCACTGATGCCGAATCGGTGACATCGCAGCTGAAGGCGTACGCCTGACCGCCGCCTGCGCGGATCTCGGCGACCAGATCGTCGAGCGCTTTACCATTGCGCGCCAGCGCGAGAACCGTCGCGCCTCGTTCGGCGACCGCGATGGCCGATGCCCGGCCGATGCCGCTGGACGCACCGGTGATGACGACGTGCTTACCGACCAGCGGTCCGGCCGGATCGTCGCGGCGGGCGCGGTCGGGGTCCAAATGTTCGGCCCAGTATCGCCATAGCGCCGGCGCGTAGTCGGCGAACTCCGGTACGCGGATATCAGGGCTTCCACTGCCGCGCAGAGCATTCCGCGTCTGTTCGGAGGTGAATGTGGGTGCCAGGTCGACGACGTCGAGGACCTCGGCGGGGATGCCCAGCTGGGTGGCGACGGCGTTGCGCCACACCTTGGGTCGGCCGCGCACCTTGAGCACCGGTGCTGCCATCGACCGGGGGAGCGATCCGCGCAGCGGCGGCAGTCCGGCCGCGCCGGCGATGCCGCGGTAAATGCCGCGCAACCCAATGGTTTTCGGTGCGGTTAGGTGGAAAGCTTGCCCGTCCAGCCCGTCGGTGTGCAGCAATGCGACCAGCGCGTCGGTGACGAAGTCGACCGGCACGACGTTGGTGCGCCCGACGTCGGGCAACATGATCGGGGTAAACCGAGGCAATACTGCGAGCTTGGCCAGCACGCCAAAGAAGTAATACGGCCCGTCGACCTTGTCCATCTCTCCGGTGCGCGAATCGCCGACCACCACCGCCGGACGGTAGATCCGATACCGCAGCCCCGGCGTTTCCCGTACCAACAGCTCCGCTTCGAACTTCGTCTGGTGATACGGCGTTGGCAGCTGCTGCCCCACGTCGAAATCGGCCTCGGTGTATTCGCCGCGGAAATCTCCGGCCACCGCGATCGACGAGACGTGATGCAGCGTCGTATCGAGCCGGCGCGCCAGCTCGATCACGGCCCGGGTGCCGTCCACGTTGGCCGCGCGTTGCTCGGCCTCGGTCGCGGTGATGTCGTAGATCGCCGCGCAGTGCACCACGTGCTCGACGTCGCCGAGCTCGGCGATGGCTTCTTCGCTCAGCCCGAGATCCGGGTCGGTCACATCGCCGACCAGTGGTTTTGCCCGTTCGCCCCACTGGGCGGCCAGGGCTTCGAAGCGGCCCAGCGACGGGCGGCGGACCAGCACCAGCACTTCGGCGTCCGGTCGGGTCAGCAGACGTGACACGACTCGGCACCCGATAAACCCGGTACCGCCGGTAACGACATAGCGCATGCAGCCCATGGTGGCCTTTGGCGCGGTCGCACGTCAACGCGGTGTGACGCGATCGTGGAACGTGTCCGAACAGGCATGCCCCCTGATGCCTGCAGCGGCCGCCGAGGTTGCTGTTTCAAGAGACGTTCCGCAGACGCTTCTTTAAAGCCGCAATTCTGAGGAGCCGAATAGTTATGTTGATGGACCCGAACATGGGGCCCAGCCCGATATAGGTTCGAAGGGAGCTGGTTCCATGCAGTTCGAGGCTGCCGAACACATAGAAGCAGGCGAGGGTGAAGACAGCAGCGGGGATGGAGAAGGCCATCAACGATCCTCGATCAGCAATGGTCTGCGCCGCAAAATCTATCTCGTCCTTCGACATCGGTTCGCCTTTGCGCAATTTACCTAAAATTT
This sequence comes from uncultured Actinomycetota bacterium, assembly GCA_963838755.1. Classification (GTDB taxonomy): domain Bacteria; phylum Actinomycetota; class Actinomycetes; order Mycobacteriales; family Mycobacteriaceae; genus Mycobacterium. The sequence goes on along the minus strand of CAWISO010000001.1, from coordinate 121,622 downwards.
TTTTCGAGCTCCCGATTTCTTCGCTTACCTGAGTGGATGTGCGCCCCAGGAGCCGCTTTATGAAAATAAAGAAAAAAACGCCGAACACTAATTCCGCTATTCCCGCGAGTATCGTCAGGTAACCGAATAGGCCCAATCTTATTCACTCCTTTGCGGAACAAGACCCTGTTATGCGGCAGACTAACCCCCGCGAAGCCATTCGGCGGCGATGGTCTTCGTCGGCAAGACTCGGCTTATCGGCTCCCTCTCAAGAGTGCGTGCGCGAGGAGGATTGAGAAGTTACTGCGGGGTCGTCGTCTTCCCACAGCAGCAGTTGACGAACTGCAGTACGGGACCCGTATGGGCGAAGCATGGTGCTGGCCGGACGGGGCCGGACACGTTGCGGCCACCAGAACCACCGTCCGAGCAACGCGGCGACCGACGGCGTCATGAAGGACCGCACGATCAGGGTGTCGAACAGCAGCCCGAGGGCGATGGTGGTCCCGATCTGACCCAGAACCAACAAAGAGGCGAACACGAACGAGGACATGGTGAAGGCGAACACCAGCCCGGCAGACGTCACCACCGCCCCGCTGCCCGCCATGGCGCGGATAATGCCCGTGTTCAAACCGGCGTGAATTTCCTCTTTGAACCTGGAGATCAGCAGCAAATTGTAGTCGGATCCCACCGCCAACAGGATGATGACGGATAGCGCAAGGCATATCCAATACAACTTGATACCCAAGATATCCTGCCAGACAAGCACGGAAAGCCCGAAAGATGCGCCTAACGAAAGAGCCACCGTGCCCACAATGACGATTGCGGCGACCAGACTCCGGGTGATGATCAGCATGATAAGCAAGATCAGGCTCATGGCAGCTATTGCCGCGATCATGAGATCGTATCTGGCGCCGTCGGCAATGTCCTTGTAGGTGGCCGCGGTGCCGGCGAGATAAATATTGGAATCCCCTAAGGGGGTATTCTTCACGGCCTCTTTCGCCGCGTTGCGGATGGGATCGATGTGCGAGATGCCTTCGGGGGTCGCGGGGTCACCTTCATGCAGGATGATCATGCGCGCGGCCTTGCCGTCGGGCGACAGAAACAATTTGAGACCGCGTTTGAACTCGGGGTTGACGAAAGCCTCCGGAGGTAAGTAGAAGGTGTCGTCATTCTTCGCGGCGTCATAGGCTTGTCCCAGCGCCGTCGCAGTGTCGGTGTTAGCCCGGGTCTGGGCGTTGATCCCCGAATTGGTCGCATAGTTGGACAGCGTCAGCGCCAGATTCTTCTCCTGGTCGGCGATCTGCGGAGGGAGCAGCGTGACCAGTTTCTTTTGGCCCGCATCCAACTTATCCAAGCTTGCCGAGAGTGTCGCGAACTGCTCGGCGAGCTGATCAACACCGTCGATCGCGTTGAAGACAGATCTCAGCGCAAAGCAGGCCGGGATGTCGTAGCAGTGCTTTTCCCAGTAGAAATAGCTGCGGATCGGCCGGAAGAAGTCATCAAAATTGGCGATCTCATCTCGCAGTTCAGTGATGATGGCCAACGTATCGTGAAAGCCTTGTGTTTCGGCGTCCGTCGCCGTAGCGAGGTCTTTCTGCAGGGCGTACTGCCGGTTCAAAATGCTGATCGTGTCCCGTAGCGTGTTGGCCTGCTTGAGTATGTCGTCGGCGCGGTCCTTCTGGTACTGCAGGTTCTCGACGCTGCCGATGCTTCCTGCACTGATCTGGAAAGCCAAGGAAGTGTGCTCGATCGGTGTTCCCAACGGCCTGGTCATGGACTGCACCTGAGCAATCCCGGGCAGGTGAGCGACAGCTTTTGCCACCCGTTCCAAGTTGATCATGTCGGCCGAATTGCGCATATCGTGATCGGTTTCGATCATCAACAGTTCGGGATTGAGCCGGGCCTGGGAAAAGTGCCGCTCCGCGGCCGCATACCCGAGATTGGCCGGGGCACTGGCCGGCATGTAGGTGCGAGCGTCGTAACTGGTCTTGTATCCCGGCAGCGCGAGCAGACCGATGAGCGCGACCGCGGTAGCCACCACCAGGATGGGCCCGGGCCAGCGAACGATCGCGGTGCCGATGCGCCGCCATCCTCGAGTCGCCACCCTGCGCTTAGGGTCGAAGAGCCCGAAAAGGCTGCCCACGGTGATCACAGCCGGGGCTAAAGTGAGCGCGGCCACCAGGGCGACCACGATGCCAATCGCCGCGGGAACGCCCAGACTTTGAAAATAATTCAGCCGGGTGAAGCGCAGACAGAACACCGCTCCGGCAACGGTCAGGCCCGAGCCCAGGACCACGTGGGCGGTCCCGTGATACATGGTGTAAAAGGCGGTTTCTCGATCCTCGTCGGCATGGCGCGCCTCGTGATACCGGCCGAGAAAAAAGATCGCATAGTCCGTGCCGGCCGCGATTACCAGCAGCGTGAGCAGATTCGTCGAATACGTCGACAATCCGATCAATCCGGCGTTTCCCAGAAAGGCGACGATGCCCCTGGCCGCGGCCATTTCAATAACGACCGTGAACAGCACGACGATTGCAGTCACCACGGAACGGTAAACCCAAAACAACATCGCCAAGATCACCAATATCGTGATCACGGTGACCTTGAAGATCCCTTTGCTGCCGACCTCGAACTGATCGGCAACCAGTGGCGCCGCACCGGTCACATACGCCTTGACCCCGTGCGGTGCGGGCGTGTCAGCCACCAGGTCGCGGATGGTGTCGACGGACTGGTTGGCTAAAGCATCGCCCTGATTGCCGGCGAGATACACCTGAACGTAGGCGGCCTTGCCGTCCTTGCTTTGCGAACCCGCCGCAGTCAACGGATCGCCCCAGAAATCCTGGACGTGCTCGACATGTTTGGTGTCTTGCTCGAGCTTGCGGACCAGGGTGTCGTAGAACCGGTGGGCGTCAGCGCCGAGGGGCTGATCGCCTTCTAAGACGACCATGGCCGAGCTGTCGGAATCGAATTCGTGGAATACTTTGCCGATGTGTTTCATCGCCCGAAACGACGGCGCATCCGGTGTATTCAGGGATACGTTGTGGGCTTTGGCCACGTCCTCCAGATTGGGCACGGCGATATTGCTGATGGCCGCTATGCCCACCCACACGAGCAGAATCGGCACGCAAAGCCGCCGGATGGTGCGCGCCACCGCAGGGCTTGGGACGTGACGCTCGCTCATGCCGACTTCACCAGACAGAAGGTGTAGGCATTTACTGCGTTGACGATCCTTTCGTCTTTGACTTCACCATCCACCGTGATGCGACAGCCCAGGGAAGGGCTGTTGCCCTGCGCGACAAGGTTGCTGAAGGCCCCCGGTTGTGTCGTCACCATCGTCAACGACCACGGCAGGGGCGCGTGCAAGACTTGGCGTGGCTGAATGTTGATGTCGACGTAGTTGATGGTTGCCACCGCCCCGGGGTTGCCAAAGACCTCAAGGGTGATGTGCTTGGGATTGAACGGCTCAGTCTGTTCGGAGATGCCGCCGCCGGCCGACGTGTTGTTGTGCGAGCCGAAGATCCCATGAAGCCGATAAACGCAAAACCACGCGACAGCCACAATGACGACCGCGACCAGTACTATCCAATTTCGTCTGATCACGTGAGTAAGTGAAAACCCTTTCACCCGTTGACCTTTCGCCGACTGGGAGCATGCGTCGTACACATTGGTCGACTCACCGGCCTTTCATCTCGTGGGCCGGGTCAGGCTGGGGATGATGACCTCGTCGATGAGGGCTCGCACGGTTTGCTGGGTAGGCGGCCGGCCTTGGATGATCGACCGGAAGATCAGGTAGCCGGGCAGCACATCCCAGAGTTCGTCGTTGATCGCCATTCGATCGATCTCACCGCGGTCAACCGCCTGTTGGAGAATGTGGTTGATCAACGCCTTACGCTGCTCGATGAACTGGTGCTGCAACACGTCGTTGAGTGCGGGGTTGCGCGACACCTCGACAAGCACAGCGCGGATGGTGCCGGCTTGCTGCTGACCCTGCTGGCAGATCAGCTCTCCCACGTGCAGCAAATCGCCGCGCAGCGTGCCGGTATCGGGCGGGACGGCGATTTGGCGGATGCCCTCGATGAACGCGGCCAACACCAATTCGGCTTTCGACGGCCAGCGCCGATACACCGTGGCCTTGCTGGCGCGAGCCGTGGCCGCCACGGCGTCCACCGTCAACCGGTCGTACCCGTGTTCTTGCAGGAGCTGCAACGTCACCGCAAGCAGCTCGGTCTCCCGTGGCGACCACGGTGACGACTCTGCGGTGGGATCGGCAACCTGGGTCACAGCGCTTACGATAAGACGGCCAGGACAGTACTGTCCAGTACCGTACTGCCCAAGTTCGATCTCTCCGGCTTAATAGTTGAAGTCGCGGACCCCGTTCCAGTCCACCAACGTCCATCCCATCGCCGGACTGCCGGTGATCACCACGCGGCCCATGTTCGGCAGAGCATTAGTGGTCGCCAGGCTGTCCTTCGGGTTTTTGACGTTCAACAGGGTCCAGTACATGATCGACTCGAGGTGCGAGAACGCCACCGGTCTGGTGTTACCGCTGTCGTAGATCTTCTGGACGGCGTCGGTGAACTCGTCGTTGAATTTCCTACCGCTGACCGATCCGGGGACGGCGTCCTTGAGGTCACCATTCAGCCAGTCCGCCGGGGCAAGCAGGTACGTCGACTTCTTCCTATTCTCCGGCGTGTCGTTGAACCACCCGGCGTCGATTTCCCGCAGACCTGGCAGGACTTGGACGTGCTTGCCCAGTGCATGGGCCAGCGGTGCAGCGGTCTGCTGAGTACGCACCATGTCGGAGGCGTACACGCCGTCGAAGTTGTTGCGGGAAAGCTGGTGGGCGAGCTGCTCGGCTTGCCCCTGGCCTTCCTCGGTGAGACTCGGACCGGGGATGTCGGTGTTGATCATGTGATGGGCGTTGCTTTCCGACTCCCCGTGCCGGATGAAGGTCAGCGTGATGCTGCGCACGTGCGGTGATCCCGAGCAGGCGCCGACAGTGATGACCGCGGCCAGCACGGCGGCAGCCTTCCAGATGACGGTGCGGGTGCTGTTGTGCATGCCGATAGCCTGCCCTGCCGCGCGCGTCGATGTAAGGCGTTTGCCAAGGTTGGGGCCGAGAAAACGCCACGGGTCGGGCGCGAGATCAGTGCAGTGCTCGATGATCCAGCCAACCCAAACCGTCAGCCTGGCTGGCCGTCACTGCCGTAGAGCAGTCCGCCGTTGCCGCCGTTGCCGAACAGCGCGCCGCCATTTCCTCCGTCTCCACCGGTTTCCTTGGGTGCCGTTGGCTGCGTCGCAGTCCGCGGCGTCGACGACCCGGCAGCCGCGATGCCGAGATGCCGGATAAGGTCACAGTGCTAGTTGCGCGCCGGCGCCGCCGAGAGGAGACCCCGCATGGCGATCGATCCGAAGGCCGTTGGCGCGAAAACCGAACCGATGTTGTTCGAATGGACTGACCGCGACACCTTGCTCTATGCCCTCGGTGTCGGCGCCGGGACCGAGGATTTGTCCTTCACCACGGAGAACAGCCACGACATCGACCAGCAGGTGCTGCCGACCTATGCGGTGATCTGCTGCCCGGCGTTTGGCGCTGCCGGCAAGGTCGGATCGTTCAACTGGGCAATGCTTTTGCACGGTTCGCAGGGCATCCGGCTGCATGCGCCGCTGCCTGCCGCGGGCAAGCTGTCCGTGGTCACCGAGGTGGCCGACATCCAGGACAAGGGCGAGGGCAAGAATGCGATCATTATGTTGCGCGCCCGCGGAAGCGATCCTGACTCGGGGACGCTGATCGCCGAAACCCTCACCACGTTGGTCATCCGTGGCGAGGGCGGCTTCGGGGGAGAGCCGGGTCAGCGCCCGGTTGCACCGGAGATCCCTGACCGCGAGCCCGACGCCCGCGTCGCGTTAGCCACCCGCGAGGATCAGCCACTGATCTATCGGCTCTCCGGCGACCGCAACCCGCTGCACAGCGATCCGTGGTTCGCCAAGGAGCTGGCCGGCTTTCCCAAGCCGATCATGCACGGGCTGTGCACCTACGGGTTCTCCGGCCGGGCGTTGGTCGCCGAGCTCGGCAACGGCGACGCCGGCGCCATCACCTCGATCGACGCGCGGTTCACCAAACCGGTCTTTCCCGGCGAGACGTTGACCACCTCGATCTGGCGCACCGAACCCGGCAAGGCGGTGTTCCGTACCGAGGCTTCGGGCGCCGACGGCGCCGGCGATGGGGCCAGCCGAGTAGTGCTGGACGACGGCGCGGCGGAATACCAGACCTGAATGTCGGCCGCGCGGGCAAACTAATTTGCCGCAGCCGGTTTACCGGAGCCGCCGACGTGGCAGTCCTCCGACCATGGCATTCAAACTCACCTACAGCGACGGGCACGAGACCGACTACGACGACGAGACGAAGTGGGAGGTCGAGAACGGCGTCGTCAAAATGGGAAGTGAAGAGGGGAAGTGGACGGTGTTCATCTCGCCGAGCCACTGGGCAACCCTCGAGCTAACGGCCGGCAAAGACAAGGGCGAAGGCAAGAAGGACGACGACAAAGACAAGGACAAGGACGAAGACAAAGACGAAGACAAAGACGAAGACAAGGGCGACGACGACAAGGATGAGGACAAAGACAAAGACAAAGACAAGGACAAGGACAAGGACAAGGACGAAGACGACGACGAGTGAGGTCCGTTAACGGAGCAACGCCCGGCCGACCACGGCGACCGGTAGAAACCATCAGCTGATCGCTGTCGGGATTACCCGTCAGGTAATCGTGGCCATGAGCCCGCGCGGCTAGCATCGTGGCGATGACGACCCTGGCCCGCCGGGCCCCCGCAACAGGTCCAGTCGGCCAGCTACTGCGCGAGTGGCGCGAACGGCGTCGAATCAGCCAGCTCGACTTGTCGATCCAGGCCGAGATCTCTGCTCGACATCTCAGTTTCGTGGAGACCGGACGATCCCGCCCCACCCCGGGAATGATCCTGCGGCTCAGCGAACAGCTGGACGTACCGCTGCGTGAGCGCAACGCGCTGCTGCTGGCCGGCGGTTACGCGCCCGCCTATCCCGAACATTCGCTCGACGAGCCGGAGTTGGCCAGGCTTCGGGTGGCACTGCGACGGATCCTCACCGGACACGAGCCGTACCCGTCGCTGGTCGTCAACCGATGGTGGGAAATGCTCGACGCCAACGCGGCCGTCGCGGTGCTCACCGAAGGATGCGACCCCGCACTGTTGACGCCGCCGGTGAACGCGTTGCGCGCATCGCTGCACCCGGACGGCATGGCACCGCGCATCGCTAATCTTCCCGAATGGCGTGCGCATATCCTCGAACGGCTGCACCGCCAAGTGCAGACCACCCGCGATCCGCGGCTGGCTGAGTTGCACGCGGAGTTGTCGGCTTACCCGGGCAGCGAGGCCGAGCGTCCCGAGCTCATCGATGTTGCGGTGCCGCTGCGGTTGCGTCACGGTGACCGCGAGTTGGCATTCTTTTCCATCACCGCTGTCATCGGCGCGCCGCTGGACGTCACGGTCGCCGAAGTAGCGATCGAGTCGTTCTACCCCGCCGACGGGGAAACCGCTGAGGCGCTGCACGCACTCGGAGGATGAGCCCATGACCGATACCGCCGCGACCGACTTCATTCACGCGCAAATCCCGCTGTCCGTGACCCTGGGCATCACCGCCGACGTTGCCCGGCCCGACGAAGTGGTGCTGAGCCTGGATTGGGCGCCGTCGTTGTGCACAGGCAACGACGTGCTGCACGGCGGGGTCGTGATGGCCCTGGCCGACACGGCCGGCGGGGTATGCGCGTTCCTGAATCTCCCTGAGGGGGCGGGAGGAACGGCAACCATCGAATCCAAGACGAATTTCTTGGCTACTACCCGCTCGGGCACGGTCAAGGCGCACACCCATCCGTTGCATATCGGGAAGCGGGTGATCGTGCTCGAGACGGAGGTACGCGGCGACGACGACAAGCTGGCCGCCAAAGTGCTGCAAACCCAGGCGATCTTGTGATCAACGAGCGAGCTGATGCGCCAGCCGCTCGGTGAATTCACGCACCCGATCGGGATCGTCCAATGCGTACGTCGCGGCGGTGGCGCGGTCCCCGTCGTCCGCGTGCCGCACCACGATGGCGATGCCGTCGTCGCGCACCGCGTCGAACGCGTCCTCATCGGTGATGTCGTCGCCCAAATAGATCGGTAACAGCGGACCTGGCTGTTCGTCAGCGCGAACATGGTCGATCACCCAGCGAAGGGTCTTGCCCTTGTCCCAGTCCACATTCGGACGTAACTCGATAACCTCGCGACCCGTCGTGACACGAAGCACAGCACGCTGTCCGGCGCGCCGTACCACCGCGGCCACCTCGCCGACTTGCTCCCGAGCAGCGTTGCGGTAATGCACCGCGACACCGAATCGCTTGTTTTCCACGACGACTCCGGGAATGTGGCCGAGCTGGTCGGCGAGCCCGGCGGCCGCCTCTGCCAGCACCGGGATGCTCGCCGCCGCTTCGGTGTTCTGGTGGTGTGCGCCATCGGGTCCGGTCAGCTCGAAACCGTGGCTGCCCGCATACCAGATGCCGGGCAACCCGATCCGCTGCCGTACGTCGGCGAGGTCGCGGCCGCTCAGTATCGCGACCGGACAGTGCGCGGTCAGCGATGTCAGCGCATTCGCCGCTCCCTCGACCAGCCGTGCAGAGTCGGGGTTCTCGACGATGTCGGAGAGCGTGCCGTCGAAGTCGAAGAACACCGCGGGGTGCTGGCCGCTCACGACGCCAAGGGACTGCAGCCCATCAGGCAGCTCGGACATCCGACGGTCGCCGGTCCTAACGCGGATTTCCCGCAGGTCCGTGATCGCCGCGTCGGCGCCGCGGCTCGCCAGATCCTCGCCGTGTCCGGTCGGGTCGATCCCGATTACCAGCGCGAACCCGTCGGCCCGCGCCGCCTCCACACCGTCTCCGGTTGCCGCGACGACGGCACAGCGGCCCGGTCGCACCCCGAGTTGGTCGGCGGCCTCGACCAGCGCGACCAAGCGATGGATCTCGCCGGAACCCACTCCGGCGTCGTGCAATTGCTTCACCAGCGGCTTGTCGGGCGCCTGGTCACCGAGGTCGAACAACACCGCGTCGTGGCGGCGCGGGTCGATGCTGACCGACAATTGGCTCTCCCTGGCTTCCGGCACGCCGTTGCGATGTCGTTAGCCAGATTAGTCAGACCGACCTGTTGGCGAACAACAAGACCGAGTCTTGGCTGAGCATTTCCAGACGCGCTACGGCCATCGCGATGCCTTTGGCCAGTTCGTCGACGTCGGCTGCAGCGTCGTAGTCGGCGGTGATCCCGAATACCAGGTCGTTGGCGTAGCTCAACACCGCCACACCCGTGCGCAACCGCAGCGCGATCGGTGGAATCGGCAGCAGGCGCGCTACCTTGCGGCCCATCATCTCCAATGGGCGATGCGGTCCCGGCACATTGGTTGCCAGCGTCACGATGCCGCGTTGCGGCAGACGGGTGAGGCACCGAATCACCCGCGAAGACAACATGAACGGGATGTAGTTGGTCGCCGAGACCGCCATGTTGCCGACTTGACGCTGGCCGCCTTTCTTGGCCCGGGTCAGCCGGTTGTGCACGACGCGCAATTGCTGGATCGGGTCGTCCTGTTCGACAGGCAGATAGGGCAGCATCACCGAGAGCCGATTGCCCGGCTTGTCCAGCGTGTCGGGCGAGTGCTCCGACACCGGCACCAGGGTGCGCAGCGAGTCGGGACGAGGCTGCTCGCCGCGATGCAGCAAGACCGAGCGGAAGCCCTCGGTGATCGCCGTGAGCGCAACATCGTTGACGGTCACGTCGAACTTCCGGCAGACCTGTTCGACCTCGGCGAGCGGGACGCGCACCGCCCGGTAACACCGCATCGCGGTGAGGGGTCCTACCAGCGACGAGCCGGCGGTCGGCCGCAGCAAGCTGCCGGCAATTTCCGCGGCGCCGACAACTGCGCTGTTCGCCGCTCGCCAAAGGTTGTCCAGCGGCTTCCAAAGGTTCTCCAGCGGGTTGGTGGGCGGGCCGGGTTCCGGCACCGGCTTTAGATGTTTGCGTACCTTGGCGGCGCGCGTGGTGACGGCGGGTCGAGCGAATGCGTCGCGCTCGACGTCATCGCAGAGTCGGGCGAGGATGCGGGTCGCCGAGATTCCATCGGCCATGCAGTGGTGGATCTTCATCAAGATCGCCCAGCAATTTCCCTTCAGACCTTCGATGACCCAGCATTCCCACAGCGGGCGGTCCCGGTTCAGGCGGCGCTCCAGCACATCGGCGACAACGCCGAACAGTTCCGCGTCATCACCGGGCCGGGGGAGTGCCACCCGGCGCACGTGACGACTGAGGTCGAATGCCGGATCGTCGACCCACTGTGGCGCTCCGACATCGAAGGGCTGGGTGCGCAGCATCTGTGTACAGCGCGGAATCGCTCGGATTCGTTCTGCCAGAATGTCTTTGAGCTCACTATAATCCGGAGCAGAACCGTCGATGATGGCGATTCCGCCGATCGCCAGGCTGACATTGCGATCCGAATCCTCCGCGATGAGGAAGCCGGCATCCAGCGCGTTGAGTTGCTCCACGAATCGTCACCGCCGTTCACCCCTGGGACTTCGTACGAGTATCCGCTGCCGCGATCGGCGACAGGTGGCCGCAAGATTAATTCATGTAAACAACTGGGGTCGATTGTGTGGCAACGTAGTTGATGAATATGCATGCCTGTAGTAGGTCACAGCATTTCGTATTATTGCCTGAGAATCTCTGAGAATCTCTGAGAATCAAGTCAATTCGACGATGCAGTCGATCCCATTGGTGCCGGCCGATTCTGTCAATCTGGCCGCTGGGGCCCTGGCTTCCGTCGACCAGGCTAAGTCCGAGGGCCCGGGTACCGGATCGAACATATATTCGATAAACTGTCGGGCGTGGGCTGGAGCAATGGACCGCCGAGCTGGGCGGAGATGGAGCGGGTGCTCGACGGAAAGCCACGCCGTTCCGGCACGCCAACTGTGTGGGGACCGGCGGATGACGCTCCGTGGTCTCGCAAGCGCGTCACCTACCAGCCGCCGGACGATAACCGGACGGTCCGCTCATCCGTCGCGTATGCCGAGTTGCACACCCATTCGGCGTTCAGCTTCCTCGACGGTGCCAGCACCCCGGAGGAGCTGGTCGAAGAAGCGGTTCGGCTGGATCTGCGCGCCATCGCGCTGACCGACCACAACGGCCTTTATGGTGCGGTGCGATTCGCGGAAGCGGCTGCGGAATTGGACATGCATACCGTGTTCGGCGCCGAACTGTCGCTTGGGCCCGGCACCCGGACCGACGAGCCCGATCCGGCGGGGCCGCATCTGCTGGTGCTGGCTCGCGGCCCGGAAGGCTATCGCCGGTTGTCGCGACAACTGGCCACGGCACATCTGGCCGGCGGTGAGAAAGGCAAACTGCGCTTCGACATCGACGCGCTCACCGACGCGGCGGGTGGGCACTGGCACATCTTGACCGGCTGCCGCAAAGGTCATGTCCGCTCTGCGCTGGCCGCCGGTGGACCGGATGCGGCCGCAGCGGCGTTGGCCGACCTGGTGGAGCGGTTCGGGCAGAGCAGGGTCAGCGTCGAGCTGACCCAGCATGGTCATCCGCTCGACGACGAAACCAACACCGAATTAGTACAGCTGGCAACGCGATTCGGCCTCGGTTGCGTTGCAACTACCGGCGCGCATTTCGCCGCGCCGTCGCGGCGCCGACTGGCGATGGCCATGGGTGCGATCCGGGCCAGGCAGTCGCTGGACGAGGCCGCCGGCTGGCTGGCCCCGCTGGGCGGCTCTCACCTGCGATCGGGCGAGGAGATGGCACGGCTGTTCGCGCAGCGTCCCGACGTGGTGACCGCCGCCGCCGAACTCGGCGAGCAGTGTGCCTTCGGCCTGGCGCTCATCGCCCCGCAGCTGCCGCCGTTCGATGTCCCGCCCGGCCATACCGAGGACAGCTGGTTGCGCGAGCTGGCGATGGCAGGTGCCGAGCGCCGCTACGGGCCGCGCGCGCAGGCGCGGCAAGCCTATGCCCAGATCGAGCACGAGTTGGAAGTCATTGCGCAACTAACGTTTCCAGGCTATTTCCTGGTGGTTTACGACATCACCCGATTCTGCCGAGAGAACAATATTCTCTGTCAGGGCAGAGGATCGGCGGCCAACTCGGCGGTCTGTTATGCCCTCGGCGTCACGGCAGTCGATCCGGTGGCCAACGAGTTGTTGTTCGAGCGTTTTTTGTCGCCGGTCCGCGACGGTCCGCCCGATATCGACATCGACATCGAGTCCGATCAGCGCGAAAAGGTCATCCAGTACGTCTACGACAAATACGGCCGCGATTATGCCGCTCAGGTCGCCAACGTGATCACCTACCGCAGTCGTATCGCCGTGCGTGACATGGCCCGTGCACTGGGCTTCTCCCAGGGACAGCAGGACGCTTGGAGCAAGCAGATCAGCCACTGGAGTGGGCGTCCGTCGGATATCGAGGACATCCCCGAGCAGGTGATCGACCTGGCCAACCAGATCCAGAACCTGCCGCGGCACATGGGCATCCACTCCGGCGGCATGGTGATCTGCGACCGCCCGATCGCCGACGTCTGCCCGGTGGAGTGGGCGCGCATGGAAGACCGCAGCGTATTGCAGTGGGACAAAGATGACTGCGCGGCAATTGGTTTGGTGAAATTCGACCTGCTCGGGCTGGGCATGCTCTCGGCGTTGCACTACGCCATCGACCTGGTAGCCGAGCACAAAGGCATCGAGGTCGAGCTGGCCACGTTGGACCTGTCCGAATCGGCGGTGTACGAAATGCTGTCCCGTGCCGATTCCGTCGGAGTGTTCCAGGTGGAGTCGCGCGCCCAGATGGCCACCCTGCCGCGGCTACGGCCGAGGGTGTTCTACGACCTGGTGGTCGAGGTCGCGTTGATTCGTCCCGGTCCCATCCAGGGAAACTCGGTGCACCCCTACATCCGACGGCGCAACGGCGTCGACCCGGTCGTCTACGACCATCCGTCGATGGAGTCGGCGTTACGGAAAACACTGGGAGTGCCGCTGTTTCAAGAACAGTTGATGCAGCTTGCGGTGGATTGCGCCGGTTTTTCCGCCGACGAGGCCGACCAGTTGCGACGTGCCATGGGATCCAAGCGATCGGCCGAACGCATGCACCGGCTGCGCGGCCGCTTTTACGACGGCATGCGGCGGATGCACGGCGCCTCAGACGAGGTGATCGATCGGGTATACGAAAAGCTGTTCGCCTTTGCGAATTTCGGCTTTCCGGAAAGTCACTCGTTGAGTTTTGCTTCGTTGGTGTTCTACTCGTCGTGGTTCAAGCTGCATCACCCGGCGGCGTTCTGCGCCGCACTGCTACGTGCGCAGCCAATGGGTTTCTACTCACCGCAATCGCTGGTAGCCGACGCCCGCAGGCACGGCGTAACGGTGCACGGGCCGTGTGTGGCTGCCAGCTTGGCGCACGCCACTTTGGAGAATGACGGAACGGAAGTGCGGCTGGGGCTGGGCGCCGTCCGCCATATCGGAGATGATTTGGCCGAAAAGCTGGTCGAGGAACGGAAAGCATACGGCCCCTTCGCCTCTCTGCTGGATTTGACCTCCCGGGTCCAGCTTTCGGTGCCGCAGACCGAAGCCCTGGCCACCGCAGGAGCGTTGAGCTGCTTCGGGATCTCCCGGCGGGAGGCACTGTGGGCAGCCGGTGCGGCCGCCACGGGACGACCGGACCGGTTGCCCGGTGTGGGCTCGTCGTCACACATCCCGGTGTTGCCAGGGATGTCCGAGCTGGAATTAGCCGCCGCCGATGTATGGGCCACCGGCGTCTCTCCGGACAGCTATCCCACCCAGTTCTTGCGGTCCGATCTCGACGAGATGGGGGTGTTACCCGCAGAGGCCCTGCTGTCGGTGCCCGACGGCGACCGCGTGCTGATTGCCGGGGCGGTCACCCATCGACAGCGGCCGGGGACAGCCCAGGGAGTGACGTTTATCAACCTCGAGGACGAGACCGGGATGGTCAATGTGCTCTGCACACCGGGAGTGTGGGCGCGCCACCGCAAGCTGGCGCAGACAGCACCGGCGCTGCTGATCCGGGGTCAGGTCCAAAACGCCAGCGGTGCCATCACCGTCGTGGCCGAGCGGTTGGCCAAGCTCACCCTGAAGGTTGGATCGAAGTCCCGCGACTTTCGATAGGCCTTTGCTCCGAAAAGTCGCAACAGGCTCCCTTCGGCTAGCAAATGTAGTCTCCACCCCATGACCCTGAACTTGTCTGTCGACGAAGTCCTGACCACCACCCGCTCGGTCCGCAAGCGCCTCGACTTCGACAAGCCGGTATCGCGCGAAGTGCTGATGGAATGCCTCAAATTGGCGCTGCAGGCGCCCACCGGTTCCAATTCGCAGGGCTGGCAGTGGGTGTTCGTCGAGGAGCCGGACAAGAAAAAGGCGATCGGTGAGATCTACCTGTCCAACGCTCGGGGTTATCTCAGCTCGGCGTCACGCGAATACGCCGAAGGCGACACCCGCGGTGAGCGAATGGGCGCAGTGCGAGATTCCGCAACCTACCTGGCCGAGCACATGCACGAGGCGCCGGTGCTGCTGATCCCCTGCATCGAGGGCCGGGAGGAGACGTCGCCGCTGGGCGGCGTTTCGTTCTGGGCGTCGCTATTCCCCGCGGCCTGGAGTTTTTGTCTTGCGCTGCGCTCTCGGGGTCTGGGCTCCTGCTGGACGACGCTGCACCTAGGCCGCGGCGGTGAGCAGAAGGCGGCCGAGGTGCTGGGCATTCCCTACGAGCAATACAGCCAGGGCGGGCTGTTTCCGATCGCCTACACCAAAGGCACGGATTTCCGGCCGGCCAAGCGATTACCCGCCGAGAGCCTGACGCATTGGAACGCCTGGTAGAAGTTAAACCGCCCCGACGAAATCGTGCTGACGCCATGCTTCGTAAATGGCGACCGCAGCGGCGTTGGACAAATTGAGCGAGCGTCGTCCTGTCAGCATGGGAATACGGACTCGCTCGGTGATGTGCACGTCAGCCAACGTCGTTGAGTCCAGTCCAGTGGGCTCCGGACCGAACATCAACACGTCGCCGGCTTGGTAGCCCACGTCGGTGAATAACGACGTCGCATGCGCGGTGAAGGCGAACACCCGTTGCGGCGCCAGCGCTTGCCACGCGGCACCCAGTGACGCATGCACGGTGACGGAGGCCAGGTCGTGGTAGTCCAGCCCGGCCCGGCGCAACTTGGGTTCGGACAAGTCGAAGCCGAGCGGCTCGACGAGGTGCAGTTCGGTGCCGGTGGCCGCCGCGGTTCGGATTGCATTGCCGGTATTGGGTGCGATACGCGGGGAGTAAAACAGCAGCCGGAACATCTATCGATGATGGCAGTTGTCGCAAGACAATTTGCTCAGCTATCCTTCGCGGTGTCTGGTGCGAGCCGGCGAACTCTGTCTGTTCAGTAAGAATTGTGGTCAGGGTAGCCGCTGGCTGGCATACTCGCAGAATTGCCGGGCGTATATGGCTGCCCCGTCGCTCGGGGTGAGTGCAATTAGCAGGAAGTCTCATGAAACACGCGCTAACACTGCGATTCAGCGGAGCGGTCGCTAGCGCGGCCGACCTCCGGTGACCATGTTTGCCCGCGTGACGCGGGCGGTCCTGCCGGCCAAAATTGACACCGCAGACAACGCCGGCGTCGAGTCCGTATCAGCGAAACGGCCCGCGCCGTGGTCGCCGCGCAATTGGCCGGTCCGCTGGAAAGTCGTGGCCATTGTGGCGGTGCCTTTGGTGTTGGCAATGATTTTTGGGGGTTTGCGTATCTCGGGTGCGTTCACCGGAGCGCACGACCTCCGGTTGGCCGCTGATCGGGCCGAGCTGGTTCCGGCGATTACCAAATACATGTCGGCCCTCGACGTCGCATTGCTGGCGAGCTCCTCCGGGGGCGACGTCGAGGGAGCGAAGAAAAACTACGACGCCCGCAAAAATGAGCTGCAGGCTCGGCTGACCGGCACCGACGTTGCCCCCGATGTGCGGGCGGGCGTCGGCGCCATGCTCACCGGCGGCCAGGCGTTACTGGACCGGGTCGCGTCGAACACCATCGGTTTGCGGGAGCGGGTGACCACCTACGCACCCATCTTGTTGACCGCTGAAAATGCGATCGACGGGTCGGTGCGGGTGGACAGCGTGCAAATCCGGGCCGCAGCTCAAGGATTGAGCCGCGCGATCGGGGCCCGCGGCCAGATGATGATGCAGCAGCTACTGGTCACCCGCGGCGCCGAGCTGCCCGAGCCTGAGCTGCGCACATCGATGATCACCTTGGCCGGTACCGAGCCGTCGACGTTGTTCGGGATGGCCGAAGTGCTGGGTGTCGGCTCGGCGGAAGCCAAGACGCTGCAGCAGCAAATGGTGACCCGGATGGCGATCATGTCCGATCCGACCAGCCTGCTCGTCAACAACCCGGCGCTGCTCCGCTCGATTCAGACCACCGACGCGATCGCCGCCCAGGTGATCAAGGACACCACCGCACTGGTGACGAAAGCCGTGGAGGATCAGGCGCAGCGTCGGCGTGATGGCGCGGTCCGCGACACCGTGTTGGTGCTGGCGGCCATCGCCGCGGCACTGCTCATCGTGTCGCTGGTGGCGCGCTCGCTGATCCAGCCGCTGCGTGTGCTGCGGGACAGCGCCTTGAAGGTTGCACACGTTGATCTCGAGCGCGAGATCACCCGGGTGCGAGCCGGCGACGAACAGCCTCCCGCGCCGCTGCCGGTGTACACCACCGAAGAAATCGGTCAGGTCGCCCACGCGGTCGACGAATTGCATACCCAGGCACTGCTGTTGGCCGGCGACGAAGCCCGGCTGCGGCTACTGGTCAACGACATGTTCGAAACCATGTCGCGGCGAAACCGTTCACTGGTCGACCAACAGCTCTCGCTGATTGACCAGCTGGAGCGCAACGAAGAGGACTCAGACCGGCTTGACAGCCTGTTCCGCCTCGACCACCTTGCCGCGCGGATGCGCCGCAACGGGGCCAACCTGCTGGTGCTGGCGAACGCGCAAAGCGCGCGCGGAGAGCAACGCGCACCCGTGCCGTTGTCCTCGGTCATCAATGCCGCCACCTCCGAGGTCGAGGACTATCGCCGGGTGGAGACGTCGATGGTTCCCGACTGCATGATTACCGGCGCAGCCTCCGGCGATGTCATCCATCTGATCGCGGAGCTGATCGACAACGCATTGCGCTACTCGCCGCCGGCGTCGCCGGTGCGGGTATCAGCCGCACGGCGCAGCGACGCGGCGGTTCTCCTGGAGATCGTCGATGCCGGGCTGGGCATGACCGACGGCGACCGGCGCATCGCCAACATGCGGCTGCGCGCCGGCGGAGACGTCACTCCCGACAGCGCCCGCCATATGGGTCTTTTCGTGGTAGGCCGGCTGGCCGGCCGCCATGGCATCCGGGTGCGGCTGCGTGGTTCGTCGATCGAGCAAGCGCGGTCGGGGACGACGGCCGAAGTGTATCTGCCGGCGACAGTGCTGGCCGGTGCCGACGGCGCCCCCATTGCGCCGCGCGAAGCCGCGGCACCGATTCCACCCGCTTCGGCAGCCGCCGACCAAGCCGCCGCCGCCGCGGATTACGGCGACTCCGAAGATCAAGCTGGGCTGGCCGACACCACAGAGCGCAATGGCTCGCGTGGTTCCCATCCGACCGAATCACCGGTCAGCTTGTTGCCGCGGCGCAGGCCAGGATCCAGCGGCATCGCCGGCGTTCCGGCCGACCAGCCCGACCGGCCGTCGCTGCTCGAGCGTCTGCGGCCCCGCCGGGAAGAAGTCGCCGAACCGACTTCGGAACCCCCAGCAGCGCAGCCGGTGTCGAACACGTCGTCGTTCTTCGGCTCGCGGTCTCGACTCAACCGTGACGCCCGGCAGCCCGCGGAAGCGGAGCCGGTTGTGCCGGAGCCGTCAGTTGCGTCTGAGGCGCAGGAGACCGACGACCGTTGGCCCGACGAAGTCGCTGCCCCGTCGAGCAAGCCGGCAGACGACGATCTGATCTACCAGCGGATGCTCTCCGAGTGGCTGGTCGACCCGCACGATTTGGCGCGTAGCGCCGATCTGGATTGGCAGACGGTGTGGGACCGCGGCTGGTCGGCGGCCGCTGAAGTCGAGAACATGCCTGTCCAGACGCACACCGACCAGGGCCTGCCGGTGCGCGAACCCGGTGCCCGGCTGGTGCCGGGTGGGGCCGACTCCGAGCAGAACGGCATCTCGCACGACCGGGCGGATGAGGACAACGGGGTAGCATCGAACGGCGGATTGATTTCCGGTCAGTCTCGCTGGAACACCGAGCAGCAGCCTGCACACGAGACACCTGTGCGAGACCCGGATGCCATCCGCGCATCGATCAGCAGCCATTTCGGCGGCGTCCGCGCAGGACGATCGCACGCCCGCGACACGGATCAAGGACCCGACCACGAATGACGTCTGGCTTCGAGTCACCGCGCTCCGACAACTCGCTGGACTGGCTGGTGTCGAATTTCGCCCGCGAGGTTCCCGGGGTGTCGCACGCAATCCTGGTCTCCGTCGACGGGCTGCTGATCGCAGCCAGCGAGCACCTGCCGGGTGAGCGGGCGGATCAGCTCGCCGCGGTGTCTTCAGGTCTGGCCAGCCTGGCCAACGGAGCCGCGCAGCTGTTCGACGGCGGCCAGGTGTTGCAGTCGGTGGTCGAGATGGAAGACGGCTACCTGTTGTTGATGCGGGTCGGCGACGGCTCACACCTGGCGACATTGGCCGCCACGTCGTGTGATATCGGCCAGATCG
Source organism: uncultured Actinomycetota bacterium (assembly GCA_963838755.1). Lineage (GTDB taxonomy): Bacteria > Actinomycetota > Actinomycetes > Mycobacteriales > Mycobacteriaceae > Mycobacterium. Next base: position 102,821 of record CAWISO010000001.1, on the reverse strand, counting down.
GTTACGAGATGGCCGTCCTCGTTGAGCGGGTGGGCAACGTCGTGCAGTCGTCCCGACGCGCTCCTACGCACTCGTGAGCCGCGATGGACAGTCGCGAGCCATCTAGGCCACTGGGACCCAAGTCGTCTGCAGCTGAGGCGAGCCTGGTTCGCCCCTACACGCTGACGTCGGGACGGACGAAGAGCAGCATCGAGCTTCCGCTGGAGGCGCCGGTGCAGACGCTGCAATCGGCGCTGTTTCACCGCTGGCCTCCCAACGACGTGCGAGGCAGGATCGTCCAACTGTGTGTCAAGAGTCCATCAGTTGCCGAAATCTCGGCCCGGCTGGATTTACCGCTCGGTGTCGCGCGTGTGCTGGTCGGTGATTTGGTGACTTCGGGCTACCTTCAAGTGAACCGGACGTTGACCGAGAGCTCGACCCGCGATGAACGCCGCGAATTGATAGGAAGGACGCTCCGTGGCCTACGAGCGCTCTGAGGGCTCTGAAGGAAGGGCACGACCGCGTCTGAAGTCGCGAGAAACCGCCTCCACAAAAATCGTCATCGCTGGCGGGTTCGGCGCCGGTAAGACCACCTTCGTCGGCGCGGTTTCGGAGATCATGCCGTTGCGCACCGAGGCAATGGTCACCGATGCTTCCGCCGGCATCGACATGGTGGAGGCAACTCCAGACAAACGGACGACCACGGTGGCGATGGACTTCGGTCGGATCACCTTGGACGAGGATCTGGTGCTTTACCTGTTCGGTACTCCGGGCCAGCGCCGATTCTGGTTCATGTGGGACGACCTGGTGCGCGGCGCGATCGGCGCGGTCATCCTGGTGGACTGCCGGCGCCTGCAGGACAGCTTCGCCGCCGTCGACTTCTTCGAACACCGCGGCCTGCCGTTTCTCATCGCGGTCAACGAGTTCGACGGCGCCACAAGGTATCCCGCGGCCGAGGTGCGCAAGGCGCTGGCCCTGCCCGAACACGTACCGGTCATCGCCATCGATGCCCGGGACCGCAGATCGGCGACCGATGCATTGATCGCGGTCAGCGAGTACGCCCTGCAGAGCCTGAGCGCGACCGGTTAGCGGCGATCGCGAGCGCGGCTGGAAGCCCAGCGAAGCGGGTCGCCGCCGCCAGCTAGTGCCGCAACCGAATGTGCCAGCGCACATACAGCGTGTAGAACAACGACAACAGCGCCAGCATCCCCATGTCGAGCAGGAAAATATGCTTCGAGTGCTGCCAGATCGGGTCGTTCGTCGGAATCTGCTTAACCTTGACCAGGTCCGGGAAGTTGATCGACGATGCACCCGCTGCGTAGCCCCACCGCGCGGGCGTCAGCCAGGACAGCTGGTTGAGACCGGCCCGGCCGGTCACCGGGATCATCCCGCCGGCGAGAACCAGCTGCGAGATGATGGAGACCGCCAATAGCTGCATGATCTGCTCGTTGGACGTAGCCACCGCCGAGAGCACCAGTCCCAGCGTCGCCGAGGCGACGCAAGTGCCGGCCACGGTGACGAACAGCGAGAACGTGGAGTTGTCGAAGAACGGTGGGTGCGCGGTGGGCGCGCCCTTGCCGAGCCTGACGATGAGGGTCGCGATCGCGGCCTGGATGGTCGCGAAAACGAAGAACACCGCGATCTTGGCCAGCAGGTAGGCGGTGGTCGACAGGCCTACTGCCTGTTCTCGGCGGAAGATCGGGCGCTCGCCGATGAGGTCGCGGATGGTCAGCGCCGTGCCCATGAAGACGGCACCGAAGTTCAACAGCACCATGATGTACTGCGGTTGGGTGGGCGCGGCCCCCAGCGGATCGGCTGGGCCCAATCCCGGGTGAGGGCCCTTGACGGTCAGCGCGATCGCGCCGGTGAGGAACGGCAGTAACGCCAGGAAAACCGTGTAAAGACGATCGGAGACGACCAATCGGACCTGGCGACGCGCGATCGTGGAAAGCTGGCGCAGCACGTCGGTGTGGACCGCCTCGCCCAGGTCGGCCGGGCTTCCCCGCTCCGGTGCTTGCGACTGTTGGCTTCGGCCCTCTCTTTCCATGAAACGGCGATTGGCCTCGTCCGGGTCGGCGCCCACGTTGGCGAAGATGTCTGCCCAATTGGTGGTTCCCAGCGCTTCGCCGACCTGACTGGGCGGCCCGTTGAAAGCGGTCTTGCCACCGGGGGCCACCAGCAAAATCTGGTCACACACGTCGAGGTAGGAAACCGAGTGCGTGACCACCAGCACCACGCGACCGGCGTCGGCGAGCTGGCGCAACATCAGCATGACCTGTCGGTCCAGCGCCGGGTCTAGACCGGAAGTCGGCTCGTCGAGGAGCAGCAGCGACGGTTGGGTGAGCAGCTCCAAAGCCACCGAGGCACGTTTGCGCTGGCCGCCGGAGAGCTTGTCCACCCGGGTGTCCGCGTGCTTGGTCAGGTCAAGTTCCTCGAGGACCTGCGCGACAACCTGAGCACGCTCTTGTTTGCTGGTGTCCGGCGGTAGCCGCAGCTCGGCGGCGTAGCCGAGCGCCTGGTTCACCGTCAGCTGGCGGTGAACCACGTCGTCCTGCGGCACCATCCCGATCCTGCTGCGCATGGTCGCGTACTCGGCGTGGATGTCGTGGCCCTCGAAGGTGACCGATCCTTGGCTGGGCCGGGTGTATCCGGCGATCAGCCGCGACAGCGTGGTCTTGCCCGCACCGGAGCCGCCGATGATAGCGGTCAGCGTGCCGGGCCGAGCGGTCAAGGAAATGTTGTCCAGCAGTTCCTTGCCGTCGATCTTGAAGTGAACGGCATTGACCTCAAGGCCGCCGGTGCGGGTGGCGGCTTCGGTGCGACGGATCAGGTTACCGTTGCTGAACACCAGGTCGATGTTGCCGATGGTGATTACGTCGCCTTCGTTCAGCACCGCCGAGCCGACGCGTACGCCGTTGACGAATGTGCCGTTGACACTGCGCGCGTCCCTGATCTCGGTCCCAAGCGGCGACTGAACCAGGAACGCGTGATGTCGCGACGCCAGAACGTCCTGGATGACGATGTCGTTGTCGTTGGCGCGACCGATCGTGACCGATCCAGCCGGTTTTTCCGGAGTCGCAGCTCCGGGAAGGATGGCCTGCATCATCTTCGTCGCGAGGTTTCCGACCTCGGGCGGTTTGCTGACCGGCGGCGCCATCTGAGTCTTCGGCTGGAAGTTCGCCGGCGGCGCCGACGGCGAACTGGGCGGGGCCATTTGGCTCGCAGGTTGCCGGATCTGCGGCGGCGGTTGGTGGGGCGAGCCAGCCGGGTAGCCCGGCGGCCGCACCCCGCCGCTGCCTTGATACATCGGCTGCGGTGGTGCCGGCGGCGCGCTGGGATGTGGTCGCGACAGTCCTGGGGGCCGGGGCCCGCCCGGGGGCCCGCCCCCCGGACGCGCCGGCTGCGGCGGCGGAGACTGTGGCCGCGCGCCGACCGACTGTTTGACGAGGGGCATCGACGCGGTCTGCGGCGGGCGCCCGGCCATCCCGGCGTGCCGACCCACCTCGAACGCAAGTTGCGGCCCGTCGGGGTTGCCGATGTTGATCGTCTGGCCGTCGTGGATGTCGACCACCGGCACCCGGCGTCCGTTGACGTAGGTCCCGTTCAAGGAGCCGTTGTCGATGGCAAGCCAGCGCCCCTGCTCGAAGCGCAACAGCAGATGCGCGCGCGAGATGAGTGGATGCGTGATGCGCATGTCGGCGCGCAGATCGCGTCCGACGACCACATCATGGCCCGCTGCGAAGGTGCGTTGAGATCCGTCGTGGCGGACGGTCAGCACGGGCGGTGCTGCTTGACTCATCGCCCCAACCTTAGCTGCTTGGCTCACTGCACCGACTGTATCGGCTGTCGGACAATCGGCTCCGACCGACACGGGCCCCTTAGCGGGCGTCGGGTGCGCCGGTCACCACGCAGCGAGTGCGGCTGAAGATCGTCGGCATGCACTGGTTGCAGTGCGTACACGCCGACCGCACACCAGCGCCGTCGCTCGCGATGCGGTTGATCAGATCGGGCTCGGCTAGCAGCGCCCGGCCCATCGCGACGAAGTCGAAGCCCTCCGCCATCGCTAGGTCCATCGTCTCCCGATTGGTGATGCCACCCAACAAAATCAGCGGCATCGACAGCTCGGCACGGAATAGCTTCGCGCCGTCCAGCAGATACGCCTCCTGGTAGGGATACTCGCGCAGAAACTTCGTGCCGATCATTCGCACGCCCCAGCGCATCGGGCGGTGAAATGCTTTCGCGAATTCCTTGACCGGCGCGTCGCCGCGAAACAGGTACATCGGGTTGGCGAATGAGCTGCCCGCGGTGAGTTCGATGGCGTCGAGGCCGCCGTCCTTCTCGAGCCACTTGGCGGTCTGCATCGCTTCGTCGACCGGGATGCCGCGTCGCACGCCGTCGGTCATGTTGAGTTTGGCCGTCACGGCGATCGGGGTGCCTTCCTCTTCAACCGCGCGGCGCACCGCCATCACGATGCCGCGCGCCACCTTGGCCCGGTTTTCCAGCGATCCGCCGAACTCGTCATCGCGCTTGTTGATCAGTGGACTGAGGAAGGAGCTGGCGAGGTAGTTGTGACCCAGGTGCACCTCGACCGCGTCGAACCCGGCCTCGATCGCAAACCGCGCGGCTGCGGCGTGGTCTGCGATCACCCTGTCGATGTCCTCACGCGTGGCCTGTTTGGAGAATTTGAGCCCAGCAGGGTTGAACTGCCGCGTGGGCGCCAGCGCCCTGCCCCGATAGGTGCGGACATGTGCGATGGGTCCTGCGTGTCCGATCTGCGCACTGATGGCCGCACCTTCGGCGTGCACGGCGTCGGTCAGTTTGCGCAGACCCGAGATCGCCTCCGGGCGCCACCAAAGCTGATCGAATTCGGGGCGCCCCTCCGGGGAAACGGCCAGAAAGGCGACCGTCGTCATGCCGACGCCACCGGCGGCCGGCAGCCGGTGGTATTCGATCAGGTCATCGGTCACCAACGCGTTCGGTGTGCGGGCCTCGAATGTCGCGGACTTGATGATGCGGTTGCGCAGGACGATCGGACCCAGCTTGGCGGGGCTCAGCACGTCCGGCACGGCAGGCATATCGGCAGCGTACGCGGCGGACATGCCAGACTGTCAGGCGTGGGTGCGATCACGTTGGACGGCAAAGTCACGCGCGACGAGATCTTCGTCGACCTCAAGCAACGGGCGGCCGCGTTGACAGCTGCTGGGCGGACACCCGGCCTGGGCACCATCCTGGTCGGTGACGATCCCGGGTCGCAGGCCTACGTTCGCGGCAAACACGCCGACTGTGCCAAGGTCGGCATCACCTCGCTGCGCCGCGACCTGCCCGCCGACATCAGTCAGGCCAAGCTCAACGAGACGATCGACGAACTCAACGCGAACCCCGAGTGCACCGGATACATCGTGCAACTGCCGCTGCCCAGGCATCTCGACGAGAACGCGGCGCTGGAGCGCGTCGATCCGGCGAAAGACGCCGACGGGCTGCACCCGACCAACCTGGGCCGGCTGGTGCTGGGCATCCCGGCGCCACTGCCATGCACCGCGCGCGGCATCGTGCACCTGCTGCGGCGCTACGGCGTCGAGATCGCCGGCGCGCACGTGGTGGTGATGGGCCGCGGTGTGACGGTGGGGCGCCCGCTGGGCCTGATCCTGACCCGTCGCAGCGAAAATGCCACCGCGACGTTGTGCCACACCGGCACTCGCGATCTGGCCGCGCTGACCAAGCAGGCGGACATCATCGTGGCGGCCGTGGGCGTGCCGCATCTGCTCACCGCCGACATGGTGCGACCGGGCGCCGCGGTCGTCGACGTCGGCGTCAGCCGCACCGAGGCCGGGCTGGTCGGTGACGTGCATCCCGATGTATGGGACGTCGCGGGTCACGTGTCGCCGAATCCCGGCGGCGTCGGCCCGCTGACCCGGGCATTCCTGCTGACCAACGTCGTCGAGTTGGCTGAGCGTCAATGAGCGTGCGCCAGCTGGTGCGCTCGCAGTGGCCGATTTTGACGGTGGTGCTGACCTTCGTCGTGGCCTTCACACTGGCCGCGGCGAACTTCTGGCGTCGCGGCGCGCTGCTGATCGGCATCGGTGTCGGGGTGGCCGCGGTGTTGCGAGTGGCGCTCACCGAGGACCGTGCCGGCCTTCTGGTGGTCCGCAGCAAGGGAATTGACTTCGCCACGACGGCGGTCGTGGCGGCGGCGATGGTCTATATCGCCTGGACGATCGATCCGCTGGGCACCCGTTAGATCCCGGGCATGCCCGGCATGCCGGGGAGGGGCTGCAGACCAGATACGTTGCCGCCGAGTATGTTTGCCATCTCCTCCGGGCAGTAGGTCTGTATCGCGATGGTGGTGAACATCTGGGCCATCTGCGGTGACATGCCCCGGCGGGAGACGCCCGAAGCGACGGCGGCGAAGCTGCCGCCCGGCTGGGCGAGCATCGGGCAGATGGACTGGCCCACGGCCATCGCATTTCCGGGTTCGCCGTACTCGACGCCGGCGTGGCTCAAAGCGTCGATGAAGTTGTCGTCGTTGGGGTCTGCGTCCACCGGAGGCGGCAGCAGTGCTGCCGCGCAGATCAGAACGCCGACGCCTACCAGGATGCGAACGGTTAGCGGTTGATTGACCGATAACGAAATCCTGCTGCGCCTGATATCGAGCGTCGCCATGTTTTGCTCCTCACATGGGAGTGCACACGCGGCACTCAAGAGTTCCGTTTAGAACCTTGGGTTATCGCTGTCACGTTCCCAACACGGTGGGATAAAGGTTCGCGCACGTTTGGAGGTATCTTGCCGACACGTCATGCAGCAGCACGGTTTTTGGTGTCCCGTAATTGACAATGCGGGACGTGACGCAATCGGCGGAGGCGTAAGTTGGCACGTGAAATCTCGCGCCAGATGTTCCTACGGGGAGCCGCCGGAGCGTTAGCTGTCGGTGCGGTTTTCGGCTCTGGCCGAATCGGTTCGGTTCGGGCCACCGCCGATCCGATTGCCTCCGGCTGGGAACCGCTGGCCGCCGCCATCGGCGGGCAAGTGATACGACCGGACAACGGTCAATTCGCCGCGGCTAAACAGGTTTTCAACACCAACTACAACGGTTCGACGCCCGCGGTGGTGGTCGTTCCGACATCACAGGCCGACGTGCAAAAGGCGATGGCGTTCGCTGCTTCACAGAACGTCAAGGTAGCGCCGCGCAGTGGTGGGCACTCCTACATAGGTGCGTCCACCGCCAACGGAACCATGGTGCTCGACCTGCGTCAGCTACCCGGGAACATCAATTACGACGGTGCCACCGGGCTGGTCACAGTCACACCCGCGACCCAGTTGTATGCACTGCACCAGGCGCTGGCCGCGGCCGGGCGGGGGATTCCGACGGGTACCTGCCCGTCGGTGGGTACGGCGGGCCACGCCCTGGGCGGCGGGCTGGGCGCACATTCGCGGCACGCTGGCCTGATGTGTGACATGTTGAGGTCGGCGTCTGTAGTGCTGCCCGGCGGCCAGGCGGTCACCGCGTCCGCGACTAGCCAGCCCGACCTGTTCTGGGCATTGTGCGGCGGCGGTGGCGGCAACTGCGGGGTGACAACCTCGCTGACCTTCGCCACCTTCCCCACCAGTGACGTCGACGTGGTCAACCTCGATTTTCCGTCGCAGTCGTTCGCGCAGGTGCTCGTCGGTTGGCAGAACTGGCTGCGCACCGCCGACCCGAGCAGCTGGGCACTGGCCGACAGCACGACCGACGCGATGGGCACGCACTGTCGCATCATGGCGACGTCTCCGGCCGGTTCGGGTAACAGCGTGGCGAGCGCCATCACTTCGGCCGTCGGAATGCAACCGACCGGGACCGAAAGCCACACGTTCAACTATTTGGACCTGGTGAGGTATCTGGCCGTCAATAATCTGAACCCGTCGCCGCTCGGATATGTCGGCGGATCCGATGTTTTCCCGACCATCAACGCAGGCGCAGCCCAGGGTATCGCCGCCGCAGTCGCCGCGTTTCCTCCTGGCGCGGGCCGCATGTTGGCCATCATGCATGCGCTCGACGGCGCCCTGGCCACCGTGGCACCGGGTGCGACCGCGTTTCCGTGGCGCCAGCAGTCCGCGCTGGTGCAGTGGTACGTCGAAACATCCGGTGACCCTTCGGCAGCGACCAACTGGCTCAACACGGCGCATCAAGCGGTGCGGCCGTATTCGGTCGGCAGCTACGTGAACTATGTCGAGGCGAACCAGCCGCCGTCGCGCTATTTCGGCCCAAATCTGTCCCGGCTCAGCGCAATACGGCAGAAGTACGATCCCGGCCGGGTGATGTTCTCCGGGCTCAACTTCTGACCGTCATCGCAGTTCTGGGTCGCCGCCGTGGCGGCGCTGGAAGAGCCAAGCCGTTCGCTGGCACCGAGCTCACGGTAGCTCGCCATCCACAGTTGCAATTTCATCCACAGCCTGGCTTCTGGCCGGCTTGGCATGTCGTGGCAAGCCGCTAGAATTCGAACATGCTTTCGAGTACGCGTGAGGAGATTGTCGAAGCTTTCGACGCGCTCGAGGCTGACTTGGACCGTGTTTTGGAGTTGTCGTTCGACGTGCTGACCTCCCCGGAACTCGTGGCGATGTTGCAACGCCTAGAACAGCACACTCGACGGCTACCGGTGCCTGGCCACGCAATGATCAACCAACTCGCCCGTCAGGCCGGCCAGACCGAGTTGGGCGGCACGTTGAGTCATGTGTTGGCCGACCGGCTGCGGATCAGCCGCGCCGAGGCTGGCCGGCGCATCCGGGAAGCCGAGGATCTTGGGCCGCGCCAGTCGGTTACCGGTGAACCGTTGTCGCCGCGGCTGGCGGCCACCGCCGAGGCGCAGCGCGCCGGCCAGATCGGCGACGGCCACGTGGGGGTGATTCGCGGTTTTTGTCATCGGCTGCCCGGCTTTGTTGACGTGGAGACCCGAGCACAAGCCGAGGCTCAGTTAGCCCGGCTGGGCGGGGCGCATCGTCCCGATGAGTTGGGCAAGCTCGCCGACAAACTCAGCGACTGTATTAACCCCGACGGGACCTTCACCGATGAGGAGCGGGCTCGTCGCCGCGGCTTGATCATCGGTAAGCAGGGTTTTGACGGGATGAGCCCGATCAGCGGGTGTTTGACGCCTGAGGCGCGGGCCACCATCGATGCGGTGCTGGCGAAATTGGCGGCCCCGGGTATGTGCAACCCGATCGATGAAACTCCGTGTGTGGAGGGCAGCCCGTCGGAGCGGGCGGTCGGCAACGACACTCGCAGTGTGGCGCAGCGCAACCATGATGCGCTCAATGCTGGCGGGCGTGCCCTGCTGGCCTCTGGTGAGTTGGGGAAACACAATGGGCTACCGGCGTCCATCGTCGTGACTACCACCTTGGGCGAACTTGAGGCCGCCGCGGGGAGGGGGCTGACCGGTGGGGGAACGCTGCTGCCGATGAGCGACGTGATTCGTTTGGCCCGCCACGCGCGCCATTACTTATGTATTTTCGACAAGGGTAAGCCGATCGCGCTTTATCACTCCAAGCGATTGGCGTCGCCGGGGCAGCGAATTGTGTTGTACGCCAAGGATCGTGGGTGTTCACGCCCGGGTTGTACGGTGCCGGGTTATTACTGCGAGGTGCATCACTGCAACCCGTATGCGAAGTGCCCCACCACCGACGTCGACGATTTGACGTTCGGCTGTGGCAGCGACCATCCGCTCGCCGAAGAAGGTTGGACGACCCGCAAAAACGCGCACGGCGACACCGAATGGATCCCGCCACCGCACTTGGACTACGGCCAACCCCGTATCAATAGATTCCACCACCCCGAAAAGCTCCTAGCGGACGAAGAAGACGACGAGCATGACGGGGCGGCCTAGGCCGCTCGGACTCTATCTACCGGTACTGAAACGTATTAAAATACTGAGCAGCGTGTCCAACCTCGGAGGCGTGAAATGCTGTCCACATACAGACTTTTGCAACTCGCACTCGCCGTGTTTGGCGTTGTGATGCTCCTCGTTTATCCCCTCGCGCTGGTCTGGCCGGCGGGGTGGGCATGGCATCACGGCGCGCCCTATGAGTCTGACTACTTCATGATGATCGTGGGCGTCTACGCGACATTAGGTGTCTTCCTAATCAACGCGGCGCGTAATCCCGCCTCAAACGTCAGCTTGATCTGGTTCGCGGTGTGGTCCAGTGTGGTGCACGGCACGATCATGGCGACGCAATCGTTACGTGCCGACCACATGGGACATTTGTGGGGAGATGTCCTGGCACTCTTCCTAGTAGCCATCGTCCTGTCGGTCCTCGTGGTGTCGTCCGGCCTGAAGCGCTCTACAGACGGGATGGGTTCTTCCGCGGAGCGCAGCGGTGCGCAGTCGGGCCGTCGCGGTGCCCTACCACCGACCTCAACCATCTGACGTTCGGGTGTGGCAGCGGCGCTGTTAAGAAAGCGTCGCTCGCACGCATACCGTCACATACGGCAGCGCCAAGCCGCCGGCGTTAGCCAATACCGGATGGGTCGCGAGCAAGTCGCGGACCTGGTCCAGCGTCTTGGTGCGCACCTCGGTCGGCGAGGTGATGCAGTAGCTCCGAGAAGCGACCAAGTCGATCAACGCCTGCGGGGTAAGGTAATTCGTCCACTCGACCTGATGGCGCTGCAGCCCGGTGAACGGCTCGGGCAGTGTCACTTTGTCGCGCACTGGGTCCCCGTCGCGGCCGATGATGCGACCTAGCTCCCGCACCCAGCCGAGTCGTTCGTCGCGGGTATTCCACACCAGACCCAGTCGTCCGCCCGGGCGCAGCACCCGAGCCACCTCGGGAATCGCTCGCTCCGGATTGAACCAGTGCCAAGCCTGTGCGACGAGCACCGCATCGACACTGTTGTCTGCCAACGGAATGTCTTCCGCAGTGCCGAGCAGCGCCGGCGTGTCCGGCAACGACTTACGCAGCATTTCCAGCATCTCGGCGATGGGATCGACGGCGACCACATCCAGTCCGCGTTCCACCAGCCGCGCGGTCAGCTTCCCGGTCCCGGCGCCGAGGTCCAACACGTCGCGAGCTCCGGTCGGCAACAGCCAGTCGATTGCCTCCGGCGGGTAGGACGGGCGGCCGCGCTCGTACGCGGCCGCTTCAGAGCCGAACGACAATGAGGGGGCCTGCGGTGACTGGGTCACCGCGGACACACGCCTTGGCGGATGGCCAGTTCGAGGGTCTGCCGCACCAGTTCCCCAACGGCTTCGGATTCCACCAGGAAGCCGTCATGCCCGTAGATCGAATCGACGATGTGCAATCGGCTACATCCCGGCAGCAGATCGGCCAGTTCCTCTTGCAGCCGCAGCGGGTAGAGCCGGTCGGAGGTGATTCCGCCGACCACAACGGGCACCGGGCACCCGGGCAGCGCCGCGGCGACACCGCCGCGGGCCCGGCCGACGTCGTGGCGCGACAGCGCCTCGGTGAGTAGCACATAGCTGCCGGCGTCGAAGCGAGACACCAGCTTGCTGCCCTGGTGTTCCAAATAGCTTTGCACCGCGTAGCGGCCGCCCGTCACCGGATCCGCTGGGTCTTCTTCACCCTGAGGGTCGTTGGCGAAGCGGGTGTCCAACTCGATTTCGCCCCGGTAGGTCAAATGCGCGAAGCGGCGGGCGATCTGCAAACCGGCATCGGGGGCGCGGCCGGTGCCGTAGTAATCACCGCCCTGCCAGTTCGGGTCGGCCTTAATGGCCGCGACCTGGGTGCACTGGGTGCCGATCTGGTCGGCGGTAGCGCGCGCGCCCACCGCCAGCAGCAGACCCGAGCCCACCCGATCGGGGTGGCTGACGATCCATTCCAGCGCCCGGGCTCCGCCCATCGACCCGCCGACCACTGCGGCGACCTCGGTGATGCCCAGCGCCGCCAGTGCCGCCACGTCTGCCTCGACCTGATCTCGCACCGATATCAGCGGAAACCTTGAGCCCCAGGGCTTTCCATCACAGGCGGTTGAGCTCGGTCCAGTCGAGCCGCGGCAGCCGCCCAGCACGTTGGTGGCCACCGCGCACCAGCGGGCGGTGTCGATCGGTGCGCCCGGCCCGGCTATGCCGTCCCACCAGCCTGGCGTCGGATGCCCAGGCCCGGCAGGCCCGGTGATGTGCGAATCGCCGGTGAGCGCGTGCAAGACCACTACCACGTTGTCGCGGGCGGGCGACAATTCGCCCCACCGCTGCACGGCGATGCTGACGTCGTCGATCACCGCACCGCTTTCCAGCGTCAGCGAACCGATTTCGACGATGCCGACCTCGCCTTCGGCGGGCAGCGTCTGGGTCGGCGCATCAGAGATTGTCACCTCAGGACTCCTCAGAAGGCCGCCACGGCGTGCGGGTCTCCGCTGCAAGCTGTGGCGCTGCCGTATTTTCGGGCCGCGGCGAAGCCAAGCTCGAGGTCGGCCAGGATGTCGTCGATGTGCTCGGTGCCCACCGCCAATCGCACCAAGCCGGGGCTGACACCGGCGGACTGCTGCTCGACGGGACTGAGCTGAGAATGCGTCGTCGATGCCGGGTGGATCACCAGCGAACGCACGTCGCCGATGTTGGCGACGTGACTGTGCAGCTTCAGCGCGTTGACGAACGCCTTCCCTGCCTCGACACCGCCGGCCAACTCGAAGGACAACACGGCTCCGGCTCCTTTGGGCGCCAGCTTCTTTGCCCGCTCGTACCACGGCGAGCTGGGCAGGCCTGCGTAGTTGACCGACAGCACGTCGTCGCGGCCGGCGAGGAATTCGGCGACTCGCTGGGCGTTGGCGACGTGGCGCTCGATACGCAGGCTGAGTGTTTCCAGGCCTTGCGCCACCAGGAACGCGTTGAACGGCGACGCCGCCGACCCGTAGTCACGAAGCAATTGCACCCGGGCTTTGACCGCGAACGCCGGCGGACCCAGCTCGGCGTACACCACGCCGTGGTAGCTGGGGTCGGGGGTGGTGAAGCCGGGGAAGCCGTCCTGTGTCCAGTCGAAGGTGCCGCCGTCGACGATCACACCGGCGATCGCGGCGCCGTGTCCACCCAGGTACTTGGTGGCCGAGTGCACCACGATGTCGGCGCCCTGTGCGATCGGCTGAATCAGATAAGGGGTGGCGACGGTGTTGTCGACGATCAGCGGCACACCATGCTCATGGGCCACCCCGGACACGCCGGGGGTATCCAGCACGTCGATCTGCGGATTGGAGATCGTCTCGGCAAAGAACGCCTTGGTGTTCGGCCGCACCGCCGCCCGCCACGAGTCCAAGTCGTCGGGATCCTCGACGAAGCTGACGTCGATGCCCAGCTTCGGCAGCGAATAGTGGAACAGATTGTAGGTGCCCCCGTAGAGCCTGGGACTGGACACGATGTGATCGCCGGCGGCGGCCAGATTCAAAATCGCGAACGTCTCCGCGGCCTGACCGGAGGCCAGGAACAGCGCGGCCACGCCGCCTTCCAACGCGGCGATGCGTTGTTCGACGACGTCGGTGGTCGGGTTGCCGATGCGGGTGTAGATGTTGCCTGGGACCTCCAGCCCGAACAGCGCCGCGGCATGTGCGGTGTCGTCGAACACATAGGACGTGGTCGCATAGATCGGCAACGCCCGGGCGTTGGTGGTCGGGTCCGGCTGTTGACCGGCGTGGATCTGTTTGGTCTCGAACGACCAGTGTGCCGTCGGATCGGACTCCGTATCGCTTTCAGCGGTCATAAAAGGTGCTTTCTGAGGAAGTGGGATGGGTCGAGTGCTCGTGGGTGCGGGGACGTCATCTCACGACGACGTCCACCGGCACCCCAGCGTTCAGCAACTGCGACGCATGATGGGCCAGCCCAAATAGGTGCGCATCAGGTTTCCCTGTCTACTCGGGGGGCCCGTTCACGGCGGACCCGCGCTTGCCGCGTAGCCGGTGGTGGCTACTCAACCTGGTCATCACCCGGGGCACCCCACCGCGGTTGGAGGGTTGCCGGCCAGCAAGCCGGGGCTTGACGCTGGCGCTCATGACCTGGCAGAAGCCTATCGCATATCGGCGGGTCGCCGCCATTGGGTCCAGCCGCAGCTGGGGATCTTTCGTGCGGGATACTGTCGGTATGTGCGCCGACCAGCCAACCATCATCTACACGCTGACCGACGAGGCGCCGCTGCTGGCGACCTATGCGTTTCTGCCGATCGTGCGTGCCTTCGCCGAGCCGGCGGGCATCGAGATCAAGACCAGCGACATCTCGGTGGCCGCACGGATCTTGGCCGAGTTCTCCGATTACCTGACTGATGATCAAAAAGTGCCGGACAACCTCGGTGAACTGGGCCGGCTGACGCAGCGACCCGACACCAATATCATCAAGCTGCCCAACATCAGCGCATCGGTACCCCAACTGGTCGCCGCCGTGAGGGAACTGCAGGGCAAGGGATTCAAGGTTCCGGACTATCCGCAAAGCCCGAAAACAAACGAGGATAAAGAGATTCGCGCGCGGTATGCCACATGCCTTGGCAGCGCAGTGAACCCAGTTCTGCGGCAGGGCAATTCCGACCGTCGCGCGCCTAAAGCGGTCAAAGAGTACGCACGCAAGCACCCACACAGCATGGGCGATTGGTCGATGGCGTCGCGCACCCATGTCGCGACCATGCGGACCGGCGACTTCTACCGCGGTGAGAAGTCGATGACACTGGACCGCGCGCGCGACGTAAAGATGGAGCTGGAGACCACAAGTGGCCAGACGATCGTTCTCAAGCCCAAGGTGTCGCTGCAGGAAGGCGACATCATCGACAGCATGTTCATGAGCAAGAACGCGCTCTGCGAGTTCTACGAGGCGGAGATGGAGGACGCCTACGAGACCGGCGTGATGTTCTCGCTGCACGTCAAGGCGACGATGATGAAGGTCTCGCATCCCATCGTCTTCGGACATGCGGTCAAGGTGTTTTACAAAGACGCTTTCGCCAAACACCACGAGTTGTTCGACGAACTGGGAGTAAACGTCAACAACGGCCTGTCCGATCTCTACGGCAAGATCGAATCGTTGCCGGCGTCGCAGCGCGACGAGATCATCGATGATCTCCACCGCTGCCACGAGCACCGTCCCGAGCTGGCCATGGTGGATTCTGCCAGGGGAATCACCAACTTTCATTCGCCCAGCGACGTAATCGTGGACGCATCGATGCCGGCAATGATCCGCGCGGGCGGCAAGATGTACGGCGCTGACGGCAAACTCAAGGACACCAAGGCTGTCAACCCGGAGTCCACCTTCAGCCGCATCTACCAGGAGATGATCAACTTCTGTAAGACGCACGGCCAGTTCGATCCGACGACCATGGGCACTGTGCCCAATGTGGGCCTGATGGCCCAGCAGGCCGAGGAGTACGGCAGCCACGACAAGACGTTCGAGATCCCCGAGGACGGCGTCGCCAATATCGTCGACATCGACACCGGTGAGGTGCTGTTGACGCAGAACGTGGAAACCGGCGACATCTGGCGCATGCCGATTGTCAAAGACGCAGCGATCCAGGACTGGGTCAAGCTGGCTGTGACCCGCGCCCGCACTTCCGACATGACGGTGGTGTTCTGGCTGGACATCGAACGCCCCCACGAGGTGGAGCTGCGCAAGAAGGTCAAGGCTTACCTGAAGGACCACGACACCGAAGGTCTCGAAATCCAGATCATGCCGCAGGTGTGGGCGATGCGGTACACCCTCGAACGCGTCATCCGCGGTCTGGACACTATCGCGGCGACCGGCAACATCCTGCGCGACTACCTCACCGACCTGTTCCCGATCCTCGAGCTGGGCACCAGCGCCAAGATGCTGTCCATCGTGCCGCTGATGGCCGGCGGCGGAATGTACGAGACGGGAGCGGGGGGTTCAGCGCCTAAGCATGTCCACCAACTCGTCGAGGAGAATCACCTGCGGTGGGATTCACTGGGTGAGTTCCTCGCGCTGGGAGCGTGTTTCGAAGACGTAGGTAACAAGACAGGCAACGAGCGGGCCGAGGTTCTGGGCAAGACGCTGGACGCTGCGATCGGCAAGCTGTTGGAGAACAACAAGAGCCCGTCGCGCAAGACCGGTGAGCTCGACAACCGTGGCAGCCAGTTCTATCTCGCCATGTACTGGGCGCAAGAACTGGCGGCGCAAACCGATGACAAGGAGCTGGCCGACCATTTCTCGGCGTTGGCTAATGCGTTGGCCGAGAACGAAGAGATCATCCTGCGAGAGCTTGCCGAAGTGCAGGGCGACGGGGTGGACATCGGGGGCTACTACGCTCCGGACAACGAGAAGACCACGGCGGTGATGCGGCCGAGTAAGACGCTCAACGCTGTGCTGGCGGACGCGCAGGGCTGACGCGGCGGGTTGCCGCTGCTCATTTGATTCCAGCGACTCGCGATTCATTAATCCGGCCCGCGAATTTAAATGGTCCCAAGATTTTTGGTTCGAATCCTTTTAGAATTCGTCAAGGCTTGTGTTCCAACATTGCCATCGCCGGTCGCGACAAGCCTTCCTGGCCGGCACGGTCGGCTTTCGGAGGACGGGATGCAGCAGCGCGCGAGCGCGCCGACGACCGTCGAGACCTTCACCTGAAACGAGGACAGATAGATGAGCAATGCGCCACAGGGACCCGGATGGTGGCAGGCGTCGGACGGCAACTGGTATCCACCCGAGCAGCATCCTAGCAACTCGCCACCGTCCCCACCCGAACCTTCGGTCCCACCCGGCTATCGCCCTGCTGCACAGTCACCGGGAACACCGGCGGAACCGGTTGCGCCGCAATCGTGGCCCGCTCCTCCTGTCGCCCCCCAGTACCCGCACTCGGCTGGATACCCGGCGCCTGGCGGTCAGACGTTCGGTAATGCGCAGACAGGATTCGGCGGCGCCGTCTCAACGGTCCCGCTCGCTGGCTGGCTATTTTTCGGGGGACTCGCCGTCGCCCTGTTTGCACTCTTCCTCCCGTGGTTTAGCGCCAGCGGCGACGGGATCTCCCTGAGCCTGTCCCTGGGCGCTGCCGATCCGACTGCGAGAAACGTCATTCTCGTAGCACTCGCCGCGAGTTTCGGATTGGCATGGGTAGCTTTCACCCGAGCTAAGGCGCCACGCGGGATACTTATCGGACTCAGTGTCGTGATCGGCTTGCTGGCTATCCAGTTGATCTACAACTGGGTCACATTCGACTCGCAGATTGCGGAAGCGAAGGTCGGCGATCCTGACGCATCTGGCATAAACTTCTCGCCTACGTTCGGGATGCTGTTGTACAGCGTGGCAGTTGCTTTCTTGGCCGTGCGCATCGTCCTGCTCTGGAGGGCCGCAAAGGCGCAACCTCGAGCGTTCTAGTCGAGCAGCCCGCGAAGCGTCTCGATGAGCTTGATCCGGTCGGCGGCCGTTTCGGCGATCGGCACCACGTTCAAGGCGGTCGCCCCGGCCTCGCGGAAGGCCGCCAACCTTTCCTTGACGAATTCGCGTGTTCCGATCAGCGAGATGTCGCGTACCAGTTCGTCGGGCACAACCTTGGCGGCGCCATCCTTATCGCCGGTCAAGTAAAGCTCTTGGATGCGATCCGCCGCAGCGCCGTAACCGTACCTGGTGGCCAGAGTGTGATAGAAGTTCTTGCCCTTGGCGCCCATCCCACCGATGTAGAGCGCCAGATTTGGTTTGACGAATTCGCGCAGTGGCTCGACGTTTTCGCCGATGGCCAGTACCGGGCCCGCGTATACATCGAGTTCTCCCAACGCCGGGTCACGCTTGGCCCGGCCGGCGGCGAGCGCTTCGCCCCAGACGTCTCCCGCCTTCTCCGGCAGATAAAAGATCGGTTGCCAGCCCTCGGCGATCTCGGCGGCCAGCTCGACGTTCTTGGGCCCCAGGGCGGCCACCAAGATTGGGATACGTTCTCGGACAGGCCGATTGATGAGTTTGAGCGGTTTGCCAAGGCCGGTGCCCTGTTCAGCGGGTAGCGGAATCGTGTAGTGCCTGCCCTGATGTTGCACGGTTTCGCGTCGCCACACCTGGCGGCAGATTTCGATGACTTCGCGAGTGCGTGCTATCGGGGCGTCGTAGGGAATGCCGTGGAAGCCCTCGATGACCTGAGGCCCGGATGCGCCAAGCCCGAGGGTAAACCGGCCGTCGGAGACGTAGTCGAGTCCGGCCGCGGTCATCGCGGTCAAGGTAGGTGTTCGGGTGTAAAGCTGCAAGATGCCCGAGGCCAGCTGAACCCGTTCGGTGCTCGCCGCCAGATAGCCCAGCGCGCTCACCGCATCGAACGAATACGCTTCGGGGACAAAGACAATGTCCAGTCCGGCGCGCTCGAGGTCGGCCACTTCGGCGGCCACGTCCTTGAAGCCGCCGGCGTAATTAATGCCCAGTCCAATCCGCATGATTTATCTCGCGGTGCGCAACGATGTGGCGAATTCGAGGGCTTCTTGCTGGATCCGATCGAATTGGGCACCCATCGCCTCTGACAACGCGGTCGCACCCGACAGCGGCCGCACCATGACCGTGAAGTCGTCAATCAGGCCTTCGTCGTTGAAGTGCAAGAAGTCACAACCGGTGACCTTCTTGCCTGACACGGTCGTTTCGAACACCAATGCGTGGTCTCGGCCGTTGCTGTCATGGATCTCACGCAGGTAGTGGAAATCCTCGAAGATCCGCAAGACCCCGCGCAGGATCGCTGCGGTTATCGGTTTGCCGACGTAGGGCTTGAACGCGACCGGGCTGGTGAAGACCACGTCGTCGGCCAGCATCGCCTGGATCGCCGCCTCGTCGCGCTCTTCGATCGCCGTGCGGAACGGATGCTTTGAACTCATCTGCCACCTCGCCGTAGTCACTTCGTTGAGTAGTGAGACCGAGGTTAGCCCCTTGTAGGCTGGCCAGATGTCCAGCGGAGGAAAGATCAAGGTCAAAGGCACGGTGGTAGAGCTAGACGGCGACGAGATGACTCGCGTCATCTGGCAGTGGATCAAAGACCTACTTATTTTTCCGCATCTCGACATCAACCTGGACTATTACGACCTGGGCGTCGAACACCGCGATGCCACCTACGACCAGGTGACGATCGACTCGGCGTACGCCATCAAGAAGCACGGTGTCGGCGTTAAGTGCGCCACGATCACTCCCGACGAGGCCCGGGTAGTGGAGTTCAACCTCAAGCAGATGTGGTCGTCGCCCAACGGGACGATCCGAAACATCCTGGGCGGAACAATCTTTCGCGAACCGATCATGATCTCGAACATCCCCCGGCCGGTTCCCGGATGGAAGAAGCCGATTATCATCGGCCGCCACGCATTCGGCGACCAATACCGTGCGACAAACTTCAAGGTCGACCGGCCCGGGACAGTCACGTTGACCTTCACCCCCGCTGACGACAGCGAACCGATCGAGCACCAGATGGTGTCCATCCCCGAAGACGGCGGTGTGGTGATGGGCATGTACAACTTCAAGGATTCAATTCAGGATTTTGCCCGCACGTCGTTCGCCTACGGCCTGAAAGAGAACTACCCGGTATACCTGTCGACCAAGAACACCATCCTCAAGGCCTACGACGGAATGTTCAAAGACGAGTTCCAGCGGATCTACGACGAGGAGTTCAAGGACAAGTTCGAACAGGCCGGGCTGACCTATGAGCACCGGCTGATCGACGACATGGTGGCAGCTTGCCTCAAGTGGGAGGGCGGCTACGTGTGGGCGTGCAAAAACTACGACGGTGACGTTCAATCCGACGCGATCGCACAGGGATACGGCTCACTAGGCCTGATGACGTCGGTGCTGATGACCGCGGACGGCAAGACGGTCGAGGCCGAGGCCGCGCATGGCACGGTCACCCGGCATTTCCGGCAGTACCAGGAGGGCAAGCCCACCTCCACCAATCCGATAGCCTCGATCTTCGCCTGGACGCGGGGACTCGAGCACCGGGGCAAGCTGGACAACAGCCCCGAGGTGAGTGA
Source organism: uncultured Actinomycetota bacterium (assembly GCA_963838755.1). GTDB lineage: Bacteria > Actinomycetota > Actinomycetes > Mycobacteriales > Mycobacteriaceae > Mycobacterium. The sequence continues at coordinate 82,972 of CAWISO010000001.1, read as the reverse complement.
CTTCGCCGAGAAGCTGGAAGAGGTCGTCGTCGCCACCGTCGAAGGTGGTCAGATGACCAAAGACCTGGCGCTGCTGATCGGCGAAGACCAGGACTGGCAGACCAGCGAGGAGTTCCTCGACTCGATCGCGGACAACCTCAAGAAGGCGCTCGACTAAGCCGGGTTTGAGTCCGAATCGCGCCTGGGGTCTGGTGTAGCCCGTACTCTGGGAGCTACTTCAGCGGGGGCGTCGAGGAGTCGGGCGATGAAGGTATTCATCAGCTACTCGCGAGCTGATGACGCCGCGGTCAGATCGATGGTCAGCGATCTGCAGCGGGCTCGGGTCCAGGTCTGGCTGGACGACAATCTTGGTGGCGGTGACGCCTGGTGGTCGGAGATCCTCGAACAGATCCGTGGCTGCACGGTCTTTTTGTCCGCATTGTCGGATGATTCGCTTGCTTCCAAGCCGTGCCAGGCGGAATTGAGTTATGCCCAGGAACTGAGGTTACCGATCTTGCCGGTGCAGATCGGTGAGATAAGTAGCTTCCGTGCCCACCCGATATTCAGCAGGCAGCTGATCGACTACAGAGATCCCGCATCGGCCGGATTCGAGCTGATCGGGGCACTGCACGAACGCGGCGCCCACCGTAGCGAGTTGCCCGACCCGCTGCCGGAGGGACCGCCGATTCCCTACGAGTACTTGCTGCGATTGGGTGCATCGATTCACGATGCCGCAGTGCTTGCGCCGCCGGTGCAGGCGCAGATGCTTTTCGAGTTGCGTAGCGCGCTGCATGAAGAGGATGACTCAAAAGTCCTGGATGACATCCGCAAGTTATTGGATGTCTTGCGCCGACGCAAAGATGTCACCCACGCGATTGCGACAGAGATCGACATGATCCTCGGCGACGGTGCGGTTGAGGTCGGTCGCCCTCCTGCGGGGTCACCGGCGAAGGCTCCCAACGCCGCGACGACCACGCACGCTGCTGAGCTCAAGACCCCGCACGCTGCTGAGCTCAAGCAGGTCACGGTGTTGGTGGCAACTGTGGTTGATTCGATGGAGCTGGCTGCGGCTGTTGGTGTGGCGCGGTTCCACGAGATCATGACCGAGCTGGTCAGCCGGTGCGCGGTGGTGGTCCAGCGCTATGGCGGAACCATGGACCAAGGCGCCGGCGAGGAGATCATGGCCGTGTTCGGCGCGCCGGCGGCGTTGGAGGATCACGCGCTTCGCGGCTGTTTGGCGGCGCTGGGAATTCAGCAGGAAGCCAAGGGCCTGGCTGGTGAGGTCGAGCGCTCCGACGGTGGGAACCTGCGGTTGCGTATCGGCCTGAATTCCGGACGGGTCATCGCCGGTGGGATCGGTTCGGGTGCTTTGGGTTTGGTCGGAGAGCAGGCCGGGATGGCCCGGTCCATGGAATCCGTCGCCCCACCCGGCGGAGTCGTGCTCAGTGGGTCGACCGCCCGGCTGGTCGAAAACACCGCGGTACTTGGTGAGCCGGAGCTGGTGCACATCGGCGGTGTCGCACCGACGTCGGTGCGGCAGCTGTTGGGGGTGACGTCCGGGCGGATCGGTCGTTTTGAGACCGCCTTGGTGGGCCGCCAATGGGAAATGAACACCGTCACGGGCATGTTGGATCGAGTGACCGATGGTCACGGGTGCGTGGTGTGTGTAGGGGGACCGGCGGGCATCGGCAAGAGCCGGTTGGTTCACGAGACCGCCGAGATCGCGCGCGGTCGTGGTCTCGAGGTGTTTGAGACCTTCTGCGAGTCCCATGCCAGTGATATCTCGTTTCATGTGGTGGCCCGATTGCTGCGGGCGATCGCGGGTGTCAGCGATCTAGACGGTGAGGCCGCGCGGGCGCGGGTGCGCAGCCATGTTCCCGACGGCCTCGACCCGCAGGATCTGGTGTTGCTCGATGACCTGCTGGGCATTCGTGATCCGGCTATCGAGCTGCCGCCCATCGATCCGGCCGCGCGGCGGCGGCGGTTGACCGCGCTGATCAACGCGGTCTCGCTGGCGCGTACCGAGCCGGTGATCTACATCCTCGAAGACGCGCACTGGGTCGACGCGGTCAGCGAATCCATGCTGGCCGAGTTCTTGAAAGTGATCCCGCAAACCCCGTCGATGGTGCTGATCACCTACCGCCCCTACTACCGCGGGGCACTCGCCCAGGTGCCCGGCGCGCAGACCGTGGCGCTGGACCCGCTGGGGGATGCCGATACCTCGGCGTTGGTCGGTGAGTTGGTGGGCGCGGATTCTTCGGTGAGCGGGGTCTCAGCGCTGATCACCGAACGGACCGCCGGTAACCCGTTTTTCGCCGAGGAGATGGTACGTGAGCTTGCCGAGCGCGGGGTGCTGGAAGGTGCGCGGGGTCGCTACCGGTGCTGCACCGATGTCGCCGAGGTTAGTGTGCCGGCCAGTGTGCAAGCGGTCATCGCCGCGCGCATCGATCGCCTCGAAGCGGGAGCCAAACAGACGCTGAGCGCCGCGGCAGTGATCGGATCCCGGTTCGGACCGGATCTGTTGATCGGCCTAGGGATCGACCCGGCCCTGGAGGCTCTGGTCGAGGCGGAGTTGGTTGATCAGGTGAGCTTCACACCGCGTGCTGAGTACGTATTCCGGCATCCGTTGATACAGGCGGTGGCCTACGAATCACAACTGAAACCGGAGCGTGCCAAACTGCATCGGAGCCTGGCCGCGGCCATCGAAGCCGGCGACCCGGGATCGGTGGAGGAAAACGCGTCGGTGATCGCCGAGAATCTGGAGGCAGCCGGCGATGTGCAGCTTGCCTATGGCTGGCATATCCGCGCGGGCGCGTGGTCGACGCACCGCGATCTGGCCGCGGCGCGGCTGAGTTGGGAGCGCGCGCGCGAGATCGCCGACTCGTTGCCTCCCGGCGATCCGGAGCGCACCGCGATGCGTATCGCGCCGCGCACCCTGCTGTGTGGCACCGCCTGGCGAGTCCACGCCGACACCTCCTCTGAGCGCTTTGAGGAGCTGCGTGAACTGTGCTCGCTCGCCGGGGACAAGGCATCGTTCGCGATGGGCATGGCGGGGCAGGTGCTGAACCTGTGGGATCATGCCCGCTTGCGGGAGGCCTCGGCGCTGGCATCCGAACTCATCGCCTTGGTCGAGGCGATCGCGGATCCGGAATTGATTGTCGGGCTGTCATTCATGCCGAATCTCGTCGGGGTAGAGACTGGCGGATTCGTCGACGTACTGCGCTGGTCACTAAGGGCCATCGAGCTCGCTGACGGCGACCCCACCAAAGGCAACTTCATCATGGGGTCTCCGCTGGCGCTCGCCTACGCGACGCGTGGGATGGGCCAAGCCGTCCTGGGTCACTCGCCGTCAGAGTGGCTGGGCGCCCTCGCCGTTGCCGTCCCCATGGCCTACGAGGCGGACCCGACGACCTATGCCATCGTCATCGACTTACTGTACGGATTAGGGGTAGGTAGTGGGGCGCTGCTTCCTGACGACGCCGCGGTGGAATTGGTTGATGAGGCGTTGCAGATCGCCGAACGATCCGGCGACGATTTCGCGCTGGCCAATGCCCGATTCGCGGTGGGCCTGGTGCTGACGCACCGCGACTCCCCGACAGACCGGGAACGCGGGCTGACGGTGCTCACCCAACTTCGCGATATGTGCCTGCACGAGCAGTTCAGCTTGTGTGAGGTACCCATCATCGACGCCTACATCGCCTGGGAGCAGCGCCGGCGTGGAGACCTCGACCTCGATGGCGCCATTATGGCAATGCGGGCAGCCGTGGACGACCTGTTCCGGAACGGACAATTCAGCTTGTCCAGCTTTGCCACCCGCGTGTTCGTGGAGACGCTGCTGGCCCGCGGCGGCGAGTCTGATTTGCAGGAAGCCCAGACGGCGATCGATCGGCTGGCCGCCGCCCCGCTCGACGACAAGCTGCTGCTGCGCGACATTTGGCTGCTGCGCCTAGGGGCGCTGCTGGCCGCTGCCCACGGCGACGAAGTCACCCACCGCGATCTTGCCCAGCAATACGACGCGATGGCCAGATCGCGTGGCTATCTAGGGCATATGGCGATGGCCGATTCGTGGATTGTCCGCACTGCTGCGGTCGGATCCAGCCGAATATTGTCTGCTTCGGCAAAAATGTCCCGAAATCCCATGCTAAACAAGGCTATTCAATGGTCGACGGCGCGGAGGCGTCGTCGCTCACCGTGACCAGCCTTCTCTCCAGCCCGACTAGGCCCCCGGCGGGTCGACGGCCTGAACCGGCTGGCTGTACTCGTCGAGGAAGTCGGTGATTACGTCGGCGATCTGCTCCGGCGCCTCGAACATCGGAATATGTCCGAGGCCGTCGAGCTCGGTCACCCGCGTCCCGGAGGGAAGCTGGGCCTTGAAGTACCGGTGGGATCGCGGCCCGGGAAAGACGCGGTCCTTCCCACAAATCACCAGGTGGGCGGGGACCGCCGTTTGCGCCAACTCCAACAGCCCGGGCAGCAGCATGGATTTGACCAGCAGCTGGAAGTAAGCGGGGCAGTGCCCCACGTCATCAACGATGGCCTCGAGTTCACTGTCGCTCACCCCGTCAGGCCTCCCGCTGATCGGCAGGGTGGCTAGCCGACGGCTGAACGGCAGCTGCAACGCGCGCGGCCCCGCCAACCGTGCCAGGGCCCAGAAGGGCATCCCGCTGACGAACTTGGCGATCACCTCGAACTTGGTCGGCGCCCAGCGGGTCCACCCGCCGGCCGGCGCGATGCCGGTGACCGTACGTGCGCGGCCTCGCCGTTCCAACTCGAAGGCCACCCAGCCGCCCAGCGAATTGCCCACGATGTGGCAGGTATCCCACCCCATTTCGTCGAGTTGCCGCTCGACGTGGTCGGCCAACACCGACGAACTCAGCAACCAGGTACCGGCATATGGGCCACCGTTGTGACCAGCCATGGTCGGGGCGAACACTTCGTAGCGGCCGGTATCGGCCAAACGCGGGGCCACCTTCTGCCACACCACCTGCGATATCAGGAAGGGGTGCAGCAGCAGGACGGGTTCACCAGACCCGAGATGAATGGGCGCGCGAGTCGTCATGAGGCCGACAGTAAGGTGATACCGCCGGTACCGCAACCACATGCCATCCGGACGGGCGTCCGCGTGAAAAGATCGAGTCATCATGAGCACCCCCACCGGATCCCGCCGAATCTTCTCCGGCGTGCAGCCCACCTCCGATTCGCTGCACCTCGGAAACGCGTTGGGTGCCGTCACCCAGTGGGCTCAGCTGCAAGACGACCACGACGCGTTCTTCTGCGTCGTCGACCTGCACGCCATCACCATTCCGCAAGATCCCGAACTACTGCGGCGCCGCACGCTGGTGACCGCCGCGCAGTACCTGGCGCTGGGTATCGACCCTGGCCGCAGCACCATCTTTGTGCAGAGTCATGTCCCCGCACACACTCAGCTGGCATGGGTGCTGGGCTGTTTCACCGGCTTCGGGCAGGCATCGCGAATGACGCAGTTCAAAGACAAGTCAACGCGTCAGGGCAACGACGTGACCACGGTCGGCCTGTTCACCTACCCGGTGTTGCAGGCCGCCGACGTGCTGGCCTACGACGCCGAGCTGGTGCCGGTCGGTGAAGACCAGCGGCAGCACCTAGAACTCGCCCGTGACATCGCGCAGCGTTTCAACGCGCGGTTCCCGGACACGCTTGTGGTTCCCGACCTGCTCATTCCGAAGATCACCGCCAAGATCTACGATCTGCAGGACCCGTCGTCGAAGATGAGCAAGTCGGCCGCCTCCGATGCCGGGCTGATCAACCTTCTCGACGATCCGGCTCTGTCCGCGAAGAAGATTCGGTCCGCGGTGACGGATAGCGAACGTGAGATCCGCTACGATCCGGACGCCAAACCCGGTGTTTCCAACTTGCTGAGCATTCAGTCGGCCGTTAGCGGTGTCGACGTCGACACACTGGTACAACGTTATGCCGGACACGGCTATGGCGATCTGAAGAAGGACACCGCCGAGGCGGTCGTCGAATTCGTGACACCGATCAAGACCCGGGTCGACGAGTTAGTCGCGGACTTAGCGGAATTGGAGGGCTTGCTGGCTGCCGGCGCGGCACGGGCCGAGGATGTGGCCGCGAAAACGGTTGACCGGGTCTACGATCGGCTCGGATTCCTGCCGAGACGTCCCTAGCCGGAACCGTAATGAGCGAACCGCCGAGCAAACCAGGAATTCTGGATCGACTGCGGGCGCGGTTCGGTTGGTTCGACCACGCGATGCGGGCCAACGAACACTTCAACGAGTGCAGGGGCAACTTCTTCGCCGCGGGACTGACCTATTACACGATCTTCGCGTTGTTTCCATTGCTGATGGTGGGTTTCAGCGCCGGCGGATTCCTGCTGTCGCGCCGGCCCGACGTGCTGACGGGGATCGACAACAAGGTCAGGTCCGCGGTGCCAGGCGCACTGGGGCAACAAGTGGTCGAGGTGATGAACTCGGCGATCGATTCGCGCACCTCAGTCGGGGTCATCGGTCTGTTCGTCGCGGCATGGGTGGGCCTGAATTGGATGTCGAATCTTCGGGTGGCGCTCAGCGAAATGTGGGAACAGAACGACGAGTCGCCCGGATTCAGTGGATACGTTCGCACCAAGTTCTCTGATCTGGGCGCGATGGCGTCGTCGTTCGTGGCGATTCTCGCGACACTCGCGCTCAGCGCTCTTGCCGATGCAGCGCCGATGGGTAAAGTGTTGGCGTTGCTGGGTATTCACAACGCGCCAGTGTTAGATGCGATCTTGCGCGGTGTGTCGATACTGGTGTCGGTGCTGCTGTCGTGGTTGGTGTTCAGCTGGATGATCGCTCGATTACCGAGGGCGTCAGTTAATTTCAGCAACTCGATTCGATCGGCTTTGATTGCGGCAATCGGCTTTGAGCTGTTCAAGTTGGTGGCCTCGATCTACTTGAAACACGTCCTGCGTAGCCCCGCGGGTGCCACGTTCGGACCGGTGCTGGGTTTGATGGTGTTCGCGTACATCACCGCGCGGCTGCTTCTGTTTGCCACTGCGTGGGCGGCGACATCGACGGAAAGCCTGGCGCCGACCACACCGGTTGAAGTGCCTGTGCCGGCGATCATCCGAACCAGAGTGCATTTGGACGACACCGTGAATGTACGGCAGGCATTGACTGCTGGGGTGGTGGGCGCCATTGCTGCACTTGGCCTTTCCCGCTTAGTCCGGCGGAGTAGAGGGTGGTAATTTCTGCCAGTGGCCGTCGGCCATGACATCGATGACGCGAAGATCTCGGTCCAGCACAACAAGGTTGGCGTCCGCACCGGCGCGCAAACTGCCGACCCGGTCGAGGCCGAGTGTGGCAGCCGGGGTTGTTGAGGTCATCTGCACTGCAGCGGTAAGCGCCGTGTCCCGATCGGAGCCGAAACCGGCGACCGTCCGGAAGAGCTGATCCATGGTCGCGGTGCTACCGGCGATGGTCGATGTGCCGCGCACGCGTGCCACCTGCTCGACCACCTCGATCTGCACTGCCCCGAGCCGGAATTCGCCGTCGCCCAATCCGGCCGCCGCGGTGGCATCGGTCACCAAGGCTACCCGCTCGGCTCCCGCCACCTCGATCGTGGCTCGCAGTACCGCGGGGTGGACGTGGACACCGTCGGCGATCAACTCGACGGCTACCCGCGGGTCTTCGAGCAACGCAAGGGCCGGCCCGGGTTCGCGGTGATGCAGCGGCCGCATCGCGTTGAATAGGTGTGTGCCGACGGTCGCACCGAGTTCGACGGCGTGACGGGTCTGCGTGTAAGTCGCATCGGTATGTCCAATGGCGACAACCACTCCGGCGTCGATGAACTGAGCAATCGCCTCGCCGCTGCCGGGGCGTTCCGGCGCCAGGGTAACCATTCGGATTGCGGCGCCTCCGGCGGCCAGCAGGGCGTCGATCTCGGCGGGGTCCGGGTCACGCAGCTGCCCGGGGATGTGGGCCCCGCAGCGCGCCGTACTCAGCCACGGCCCTTCTAGATGGATACCGGCGACGGTGCCCGCACGTGTCGATTCGGCAAGCGCACGCACCGCCGCAACCAGCTCGGCAGGCGGCGCCGTGACCAGGCTGGCCAACGTCGTCGTTGTGCCGCGCTGCCGGTGGAACGTTGCCGCGCGCAGAATATCTGCGTTGTCGCCGTCGGTGTACGACGCTCCGCCCCCGCCATGCGCATGCATCTCGACAAAGCCCGGCACCACCATCGCGTCGGGCATGTCGAGCTCGGCCGGCCGGGGCGGCGGCCCGACGCCGCACGAGCGGATCTGTCCGCCGTTGGTTTCCACCCAACCCGGCCGGCAAACGCCCTGTGGCAGTACTACTGTGCCCGCGGCGATCAGCGGCATCGCTGCACATCCGTTGCTGTGCTGAGTAATTCGTCGGGCCAGTGGCCGCGGTTCTCCCAAAAGTGCCGGATCTCCTCGAGCTGGCGCCCTTTGGTCTCCGGGGCGAACCGGTAGACCACCATGAACCCGGCCACCGCGAGAACGCCAAACACACCGAAAGTGCCTGCGCCACCGAACGAATGCAACATCGTCAGGAATACACCGGCGACCAGTGCATTGGCCAGTAGATTGGCGGTCAGCATCGCGCTCGAGCCCATCGACCGCAGCCGGGACGGGAAGCTCTCACCGGCGTACACCCATACCAGGGCGCCGAAGCCGAAGGTGAAGCCCATCGTGAAAAGCAGCACTCCGACAAACCCGAACGCCGCCGGGGAGTGGGTGGCGAAAGCCACGATGAGCAGCACGTCGGCGACGATCATTGTCCCGATGCCGGACAGCAGAATCGGGCGTCGACCCACCCGATCGACGAGAACCAGGGAGACAAGCACGGCCGCCAGCGCAGCGGCCTGCACGATCGCCGGAAGAACCAGCAGTGAGAAGCTGCCATGGAAGCCCATCGCGTCGAACAGCCGCGGGCTGTAATAGACGATCGCGTTGACCCCGGTGATTTGGATGAAGAAACCCAGCGCGATCACAAAGACTGTGGCCCGCAGATAGGGCCGGCGCAGCATTTCGGACAACGTCCCGCCGCGTTCTTCGGCCAGCGCATCGCTGATCTCGGCGAGTTCACGCTCGGCGTCACTGTCCGGTTCGATCTGTTGCAGTGCGCTGCGGGCCTCGGCAACCCGGCCTTTGAACACGTACCACCGCGCGGTGTCGGGCATCCGCAGCAGCAGCAACATCACCAACGTCGCCGGCACCGCGGCCAGCGCCAGCATCCAGCGCCAACCGTGTGAATCGGCCAGTAGGTAGCCGACGAGGTAGCCCGCGATGATGCCGAGCACCGTTGCCGCCTGGTAAGCGACCAGCAGCGAGCCCCGTAGCGTCGCCGGCGCCGATTCGGCGACGAACACCGGTACGACCACGACGGACACGCCGATAGTCAGACCCAGCAGCAGGCGGGCCACCACCAGCATCAGCACCGTGCCCGACATCGCGCCCAACAACGCGAACAGCGTATAGCCGGCGGCCACCAGCACCATCGACCACTTGCGCCCGATCAGATTGGCCAGCACTCCTGCAGCCAGCGCTCCGGCGATTTCGCCGAGTACCACGGCGGTGGTCACCATTTCCTGTTGCCTTGTCGTCAGGCCGAATTCGTCGGTGATGAACAGCAGCGCCCCCGCGATATTGGAGAGGTCGTAGCCATAGACGATGCCCAGGCTTGCGGCGGTGACGCCCAGCAACACCGAGCGGCGGTTTCGATCACGACCAGCGTTAGCCATCGCGGCCATTCTGCCCTGGGTCAGGTCACCCGCCGAGGCCGATGAGATCGGCGACATTGACCAGGGTGCCGCCGACCGCCTCGGCGATGGGTATGCCTGCACCGAACAGCAGCGCGAACGGGACGAGCCCGATTCCAGCGGCGATGGGTTCGCCGACCGCGTTAGCGAGGTTGCCGTCGGCAAGCTGTTCGGTAGCAAAGCTGGTGAACAGCGAGGGGACCGTGGTCACAAGCGTGTTGACGGTGTCGGCGATAGGAACCAATGACGCGTAGTCGGCCGAAAGGGTGGCGGAGATATCGTTGACGATCTCAGTCGGCGACGACGAAAACAGCGATACGTCTGGAGTCGGAAACCCGACTGCCCCATTCAGCCCGTTGCGGGCAAGTTCGAGCAGCGCGGGGAAATTCAGAAGTTGCGAGATGTTCGTGGCGTCGGTGAAACCCAGTATGTGCGTGAGGTTCACAAGCTCGGTGAACAATGGTTGGTCCAGGTAGGACGACAGTTGGTAGTTCGCCGGATTCAGCACATCGTCGACGGCGGCCTGGATGCCTTGCGGGACGCCGTTGACTAGGGCGGTCAACACATCACCCCAGTTGAGGTCGGTCGGGAAAACCCCGAATGTGGTGGGCACATCTGCTGGCCCGGGATCCCAGCCGTCGGTGATGCTGCCGTAGCCGAGGTTCACCAGTATTTGTGTGTCGGGTTCCAGCAGATCGTAGAGCGGCTGCCCGATGATGGGGAGCAACTGCAGCGGTTCCAGCAGCGGCAGCGTCTCGGCCGGGATCATGTAGTAGTTGGTCAGCCCTTCGCCGGTGAGCGCCGCCGATCCTGGTAAGAGAATCGCGTTGTTGATTTCCTCGGGCGTAAGAACCGGGTAGGCGGCGTGGGCAGTAGCGCCGAAATAGGCATTGAGATCTGACAAGAAATTGATGGGGTAGCGCGGGAAGTCGGCGAACAGGTCGTATTCGGTCGTGTAGATGTCGGTGGGGTACAGGTCAGACGGTGTGGCGCCGCTGAACGTGATACCCAGGGCGGGGATGGTCGGGTCTTGCCCGGCGATCGGCACGTCGAACAGTGACAGCATGCCACCGTCGGGGTTGCTGGGATCGGCGATCAGCACGAAGTGCACATCGTCGCTGGGCACACCCTGCTCGGCGAGCTGCGTCATCGTCAGCGACGAGATCGTTGCGCTCTGCGACCAACCGAAAACAACTACAGGGTTGGCGGCATCCACTCCTGTGCCGGCGATTTGGCCCTCGATCGTCGAGTCCAGAATCTTTTCGCCCTCAGCGACCGACGTGTCGAGCGTCAAGCTATGGACGCCGGTAAGCGGGTACAGCCCCTCCGGGGTGAATATGCCCTCGACGTTGCCGGTGAAGTCACGTGGCTGCAGGTAGAGCTCGTCAACGGCGTCCAGGTAGCCCTGGGGAGGGATCGGGATCGTGCTGCCGCCCATGACAATTGCGGTGCCATCCCCGAGCGGCGAATCCGGAGTGTCAACGCTGGTGAGTTGCACGGCGTGACGCTGAACACCGGACGCCGACGGAATTTGGGGTAAGGCCGCGCTCGGGCTGATGCAGACCGCGATGATGCCGACAATGAGGTAGGAACGCAGGCCGAGGCGCATGTTCGAGTCCTAACCACCAATGAATTGGATGGTGAATCATAACGACCTCGAAAACGCCAGGCATGCATAAACCCAAAAATGGGTCAGCTCAGGCGGTTAGTTCTGCGGCCGGCGATTCATCGAGCGGGCAACCATGATCAGCCCGAACACGATGATGGTGCCGATCACCGCGACACCGACTCGTACCGGCAGCGCATCGGCGGCCGGCACCATCGCAGCGGCGCTCGCCGCTGCACCGGGAACGCCGTCAGCGTTGGCAGCGCTGGCTTTGGCGGCCACCAGTGAGGGGTCGGGTTCGATCAGCGTGCCCACCCGGGTTCCCGGTGCGGTCGCGAAGCCGTAGTCCAGCAGATGCGCCGCCTGTTGCCACGGTGCAATCGGTTGGCGCGTGCCGTGCAACAACACCACCATCAGCCGGCGCCCATCCCGGTTGGCCGCACCTACAAACGTCTGCCCGGCGTCATCGGTGTAACCGGTCTTGCCGCCCAGCGCGCCCGGATAGTGATAGAGCAGCTGGTTGTCGTTTTCCAGCTGATAGCCGGGGTGGTCGGCGTGTCCGGGAAAGTCGAAGGTTCGGGTGTGGACGATGTCGGCGAATGTCGGGTTCTCCCAGGCGTATCGGTAGAACAGGCCGAGGTCATACGCCGATGTGCTCATGCCGGGACCGTCCAGTCCGGAGGGCGTCGCGGCACGGGTGTCGCGGCCGCCGAGCTTGCCGGCCAGCATGTTGATCTTCTGCACCGCGGTCTGCATGCCGCCCAATTGCATGGCCAGCGCGTGCGCCGCGTCGTTGCCGGAGTGCATGAGCAGCCCGTGCAGCAACTGGTTGACCGTGTAGCTGCCACCCGGTGCGACGCCGACCTTGGTGCCCTCGGCCGCGACGTCGTCGGGGGTGCCGTCGACGGTCTTGTTGAGGTTGAGCTCGTTGAGCGACTCCATCGCGACAAGGACCTTGATGACACTGGCCGGGCGGTGCCGGCCGTGCGGGTCGCGGGCGGCGATGATGGCACCGCTGTCCAGGTCGGCCACCACCCAAGCCTCGGCGGAGATATCGCCGGGCACCGGCGGTGTGTCGGCTGCGGCGACAACACCGCAGCCGCCTAGCGCGTTGCCGCCGATCGGCGTGGGAGGCACCGGCAGCGGAACCGGCGGATCGCCGGCCTGCGGGACTTCCGAGGAATCCACCGCCGGCGGCGTGGACACCCGGTACGGACAGGTGTCGTTCGCGGCGCCGGGTTCGGCAAGTGCAACCGGCATGCCTAAAGCGGCGGGCGCCGTGAGCATGAAACCCGCTGCTGCCAGGCATGACGCGGTACGTGAAAAAGGCCCTAATAAAAACATGTGTGTGCAGAGTAGGCGATCGGTAACCCGATTTTCGGGAGCCGCGCTGTGACTGGTGTTGCAGAAGTTACAAATCCAGGTAACAGACACCTGGGCCGCCGATGCGGCCCAGCCAGAGCCGTCCAGGCGTTCCTGGCGTTTCCAGCACCCCGGTGGCCAGCCCGAAGGCCGGATGAGTGGTGCGTAACTGGGTGATGACGCGGCCGTCGTCGGCGTCGAAACCGATCACCCACACGATCGGTTTGGGGTTCGGCAGCCAGCGGTAGGGCAGCAGCCGCCACAGCAGCTTGCGGATGATCGGTGCGCGTGGGCCGAGTCGTTCGCTGAGCCGGTTGCGATCCGAGACCATCGCGACCCAGATCCTGCCGTCGCGACCGGTGGAAATGTTGTCGGGGTAACCGGGCAGTTCGGTGACCAGCGGGGTGATCGAGCCGGCCCGGCTGCCGGTGAGCCAATATTTGGACAGCCGACAAGCGGTCGTCTCGGCGAACACCAGCGCCGATTCGTCGTTGGTCAGTGTCGCGCCGTTGGCGAAGTGCAGACCTGACGCCAGCACGCTGACCGTACCGTCGGGATCACGTCGAAACAGCGAGCCGGTGGCCCGCCCCTCGACGATCGCGCCCTTGTAGTACTCGTAGTGGAAACGGCTCGTCGATTCGGTGAAAAAAATTGTGCCATCAGATGATTCGACGACATTTGAACAGAACGTCAATGCCCGGCCGGCCACCTCGGAAACCAAGGTCTCCAGTGTTCCGGTGGTGGGGCCGTAGCGCAGTAGGCCGCGGTGGCTGTCGCAGATCAGCAGACGACCGTCGCGGGCGACTGCCAAACCCAGTGGTCGACCGCCGGTGTCGGCGACCACCGCAGCGGAACTGCCATCGGGGGAGATCCGGATGATGCGGCCGTCGTCGACGCCGGTCCAGATGTTGCCGTCGGCGTCGGCAACGACATCCTCGGGGGCGTTACCGGGTATCGGGACCACGTGCAGCGTCGCCGTGAGGTTGGGTTCGGGTAACGACCGTGATGGCGGTGGTTGCCAACGGATCGGGTCGATGCGTGGCTTAGTCATGGAAGACTCCCGACATCTGTCAGCACACTGCGCAGGATGGATTCGATGGCGTCGAACTCGGCTTGGCCGCTGATCAGCGGCGGCGCCAATTGGATAACGGAGTCACCGCGGTCGTCGGTGCGGCAATACAGCCCAGCCTCGAAGAGCGCCGACGAAACGTGGCCAAGCAGCGAGCGGCGCTCGGTGTCGGTGAAGGTTTGCTTGGTCGCCTTGTCCTTGACCAGTTCCACGCCGTAGAAGAACCCCTCGCCGCGCACATCGCCGACAATGGACAGGTCGTGCAGTTTTTCCAGGGTGGCGCGAAACGTGGGCGCGTGGTTCTTGACGTGGTCGTTGATTCCCTCGCGCTCGAAGATGTCGAGGTTGGCCAGTGCGACGGCGGCCGACACCGGGTGACCGCCAAATGTGTAGCCGTGCGCGAACATCGTGCTGCCGTCGTTGAACGGCTCGAACAATCGCTCGCTGGCGATCATCGCGCCGATGGGCGAGTAGCCCGACGTCATCCCCTTGGCGCAGGTGATCATGTCAGGCAGGTAACCGAAGTCGTCACAGGCGAACATCGACCCGATCCGGCCAAACGCGCAGATCACCTCGTCGGAGACCAGCAGGACGTCGTAGGAGTCGCAGATCTCGCGGACACGTTCGAAATAGCCTGGCGGAGGGGGAATGCTGCCGCCGGCGTTCTGCACCGGTTCCAGGAATACCGCGGCCACGGTGTCGGGCCCTTCGAATTCGATCGCCTCGGCGATCCGGTCCGCGGCCCACTGCCCGAAAGCCTTGACGTCGGCGCTGAAAGGTTCGGGTGCGCGATAGAAGTTCGTGTTAGGCACCCGAAAACCGCCGGGCGTCACCGGCTCGAACGGCGCCTTGTACCGCGGCAGCCCGGTAATCGCCAGCGCGCCGTGAGTAGTGCCGTGGTAGGCGACCGATCGCGAAATCACCTTGTGCTTACCGGGTTTGCCGGTCAGCTTGAAGTACTGCTTGGCGACCTTCCACGCGGTTTCGACAGCTTCGGTGCCCCCGGTGGTGAAGAACACCCGGTTCAGGTCGCCCGGAGCGTAATGCGCTAGGCGCTCGGCGAGCTCGATCGCGGTTGGGTGGGCGTATCCCCACAGCGGGAAGAACGCCAGGGTGCTGGCCTGCCGGGCGGCCACCTCGGCGAGTTCGGTGCGGCCGTGGCCGACCTGCACGGTAAACAGACCGGACAGCGCATCGAGGTAGCTCTTGCCGTGATCGTCCCAGATCGTCACGCCCTCGCCCCGGGTGATGATCGGCGGTGTGATACCCGGACCGTGCCGGGCGAAGTGCAGCCAAAGATTGTCGGTCATCTCGCTCGCGAGCCTAACGCTCGGTTAGGTGGCCCGGCTCTCCCCCGCAAGCGGGGGACCCCATACCGCGCCGTTCCGGCACTCGTCGTCGCCGGGCTAGGCTCGGGTAATGACCTCTACGCAGGTCACCGAATTCGAGGCGCTCAGGTCGCACCTGATGGCGGTCGCCTACCGGGTGACCGGAACCGTCGCCGACGCCGAGGACATCGTGCAGGAAGCCTGGGTGCGCTGGAACAGCCAAGACACCGCGATCGCCGACCTGCGGGCCTGGCTGACGACGGTGGTCAGCCGCCTCGGGCTGGACCGGCTGCGGTCAGCGGCGCACCGGCGCGAAACCTACACCGGGCAGTGGCTGCCCGAACCCGTCGTCACCGGGTTTGACGGCTCCGATCCGCTGTCGGCGGTGGTAGCCCGCGAGGACGCCCGATTTGCCGCGATGGTCGTGCTGGAGCGGCTGTCGCCCGATCAGCGGGTCGCATTTGTGCTGCACGACGGCTTCAACGTGCCATTCGCGGAAGTAGCCGACGTGCTGGGGACCAGCGTGCCCGCCGCGCGGCAGTTGGCCTCGCGGGCCCGCAAGGCCGTCGCTGGGAGGCCGCCGCCCAAAGCCGATCCGTCGCACAGCGAGGTCGTCGGCAAACTCATGGCGGCCATCGCTTCGGGTGACATGGCCGCCACGATCGCCTTGCTGCACCCCGACGTGACCCTGACCGGCGACGCGAATGGCAAGGTGTCGACGGCAGTTCAGGTCATCCACGGACCGGACAAGGTAGCCCGGTTCATGTTCGGCCTGGCCCGCCGTTACGGCCCAGCGTTTTTCACCGCGAGTGAGCTGGCCTTGATCAACGGCGAACTGGGCTCCTACACAGCCGGTGTCGCCGGTACCGACGGGTATTGGGACATGTCGCCGCGGATAACGGCGCTGACGGTGTGTGACGGAAAGGTCTGCGCCATATGGGATATCGCCAACCCGGACAAATTCACCGGCTCTCCGCTGCGGACTCGGCCCACGGAACACGGCACGTATCACCGGAATTGAAGCCTTGCTCGGTGATACCCAGTGCGGAATTCATCCGCGCCCGCATGTTCTCCACACCGATCTGGTAGGTCAACTCGATCACCCCGGCATCGCCGAAGCGGCGGCGCAAATCGGCTACCTGGTCGTCGGTAACCGAATGCGGGTCGGTGGTGATCGCATCAGCGTAAGTGATCGCGGAGCGCTCATCGTCGGTGAACCGTGGCGAGCTGGCGTAGTTGTCGATGTCTTTGAGGCGTTCGATGTCCAACCCGTCGAGACGCTGCAGCATCGACCCGAAGTCGACGCACCATGAGCAGCCGACGGTACGCGCGGTCCAAAAAACAGCCAGCTCGCGGACGTTGGGGGGCAAACGCCGTGATGCCGACTGCAGCATGGTCTCGTGAACGGCGTTGGCGACCAGTAGCCGGGGATGGTGGGCGGCGACGGCCAACGGCTCCGGGACTTCGCCGAAGCGCCGCCGGGCGTATCGGTACATGGCGCGGACTAGAAGATTCGTCTGCTTTGGTCTTAAAGGTGCGATGCGGGTGTTTTGCGTCATACCCCTCAGACGAGGTAGCGGACCAGAACGTGACTGGGCTGATTTACCTGCCGTCGGACCAGACCGCATGTCGGAATGACAGACACGTCTGGTCAGTGGTGACACGATAATGATGTGAACGACGGAAAGCGGCCGGCGTGAGATGACCGCCGCGGGGCTGTCGTGCGGATCGTGCGGCATAGAACTGGATCAGACGGCCAAGTTCTGTAGCGCGTGCGGTACAGCCGTTTCGGTGCGTCCGAAACCGGCCGAGTACAAGCAGGTGACTGTGCTGTTCGCCGACGTGGTGCGCTCGATGGACATCGCCGCGGCGGTGGATGCGGAGCGGTTGCGCGACATCATGACCGAGCTGGCGGAGCGGTCGGCGGCGGTGGTGCAGCGCTACGGCGGCGGGTCTGTGGGGTACACCGGCGATGGGGTGATGGCGATCTTCGGTGCCCCAATCGCCTTAGAGGATCACGCCTTTCGGGCCTGCCTTGCGGCCTTGGCGATTCAGGAGCAAGCGAGCCGGTTGGCGGCCGAGGTGGCGCGACGCGATGACGTGGCGCTGCGGTTGCGGGTGGGCCTGAATTCGGGACGGGTGATCGCCGGGAAGATCGGTTCGGGGTCGCTGGGTTACACCGCGACCGGCGAGTCGGTCGGGTTTGCCCAACGGATGGAGTCGGCGGCGCCCCCGGGCGGGGTGATGCTGTCGGAATCGACCGCCAGGCTGGTCGAACACACCGTGCTGCTGGGTGAACCGGAGTGGGTGCGCATCAAGGGAAGAGACGAACCGGTGTGCGCGCGCCGGCTGCTGGCGATCAGCGCGCGGGACGGCTTGGTCCGGCGCGCCGAGGCGGGCCTCGTCGGTCGGCGGTGGGAGATGGCGGCCCTCGACGCTATGGTGGACCGCGCGATCGGTGGTCGCGGTGGTGTGGTGAATCTGGTGGGACCTCCGGGCATCGGCAAGAGCCGGACGGCCCGTGAGGCCACCGCCATGGCGGCCGCTCGGGGGGTCGAGGTGTTCTGGACGTTCTGTGAATCCCACGCCCGCGACATCCCGTTTCAGGTGGTGGCGCGGCTGCTGCGGGCGCGCCTCGGCGTGGCTGATCTCGACGACGAAGCCGCCCGCGCTCGGGTCCGGGAACAAGTTCCGGATGCCGACCCGCAGGACCTACTGTTGCTCGATGATCTACTCGGCATCGCCGATCCACAGTTGCCGCTGCCCCAGATCGACCCGGACGCGCGGCGGCGCCGGTTGACCGCACTGATCAATACCGCGTCGCTGGCGCGGACCGAACCGGTGGTCTACCTGATCGAGGACGCGCACTGGATCGATGCGGTCAGCGAGTCGATGCTGGTCGACTTCCTCACCGTCATTCCGCGTACGCCGTCGATGGTGCTGATCACCGCCCGTCCTGAGTACCAGGGAGCGCTGACGCGGGTGCACAACGCGCAGACGATAGCCCTTGCTCCACTGACCGATTCGGACACCGCGGCGCTGATCGGTGAGCTGCTGGGTTCGCATCCCTCGGTCCGCGAGCTAACAGCAATCGTCGCCGAGCGGGCCGCAGGCAACCCGTTTTTCGCCGAGGAGATGGTGCGCGAATTGGCCCAGCGCGGGGTGCTGAGCGGCGAGCAGGGTAAGTATGTCTGCCGGATGGATGTCGCCGAGGTGAGCGTGCCGGCCACGGTGCAAGCGGCCATCGAGGCGAGAATCGACGGGCTCACCACCGCGGCCAAGCAGACGTTGAACGCGGCGTCGGTGGTCGGCGCCCGCTTCGGTGCGGAACTGCTGGCCGCGCTGGGGATTGATGCGGTGGTCGACGAGCTGCTCAGCGCGGAGCTCATCGACCAGGTGCGGTTCACCCCGAGCGTCGAGTACGCCTTCCGGCATCCGCTGATCCGGGCGGTGGCCTACGAATCGCAGTTAAGGGTCGACCGCGAACAGACCCATCGCACGCTGGCCGCCGCGATTGAGGCACGCGACGGCAGCGCCGCCGACGAGAACGCAGCTCTGATCGCCACACATCTCGAGGCGGCCGGCGAACTGGCGGAGTCTTGCCGCTGGCACCTGCGCGCGGCGGAATGGCTTCGGCCTCGCGATCTTCCCGCCGCACGCGCACAATGGGAGAACGCACGCCGCATCGCCGACGAGTTGCCCGATGACCACGACGGCGTCCTCGCGATGCGAATAGCGCCACGCACCATGCTGATCTCGACGACGCTCTACGTAGGCAGTGGTGCAGACACCGACGAGCGTTACCGCGAGTTTCGTGACCTGACAATGCAAACTGGTGATCTGACGTCGCTGGCGATTGCGACAGCGGGACTCATCTTTTCGTTCGCCGTCAATGACAACCGCGTGCCGGAGGCCGCGGCGCTGGCGTCAGAGCTCGAGGATGTAGTCAGCCACATTGACTGCGCTGCCGAGACCAGGAGCATCATCCTCAATGCGGTGGCATTTGTACGGTTCGCAAATTGCGAATTCGATGCCGCGGTCCAGGTTATCGATGCGATAAATGAACTATCACCCGAAGTATCGCCAGCCGAACTTATTTCGGCAAACTGCCTGCTTGGTGCCATCGAGGCGTGCGGCGGCCACTACGAGCAGGGCAGACGGCGCATGCGAGAGGAACTCGACCGCGCGCACGCGCGCGAATACGTCCGCTACATATCCATTCTGATCTACTTCGTGGTTATGGCGGCGCTCGGCGTGGACCAGGCTGACCAGACGCTCGACCGCTTGCGCGAGGCGTTGCGGCGCGCTGAATCGTTCGGTGCCATCAGCGGAATCATCCTCGCGCAATTGGCCTGCGGCAAAGTGTTGTTGCGAGGACAGGATGCGGGGCTCAACGAGGCGATCGAGGTGCTCCAGCAGGCCGACGCCAACATACGAAAGCACAAGAGTCTGACCATCGCGCTGCCGGTCGTTGGCGCCGACCTGGCAATCGACGCTGCCCGCCGCGGGCGAATTGACGAAGCGATCGACGAACTTCATGCCATGTTTGCGTTACATATGGCTGGCGGCTCCCGTGTCTTCGTCGGTTGCGCCGGTGAGGCGCTGGTCGGGCTTCTCATCGAACGGGGATCCACCGACGACCTCACTGAGGCGCATCGAATCGTTGATCAGTGGGAGGCCCATCGGCCTGGCATTCCGGCACTGGACCTGTGGTGGGTGAAATCGCGCGCGTTGTTGGCGAAGGTGAAGGGCGACTCGGAGTGGCACGCCGAGCTGGCCACACAGTACCTTGAGCTGTGCGAGAAGCTCGACGCTCGCGGGCGACTCGATGAGGCGCGCCAAATGCTCATGCGAATCGTCTGAGCGACGGATAAAGAAGATGGCAACGATACTGGCCTATACGTCCCCCGCACTTGGTCACCTATTGCCAATGAGCGCACTGCTATTAGAGCTATCCCGTCGCGGCCATAGCGTTCGTGTGCGCACGCTTTCCACCGGTGTCGAGATCAGCCGACGGCTCGGATTTACCACCGACGCGATCAATCAGCGCATTGAGCGGATCGAGCTGGACGACTGGAAGGCAACCAACCCTGTTGCGTCGCTGAAGCTGTCAGTCTCGGTGTTCGGCCGGCGCGCGATGCACGAAGTCACCGATCTGGCCGAGACGGTGGCGGGTGCCCACCCTGACGCATTGCTTGTCGATGTGAATTGCTGGGGTGCTCAGTCCGCGGCCGACGCCGGTGCTATCCCATGGGCCTGTTTCTCGCCGTACACGCCGCCGTTGCGATCGCCCGGGGTGCCACCGTTTGGGCTGGGTCTCAGACCGATGCCAGGTATGGCGGGCCGAATGCGCGATGCCGCCGTGCGGACAACTGTGGTGGGCCGTCTCGAAAAAATAATGCTGCCGCCGATCAACACGATTCGCGCGAAGGTCAATGCAAGGCCGGTCGCGTCAATGGACGAGTTTCTGCGTCGGTCGCCGCTACTACTCGTCGCCAGCGGCAAGCCATTTCAGTACCCACAAACCGACTGGGGTGATGCGGTGCAGATGATCGGCCCCTGTGTGCTTGACCCCGGTCCGAACACCGAACCCGATTGGCTGGCCTCGGTCGACCGGCCAATCGTGCTCGTCACCACGTCGTCGGAGAAACAGGCCGACGACAACCTTGTCCAGACCGCGATGACCGCGTTGGCCGATGAGCCGGTGCATGTGGTCGCGACCCTGCCGGCTGGGCAACCTGACGAAATTGCAACGTCGCCCAATGCGACGGTGTGCCAGTTCGTCCCGCACGGCGTAGTTCTCGACCGCGCGGTGTGTGCGGTGACGCACGGTGGGATGGGCGTTACTCAGAAGGCGCTCGCTCATGGTGTACCTGTGTGCGTCGTGCCTTACGGGCGTGACCAATTCGAGGTCGCACGGCGCGTCGAGGTAGCCCGGTGCGGCACCCGCCTACCGGCCAAGAAACTGTCGCCTGTGCAGCTGAGAACGAAGGTGCGAGAAGCGATGACAATGACTACCGGCGCGAGACGGGTGGCGGCCGGTTTCGCCGCGACGGGCGGCGCGGCCCGCGGTGCCGACTTCTTTGAACAGCGTGTGCTCGGCATCAATAAAGACTGAATTACAAGGCAGCGGTAGCCGTCGGCGGTGAGCCGGTTGATGACGGCGTGCGCCCGCTGCCGAGCAGACGCGGAATCGCACTGGAACCAGACCGGGCGTGCGACTTTACGTCTGCTCACGGCAAGCCTCAGCGCGCGAACATCAACGCTCGCTTGACCTCCTGGATCGCCTTGGTCACCTCGATGCCGCGCGGGCAGGACTCGGTGCAGTTAAATGTGGTGCGGCAGCGCCACACTCCGTCGGCCTCGTTGAGGATGTCGAGGCGTTCGGCGGCGGCCTCGTCGCGGCTGTCGAAGATGAAGCGGTGCGCGTTGACGATGGCCGCCGGGCCGAAATAGCTGCCCTCGTGCCAGAACACCGGACAGCTAGTGGTACAGGCCGCGCACAGGATGCACTTGGTGGTGTCGTCGTAGCGGGCGCGGTCGGTTTGGCTTTGGATCCGCTCCCGTGTCGGGGGGTTACCGCTGGTGATGAGGTAGGGCTTCACCGCCCGGTAGGCGTCGAAGAACGGCTCCATGTCGACGACGAGGTCCTTCTCCACCGCCAGCCCGCGGATCGGCTCGACGGTGATGGTCAGCTGCTTGCGCGGTTTGGCCGGCAGCAGGTCGCGCATCAGCACTTTGCAGGCCAGCCGATTGACACCGTTGATGCGCATCGCGTCGGAGCCGCATACGCCGTGTGCGCAGGACCGCCGGAAAGTCAGCGTGCCGTCCAGGTAGCTCTTGATATAGATCAGCAGGTTGAGCAGTCGGTCGGTGGGCAGGCACGGCACTCGAAAGCTCTGCCAGCCGCCGGAATCGGCGTACTGGTCCGGGTTCTCCGGATTGAACCGGGCGATCTTACACGTCACCATGACCGCGCCCTGCGGAATCGGCGGCAACGGCGGATCACCGCGTTCGGGCTTCTCGATCGTCACATCTGAAGCCATCAGTACTTCCGTTCCTTTGGCTCGTAACGGGTCTGCACAACGGGTTTAAAATCCAGCCGGATGTCACTGAGCAGGTCGCTGCCCTGCTTGTAGGCCATGGTGTGACGCATGTAGTTGGTGTCGTCGCGGTTGGGGTAGTCCTCGCGGGCGTGGCCGCCGCGGGATTCCTTGCGGTTGAGCGCGCCGACCACGGTGACTTCGGCCAGCTCGAGCAGGAAACCCAGCTCGATCGCTTCCAGCAGGTCGCTGTTGAAACGCTTTCCCTTGTCGTGCACGCTGATTCGGGAATAGCGCTCTTTGAGTGCGTGGATGTCGGTGAGGGCCTGCTTGAGGGTCTCCTCGGTGCGAAACACCGCTGCGTTGTTGTCCATCGACTGTTGCAGCGCCCCGCGGATGTCGGCGACGCGTTCGTTGCCGTGCTCCGACAGGATGTCGGCCACCCAGCCGACCACCATCCCCGCCGGCTCCCGCGGCAACTCGATGAAATCATGGCCCAGCGCATAATTAGCGGCGGCGATGCCGGCGCGGCGGCCAAAGACGTTGATGTCCAGCAGTGAATTGGTGCCCAGTCGGTTAGCGCCGTGTACTGATACGCATGCGCATTCGCCGGCAGCGTACAGGCCGGGCACGACGTTGGTGTTGTCTCGCAGCACCTGGCCGGTGATCGTGGTGGGGATGCCGCCCATCACGTAGTGGCACGTTGGATAGACCGGAACCAACTCCTTGACCGGGTCCACCCCCAGATAGGTGCGGGCGAACTCGGTAATATCCGGCAGCTTGGCGGCCAGCACATCAGCGCCGAGGTGGCGGACGTCGATGTACACGTAGTCCTTGTGCGGACCCGCGCCGCGGCCTTCGAGCACCTCGCGCACCATCGAGCGGGCGACGATGTCGCGGGGCGCCAGGTCGACGATCGTCGGGGCGTAACGCTCCATGAAGCGCTCGCCCTCGCCATTGAGCAGCCGACCACCCTCGCCGCGCACGGCTTCGGAGATCAAAATGCCCAACCCCGCCAGGCCCGTCGGGTGGAATTGGTGAAATTCCATGTCCTCCAACGGAAGTCCTTTACGAAAAACGATGCCGATGCCGTCACCGGTCAACGTGTGCGCGTTGGAGGTGGTTTTGTACATGCGGCCTGAGCCGCCGGTAGCGATCACCACGGCCTTTCCGTGGAAGATGTGGATGTCGCCGGTGGCCAACTCGTAGGCGATGACCCCGCTGACGACCGGCCCGCTGGGGGTCTGGGTGAGCGCGAGGTCGAGAACGTAGAACTCGTTGAAGAACTCGACGTCGTGCTTGACGCAGTTCTGATACAGCGTCTGCAAAATCATGTGGCCGGTGCGGTCAGCTGCGTAACACGCCCTGCGTACCGGGGCTTTGCCGTGGTCGCGGGTGTGCCCGCCGAAGCGACGCTGATCGATGCGGCCCTCGGGCGTCCGGTTGAACGGCATCCCCATCTTTTCCAGGTCGAGGACGGCGTCGATGGCTCCCTTGCACATGATCTCCACCGCGTCCTGGTCGGCGAGGTAGTCGCCGCCCTTGACGGTGTCGAAGGTGTGCCATTCCCAGTTGTCGTCTTCGACGTTGGCCAGCGCCGCGCACATACCGCCCTGCGCGGCGCCGGTGTGGCTGCGGGTGGGGTAGAGCTTGGTCAGCACCGCGGTGCGCACCCGCGGGCCCGCCTCGACGGCTGCCCGCATCCCCGCGCCGCCGGCGCCGACGATCACCACGTCGTATCGATGTTGGGCGATCATGACCGTCGCCGACGATGCAGTGGGGGTACCATCCGCTTGCGGGGGACGAAGCGATGAGGCGGCGGCGTAGTCATGAGACGTTTGGGTCGAATGTCAGCAGCACGTAGGTCCCCAACACCAGCGTGAACGTCATCGACAACGCCAGCAGGGTATTCAGCCAGAAACGGGTGGAATCCTTGCGGCTGTAATCGTCGATGATGGTGCGCAGGCCGTTGCCGCCGTGCAGCTGCGCCAGCCATAGCAGCAACAGGTCCCAGGTCTGCCAGAACGGCGAGTGCCAGCGCTGCGCCACGTAGTTGAAGTCGATGCGGTAGACACCGTCGTCCCACATCAACATCACGAACAAGTGCCCGAGCGCCAAGAACACCAGCACGATGCCGGAGAACCGCATAAACAACCAGGCGTACTTCTCGAAGTTGGGCATCCCGGTCCGCCGACGCGGTGCCCGCGGATTGTCCAGGCTCGCAGGGCGGTCGTGGCTGCGCTGCCGCACCGGGGCGAGCTGGCCCCGTCCCAGTTGCAGGTCGGGGGAGCTCATCTGAAGTGACCGATCATGTGGATGCCCACAACCACCGTCGCCGGCACCATGACCAGCAGCCATGTGATCGCGATCGCCCACAGCATCAGCCGCTGATAGCGGGTGCCCCGGGCCCAGAAGTCGATCAAAATGACTCGGACGCCGTTGAGCGCGTGGTAGAGCACTGCGGCCACCAACCCGAGTTCCATCAAGCCCACGATCGGTGTCTTGTAGGTCGAGATGACCTCGTCATAGGTTTGCGGGCTCACCCGAACCAGTGCGGTGTCGAGTACGTGGACGAACAGAAAGAAAAAGATGGTCGCCCCGGTGATGCGGTGCAGCACCCACGACCACATCGCCGGATCACCGTGATAGAGGGTTCGTCGTAACCGACGTCGGCGAAATGAGGAGTCCCGCGGCGCCGGCGTGGCCGGATTCGCAGATGTCGTTGTCGTCATCAGCGCCTCCCCTCTGTGAGACCGTCGGGTGGACTCTAAACCCATTTGTACTTTCTTATGAAGCGCTTTGCGGCTTACCACACTGCCCAGCGCCGGGAATCTAAAGTGACAGTGTGAACTAGCCAACAGTGAACGGGGTTGTCGGATGCATTTCAAAAACGCGTGGAACCGCGGCAGTGACTTCCAACATTGACTGGAAATCGCTGCGGGACAAGGCGAGCCAAGCGGCGCGGAAAGCTCACGCGCCTTACTCGGAGTTCCCGGTAGGCGCAGCGGCATTGGTCGACGACGGCCGCACAGTCAGCGGCTGCAATGTGGAGAATGTCTCATATGGTCTAGGTCTCTGCGCCGAGTGCGCCCTGGTGTGCGACCTGCGATTGACAGGCGGCGGGACGTTGGTTGCACTGGTGTGTGTCGACGGCAGTGGTGCACTGCTGATGCCGTGCGGCCGTTGCCGTCAGGTGTTGCTGGAGCACGGCGGACCGGACTTGCTCATCGACCACCCCGACGGCCCCAAGGGGCTGGGCGAGTTGCTGCCCGAGGCGTTCGGCCGCAAGGATCTTGCCGCGTACAAGCGTCGCAAATGACCTTCGACGCGCCGACGCTGATCAAGACGAAACGGGACGGCGGACGCTTGTCGGATGCCGCGATCGATTGGCTCATCGACGGCTACAGCAATGGGTGGGTGGTCGATGAGCAGATGGCAGCGTTGTTGATGGCGGTTTTTCTGCGCGGCATGGATTATGGCGAGACCGCGCGATGGACGGCGGCGATGGTGGCCTCCGGTGAGCGGATGGACTTCACCGGCTTGCAGCGCAATGGCAGTCCGCTTCCGACGGTGGACAAGCACTCCACCGGCGGGGTCGGAGACAAGATCACCCTGCCGCTGGTGGCAGTGGTCGCTGCCTGCGGCGGCGCGGTGCCGCAGACATCCGGCCGCGGACTCGGCCACACCGGCGGCACCCTGGATAAGCTGGAATCCATCGCCGGATTCACCGCCGATCTCTCTAACGAGCAAGTGCGCCAACAACTCTGCGAGATCGGCGCGGCCATCTTCGCTGCGGGTCGACTGGCGCCCGCCGATGCGAAGCTCTACGCGCTGCGCGATATCACAGCCACTGTCGAGTCGCTGCCGCTGATCGCGAGCTCGGTGATGAGCAAGAAGATTGCCGAGGGGGCAAGCGCACTGGTGCTCGACGTCAAGGTCGGTTCCGGCGCGTTGGTACGGTCGGAAGCGCAGTGTCGTGAGTTAGCCGAGACCATGGTGGCGCTGGGCGCCGAGCATGACCTGCCCACCTGCGCGGTGTTAACCGATATGACCAACCCGCTGGGCGCGGCCGCGGGCAACGCGCTCGAGGTCGCCGAATCGCTGGAGGTGCTGGCCGGCGGCGGACCACCCGACGTGGTGGAGCTGACCCTGGGGTTGGCCGGCGAGATGCTCGAGATCGCCGGGATCGACGGGCGCGATCCGGCTCAGACGCTGCGTGACGGTACCGCGATGGACCGGTTTCGCGCCATGGTCGCCGCGCAGGGCGGTGACTTGTCGCAACCGTTGCCGGTTGGTCGGTATTTCGAAACCGTCACCGCGGGGCGAGGCGGCACAATGGGCGACATCGACGCGATGGCAGTGGGTCTGACGGTATGGCGGCTCGGAGCGGGCAGGTCCCGCCCGGGC
This sequence comes from uncultured Actinomycetota bacterium, assembly GCA_963838755.1. GTDB lineage: Bacteria > Actinomycetota > Actinomycetes > Mycobacteriales > Mycobacteriaceae > Mycobacterium. The sequence goes on along the minus strand of CAWISO010000001.1, from coordinate 56,422 downwards.
GAGGTCGTGCAGCCCGGCGCCGGGGTCCGCATCCACCGGCGTCCCGGAGATCCGGTGGTTGCTGGCGAGCCGCTGTTCACGCTGTATACCGACACCCCGGAACGCTTCGAGCCGGCGATGGCCGAGCTGCACGGAGGTTGGAGCGTCGCCGATACGCCACCGGTTGCGCGACCGTTGATAATCGATCGGATCACCCCATGACCACACCGTTGAGCAAGGAGATGATCAGCAGAGCGCCGAAGGCGCTGTTGCACGACCATCTCGACGGCGGGCTGCGTCCGGCGACGGTGATCGACATCGCCGGTCAGACCGGCTATGACGGGCTGCCCGAGACCAACGTCGAAGAGCTGACCAGATGGTTTCACACCTCTTCGCACAGTGGATCGTTGGAGCGCTATCTTGAGCCGTTCTCGCACACCGTCGCGGTGATGCAGACACCCGACGCGCTGCACCGGGTCGCCTACGAATGCGTGGAAGACCTGGCCGCCGATGCGGTTGTCTACGCCGAAGTCCGGTTCGCGCCAGAGCTACACATCAACCGCGGGCTGTCGTTCGATGCCGTCGTCGATGCGGTGCTGGCGGGTTTCGTCGACGGGGAGAAGGCGGCAGCAGCAGCGGGACGACCCATAGTGGTGCGCTGTCTGGTCACCGCGATGCGCCACGCCGCGTTGTCCCGGGAGATCGCCGAGCTGGCGATCCGGTTTCGGGACAAGGGAGTGGTCGGATTCGACATTGCGGGCGCGGAGGCCGGCTACCCGCCGACCCGGCACTTGGACGCCTTTGAGTACATGCGCAACAACAACGCGCGCTTCACGATTCATGCTGGTGAGGCGTTCGGTTTGCCGTCTATCCAAGAGGCGATTGCGTTCTGCGGCGCTGATCGGCTGGGCCATGGGGTGCGGATCGTCGATGACATCGACGTCGCGGAAGACGGCGCGATGCGTCTGGGCCGATTGGCATCGATATTGCGGGACAAGCGGATTCCGTTGGAGCTCTGTCCCAGCTCCAACGTGCAGACCGGCGCAGTTAAGAGCATCGCCGAGCATCCGTTCGACTTGCTGGCCCGGGCACGGTTCCGGGTCACCGTCAATACCGACAATCGGCTGATGAGTGACACGACAATGACTCGTGAAATGTCTGTTCTGGTCGACACGTTCGGTTACGGCTGGAGTGACCTCGAGCGGTTCACGATCAATGCGATGAAGTCGGCGTTCATCCCGTTCGACGAGCGGCTGGCGATTATCGACGACGTGATCAAACCGCGCTACGCGGTGCTGGTGGGCTAGCTGCCGCTGCTACATGACGACGTGGCCGGCATCGACGGGCACCGTTATGCCCGTCACGTAGCGGGCTCGAGGGCTGACCAGCCACAGCACTGCTTCGGTGACGTCTCGCGACTCGACCAGCGGCACGTCGGGTAGCAAGGTTTGGGAGATGGCCGGGTTCGGGTTCTCGGTCATGCCGGTTATCACGAAGTCGTTGAGGATCATCGGGGTCGCAACACCGCTGGGGTGTACCGAGTTGACCCGAATCTTGTGCGGCGCATAGGCGTTCGCTGCCGAGCGCATCAGGCCCACCACGCCGTGCTTGGACGCGGCGTAGGCGAACATCGCGGTGCTGCCATCGCCCCCGCGACCAATCAAGCCTTGCGAAGAACTGACCAAGACGACCGACCCGCCTCTTCCTTTGCGGATGATCGAGGGCACCGTCGCCACCAAGGTGTGCCACACGCCTTTGAGGTTGGTGTCCACAATCGTCGTGAACAGGGATTCGGCGCGCGTGTGGGTATCGCCGATCGCCACGACTCCGGCGTTTGCGATGACGATGTCGATCTCGCCGAGGTCGTCGATGCCGGCCTGAACTCCGGCCTCCAGCGCCGCGAGGTCGCGGACATCGGCGATGACAGGCACCAACTTGCGACCCGCGGCTTGTACCAGGCCTGCGGTTTCATCGAGATCGGATTTGGTACCCAGCGAATAGGGAATCGTGTCGATATCGGCGCAGATGTCGACGGCAATGATGTCGGCCCCCTGTTCGGCCAGCGTGACGGCGTGGCTGCGCCCCTGGCCGCGCGCCGCACCGGTGATGACAGCGACGGTGTTGTCGAGTTCACCCATGGTTGGAAACGTACCTATTCGATACAAAACGACCGAGACCCGGGGCAGTTCTGCCACGATTTGTGGGTGATTCGACATGAGCGCCGCCAGTGACGAAGATCCCAGCGATGCTGGGGATTGTGGGGGTACCACCCGCGTGCGGGGGTGGGGTCGCCACCCACTTGTGGGGGAAGCGGGCGAATGAGCGATAGTGCACGAGAAATCACCAACCTGATCTACCGCTACGCCGAATTGCTGGATGCCGGTGACTTGGACGGGGTGGCCGGACTGTTCGCTCATGGGCGTATCTGCGGAGTGGAAGACGGTCCGCCAGAGACGGTGTTCGACGGTACGGCCGGTGTGCGGAAGATGTACGACATGGCCACCCGGATTTACCAGGACGGCACCCCGAAGACCAAGCACAACACCAGCAATGTGCAGCTCGAGATCGACGAGGCCGAGGGCACCGCAACCAGCAGGTCCTACTATTGCGTCACGCAGGCCACGCCGGACTTGCCGTTGCAGGTGATCGTGACCGGACATTACAAGGACACGTTTCACCGATTGGACGACGTGTGGTGGTTCGACAGCCGCACCATGTTTGTCGACCAGGTTGGCGATGTCAGCCACCACCTGAAGTTCTGATCGCGTGGAACACCCCTTCGACCTGGCCGCCGTGCTAGCCGACGCGCAGCGCAAGGAGTCACTGACCGACTGGGGGCCAGGGGAATTCGAGTACCCGCTGGGCGTGCTGTTGGCCGACTACGCGGTCGCCGACCTCAACGCGGTCGGGGTGCACATCCTGCGGTCAGGCATCGTGCACAGCCTGCGTATGCGACTGCGCGCCCAGGAGTGGATTCGCCGCCACCCGGAGATTCTCCAGGAGCGCATCACCGCGCCGGTCGTCGTTGTCGGGATGATGCGCAGCGGCACCACCCTGTTGCAGCGGCTGTTGGCGGCCGACCAGCGCTTCAACTGCGCCTACGGCTGGGAGGTAGTCGAGGTCGCGCCCCGGCTTGATCACCGGTTCGCCGGTGTTGATCCGCGCATCGCCGTCAGCGAAGCGCGCGAAGCCAAGTCCCGCGAACTGGCGCCCGACCTGTTTGTCATCCACCCGATGTATGCCCGGGAAGCCGAAGAGGAGCTCGTCTTTCTCGCCGACGCATTCTTGTCGCATGTCCCGGAATCCGGTGCGCACCTTCCCGACTACCGGCGCTGGCTGGACGAGCAGGATTTCGCTCCGGCCTACAGCTATCTACATCGGATGCTGCAGTTCTTGCAGTGGCAGAAGCGGCAACGTGGCGAAGTCGCGGATCGATGGGTGCTCAAGTCGCCGGCCCACCTCGGCTATCTCAGCGAATTGCGGGGCGAATTTGGCGACCTGCACATCGTGCACATGCACCGCGACCCGCGCACCACGGTCGCGTCGGGCGCCGGCCTCAACGCGACCCTGCATGCGATGCACGCCGACACCGTCGACCTGCATCGGGTGGGTGCGCAATGGTTGCAGCGAATGGGCTGGACCAATGACCGCGCGATGGCGGTCCGCGACGCGTGGGCCTCCAAAACCGGCGGCGACGGCGCCCTGGTCACCGACATCGCCTTCGACGACGCGCTAGCAGACCCGATCGGCCAAGTGGCCCGGGTGTACGACGCGATCGGACTGCCGCTTACCGTCGAGGCAGAAAATGCAATGCGAAGCTGGCTGGACGAACGGCCCCGCGAGGCGAGACGCCCTCCCTACGGTCTGGCGGAATACGGCCTGCGCCCAGAGCAGGTCGATGAGCGGTTCACCTTGTACAACAAACGTTTTGGACAGTATGTCGGAAGGTGAGGACGTTATGCTAGACGACCCCGTGGCGACGGCGTCCCAGCACGAGCAGGAAGTGGCGGCGCTCGAGCTGGTCGAACATGTAGTCGTCAAAGCGGCTTACCGCTCTGTCGCCGAGACCTGGCTGGGCCGAGCGAAGGCGTCGCCCGCAATGCGCGAGCGGTTCGACGACGCGTTCGCCGAGGTGATGTTTTCGGCAGCGATATGGTCGTCGAATCAGGACAAGCTGCGACCCAAGGTCAGTTGCATCACCCGGCTCGCGCATCCGGTTGACGGTCGCCGTGTCCCGGGATCGCGTTGGGGCATCGACAATCCCGACAGTGTGTACCGGGTGATCCCGATATCGGGTGACGAACGCTACGAGATTCGCGGCCGGGTCGGCGAGCACCGCATGACCGAGAACTACTTCACGTTGTGGGATGCACACATGGGCACCGTCGACGTGCTCAACGGCCGCACCATGCAGGTGGATTCCGACGGCAGCTTCACCATCACCGTCGACGCCGAACCTGCCAACGGGCGGCCCAACCATGTTCAGACCTCCCCGGCAGCACATGAGTTTTACATCCGCGACGTGCTACTGGACTGGGGGCGTGACGACCCCAACTACCTGGAGGTGCAACGACTCGGTGGGCCATCGGCATCACCGGCGCGCACACTCGACGAGCAGGCCGAAGCGACCGCGGCGATGATGGCGTATTTCGCCGACTTCACCGGCAAACTCAGCCATGGCGTATACAAGATGCCCCCCAACCATTTCAACCTCGCGTGGTCGGCCGACAAGGTTGGCGCGATGCGCAACCAGGTTTATGTGATGGGCCGCTTCGAACTCGCCGAGGACGAGGCGTTTGTGGTCGACCTCAGCGACGGCGGCGCCCATTACTTCACGGTGCCGCTGAGCAACATTTGGGGCACCACGCTCGACATCGTCGACCGCACCGGCAGTCTCAACAAGGCACAGTCGGTTGCCAACGAAGACGGCACCTACACTTACGTGATCTCGCCGGACGACCCGGGGGTGACGAACTGGATTGACTCTGACGGGCTGCCAGAAGGCATCCTGACGCTGCGGATGGCCGAGTTCGGTGAGGCAGGTCCAACCGAAGACCTCGGCGCCCGCGGCAGGGTGGTCAAGCGCGAGCGCCTCGATGCCGAGGTGCCGAATCTGGCACGGGTGAACCCATCAGAGCGGGCGGCCCAACTCGCGGACCGACGCAGGGCGTATCTGCGCCGTCTCCCGGAAGGCACAGCCTGAGATGGCGCGCTGGCTGATCACCGGATGCTCCACCGGGTTCGGGCGCGAAATCGCGCGTGCTGCCCTAGAAGCCGGCCACGACGTGGTCGCCACCGCGCGACGGGTCGAGGCTGTGCAGGACTTCGTCGACGCGTTCGGTGAGCGCGCGGTGGCCGTCGCACTCGATGTCACCGACGCCGGTGAAATAGCGGCCGCGGTTTCGGCGGCCGAAAAAAGGTTCGGCGGAGTCGACGTGTTGGTCAACAACGCTGGCCACGGCTACCTGTCCGCGGTGGAGGAAGGTGAGGACGCCGAGGTCCGGAAGCTGTTTGAGGTCAACTATTTCGGCGCGGTGAACATGATCAAGGCGGTCCTGCCGGCCATGCGCGCCCGCGGCTCTGGACACATCGTCAACATCTCGTCTATGACCGGTGTGGTGGCCAACCCGCCCAACGCCTACTACTCGTCGACCAAGTTCGCGCTAGAGGCGGTAACCGAGGCGCTCGCCACCGAAGTCCGGCCACTGGGTATCAAGGTGACGGCTATTGAGCCGGGCGCCTTCCGCACCGATTGGGCAACGCGGTCGATGAAGGAGTCGGCCACGCCAATCGCCGACTACGCCGACGTGGCGGCGCGCAAGGACCTGATCAAGCAGTTCGCCGACCATCTGCCCGGTGATCCGCGGAAGGTGGCCGAGGCGGTGCTGATGGTGACTGAACTCGACGATCCACCGCTGCGGCTACTGCTGGGCCGCGACGTGCTCAAGGCAGCACGCGACAAGATGGCCGCGTGGGCATCGTCCATCGACGAATGGGAAGCCGTCACGCGGAACGTGAACTTCCAAGATTCGTGATGCGCTCATTCGCGCCTTAGCCGCGACTCCACAAACCGCTCCAGCTCCTCCCACACCCGCACCACATCGGCGTAGGGGGGCTGCGGCTTGGCCGCCGAATCGGAATCGAGGACGTAGGCTGTCAGCTTGCCCAGCGGGCGGTCAGTCTCGAGCGCCTTGTCGACGGTGCCGTCCTCCGCGTAGTCCCCGACATCGCGAAGTAGCTCGACCGCCAGATCCAGCTGGTCATGGTCCACCGCATCGGGCCCGTCGGCAAAGTCGTCAGCCAGTCCGGTCAGTACGTAGACGTTGTCGTCGGTGACATCCACGCGCAGTGAGCCGTCGGTAGCCGCGGTACGGATGTCGTCATAGGTGCTCAGGTCAGACAAATCATGGTCGTGCTCGTCGGCGAGATATCTGGCCAGGGCTCGCTCCGAGCTGAACACGCTGATTCGACCGTTGCGTCCCAAAAAAATCGGACGATCGTCGAAATAGCAGCGCAGTGTGTAAAAAGTGCCGGCTCCGGTCATGATCTGGATCGGGTCGATGCCGACTTTCAACCAGAAGTCCTCGTCGCCGCCCAACACCACGTCGTCGGCGGCTGCGCGCTTCTCCGGGCTCTTCGTGGGTGTGGCCTCGGCTTCGGCGTCGAATTCGATCGCGGAATCCTGGTCGGCGGATTCGTCGTCAGGGCTCTCCAGTTCTTGTTCTTCGGGCTCCTCTTCCAGCGGTTCGGCCAGTTCGGCGGCAGCGGCTTCCGCGAGGGCGCTGTCGACATCGGGCGTGCTGACGATCTCGTCGACAGCGCCGAGCACGTCGTCCCAGCTGCGTGCGATGGCGTCGGCGATGGCATTCCAGCGCTTGATGCCGGCCTTGCCGGTGAAATGCTCGATTCCGCCGGTCAGGGTGCCCAAGGTCGGGTTGCCGTTGAAGAACTTCATCACCGCGGGTAGTTCGCAGACCGACCCGATGGACGACACGATCGCCAGCGTGTTGGCCAGCATGGCCACCGACTCCGCGGTCGGCTTCTCGGAGATGACCTCCTCAACGCCGATCAGATCGAATTGATTGTCGTCGGCGGGCTCCAGCTTGTGGGCGTTGGCCTCGGTCAGTCCCTTCCACGCCGGGTGATCGGTGAGATCGTTGTCGGTATCGGTGCGTACGAATGCGACCAGGTCAGCGGCCGTCTCAAAACCGTAGAGGTCCTCATCCTTGCCCAGAAACCCTTCCCACTCGTCGCCGGCGTCACGCCAGCGGGGGGCCCACACGGTGTAGCGGTCACCGGCGGTCAGGCTCAGCCGGATAGGCACAAGGTCAGCAGCCATGCGGCACACAATAGCGACGGGCACTGCGGCCGCCGATCACGCGCCCCAGATATCGGTGATGGCAGGGGCGCTGGCTGCATAGCCGAGCTTCGGCAGCCCATACATCTGTTCCAGCGTGGACAACACATTGTAGTGGCTGATCTGCTCGCTGTAGGTTCCTGGCTTCACGCCCGCTCCGTAGAAGACCGTCGGAATCTGATTGCGGGAGGTGTTGTCGTCCTCGTCCCAGGTCAGGATCAGCAAGCTGTTGTTCGCCTTCGCCCACGCCGCGTACTGCGACAAGTTCTGATACAGCCAGGTGTCGCCTGCCGCGATCGAGCCGTCGTGCATGTCGTCGTCGAGGTTGGGCGTGACGAACGCGACCGTCGGCAAGCCGGCGTAGTTGGACGGGGCCGGAAACGCGGAAAACGGAACCGAGTAGGCGCTCGGGATGTTGCTGAAGCTGACCCAGGGCACATGCTTGCGCGCATATTTGCCCGCTTTACACTCCGTCGACCCCACCGCAGGCAGGCCCTCCGCGTAACCCACGAACGTGTAACCGGCCGCGAACAATTCGGAACCGAGGTTGGGCGTGTTGCCCGCATTGACCGGGCAGACGTTGGCGTTGACCAGCGTGTTGCCGGCGAATAAGGCGTAGTAGTTGGGTTCGCTGGGGTGCACTTCGGCGAAGGACTGCGCCATCATTGCGCCGTTTGCGGCCAGCTGGTTGATGTAAGGCGCCGCCTTGTTTCCGATGATGTTGGTTTGCGAGCGATTCTCTTCCACCACCACCACCACGTGCGCAGGGGTCGGAACGGCGGCTGCTGTGAAGTTCACCGAACCGGATTGGAAAGCGGACGGCGGGGACGGCCACGACATCAGCGCGGTAGCGACGGCGAGCACGCCGAACAGGCTGATTGCTCGAGGTTGCTTGTGATTCCGCCACGGTCGGCGCTGCATGGCCGGAGTATATGGGTCTTGTTCCCGCCCACTGGCCTGCCTGCGCGCGTGTCGAACGGGGAAGCATGGCGGCGAAAATTGCGAATTGCGCCATCACTGGTGCCCGAACGGGCATGATGTTTGCCAATCGCCGCTGGGAGGTCGGGATGGCAGGACCGAGGTTTCGCTCGCCGAGCGTTGTGCCTTTGGCAGTCGTTTCCGTCGCTGCACTGGGTGTGACGGCAGCGACGCTGACGTCGGCGTCCGTGTTCGGATTGAAAACGATCAACGCCGACGCCAAGCTGCTCACCACCGACGTGGGCTGGATCATGGGCGGCACCGAAAACCCGGTCCCTGACCCCAGCTACATCGCCCAGGTCGAAGCGCTTTACCTGCAACCCTCGCCGCCGCTCTTTGCCGGGCAGCCGACGTTCGACACGTATAACTTCTCGGGCTTGACCACGCCCGAGCAGTTTTGCCCGATAATCTGTCTGGTCGACCCTGCCGGTAATCCGGCCTGGAACAATCTGAATTTCGCCGACTCGGTGAACATCGGCGTCGGGATCTTGGACAACAAGATCGTCCCGGAACTGCAGGCCGGCGACAACGTCGCGGTGTTGGGTTACTCGCAGAGCGCCGTCATCGCCACCGAGGAGATGAACAATCTCCTCGCCAACACGCCGCCCAACGTGAACCTGAGCGACTTGAGCGTCGTGCTGCTCGGCGACCCCAATAGCCCAATCGGCGGCATCCTGGACCGTTTCCAATTTCCCGACGGCGTCGGCGCATTCAGCTTGAGCCCTGAGCCCCAGCATCTTCCGTTCTTGGATGTGCCGCTCAGCATGGCTCCAACGCCGACCGCGCCGTTCCCGACCGACATCTACACCGGCGAGTACGACGGCTGGGCCAACTTCCCCGAGGATCCGTCCAACATCCTCGCCGACATCAACGCTTTGGTCGGCATCGAAACCGTGCACCCTTACTACCCGGACCCGACGGCCGGGGTGAACCTGGACATCGGCGATATCACGAATCTCGGCACGATCGGGGACACTCACTTCTACGACATCTTCGCGCCGCTGCCGCTGCTGGCATTCATGTACGACGGTGGACCTGCGGGCCGGTTCTTCTACGACGCTTTCGCCCCGTCGACGTCTCTGGGTATCGACTGGTCCTACGGCAACCCGGGCGACCCGGGCGCCGGCTTCACCGTCGACGGGGTCGCCCCGATCGGTGTCTCCGGGCCCTGGGCGGTCGACGCGACGGGCCAGTTGGCGGACATCTCCGGCGTTGCGGGATTCGACCCCAAGATGGATCCGCTGCAAATGCTGGCTGGCGCGGAGTACGCCAGCGTGCAGAGTTTCGTCGGGCCCATCGACGACCTGCTGAAGGATGCCGGACAGCCGCTGCTGCCGACCTCGTTCGTCGACTCGCTGCTCTCGGGCTATGACCTAACTAACCAGCTGGACACGTCGCTGCTTACCACCTGGACCGACCTGACGGCCAGCATCCCATCGCTGAGTCCAGACGCAATCTTCGACGGGGCGCCACTGATCTCCGGGCAGCCCCTGATTGACCTGGTCGGTTACGGCTTCGACATCTTCAATTTCTTCGGTGCGTAAGCCGCGGCCACGCCGGTCGCCGCCGTAGGGTCAAGTCCCGTGGACGTGCGTGTCGTTGACCACCCGCTGGCTGCGGCACGGCTAACTACCCTGCGCGACGAGCACACCGAAAATGCGGCCTTTCGTGCCGCGTTGGCCGAATTGACCCTGATGCTGGTGTACGAGGCCACTCGGGATGCGCCGCACGAGGCGGTCGCCGTGCGCACGCCACTCGCTGAGACGGTCGGAACTCGACTGGCTAAACCGCCGGTGCTGGTCGCGGTGTTGCGGGCCGGGCTGGGCATGGTCGATCAGGCCCATGCGCTGCTGCCGGAGGCGCGGGTGGGTTTCGTCGGTGTAGCCCGCGACGAGGAAACGGCGCTGCCGATACCGTATTTGGAGTCGCTGCCCGAGGATCTGCGCGGCCAACCGGTGCTGGTTTTGGACCCGATGCTGGCCACCGGCGGGTCGATGATCCACGCGCTCGGACTGCTGCATCGGCGCGGCGCCGACGACATCACGGTGCTGTGTGTGGTGGTGGCCCCGGAAGGCATTGCGGCACTGGAGAAAGCAGGCGCAGGCGTGCGAGTGTTCACCGCGGCGATCGATGAGCGCCTGAACGAGAATGCGTATATCGTGCCGGGTCTCGGCGACGCCGGGGATCGCCAATTCGGGCCGCGCTGAGTTACCAGTGCTGCACAGACGACGCCAGTTCGTTACAGAGCGCGGTGGCGCGCTCGCGAACACCGGCCAGATCCGCCGCCACCGCCGAGGCAACCTCGATGTAGAACTTGACCTTCGGCTCGGTACCCGACGGTCTGACCGCGACCCGGGCTGACGTGTCGGAGTCAGCGCCGGTAAAGATCAGCGCGTCGGTATCGGGCAGCAGATCGGTTGTCGTCGAAGCGAATCCGGCGAGGCGGGTGGGCGGCGACGTCCGCAACCGGAGCATCAAGGCGACGGCAGCGTCCGCGTCGGCCACCGCCCGTGACACTGCGGCGCCGACGTGCACGCCGAATCGGCGGGCCAGATCATCCAGCGCGTCGAGCACCGAGCGGTCCTCCCGTCTCAGTGTCGCGACCAGATCGCAGGCCAGCACCGCGGCAGTGATGCCGTCCTTGTCCCGCACCGCGGCCGGATCCACGCAGTGGCCGATCGCTTCCTCGTAGGCGTAGATCAACGTGCTGCCGGGCACGTCGGCGTCGGCGCGGCCCAGCCACTTGAAACCGGTCAGGGTTTCGACGTGGCGCGCACCCCAATCGACGGCGATGGCGGCCAGCATCCGCGACGAGACCACAGTGCTGGCCACCACGCTGGTTGCCCGCTTGCTCGGCTCGGTCCGAGACAAGATGAAATCGCCCAGCAACCAACCGGTCTCGTCGCCGGACAACATCCGCCAGCCAGCCGGCGTGGGTATCCCGACCGCACACCGATCAGCATCGGGATCCAGCGCGATCGCGATCTCGACGTCGGCGTCGGCGGCCAGTGCCAGTAGCGCATCCGTGGCGCCCGGCTCCTCAGGATTGGGGAACTTGACGGTCGGAAAGTCGGGATCGGGGCGCATCTGGCTGGCTACGGTGTGCACATCTTCAATGCCGGCGCGGCGTAGCGTTTCGATGGTGACCGCGCCCCCGACCCCGTGCAGCGGCGTCAGCGCTACCCGCACCGGCCCCGACGAGCGCCGCACCCGGGCGGCCCGCTCGACGTAGCGATCGACCAGCTGTGTGCCAGCGACTTCGACCGGAGTCCTGTCGATCTCGTCGCCAAACGGGGCGTCGCCCATAGCTGTCTCGATCTCGCGATCGGTGGGGGAGACGATCTGGATGCCGCCGTCGAGGTACACCTTGTAGCCGTTGTCGGTCGACGGATTGTGTGACGCCGTGACTTGTATGCCAGCTGCTGCGCCAGTGTGCCGCACCGCAAACGCCAGCACCGGGGTGGGTACCGGATGTGGAAGCAGCGTGGGTGAAAAGCCAGCGGCAGCAAGCACTTCTGCTGCCGCGGTCGCGAAAGCGGTTGAGCCGTGCCGAGCGTCACGACCGACAATCACCGTCGATCCGGACCGTTGCGAGCCGGCAAGCACCTTGGCCACCGCCCAGGTGGCACGCAACACCACCGCCAGGTTCATGGCATCCGGGCCGCCTCGCACTGGGCCGCGCAGCCCCGCGGTGCCGAATGTCAGGGGCCGGGCAAACCGTGCAGACAGTTCGGCCTGCGAGCAGCGCATGAGCTCGGCGGCCGTGACCGGGTCAGGATCGTGAGCGATCCACTCCTCGGGTGTCACCGCAGACCTCAGAGCCGCGCGACGACGTCGGCCAACAGCGAGCCCATCCGCGTCGCGGAGGCAGCGCCGGCCGCCAGCACGTCGACGTGGCTAAGCGGCTCACCGGTTATCCCCGCCGCCAGATTCGTCACCAGCGACACGCCCAGCACCTCCGCGCCCGCCCCCCGCGCCGCGATCGTCTCGTGCACGGTGGACATGCCGACCAGGTCGGCGCCTAGTGTCCGCAACATCCGAATCTCGGCCGGCGTCTCGTAATGTGGCCCGGGCAGCCCTGCGTAGACACCTTCGGCCAACGTCGGGTCCACCTCCCGGGCCAGCGCACGCAGCCGCGGCGCGTACGCGTCGACCATGTCGACGAACTGGGCACCGATCAGGGGCGATCGCGCGGTCAGGTTCAGGTGATCACTGATCAACACCGGCTGGCCGACCTCAAAGTCTTCGCGCACGGCACCTGCGGCATTGGTGAGCACCACGACGCGTGCACCGACCGCGCAGGCTGTGCGTACCGGGTGCACGACGTGGCGCAGGTCATGGCCTTCGTAGGCATGCACCCGACCGGCCAGCACCAGCACCCGGTGGGATCCAATACCGACCGATAACACCTGACCGATGTGGCCGACCGCGGTCGGGGGGGTGAACCCGGGCAGTTCGGCCATCGGCAGCACCGCCGTCGCCGAACCCAGCGCGGCAACAGCCGGCGCCCACCCCGACCCCAGCACGATCGCGACATCATGTTCGGCGATCCCGGTCCCCTCGGCGATGAGCTGCGCGGCGCGGCGCGCGAGCGCGTCGGGGTCGGGCGGACCGTCATGCACAAGCGGCGAGCTTAGCCCGCCGACAATGCAGACCGGAACGGTCTGCTGTGGGGTCCCCGCGCAGCAGGGGAGAGGTGGGCAATCGGAAGTAGTCGTTGTCATCGGCGGTCATCAGCGGTGAGATACTGCGAACATGCCCACAATCCCGGTGCTGGATCGCGTCGAAGAGACGGTGCGGCGCCGCGGCACCGACCTCGTCGAGCTGTCCCACGCGATCCACGCCGAACCGGAGTTGGCGTTCGCCGAGCATCGCAGTTGCGCCAAGACGCAAGCATTGGTCGCGGAACGGGGTTTCGAGCTCACCGCGGCAGCCGGTGGTTTGGACACCGCGTTTCGCGCCGACTTCGGCAGCGGCCCGCTGGCCGTCGGTGTGTGCGCCGAATACGACGCGCTGCCGGGGATCGGTCATGCCTGCGGGCACAACATCATCGCTGCGTCAGCAGTAGGCGCCGCGCTGGCGCTGGCCGACGTGGCCGACGACCTCGGCCTGAAGGTTGCGCTGCTAGGCACCCCCGCCGAGGAGTTCGGCGGCGGGAAGATCTTGCTGATTGACGCGGGAGTCTTCGACGACTTGGCGGTGGCCGTGATGGTGCATCCCGGCCCGGTGGATATCGCCGCGGCGCGGTCGCTGACCCTGTCGGCGGTGCGCGTTGAATACCGCGGGCGAGAAGCACATGCCTCCGCCGCGCCGTACCTGGGTATCAATGCCGCCGACGCGGCCACCGTCGCACAGGTCGCCATTGGGCTGCTGCGTCAGCAGCTGGCCCCAGGGCAGCAGACGCACGGCATCGTCACCGACGGCGGGCAGGCCGCCAACGTCATTCCCGGCCGGACCGAGTTGCAATTCACGATGCGCGCGACCGAGGCGTCGTCGCTGGCCGACCTGGAAGCCAAAGTGCGTGACTGCTTCCTCGCGGGTGCGGTGGCCACCGGCTGTGACTACAACGTCGACTACACCGAGCCGATGTACGACGCGCTCAGCCCCGACCCCTGGTTGGCCGAGACCATCCGCGCCGAGATGACGCGGTTGGGCCGCACACCCGTCGAGGCGCGGCTGGAAGCCGAGCATCCGGTCGGCAGCACCGACATGGGCAACGTCACTCAGCTGCTGCCCGGGATCCACCCGATGGTGGCCGTCGACGCCGGAGGCGCGTCGCTGCACCAGCCCGCTTTCACCGCAGCCGCCGTCGGCCCCAGCGCCGACCGTGCAGTCGTCGAAGGCGCAATTATGTTGGCGCGCACGGTCGTTCGCCTCGCCCAAGCACCGGATGAACGTGACCGGGTGCTTGCGGCTCGTGAGGAGCGGCGCTCATGAGCATTGCCGACACCGCCGAATCGTGGCTGGCCGCGCACCACGACGATCTAGTCAGCTGGCGCCGACACCTGCACCGCTACCCGGAGCTGGGTCGCCAGGAATACGCCACCACCCAGTTCGTCGCCGAACGGTTGGTCGACGCCGGACTCAACCCGAAGGTGCTGCCCGGCGGGACGGGCCTGACCTGCGATTTCGGCCCCGACCAGGAGCCCCGGATCGCATTGCGGGCCGACATGGACGCGTTACCGATGGCCGAGCGGACCGGCGCCTCCTACGCCTCGACAATGCCCAACGTGGCGCACGCCTGCGGTCACGACGCGCACACCGCGATTCTGCTGGGCGCCGCACTGGCACTGGCAACGGTGCCGGAGCTGCCGATAGGACTGCGGCTGATCTTCCAGCCCGCCGAAGAGCTGATGCCCGGGGGGGCGATCGACGCCGTCGCGGCTGGCGTGCTGTCCGGGATCAGCCGAATCTTCGCGCTGCACTGCGACCCGCGGTTGGCGGTCGGCAAGATCGCGGTGAAGTCGGGACCGATCACTTCGGCGGCGGACATGATCGAGATCGCCCTGCATTCACCGGGCGGGCACACGTCGCGGCCACATTTGACCACCGACCTGGTCTACGGGCTGGGCACGCTGATCACCGGGCTGCCCGGTGTGCTGTCGCGCCGCATCGATCCCCGCAACAGCACCGTGATGGTGTGGGGCGCGGTCAATGCGGGGGCGGCCGCGAACGCGATCCCGCAGACCGGGGTGCTGGCGGGCACCATCCGCACCGCCAGCCGCGAAACCTGGCTGAGCCTCGAGGACATCGTCCGGCAGACGGTGGCCGCGCTGATGTCACCGCTGGGCATCGAGCACTCCGTGCAGTACCACCGCGGCGTTCCACCGGTGGTCAACGAAGAAGTCTCGACGCACATCGTCGCCCATGCCATCGACGCGGTGAGCCCGGATGCGCTGGCCGATACCAAGCAATCCGGTGGCGGTGAGGATTTCTCTTGGTATCTCGAGGAAGTACCGGGTGCGATGGCCCGGCTCGGGGTGTGGTCGGGTGATGGCCCGCAGCTGGACCTGCATCAGCCGACGTTCGACCTCGACGAGCGTGCGTTGGCGATCGGGGTGCGCTTGATGGCCAACATCGTCGAGCAGTCCGCCGTCATCTAGCGCGAGTGTGCGTGTTTGCCCAGCGACACGCCGCAGTTGCCGTACAACTGTGCACACTCACCCGAGGACCGACTGTGCACAGCGGTGGTTTCCTCCACAAACTGGCACCGACGGCCTTGAGCCTGAAATTGCCGCACAGGCCGCACACCGACGATGGCGGGTGTGGAGGATGGGCTGTGCCGGCTGCTTAGCGAGCAAGGCGGCGTTGTTACCTCTGCTCAGGCTTTGACGTTTTTGACCCGGCGCGGACTAGAAGCAGAACTGAGAAGCGGCGGGCTGCAGAAGGTTTGGTATGGCATCTATGGCTGTGGCGATGTCGATACCCGTTTGCGGCTTCGCGGCCTGGACTTGGCTGCCGGCGCATGCGTCGCCATATGCCTGGGCACCGCAGCAGCTGCATATGGTTTCGATACGGAGGAAACCGACGACCTGCACGTTCTCAATCCCGACGGTGGTCAACTGCGATCTGCAGACGGTCTGGTCGTGCACCGGCGTGAGGGAGCGCCGCTGACCCTGGTCGCCGGCAGGCCCGCTACAGCACCCGGCTGGACCGCGATTGAGGTGGCGCGCGGGCTGCGTCGGCCCCGAGCGCTGGCGACGCTGGACGCTGCGCTACGTAGTGGCACGTGTAGCCGCCGTGATTTATCGACAGCCGCTGGCCGGCAGGCCGGCCGTCGCGGCATCGTCGCTGTCCGCGGGTTGCTTCCGCTGGCCGTTCCCGAGGCAGAGTCTCCGATGGAGAGCGAGGCGCGTTTGGTCATGATCGACGGGGGCTTGCCGACACCGGTGCTCCAGCACCAGGTAGTGGACCCGACTGGCAGGACTTGGCGGCTGGACTTCGCTTGGCCCGAGTATCGCGTTGCGGCCGAGTATGACGGCGTCGCCTGGCACAGCGGGCCGGAAGCGTTCTTTCGGGACCGCCTCCGGACGTCGGCGCTGCAGGAGCTGGGATGGGTTGCCATCCCGATCGTCACCGAGGATGTCAGGCGCCGGCCCAGACAACTCATCCGTCGCATCGAGGCGCAGTTGGAGCGCGCTCGCGTCGCTTGACCTGTCACGAAGGTGCGCAGAATGTCGGGTTGCGCTGCGTGTCTCCGCACAAACACGCACGCTCGCCGACGTAGGTCAGTGCCAACGTAGGTCAGTTAGGTGCCCGGACCGATGTTGCGCGCCTCGCGAGTGCGCAGGTCGTGCACGTATTCCTCAGGCGCACCGGCGATTTCGGCGGCGTCGGCCATCACGCCGAGGTAGCGGGCCGACGGCAGGCCGCCTTCCCACGCGTCGACCACATACAGCCATGCCAGCACCGGATCGGTCGTCGTATCTGACGACAACCGCTCCACCCGGCAGCGAATCTTCTTGTGGATGCCCAGCTCCGAGCCTTCCCATCGGTCCAGGTTGTTCTCGTCGGCGGCCGTCATGTCGTAGAGCACGACGAACACCTTGGCGTTCGGATCCTCGACGACGGTTGCCAGCGCGCCCTCCCAGCCGATGTCCTCGCCGCCAAAGGTCAGCCGCCAGCCGTGTAACCAGCCTGTTCCGGCCATCGGTGAGTGCGGTGCACGCTGCTGCATCTGCTCGGGATGCATGTTCGATCCGTAGGCAGCGTAGAGCGGCACGGGGAAAGCTTAAACGTCGGCCGCTGGCGCGGCGGTGATCCGACAAGTTAGCTAGATCCGATTGCCGGTCTCCTCGGCCGCCCGGCGGGCGCATCGTCGACGGGCTACGTTGAAGCTGTGGCGAGCCGCATTGTGATCCTCGGCGGAGGCCCGGCCGGGTATGAGGCGGCACTAGTCGCGGCAGCACGCGACGCGCAAGTCACCGTCATCGACTCCGACGGGCTCGGCGGGGCGGCAGTGCTTTGGGACTGCGTGCCCTCGAAGACGTTTATCGCCTCCACCGGCGTGCGCACCGAATTGCGTCGGGCGCCCCGGTTGGGCTTCGACATCGACATCGACGACGCCAAGATCTCGCTGCCGGAGATCAACCAACGGGTCAAGACGCTGGCCACTGCCCAGTCGACCGACATCAACGCCCAGCTACGCAACGCGGGAGTCGAGGTGATCGCCGGCAGAGGTGAGCTGAGCGATGCGAACCCAGGATTCATCACCCATTGCATCAAGGTGACCGCCGATGACGGCACCACCAGCAGCTACGAGGCCGACGTCGTCTTGATCGCAACGGGCGCCAGCCCGCGCGTCCTGCCGTCTGCGAAACCTGATGGCGAACGCATCCTGACCTGGCGCCAGCTCTACGACCTGGACACCCTGCCCGATCATCTCATCGTCGTGGGTTCGGGTGTCACCGGCGCCGAATTCGTCAATGCCTACACCGAATTAGGTGTCGACGTCACGGTGGTGGCCAGCCGGGACCGAGTCCTGCCCTATGAGGACGCCGACGCCGCCCTGGTGCTCGAGGAGTCGTTCGCCGAGCGGGGCGTTCAGCTGGTCAAAAATGCGCGCGCGGAGTCGGTCACCCGCACCACGTCCGAGGTGCTGGTCACGCTGACCGACGGTCGCACGGTGGAGGGCAGCCACGCGCTGATGACGATCGGGTCGGTGCCCAACAGCAGCGGTCTGGGTCTAGAGCGGGTGGGTATCGAACTGGGACGGGGAAACTACCTGACCGTCGATCGGGTCTCGCGGACATCGGTGCCCGGTATCTACGCTGCCGGGGACTGCACCGGCCTGCTGCCGCTGGCGTCAGTCGCCGCCATGCAGGGCCGGATTGCCATGTGGCACGCGTTGGGGGAGGCCGTCAGCCCCATCCGACTGCGCACGGTAGCCGCCGCGGTCTTCACCCGGCCCGAGATCGCCGCCGTCGGTATCCCGCAGTCGGCCATCGACAACGGGTCAGTGCTGGCCCGGACCATCAAATTGCCGTTGCAGACCAACGCCCGGGCCAAGATGTCGGGGCTCCGGCAGGGCTTCGTCAAACTGTTCTGCCGCCAGTCCACCGGCGTGGTGATCGGCGGTGTCGTGGTCGCACCGATCGCGTCGGAGCTGATTCTGCCGATCGCAATGGCCGTCCAGAACCGCATCACCGTCAACCAGCTAGCCGAAACGCTGTCGGTCTACCCGTCACTCTCGGGCTCGGTCACCGAAGCCGCTCGCCGGCTGATGGCACACGATGATTTGGACTGACCCCAGGTAGCCTGATGCCAGACCCCTACTGACGAGTAACCGACAGGAGAGCTGTGTCGTGAGCGACCCGATTCGCGTACCGGGGAGCGAGCTGACCCGGCCGGGTTCCTTCTTGGGTCCCGAGCAACGCGCCTCGGCCTGGGAGCGTCTGGGCAGCGAACAATTCGACGTCGTGGTCATCGGCGGCGGCGTGGTGGGTTCGGGATCCGCGCTGGACGCCGCCACTCGTGGGCTCAAGGTGGCGATGGTCGAAGCGCGCGATTTCGCCTCCGGCACGTCAAGCCGCTCCTCGAAAATGTTTCACGGCGGATTGCGCTACTTAGAGCAACTGGAGTTCGGGCTGGTCCGCGAGGCGCTCTTCGAGCGCGAGCTGTCGTTGACGACCTTGGCGCCCCACCTGGTCAAGCCGCTGCCATTTTTGTACCCGCTGACCAAGCGATGGTGGGAGCGGCCCTATGTAGCGGCCGGGCTGTTGCTGTACGACGAACTCGGTGGCGCAAAATCTGTTCCGGGGCAAAAGCATTTGACCCGCGCCGGGGCGCTGCGGCTGTGCCCGGGTCTGAAGCGCAGCGCGCTGATCGGAGGCATCCGCTACTACGACACCGTCGTCGACGACGCCCGCCACACGCTGACCGTGGTGCGTACCGCCGCGCATTACGGTGCCGTGGTGCGATCGTCCACTCAGGTGGTGTCGTTGCTGCGCGAGGGCGATCGGGTCACCGGCGTTCGGGTGCGCGACTCTGAGGACGGCGCGATCACCGACGTGCGCGGTCACGTCGTCGTCAACGCCACCGGGGTCTGGACCGATGAGATTCAGGCATTGTCCAAGCAGCGCGGGCGGTTCCAAGTGCGTGCCTCCAAAGGAGTGCACATCGTGGTGCCGCGCGACCGGATCGTCAGCGACGTCGCGATCATCCTGCGCACCGAGAAGTCGGTGATGTTGGTCATCCCGTGGGGCAACCACTGGATCGTCGGGACCACCGACACCGACTGGCGACTGGACCTGGCGCATCCGGCGGCTACCAAGGCCGACATCGACTACATCCTGGGCACCGTCAATACCGTGCTGGCCACCGCGTTGACCCACGCCGACATCGATGGCGTGTACGCCGGATTGCGGCCGCTACTGGCCGGGGAGAGCGACGAGACGTCCAAGCTGTCGCGGGAGCATGCGGTGGCGGTGCCCGCCCCCGGCCTGGTCGCGATCGCCGGCGGCAAGTACACCACCTACCGGGTGATGGCCGCCGACGCGATCGACGCGGCGTCGCAGTACGTCCCGGCGCGAGTGGCGCCGTCGATCACCGAGAAGGTGCCGCTGCTGGGAGCCGACGGCTACTTCGCGCTGATCAACCAGACCGAGCACGTCGGTGCGCTGGAAGGACTCCATCCGTATCGGGTGCGGCATCTGCTGGATCGGTACGGGTCGCAGATCAGCGAGGTGCTGGCGATGGCGGCAGACCGCCGCGAGCTGCTCAACCCGATCACCGCCGCGCCGGGCTACCTCAAGGTCGAAGCGGCCTTTGCCGCGGCCGCCGAGGGCGCGCTGCATCTGGAGGACATCTTGGCCCGCCGGACGCGGATCGCGATCGAATACCCCCATCGAGGTGTCGACTGCGCGCGCGAGGTCGCCGACGTCGTCGCGCCGACGCTGGGCTGGACGGCGGCCGACGTCGACCGCGAGGTCGACACGTACATCGCACGGGTGGAGGCCGAGGTGCTGTCCCAGGCCCAGCCCGACGATGCGTCGGCCGACGCGCTGCGTGCCAGCGCGCCCGAGGCCCGCGCCGAGATTCTCGAGCCGGTGCCCTTAAATTGAGCAGACCGTGAGGCCCGCACCACTCCCGCCCCGCGACGGAGTGGGGCCGGCTCGGCTGCGGGTGCGCGGCGGGCCGCTGGGCGAGGAGTTGCGTGTCCGGTTTGGGTCAGAGGTCGCCGCCAAGGCCAGCACCGGCGAGGTTGTCGACCCCCGCGGGGTGGTCCTCGATCCCGCCACGGTGCTGCCGGCCGGCGCCAGCGTCTACTTCTACCGCGACCTGCGCGACGAGGTGCCGGTGCCGTTCGATGTCTCGGTGTTGTATCAAGACGATGCAATCGTGGTCGTCGACAAGCCACACTTTTTGGCCACCATGCCGCGCGGGCGCCACGTCGCCCAGACCGCGCTGGTACGCCTTCGCCGCCAACTCGGTTTGCCCGAGCTGAGCCCGGCCCACCGGTTGGATCGGTTGACCGCCGGGGTGCTGCTGTTCACCACCCGACGTGAGTTTCGTAGGGCCTACCAGACGCTGTTTGCCGGTGGCGCGGTCGGCAAGACGTATCTGGCCAGGGCCGCTGTTTCTACGGACAACCCCAACCTGGTGTGGCCGCGTGTGGTGCGCAGTCGGATCGTCAAGCGCCGCGGCCAGCTACAAGCCATTGAAGAATCGGAAGAAGTCGGTGAGCCCAACGCCGAGACACTAATCGAGCCGATAACGCCGGATGGCCTGTACCGGCTGACACCACGCACCGGGCGCACACACCAGCTGCGCGTGCACATGGCTTCGCTGGGGCTACCGATCTACGGAGACCCGTTGTATCCGAAAGTGGTCGACGTAGCTGCCGACGACTTCTCGACGCCGCTGCAGTTGCTGGCACAGCGGCTTGAATTCGAGGACCCGGTAAATGGGGCCCACCGCGAATTCGTCAGCCGCCGGCGGCTGTCGACGCCGGGCTAGGTCAACAACGTTCGACGCCCGGAGGCATACGCGGGAGATCGCGGCCGACCACGAACGGCGCGGGTCGCGAGGACGGTGTCGGTTCATGCGGCGCTGCGCTTCGCACCGATGCAGCCGTCGAACTGACCGTCCGCACCACCTGACGTGCCCGTAGGTTGAGGCCGCCGATGCTAGTTAAGTCGGCCAGGCGCGCGCTGACGAAATCCTGCAGGGTTTCCACGTTTCCGTCCTTCGGTAGTCCGGCTATTCGTCGAACGATCAGGCACCGTCATCGGTTTAAATTCGTCCGCAATTGTGATCGGACCCCTGTCGCGGCGATGATGCGACGTAGGTCACTGGGCTGCAACAGTGAGTGGGGCGCTGATATTCCACGCTGGACGCACGACGACGTGCGCCGATGTTGAGGGGTTGTCCCGAATATATCTAGCGATCCACCCGGACGGCATTTTCTGTCGGCGTGTCGGTCACGCTGTTACCTGTTCGCGATATTCGCGAGACCCATTCGTAGCCGCGCCCAGCCCGCCCGAGGGCGTGGCAGTTCTCGGCAGCCGGCTAATCCCGACGGTCGAGTGTTGAGTGTCACATTGTGACGCCCATTAGTTCGAGCGGACGTTTGCGGCGATCTGTCTGGACCGCGTACGCATCGGAAACTGTAGCTGAAATCCCGAATTCGGCGACGTACAGCGATGGGCTGGCTCTTAGTTGCCCAACGGCGATCTTGTTACCATGCGTCATGCCGATGATCGATCTGTGTCTTCCAAGGGAATTGGATTGAGAATCAGAAGGTTTGGCGCTGCGCTGATGATTCTGGCCACTGGTGCGGTGATCGTGTCGGGGTGGCGGTGACAAGACCACGTCAGGCCCTCGTCGGCGATGTGGCCTGCGGCGGTAAGCCGACTTTGAAGGTCAGTGGTTGGCGATCATTGCATGCCACAACTAGATTGGCCGCGGCGTGATGGCCGCGAATGCGATCGTTTACCACGGACATGCCCTGGGCCATCACCGTTGGCAGGCCGGGCACCAGTATGCCACCCGCTCTTCGGTGTCGTCATAGTCGATGCGCGTGCCGCAGCGACGGCAGGGTTGCCCGCTGCGTCCGTACACCCATAAATTTCGGCCTGCCCGGGTGTCGCCGGTGGTGCAGCGGTTCCACCGGTAGCGGTTGGCCCACAGCATGTCCCGGGCCCGAGACACCAGCCGATGCGGGTCGGTGACCGCGGCTACCGGCGCGGTGGGCAGATGCCCGCCGACGAAACACAGTTCGTTGCAATAGACGTTGCCGATACCGGCCAGCACCCGCTGGTCCAGCAGCGCTTCGGCGATCGGTCGATCCGGATGCGCCGTCAGGTTCGCGGCGGCGACCTTCGGGTCCCAGTCCTCGCCCAGCAGATCCGGTCCCAGGTGCGCCACCACATCGCCGTCATGGGCGCGGTCGAGGATCTCCAGTACCCCCACGTCGATCCCGACCGCACAGATACCGTTGGCTTCCAGGATGATTCGCGCACGGTGATTCACCCGCGGTGGACGGTTGCCCACCCGCCAGCTGCCGTCCATCTTCAGATGCGAGTGAACACTGGCGGGGCCAATCCGAATGAACAGATGCTTGCCCCGGCTGCACACCTCGTCGACCACCTGGCCGGTCAAATCAACGGTCGCAAAGCGCGGCACCCGGATATCGCAGCGGGTCAGCGTGCGACCGACCAAAGCCTGCCGCAAGGTTTCCGCGGTGTGGTAGATGGTGTCACCTTCAGGCATGGGCTACCGCAGCCGCAGACCACGGGGAGTTCGGGCAAACCCGGCCTCAGAGAGCGCGGCCACTGCGGGTGCGGACACTTCGAGGCCCAGCACCGCGACGCCGTTAATCCGCTCGACGAGGATGGAGCTGATGCGCCCAAGCCCGACCAACTCGGCGAGTGCTGCGGCCGCCGCGTGGTTGAGTTCGGGCTGCTCGCTGAAGCTCAGCAGCGACCGCCCGCCACGCTCGAGGAACCACGCCAGTTCGCCGTCGACCAGCACGACCAGCGCCCCCGCCTTTCGGCCCGGCCGCGCGGACACATCGCCGTCGGCTGCCCGAGACGGCCAGGGCAGGGCCGCGCCGTACGGATTGGCGGGGTCGGCGGCGGCCAGCACCACCGTCCCATACTCGGGCCGTTCCGGGTCGACGCTGTCGAGGTAACTGCGCAGCCGATCGACCGTTGAGGCCACCGCGAACTGAGCGCCGCCCAGCGACTCCACGAAATAGCCGCGCTGGCATCGGCCGGCGTCCTCGAACGCGGTCAGCACCTTGTAAAGCGTTGCGAACCCGCCCGGTACGCCCTCCGCTGCCGCCGCACCCCTGGTCAGCACACCATGTCGATTGAGCAGCAATTCGGCTTGGTGATGGGCCCGCACGGTCGAATCAGACTCCGGCGTGGGCAGGGCAGACCAGCGGCCGGCCACCGTCGGGTCGACAGCGCGGGATTGGGCGTGCGCGACGCTGTAGCGGGTCAGGCGGGGCGGGCGCCCCCCGCGGCCCACCCGGTGCGCCGGCGTCGAACGTCTGCGGCTGCCCGAGCCACCGGACAGCATCGCGCGCACGGGTGCAAACGTGTCGCCGGTGATCCAGCCGGCCCAGATCAGTTGCCACAGTGCCGCTTTGAGTTCGTGCTCACTGATGCTGCCCTGTGTGAGCTGTCGGAAGAAGAACGCGCCGCCGCTGGCCAACGCGTCCAAGATCGCCCGATGGGCCTCGGTGAACTCGATCTCTGCGGCGGCGGACAGCGTCAGCGGCACCGAATCAGCCGGGTGGAATGAGACCCAGCCATCGGTGCTGGAGATCGACCCGCCTCCCGACCAGACGACCTCCCCGGAAGCCAACAGCTCGTCGAGCATGGCGGGGGAGTAGTCGCGCACCCGTGTCTTAAACACCAGTGATTCGACCGCTGAAGCGGGCAGCGGGACGCCGGCGAGCTGGTCGATGACCGCCGCTAACCCGTCGAGACCAGAGTTGGTCGTTGAGCCGACCTGGTGCCATGCCGGCAGGAACCGCGCGTAGGCGCGGGTGCTGACCGGTTCGACTTGGGCACGCAACGCCGCCAGCGATCGGCGGCGAAGGATCCGCAACACTTCGGCGTCGCACCACTGGTCACCGGTCGCATCGGCGGTGAACTCGCCGCGCACCAGCCGCCCGTCGGCAGCCAGCCGGCCCAACACGTCGGCTGCCACCCGCAGCCCCAGCCCGAACCGGGCGGCGACGTCGGCAGTGGTGAACGGCGCGTGGGTGCGGGCATACCGGCCCAGCAGCTCACCGAGCGGATCGCTGACCGTCTGGGTGAAGCTGGCCGGCACGCCGACCGGCACCGCCACCCCGACGCCGTCGCGCAACCGGCCGATGTCTTCGATCGCCACCCACCAGCTCTGTCCGGCGAATGACACCGGCAGTACGCGTTTGGCGGCGTACAAACTTTCCAACCAACCGCCGACGTCGGCGCCCCCGGCTCGGGTGGTGATTTCCTCGGTGCTAAGTGGGCCCAGCAAGCGCAGCAGATCGGCGACTGCCTCGGCGTCGCGGGCCGCTCGGTCGGTCGACAGATGCTGCAATTGCCGGCCGGTGGCGGCGATGACCTCGGGGTCGAGCAACTCGCGTAATTCGACTCGGCCGAGCAGCTCGGCCAGCAGCGTGGCGTCCAGCGACAAGGCCGCGGCACGGCGCTCGGCCAGCGGGCTGTCACCCTCGTACATGAAGGCTCCGACGTAACCGAACAGCAGCGACGCCGCGAACGGTGACGGCGTGGCGGTTTCGGCCTCCAGCACACGCACTTTGCGCGCAGCGATATCGCTCATCAGCCCGGCCAGCATCGGCACGTCGTAGACGTCCTGCAGGCATTCGCGGACCGCTTCCAGCACGATTGGGAAGTCCGGGTATTTGCGGGCCACGTCGAGGAGCTGCGCTGCGCGCTGGCGTTGATGCCACAGCGGCGACCGGCGGCCGGGGTGTCGCCGCGGCAGGAGCAGGGCGCGGGCCGCGCATTCTCGGAATCGCGAGGCGAACAGTGCCGAACCGCCCACCTCGGCGGTGACGATCGGGTCGATTTCGTCGGCGTCGAAAACGAAAAGCTCGGCACCCGGCGGCTTGTCGCCGGAATCGGACACGGTGTCGGGTAACCGCACCACGATGCCATCGTCGGAGGCGGTGGGTTTCTCGTCGATGCCGTAACGGTCGCGCAACCGCCGGCTCACCGCCAAGGCGAGCGGGCCGTGCACCCGCAACCCGTAAGGAGAATGCAGGATCACCCGCCAGTCGCCCAGCTCGTCGCGGAATCGCTCGACTAGAAAGGTGGTGTCGGTGGGCACCACCGTCGTCGCGGTGCGCTGATCGTCCAGCAACCGCCATAGGTTATCTGTGGCGTAGTCATTGAAACCTAAAGTCGCGCAACGTTTGTCAAACTCGGCGCGATCCAGTTGGGCTAGCTCGCCGGTGAACTTGCCCACTGCTCGGCCCAATTCCGCGGGACGCCCGGTATCGTCGCCGCGCCAAAACGGCAATCGGGCCGGTTCACCTGGAGCCGGGATTACCAGCACGCGGTCGTGGGTGATCTCGGTGATCCGCCAGCTGGTGGCCCCCAAGGAGATGACATCGCCGGGGCGGGACTCGTAGACCATCTCTTCATCGAGCTCGCCCACTCGAGAAGGCTTTTCGGAATCAGTAGCCAGGTAGACGGTGAACAAGCCGCGGTCGGGGATGGCGCCCCCCGACGTGACCGCCAGCCGCTGTGCGCCCGGCCGCGCTGTCACGGTGCCAGTGTCGCGGTCATAAACCAGGCGTGGCCGTAATTCGGCGAACTCCGTCGACGGGTACTTTCCGGACAATAGATCCAGGGTGGCTTCGAATGCGCTCTGCGGCAGTGTCGCGAACGGGGCGCTGCGTCGCACGGTGTCGAACCAGCGGTCGACGTTCAAAGGCTCGAGCGCAGCTGCCGCCACGGTGTGCTGGGCGAGGATGTCGAGCGGGTTGGTTGGCACCCGCATCGTCTCGATCTGACCGCGCAGCATGCGCTGCACGGTGACCGCGCAGCCGATCAGGTCGGTGCGGTGCTTGGGGAACAGCACCCCTTGGGAGATCTCGCCGACCTGGTGTCCGGCGCGCCCGATGCGCTGCAGGCCGCTGGCCACCGACGGTGGCGCCTCGACTTGGATCACCAGGTCGACGGCGCCCATGTCGATGCCCAGCTCCAGGCTAGAGGTTGCCACCACTGCCTTGAGCCGCCCGGTTTTGAGGTCTTCCTCGACGATGGCGCGCTGCTCCTTACTGACCGAACCATGGTGCGCGCGAGCCAACAGTGGCGGCGCGCCGTAGGTTTGGCCACTGCCTAACAGCTGGGCCGGTGCGCCGCCGGCGACCTTTGGGTTGGCGGCCGTCGGTAGTTCCACTCCCGATCGTTCAGCGTGAATCTCGTTGAGCCGAGCGGTCAGTCGCTCGGCCAGTCGCCGTGAGTTGGCGAACACGATGGTCGAGTTGTGCGTCTCGACAAGGTCGACCAACTGCGCCTCGACATCGGGCCAGATGGTGTTGTTGGCCAGGCTAGCCATGTCCGGTACCGGGACCTGCACGGTGAGCTCGAACGTCTTGGCCGCCGCGGGGGCGACGATGGTCGTGGGGGACGCGCCCGATAGGAAGCGGGCGACCTCCTCGGGCGGGCGCACGGTCGCCGACAAGCCGATCCGTTGCGCGGGGGTGGCCGATATCTCGTCGAGTCGCTCCAGCGACAGCGCCAGGTGGGCGCCGCGCTTGGTGCCCGCGATGGCGTGCACCTCGTCGACGATCACGGTTTGCACGTTGGCCAGGGTCTGGCGGGCCGCCGAGGTCAGCATCAAAAACAGCGACTCCGGTGTCGTGATCAACACATCGGGCGGCGTGGTGATGAGCTGCCGACGCCGTGCCGGCGGGGTGTCTCCTGAACGCACTCCGACGGTGATTTCCGGCACCGGGAGGCCTACGCGTTCGGCCACCCGGGTGATTCCGGCCAGCGGGGTGCGCAGGTTGCGCTCAACGTCGACGGCCAGTGCCTTCAGCGGCGACACGTAGAGAACCCGGGTGCCCGGCGCTCGCTGGCTGCGCGGCGCACCGGCCAGGCTGTCGATCGCCCACAAAAATGCCGCCAGTGTCTTGCCGGAGCCGGTCGGTGCGATGACCAGGGTGTTGTGACCGTCGGCGATTGCCGCCCAAGCATCGGCTTGGGCGGGGGTCGGCGCAGCGAAAGTACCGGCAAACCAGTCGCGGGTGACATCGCTGAACCGCGTGAGTGGATCGGCGGGCACAGGGGTCACCTAGCCATCATGGCAATGAGGTATGACAAACGGCCGACGGCCGGACGTTACCGCTGGTCGGGGCCGACCGCCTTGGCCAGTTGTTCGGGAATTCCGTTGACTCGGATGATCGCATCCAGCAGCGCGTGAGCGCACGTTTCGCTGAGGTGACGGGCGTCGGTCTGGGGGTGAATGATCCGCTGCCGGCACACCTCGAAGGTCAACGCCAGCCAGCCGTGGATGACGATCCGCAGATCGCGTTCGACGTCGGGCTCCAGGTCATTGCCCGGGCCGTCGACTTCGACGATGCGGCCCATGATGTGTTCCATCTGCCGATCCTTGGCCTCGTCGTCGATGCCGAGTAACACCGGATCGGAGCGACCGAGGCCGACATATGCGGCCCAGGCAGCGTGCGGATGCTCTTGGTGGTACTGCATGTAGGCAAAGACGCCGTCCCGGGTTTCCTCGAACAGCGATTGCCCAGGTGAAGGCAGCGCGTTGGTGGTCTCGAAGAGCTGATCGGCCTGCCCTTTGACGACGGCGGCGAAGAACGCCCGCTTGTCCGGGAAGTAGTGGTACATCAACGCCCGGGACACGCCGGCCCGCTCGGCGATCTCATCGATGCGGACCTCGTCGTAGGGCCGCTGGCCGAACACTTCCGCGCCCAGGGCCAGCAACTCGGCGCGGCGGTCATCTGGCGATAACCGACGCCGGGGGGTTCGCATAGACCAGATGGTACTTGTAGAAACTGCGAGCAGGCCGTCTACGCCAAGTTAGCTACCGCAAACCACGAACGCCTACGCGTCCGTCAATACCAACCCGAGCGATCTGTCGGGCCGCTCGAGCGACGATCGTGCTGCCGACTCGTCACAGCGCGTGCGGTTCAGGCCGGCCGTGGGCATCGCGCTTGCCGACATCGACGAGGCGGTCGCGGCACTAAGCGATGCGTTGGCGGGGCTGATTTCGGTTCTTGACCGCGTGACGTAGTGATGGTTTACGGTTCGCTGATCAGCGGGTATACCGATGTGGCCGGTGAGGACGGCGAGGCTCTTGCGGCAAGAGCGGTCGGGTGCAGGATAAGAGGTGCAGGATGCAGATACAAGGCCAGCAAACAGGCGGTGACCGGCTCGGGCAGGAGGACCACGAGGTACACGCCGCGATCCGGTTCACGGTTTTGAGCGCAATCTCGGGAGTGGCGTTCCTCGTCGTGGCCGCGTTGTGGGCCAGCACCTGCCAAGGCGCCACCGTCGACACCGCGGCATGCGGTGCGCCCCAGCTGACCATCCTGGCATTCGGCGGTCCGCTCATCTTGTTGGCGGCGGGGTGCTGGGCCTTTTTGCGCACCTATCGGATCTGGCGAGACCGCGGGACCTGGTGGGCATGGCAGGGTGCCGGCTGGTTTTTGCTGATGTTGATGGTTGTCACGCTGGCGATGGGGGCCCCCTCGATCGCCGGTCCCGCGCTGGCCAGCTGAATCCAGGCGGCCAACCACTCCCGCTCCGTCTTTCCGCGATCTACCGTGGAAGACATAGGACGGGAAGGGACACAGCCATGGGTGACACCTATCGTGACCCTGTCGACCATGTGCGGACGACGCGGTCGCATGCAGGCGAGTCGATGATCGATGTAGCGAGCTGGCCTGGTTATCTGCTTGTTGTGGCTGGGGTGATCGCCGTGGTGGGCAGCCTCGCTGCGTTCGGCACCGGCCACCAAGACCAAGGCATGACCACCGGGATAGTCGCGGTGCTGACGATGACGATTGGTCTGGTGTGGCTGGCGATCGAGCACCGGCGAGTGCGCCGAATCGAAGAGCGCTGGCTCGACGCCCACCCGGACGCCCAACGCCAACGACCCGCAAGCTAGCGGGCCGGTGACGCACGCCGCTTAGTGGTTGCGGAGCTTGGTCGACAAGTTGGGTATCTCAACCTCGCTCGTCTGCAGGTACAGCGCTTTCTCCCGTCCCCGCACCCCGTCAGACCGGGTTTGGCTCACCGAGACTAACGGGTACCTGCTTCTACACCATGATGTGTTTGCAAGCGGCTGGCGGCGCCGCGGTTCTTTGGTCACCCGATCATCGGGGACAGAATCACAAACGCAATGATGTAGACGCCCACTGCAATCAACACGAGGACGGCCAGCGTGACAACGGCGATAACAGCAGCGCGCCGCAACCGGCGCGTGCGCTGGATTTGGGCGGACTCACTGTCGTCCATGGCAAACGTAATACCCGGCGGCGATCATGACTAACCAGCTCGAGCGCACGGGTAGTGTCGGGCAAGAATTGCCGGGAGGCCAGATGACCGCTGCTGAAAAACCAGCAAAGACTCAGCAACGCGGTGAGCGCGCCATCGAACTGCGCGTTGCGGCGCGGCTGGAAAACCTCGCGGTGCTACGCACCTTAGTCGGGGCGGTAGGGACCTTCGAGGATCTGGATTTCGACGCGGTCGCCGACCTGCGGCTGGCGGTGGACGAAGTGTGCACCCGGTTGATCCGCTCGGCCACCGCGGAGGCCACGCTAGCGATCGTCGTCGATCCGCGAGACCAGGAACTGGTGGTTGAGGTATCAACCACATGCGACAACTTCGATGTCGTGACGCCGGGCAGCTTCAGCTGGCATGTGCTGACGTCGCTGACTGACGAAGTGCAGACGTTCCACGACGGTCACAAACCCGATGGCGGTCTCTTCGGCGTCACCCTGACAACCCGGCGGGCGGGCTCTTCCAGGTGACAGCGCGAGCTGTCGGCGGTTCTGCTTCGCGTCCTAATGAATACGCGGACGTGCCGGACATGTTCCGTGAGCTGGCCAGCCTTGATGCCGGCTCAGCGGAATTCCAGCGCCACCGCGACAAGATCGTGGAGCGCTGCCTGCCATTGGCCGATCACATCGCGCGCCGCTTCGAGGGTCGCGGCGAGCCGCGCGACGACCTGGTCCAGGTAGCACGCGTTGGACTGGTCAACGCTGTTGCGCGCTTCGACGTCGAGACGGGCTCAGACTTCGTCTCTTTTGCGGTGCCCACCATCATGGGAGAGGTCCGCCGGCATTTTCGGGACAACAGCTGGTCGGTAAAGGTCCCTCGGCGTCTGAAAGAACTGCACTTGCGGCTCGGGACCGCGACCGCTGATCTTTCCCAACGGCTGGGCCGAGCACCGACAGCGTCCGAGCTGGCTGACGAACTCGACATGGACCGCGCGGAGGTCATCGAGGGGTTGGTGGCCGGCAGCTCCTACAACACCCTGTCCATCGACAGCGGCAGCGGCAGCGGCGACGACGACGTTCGGGCCATCGCCGACACGCTCGGCGATGTCGATGCCGGTCTCGACCGGATCGAGAACCGCGAAGCGCTGCGACCGCTGCTCGACGGGCTGCCGGAGCGGGAACGAACCGTGCTGGTTCTCAGATTTTTCGAGTCGATGACGCAGACCCAAATCGCCGAGCGGGTCGGTATCTCACAAATGCACGTCTCGCGACTGCTGGCTAAGTCGCTAGCGCGGCTGCGGGACCAATTGGAATAGCCGGCGCGGCTCCTCGTCGTCCTCGAGGATTGCGGGCACCGACTTGGTCACCGGCAGCGCGCGGTCCGGGTCGCAGATTCGCAGCAAACGGGAAACTGCCTTACTTGGCACCACGGCCCAGCGCACATTCGCGCCCGCACACCGGACGTTAATCGTGTGCAGCGCCGAAAAGCCGGCAGTACCAAAAAACTCCAAACCGCTCAGGTTCAGGATCACAGACTGGGAATGAGTGGCGCAGCGCTGTACGTAATCGGCCAGTTGGTTGGCATTTGACGCGTCAAGCTCGCCGTACGCGGTGACCACGACGAACGACGGGCCCCACTCAGCAGTAAAACGGGCAGACGGGGTTTTGAACACTCCAGATGGACGGACGGCATTATGTCGCCCATCCGGCAAGAGAGATTTCGGGTGTCTTATGGCAGACATGGGTGACTCCATCAGTCGACAAGCAATGTTGCTGTGGATGACGTCAAGTGGATAGAGCCACGCGACTAGGAGACCGGGAGGTGAAAAGCCTCCCTGTAACGTTCTTGGCGTCGTTCCGGGCGGCTGTGAACTCAACCTGTTTCGAACACTACTCCGGTGGCACTGCTGCCACAACGGATACGAGCTTTTTGGGAAAACCTGGTCAGACGCCGTTCGACTGCAGCGGCCAGTCGCCGCACGGAATCGGTTGCAGCGGTTGCGACCTGGGAGTGTCCTATTGGTTATTCGGTCTCGGTGATTATTTGATCTCGGCGAGCACGGTGCCCTGGGTGATGGCGGCGCCCGGCTCGACCGCCAGCCCGGTGATGGTGCCGTCTTTGTGCGCGGTCACCGGGTTCTCCATCTTCATCGCTTCCAGGACCACCACCAAATCGCCGGCGGCGACCTCTTGGCCCTCTTCGACGGCGACTTTCACCACGGTGCCCTGCATCGGCGCGGTCACCGCGTCCCCGGACGCCGCGGCACCGGACAACGCACCCCGTTTGCGCGGTTTGGGTTTCTTCCTGATCACACCGGCAGGGTCGGACCCGCCGCCGTTGGACAGCGCCAGGTCACCCGGGAGCGACACCTCGAGCCGTCGGCCGCCGACCTCCACGACGACTTTCTGCCGGGGCAGGGCCTCGTTTTCG
This sequence comes from uncultured Actinomycetota bacterium, assembly GCA_963838755.1. Taxonomy (GTDB): domain Bacteria; phylum Actinomycetota; class Actinomycetes; order Mycobacteriales; family Mycobacteriaceae; genus Mycobacterium. The sequence goes on along the minus strand of CAWISO010000001.1, from coordinate 24,238 downwards.
TCAAGCGGCGCGCCGCCGGCGAACGGTTCGACGGTGTTGTTCCACTCGGTTTCGATCCAGCGGGTGTGCACCGAGAAGCCGTTGTCGTCGCCGATGAACGCTGGGTCGGACACCACCGCTCGGTGGAACGGGATGACGGTGGCCAGGCCTTCGACGTGAAATTCATCGAGCGCCCGACGGGCGCGCGCCAGGGCTTCCGAACGATCGGCGCCGTACACGATCAGCTTGGACAGCATCGAGTCGAACTGGCCGCCGATCACCGAACCGGCGTCGACCCCGGAATCCAGTCGCACACCGGGCCCGGTGGGGATGTCGTACCGGGTGACCGGGCCGGGCGCCGGCAAGAAGCCGCGACCGGCGTCCTCACCGTTGATCCGGAATTCGATCGCGTGGCCGCGCGGCGTGGGGTCCTCGGTGATGTCCAGCTTGTCGCCGTTGGCGATCTTGAACTGCTGCAACACCAGGTCGATGCCCGCGGTCTCTTCGGTAACCGGGTGCTCGACCTGCAGCCGCGTGTTGACCTCCAGGAATGAGATCAGGCCGTCCTGACCGACCAGATATTCGACGGTTCCGGCGCCGTAGTAGTGGGCTTCCTTGCAGATCCGCTTGGCGGATTCGTGGATCTCTTTGCGTTGCGCGTCGGTCAAAAACGGCGCAGGCGCCTCTTCGACCAGCTTCTGAAAACGCCGCTGCAGCGAGCAGTCGCGGGTCCCGGCAACGACCACGTTGCCGTGTTTGTCAGCGATGACCTGCGCCTCGACGTGGCGGGGCTTGTCCAGGTAACGCTCCACGAAGCATTCGCCCCGGCCGAAGGCCGCAACGGCCTCGCGCACGGCCGACTCGTAGAGCTCGGGAATCTCCTCGACGGTGCGGGCTACTTTCATGCCCTTGCCGCCGCCACCGAACGCGGCCTTGATCGCGACCGGCACGCCGTATTCCTCGGCGAAAGCAACCACCTCGTCGGCGTCTTTGACCGGGTCGGAAGTGCCGGGCACCAACGGCGCTTGCGCGCGGGCGGCGATATGCCGGGCGGTGACCTTGTCACCGAGATCACGGATGGACTGCGGGCTGGGCCCGATCCAAATCAGCCCGGCATCGATGACCGCTTGGGCGAAGTCGGCGTTTTCCGACAGGAAGCCGTAACCGGGATGGATCGCGTTGGCGCCGGACTTCTCGGCGGCTTCTAGCAGCTTGTCGAACACCAGGTAGGACTCCGCCGAGGTCTGCCCACCCAGCGCGAATGCCTCGTCGGCCAGCCTCACGTGCGGCGCGTCAGCGTCGGGTTCGGCATACACCGCCACGCTGGGCAGGCCGGCGTCCTTGGCCGCGCGGATCACCCGAACCGCAATCTCACCGCGATTGGCGACGAGAACCTTGGTGATCCTCGAGCTGGCGTGACTGGGCACAGCGCCTCCTGTAGGGCTAGCGACTTCTCGGCGTATCTAAGAGATTTTCTTACAACTTGTCCGCTGGAAGTTTAAGCGCCACGCCGTAGACGACACGACCCGGTGCCCCGTTCAGCCGAACTCGCGCAGCCGGCGCTTGATCCGCGCCAGCATCGCTGACATCCCCCGCAGCCGTAGTGGGCTGATCAGAGCCGCCAGACCCAGGTCGGTGTAGAAATCCTCCGGAACCGCCAGGATGTCGGCTGCGGGCTGGTGGTCCAGGCCGGCGGCGAGGATCGAAGCAAACCCACGGGTGGTGGGCGCTTCGGCCGGCGCGCTGAAATGCAGCCGGACCTGTTCCGGATTGCTGGCGTCGACGTGCAGAAACAGTGGCGATTGGCACTCGGGCACCGGCTCCATCGCCGCCTCTTCCAAGTCGGCGGGCAATGCCGGCAGATCGTCAGCGAACTCCAGCAGCAGCGTGAGCTTGTCCTGGCCCTGGACTTCGGCGAAGTCGGACACCACCTCGGCCAGCGGCGCGGGCATGCTCATCAGGCCGGCACAGCTCCCGGGCTTTCGCCGGCGACGATCGGGACTCGGACGGTGTTGCCCCATTCGGTCCATGACCCGTCGTAGTTGCGCACGCCGGGGATGCCCAGCAGATGCGTCAGCACGAACCAGGTGTGGCTGGACCGTTCGCCGATGCGGCAGTACACGATGGTTTTGTCGTCCGGCTCGATGAACCCGTAGAGCTCCTGCAGCTCGTTGCGCCCGCGGAACCGTCCGCTGTCATCGGCAGCCTTCGCCCACGGGATCGAACGCGCGGTCGGGATATGACCGGCCCGCAGCGCGCCTTCCTCGGGATAGTCAGGCATGTGGGTCCGCTTGCCGGTGTACTCGTCGGGCGATCGCACATCGATCAGCGGTTCGGAGCCCAGGCTGGCCAACACGTCGTCTTTGAATGCGCGGATTGGCGCATCGTTGCGCTGTACGACGGGATAGCCGCTCGTCGTTTTGGACGGGACATCCAGCGTCGTGTCACGCCCCTCGGATATCCATAGATCGCGACCGCCGTTGAGCAGCCGTACGTCCGAGTGGCCGAAGAGCGTGAAGACCCACAGCGCGTAGGCGGCCCACCAGTTGCTCTTGTCGCCGTAGATCACGACGGTGTCGTCCCGCGAAATCCCTTTGCGGTCCATCAATTCGGCGAACTGCTGGCCGTCGATGTAGTCACGCACCCGCGGGTCGTTGAGGTCGGTGTGCCAGTCGACCTTGACCGCGCCGGGAATATGACCGACGTCGTAAAGTAGGACATCCTCGTCGGATTCGACGATGGCAAGCCCCGGCCGACCCAGATTGCCGGCCAGCCAGTCGGCAGTCACCAGCCGCTCCGGGTGGAAGTATGCGCTCAGCGTCGGGCTGGGATCTGCTGGTAACGGCACACCTTGAGACTACCCGTCAACAGCTAGACAGCTTGATTGGCCGCCCACAGCTCGGCGACCGACAAGCCGACACGCTGCAACAGTGAGCGGGTCAGCGGGAGGCTCAACCCGACGACGTTGGACGGGTCACCCTCGATCCGCTCGACGAACCAGCCGCCCAGCCCGTCCAGGGTGAACCCTCCGGCGACGGCCAATGGTTCGCCGCTGCGGATATATCCATCCAGGTCCGCTGCTGTTGGTGCAGCGAAATGCACCGTAGTAAAAGACGATTCGGATATCCGATGAGTTGCCTTGCCGCCGAGCAGGCGCAGCAGGCAGTGTCCGGTGTACAGCTCGCCGGATCGGCCGCCCATCGCTCGCCATTGGCTGCGTGCCGCATCGACCGATGCGGGCTTGCCGACCAGCCGGCCGTCGACGTGCAGCATCGAATCACAGCCGACGACAACACAATCCGCGGCGACCGCGCTGTCCAGGATTGCCCCGACGCGGTCAGCTTTGGCCTGAGCCAAAGCGGCGACGACATCGCCGGGGGAGGTATCGGGCGTCAACGCGGCGATGACCGCATCCTCGTCGACACCGGAGACCACGACCAGCGGGTCGATGCCGGCCTGCCGCAGCACCTTGAGCCGCCCGGGCGAGGCGGACCCCAGCACCAGCGCGGTCATCGCCGCATATGTAGGCGTTCCTGCAGGGTGATCTTCTGCCAGCTGAAGACGGGGTAACGCAGCTTGTCGACGGGTAAGCCCCAACGGGTCTGCTCCGGCTGTCCCGGCACAGCCCCGCCGCCGGTGGCGCTGCCCAATACGGCGATCAGCGCGGCCAACTCGTCGTCGGTCGGCTTGCCCTTGAGCACCTGAATGTGCGGTTCATGCGTTTCGGGCGCGCTCACGGGAGCTGAATCGTTCTTCTTACTCCCGTCGCTCACTGCGCTCACAGCGGAATGTTCCCGTGCTTCTTGGGCGGCATCTGGGCGATCTTGCGCTCCAGCAGCCGCAGCGCCGTCCCGACGTAGCCGCGCGTGTGCGACGGCGGGATGACCGCGTCGACGTAACCCCGCTCGGCGGCGATGTACGGGTTGACCAGAGTGTCCTCGTACTCCTGCTGCAGCTGTAAGCGAAGCGCATCAACATCCCGGCCGTCCTTCGCTGCCTCGCCGAGCTGCTGGCGGTAGACGAAACCGACCGCGCCGGAGGCACCCATCACCGCGATCTGCGCGGTCGGCCACGCGACGGCGACGTCGGCACCCATGTCTTTCGATCCCATCACGCAGTAGGCGCCGCCGTAGGCCTTGCGGGTGATGACCGTGATCTTGGGCACGGTGGCCTCGCCATAGGCGTACAGCAGCTTGGCGCCGCGCCGAATGATGCCGTTGTACTCCTGACCGGTGCCCGGCAGGAAGCCTGGCACATCTACCAGCATGACGATCGGGATGTTGAAGCAGTCGCAGGTCCGTACGAAGCGAGCGGCTTTCTCCGAGGCGTTGATGTCCAGGCAGCCGGCGAAATGGGTGGGCTGGTTGGCGACGATGCCGACCGGGATCCCGTCGATTCGACCGAACCCGATCACGATGTTCTGCGCGTAACCGGACTGCACCTCGAGGAACTCGTCGTCGTCGAGGATGCGGGTGATCACCTCGTGCATGTCGTAGGGCTGGTTGGCCGAGTCGGGGATCAGGGTGTTCAGCTCAAGGTCCTCGTCGGTGAGGTGGTCCTCGATGGCGCCCTCGGGGATCGGCACGGCATAGCGCGGCGGATCGGTGAAGTTGTTGGGCGGCAGGTAGCTCAGCAGCTCGCGGACGTAGTCGAATGCGTCCTGCTCCCCGGAGGCGACGTAGTGGGCGGTGCCGGACTTGGCCATGTGGGTGTGGGCACCGCCCAGTTCCTCCATCGTCACGTCCTCGCCGGTGACCGTTTTGATCACGTCTGGACCGGTGATGAACATCTGGCTGGTCTGGTCGACCATCACGACGAAGTCGGTGAGTGCGGGTGAATACACGTGCCCACCGGCGGCGGCACCCATGATCAGCGAGATCTGCGGTATGACGCCGGAGGCCAGGATGTTGTTGTGGAAGATCTGGCTGTAGAGGCCCAGCGAGACCACACCCTCCTGGATGCGTGCGCCTGCGCCGTCGTTGATGCCGATCAGCGGCCGGCCGGTCTTGGTGGCCAGCTCCTGCACCTTGACGATCTTCTCGCCGTAGACCTCGCCGAGACTGCCGCCGAACACCGTCACGTCCTGGCTGAAGACGCACACGTCGCGGCCGTCGATGGTGCCGTAGCCGGTGACGACGCCGTCGCCGAGCGGACGCTTCTCGCCCAGCCCGAAGTTGGTGCTGCGGTGCCTGGCCAATGCGTCGAGTTCGACGAAAGACCCCTCGTCCAGCAGGGCGTAGATGCGCTCGCGCGCGGTCAGCTTGCCCTTGGCGTGCACCTTGTCGACGGCAGCCTCACCGACTGGGTGCAGGGTCTCCTCGGTCCGCTTGCGCAGCTCGGCGAGCTTGCCTGCGGTGGTGTGGATGTCGATGTGGTGCTCGGCTTTGGCTTCTACATGGCCATCGGTATGGCCTTGGACGTGGGTCTCGGAAGTGCTCGTCATGGCTGCTGATCTTAGCGGTCCCTTATATTGCAGTCCCAATCACGCGGCGGGTGGGCGCGTCATGGCAGTGTGCTCTCCCGGCGCCGAGTGTGAATCCAGGGCGGGAATTTTGCGGGATTCCCGCCGTGAGCGCACAGTGGAAGCCCTGAGCTCACACTCGACAACCCCAGCCGACGCCATTGACCGCCCGCCTCTAGACGCGGCGGCGTTGCGCGAGGGGCTGGTCGGACCGGGCATGCCGTGGCGTCAACTCGATGTCGTCGACGAAACCGGCTCGACCAACGCCGATCTGATCGCCCGGGCGGAGGGCGGTGTCGACATCGACGGATCGGTGTTGTTCGCCGAATACCAGAACGCCGGCCGTGGACGCCACGGCCGACAATGGTCGGCGCCGGCGCGCGCGCAGATCGCCCTGTCGGTGGGCGTCGGCGCGGCATCGGTTCCGCAGTTGGGTTGGGGATGGTTGCCGCTGGCCACCGGTGTTGCGGTGGCCGACGCGCTGGCGGCGGTGGCCGGGGTCGACCCTGGCCTGAAATGGCCGAACGATGTGTTGCTCAACGATGGCAAGCTGGCCGGCATCCTCGCCGAGGTGGCTGCGCCGACGTCGGCGATCGTGCTCGGCCTGGGGCTCAACGTGACGCTGACCGCCGACGAGGCGCCGGACCCGGGAGCAACCTCGCTGCTGATGCTGGGATTATCGGCAACCGATCGAAACACGTTGGCTCGCGGAATTCTTCGCCAATTAGCACGGCGCATCGACGCATGGCGTACGGCTGGCGGCGCCGACTCGGCGCTGCTCGCCGACTACCAGCGGTACAGCGTGACCCTGGGTTCTCGGGTGCGGGCCTCGCTGCCCGGTGATCGTGAGGTGGTCGGGCTCGCCCACACCGTCGACGAGACGGGGCGGTTGTGTGTCGACACGGGTGGCCGAACTGTGGCGATTTCGGCCGGAGACATCACACACCTGCGGCCGAGCGTTTAAAGTGCCAGCGTGCGCTACCCCGAGAACATGCTGGCCAGCGACGAACAGGTGGTGCTGCATCGGCACCCGCACTGGAAGACCCTGATCGGTCCGGTCATCATCCTGGTCCTGGTCAGCGCGTTGGCGTCGTTCGGCGCGGCGTGGGTCAACAGCACGACTTGGGATCCGACCGCCAAAAAAGTCATCTTCGCGGTGATCGGGGGGATTTGGCTGGTCGTGATCGGCTGGCTGACATTGTGGCCGTTCCTGCGCTGGCTGACCACACATTTTGTGATCACCGACCGGCGAGTGATGTTCCGGCACGGCGTGTTGAACCGCAGCGGGATTGACATCCCGCTGGCCCGCATCAACAGCGTGGAATTCCGCCATCGGCTCATCGACCGGCTATTTCGCACCGGCACGCTGATCATCGAGTCGGCGTCACAAGACCCGTTGGAGTTCTACAACGTTCCGCGCGTAGAGCAGGTCCACGCGCTGCTGTATCACGAGGTTTTCGACACCCTCGGATCCGAGGAATCACCGAGCTGATCCATCCGGCTACGGCGCGACCGCCAAGCCCGCATCAATGTGACGTTGCCGCCGCCTTCGAGGTTGTCCTCGAGGGCCTCGGCGATCCCGCCCGCGGTGAGGGCCGATTCCAGCGCTTTGTCCTGGCTGCGGCCGAATTCGTCGGGGAAGACCCAGCGCCGGAACGCCCAGAACCGGAATGCCATCTGCAGCAGGTTGCCGATGATGTACGCCGAGATGAAGTCGGCGATGTTCTCCACGGTCAGCGACACCGTCGGCACCCGCAGCTCGAAGATGTAGCTGGAGATCCACAGCGGCGCCATACTCAGCAGCACGCCCACGCCGCTGACCGCGAAGAACAGCAGCGCCTCATGGTGACGCTCCCGGCCCCCGCGGTCCCGGAAGCTCCACTCCCTGTTCAAGATGTAGGACGCGATGACCGCGACGATGCCGGCGATGACCTTGGCGGTGACCGGCTTGGGCTCCAAGATCGTCAGCTTCAGGGTGTAGAAGATCGCCGAGTCGATGACGAACGTGGTCCCGCCGACGATGGCGAACTTGATCAGTTCGTGATGGCGTTCGGCGTAGGGGCGGATCGGTCGCGGCAACCGTGCGATGGTGGCATCGGCGAAGGACACAATGTCGCAGTGTACGTACTACCCGCTGTGCGTGCCCAGCGATGGTGTCGCCGCCGCTCAATGGCCCGCGCGGCCATGACACGATAATTGCCGTGTCGAGTACCCCCACAGCTGCGCCGATTGTCGCCATGGTCGGCGGCGGCCAACTGGCCCGAATGACCCATCAGGCGGCGATCGCCCTAGGTCAGAGCCTGCGGGTGCTGGCCGCCGACGCCGATGACCCAGCGGCCCAGGTGAGCCCGGATGTGGTGATCGGTTCCCACACCGACCTTGACGCGCTGCGTCGCGTCGCCGTCGGCGCCGACGTGTTGACCTTCGACCACGAGCACGTGCCAACCGAGCTGCTGGAGAAGCTGGTCGCCGAGGGCGTCAACGTGGCACCGCCGCCACAGGCGCTGGTGCACGCGCAGGACAAACTCGTCATGCGGCGACGCCTGGAGGCGCTGGGCGCCCCGGTGCCGCGTTACGCGGCCGTCGAGAGCCCCGAGGATGTCGATGTGTTCGCGGCGCGTATCGGCGGACCGATCGTGGTCAAGTCGGTGCGCGGCGGCTACGACGGCCGCGGTGTGCGGATGGCCGCCGACCTGGCACAGGCCCGCGACATCGCGGCAGAGTACATGCAATCTGGCGTGCCGGTTTTGGTCGAGGAACGGGTCGCGATGCGCCGTGAGCTCTCGGCGCTGGTGGCGCGCTCGCCGTTCGGGCAAGGCGCGGCGTGGCCGGTGGTGGAGACCGTGCAGCGCGACGGCATCTGTGTGCTGGTGATCGCACCGGCGCCGGCGCTGCCCGATGACGTCGGTGCCGCGGCGCAGCAGATGGCGCTGCGACTGGCGGCCGAACTCGGCGTGGTCGGCGTGCTTGCCGTCGAGCTGTTCGAGACCGTGGATGGGGCGCTGCTGGTCAACGAACTGGCGATGCGTCCGCACAACTCCGGGCACTGGACCATGGACGGGGCGCGGACCAGCCAGTTCGAACAGCATTTACGCGCGGTGCTCGACTACCCGCTCGGCGCCACCGACGCGACGGTGCCGGTGACGGTGATGGCCAACGTGCTGGGTGCCGCGCAAACGCCGGTGATGACGGTCGACGAGCGGCTGCACCATTTGTTCGCGCGGATGCCCGAGGCGCGGGTTCACCTCTACGGCAAGGGCGAACGACCGGGCCGCAAGATTGGCCACATCAACTTCCTCGGCGCCGATGCGGCCGGGTTGGCAAACTTGCGTGAACGGGCCGAGCTCGCGGCACACTGGTTGTCACACGGGCAGTGGACGGACGGATGGAACCCGCATGGCTGAACAGACCCAGCAACCCCGCGTCGGGGTGATCATGGGCAGCGACAGCGATTGGTCGGTGATGGCCGACGCGGCCGACGCGCTGGCCGAGTTCGACGTTTCCTACGAGGTCGGTGTGGTGTCGGCGCACCGCACGCCCCAACGGATGCTCGACTACGCGCGGGAAGCGGCCGACCGCGGCGTCGAGGTGATCATCGCGGGTGCCGGCGGTGCGGCCCACCTGCCGGGGATGGTGGCCTCGGCCACGCCGCTACCGGTGATCGGCGTTCCGGTGCCGTTGGCGCGGCTCGATGGCCTGGACTCGCTGCTGTCGATCGCCCAGATGCCGGCCGGGGTACCGGTGGCTACGGTGTCGATCGGGGGCGCACGCAACGCGGGCCTGCTGGCGGTACGCATCCTGGCGGTTTCGGATCAGGCGCTGCGCAGCCGGATCGTCGCCTTCCAGGACCAGCTGGCGGAGTCGGTGCTGGCAAAGCACGCCGCGCTTCGGGGTAAAGTTACCGGCGAGTAATGAGGAGGCCAGGATGTCTCAGTGGGCCGGAGATCCGTCGTTCGATCTGTTCAAGCTGCCTGAAGAGCACGACGAGCTGCGAGCGGCCATTCGCGCGCTGGCGGAAAAGGAGATCGCCCCGTATGCCGCAGACGTCGACGAGAAACCCCGCTTTCCCGAGGAGGCGCTGTCGGCGCTGAATGCGTCCGGCTTCAACGCCGTGCACGTCCCCGAGCAGTACGGCGGTCAGGGCGCGGACTCGGTGGCGGCCTGCATCGTGATCGAGGAAGTAGCTCGCGTCGACACTTCTGCGTCATTGATCCCCGCTGTGAACAAGCTGGGCACCATGGGGCTGATCCTGCGGGGCTCGGAAGAGCTGAAAAAGCAGGTGCTGCCGTCGCTGGCCTCCGACGGGGCGATGGCCTCGTATGCGCTGAGTGAGCGCGAAGCCGGCAGCGACGCGGCGTCGATGCGTACACGAGCCAAGGCCGATGGGGACGACTGGATCCTCAACGGGGCCAAGTGCTGGATCACCAACGGCGGCAAGTCGACCTGGTACACGGTGATCGCGGTGACCGACCCGGACAAGGGCGCCAACGGGATCTCGGCGTTCATGGTCAACAAGGACGATGAGGGATTCTCCGTCGGGCCCAAGGAGAAAAAGCTGGGTATCAAGGGCTCGCCGACCACCGAGCTGTACTTCGAGAACTGCCGCATCCCCGGCGATCGGATCATCGGCGAACCCGGTACCGGTTTCAAGACCGCGCTGGCCACGCTGGATCACACCCGCCCGACGATCGGGGCACAAGCCGTGGGCATCGCCCAGGGCGCATTGGACGCCGCGATCGCCTACACCAAAGACCGCAAGCAGTTCGGCGAATCCATCAGCACCTTCCAGGGCGTCCAGTTCATGCTGGCCGACATGGCGATGAAGGTCGAAGCCGCGCGGCTGATGGTCTACAGCGCTGCCGCTCGGGCTGAACGCGGCGAGTCGCATCTGGGCTTTATTTCCGCGGCCTCGAAATGCTTTGCCTCCGATGTCGCGATGGAGGTCACCACCGACGCCGTGCAATTGTTCGGCGGCGCCGGCTACACCACCGACTTCCCGGTCGAGCGGATGATGCGTGACGCCAAGATCACCCAGATCTATGAGGGCACCAACCAGATTCAGCGCGTGGTGATGAGCCGCGCACTGCTGCGCTGATCTTCAGCGACTCGTCTGTTGGATAACTGGTTGCTACGCGGTCGCGGTTTCCTGCAAGCCCGCTCGTTCGACGCTCAACAGACTCGCGGATTGATGTTCTTCCCGATACGCCTTGCCGCCGCCGTTCAACCCGAATAACCGTTTGCTCCACAGCAGCCAGATGACCGCCGCGATGTTGATTATCAACGCGATAAGCCGGAAAGCCGTGATCTTTTCTGTGAGCTCGTAGATTTCCAGTGGAAGGAAGACGCTGGTCGCGATCACGGCGAAGTACTCGCCCCATCGTTGCATCAGCCACAACCCGACCGCTTCGATCAGCTCGATCACGGCGTAGGCGAGGAGGCCCACGCCGATCCATGTCAGTGTCGACGACGAGAGCCCTAATGTGTGCGCGATGGTGTGGATGATCTTGGAGTTGTCCGGATTCCACCCGATCTGGTTGGCCAGCGGCTTCAGCAAGGGCAGGTCTTGCTCGAACTCCTGGCGCCACCGCTCGCGTGAGCCGGTGACCTTGAACACGCCGGCCGCTACCAACGAAAAAACCACGCAGCGAAAAGCGCGTTCGATGGCGAGCGCTCTCATCAACGTGCGGTCATGCAACAACCGCCCGCGGGGGATCTCGGGTGCGGTGTTCGCCGGACCGCTACGGCGCGGGTCGCCGACGACGAACGTTTCGCAGCGCAAACAACGCCACGCCTCCCCGGCGGGGGTGTCGGCCTTCAGGCGTTCCCGAAGCTCCGGCTCCTCGGGAGCAAACGTTGCGTGCCCGCGCAACCCACACGAGCGGAGGGCAAAATCGACCATGAGAGCACGTTAGTGGAACGCGACGGGGGTGTCTGAGGCTTCGTGAGTCAGCCATCGGGTTTGCAGGTCAGACTCGCGACCGAGAATGATCTCGTGCACGTTCGGGAAATCGTCAACTACTTCATCGAGAACACCGTCGTCAATTTTCGGACCGAGCCGCAAAGCCTCGACGAGTGGCGCGACGGCTGGCGACGGCTGCGGTCGCGGTTCCCCTGGCTGGTAGCCGCCGACGACAGGATCGTGGGCGCGGCATACGCGGCGCCGTGGGACGATCGGGCCGCCTATCAGTGGACCGCCGAGGTCACCGTTTATGTCGATCCGTCCAGACAACGCCGCGGAGTGGGTGATGCACTGTACACCGAATTGCTGGACCGCATGCGCCGCAAAGGATTTCACAGCGTGGTCGCGGTGATCGCGTTGCCCAACGAGGCAAGCGTTCGGCTGCATGAGCGACACGGGTTCACCCGAGTCGGCCAGCTGGTTGAGGCCGGTTACAAGCAGGACGCCTGGCACGACGTCGGTTTCTGGCAGTACATTTTGGACCGATAGCGGGTGTTGCGGGTTGTCGGCGTCTGCGTTGCGTTTAACATCGCTGGATGGCCACCTTCCGCCCGACCGACGCTCCCGCCGGAGTCGTCGAGCAGGCCTGCTCGGCAGAAGCGGTGGCGCGAGACGCCGGCTGGCGCCGTCGTGCGCGGTGGGCGTGGTTGCTGGCCTGGGTCAGCATGGCTGCGATGCTCGCCGAGGGCGTGGTCGGGCTGTGGCAGGGGCTGGCGGTCGGCTCCATCGCGCTGACCGGGTGGGCATTGGGCGGCCTGCCGGAGGCGCTGGCCAGTGCAATGGTGGCGTGGCGGTTCTCCGGCTCGCGGCTAGTGTCCGAGACAGCCGAACAACGCGCCCAACGCGGTGTTGCGCTGTCGTTTTGGCTGACGGCGCCCTACATCGCCGCCGAATCCTTGCACCACCTGATCGGCGAGCACCACGCTGACACCTCGGTGATCGGGATGGCGCTGACGGCCGTCGCGCTGGTGCTGATGCCGATTCTGGGTCGGGCTAAGCACAGACTGGCCGTCCGGTTGGGTTCAGCGGCCACCGCAGGGGAGGGCACCCAGAACTACCTCTGCGGTGCGCAGGCCGGCGCGGTTCTGATCGGCCTGCTCGTCACCGCAGGCTGGTCCGGGCTTTGGTGGTTCGATCCGGTGATCGGACTTGGTATCGCTGCCGCGGCCATCTGGCAAGGCGCCAAATCATGGCGCGGCGAAAAATGCGGCTGCTGAACCAAGGGCAGCCGGCGTCAGGGGATCAGGCTTTGGAAGTCAGCGGTGATAGCTGACATGGCGCCTTCGATGACGTATTCGTAGCCGAGTGCGACGCTGCCCAATCCGAAGAGGCCCGCGATGGGCAGGCCGATGGCGTCGACGAGATTACCTTCGGCGAGCTCACCACTGAATACGTCGGCGATGTAGGCCGGCGCCGACGTCAGAAACGCGTTGACGAGGTCTGCGGTGGGTGCCAGCGTGGCATAAGCCGATGAGGCGGCGCTGCTGATCGCGTTGACGACATCGGTCAAGCTGGGCAGCGAGGTGTCGACGAGGTTGGGTGCTGAGGATACCGACTCGCTGGTCGCCAGCGATCCCAGGTCTTTGACGAAGTCCTGGATTCCTTGCTGGGTACCGCTTCCCAGCGCCGTGAGCACATGACTGAAGTCAAGGTCGTTCGGGAACAACTCGAATGGGGTAGCCACATTAGCCGGCCCGGAGTCCCAGCCATCGGTGATGCTGCCGTAGCCCAGGTTCACTTAGAATCCGCATGTCCGGTTCCAGAAGGTCGTAGAGCGGTTGTCCGATCACCGGGATCGACAAAAGCGGCTGTAGCAGCGGCAGCTCGTCGTCGGGAATCATGAAATAGTCGGCTGCGCCAGCGTAATCGGCTCACCGGCAGCTCGAAGGCCAAAGACAGCTGGGCGGCGGTGAGGTGGGGTCGATGTATTTTTCGCTGAGGGCGTCGAGGTAGCTCTGCGGCGGTATCGGCAGGCCGCTGCCGCCCATGATCCACGATTCGGTGTTAAGCAATTTGGCGTTGGCCCGCACCGTTTTCCAGCCAGTCGTCGACGCCGGATGGGCGCAGATCATGCCCGTCGCAGCGGCAGTGGTCATCGCCAACGACGCGACAGCGAGCAAACGAAGCCCAGTATGATTCATCGCGATTGGGCGCAGGCTAGCAGTTTCGCAATACCGGCCAGTCCCGATAACCGCAATTTCGAGTTCAGGTGTCCTGGGGTGGCACGGAGTCGCCTCTCCAGGTGCCCGGGATCATCGGCATGTGCGGGCCGCCGCCGAACGCATCGTCGCTGAGCGTGGCCAGCCCCGCGGGCCCGGTAGTCGTCGCAGTGTGTGCCGTTCCGGCGAAGCCCAGGGCTCCGGCAGCCCGATCGGATGGCTGAACTGGCGGCTCTGGCTCCAAATCCATGTATTCGTAACCGCGGCCGAGCATTTGCGACTCGGCGTGACGGCGGCGGCGCGTCGGCGCCGCCTTTGGGGGTGCCGCCACAGCTGCCGCGGGAACAGCGGCGCCGGGCTCTGGCGTCTTCGTGGTGGCGCTGGTGCTCGCCGTCCGGCGAGCGGCCGTGGTCAGGCCTCCGACCATGTAGGCATACGCCTGCGCAGTGACCACTGACGGCGGTGCTGACGGTGTCGGTGGCGGGGGTCCGGGGATGGCAGGCACAGATGCCGCAACGGCCGCCGGGCTGGGGACCGGCGCCGGGGCCGGCACCGGCACCGGGGCCGGGGTCGGGGTCGGTGCCAATGACAACGCCAGGGGCGAAGGCATTGCGGGGACGGGCATCACCGGGATGCCGGCCAGCCCGGCCAACCCCGCCAAGCCCGCAAAGCCGCTGGCGCCCAACGGAAGCACAGCAAGCGGCGCCAACGGGACGGTCAGCAGCGGCAGAAAAGTCGGGATCAGCACCAGACCCTGCTCGAGCAGGGTCTTCAGCAAGGCGATGGTGTCGGTGATGATCGTGCCGATGGCTTCGACGGTGTCGAACACAATCGTGAGACCGATAGTAGCGGGGTTGCCCGACGCGAACGCCGCGGTGAGATCCGCCCCGATGTAGGCGAAGGTTTCCGACAGGTAGGCGGCGTATGACCCGATATCCAACGGGTAGCCAAGGGCGAATGCGATGTTGTACGGGCTGAGGAAGCTCAGCGGATTGCCGAGCTCGGCCAGGTACGGGTCGAAGCCGGATAGCAGCGATATCAGGTACGGGTTATTGTCCAGCTGATCGATCAACGGCTGCAGGACGTTGTTGTAAAAGTCCGTGTACCCGGTCTGCTGTAGCCAATTCGACCATTGGTCCTCGGTGTCGGGGGGTAGCGAGCTGGTGGAATCTGCCGCCACCGCGTTGGCTTTCACGATCGCAGGTGCGGCGGTGCTGACCGGCGTCGCCGCCACTGCCGCGGTGGCTACACCTTGATAGGTGCTCATCACGGTGGCGGCCTGAACCCACATCCGCGCGTAGTCGGCCTCGTTCAGTGCGATCGGGATCGTATTGATGCCAAAGAAATTCGTCGCCAGCAGCACTGCGTGGGTGGCGTGGTTGGCGGCCAACTCACCCAGTGTCGGCATGGCCGCCAGCGCAGTGGTGTAGGCAGTGGCCGCGCTTTGTTGCTGCGTGGCGGTCGCGGCCGCGTCGGCGCTGGCCTGAATCAGCCACGCCAAATACGGCGCATGGGCGGCCACATACTCTTCGGCGCTGGGTCCCTGCCAGGCTCCAGCTTGCACGCCATCGAGCACGGCGGTCAGTTCTTGTGCGGTTTCAGTGTATTCGGTGCTCAGCGAGCTCCACGCCCCCGCCGCGGCCAGCAGCGAGCCTGGGCCCGGGCCGCTGCTCAGCAGCGTGGAATGCACCTCCGGCGGCGCCGCCATCCACATTGGTGCGGTCATCGATAGCCTTTCTTACCCATGCCGAAAAACCTTGCCGGAGCGGTCAAATGGGTCGGGGTCGAGCCCGAGATACTTGGCCCGCAGGCGGTCCCACAGTTCCAGCTGCGGCCAGGCCGGCTCGTCGCGAAGCTGCTGATCGTTGGTCAAGAACGGGTTGGGCAGCATGAGCGTCATCATTTGTTCGTCGCGCCCGTTGAACAGGCGCACACCCCACGAGGTGGGCCACCCGTCGCTACCGATCCGGCGATACAGCTCGGCGCGCGAACACCTGCGGATCCGGCCGAGTTCGGGCCCGCTTTCCCGGTGCTCGCCGATACACAAGTGAAAATGCCAGCGGCCGAAGTTTACGGTGACGTATCCGTCATCCATCGATATGCGCTCGGGCGGGTTCGGCGCTGCCACTTCCCAGGCCGCGCCCTGCACCAGGGTGCCGAACCAGATGTCGTCCCAGTACTGCTCGAAGCACAGTCGGATCAGGTCGAGCAGGCTTTGTTCGTCGGTGGGTAGCGGCCAGACTTGTTCGCGGCCACCGTCATCGGCGTCCACGATGGCTGGCGTGGCTGCGGTCATGAGGTAGCTCCCTCCACCAGCACGCAGTCGTTGCACAGCTCGCCGCCGGGAGAGCGGTAGTAGAGGCAGCAGCTAGTCCGGCGGTAACTGGCGTCATTGACGTCACTGAAATGAATTGCAGCCGAGAGTCGTTCGTCGGCGCATAGCCTGCGAGCCAGTTTCCATCCGGAGCGGGGTATGTCGTCTCGGTCGAAAACCCGCGCGGCGCCGAGCAGCGCGGAGGCCGCATTGCCGCGCAGCACCTTTTCGGAGATCGGTCCGAGTCGGAGCAGCGCCGCGCTGAGCGGCGCAAGGTGACCAGTGAGGACCATGTCGGCCAGCCGTGGCTCTAAGTCGTCACCTTGCCAGATCAGGGGATGCTCGATGTGCAGCCGGAAGTGGCCGTCGGCCTCCCGAAACAACAGGTGCTCGGGTGCCAAGTCGGGCAGCAGCCGGTGGCCGGCCAACGCGCCGAGCCCGATCGACCACAGTCGCGCGGCGAAGCCGAGGAAAAACGTCGACGCCGCGACTCGCTGCTCTGCGACATCCATGCGCGCCTGTACGCGGCCGATGATCCCGTCGAGCAGTGCGGTGTTGGTGTAGAGCTGGCGTACCGGTCGCCAGCCGTGCGCGACGGGTCCGGTCCCGACCGCGAAATACGGACCGACGTTCGAAAGTTGCGCGAACAACACCGCAGCTTTTGTCTCGGGCGCGCAAGCCATAGACGTTCGTCAGCTCTCTCGGGGTCGACCGCCCCGGGTCGCAGGACGCGATGACGCGAGTGTCCTGGCTCTCGGATCGCTGCTCGCCTCGCCTTCCAGCTCCTAGAAAGCACGAGCCGTGGCGGTTGAGGGTCGCTCCCCGATGACAGTGGCGGGACCGCTCCGGATTTGCACCGGATTCCTACATCGTCATCGCCTTACGTGCCACATTGTCGCATCTGCTCAGCTTAGGTGGCACCGAATCGCCGGGAACTGTTAGCGCCTATGGCCACCGATGGCGCGTTGTGCAGAATGGCCCGACGAAACCCTGGACGTCATTCGCGCGCCCTTGCGACCGGGCGACCGTCACGCTGGAGCATCAGCGAAAAAGATGTTGCCGGTGGTTCAATCCCGCGATGGGCCTCAGCGTCGTCGCCGTGGCCATCTGGCAAGGCGTCGGAGCCCGGCGAGACCAGGATTGCGGATGCCAAACCGGATTACTTTGTCGCAGCGACGCTCGACTGCGTCCCGCCGAAGGGTAGCCATTGGCTCAGCAGCGGTTCCAGCCGGCCTTGCTGTTGGGCGTAGGTCAACTCGGTGGCAAGCTGCCGAAGCTTGACATTGTGCTGCTGCGACATGCGGCGCAGCAGGTCGAACGCGGCATCCGAGTCACACGAGTATTGCCGCATGAGCAGCCCCTTGGCCTGGCCGATCAGATCTCGGGTGGCCAGTGCAGTATGCAGGTGGTCGACCAGTTGTCGTGAATGCTCATACAATGTGGCGTTGTCGAACGTAGTGGCCGCATGTAACGCGAACAGCATCACCAGGTCCAGGACGTGCTCGGTGAATTGGTTGGGACGGCTGGAGAACAGCGTGCATCCCACAGCCGGCCGGCGAAACGTGGGTAGCGGCAACGCCAGGCAGCTGCGAAACCCGGCGCTGCGCATCCGCTGCCCGAATCCGGGCCACCGCTGCTCGGTCTCGGCGTCCTCGACCCGACGCGGCTCGCGGTAGGTTACCGCCTCGAAAATCGGGCCATGCCAGGGACGGGGCTCGTCGGGGTGGTGCGCGACTGCGGCAATCTCGCCGCCGGCCACGGTCTCCAACTTGTCGGGGGCCACCTCCACTGTCACCGTGGCGTGCTCACAGGCTGGGATAGTGCGCACCGCGCGCCGGACCAAACGGTCAACCACGCTAACCACGTCGTCGTCATCAACCAGCCTGCCTACCTCAGCCAGCTCGCGCGACAGCGATTGCAGCTCCTCGTTCATCGGCCCCAGGCTACGCGCTGCCCGCGGTTTGGTGCTGATGCGGTGATGGTGCGGTTGGCTTAGCAGCCGGAACGGCGCTCGGTGGCTAATTCAGCAGTCCAGATCGCGGTACCCCGGGGCCGCTCTTGATCAAGCCGTGCACGGACGAAGCAGTCCGCGACGACACCTCAGATGTTCATCGAGAAGATCTCGACGACGTGGTGGTTTTGTACATCGGTGGCGAGGTTGACCTGTCCAATGTCACGCACTTGCCCAGTTGTGCGCTGCCGACGTGCATTCTCGACGGGCCACCGTCGGCGCGGCCGCCATCACCTTCCTGTCGACGGGGGGCGGCCGCGCTGGTAAGGGCAGCGGCAACCTGTCGGGATGTCGCCGTGGTCGCCGCCGGGCGGGTGGTGCTTTGCCCGCTGCAGGTCACCGGGCTGTTGGCGGCGCGCCGAGCCCGCGCTTAGCTCAAGCGGTACCGAATCAGCCGGGAACTATTGGTGACCACGGCCACCGACGACGCGTTGTGCAGAATGGCCGCCAACACCGGCGACAAGGCGCCACCGGCGCCGATCAACAGCCCGGCGGCGTTGACCGCGATCGACATGCCGTAGTTCTGCCGGATGACCTCGACCGCGCGGGTGCCCAAATCGCCCACGTCGAGCAGGCGGTGCAGATCGTCGTTGGCCAAGGCGACGTCGGCGGTCTCGACGGCGACGTCGGTGCCGGCCAGGCCCATCGCGATGCCGATGTTGGCCGCAGCCAGCGCCGGGGCGTCGTTGATGCCGTCGCCGACCATTCCGACCAGGTACCCCTCGTTCTGAAGTTGGCGTACCACTTCGAGTTTGTCCTCGGGCAGCACCTCGGCGCGCCATTCGTCGATGCCCAGCTCGCCGGCAACGACTTTCGCGATCTCGGGATGATCGCCGGTGAGCATCACGATCCGGCGAACCCCATTGGAGCGCAACCGCTTCACCACATCGGGTGCTTCCGGCCGAACTTCGTCGCGCAGGCTGATCAACCCAACCAGTATGCCGTCCACCGCGAGCAGTAACGGAGTCTCGGCCTGCCGGCGCAGTTTGTCCACCCAGACGGCCGCTTTTTTGGACACCTTGACGTTTTCGGAGCCCAGCAGCGACGGGCTGCCCAACAGCAGCGTCCGTCCGTCGGCCCAGGTCCGCATGCCAAGACCGACCAGCACCTCGCATTCTTCGTGCGGCGGAATGATGATGCGCCGTTCCTCGGTGGAGCGGATCACGGCTTCGGCCAGTGGGTGGCGCGAATGCAGCTCGGAGCTGGCCGCATAAGCGAGCACCTGCTCTGGCTGCCAATCCTTGTGTAAAGCAATGATATTCGTTACAACAGGTCGACCGACGGTTAGTGTGCCGGTCTTGTCGAACACGATCGCGTCCACTCGGCCGGCCTGCTCGAGGTGCGACCCGCCTTTGATCAAGATCCCGCGGCGCGCGCCGTTGCCGATGGCCGCGCTGATCGCGGTCGGTGTCGCCAGGCCCACCGCGCAGGGGCACGCGATCAGCAGCATGGTCATCGCGCGCCGGACATCCCCGGTGAGCGCCAGGGTGATCGCGGAGACGACGAAGGAGATCGGAACGAAGCGACGGGAGAAGTTCTCGCCGACGGTTTGGATGGGTGCCCGATCGTGTTGAGCCTCTTCGACGCGGGTGATGATGCGGCCGATGGCGGTTTCGTTGCCGACCGCGCTTGCCCGAACCACCAGGCGCCCGCGCAGCACCACCGATCCGGCGTGCACGGTGGATCCGGTGACGATGCTGACCGGCAGCGTTTCCCCGGTGATCGCGGACTGGTCGACGATGGCCTCGCCGTCGACCACCTCGCCGTCGACCGGTATCGCGACGTGGTCGTGGATCACCACGTCGTCGCCGACCTGCACGGTATCGATCGGCACTTGGACTTCGGTGCCTGCCTGGGGGCCGTCGGCCAGCCGAATCCACGCCGTGTCGGCGCTGCCACGCAGCAGATCCGAGATGGCCCGCCGGGTCCGTCGCAACGTCAGATCCTGCAGGTATTCGCCAATGTTGAGTAGCCAGAGCACGGTGAGCGCGACGACGTTCTCCCGTAGCACCAGGCTGGCCACGGTCGCCGCGGTGACCAGCGCATCGGTGCCGGCGCGTCCGGAGCGCAGCGACCGCAACGCGCCGCGAAGGAACGGATAGCCCATGAACACCGTCGCGCTGGTCGCGACCAGTTGGCCAGACGGGCCCAGCAGCGGCGGGCGGTTGAACACGTATCGGCGCACTCCGAGCAACGCCAGCGCCGCGCCGCCGATCACCATGCGCAGCACCTCGGTGTTGCGGACGTCGGACGACCGTGGGGTGCGCGCCGGGATCAGCTCGGTCGCAACGTGTTCGGCCGACGTGATCGCTTCTAGCACCGCCGAGCGGTCGCAGCGTCTCGGCGAATACCAGACGACGACCGAACCGGTGTGCGGATAGGCGTGCACGGCGCGCACCCCGTTCTGCTGGTCCACCGCCTCTTCCACCGCGACGGCGCGGCGCGAATTCGAGCGCACCCAGGGAACCTGTACCCGCATTCGCCCGGCTGCGTCCGAAACTACGCGCATGTCAGTGCTCGTGGTCGTGGTTGCCGATGGCCGGAGGCTGCGCCTCCTCACCGATGCGTTCGCGTGCCTCGGCCACCACGTCGGCCAACTTCAGCCGCGCTGATTCCGCTGCTTCCTCGGCGCGGCGCGTTCCGCGCAGGCTCCACTCCGTCGCGGTGACCGCCGCGTCGTGAAGTGGCGCCTTGGCCAGGGCTTTGCGGACAACCTCGTAGGCGCTGACTCCGACCAGACCGGTGACCACCGTTCCGGCTGCCTTGCCCAATAGCCCGTGCACCAACATCGCGAAAGGCCTTCCTGTGAGTGGGCTGCCGGCCGGCGTCGAGCGGCACAATCAGCCTTCGAAACGAACGTAACATAAAAACATTGCTATACAAACATGTATTTCTGTCCCTGGGGGCAAGCCTGAGCGCGACGAAGTTCGGCCGCGCGTGACGCAGTTAGAGCTTCTTCAGCCCGCGGAGGATCTTGCTAAACGGTTGCACCGACATCAGCCCCTTGCGCAGGCTCCGCTGTAAAGGACCCCCATTGATCAACACCATGTAATGGACTCCGCAGTCGCGCCAGTGCGCGGCCTGCTCGATCACCTCTTCGGGTGTCCCATTTAGCGTTGTCTCCCGCAGGAGCGCCGGCGGAACCTGGGCCACATGGGACAACGCCGTTTGCTCGTCCATGTTGAACGGCGTCAGATCCTGCGCCCCCGCGAACCCGGCCCCTAACGGGTGGTGAGCACCATGACGTCGGAAATCCTCATCAGAAGCCGACAGCCCCCAGAACTTGATGAGTTCGGAGTCGAGGGCCTCATCGACATCGTCACGTCTTCGAGCGGTGATCACCGCCATCCACACAGCGGGAATGATGGACATCGGGTCGCGCCCGGCGTCGGAGGCGGCGGCCCGAACGACGTCCAGGCGTTGTGCGTAGTCCTGTGGCCGGTGCGGGAAGCCGGGAAAATAGCCATCGCCGTAGCGGCCTGCGGCACGCAGCATGCGCGGGCCGTGGGCTCCGATCCAAATCTCGGGCCACTTGCCGCGATAGGGCGGCAGATCAAAGAGCGCATTGCGTAGCGGGAAATACGGTGAATCGCGGTTGACGAGTTGGCCTCCCGAACCCCACAGCGCGCGGATGGTGGCCATCGCCTCCTCAAACCGCGCAACCGGTTTGGACCAATCGACGCCATAGGGCTCGTTGCCTTCGCGTTCACCCGGGCCGATGCCTAGAATTGCCCGACCGCGGGTGAGTAGGTGCAGCGTCGCCGCGGCCTGCGCGGTGACGGCCGGATTGCGTCGACCGGTGTCGGTCACACCCACACCCAGGGACATGCGACCCACCCGATTACGCGCAGCGAGGTGCCCGAGCATGGTCCACGGCTCCATATACGCATCAAGGGTTGGCACAAGCTTGGTTGCACCGCAATACTTCTGCTTCCACAACGAACGCGGGAACAATCCATTGAGGTGGTCAACAACCCAAAACGAGTCGACGCGGTTGGCAAGCGCATTCAGGTACTCGGTTCGTGTGAAAGTCTCCGCCGTCGGGCGAGAAACGAGATTGAAGTCCGCTATGCCCACCCGAAATCCGGTCACGGTCTGTCCTTCCGCAGTGCTCCTGGCGGTTCAGTGTCTCGCAGACCGATCCGGCGGATCGGAGTAATCGGCTACTCACTGCGCTGGACGGCTACGTGGCGACCCTGCTTTCTGCAGCGGCGTCTGATGTTGATGTCTCGTGGCTACCCGCCAGCGGCCGGGATCGGCGGCACGCGTGCCGCTAATCCAATACCCGAGAGACCTTCTCGGTCTCGATCCTGCGCGGAAGCGCGGCCGGATCGGGGTTGGCCACTTGCACCAGCGACGCCCCCACTGTCAGCACCGCCAACAGGCCCTCGATCAGGTCGTCCGGCTGATCCCAAGACGCCGTCGACAGCACGCGATCGGCTGCCGTCAAACCCCTTGTCGTCGCCGAATTGTGGCTGGCGGCCAGCACCTCGTCGACGGAGCGACCCGTCAGGGCCGGGCCGGGGTGGGGTTCGGCGAGAATCTGGTCGCCGTGTACCCGCACCGCGGTTGCGTAGTCGGTAACACCGATGGGCAGGTCGGGTGCGGGGCGGCCGAACGGGTCAAGCGACAGCACAGCAACCTCGCCTGCGCCGGTCGCTGTGATATCAAAGGCGTCCTCGAGCCGGTCGATCGTGCATAAGGCGATGTCCGCCTCCGTAGCAGCGAGCAGCACCTCCGCGCCGATCCACCACACACCGAACAGCACCGCCGCGGTCTGCCAATGGGCCGGTAGCAATACCGCCACCCGGCTGCCCGGCCCGGCGCCCAACTCGTCGCGCAACAGGTTGCCGGTCTTGGCCGCCCAGTTGGCCAGCGTGACCGCCGACAGCTCGATGCGCTCGCCGGTGGCGTCGTCGTAGTAGGTGATACGCGGGCCGACCGGGTCGGAGCGCAGCATCGGGTCCAGAACGGCTGCGCTGAGCGTTGTCAGTTGACGCACTCGGGGTGGTCGTTGCCGGCGGTCAGGACCGGTGAGGGCGGGGGAGCGTCGGGGTTGGTCGAAGCGGAGTTCGCGCCTGACGAGACCGACGAGGCTGCCAGCGGGGCGGGGCCGTCACCCAAGCCGGAGCCCGGGCCGGTGTAGTCGTTGGCCAACACCACCCGAACCGATCCCGGTGGTACCGATGCGTTGGCGATGACGGGCAGCCCGCCGAGATCCTTGGCAACCGCTTGGGCGCCCAAGTCGTCGGCCTTGGCGGCTTGCACCTGGCTGCCTGACACATGGGCGGCGTCGTTGTTGCCGACGGTGCCCGCACTAAAACCTTTGGAGGTTAACACTTCTGACACCGAAGCGGCCAGCCCGTTGATATCTGTGTCGTTGAGCACGCTGGCCGTGGTGTTGGCCGGGGTGTAGGCCAACTCGTCGGTCTTGCCCTCCGCCTGATCGTGCAGCAAACCTGCCACCCAGTCCTGCACCTGATGCGGATCGACCCGCACGACGCTGTGCATGCCGTCGTCGCTCCAGCCGGCCTCGTCGAGCACCGGAATGGTGGCGAAGGCGATCTTTCCGGCCGCCAGCTTCTGCAGTTGCGTCACGAAATCCATGATGTCCCAACCGGATGAGAGCACCACCGAACGCTGAATGGCTTGCTGCAGGCGATTCATCGTGGACGGGCTCGATAGCGTCTTGCCGGAGATAACCTGGTGGGCCAGCGATGCCATGACCACCTGCTGGCGTACCACTCGGTCCAGGTCGCCGCGGGGCAGGTCGTGGCGTTGGCGGACAAAGCTCAGCGCTTGCGGACCGTCGAGCTTCTGCCAGCCGGCCGGAAAGTCGGCACCCGAGAGTGGTTCGTACACCGGCTCTTTGAGGCATACATTGACGCCGCCGAGGGCGTCGGTGATCAACGCGAAACCCAGCAGCCCGATCTCGGCGTAGTGGTCGACGGTGACGCCGGTGAGGTCGGCGACCGTCTTGATCAGCGCCTCACGGCCGGCCTCGGTTCCCTCCGCCTCGGCGTCGGCGGGCGCGACGCCGGATTCGACCAGGCTGACTCGTTTCGCCTCCTTGGTCTGGCCGTAGACCCCGTTGATTTTGGTCTTGCCCAGCCCGGGCGCCGAGACGTAGGTGTCGCGCGGAATGGAGATCGCGGTCGCCGATTTCCCGCTGTCCGGGATGCGCACCAGGATGAGGGTGTCGGTGTTGGAGGCCACCTCGTCCCCGGCCCGCAGCGAAGCCAATTCCTCCCGACTCAGCGGGTTGCCGTGTGCGTCGGTGCGGCTGTCCATGCCGACCAGCAGGATGTCGATCGCTCCGTCGTCGCCGCCGTGACCGAGTGACGGAGCAAAGACA